>NZ_VOSC01000005.1 GCF_007997385.1 Seonamhaeicola algicola
TATAGGTATTTATAGTGTTTATACTCAGCCTTTTTTCTTGCATCCATTTTTCAAACTTTAATAAATCTGTTTGCTGATGTTCTCGTAATGTAGGAAGCTTAATTTCAGTAAAAACGGGTGTTGAAATTGTTTTTTTAACAGATAATTCGGTATAATCTACATAACAGTTTATAGCTCTTAAATGTGCGTAAATTAACTGTTTGTTTTCAGTAGAATATTTTAAGTAAAATACTTTATGGGTATTACTCCATTTTATACCATCAAGTTTTTTTAGGTGCGTTTTTAAATTATAGTTGTATTTAAACCTTACTGCTATTTGTGCACTGTTATTATGGTGTAAAGGTGTAAGTTTAACTTCATTCATATTCTTAAGGGCTTGAAAATTATAACCTTTAAAGATAACCCTTACATTTTACAATTCAAAATGAAGTTGAATATAAAAAGCTGTTTATAAGAGGTTTTTGGTATAACTCTTTATAAACAGCTTGTATTTAATAATTCTTAATCTTCTTTAAACAGTGTAGAAAAATTGTTCAAAAATAATTTGTCCGTTATTAACTTCAAAAACACAAATTTCTTCCATTTGTATGCGTCCGCGATCTTTAAAAGTAACATCAAAAGACATTTTACTGCTAAAATAATTACCAGCAACAACTGGTGTTGTTACGGTGCAGCTGTGTATGGTTTCAACTGTATCAAGCCATTGGTAACTTTTGTTTAAAACGTTTTGTTTACCAGTAGTAATTTCGGCATCAGTACCACCGGGCATTTCTTTACAGATGATAGTATTGGCATAAAGTGTTTCAGCACACTCAATAAGTTTATTTTCATTACACATTTTTGCCCATAAATTGGCAACTTCTTGTGTGTTCATAGTTATTATGTTTTAAGCTAAACTAAACAATAAAAAATTATGAACGCCCTTTTAAGCGCTTTTCTATTTTTTGCTTTATAGCCGTTAAGCGCTTCATAATATCCATTAATTTAGGGTCTTTATTTTCTTTGTAAACATCATTAATATCTAAAATAAGTGCTTTTACTTCGCGCGAAGATTCTATACGTTCGCTTGTGGTTTTAAACGTGTGCTTACGTTGCTCAAATTCTAAAGCTTTATCTATCAGTGTCATATTCAAATTACATTTAAGTTCAACTATTAATTTTTCAATTTTTGCAATATAGTAAAAACGAACAAATTAACATTTTAAAGCCTTTTAATTAGGTTAATATTAACATTTTATAGATAAAGGCCTCATTTTTTAATGAATGTTTAATTTAAAATGAACCAAATAGTGCATCTAACTTTTCTGTTCTGTAATTAAATATTTCTTCAAGTTTGGGTTTAACTAAAATGGGTTGTACTAGTTGGCCAATTATACCAAAAGGCACTTTGTAATGTATAATGTCTTCCATTTCAACACCACCATCAATTTCTTTTATAAAATGTTTGTGGTGCCATAATGCGTATGGACCAAAACGTTGCTCATCAACAAAATAATGTTTATCAATTACATGTGTAATTTCTGTAACCCATTTGGTTTTTATACCTAAAACAGGCGTTACAATATACTCTATAATTTGGCCTGCATACATGGGTCTATCTGCGCCCGAAAGTATGTTAAAGCCCATATAATCTGGCGTTATGGTTTTTAAGTTTTGTGGTGAAGATAAAAACTCCCAAGCCTCATTTACAGTTGTTTTAAGGTTTTGTTTTTTATGAAGCGTATATATTTTCATAGTTTGTACTAGTTGTTTTAAACAAGTGGTGCACCTTTTAAACGCTTTTCTACCTTTTGTTTTATGGTAGTTAGGCGTTTCATAATATCCATTATTTTCTGGTCTTTTTTTGTTTTGTAAATTTTATTTAAATCTAAAATTAATGCTTTGGCTTCTCTAGAAATTTCTATTCTGTCACTATTAGATAAACCTCTCATTTTACGTTGTTCAAACTCTAATGCTTTGTTAATTAATTCTAATTCCATAGTGTTAATTTTTAAGATAGTTTTGTAATTCTACAATTTTTTCGGTTGTGTTAAATTTACCACCATAATATGCTGTAACAGTTGCCGATGTATCATCTTTTATACCTCTAGATGATACACATAAATGTTTGGCATCAATAATTACAGCAATGTCTTCAGTATTTAAAGTAGCTTTAAGTTCGTTTGCAATTTGGTTAGTTAAACGCTCTTGTACTTGTGGCCTTTTGGCGTAATATTGTACAATTCTGTTTAGTTTAGATAAACCAATAACTTTACCCGATGAAATATAAGCCACATGTGCTTTACCAATTATTGGCACAAAATGGTGTTCGCAGTTTGAGTAGAATGTAATGTTTTTTTCAACCAGCATTTGGTTGTACTGGTATTTATTATCAAACAATGCAACTTTGGGTTTATTTTCAGGGTTTAAACCAGAAAAAATTTCATCAATATACATTTTAGCAACACGTTGTGGTGTACCTTTTAAAGAGTCGTCAGTTAAATCTAAGCCCATTACTTGCATGATTTCTTCAAAAAGTATGGCAATTCGCTCTTTTTTTTCGGTATCAGTTAGTTTAAATGCGTCTTTACGTAAAGGGGTTTCAATACCTGTAAATAAATGCTCATCGCCAATATCTTCAATAGTTAAACCGTTTAAATGACCATTTTTAATTTCAATGTTTTCTTTTTGCATGCGTTCTTTTTTATGTGCTGTTTTAATAAAAATTGTACTAACCAAAGCACGTTTACACTCCAAATATACAAAATGTTTAATGTTTTTTTAAAAACAATAAACAAAAAATCATATAGTTGTATAAGTAAACTCTATAATTAGGTTTAGTATATTTCAAAAGGATTATTGCTACTAGTTTGTAAGCACATTTTTTTAAGGTTTTCTTAACAAATACAGCCGTTTTAATAGTTAATTTTGAATAGTGAACATAAACAATCAAAACAAATGAAAAAGCTAGTATTATTATTTGTAGCATTTGCAACATTAACAGCTGTAAATGCACAAGTTGAAACGCCTCAACCAAGTCCGTCTGCCACTTTAAAACAAAAAGTAGGTTTAACAGATGTAACTATTGAATATTCAAGACCAGGTGTAAAAGGTAGAACCATTTTTGGAGGTTTAGAGCCTTGGGGTACTATATGGAGAACAGGCGCCAATAAAAACACTACAATTACTTTTAGTGATGATGTAACCTTTGCAGGACAAAACGTAAAAGCTGGAACTTACGCTATTTTTACTAAACTTAACTCTGCAAAACAATGGGATATTATGTTATACGCAGACACTAATAACTGGGGAACACCACAAAATTGGGATGACAGCAAAGTAGTTGCAACAGCAAAAACCGAAGTGCATGAAGTACCTTTTAATGTTGAAACTATGGCAATAGACATTAATAACATAAAAAATGATAGCGCAGTTTTAGAAATAATCTGGGAAAAATCATATGCAGCAGTACCATTCACCGTGCCAACCGATGCTAAAGTTACAGCAAACATTAATGGTATAATGAATGGGCCAACTGCCGATGATTATTTTGCATCTGCGGTATATTATTTAGAGTCTGATAAAGACATTAAAACTGCTGAAAAGTGGATTGATAAAGCTGTTGAAATGAATAAAGCAAACCCTAAATTTTGGGTAATACATCAGCAAGCCTTAATAAAAGCTAAAGCAGGCGATAAAAAAGGAGCCATTGAAGCCGCAAAATCATCATTAGCACTAGCAAAAGCCGCAAAATACGATGCTTACATTAGAAAAAACGAAGAGGTTTTAAAACAATGGGGCGCATTATAAAAAACATTAAATAATTACTATTTAAGCACTTTATGTAAAAAGCGAAACTTATTAAGTTTCGCTTTTTTATTTTTAATAAGGGCGTTACCCAAAGGGTCGCGCTTTCCGCTTGTAGTTTTAGCTCGTGCCTCACTAAAAGCTATCGCTGCAATCGCTAACGCACGTGTTTGTGGTGTTGTTTTATTACCACATGTAATAAGCGCTTACTAATTATTCTTTTCCTAATTTTTTCACTTCAATAAAACTAATACTCTAAGTTTATAATGTTTCTAACTTTATCAAGCAGCAATATAAGTTGTTGGCTAAACTCAAAAGTCATAATATCACTTTCAGTTTTACCAGCTCTAATTAAGTTGTTAAAATGTATTGCTTCAAAATTATAGCCTATAGTATTGTAATTAAAATCTTTAACGGTTTCTTTACCATCTTTAAAAATAGATACAGTTGTTGGTTTATGAAACTGCGTGTTTATTTTAACGGTAGCCTTTTCACAATAAAAAACAGCTTCGGTTTTAGTATCTTCAATTAAAGTACTTTTTAATGATGCTGTAATATTGTTATTGTAAATAAAGGTTATGTGGCAAGATGAATCTGCGCCATTATTAAAAAAAGAAGCATTAGCAATAATATCATTTGGTTTACCAAGTGTAGATAAAGCAGCAAAAATAGGGTATATGCCAATATCTAGTAAGCTGCCACCACCAAGAGCTTTATTAAAAAGCCTTGAGTTATTATTAAAAGCACGGTAAAAACCAAAATCGGCTTCAAGTTTTAAAAGTTTGCCATAAGTTTCACTTTTAATTAAGTTAGCAACATACTGGTAATGTGGTAAAAAATACGTCCACAATGCTTCCATTAAAAGTACATTTTTTTCTTTGGCTTTAGTAATCATTTCATGCACCTCGCCAATGTTCATAGCAAAAGGTTTTTCGCATAAAACAGCAATACCATGCTCTAGGCAAAGTAGCGTGTTTTCTTTGTGTAAAGCATGGGGTGTAGCAATATATACTGCATCAATATTTTTATCGTTTGCTAAAGCTTCATAGTTATCATAGGCTTTTGTAGCCTTGTATTTATTAGCAAAAGCATTAGCTTTTTGTTGATTTCTAGAGGCAACAGCATACAATTTAGCATCTTTAATGGTTAATAAATCTGTTGCAAATTTATTGGCAATACTACCTAAGCCAATAATACCCCAATTAATGGTTTTGTGCTGTTCTGTAATCATTTATACTAAATATTTGAAGCAATATGGCTATGATTATTACAATTAAACAACCTACAAAATTTAGCCATAAAAATGGGAGATTAATAATATGGTATTCATTTAAAAAATAAAGCGCAATTACTAAAATTTGGGTAATAATAGCGCCAAAAAATACGGCATTACTTTTAACAAATTTAAAAAAGAAAGCTAATAAAAATACGCCTAAAACATTACCATAAAAAATAGAGCCAATAATATTTACTAACTGAATTAAGTTTTCGGCAAGATTAGCAACACAAGCCACACCAATAGCCAAAATACCCCAAGCAAATGTAAACCAACGCGAGGCTTTAACTTTTTGTGCTTCGGTTTTTTTACCTGTGTTTCTAATGTATAAATCTATGGTTGTGGTAGAGCCTAAAGCATTTAATTCACTGGCTGTACTAGACATGGCAGCACTTAAAATTACAGCTAAAAGCAAACCTATGAGTCCGCGCGGTAAATTATTCAAAATAAAATGAATAAAAACGTAATCTTTATCATTGCTTTCTACTTTAACATCTTGTGTGTTTCCTGCTTTATTAATTAAAACTTTGGCTTCTTCGCGTAATTCATTATGTGCTTTATTGGCTATAGATAAATACGCTTCAGCTTTAGGGTTCTCACCGTCAATAAACCCCTTTATAAGTGTTTGTTTATCACTAAAAATTTTGTCTTGTTCTACTTGTAAAGCTTTGTATTCATTGGCATATTCTGAGTTTAAAACAATTTCAGTAGCTGTAGGATTAAAATTAATAGGCGCTTTATTAAATTGGTAAAAAACAAATACCATAACGCCCACTAAAAGAATAAAAAATTGCATGGGCACTTTTAATAAACCATTAAAAATTAACCCTAATTGCATTTCTTTAACAGATTTACCCGATAGATAACGTTGTACTTGACTTTGATCTGTACCAAAATATGATAACATTAAAAACGTACCGCCAATAATACCACTCCAAAATGTGTATCTGTTATTTAAGCTGAAAGAGAAATCTAATATTTCCATTTTTCCGCTAGCACCAGCAATACTTAAAGCTTTGCTAAAGGTAATGCCTTCAGGAAGTTTACTAAAAATTATAAAAAAGGCTGTTAGCATACCAAAGAAAATAACTACCATTTGATGCTTTTGTGTAACGTTAACAGCACGCGTACCGCCAGAAACCGTATAAATTATTACCAGTAGCCCAATTGAAATATTTAGTGTTAATAAATCCCAGCCCAACACAACCGATAAAATTATTGCAGGAGCAAAAATAGTGATGCCTGCAGCTAAACCACGCTGAATTAAAAACAAAATAGCGGTTAGAGTTCTGGTTTTTAAATCGAATCTGCTTTCTAAAAATTCATAAGCGGTGTAAACTTTTAGCTTGTGGTACAACGGAATAAAAACCATACAAATTACTACCATAGCTATAGGTAAGCCAAAGTAAAATTGTACAAAGCCCATACCGTCATTAAAAGCCTGACCAGGTGTTGATAAAAATGTAATAGCACTGGCTTGTGTAGCCATAACAGATAAACCTATAGTCCACCATTTTGATTTGTTACCGCCTCTTAAGTAATCTTTTACGTTTTTACTTCCTCTTGTTTGCCAAGTGCCGTAAGCAACTATTAAAAATAGTGTAATGCTTAAAACCGTCCAATCTATCCAACTTAATTGCATATTAAAAGGCTTTCATTATTAAATAAAACAGTATGAAATATACAGCATTAGCTATTAAAACTAAAGAATATAACTTAAGCCAAGGTTGTTTAGGTTGGTTGTTTTCTTGCATAATTAGTGTTTTAGTGTAGCTTCTTCTGGTTTTAAGTTTTCTTTTCCTAAAGAGAGCATATTAGCAAACAATCTGTAAGCACCCGAAATACCCGCAGGAAACTCTCTAAAAAAGCTTAAACCTGTGTAAATGTAGTAGCCTTTACCATGTTTAGCTACTAATAAACTGCCGCTTTTAGGGCTTTCGTTTTTATCATGCATTGATAGAATAGGTGTAAATTCTTTTCCCCAAGCACTTGGGAAATATAAACCACGTTCTTGTGTCCATCCATCAAAATCTTGTTGTGTTATTTTATTAGGAAAGTTTAACACCTCATGCTGCGGATTTAAAAACGTAACTTCAGCATTTTCATCGGTTACTCTATCGCGTGATAACGTTAAATTATAAGGCGCTAACTGTTCGGTTTTTAATCTGTGCGAAGTATTGTACTGCACAATCATATTACCGCCTTTAGCTACAAAATCAAATAGTGTTTGTTGTTTAAAATCTAAATCATCTAAAGTATTGTAAGCTCTAATACCAACAACAACAGCATCAAAATTACTCAATAATTCGGCTGTTACAGCTTCAGTTTTAATAACACGAACATTGTAACCAATTTGCTCTAAACTTTCAGGAACCACATCGCCAGCACCTTGAATATACGCAATGTTTTCACCACGTTTTTTAATGTCTAACCTAACAACTTTGCTTTCACTAGGCAATAAAACGGTTTGGTGTGGTATGTGGTCATAACTAATATCTATTAATTCTTTAGTAAAACTTTTATTTCCAACATGAACAATAGGGCTAATAAAACCTTCGCTTTCATTTTTAGGTGGAATTATTGTAAATACTAGTGTTTGTTCTTCGCCTTTGTGTTTTATAGTGACTTTTTGGTTTTTAGGGTAAACGCTCCACCCATCAGGGTGACAAACCTCTACATGACCTTCTAAATCATCTTTTCCGGCTTTTACAATTACAGAAATATCATGTTGTTTGTTATTGTTAAAAATGATAACCTTTTCAGAAATTTTTGCCGATGCTTCAGGAATAATTTCAAATGGGCGGTACAATTCACCTTTATCTGGTTTTGAGTAACGGTGCACAACATCTTTTTCAAAATTAATGCTGTAACCATCAAAATCTACTACAAAATTAGCTTGCAGCGCTCTTTTGGTTTCGGGGTTTCCAATAATGGTTTTGTCATCAACCTTGTACATACCTAAACTTCCTTTTTCGTTTAGCCAATAAGCATTGGTGCTTGCAGTATTTTCAGGTATTAAACTACTAAATGTGTAATTGAATTTTTTATTATTTTGAAGTAAAATATCGGTGTTTTCTATTTGGTTTAATGGGGTAATAGAAATGCTTTTAAGTAACATGTTTACAGTACTTCTGTTTACAGCTTCAATATCTATTTTAATACTGTTGTTGGCTGCAATAGTAGGTGTTGATGCCGATGCCTCTAAGTATAAACCCGCACACATTTGAATAATGTGTTTGAGTTCTTTAGTTTTTATAGCTTTCCAATGTTGGTTTTCTATATCTTGAAGCAGTTTGTATGCATTAATTAATGCAGGTAAATGTGCTGAAGGATTTGTAAAATTGAAGTTATTTTCAATTTCATATAAAATAGCTCCAATGGCTTTGCCGCCTTTAACTCTGTTCCAAGACGTATCAATGCCCGAAAAAATATCGTTATTCTCAACACGTTCGCCTTTAATTAATTCTATGTATTCTTCTTGCGATCCGCGTTGTGATAATCTGCCAAATCCTTGGCATAAATGCTGGCTACTAGCAAGTGCAGCCACCTCATTATTAGACAAACCTTTTAACGGATAATACACACCAATATCAAAATGTAGCATATTACTTTTGTCTACTTTATCAAATTTTTCTTGGCTACCATAAAACCACCAATTGGTGTTAAAAAACAAGCGTTTAGGTTGCCAAGTACTTGTGTGTTGTAATAATTCAGGAAACGCATTTTTATTGGCAGCTAAATCAAAAGCTTCAAAACTTAACACTGCCGAAGTTGTATGGTGCCCATGTGTTGTGCCTGGTGTTCTGTGGTCAAACCTATTTATAATTACATCGGGTTTAAACTTTCTAATGGCCAAAACAACATCACTTAACACTTGTTGTTCGTCCCAAATAGCTAGGGTTTCTTCTGGGTGTTTTGAGTAACCAAAATCATTGGCTCTAGAGAATATTTGCTCGCCACCATCAACACGTCTTGCTGCTAGTAGTTCTTGGGTTCTTATAACACCTAAAAGTTCTCTAATTTCTGGCCCAATAAGGTTTTGTCCGCCATCACCACGTGTTAATGAAAGGTAGGCTGTACGTGCTTTTACTTGGTTAGCCATGTAAGCAATTAACCGCGTATTTTCATCATCGGGGTGAGCAGCAACATACAATACAGAACCTAAAAAGTTTAGCTTTTGAATAGATTCATAAATTTTTGATGCTGAAGGTGTTTGTGGTTTTTGAGCGTTTATTTTTAATACGCTACTACATAATAATATATAAAAGAATAGTGCTATGCGTTTTGGCATGATGTATTTTTTTGCTTAGCCAAATATAAAAAACAAACCAGCGCTTGGGCTGGTTTTAAATTTTATTTAACGGTTTATTGAAATTTTAAATAAGCCTTTTTATATTTTTTTTGAGTATTTATGAATTGTTTTTTCTGGCTCTGCAGGAATTAACGGTGCATTACCGTAATTAAAAAATTGTTGCTGTATAGAATCCATATATTTCATCATGTTATTTATATGGGTGTTGTTATTTTCAAATTGATTAAAAAAGAACTTAGGATGCTTGAAGTTGTTTGCAGCGGAATCTTCATTAAAAAAATCTTCAAAAAACGAATCTTTAAAAATTGAGTTTTCAGATAAAAGCTTACTAAATTTTTGATGTAAGCTATCATTTAATTTTTCATGCGAAGAATAACTGTAGGAGTAAACAGAATCATAACGTTTTAAGTTTCCAAATTCATCAAACTCTTTGTTTACTGTAATGTTTTCTTTTGGTTTGTTTTCTGTTTCAGTGGGTTTCTTGGTTTGTGCTGAACAATTAAAAAATAACAGACAAAACAAGGGAATAATTTTTAGCGTTTCCATCTTTTTATATTTTTTTTTAATTATACATGGTTTTGTATTGATATTTTCAAAAAATATACCAAATGAAAGTAATTAAATTGTGTTGCCTTTATGTGTCATTTTGACATAAATTATTGTAGTGAAGTATAAAAAACTATGCTGTAATTATTGCGTTTATAGCCACTTTTTTCGTTTAAAATAGTAAAGTAGTATTAAAAAAAGCACCACCATAACGCCCCAAAAAACAAAGTAAGCATATTTGTATTGTAGCTCTGGTATGTAAGCAAAGTTCATACCGTAAACGCCGGCTATAAAGGTTAAAGGAATAAAAATTGAAGCCATAATGGTAAGCACTTTCATAACTTCATTCATTTTATTACTTATGCTGGTTAAATACATGCCCATTAAACCGCCAATAACTTCGCGGTGTAGCTCTATATTTTCAGATACTTGTGTTAAATGATCATACACATCTTTAAAATAATGTATGGTTTTGCTGTTAATTAAAGCGGTATCATTTTTTTCTATTTTATTAATGATGTCGCGAAGCGGAAATACAGCGCGCCTAACGCGTAAAACTTCGCGTTTTAAATCTTGTATTTGAATACTTAAATCGTCACTGGTTTTGTTGGTAAATACATCGGTTTCTAGGTCTTCAATTTTATCGCCTAAAATTTCAATAATGCTAAAATAATGATCAACAATAGCATCAATTAGTGTATATAAAAGGTAATCGGCTTGCATGTTTCGTATTCTACCTTTAGCATTTCTAATGCGGTCTCTTATAGGATCAAAAACATCGCCTTCAGCTTCTTGAAATGTAAATACATAATTTTTACCAAGTATAAAGCTAACTTGTTCAGATACTAATTGATTGTTATTGTTGTAATACAACATTTTTAAAACCACAAACAAATAGGTTTGATGATCATCAACCTTTGGGCGTTGTGCAATGTTTACTATATCTTCTAAAACTAAGTGATGAATATCATAATGTTTACCCAAATTTTCAATAGCTTCAACATGGTTTAGGCCGTTTAAATTAACCCAACTAACAGTGTTGGTGTTTTTGTAGTCAAAACAATCTTCAATAGTAGCAAGTTGCTTTTCGGTAAAGGAGTCTTTATCAAAATCAAAAGCTTCTAAAGATAGTTTTTCTTTTGAGCGTTCACCGGTGTAAACAACTGTGCCAGGTATTTGTCCTAATTTTTTTTTAGAGCGGTATAAACGTTTTCTTGCCATAATTTAAGCGGTAGATTTTAAACTAAATCTGAACCATCATCATATTCTATTTCTTCAATAGCATCTTTTTGTACAAGTGTTACGGCTTTTTGAAGCATTAAGTTATTGGGGTAAGTAACTAAATCGCCATTTTCTAAACGCAAGTGTAATTGAAAAGAACGTATGTCTTCAATAATAGCAGTTACAGGAAAATCTTTATCATGAATTTCAATTTTATCACCCACTTTATACGGAAAATTAAAAAACATAATAATACCAGATGTTACATTGCTTAAAATAGACCAAATGGCAAAAAGCGCAATACCAAGTATGGTGAAAACTGATGTAAAAACTAGTGCTAAATCTTTAAATTCTGCACCAAGTATAAACGCTTCAATTAGTAAAGCAATTAAAAGTAAAGTAACAGTAACATACCTACGCATTAGCCTTATTCTAGCTAAATTAATGCTATTTTTTTCGGCAACTTTAGTTATAGTGAAATTAGCAATAAACCTAACAACTAAAAGCGAAGCTAATAGTATGCCAGATGCTATAAGTTCATGTTTGTAATTAGTAAAAAACATACAAATTATTTTATGCAAAGATACAGCAGAAGCTTAAATTATTTTAATTTAAAAATAGCGTATCTCTAAGAATTTCGTGCTTATTTTGGTTTTTATTCCAATAATCAGATTTTAAGGTTTTTAGCTTTGTGGCTTTGGTTGTAAGTGTTTGTGCATTTGTACCAAACCCGCTTTTAAATGTTTCTGTCCAACTTAAAATTTCAAATGGAAAATTACTATTGAAATTAATGGTTAATTGGCGTTGTAATTCCGGATAACTTATAGTATAACTATTTGTTTTTAAGGTAGCTGTAGCTTTGTAAGCTTTAATAGGAATATGGCGCATTCTGGTGTATTCAAAAGCAGGAATACTATTAATATTTCCGGTTGGTAACGTTTTAGGGTTTATACGAAGTTGTACCCATAATTCATTTTCTAAAACGGCTTTTTCTAGTGTGAAATTTTTATCGGCTTCACCTTCAAAATACGAATGCGATGTTATTTCAAAATCATTTCTATTGTTTAATTGTGCATACACATGGCCACACCATTCTTGCATAGAACTTGATACTTTTATAGCGTGTTTATTGTTTGAAACAGGATAAAAAACACTTTGCATTATTGTGTACGGATATATGCCTGTGTTAAAACTTTTTGTAGCATTTAATTTTAAAACAGGAATATTATTAGGGTTTTGGTTGTTGGCTTTTACTTGTGCTTTGGGTAAAAAATCTTCGGTAACATAAATTAAAACGGCATGTCCTTGCCTAATTTCGCCATAGCGGGCTTGCTCTAAAGCGTATGATGTTATTTCGGCTTCACCTTTATACCAATAGTTTTTAAAATCATCTGATAGCTTTTGTGGTTCTTTTTCAACTTCAGAAGTTATATTATTGGCTAATATTTTGTTTTTGGGTTGTTTATTGCATGCGTTTAAACACAAACAAATTATTACAAATTGAAAAAAGACTTTCATTTTAAGTGTTTTAGACTTAAAAATACAAAGTTATTGGCTGTTGGCAATGTCATTTAACGTTTTATAAACAAGATGAACTGGTAAACCAACAACATTAAAAAATGAGCCTTCAATGTTGGTTACAGCTATTTCACCAATCCATTCTTGTATGCCATAAGCACCAGCTTTATCAAAAGGCTTACAGGTGTTTATGTAATACCAAATTTCATCATCGGTAAGTGCTTTAAAGGTTACTTTTGTTATGCTGTAAAGTGTTTTTTCAAACGTTTTTGAAGTAAAACAAACCGATGTTATAACCTCATGCGTTTGGTTGCTTAAAGATTTTAAAATGGCATACGCATCTTGTGCATCTTTAGGCTTGCCTAAGGCTTTATTGTTGTGCCACACAATGGTATCACTTGTAATTAAAATATCGTTTTGTTTTAACTCGTTTTTAAACGGTAAGGCTTTTAATTGCGCTAAATAGTTACTAATTTCAAAATGTGTTAGCCTATTGGGGTATTCTTCTTTAACAGGTTTTAGGCGTATTTCAAAATCTAAATTTAAATCTTTAAAAAAGGCTTGTCTTCTTGGTGAACCCGAAGCTAGAATTATGTGGTAGTTTTTTAGTTTTTCGTTAAGCATAGGCGTATAAAAGTAATGAAAGCATGCCTAAAAGCATAACTATTTTAAGCATATTGCTTATGTGTGTAAAATGGTTTTTAGTTTTTGCATTAAATATTTTAATGGCAGTATAAATTAAAGGTGCTAAAACCGCTATTATAAAGTATGTTACTAAAATTTCATGTTCATATATTTTGTAAACTATGTAATACGTTAGAGCTAAAATGAGGACTAAGGTTACAGCAAATAGTAGGTTGTTAGCACGTGTTCTGCCAATGGCAATGGGCAAGGTATTCATACCTGCTTTAAAATCGCCGTTAACATCTTCAATATCTTTAGCAATTTCGCGTGGTAAGTTTATTAAAAAAGCAAAAATAGCATAGTTTACAATAGTTTTAAAATATACTAATTGTAGTAGCGAGTTATTGTTGTTAGTGGCAGGTAGTAAATCAAAAACGCCCACAATTAAAACACTTAGCGCTACTAATAACGAAACAACAATGTTACCAATTAATAGTGTTTGTTTTAGGTAGCTAGCATACATGTAAAGTAACATTGAAATGACTACAAACAATGAAAAATAAGCTGGTTTGCCAACCAAAAATGATGTGTAATAGCCTAAGCCAACGCCAATACAATTGAAAACAATACATAGGGTATAGGCTGTTTTTTCTGGTATTTGTTTGCCTATAATTACTTTATTAGGTTTGTTAATTAAGTCGGTTTCAACATCAAAAATATCATTAATAATATTACCCGCAGCTGCTATAAAAATAGTTGCAAATATTAATGAGGAAATACCAATAGCATTTAAACTTGTAGCTGCACCTAGCGGATGTAAAAAAGCATATTTAATGAGTAATTGCACTAAGGCAATTATGATGAGGTTTTTCCAACGAATAAGCTTTAGCAATGGCATTTTAAAGCATTATAAATAAGACATTACACTGTTTATTAGATAAATAATTACCCCTAAAATGAGGCTAAAAACAATTAAAAAACCCAAAATAGTTTTGCGGGTTCTTATTTTTTCATCGTTTCGTATTTTATCTTTAATAAGCTGTTTTTCGGCTTTTGTAAGTGTATGGTGCGTGAAATTTAATTTGAAATGATAATGCGTTTCATCATCTAATTTTTCTTTTAATGATGAAAACGCGCGGTTTGTACTTTGGTTAAACACATTTTGGTTATTGCCAAAACCAATGTAACCAAAACCGGTGGTATGTCTTCTTTTATTTCTAGCCAATACTTTGTTGGTTTTTAATTAATCATACTTAGCATGAAAATTACCGTACCATTTGTTGTGAATTTTCAGCACTTGTTCAATAACATCACGTACAGCACCTTTACCGCCACTTTTATGCGAAATGTATTTTGAAATACCTTTTATTTCTTGAACGGCATCTTGTGGGCAACACGGTAAACCTACTAGTTTCATTACAGGGTAATCTGGAATATCATCACCCATATAAAGTACGTTTTCTAAGTTAACATTTTTATTTTTGGTGTAAGTATTAAGTTGTTCAATTTTATTGTGGGCGCCTAAAAAAATATCTTTTATACCTAAACCTTCTAAACGTTTGCGCACACCTTCGTTTGATCCGCCCGAAATAATACAAACATTAAAACCAGCATCAACAGCTGTTTTTAGGGCATAACCATCTTTAATATTCATGGTTCTAAGCATATCGCCATTAGTCATAACAGTAACACTACCATCGGTTAAAACGCCATCAACATCAAATATAAAGGTGTTAATATTCTCTAGGTATTCTTTATAGCTTTTATCTTCCATTGTGTGTTTTTTGAATAGATTTGGTAAGTAAATTGTAAATAGCCTTGTGGTCTTGGTTATTCAAAATACTTAAGTGTTTTTTTAAGGTTTTTTTATCATTGCGTTTAGCAGGACCAGTTTGTGCTTTGTATGGCGATAAATCTTGTATTTTTTTAGCAGTTTCTAAAATTAAAGGTTTTAGTAAATCAAATTCGGCACCTTCGCTTTCAGTAATTTCATGACCAATTCTGTACAATTGGTTAGTAAAATTATTAACAAAAACAGCTGCTAAATGTAATACTTGTCTTTGGTCACTATTTACTTTTTTAACAGGGCTACCAATGGCTAAAGCAAGAGCTTTAAGTATGTGGTAATCGGGTTTGTTTACTGTTTCAATACAAATAGGCACATTAGCAAAATCTAGTTGCGCCGTTTTACTAAAACTTTGTAAAGGGTAAAATACACCACGATTGTGTTTTTTATCTAAATCATGCACATTAACACTGCCTGATGTATGTACTACAATTTTATTTTCAAAGGGTAATTTTTCCGATAATTCAGCCACGGCATCATCACTAACCGCTAAAATATAAACATCGGCTTCTTTTAAATGGTTTAAATCATCAGTTATATCAACCTCATTTTTGTAGTGGTTTAAAGGTTTTAAACTACGGTTATACCATTGGCTAACAGTTACATTGTTAGCTTTTGTAAAGGCTTTATATAAATGGGTGGCAACGTTGCCTGCACCTAAAATAGTTACTGTAATCATGTAGCAAAAATAATTAATAATAGCTAATATAAAACCGTATTGCTGTATCTTTGTTAATCATGAAAAAAACTGATATTAAAACCAGAGATGATGTATTCTTATTAGTAGATTCATTTTATAAGAAAGTAAGGAATAACGAAACATTAGCTCCTTTTTTTAATGAATCTATAAAAGATTGGGATGCTCATTTACAAAATTTAACCAGCTTTTGGGAGTCTAGCCTGTTTTTAAAAACTAAATATTATGGCAACCCTTTAAAAGCGCATATTACCGTTGATAAAATTAATAATAACAGTATAACCCAAATGCATTTTGGTATTTGGTTAAACCTTTGGTTACAAACGGTTGATACTCTTTTTGAAGGCGATTATGCAGAAAATGCCAAAAGGCGCGCCCGAAAAATGAGCACGTTTCTTTACATGAATATTTATCAAGCACGTACTGTTTAATAATTTTATAAGGTTGCTATTCAAACTTTAAAAATTAGCCTAAAGTAGTACGCTTTAAGCAAACTTTAACATAATAAACTAAACATAAATATGTAAATTTGCACAACCTTAAAAAAGGGTTATAATTATGCAAAAAAAACTCGCTAATATTCTATTTTCAACACGTCTTACAGGTACTTTATTTATTGTTTTTGCTGCTGCAATGATAGCAGGTACTTTTCTAGATGCAGGCCAAGAAACATCACCAACACCATATACAAGAAACCTAATTTATAATGCTTGGTGGTTTGAAGCAATTATGGGGCTTTTTGTAGTTAACTTTGCAGGAAATATTTTTAGATACAGACTTTACAAAAAAGAAAAATGGTCGGTTTTATTACTACATTTGGCCTTCATTTTCATTTTTTTAGGTGCTTTTATAACCAGATATATAAGTTTTGAAGGTATGATGTCTATACCTGAAGGCGGTACAGAAAACACATTTCTTTCACAAAAAACGTACGTTACTGCATACATTGATGGTGATTACGAAATTAACGGTGTTCAACAACGTTTACCATTGCAACATGAAGTAGATTTTTCTAAAAGGTTACAAAATGATTTTAAAATTGAAACGCAATATAACAAACAACCTGTTACTATTGAACTAGAAAAATTTATTGTAGGTGCTGAAGAAGATGTTATACCTAATGAAAACGGCGAATCTTATTTAAAAATAGTAGAATCTGGCGGTGGTGGAGCCCATAATCATTTTTTAAAAGTAGGCGAACAAGCCAGTATACATAATGTTATTTTTACACTTAACAATCCTGCTAAAGGTGCTGTAAATTTGTATTTTGAAAACAATGCTTTATCAATAGAGTCGCCTTTTGAAGGCACATACATGACCATGGCTACCCAAGAACAAGGTACGTTGGTAAAAGATAGTATTCAGCCCTTAAAATTACGCTCATTATATAGTATTGGTAACATGCAAATGGTGTTTCCTAAGCCCGTTGTAAAAGGTGTTTTTGATGTGGTTAAAAAACCACAAGTACTAAAAAATGATGAAGATGGTATTGTGTTAAAAGTAACAACTAACGGAGAAACTAAGCGTATTGGTGTTTTAGGCGGACAAGGTATGTCTCGCCCGTTCAAGCAAATACAAGTTGGAGGTTTAGACTTTGCCTTTCAGTACGGTGCAAAAGTTTTAGAGTTGCCTTTTAGTATAAAGTTGAATGATTTTAAAGCAGATAAGTTTCCAGGGTCTGATATTAATTCGGCATACTCAAGTCAAGTTACAGTAATTGACGAAGAAGCAGGTAGTTTTGACTATAAAATTTACATGAACAATATTTTAAACCATAAAGGGTATAGGTTCTTTCAATCTAGTTTTTTTCCAGATGAAAGTGGTACAATTCTGTCTGTAAATCATGATTATTGGGGTACTTTATTCACCTACATTGGATATTTTATGTTATACATTGGTTTAATGGCCATTTTGTTTTTAAAAGGTACTCGTTTTTCAGATTTAAGAAAGCAACTAAACAAAGTAAAAGAAAAGAAAACTAAGCTATTAACAGTTTTGGCTTTAAGTTTAGCATTAGCAGGTTTTTCACAAGAAACACCGCATGTTGATGAGCATGAACAACATAATCATAATACGCATGCGGCTGCTCAAACTAAGCCATCTAAAGCGCAAATAGACTCTATTTTGGCAGCTAATATTACACCAAAAGCACATGCCGAAGATTTTGCACATTTGGTAATTCAAGATTTAGATGGACGTATGAAACCTGTAAGCACTTATGCCTCAGAAATGCTTCGTAAAATAAGTAAATTAGATACTTATGAAGGTTTTGATGCGCATCAAATTTTCTTATCAATGCAAGAAAGTCCAAGGCTTTGGTATAACGTACCTGTTATTTATTTAGCTAAAAAGAAAGCAGATACCATTAGGCATATAATTGGCACAAGTATAGATGATAAATACGTAGCCTTAGCCGATTTTTTTACTGATAGAGGCGCCTATAAATTAGAACCGTATTTAGAAGATGCTTTTAGTACTAACACACCAAATGGTTATCAAAAAGAATTACAAGAAGCTCATAAACGTGTAAACCTTTTATATAATACTGTTGAGGGTGCTTCGTTACGTTTGTTTCCTGTGCCTAATGATGAAAAAAACACATGGATTTCATCATATGACTATAAATTTGGTCAGCATAAAATACAAGATTCTTTATATGGAAATTTCATAAAAAACGGATTTCAAGCCTATTTATATACGCTTAATAATGCAAAACAATCGGGTAATTTTTCTGAAGCTGAAAAACTTCTTAAAGCCTTTAAAAAAACGCAGCATAAATATGGTAGTGACGTTATGCTAAGTGATGATAAAATTCACGCCGAAGTTCTTTACAACAAATACGATATTTTTAAAAAACTATTTAGTTGGTATATGTATGCGGGGGCTTTAATGTTTATATTACTAATAGTTCAAATATTTAAAGATAAAAGTAAAGTAGTTAGTGTTTTAATTACCTTTTTTAAATGGACTATTGTTGCATTATTTTTTGTGCATTTAGGTGGCTTAATAATGCGTTGGTATGTTTCCGGTCATGCACCTTGGAGTGATGCTTATGAGTCTATGATTTACGTAGCATGGTCTACCATGTTGTTTGGTTTAATTACAGGAGTAAGTAGGAAAAAAGGAACTTCAGTTTTAAGTTTAAATAAATCAGGATCAAACTTAACAATTGCAGCAGCAGCCTTTGTTACAGCTATGTTGTTAATGATTGCGCATTGGCAATGGATGGATCCTTCAATAGCCAACTTACAACCCGTATTAAATAGTTATTGGTTAATGATTCATGTAGCAGTAATTGTTGCTAGTTATGGACCATTTACATTAGGTATGGTTTTAGGGGTAGTATCATTATTTTTAATGGCGGTTACCAATACCAAAAACAAGGCTAAAATGGACTTAAATATTAAAGAACTTACCATTATTAATGAAATGGCTTTAACAGTTGGTTTAGTTATGCTTACCATTGGTAACTTTTTAGGAGGCATGTGGGCTAATGAAAGTTGGGGCCGTTACTGGGGTTGGGATCCAAAAGAAACATGGGCACTTATTAGCATCATGATATATGCTTTTGTAATTCATATGCGTTTAATACCCGGTTTACGCGGCCGTTGGATGTTTAATTTCTGTTCTGTAATAGCAATTTCATTTATAATATTTACATATTTTGGTGTTAATTTCTACCTGTCTGGTTTGCATTCATACCAATCTGGCCAACAAATAGCAAGTTTTCAAACCATAGCAATTGCAATAGGGTTTGTAGCATTACTTGGTTACTTTGGGTATAGAGGTTATGCCAAACATTTTAAAAAATAATTTTTTAATAAGTAAATATAACAACAGTTCTTTTTTGTGAAGAAAATTCGTAGGTTTGAATAAGAGGTTTTTTATAAAACCTTAGTACTAACCATTTTCAATTCAACAACATGAAAAAACTGTTATTTTCTGTACTATTTATTACTAGTATGTATGCTTTTTCGCAAGAAACTGTAGATTCTTTAGCGCTAAAAGAAGCCCGTTATGCCTTTGTTTTAGATAGTATAAACAAATCGTTTACTTACCAAACTGGCACCATAGAATTAGGTGAAGGTTTAGCAACATTACATGTGCCTAATGGCTTTAAGTTTCTAGATAGCCAACAAAGTCAGCGCGTTTTAACCGATTTATGGGGGAATCCACCAAGTGAATCTATGGGATTATTATTTCCTGAAGACATGACACCAATGCACGATAATTTTACATTTTGTGTTGAAATTGATTATGCTGAAGAAGGTTACATTGATGATGAAGATGCTGAAGATTTAGATTATGATGATTTACTTGAAGAAATGCAAGAAGATACAAATGCCACAAACACCGAACGTAAAGAACTTGGCTACCCTACAGTACAACTTGTAGGTTGGGCATCTGCACCTTACTATGACCAAGAAAATAAAAAATTACACTGGGCTAAAGAACTTAAGTTTGATGATGCCGATGTAAACACACTAAACTACAATATTCGTGTTTTGGGCCGCAAAGGGTATCTTAACTTAAATGCTATTGGAGATATTTCAATGCTTGAAAACTTTAATTCAGATAGAGATAAAATTATTAAAAGTGTAGAGTTTACTCCAGGAAACCGTTATTCAGATTTTAATCCAGATATAGACCAAGTTGCAGCGTATGGCATAGGTGGTTTAATTGCTGGTAAAATATTGGCAAAAGCAGGCTTTTTTGCAGTAATATTAAAATTCTGGAAATTTATAGCCATTGGCGCAGTAGCACTTTTTAGTAGTTTCAGAAAAAAAATATTTGGCAATAAAAAGGAGGCTTAACAATCCTTTTTCAAATTATTTTAAAAAAAAATAAAATTTTATAAATAATAAGTGACCTATAATAAAAACAAGTGTCTTAACTCATAACAAACCAAATGGCTGTAAGCTAAATTTTGAAAACCCTAAAAAACATTAATAAGCTATCCGATGAGGATTTGGTAAAAGCAATTGTTAAAAACAATGATACATTGCTTTTTGAAATACTGTACGACAGGTATTCACACCTGGTGTATAATAAATGTTATGGGTTTGCAAAAGATGAAGATGAAGCTAAAGATTTAACACAAGATGTATTTTTAAAACTCTTTGTTAAATTAGCAAGCTTTAAAGGAACCTCAAAATTTTCAACATGGTTATATGCCTTCACATACAACCATTGTGTTAATTTTGTAACCAGAAATACAGCTAAAAAGTTTGAAAAACAAGCTGTTGATTATGCTGATATTGAAAATGTATCAGAAGAAGATGATGACGACAACAGTTTTGTTAATATGAAGGTTGAGCAATTAAAAGTAGCTTTAGAAGAAATTTCACCCGATGAAAAAATGATACTGCTACTTAAATACCAAGATGGGCTTTCTATAAAAGATTTAGTAAGTGCTTTAGGTATTGGTGAGAGTGCCGTTAAAATGAGAATTAAACGAGCAAAAGATAAATTAATAACCGTTTATAACGAATTGTACAATGGATAATCCATTTAAATACGTAAATACACCCCTAAAAGAAGTTCCAAAAGAACTTAAAGGGAAGGTTATGAATGATATTGCCATGGCAAAATTGCTAATGGAATTGGCTGCTCTATTCTCATACAACATTGGCGATATTATAGAGTCTGTTATTAATCAAAGAGATAAAAATACCAAAAAATAACCCTTAACTTAATTTAATAACATGAACAAAGTAACTGAATATAAAAACATAGCTATGGAATCTTTAAGAGCTATGTGGTTAGAAATAACTAAAATGTTTCCAAGTATTATTGGGGCATTAATAATACTGATTGTAGGTTTAATTGTTACAAAATTAGTAGTTAAACTAATTAAAAAAGCTTTAAAAATAGCTAAAGCAGATAAGCTTGATGATAAACTAAATGAAATTGAAATAGTTGAAGGCAAGAAATTAAATTTCAATACCGTAAAAATAGTATCAAATTTTGTTAAATGGGTCATGTATATCATGCTCATTATCATGGTGTCAGATATTTTAAATCTTACCATGATATCACAACAAATAAGTGATTTATTAGGTTATTTACCTCAATTATTTGCAGCTTTAGTAATTTTTACCATAGGTTTAATTTTAGCCAATACCATAAAAAATGCGCTAAAATCGTTTTTTGAATCAATGGATTTATCTGGAGGAAAAATGCTAAGCCAAATAGTATTTTTTATCATTTTAATTTTCACATCAATTACAGCTTTAAATCAAGCAGGTGTTGATACCGAAATAATAACCAGCAATTTAACGTTAATATTAGGTGCATTATTATTTGCTTTTGCATTAGCGTTTGGTTTAGGCGCTCAAAAAGTTGTGGGCGATTTATTAAAAACATTTTATGCCCGTAAAACGTATGAGGTTGGTCAAATAATTGAATTTAAAGATATTAAGGGTGAAGTTGAGGCCATAGATAATATGTGTATTACTTTAAAAACACCCGAAGGTAAATTAATAATACCAATAAAAGATATTACAGAGAGTCAAGTAAAAGTGCAAAAATAGCTTTAAGTTAGGGTTAAAATTTGGTTGGTTACTTTTTGTAATTTGAAAGACTCTCTATAATTCCCTCTCTATTAATTTAGAGGGGGATTTTTTTATTTCTTCACATAAAACATTAATTTCATAAACCATAAAATTGTTTCAAATGAAGTTTACTACATCTTTAATTTTAGTTTTAATAGCTTGTTTTACGGCACATGCACAGGCAACTATACCTTCAAATTATAAACTAGTGTATGCCCAAAACTTTGAACAGCCTCAAGCAATACAAGATTTTGAAATGACCGATGCTGAGGTTTGGCGCGTTGCCAAAAAAAGTAATAATAGCTTTTTAGAGCTTTTTATGCAAAGTAACTATAAGCCTTTAGTGCGTTCGCCATTCAATATAGCATTACTTAAAACTATAAATGTTGAAGATTTTATTTTAGAAGTTAAAATGAATCAAAATGGGCGTGAATACCCGCACAGAGATTTATGTTTAATTTTTGGGTTTAAAAATGCTTCAAATTTTTATTACACACATATTGCATCAAAGGCAGATAATCATGCAAATAGTATTTTTATTGTGAATGATGCACCACGAGTAAGTATTGCAAAACAAAGAACAGATGGAACTAATTGGGGCACAGAAAACTCATGGCATACAGTTAGGGTTGTTAGAAATGTAGCTAGTGGTTTAATTCAAATTTATTTTGATGACAACACAACACCCATAATGCAAGCTTCAGATAAGCATTTTAAATCAGGATATATAGGTTTAGGATCTTTTGATGATGTTGGCAGATTTGACGATGTTAAAATTTGGGCACCTAAACTTGCAAAAGAAAAGCAAGGTATTTTTAAATAAAACTAAGTTATATTTTGTTTAAAACAAAGTGTTTAAAATCTTAGCAAGTCTTATTCCTGCAATTTGTAATTGCGATCTTACTGTGTTGAAGTTTTGGTATGAATAACTGTACTTTAAATTGGCATTTGGTGATACGTTATTGTATATCTCTTTAGTGAGCTTGTGTGTTTGGTTAACCCAATCTATAATTGTGCCTTTTTGTATGTTTTTAATGGTTTCTTTAGGTAAGTAACTAGCATTATCTGCAAGTTCAGAATAGCTCATGCCATAATGTTCAATCATTTCGGTATCCCAAACTTTATGAAGGTTAGAGTCTTTATAAAACCATTGTACTTTAAAATCGTTTCCGCCTTTATCTTCAGCTAAACCAATGTGTAGAGGTTGGTGCAAATCTCCAATTAAATGTATGAGTAATTTTAAGTAAAATGCTTTGTCTTCATTACTTGATGTTTTGCTTTTAATTACCGAAATACATTGCTCAATACCACTAACTAAATCGCCTTTAGGGTTACGTTTGGTGGCATCATAATCGGCGTCCATAGGCATATTAATGTAATGCCATGTGTAAAATGCATCATATCTGCGGTCCGATTTTATTTCATCGGCAAATGTTGAAGTAAAAGCTAAAGACTCTCTGTTAAGTATTTTTTTTATGGCTTTTTTAGTTTTGTTTTTCAAGTATTTACTAGCAATTTCGCCAACAACTCTGTGGCCTTTTGCGCCCCATTTTGGTTCATTTGTAGCGTTAGTGTTATTGCTTATAATTATAAAAAAAGCAAAGTATGTAAATAGTTTTAATTTCATTACGGTTAGGAGTTTTTAGCGTTTTTTTCTTCGGTTAGCATTTTTATCACCACGTGTTTTGGGCTTTTTATATTTTTTAGCAATTTCTCGTCGGTATTTACCACCTAAGTTTTCTTTTCTGTTTTTATCTTTTTTTTCATGAAAAGCAGGCCCAGGAGCATCTTCATCTGTTCTTTTAGTAGGGTTGTTACGTTCTCGTATTTGTGGGCGTTCTTCTTCAATTAATTCTGTAGAAATTTCAACTATTTCTGGTATTTCAACCAAAGGAATTTCCATATTCATTAAAGTCTCAATGTTTTCAATAGCTTCTTGTTCTTTTTCAGTAGAAAATACTAATGCTGTCCCTTTACGTTCAGCTCTACCAGTTCTACCAATGCGGTGCATGTAATTTTCAGGATATATTGGAGTATCAAAATTTATAACATGTGATACGTTATCAATATCTAACCCGCGTGCCATAACATCGGTAGCTATTAAAATTCTATTGTGGCCTTCTCTAAACTGTTCAATACTTCGTAACCTATAGTTTTGTGTTTTGTTAGAATGAATTACACATAATTCTTCCTTAAAGTGTTCATCTAATTTTTCAAATAAACGGTCTGCCATTCGTTTATAAGCTACAAAAATTAATACCTTATTAAAGGTTTCGATATCATTTAAAAGATGTACCAATAAATTTACTTTGGTGTAAAAGTTTGGAACGTTGTATTTGTTTTGTGAAATATTATTTAGAGGTGTACCAGAAACAGCTATAGAAATTCGTTCTGGGTTTTTAAAAAAATCAGTTATAAGTTCATCAACATCTTGTGTCATGGTTGCAGAAAACATGATGTTTTGTCGGCGTTCAGGTAGTAAGTCAAAAATATTAATAAGTTGGTGCCTAAACCCTAAGTCTAACATTACGTCAACTTCATCAATTACTAATTTTTGAATAGATTTTAGTTGTAATACACGGCTCAAAGCCAAATCATACAACCTACCAGGTGTGGCTACTAAAATATCTAAACCTTGCGCAATAGCTTGTTTTTGTGTGTTAATATTTGTGCCGCCATATACACCTAAAACTCTATTGTTTATGTATTTTGATAGTTTTTCAATTTCTTCAACAACTTGTACTACTAATTCTCTTGTTGGTACTAAAATTAAAACCCTAGGGTTTTCTTGTTTTGAAAACTTTAAATTTTTTAAAATAGGTAACATGTAAGCAAATGTTTTACCGGTACCCGTTTGCGCAATACCAACCACATCTCTACCAGAGCTTACTACGTTGAAAGCTTCGGCTTGAATAGGTGTTGGTGTTGTAAAGCCTAAATCATCTAAGGCATTAAATAAAGCTGTGTTTAAATTTAAGTCTTGAAACGTCACAATTTGTTGTTTTAGGCAACAAAGATAGTTATTCTAAATGCTTTTTGTTTATTTCAATGTAATATGATGCCCTAAAGGTTTTGTTGGCTTCTAAAGTAAGTATACCTTCTTTTTCAGTTAACTGTTGGTTTGTGTTTTCATTATCGCCAACACCAAGCCAAGGTTCTATGCAAACAAAATTACCGTTTGTTTTAGCCCAAATGCCTAAATAATTAAAATCATTATATTTAACAGTTAAAATATCACCGCTTTTAGCACTTTTTAAAGTTACTTTTCGTGATTTTAAATCTTTAAAAACAAGCGCATCTTTGGCAAATAAATTGTGGTTTAGTGCTAATAAATTAGTGTTTTTTAATACTGTTTTTGTTCTGTTGGTCATTAAACTATTTTCAGTATTTAAGAGGTATGATTTAGAGTTTTCAACATGTTCAAACTCTAAACTGTAATCATGGTAAGCTTCATTTTTAAAAACCGGGCAATTAAATGCAGGGTGCCCACCAAGTGAAAAATAAAGCGTTTTATTATCTTCATTTTTAACTGTATGTTTTACTTCAATAATATTATCATTTAAAGTAAAAGAAATATTAAAACTAAATTTAAACGGATACATTTCAAGCAGCACATCATTATACGAAATACCAAAAGTTAAACTGTTTTTACTGCTTTTAATACACGTAATATTACTGTTATTTCTAATAAATCCGTGCTTTGTTAAGTTGTATTTTTCGTCTTTAAAAATAAAAGCATCATTTTTTAAAACTCCAATAATAGGGAATAGGTTAGGTGCATGGCTTCCCCATATATTATGGTTAGCTTGCCACATAAATTGGGTGTTATTTTTAGTAGATTTAATGCTGCATAACTCGGCGCCCGTTTGTTTTACAGAAATTTCAAGAAAGTTGTTCTTTAAATGATGCATGGTAAAACGTTTTTAAAGTATTACACAAAACTCTTAATTTTTTAAGTAAACTCATTAAATTTGTACATAAATTTTTTTGTTGAGAACTACACATATTTATAAACCCCAAAACATTTTGGCTTTTAAAAAGCAATTATTGCTTTGGGCACAACAATTTAACGAAGTTGTTTGGTTAGATTCAAACAGCTACAACCAAGCTTACAGTAGTTTTGATGCGGTTTTGGCAGTTGATGCTTCTACTAGCATTCAAACAAATTATAAAGAAGCTTTTAACAAACTTAAAGCTTACCAAACTGAAGTAAACGATTGGATTTTTGGCTATTTGACCTACGATTTAAAAAACGGCATTGAAAATTTAGTATCAAATAATTTTGACGGTTTACGGTTTCCAGATTTGTATTTTTTTCAACCTAAAAAACTCTTTTTATTTAAAGATGAAACGGTAGAAATTAAGTACTTACATTTTTTAAAACACGAAGTAAAAGAAGATTTAAAAGCAATTAATTTTTTTGAAGATAAAACGCCTTTAAATACCACAAAACCAGTAAAAATTAAACTTCGTATCCATAAAGATGCTTATTTTGAAAAAGTATCAAAAATGTTAGAACATATAAAACATGGCAGTATTTACGAAGCCAATTTTTGTCAAGAATTTTATGCTGAAAATACTACAATAAACCCATTAGAAACTTACTGTAAACTCAATGCTATTAGTGGTCCGCCTTTTGCTACTTTTGTTAAGTTTCATAATAAATATGTAATGAGTGCTTCACCTGAGCGTTACATTAAAAAAGAAGATAGTACCGTTATTTCGCAACCAATAAAAGGTACCGCAAAACGCTCAAAAAATAAGCATGAAGACTATGTGTTAAAAAGCAATTTAAGCAATGATGAAAAAGAGCGTAGCGAAAATATTATGATTGTTGATTTAGTGCGAAATGATCTTTCAAAAACTGCTATAAAAGGCAGTGTGCAAGTAAAAGAACTTTGTAAAATATATACCTTTGAACAGGTACATCAAATGATATCAACAGTAACATCACAAGTTGAAACTAGTACACATCCGGTTGATATTATTAAAACTACATTCCCAATGGGAAGCATGACAGGCGCTCCTAAAATTTCAGCAATGAAAATTATTGAAACTCTTGAAGATACAAAACGCGGCATATACTCTGGGGCAATAGGTTATTTTACACCAAATAATGATTTTGATTTTAACGTAGTAATTAGAAGCATTTTGTACAACGCCACAAAAAAATACGTGTCTTACTCAGTAGGTAGTGCAATTACATCAAAAAGTGATCCGCTTAAAGAATACGAAGAATGCTTGGTTAAAGCCAAAGCCATGCGTGAGGTGCTTGAGGGCTAGTAGTTAGTTGGTAATAATTGTGTTTATTAAGCTTAGCAGCTTTTTTTGCATGTTTTAGTTGTTAAAAAGGCGTTTATTTAAAACTCAATTTTACACACTATTTCTTGCAGACATTAAAATAAAAGCTAAATTTGAGTATGTTAGAAAAACTACAACAGCACATAACCCAAAACCTACCATTTTTAAAAGAAAGTAAGCTGTTAATAGCCATTTCTGGTGGTGTAGATAGTGTGGTGTTGGTTAATTTGTGCTATAATTTAGGTTTAGATATTTCATTAGCACATTGCAATTTTAATTTAAGAGGAAATGAAAGTGATGATGATGAGCAATTTGTAATTGAACTGGCCAATAAATTAGATATTGAAGCCTTTACCGAAAGTTTTGATACTGAGGGTTACGCTGTGTTAAACAAAGTTTCTATTCAAATGGCAGCGCGCGAATTGCGGTATTTTTGGTTTGATGAATTAGCCCAACAACTAGCGTTTGATTATATTTTAACAGCACACCATGCCGATGATAATTTGGAAACATTTCTCATAAATTTTTCAAGAGGCACAGGTTTAGATGGGCTAACCGGCATACCCGAAGTTAATAACAAATTTGTACGTCCGTTACTCCCTTTTTCGCGAGAAAACGTCATAGACTATGCTAAAAATAACAATTTACAATGGCGAGTAGATAGTAGTAATGCTTCAACTAAATATTTACGTAATAAACTACGACATGAAATTATTCCTATTTTAAAAGAAATAAACCCAAGCTTATTACAAAGTTACCAAGGCACCATTAGTAATTTGAGTGACACTGCCGATATTGTTGAAGATTACATGGAACTTTTTTTAGCAGAAGCTATTGATACTATTGAAGACAATAAAATTGTTTTTAATATTTCAGCCTTCAAAAAACACAATAATCCAAAAGCATATTTATTTGAAGCTTTAAAAGATTACGGTTTTACCCAATGGAATGATGTTGTAAATTTACTAAATGCACAATCTGGTAAATACGTTTTAAGTAATACGCATAGGCTTATAAAACATGGCGACACGTTATTGTTAAGCGAAATTGAAACTGAGGAAATTAAAACCATAACCATAAATACATTTTCTGAAGTTACTGAAACACCTTTTGGTACCTTATCATTTTCAGTAGTTGATACCATAGCGCATAACGAAGCCAATACTATTTTTGTAGATAAAGCCCTTTTAAAATTACCATTAACAATTAGAAAATGGGAAGTTGGCGATGTGTTTTTTCCTTTCGGAATGGTTGGTAAAAAGCGGGTTAGTAAATATTTTAAAGACGAAAAATTATCACTTTTAGATAAAGAAAGTTCGCTGCTTTTATGTTCTGGCGAAGATATTGTTTGGATTATTAACCGACGAGCAGATAACCGCTTTAGAGTTACAGAAAACACCAATGAGATTATAAAAATAGAGCTAAAGTAGTCTAGCATTCTAAGGTAGAAACCTTAAGAATATTAAACATTAAATGAACGCTATTATTCTTGCGTAAACAGGAAATCCATAAAAATAATGATTATACAAGGCAATATAGTTGATATAAAAAACAAACGTATTTTTAAAGGAGAAATTACGGTTAAAAATGATAGAATTGTAACTATAACTGAAAAGGAACACGCAGTTACAAACTACATTATTCCTGGTTTTATTGATGCGCATATTCATATTGAAAGTTCAATGCTTGTACCAAGTGAATTTGCAAAAATAGCAGTAAAACACGGTACAGTTGCCACAGTTTCCGATCCGCATGAAATTGCTAATGTATGCGGGCTAGCGGGTGTAAATTTCATGATAGAAAATGGTAAAAAAGTACCATTTAAATTCAACTTTGGCGCGCCTTCATGTGTGCCAGCTACTTCTTTTGAAACTGCTGGAGCTATTATAAACTCTAATGATATTGCACAATTGCTTCAAAACCCAGATATAAAATACCTCACAGAAATGATGAATTACCCAGGCGTAATTTTTAATGATGAAGAGGTGCATAAAAAACTGCGTTTAGCAAAACAATATAACAAACCAATTGATGGGCATGCACCAGGTGTTACGGGTACAGATTTAGATGCTTACATTGCTGCTGGAATAACAACCGACCATGAATGTTTTACTTATAATGAAGGCTTAGAAAAACTTCAAAAAGGTATGAAACTACTAATTAGAGAGGGTAGTGCTGCTAAAAATTTTGAAGCTTTAATTGATTTATTGCCCAAACATTTTGAAAACATTATGTTTTGTAGTGATGATAAGCACCCAGACGATTTAATGTTAGGCCATATTAATCAATTATGTGCCAGAGCTATTGCTAAAAATATAAATGTTTTTAAAGTATTACAAGCCGCTTGTGTTAATCCTGTAAAGCATTATGGGTTAGAGGTCGGTTTATTACAAGAAGGTGATTTAGCCGATTTTATTGTGGTTGAAGATTTAGTACATTTTAAAACATTACAAACCTATATAAACGGAGCGTTGGTGTTTGATAAAGGAGTTTCAAAAATTGACTCGGTAGCATTTAATACTATTAATAATTTTGACTGTAACCCTAAAGATGTAACAGATTTTAAAGTTGAAGCCACTTCAAAAAACATTAGAGTTATTGAAGCTTTAGAGGGGCAATTAGTAACCAACGCGTGTATTGAAACAGCTAAGGTTGTTAACGGTAATGTGGTGTCAAATATTGAAAACGATATTTTAAAAATAACGGTTGTAAATAGGTATAAAAACTCAGTGCCAGCAATAGCTTTTATTAAAAATTTTGGTTTAAAAACAGGCGCAATAGCATCATCAGTAGGGCATGATTCGCATAATATTATTGCGGTGGGCACATCAGATGAAGCTATTTGTAAAGCAGTAAATTTAATTATTGAAAATAAAGGAGGTATTTGTGCTGTATCACCTTCTAAAGAGCATATTTTACCATTGCCAATAGCTGGTATTATTAGTAATAAACCGGTTGAAGATGTTGCTAAAGACTATCAAGATATTGATGCCGTGGCAAAACAATTAGGCAGCAAATTACATGCGCCTTACATGACCTTGTCTTTTATGGCGTTGTTGGTAATTCCATCATTAAAACTAAGTGATAAAGGGCTTTTTAACGGTACAACATTTAAATTTACATCATTATTTGCCTAACGTATGCCTGTAATTAATTCAACTTATAAAGCGCCATTTATGTTTAAAAATGGCTTTGTATCAACGGTATATTCTGGCTTAGTTAGGCGTGTAAATGGTGTTGAGCAAAAGCGTGAACGCATCAATTTACCTGATGGTGATTTTTTAGATTTAGATTGGAGTTATTCCGAAGAAAAAACCAATAAACTCATTATTATTTTACATGGTTTAGAGGGCAATGCGCAAAGACCTTACATGCTTGGTACTGCAAAATTGTTTACAACTAATAATTTTGATGCTGTTTGTGTGAATTTTAGAGGATGTAGTGGTGAAGATAATAAACTTTACAGAAGTTATCATTCTGGTGCAACAGAAGATTTGCATGACGTTGTTAATCATGTAATTTCAAAATATAATTATAGCCATATTTATTTAAAAGGTATAAGTTTAGGCGCTAATATTATTTTAAAATACTTAGGCGAACAACCAGCAGTACCTCAAATTAAAGGTGCCGTTACAGCTTCGGTACCATGTTACTTAAGCGGTTCTAGTGCAGAATTACATAAACTCAAAAATAAAGCCTATGCTATTAGGTTTTTAAAACACTTAAAAGAACGTTTAAAATTAAAGCTACAAACATTTCCTGATGCGTTATCAATTCATGATGTTAACAACATTAAAACTTTAAAAGATTTTGATGATGTGTATACAGCTAAAGCTCATGGTTTTATTAATGCAGAAGATTATTATGCAAAAAGTAGTAGTTTGCAATTTATACCTAATATTAAAGTGCCAACACTTATTATAAATGCTTTAAACGATTCGTTTTTATCAGCCGAATGTTACCCTGTTAAAGAAGCCAAAACTTCAGAATTTATTTTTTTAGAAATGCCAAATCATGGTGGCCATGTTGCATTTATTGATAAAAAAAATGTGTATTATAATGAACGCAGAGCTTTAGAGTTTGTAAAACAACATACTTAAATATAAAATGCCGATGAGTGTTTAATGTCCTTTAAAACAAAGGTGCTATTTAGTACGCCAATATTATCAATTTTTGATAGTTTGTATTTTACAAAGTTGTGGTAGTCCTCTAAATCGCGTGTGTTAATTTTTAAAATAAAATCTACTTGTCCTGCCATATGGTAGCACTCTTGTACCTCTTCTAAATTTTGAACTTGTGCTTCAAAATGTTCAATAAACTCTTTACTATGGTAGCGCATTGAAACTTGGCAAATAGTTGTAACGGGGCGTTTTATAAGTTTTTTATCTAAAATGGCTACATACTTTTTTATAAAACCTTGGTTTTCTAACCGTCTAATACGTTCGTAAACAGGCGAGGTTGTTAAATGTAATTTTTTGGCTATTTCTTTAGCTGTTTTTTTAGAATCTTGTTGTAAAATTCTTAGAATAGTTAAGTCTGTTTCATCTAAATGTTCCATAATTCGGCAATAAAATTTGTGGTTTGCTAATTAAAAATTAGTATTTCAAAAGTAATAATAATTTTAAAGTGTTAGTTTAAAAGTGAAATTTACTTAAATTTTAGTATTATTCGGTTTTATAAATTGCTATATGTAATTTTGTTGATAATAAATGCTTAATGAGATGATTTTAATAACAGGGGCAAACGGACAATTAGGAACTGTACTTACTGAAGCTTTGAAAGAGAAGTATGGGAATGATAATGTTTTAGCTACCGATATTTCAAAAAATGAAACTAATTCAGGTTTATTTGAGGTTGTTGATGCTACAAATATAGATGCTTTACAAACTATAGTAAAAACATATAAAGTATCTCAAATATATCATTTAGCAGCTATTTTATCGGCAAAAGGAGAGCAGAATCCGCTTTTAAGTTGGGATATAAATACTAAAACCTTTTTGAATGTTTTAGAAGTTTCAAGATTAAATAACGTTAAAAAGGTGTTTTTTCCAAGTTCAATTGCTGTTTTTGGTAGCAACGCTAAAAAAGTAAATACACCAAATAATGCGGTTTTAAACCCCGAAACTGTGTACGGAATTAGTAAAGTTGATGGTGAAAATTGGGCACAATATTACTTTAAAAAATATAATTTAGATGTGCGCTCATTACGTTATCCAGGTGTTGTTGGGTACCAATCATTGCCCGGTGGAGGCACCACAGATTATGCTGTTGATATTTTTCATAAAGCCGTTATAGGGCAACCGTTTTCGTGTTTTTTAGAAGAAAATACAGCCTTACCAATGATTTTTATTGATGATGCCATTAGAGCTACTATTGAATTAATGGAAGCACCGTCAAATAAAATAAAAACACGCACCGCCTACAATCTTGCAGGTGTAAGCTTTACACCAAAGCAACTTGCTAACGCTATTAAAGAAAGAATCTCTAATTTTAGCATAAATTATAACCCAGATTTCAGACAAAATATAGCAGATAGTTGGCCAGAAAGTATTGATGATTCTGAAGCTAAAAAAGATTGGGGTTGGCAACCAAAATATAACTTAAGTGCACTAACTAATATTATGTTAGAAAAGCTTAAAGAACACTATAAACAAGCTGTTTAAATTAAATAAAACACAAAATTATGTACACTAATATAAAAGCACAATTACAAGAAGAAATAGAAGCTATAAAAACTGCAGGTTTGTATAAAAACGAGCGCGTAATTACTACACCTCAAGGCTCGCAAATTTCAACAACTAAATCTTCTGAAGTTTTAAATTTTTGTGCAAATAACTACTTAGGTTTATCATCACATCCAGAGGTTATTAAAGCGGGTAAAGAAGCTATAGATAGTCATGGCTATGGTTTATCTTCAGTACGTTTTATTTGTGGTACGCAAAATATTCATAAGGAGTTAGAGCGTAAAACAGCTGAGTTTTTAGGTATGGAAGATTGTATTTTGTACGCGGCTGCTTTTGATGCTAATGGAGGTGTTTTTGAGCCTATTTTAACAGCCGAAGATGCTATTATTTCTGATGCTTTAAACCACGCATCAATTATTGATGGTATTCGTTTATGTAAAGCACAAAGGTTTAGGTATGACCATAATAATATGGAAGCTTTAGAAGCTAAGTTAATTGAGGCCAAAGATGCTAGAAGAAAATTAATTGTAACTGATGGGTCTTTCTCAATGGACGGCACTATTGCGCAATTAGATAAAATTTGCGATTTAGCTGATAAATACGGTGCCATGGTAATGGTTGATGAGTGTCACTCTACCGGGTTTTTAGGAAAAACAGGTCGTGGTACACATGAGTACAGAAATGTTATGGGTAGAGTTGATATTATTACAGGTACTTATGGTAAAGCTTTAGGTGGTGCTTCGGGCGGTTTTACTGCTGCAAGAAAAGAAATAGTTGATTTATTAAGGCAGCGTTCAAGACCCTATTTATTTTCAAATACTGTAGCACCCTCAATAGTTGGTGCCTCAATTAAAGTATTAGATATTTTAAGTAATTCAACACATTTAAGAGATACATTAGAAAGTAATACTAAATATTTTAGAACTGAAATGACCAATGCTGGTTTTGATATTGTTCCTGGCAATCATCCAATTGTTCCCGTAATGTTATACGAAGCTACTTTGGCACAAGAGTTTGCTTTAAAATTATTAGAAGAAGGTATTTATGTAATTGGTTTTTTCTATCCTGTAGTTCCAAAAGGCAAGGCCAGAATTAGAGTTCAGTTATCTGCCGCTCATGATAAAACACAACTAGATAAGGCTATTGCAGCTTTTACTAAAGTTGGTAAAGCTCTTAACGTTATTAGCTAAGTTTTAAAACACTTAAAGCTAATATTGTAGGTGTTACGGGTAATTTAAGCTACGTTAAGTGCTTGTTAAAATTATATGTTTGGTGTTTTTGTAATTACATTTTTAGTAAATTAATACCAAAATATTAACTATGCCAACATTTAACTTGAAAATTAACAACAAAACCCATACTGTAAATGCAGATATGGATACACCTTTACTTTGGGTGTTAAGAGATCATTTAAACCTTGTAGGAACTAAATTTGGCTGCGGAATAGGGCAGTGCGGAGCTTGTAGCGTTCATGTAGATGGCAATGTAATGCGAAGCTGTTTAATACAAGTATCGCAAGCTGAAGGAATGCAAATTACAACTATTGAAGGCCTTTCAGAAAACGGTACACACCCAGTACAAGAGGCTTGGAAAGCTATTGATGTGCCACAATGTGGTTACTGTCAAGCAGGACAAATAATGACAGCCTCCGCTTTTTTAGCTCAAAACCCTAATCCTTCAGAATCTGAAATTAGAAACGCTATGCATGGTAATATTTGCCGTTGCGCATCGTACAATAGCATTGAAGAAGCAGTGAAGGTAGCTGCCGATAAAATGAGTTAATTTCAACCAAAAAAAGAAAAACATGGAACCTTCAAATAAAATAAATTTCAGTAGAAGATCTTTCTTAAAAACCTCTGCTTTAGCCAGTGGTGGTATGCTAATTGGTTTTAACTTATTTAATGCTTGCAAGCAAGATGTTAAAATGCCGGTAGATTTAAGCACGCTAAATTACAACGATTTTAATGCTTTTATAAAAATATCGCCCGAAGGAAAAGTAACTATTTTTGCACCCAACCCCGAAATTGGCCAAGGTGTAAAAACATCAATGCCAATGTTAATTGCAGAAGAACTAGATGTGCTTTGGGATGATGTTTATGTAGTACAAGCGCCCCTAGATACTGAAAATTACACACGTCAATTAGCAGGTGGTAGTCAATCATTACGTTTAGCTTGGGAGCCATTAAGGCAAACTGGCGCTACAGCAAAACAAATGTTGGTAAATGCTGCAGCGGCAAAATGGGGCGTAAACGCTTCAGAATGTAAAGCAAAGCAAGGCGTAATTACAAATGCTAATGGTGAAACGTTGGGTTATGGAGATGTTGTTTTAGAAGCAGCACAATTAGAAGTGCCTGAAAATGTTACTTTAAAAAAGCCGGAAGATTTTACCATAATAGGTCAAGGAACCGCTAATGTTGATATAGATGAAATTATAACAGGCAAACCGCTTTTTGGTTTAGATTATAAAGAAGAAGGCATGCTGTATGCATCCGTTTTACGTCCTCCAGCTTTTGGTCAAGTTTTAGATACTTTTGATGCTTCCGAAGCTAAAGCTATGCCTGGTGTTGTTGATGTAATTACTATTGGAGACAAAGCAAAAGCATATTTAGAATCTGAAAAACCCAATTGGACTGCGCAATTAAGTAAAAGTAAAAAAGTAGTTGTACTAGCAAAAACAACTTGGGATGCTTTTAAAGGAAAAAAAGCCATAAGAGCTACTTGGAAAGAAGAATCAGCTTTAGAAAGCACCGAGTTTCACAATGAAAAATTAAATGAAATTTTAGAAGGTTCTAAATTTAATACACGTAGAAAAGATGGTGATGTAAAAAAGGCTTTTGCGCAAGCAGATAAGGTTTTAGAACGTACCTATGAGGCTCCTTTTTTACCTCATAACACATTAGAGCCCATGAACTTTTTTGCCGATGTTAATGATGAAAAAGTACGTTTAGTTGGTCCTGTGCAAACCCCTGAAGATGCGGCTAAAACTGTAGCAGCATTATTAGGGAGAAACATAGAAGATATTACTGTTGAAATGACTAGAATGGGGGGTGGTTTTGGAAGAAGGCTGTATGGAGATTTTGTTTATGAAGCAGCCGAAATTTCAGATAAAATTAAAAAACCTATTAAAATGGTATCTTCCCGTGAAGATGATATGACAACTGGAGTATATCGTCCTTCAACAAAATATAAAATAGCGGCTTCTATTAAAAATGGAAAAGTAACAGGCTATCACTTAAAAGAGGCGTGTATTAATGGTAATATGTACGGGTTAATACCAAACTTTTTTCCTGCAGCTGCTATAGAAAATTATCAAGTTGATACGGCAAACTATAAAAGTAACATAACCACAGGTGCTTGGAGAGCTCCTTACACTAACTTTTTAGCAAGTGCAGAACAAAGTTTTTTTGATGAATTAGCTGAAGAGTTAGGTGTAGATAGAGTACAGCTACATATGGATTTATTAGAGAATGTAAAGAACAACCCAGATCCGAAAATTGAGTATAGTCCAGATAGGTTGCAAGGTGTTTTAAAATTAGTTGTTGAAAAAGCTAATTGGGGAAAAACCGCTGAAGGTACATACCAAGGTTTAGCAGTATATTATTGCCATAACACCCATGTAGCCGAAGTTGCCGATATTGAAATGAATAATGGAGTGCCAACTGTAAAAAAAGTTACCTGCGCTGTTGATTGCGGTATTGTTGTAAATCCGCTAGGGGCATTAAATCAAATTAAAGGTGGTGTTCTAGATGGTATTGGTCACGCTATGTATTCAGATTTTGTATTTGATAATGGTGTACCACAATCTAATAACTTTAATAGTTATCAATTAATTAGAATGGGGCAAACTCCTAAAGTAGATGTACATTTTGTTAAAAATAATATAGCGCCAACAGGTTTAGGTGAACCAACATTACCACCAGTAGGCGGTGCTGTTGCTAATGCAATATACAAGGCTACAGGCCAACGCTTAACTAAGCAACCTTACATGAATAATTTACAAGCCAAAAAGGTAGTTGGTTAAATAAAAAAAATAAAAAAAGCGAGTTAAATACTCGCTTTTTTTTTAAATCTCATCTCCTAGAAAAGTTTTAAATTTTTTAGGGTTGCCATCGGCATCACCCGTTATTAAGTAGTAAACCATACCCGCATCTGAAATATCAGCTCTAAATTCTTTGTGTTTTTTCATACATTGCCAAAGCCATACAAAATCGGGGTTTTTACTATCTCTCAACCAATGCCAAACGCTCCAATCGTGTAGAGAGCTCCATCCTTCATTAGGGTTGTTTTTATTATTTTGGTCTTTAATTCTTTTAAATTTTAACCGGTTGTTGCTTAATTTCAATACATCATCAATGGTATGATGATCTGGTCTTCTCAAATGATTATCGTTATAGTTACTGTGAGATATAATGTAAACAAATGAAAGTACATTAGCTTTACCTTCATCAATAACTTGCTTTACTGTTTGATACAAAAACTCTGAAGGTCCCATATTAACAAAAAACAATGGATCATTTTCAGTAGATTTTAATATTTCGTCTTTTAAATGGTTTATAGCTTCTTGTTTATGTGTGCCAACATCAAAAAATACAGATTCATTAAAATTCCATCGTTCTACAGAACCATCAACACCCTCTTTCATATAATTCCTTACCGTTGTGTGCGGAGGAGAAGGCATAAAATTATTATAAGAATAATGGACAAGTTTGTTTTGCAACTTCATTTTAGCAAGCATAGCTAAAGTGGCTGGTGTTGCACCCCAATCATCAGGATCTGCATAATTATAGCGTCCTGTATATTCTAAATCAGGTTGGGCATTGCCATCGGCACTACAGGCAATTCTGTTGTTGTTGTAAGTAGGTATTTGCGCAAAGGCTAAATACGGTGTAATTATAAAAAAAAGTATAACTTTAATAAAATGATGTCTCATGTTGGTGTTTTAAGGTTTATGTATTGTTACTCACAAATTATGGTTTCTGATAAATTTTTACTTTTATCTTTAGCATCGCCATCTGGCATACCTGTAGAAAGTACTAATTTGTCTAATTGAAAAAACTCTGATCTGGCGCAAATTTTTAATGTATATTCTCCAGCTTCAGGAAATCTAGCACGCATCCATGAGCTAGATTTTGGGTTGTGTAAATCTAAAGCACCACCATATGTGAATTCACCTTTACCACGGCTTACAAATTTTTCATAATGTTCTAAAGTATAATCGGCATCATTAATTCTAGCTAGCCCAATATTTCCAGGAAAATAAATCCATACATCGTTAGATTTGTCTCCTTCTGCTTCATCAGGTTGCCTCATATACCATCTCACTAAATAAGTAGCTGGTGCATCAACGGTAAACTTTACAGTAATTTCATGGTCTAAATTTTGATTTTGATAACTGTTTGCTCCGTAATATTCAATGTATTTTCCAGCAGATGCTTTTTCATCTTCAATAATGCGCCACTTACCTTTTAAGTTAAAACTTTCGGCTTCAATAATTAGTAAGCCATCTTTGTTAACTATATTACAGGTTTCAGTTTCTGAGTTGGTTTCCTCTTCGCTTTCTTCTTTAATTTCATCAGTAGCTTGTGTCTCATCTGAAGAAGATTCTTCATTGCTATCTCCGCAAGAATACATTAAAAAGAGAAAGGATAATAGGGTTAATGTTGTTTTTTTCATAATAAAATAGTTTAGTTGTTGGTAAAATAATTTTAGCTTATAAATTTAGTTTTAAAGAGCTTTAATTAGTCTGTTTGTAACTTAGCAATAACTTTACTAACCCATATATTGAGTTATATATAACTTTACAGTATGGTTTTTTTAATACATTTATTTTTTGGTTGAAATATGACGCTTTAAAACATGAAAAAAAACGTATTCATTTATTTGTTTTTTATTTTTAATACTGCTTTTGTAATTGGTTTTAATGGTAATTTTAAAGGCAGAAATTACAATATTGAAATACAACAAGAAATTTTAAGTAATGATACTTTAATTAAAATACAAAACCATTTAAAATTAGCAGATCAATATAAAAACAATGGCCAGTATGCCTTTGCATATGAGCATTTATGGGATGCTTTGCTGTTAGCAAAACAAACAGATGATTTTAAAGAATTAACAACTATTAATGATGAATTGGGAGTTTTGTACGGAATTTATGGTAGAAATAACATGGCTATTTACCATAAAAAGCAGGCATTATTTTATGCAAAAAAATATAGTGTTTTTAATAAGAAAGCATTAAATAACTTAACCAAAGCATATTATAACTTAGCAGTACAACACAGAAAAGCTAAGCAGTATGATAGTAGTTTAGTGTACTTAGATTCAAGTTTATTTGTTTATAAAACAACTTTACAATATAGAAAAGAGAATCCCTTTTTTTTAGCTGAAAAAGGTAATGTATTATTACACCAAAATAATATTGATGAAGCAGAAAATTATTTGTTAAAAGCAAAAACTATTTTTGAAAATTATAAAGTAGAAAAAAATTACAGTATTGTATTATATGCGTTTTTGGGTGATTTATATTTTAAGAAGAACGATTATAGTAACGCTTTAAATTTTTACAACTTGAGCTTACAGAAGATTGAAAACTTAAAAGCCCATACCGATTTGAAACCTGATGTGTTAAAAAAAGCTTCTGAAGTATTAAAAAAACAAGGATATTTAAATGATGCTTATGAGTATTTAAATGCATCAGCAAAAATATCAGATAGCCTTTTTAGTGTAAGAAATAAAAGTAATAATCAGCTATTTGAGCTTAGAAATAAATATCAAGAAACTATTGATAAAAAGCAAGCTCATATAACAAAGCAACAGCGTATTATTGAGAAGAAAAGTTTACTACAATCTCGTTTATTAGCAGTAATTGCATTGGCTTTATTAAGTACAGCCATTGTTATAATTGGTTTTTACCACAATAATAAAGTAAAAAAGCTAGCCTATGAAAGGCAAAAACAAGCTATACAAAACAAGCATGAAAAAGAAAAACTTAACATAAATTTAGAGAACAAACAAAAAGAACTTACTGTTTCTGCGCTACAACTAATTGAAAAGGATAAAAAAGTAAATCATTTACTAGACATTATCAAACAAAAAGCTCCTGATATTTATAAAAAAACGAAAGAGGACGTTATAAAAGAAAATACTAATATGTGGGAGCGTTTTAATGTGCGCTTTACTGAGGTAAACACCAATTTTTATAAAACATTAAGAGAAAAACACCCAAATTTAACACCCACAGAACAAAAGCATTGTGCACTTATAAAACTTAAGTTTGATAGCAAAGAAATGGCAACTCTTTTAAATATATCAATAAATAGTGTACATATTTCTAGACATAGAATTAGAAAAAAAATAGGTTTAAATAGAGACGATAATTTAACCGATTATATTGCAGATATTTAAAAAATACTGTTTTTGGTAACTTGCAATAACAATTTAGTTTATATATTAGTTATAATAGTTTAGTTTTTCAATTTTAAGTACCAGTAATTTAGCCAACTTAAACATATATCTATCAAAAAAAGGTATGAGCAAAACACCAAAAGATAGAGCAGCTACTTCAGAGAAGTTTATAAATTTAAAAGTAACCAATCCGCCAAAAAACAGTGTGGGTTTTGGTGCTTTAAAGTCTGCAGTAACACAGGTTTCAAAATACATGAAACCATCTGATGCTCTTAAAATATCAACAAAAATTAATCAAAAAGGCGGGTTTGACTGCCCAGGTTGTGCATGGCCAGATCCAGATGATGAGCGTTCTGCTTTGGGCGAATATTGTGAAAACGGTATGAAAGCCATGGCTGAAGAAGCTCAAAAAAACACCATTGGAGCTAGTTTTTTTGCAAAACATTCTGTTGATGAATTATCTGAATGGTCAGATTTTGAAATAGGAAAATCAGGAAGGTTAGCAGAACCTATGTATTTGCCTAAAGGAGCTACACACTACCAACCAATTTCTTGGAAAGACGCTTTCAATAAAGTTGCTACACATTTAAATGCCCTAAATACCCCTGATGAAGCAGTATTTTATACTTCAGGAAGAACTACCAATGAAGCCGCTTTTTTGTATCAACTATTTGTTAGAGAATATGGTACCGCTAATTTGCCTGATTGTTCAAACATGTGTCATGAAGCCAGTGGTAAGGCGCTTTCTGAAACATTAGGCATAGGTAAAGGATCTGTTACTTTAAACGATTTGTATAAAGCTGAAGTAGTAATGGTTGTAGGGCAAAACCCAGGTACAAACCACCCAAGAATGCTTACAGCGCTTGAAAAATGTAAAAATAATGGCGGAAAAATAATAACTATTAACCCATTAAAAGAGGTTGGTTTAATGAAGTTTACCAACCCGCAGAGTCCATTAAAAATGTTGTCAGGTGGTACAGCGTTAACTGATGTTTTTGTGCCAGTAACCATAAACGGCGATGTTGCTTTTTTTAAAGCAATTCTTCTAAAATTATTAGAAAAAGAAGAAACTACTGGAAATGTATTTGATAAAGCATTTATTAATGAATATACCAGTGGTTATGATGCTTTTATTAAAGATTTAAAACAATATAGTTTTGATGATTGTTTAAAGGCCTCGGGTGTATCAAAAGCAACATTTAATGCTGTTTTTGATATAATTTTAAATAATAATAAAATAATTATTTGTTGGGCAATGGGCTTAACACAACACGAAAATGCCGTAGATAATATTCGTGAGTTGGTTAATTTATTATTGTTAAAAGGAAGTATAGGAAAAGAAGGCGCAGGAACATGTCCGGTACGTGGGCATTCAAACGTTCAGGGCGATAGAACTGTTGGCATTTGGGAGGCTGCTCCACAAGCCTTTTTAGATAAAATTGAAGCTAAATACGGCTTTAAACCAACAACAAAACACGGTTATTCTGTTATTGATGCTATTGAAGGCATGTACAAAAAAGAAGCTAAAGTGTTTTTTGGATTGGGTGGCAATTTTATTTCGGCAGTGCCAGATACCAATTATTCAGCACAAGCGCTAGCAAATTGTAATTTAACGGTACATGTAAGCACAAAACTTAATCGTTCTCATTTAGTTACTGGCAAAGAAGCATTAATTTTACCATGTTTAGGAAGGGCTGAAAAAGACTATCAAAAGTCAGGCATACAAACCCAAAGTGTTGAAAACTCAATGGGTGTTGTTTCTTCAACAAAAGGTATTTTAGAACCCTGTTCAGATAAAATTATTAGTGAAGTGGCTGTAGTTTGTGGTATTGCTAACGCTACATTAAAAAACCGTTCTAAAATAGATTGGTTAGCTTATAAAGATGATTATGCTTTGGTTAGAAATGATATTGAAGAGGTGGTTGATGGTTTTAAAGATTATAATACAAAACTTAAACAACCCTCAGGTTTTTATTTACCCAATGGTGCTCGTGTAAGGCAGTTTAAAACTAAAACCGGTAAAGCTAATTTTAGTATAAATAAATTACCAGAATGGAAATTAAAGCAAGATGAATTGGTAATGATGACAATACGTAGTCACGATCAATTCAATACAACCATTTATGGCTTAAACGATAGGTATAGAGGTGTTTTTAATGAGCGTCGTATCATATTTATGAATAAAGATGATATGAAATCTCGCGGACTTGAAGAACAGCAAGTAGTACAATTACAATCAACATTTAATGGCGTTGTACGTAAAGCAAATAATTTTAAAGTTGTAGGGTATGATATTCCTAAGTATTGTTGTGCTACCTATTTTCCTGAGGCCAATGTGCTTGTGCCTCTAGATAATTTTGCACATACAGCAAAAACTCCGGCCTCTAAAAGCATAGTAATTACTGTACATGCCAACTAAAATGTAATTTCAGTAAAAAATATTATAGCATTTTTGCTTTATAAATAATTTGAAAGCCTTCAATTTATCAAATTGGTAATAATTGAAGGCTTTCGCAATTTTCATACTCAATTTTGAACTAAAATTAAGTATAATTACTTAGTTTTGTTTTAAAATACTTAGATATGAAAAAAATCATTGTAGTTGGTAACGGTATGGTTGGTTATAAATTTTGTGAAAAATTTGTAGCTCAAGAAAATGCTGAAAATTTTAAAATCATCATTTTTGGTGAAGAACCAAGACCTGCTTATGATAGAGTTCACTTAAGCGAATTTTTTGAAAATCAAAACGCTAAGGCCTTAGAAATGGCACCAGCAACATGGTATGCAGATAATGGTATTGAATTAATAACCGGTGAACGTGTTGCCGATATTAATAGAACCGAAAAAACAATAACTACTGCAAAAGACCGCGAGTTTGCTTATGATTATCTAGTGATGGCAACGGGGTCTTCTCCTTTTGTACCTCCAATTAAAGGTGTTGAAAAAGAAGGTGTTTTTGTATACAGAACAATAGAAGATTTAGAAGGTATGTTAGCTTATGCGGCTAAACTTAAAGCAGAAAAACCAAATGCTAAAGCAGCTGTTTTAGGTGGTGGTTTACTAGGTTTAGAGGCTGGTAAAGCTGTGTTAGATATGGGTTTAGAGCCGCACATTGTTGAGTTTGCACCTAAACTTATGCCAAGACAATTAGACACCCGAAGCTCACAAGTTTTAAAGTTGAAATTAGAATCTATTGGTTTAAATATTCATTTAAGTAAAGCTACAAATCAAATTTTAGGTGATAAGTTTATTACAGGAATGGAGTTTGGTGAAGATGATATTTTAAATGTTGATATGCTTATAATTTCAGCAGGTATTCGCCCAAGAGACGAGTTAGCAAAAGCCTGCGGCTTAGATGTGGGTGTACGCGGTGGTATTGTTGTAGATGATACTATGAAAACTTCAGATGATAACATTTATGCCATTGGAGAAATTGCACTTTATAATCAAATGATATATGGTTTAGTTGCTCCTGGTTATGATATGGCAGAGGTTGCTGTACAACAAGTTCTTGGTAATTCTGAAGTAAAAATGGCAGAAGAAATAGACATGTCTACCAAATTAAAATTAATAGGAGTTGATGTTGCTAGTTTTGGAGAACCATTTATGCCGGCTTCAAAGGGGCACTCAATAATTTTTGAAAATAAAACAGAGTATTTATATAAAAGAATTAATGTTAGTTTAGATGGAAAATCGTTGTTAGGTGGTATTTTGGTTGGTGATGCTTCAGATTATAACATGCTGCACCAAATGTACCTAAATGATATGAAAATTCCTGAAAATGCAGCACAACTTATTTTACCAGCAAGTGATGGTGCTTCGGCTTTTGGTGATGTAACAGATTTACCTGATGAAGCCCAAGTATGTTCGTGTGAAAGTGTAACAAAAGGTCAGATATGTGCTGCAATAGAAAATGGAGAAGCAACCGATGTTGCAGGCGTTGTTAGCTGTACAAAAGCAGGTACGGGTTGCGGTGGTTGTAAACCTATGGTAACAGATTTAACAAATGCAACACTTAAATCTTTAGGAATTACAGTTAAAGAAGGTGTTTGTGAACATTTTGATTTAAGCAGGCAAGACTTATACCAAATTATTAAAGTTAAAGGTTACACAACGTTTAATGAGGTTTTAGATAATCACGGAAATGGGGGTCATGGTTGTGAACTATGTAAACCACTAGTAGCCTCATTAATGGCAACTATAAACGCTGATACTGCCAATAAAGAATATGCTATTCAAGATTCTAATGATAGATTTTTAGCAAACATTCAACGTAACGGAACATACTCTGTAGTGCCGCGTGTTCCTGGTGGAGAAATTACACCAGATAAACTTATTGCACTCGGTGAAATTGCCAAAAAATACGATTTATATACCAAAATAACAGGCGGTGTTCGCATAGATTTATTCGGTGCTACACTCAACCAGTTACCATTAATTTGGAAAGAGTTAATCTCTCATGGCTTTGAAAGCGGTCATGCCTACGGTAAATCACTTAGAACCGTAAAAACATGCGTTGGTTCAACATGGTGCCGTTATGGTATGGATGAAAGTGTAAGCTTTGGTATAGAGCTTGAAAATCGTTATCGCGGAATAAGAGCTCCACATAAAATTAAAGGTGGTGTTTCAGGTTGTATAAGAGAGTGTGCTGAAGCTCGCGGAAAAGATTTTGGTTTAATTGCTGTTGAAGGTGGCTGGAATTTATACGTTGGCGGAAATGGTGGCGCAACACCACGTCATGCCGAATTATTAGCAGAGCAAATTGATAACGAAACGGTAATTAAGTACTTAGATAGATACTTAATGTTTTACATGCGTACAGCAAAACCATTACAACGTACTGCTGCATGGCAAGAACGATTAGAAGGCGGTTTAAATTATGTAAAAGAAGTTGTCATTGAAGATAAACTTGGTATTGCTGAAGATTTAGAAAAAGAAATGCAAACCCTTGTTAATAAGTTTGAATGCGAATGGACGCAAGCGGTTAATAACCCCGAAATGATGAAGCGTTTCAACCATTTTGTTAATAGTAAAGATGATGATGATAATTTAGTGTTTGTGCCAATGCGCGAACAAAAAATGCCAGAACCTTGGAAATAATTAACCTTCTAAAAAATGAAAACATGGAAACAATTCTAGATACATACAAAGCAACAAAAATAGAAGCGGTAAACGTTTGGTTTAAAGCAGCATCGGTAAACGATTTTCCGGCAGATGGTGGTGCGTGTGTTAAATATAAAAATAAGCAAATAGCAGTATTTAATTTTACCAGATTAGGCAAATGGTATGCATGCCAAAACGTGTGTCCGCATAAAATGGAAATGGTATTATCGCGCGGTATGATTGGTGATGATAAAGGCATACCAAAAGTAGCTTGTCCATTACATAAAAAAACATTCTCACTAGAAAGTGGTGAAAATTTAAATGGTGATTTAGGAGCTATTGCAACCTATCCTGTAAAAGTTGAGGGTAATGATGTTTACATTGGTTTTTCAGAGTAATTAATAGGTTTCATTACCAATAAAAAGTAACAATTAATAAGGGCATGTTTATTAAAAGAGAATATATTTTAGTTAATTATTCAGTAATATCAAAAGATTCATAAATTAATTGTATAAAATTTATAAACTTTAATGGTTGTAGTCATAAATTTTCAAAAGAATTTAAAATTACATGGAAGCTTTTAAAATTGAAATGTTAAATGTGTATCTTGGCTATTTACTTTAAATATTTCTTAATAATATGAAGCCAACCAGATTTGAAACTGCCATAGCATTAATTGATAAAAAAAATTCTGAAGATGTAAACACTTACCAAGTTGGTGGTATGAATTACCCTAAAGAATTACTGTATTCTCAGCGCATGACACGCAAATTATTACAGTTTGAACCCAATGCATCAAAAGCATTGCAAATTGCAGCGCGTGCACAACATATTTGCAGGTGGCAAATTGCCCGTGATGAATACCCCATGGATAGGGTTGGTTATTTAAAATGGCGTGAAACTTTAAAGAAAATGCATGCTGAAATTACATCAGAAATACTTACTAAAGTTGGGTATGATGCGCAGTATATTGAAAGAGTTTCACAATTAATAACCAAGAAGTTAATTAAAAAAAATGAAGAATCTCAAACACTTGAAGATACAGTATGTTTGGTGTTTTTAGATTATTATTTTGATGAATTTGCAGCAAAGCATGACGATGAAAAGGTTATTGATATTCTTCAAAAAACATGGAAAAAAATGTCTGAAAAAGGGCATGAGGCAGCTTTAAAACTTAGCTTTTCTAATAAAAACTTACAACTTGTTAAAAAAGCAATTCAAGGTTAATATTTTAGCGTATGGCTAATAACCAAAATTCTTTAGATCAAAGAACTTTTGAGCGTTTAAGGCGTTTGTATATCATTGCGCTCAGTACCATTGCATTGTCTGTAATTGTTAGTCAAATTTTAATTAAAAAGCACCTAAAAGATCAGGAAAGCGACTCCAGAATTATAAACGTAGCCGGTAGGCAACGTATGCTCAGTCAAAAACTTACCAAAGAAATTTTAGCGCTTTCCACAGAAAAAAACAGTTTAAAACAACAAGCAATTACAGATAGTTTAAGGCAAACACTTCAGCTGTGGGAAACCTCACACAATGCATTGCAAAATGGCAATGATAGTTTGGGTTTACCTGGTAATAATAGTAAGGTTATTATGGGAATGTTTAATAACTTAAACCCTACTTTTAAAACTATAAAAGAGGCTTCAGAAAATATTATTCATCAAGTACAAGCTTCTACCTTAAGTACATCGGCATTTTTCACAACCCAAATACAAAAAGTTACACAAAGTGAAGGGGCTTTTTTAGTGCAAATGGATAGTATTGTAAACCAATACGATAAAGAAGCCAAAGCCAAAGTTGCATGGTTACGCAAATTAGAAACCTTTTTAATGGGGTTTACGTTAGTGCTTTTATTAGCTGAGTTTTTATTTATTTTTTGGCCCACAGCAAAAACAGTTAAAAAAAGTATTTCTGAGCTTATTTTGGCCGAAGAAAAAGCTAAAGAAATGGCTTATAACGCTGATGTTTTAAGTGAAGCCAAAGAAAAATCAATAAAAGAACTACGCGCCTTAAGTCATGCAATGGATGAAACTTTACTTTTTGCCAGAATTACACCAAGTGGCCGTGTATTGCACATGGGTAAAAAGTTTTCAAAATTATTTAAGTTGAATAAATTTAATTCAGCCGATAGTTTTGCTAAAGTGCTTTCGGGTATTGAAACAGAACAAGAAACCATTGAAAACTTAATAGATAAACACAAAAAAATTGGTTGGCAAGGCGAAGTAAAAGCAACAACAAAAGATGCAATAAATGTTTGGTTAGAGTTATCTATGATACCGTTTAATCCAACCAATGAGCGTTCAGAATTACTCATTATAGCTTCAGATATTACAAAACGAAAAGAAGGTCAACTTGAAATTGAGCGCCTTACAAAGGCTAGTTTTGAAGAAAAAATGAACCAGCAAAAAATTGTATCAAGTAAAATTATTGAAAATCAAGAAAAAGAGCAAAACAGAATTGCTAAAGATGTGCATGACGGCATTGGACAAATGCTTACAGGTTTAAAATATAATTTAGAAAGTATTGATAGTACTGATGTTGAAAAAACATCGGTTAAAGTTGAGCATTTAAAAGAGCTTACTGCCAATATAATTAAAGGTGTGCGTACAGCTACGTTTAACTTAACACCACCTGAATTGGCAGATCATGGCATTGTGCCAGCCTTGGCAAAACTTACCCAAGAATTAGCAAGATTAACCGGTAAAGAAATTTTACTTTTTAATAAAACCGATTTTAATGAAAGACTAGATTCATTAACCGAAATTAATATTTACCGTATTACCCAAGAGGCTATTAATAACGCTATTAAGTATGCCAATTCATCGCATATAATTGTATCATTAGCTAGTAGTAAAAACATGTTAAGTATTGTGGTTGATGATAACGGCAAAGGCTTTGAACCTTCAAAAGTTAAAAACATAAAAAAAGGCGATGGTGGCATGGGGTTAACCTTCATGAAAGAGCGCATAAAATATATAAACGGACGCTTATTTATTAATTCTGAACCAGGAAGTGGTACTCGCGTTACTTTAAATATTCCTTTACAAACTGTTTAAAATGAAAAGAAAATTAATAAGTTCGGGCGCTTCATTTGAAGATGAAATAGGGTATTCTAGAGCCGTTGTACAAGATAATTGGGTGTTTGTATCAGGCACAACAGGTTATAATTATGAAACTATGACTATTAGTGATAATATTATGGAGCAAACCGAGCAATGCTTACTAAATATTAAACACGCTTTAGAAAAAGCTGATGCTACTTTAGCTGATATTGTACGGGTAAATTATATTGTACCTAATGCCAATGAATTTAAACTATGTTGGCCAATACTTAAAAAATACTTAGGAACCATAAAACCAGCGGCTACAATGATATCTGCAGGTTTAGCCAACAAAGACATGAAAATTGAAATTGAGGTAACAGCTTTAAAAAGTAAGTAGTATCATAAAATTTAATATCATAAAGATTGAAATTTCAGTTAAATAAAGCATATCAAAATTATAAATGTGAAATATAAAATTAAGTACATACGTATAAGTACTTAAAATTTGTATTTTTGCCATACAGAGTATTAGATTATGAATGGAATTAAGGTTGTATTAGCAGATGATCATGCGTTGGTAAGAGACGGTATTAAAGCACTTTTAGAAGATCAAGCAGGTATTGATGTAATAGCTGAAGCTTCTGATGGAAAAGAGGCTTTACAAGTTATTAAAACCAATAAACCCGATGTACTTATTGTTGATATTAGAATGCCTGAAATGAATGGTATTGAAGTTGTAAAAAATATAACAGCTAACTATAATGATATAAAAACATTAGTGCTTTCAATGCACGATTCTGAAGAGTACGTAGTACAATCTATTCAGTCTGGTGCCGATGGTTATTTGTTAAAAGGAGCCAGTAAGGAGGAGTTTTTAAAAGCATTAAATAAAATAGCTTCTGGCGGAAAATATTTTACAGGTGATGTTTCAGCAATAATAATGAATAATTTTGTTAATGGCGCATCTGCTGCTTCATTAAAACAAAATGCAGAGGTTAAGCAATTACCATTTAAATTAACAAAACGCGAAAAGCAGATTCTAGGTTTGGTTTTAGAGCTAAAAAATAATAAAGATATAGCTGAAGAACTTAATATAAGTAAACGAACTGCCGAGGTACACAGGTTTAACTTAATGAAGAAATTAGAAGTTTCAAATTTGAAAGAACTTACCGAAAAAGCTAAAGCATATCAGTTGGTATAAAATGCTTAATTATTAAAATCATAAGGTTTTTGCTACTACTATCTTAATGAATTAGTAAAATTTAGTTTTGTAAATTACTAATCTCATAAATATTATTAATTACGTATGTTTTAAGTGTTAAAATTAAGTAAAAATACTTAGTTTTGTATTGTAAAATTACGTAGTCATGATTAATATTCAAGCTCAAAAGGCAACAAAACTATCGCTTTTCAATCTAAAAAACGTTTCAATACGTACATTCTGGATTACCGCCATATCATTCTTCATGTGTTTTTTCTCATGGTTTGGTATTGTGCCATTTATGCCAGATGTTGTAAAGGATCTTGGTTTAACGCCAGATCAAAAATGGAATTCAATAATATTAGCTGTTTCAGGTACTGTATTTGCCCGTTTACTAATAGGTAAATTATGCGATAAATACGGCCCAAGAATGTGTTATACATTTTTATTAATGTTAGGTGCCATACCAGTTATTTTATGCGGGTTGGTGCAAACACCAACTCAGTTTTTAGTATGCCGTTTATTTATTGGTTTCATTGGGGCATCATTTGTAATTACACAAGTACACACATCATTAATGTTTGCACCAAACATTGTTGGTACTGCTAATGCCACATCGGCAGGTTGGGGTAATCTTGGTGGTGGTGCTAACCGTTTAGGTATGCCAATAATTGCTGCCGCTGTAGTTGGTTTTGGTGTTGCTGAAGCTGAAGCTTGGAGGTATTCTATGGTAATAGCCGGAACTATTTGTTTTGTAATGGGCTTAGTGTATTACTTTTTTACGCAAGATACGCCACAAGGTAATTTAAAGGAATTAAGGGCGCAAGGTGTTGAAATCCATAAGAAAAAAGATGAGGTGCCGTTTATAAAAGTTCTGAAAGATTATAGAATTTGGATATTGTTTTTAGTTTACGCCGCTAGTTTTGGTATAGAACTTACGGTTTATGGTACCATGGATGATTATTTACAAAACACATTTCAACTTAAAAGGGTAACTGCCGGTAATATTGTATTGTCATTTGCTTTAATGAATATTTTTGCAAGAACACTTGGAGGCTTTTTTGGTGATAAATTTGGCAAGCTAAAAGGATTAAGAGGTAGAGTGTTGTTCTTATCGTTTATCCTTTGTGTTCAGGGTGTTATGCTTATTACGTTTTCAACAACTACAAGTATTATTTTTGGTTTTGTATTTCTAATTCTTTTTAGTTTGAGTGTGCAAATGGCAGAAGGCGCTACATTTTCTGTAGTACCATTTATTAATAAAAAAGCTATTGGTGCTGTATCAGGTATTGTTGGAGCAGGAGGAAACGTGGGCGCTTTTTTAGCGGCTTTGTTTTTAAAATCTAAATCTGCCATAGCCGAAAAAACAGCAATTTCATTAAACAACGGATTAAGTGATGAGGTTGTAAAAGCAGCTCAATCAGCGGCATCATCAGGTGCAGTTTCACAAGGTTATTTTGTAATTGGTTTTATAGTTTTAATTACGGGCTTTGTGGCTTTAGCAATTAAATTTTCAAAAGAAGAAGATACTATTAATGATGCTTCACAAAATACAAACAAAAATTTAGCTGAAAGTTTACAACCAGTACAAATAAAAAGTTAAAAATATCCTGAGTTTTTAGTATTAGTTCAGGTTTCTTTGAGAGTGTTATTCCCGCAAAATACAATATAGCTTGTAAAGCGGGAATAACAAAAAGAAAATACGTAAGTATTAAATACGTATTTCTGAAGCAAATTTTTTAGTTACAATATAAGTTTAAAGGGCGTTTTTAAAACTATTCACAATAATTTATTAAGCGCTTTATAAGTTGAAAATATTAGTTTAATTTTAGATAAAACACTGCTGTTTATGGTTAATAATGAGGTGAAAACAACGTGCTCTTACTGTGGTGTAGGCTGTGGTATTATTGTAAAAAAAGATAACAATAATAAAGTAATTGTTGAAGGTGATAAAAACCACCCAGTAAACAAAGGAATGTTGTGCTCTAAAGGCAGAAATTTACATTATGTTGTTAATGATACTTCTGATAGAATTTTATACCCAGAAATGCGTTGGAGTAAATCGCACCCTTTAGAGCGTGTAAGTTGGGATACAGCCCTAAATAGAGCCGCAAGTGTATTTAAATCTATAATAAAAAAACATGGGCCTGATAGTGTAGGTTTTTATGTGTCTGGGCAAAGTTTAACTGAAGAATATTATATAGCCAATAAACTTACAAAAGGATTTTTAGGCACCAATAACATTGATACCAACTCAAGGCTCTGTATGAGTTCTGCTGTAGTTGGTTACAAAAAGGCATTTGGTGAAGATAGTGTGCCAATTAGTTATGCTGATATTGAATTGGCCGATTGTTTTTTAATAACAGGAGCAAACCCAGCATGGTGTCATCCTATTTTATTTCGTCGTTTAGAAAAGCACAAAGAAGAAAACCCAAACGTAAAAATAATTGTAGTTGACCCAAGAAAAACTGATACCGCAAGTTTTGCCGATTTGCATTTGCAAATATTACCAGGTACAGATGTAGTTTTATACAACGCTATAGGCCGTAGGTTATATGACCAAGGTTTAATAGATGAAGATTTTATAAAAAATAACACCGAAGGTTTTGCAGCATATAAAGCACAAATATTAGCCACAAGAATTAGTAAAGCTGCTAAAATTTGTGGTATTGAAGAAAAAGAAATAAAAAAAGCAGCCGATATTATAGGGCTATCAAAAGGGTTTATAAGTATGTGGGCTATGGGGCTTAACCAAAGTGTGGTTGGTGTAAATAAGAACATAGCCCTATTAAACCTGTCTTTAATTACAGGGCAAGTAGGCAAACCAGGTTCAGGTCCTTTTTCATTAACGGGGCAGCCCAATGCCATGGGAGGTAGAGAGGTTGGCGGTATGGCAAACCTTTTAGCTGTTCATAAAGATTTAATGAATGAAGAACACCGCAGAGAAGTAGCCCAGTTTTGGGGTGTTGAAAAAATTAACCCTAAACCCGGTTTAACAGCTACTGAAATGTTTGATGCTTTAGAATCTGGTAAACTTAAAGCTATTTGGATAGCTTGTACAAATCCTCTAGTAAGTTTACCAAACATTAATAAAGTAGAAAAGGTTATAAAAAATGCAAAGTTTGTTGTAGTTCAAGATATTTCACATAAATCTGACACTGTTAAGTTTGCAGATTTAGTGTTACCTGCAGCAGGTTGGTTAGAGAAAGAAGGCACTATGACGAACTCTGAGCGTAGAATTTCTTACTTACCCAAAGAAATTGATCCGCCAGGGGAAGCTAGACCCGATGTTGAAATTTTTTGCGACTTTGCACAACGCATGGGCTTTAGAGGTTTTAACTATGGTTCTGCCGAAGAAATTTATGATGAATATTGTGCCATGACCAAAGGCACTAATATTGATGTATCTTATTTAAATTATGATAGATTAAAAAACGAAGGCACGTTTCAATGGCCGGTAAATCAATACAGGCACGGTGGTACTCCAAGATTATTTCAAGATAAAGTGTTTTTTACACCATCAAAAAAAGCAATTTTTAACGTACCAACAACTTTAGAGAATACTTCTGAATTACCAAACCCAGAATATCCTTTAATACTAACCACAGGCCGTGTAAGAGACCAATGGCATACCATGACAAAAACAGGAAAAGTAGCACGTTTAAAAACGCATTACTCAAAACCTGTTTTAGAAATTAATCCTGTTGATGCTTATTTGAATAAAATAAAAGATGGTGATATTACTGAAATTACTAGCAGTAATGGTAAAGTTCGGGTTAGGGCTAAAGTAACCGATGCTATAAAAAAAGGTGTGGTATTTTTACCTATGCATTGGGGTAAGCAATTACAAAACGATTTAAATCGCGCTAATAACCTAACAAATACACACGTAGATCCGGTTTCAAAAGAACCTGATTTTAAATTTACACGTGTTAGTGTTTCAAAATATGAAAAGCCTAGAGAAAAAATTATTATTGCAGGAGCAGGAGCAGCGGCTTTTCGTTTTATTCAAAATTACAGAGAACGAAATGGGAAAGATGAAATTCATGTCTTTTCAAAAGAATCTAACTTGTTTTATAACAGGGTTTTGTTGCCTGAGTATGTTACTGAAGAGTTAACTTGGGAGCAGCTTTTAAAAATAAAAAAACAAGAGTTAGATAAACTTAACGTAGTACTTCACCCAGAAACATTAATTACTCAAATTGATAAATTACAAAAAAAAGTAATTGATAGTAACGGTATAACACATACATACAATAAACTAATTTTAGCAACCGGAAGTAGAGCTTTTATACCTAAAGATGTACAAATAGATTTGCCTGGGCGTTTTACCATGCGCAATAAAATTGATGCAGATAAATTTAAAGCGTATTTAGATGCTACAGGTTTGCCGCCTGAAGAACAGCATGTGGCTATAGTTGGTGGTGGTTTATTAGGTTTAGAGTTGGCAGCGGCCTTAAAACATAAAAATGTAAAAATAACCATTATACAAAGAGCATCACGTTTAATGGAGCGTCAATTAGATAAGGTTTCTAGTAAATTACTAGCCTTAGATGTACAAGAACGTGGTATTCAAATTTATTTTGATAATGAAGTTAGTACGGTGTTTGATGATGACGATACAGGTGAATTAAGTATAAGCTTAAAAAGTGGAAAAATATTTACAGCCAATGCCATTGTATATGCCATAGGTACAAGGCCAAATATTGAAATAGCTAAAGAAAATGGTATTAAATGTGGTAGAGGCGTTATTGTAAATCAGCACATGCAATCTTCAAATCCTAATATTTTTGCCATAGGTGAAATTGCTGAATTTAACAATCAGTTATTCGGAATAACATCTGCAGCCGAAGAACAAGCAACTATTTTAGCTAATTTTATTGGTGGCGATGTTAGTAGCACCTACAACGGTTCTGTTTTAATGAATATTTTAAAGTTTAATGATTTAAACTTGTGTAGTATAGGTGAAATTAGTGTGCCTGAAAATGATCCAACCTATGAAGAAGTGGTATTTACAGATATATCAAAACGTTACTACAAAAAATGTATAGTTAAAGATGATTTGTTGGTAGGCGCAGTTTTAATGGGTGATAAAAATGAATTTGCAGAGTTTAAAACACTTATTGAAAGTAAAATTGAAATGTCTGAAAAGCGTAATACATTGCTTAGAGGCGCTTCAAACAACAAACCCGTAATAGGTAAATTAATATGCTCTTGCAGTCAGGTTGGTGCAGGTAATGTAGAAGAAGCTATAGCTAAAGGGTGTACTGATTTTACAGAGCTTTGTAAACAAACCGGTGCTGGTTTAGGTTGTGGTAGTTGTAAAACAGAAGTTAGAGATATACTTCATAAATCTAAGGTGTTAAAATGAGTATACAATTAAACAGACTTATAGTTAAAGGTGGTGTATTATCTCCCGGAGAATTAAAATACATTTGTGAATGTGTTGAAGCCATTGGGTTAAAAACAATATCATTTGGTTCGCGTCAAGATATTTTGTTACCAAAAAAAGCAACACAAGAAAAACTTAGTGGTTTTGATAGGTTGAAAATTGTATCTGAAGAAGAAACAGGTATTTCTAACATTATGTCTTCATATGTATCGGCCGATATTTTTCCTAACACACCTTGGTTAACAAGTGATAAGTATTTATATATCTTAGAACTTTTTAGGGCAAAATTACACTTAAAGGTAAATATTACAGACCCCAAACAGCGGTTAGTGCCATTATTTACAGGGCATATAAACTTTATAGCCTCACAGCATGAAGATTATTGGTATTTGTATATAAGGTTGCCAGAATGGGAAAAGACTAAAATGTATCCGGCATTAATTTACAGTTGGGATATGGGTAAAATAGTTGCCGCAATTGAAAGTATTTTACAAGAAGAACCTGAAACTATTGAAACAATTTTTGAACTTGTTAGTGATGCTGTAGATTCTAACAATAGAACGGTAGATAAACCACTTGAAGTTCCTTTTCACCCATTTCCTTATTATGAAGGTATGAATAAAATTGGTATGGATAAATACTGGTTAGGGTTGTATTGGAGAAATAATAAGTATGATATTTCTTTTTTAAAAGAAATGTGCGAGTTATGTTTAGAAAATAAAATAGGTAAAATATCAATAACCCCATGGAAATCTTTTATAATTAAGGGTATACCAAGAACATCAAAACTAATTTGGGAAAAATTTTTGGGTAAACGAGGTATTAATGTACGCCATTCTATGTTAGAGCTTAATTGGCATATTCCTGCGGCAAATAAAGAGGCTTTAAATCTAAAAAAATATTTAGTATCAAACTTTGATCAAAATGATATAAGTACCTATGGTTTAACCTTCGGGATAACAAATTATGCTAAAACATCTCACTATTTTACATCAATAGTTATTGAAAAAAATAAACAACCAGCACCCATTGGAGATTTCAAAATAAGAGATACATACAACCTGTTATACGCTAAAAATTTTGATCCTAATACACGCACATATATTATGCATGTGCAAGATGTAGATAAAGTTGAATTACCAGGGCTTTTAATGGAATTAAGCCAATTATACTTTGAAGATTTAGGATCGGAAAAAGAAGCACAAGAAACCAAAAAAACGCCTAAGCAAATTACAGAAGAGGTGTACCAATGCACATCATGTTTAACGGTTTATAACCAAAAATATGGAGATATTACACAAAACATTGCACCTTTAACACCTTTTGAAAGTTTACCCCAAACATATTGTTGTTCACTTTGTGAAGCTCCAAAATCTAATTTTGAAAAGAAAGAGTTGGTCAAACAGCATTAATAAATTTATAACGTTTATTATACTAATTATAAAAACTAATAACGTTTTTACTCGCTTTTGTATTTGAAGAAAACGTACTAATTTGGCGTTAATTTACATGACTTAAATGAGCTTTGTAATTAACAGAGCATTAACCAAAATATCTTTATTAATACAAGTTTTTAAGGGTTTGCCTTTTAATTTTAAAGGTTTTTGTAAATATACCAATTACCGTTCGTCGACACTTATCTGCATTCTAACAAACCAATAATTCGCTTTAAAGAAACTGCACATCAATATTAAAACTAGTAATATATTTTTACGCTGATAAATAATATATGGCATGAAAAATTTAAATATTTTACTAGTTGAAGATGATATGATAGAGGTTATGAAATTTAACCGCGTGCTCTCGGCGCTTCAGCTTGATCATAAAATTATTGAAGCTAACAATGGGGAAGAGGCTTTAAAAATTTTAGAAGACAAATCAGATTTACCTGACATAATTTTGTTAGATTTGAATATGCCCAAAATAAATGGTATTGAGTTTTTAACCATTTTAAAGGAAGATGAACATTTAAAATATTTACCCGCTATAATTTTAACCACATCAAGCAATGACAAAGATTTGCTTGAATGTTTTAAACTGGGTATTGCAGGCTATGTTTTAAAACCTTTAAAATATGAAGATTACATGAATAGCATAGAAAAGCTTTTGGCGTATTGGAGTATTAATGAATTAAAAAAGAAGTAAAATGAAAGGTATTGTGTTTTCTGAGTTTCTAGAACTTGTAGAAGATAAATTTGGTTTAGAAATGGTAGATCAAATTATAAATCAGTCAAAACTAGAGTCCGGAGGTGTTTACACATCTGTAGGTACTTATGAGTTTTCTGAAATGCTACAGTTGTTAACTAATTTAAGCAAAAACACAGGCATTTCAACAGATGATTTGTTGCAAGTATATGCAGAGCATTTTTTCAAAGTTATAGAAAACAGCTATGGAGATTTATTAAATAATTATAAAAACCCCATGGAAATGCTAGCTTCTATAGAAAATCATATTCATGTAGAAGTAAGAAAAATATATCCTGATGCAGAGCTACCAACGTTTGAAGTTCTAGAAAAATCAAACAAAAAATTAGTAATGATTTATAAATCTAGCAGAGCAATGTATAGCTTTGGTTTAGGTTTAATGCGTAAAACATTTGAGTTTTTTGATACAACAGCTAGCATAGAAGTTGAAAAAATAAAAGAGGACGGTACCGAAGTTAAGTTTTTAATTAATAAGAACTAAATGACCCCAAATAGAGCCGAAATACTAGAACGTGCTTTAGCTAGAGAAAAAGCAGCAAGAAAAGCCGCTGAAAAAATATTAGAACAAAAAGCGGCTGAGCTTTACAGTGCTAATAAAAAGCTAGAAAAATCATATTTAGAATTAGAAGCACTTCTTGATAAAACTGATTCTCAGTTACAAGGTGTTTTTGAAAATATTGTTGATGCCTACGTTATAATGGATTTAATGGGGAACATTTTAAAAATGAATGATGCCGCAGTAAATTTATTAGGTTTTGATACCCAGAATGTAAATGCTAACCTTTTAGATTTTCCTATAGCCGAAGAGCAAGAAAAAGTATCACAATCATTTAAAACATTGCTTAAAGATGGTGCAGTTACTGATTTTATTATAAAAATAAACACAAAAAAAAATGTTATAAAATTAGTACACATTAATGCTAGTATAATTTATGATCAAGGCATTCCTGTAGCAGCACAAGGTATTGTTAGAGATGTTACTGAAGAACGTAGAACAGCAGAGTTAATTGAAGCTCAAAAAAAGGAGCTTGATGCAATTGTACAAAATTCATCATTAGGCATTGTACTTGCCCAAGATCAAAAAATTATTAGAACCAATGAGGCATTTCAAAGATTATTAGGTTTTTCAGAAGAAGAGTTACTAAAGAAAACTATTAATGAAATAGCTGATAATTCAGATGTAGAGCAAGTAAAACAATACATTGGGAAAATGGCCTCTGGAGATATTGATAATTTTGTGCTTCATAGACGTTATATAAGGAAAAACGGTTCTGTTTTTTGGGCAAAAACTAGTGTTGCTGCCGTAAGAAATAGTGATGGTAGTGTAAAATACAGGTTAGGTTTAGTAGAAGATGTAACTTCAGAAAGAGAGCGCTCTTTAATATTAGGCATGGTAAATGAAATTACCAACGCTATTCTAGGAAAAATTGATATTTATGAAATAGCCAACGTTATTACTTCTAGAATTGCCGAATATTTAAATACAGATTATTGTATTATTTATTTGGTTAACAAATACGGTGATTATATTGAGCCAATTGCAGGCTACGGCGTTGATGCTGATAGCAGAGAGAAAAATATTGAAAATGCTAAATTTCCTATAGAGCATGGTGTGGTTAAAACAGTAGTTCAAACAGGAAAACCAATTTTAACTAAAGATGCATCTTCAAACAGTAAATATGTGTTTTCGGGTAAACAGTTAAACTCTAAAATAACAGTGCCTATATCTAATGATGGTAAAGTTATTGGAGTAATTGATGCAAGACATGCCGCTAAAAATTATTTTTCTAATAAACAATTACAAACCATTGAACGTATTGCAAGTTTAGTAGCAATGCAGTTAAAAAGCGCTATTAATTTAAGGGAAAAGCAGCGTATAGAATCAAAAAATGAAGAGCTTCTAGAAAAACTAGCTAAAAGTAATAATGAGTTGCAAGAGTATGCGCACATTGTATCACATGATTTGAAGTCACCATTACGTAGTATTAATGCACTAGTTACTTGGTTAAAAGAAGATAACGTAGATAAGCTTGATAATGTAAGCTTACAAAATATAGCACTTATTGAAACTACATTGGAAAAGATGGATCAGTTAATTTCTGATGTTTTAGAGTATTCAAGTATAGGAAGTGATGATGATGAATTAACCGAAGTAAATCTAGACACACTAATTGCAGATTTAATTCAAATAATGTATAAACCAGAACATATTAAAGTTGAAATTTTAAATAAACTACCAACTATTAAAGGTGATAAAACTAAGCTTCAGCAAGTATTTCAAAACTTAATAAGTAATGCTATAAAGTTTATTGATAAACCAGAAGGTTATGTAAAAGTTTCAGTAGAAGATATAAGTACACATTACAAGTTTTCAATAAAAGATAATGGTATTGGTATAGATGAAAAATATCATTCAAAAATATTTAAAGTATTCCAATCTGTTAATAAACGTAAAGATTCATCGGGTATTGGTTTATCAATAGTTAAAAAAGTAGTGGAGCTACATGAAGGTAAAATTTGGTTAACAAGTAAGCTAAATGAAGGTACTACCTTCTTTTTCACATTAAAAAAGTAAAAAGATGAAAGTTGTTCAGCTAAAAAAACATAAAGATAAAGAATGGGAAGCTATTACGCCTTACCTAGAACTAAAGCAGCCTTTGGTAATGGTGTTTGGTAGTCGTTTTGAGCTTGAAAATCCACAAATTTATAAAGCAATTTCTAAAATGTTTCCAAGCGGGCATATTGTGTTTGCTTCAACTAGTGGTAATATAACAACAGCATCGGTTGAAGATGATTGCTTAACCATTACAGCTATTGAATTTGAAAAAAGCACCTTCAAAATACAAACAATTAACCTAAACGAAACCAAGTTAGATAGCTTTCAAGCAGGAGCAAGTTTAGTTAACAAATTGCCAAAAGAAGGTTTAAAAAATATTATTGTTTTATCTGATGGTAGTTTTGTAAACGGAAGTGAGTTAGCTAGAGGCATGAATTTTGCTGCAGATAACAATGTTTTAATTACCGGAGGTTTATGTGGTGATGATGCCAGGTTTGAAAGAACCTTAGTATCATACAATGAAAACCCAAAAGATGGTGAAATAGTAGGTATTGGTTTATATGGAGATACTATTGATGTATCATCATCAATAGAAGGTGGTTGGAAACCATTTGGTCCAGAACGCGTAGTAACAAAAGCCAAAGGCAATATATTGTATGAATTAGACAATAAACCAGCTTTAGATTTGTACAAAAAATACCTAGGCGAAAAGGCTAAAGATTTGCCCGGAGCCGCGCTTTATTATCCGTTAGGTGTAAAAATAGAAACCGATGAGCAATCGTTCGTTCGGTCTATTTTAAATATAAATGAAGAATATAATGCCATGATTTTTGCAGGCGATGTGCCAGTAAATTCTAAAGTACAACTCATGATGTCTAATGTGGATAATTTAATACATGCCTCAGAACAAGCTGCAAATAAAGCATTAGAGGGCAGAGTAAATAAACCACAATTAGCATTATTGGTAAGCTGTATTGGCAGAAAAATATTATTAGACCAAAGAGCTGTTGAAGAATTAGAAGAAGTAAAAGAAATAGTAGGAAACAACGTTTTTGTAACAGGGTTTCATTCATACGGAGAAATAGCACCGTTTAACAATGAAAACATGTGTCAATTACACAATCAAACCGTAGCATTAACATTAATAAGTGAATAATGAATTCATTATTAAAACATCAAGTTAAAAAATACTTAAGCAACAAAAATGTTTCAAATGAAGATTTGATGGCGTTTTTAGATGCTGTAAACAGATCGTATGATAACTTTGATGAACAAATTTTAATGCAACAAAGAGCCATGGAAATTAGCTCTGAAGAATTATTTGAAGCCAATAAAAATTTAAAAAAGGAAACCGAAATACAAAGTAATTTAATTGACAAACTTAATAAAGTTATTGAAACCTTAAACTTTACGGGGCCTTTAGAAACATCAAAAAACACCCAGCAATCAACCGCAAATTTAGATGGTATAAAACTAGCTGAATTTATAGAAAAACAAACGCAAGAAATTGTTGAGATGAACAAGCAGCGTGAAAAATTAATGGGAGAGCTTGAACGACAAAATGAAGAGTTAAGTAATTATGCGTATTTAGTATCTCATGATTTAAAATCACCTCTTCGTAGTATTGATGCCCTTACAACTTGGTTAAATGAAGAAACAAACGGTAGTGAAACCAATAATAAAGCTCAAAATTTACAATTAATTAGAGCCAATGTTGAGCGTATGGATAATTTAATTACGGGCATTTTAAACTATTCAACCGTTAATAAAACAGATTCTCAAATAGGAATTATAAACACCAATACCTTTGTTAAAGATATAGTTAATGATCTTTCAATACCAAGCCACATTACCATAAAAATTGTAGATAAATTGCCTGAAATTGAAGCTGATAAACCAAGAATTAGGCAGCTTTTTGAAAGTTTAATAGGCAACGCTATTAAATATATTGATAAAGAAAAAGGTTTTATAGAAATTGGTGTAAAAGAAGAAGGGTTACATTGGCAATTTTATGTAAAAGATAACGGTAAAGGTATTGAAAAAGCATATTTTGATAAAATTTTTAAACCTTTTCAAAAGCTAGAAAATAACACCAATGCTACAGGTATAGGTTTATCAATATCTAAAAAAATAGTGAATGCCTATGGCGGAAAAATATGGTTAAATTCTACTTTAGGTGAAGGCACTACGTTCTATTTCACGTTAAAAAAATAAACCATGGAGCAACCAAACTTATCATACATTAATACATTATCAGGAGGTGATAAAGCTTTTGAAACCAAACTTATAGGTATAATAAAGCAAGAATATCCTGAAGAGCGCGATGTTTATTTTAAAAATTTCAAGGCAAAAAATTACAAATTAGCAGCTGAAAATGTTCATAAATTAAAACACAAAATAAATATTTTGGGCTTAAATGAAAGCTATAAAGTGGCTGAAAAATATGAACATAATTTAATTGATAATATTACCGAGGGGAAAGACGATTTTGCCAATATTCTGCAAGCAATCACTAACTTTCTTAATGGTTTGTAATATAATTAACGCTAAACATTTTCTACAAATTATAATACCCTAATAATTTTCATTTATATTTAATTATAATATTTTTACAAACAAACAATATTTTTGTCTTGTTTGGCATAATATTAATTTAATTAGATAATGATTAGAAAAAAAATTCTAGTTACAGGCGGTGCAGGTTTTGTAGGTTCTCATTTATGTGAACGTTTATTAAATGAAAATAATGAAGTATACTGTTTAGATAACTTTTTTACCGGGCAAAAACAAAATATAGTCCATTTGCTAAATAACCCTTATTTTGAGCTTATTAGGCATGATATTACAAGTCCATTTTTTATAGAAACCGATGAAATTTATAATCTGGCGTGTCCAGCATCACCAATACATTATCAATACAACCCAATAAAAACAATGAAAACCTCGGTTATGGGGTCTATAAATATGCTAGGGTTAGCTAAACGTGTTAAAGCCAAAATATTACAAGCATCTACAAGTGAAGTGTATGGCAACCCTTTGCAGCACCCGCAAACTGAATCGTATTGGGGTAATGTAAATCCAATAGGCGAGCGTTCATGCTATGATGAAGGTAAAAGAGCCGCAGAAACGTTGTTTGTAGATTATCATAAATCTAATAATGTAGATGTTAAAATAGTACGTATTTTTAATACTTATGGCCCTAAAATGCATCCTAATGATGGTAGAGTAGTATCAAACTTTATTGTACAAGCCTTAAAAAATGAAGATATTACAGTGTACGGTGAAGGCAAACAAACCCGAAGTTTTCAGTATGTTGATGATTTGGTTGAAGGTATGATTTCCATGATGAACAATACACCTAATAATTTTATAGGGCCAGTTAATATTGGTAATCCGGGAGAGTTTACTATTTTAGAATTAGCAAAAAAAGTAATAGAATTAACAAATTCTAATTCTAAAATAATATATAAACCAATGCCTTCTGATGATCCTTTAATGCGTAAGCCAGATATTACACTTGCCAAAAAACAATTAAACTGGCAACCTAAAGTAGCATTAGAAACAGGACTTTTAAAAACAATAGATTATTTTAAAACAATTATTTAAAAGAAAAAACGTGTTAAAACTTGTATAAAATTCGTATTTTTAGTTAGATTTATATCGCACGCTAATCTCTAAAGTTATTTATAGCTAATTAAACATCAGTTTACCAAACATGTAGTGTATTTATTATGAATTGTATTATTATAGATGATGAACAAACCGCAAGAGCTATAATTGCGCAACTATGTACAAATTTCTCAAGTTTAAATGTTGTTGAAGAATTTCCAAACGCTATTCAGGCTATTAAATATTTAAATCAGAACACTGTAGATTTAATATTTTTAGATATACACATGCCCGATTTTACAGGATTTGATTTTATTCAAACCCTAAAAAACCCACCAAATATCATTTTAACAACCAGTGATCCTAAATTTGCTATTGAAGCTTTTGAATATAACTGCATTGTAGATTATTTAGTGAAACCAGTTGAAATACAAAGGTTTAACAAAGCTGTTTTAAAAGCACAAGCAAGACAAAAACAAGTTGATAAGCAAGATAAGTTAATATCAGAAACAGAAAAAGAAGAGCGTATTTCAGAAAAAGATTTATATGTAAATATTGATAGACGCCTAATAAAAATTGATATGCCTAGTATTTATTTAATTGAAGCAAAAGGTGACTACATAAATATTAAAACTGAAAATAAAAACTACACAGTACATTCTACACTTAAAAAAATAGAAGAAAAATTACCAACAGATACCTTTTTAAAGGTACACCGCTCGTACGTAATTAATGTAAAAAAAATTATAGATATTGAAGATAATAGTGTGCTAATTAAAAAAGATGTAATACCCGTAAGCAGGTCAAATAGGCCAGAACTAATGAAGCGTTTAAACCTATTATAGCTTTATCTTTAAAACACATTCATTCGTCTACACTTATCTTTCATTTACCGAAGTTAATCTAAAAAAAATTAAGTTTAAACTAATTTTATGACACCAAATCGAGTGTCATGAAAAGAATTCTACTTTTATTATTAATTTATTCAACAAGTTTTTATGCTCAAAATGAGCCTTTTAACTGCGATTACAATGCGTATTTATTCCAATACAATGATGTTTATGCTATAGACTTAGCATCGGGTAATGCCTACCAAGTTGCAGCCGATGTTACACCAGGTAATATAAATGCAGCCGCTTATAACCCTAAAGATGGTTATATATGGGGCTCATTAAGTTCGCCTTCAAAAACTATAGTTCGCATAGGTAAAAATTTTCAAACTACAACATATTACATAGATGAGCTTTCATCAGGAGGTAGATATATTGGCGATGTTAGTGCCACTGGTATTTATTATTTAAAAGGAGGCGGAACAACTTACTATGCAGTAGATTTAGATCCGGAATCTGCAAACTTTGGTAAGCATCATCAAACACTAACCATGTCTCAAAATTTAAATATACATGATTGGGCTTTTAATGCTGTAGATGGCTTTTTATACACCGTTGAAAAAGGCACAAATATTTTATATAGAGTTAATGCCGAAACAGGTAATGTTATTAGTTTAGGAGAAGTGCCTATTCTAGCCGGATTAAATTACACATACGGAGCCGTATACTTTGATGCTTCTGGGCGTTTTTATGTATCAGCCAACCAAACAGGCACTATTTATGTTATACAAAGTGTTCAAGATTTAACAGGTAGCAATGCTATAAATTCTAATTTGTTTGCTTTTGGTCCTGCAAGTTCTCAAAATGACGGAGCAAGATGTCCAACAGCACCAGTACCACAAGAAGATTGTATAAATGGTATTGATGATGACGGTGATGGTTTAGTAGATTGTGATGACCCTTCATGTTCAGGAACATTTACGTGTCCAATTATAACAGTATCTGCTTCTAGTGCCAATACCGGTGGTTTAGAAAGTAACAATAGATTATCTGAAAAAATAAGCAAAAGAAACTTTAACAGAGTTAAAAACAGTTATAAGTTTGATGTAAATACGGCAAAAAAAGTTAAAAAAAGTTCTAAATACGGAAAAAAAACAAGTAAAAATACAGGTGCTATTCAGTTAGAAGATTTAGTTCCTTTAGGAGTTGTTAGCGAGGATAGTGCAATAGAATCATCACCAAATGATTTAATTGGTATTACAAATGCAACCAATGTATATTCAGTAGATTACATAAAAAACAATGTTACTGCAGCTTCAATATTACTTTTAGAAACTCAAAACGGTGTTTATGAACATACTAAAGTAATTTGTGATAGATTATTGGGGGCTGAAATAATTTCTGTATCTACAATTGAAATTAGAGAACAGGCATTTATAAAAACATTGTTTAAAAATGTTGATGGAGGTGTTGAGTTTGTTTTAAGCTTAGCGGCCAAAAACGTAAATAATGGTAACGATTTTGAAATTGAAAGCCATTGGAATATAGATAAATACCAAAGTGGTGCCTCATTTTATAATTTTCAAATTTGGGCAAATTCATTAGATGATTTATATAGGTTAGGTGATGAAGTTTTAAATCTTTTAGAAGTACAAAAACCAATAGTTGGATACAACAACTCTACACCACCAACCGTGTTTATTAAAAAAGGAAAGTACCATAACGGTAAATTAGATTTGCAAATAGTAAACACAAACAGAACGCAAGCTGTAACTTTTGATGCAGGTGTTAGAGCTTCAGAAACTGAAACAGTAAATTACATTTCATCAAACATTGATTTATCTAGCGGAAGTTATATTTCTAATGTTGAAGTTGATGCGGGTACTTTATTTGATGTAGGTTTTAGAATTGGCGATGGCGTTGCAACACCAGATGATTTATTTCTTTCTGATGGTTCTTGGGGTTATGATGATGCTGATGCAACTGTTACCAATTATGCTGTAGAACCAAATACATTATCTTTTGATGATAACCAATTTGCTGTAGAGAGAAATTTATCTCTAGAGGCAACCACTAATAATTATGTAGCTGCTTACAGATCATTAACAGCTAAATTTAGTCCAGTAAATTTAACAGCTTTTGATACTTTTAATTTTGAAGCTAAAGGTACTGGTAATATGGTTGTAAGACTTGTTAAAGAAGATATTAGCAATTGGGAAGAGCAATACAAAGTAACCATACCATTAACAAACACATTAACCAATTATAGTGTACCATTTAATACCTTTTTATCGTCAACAGGAGCAGAGTTTGAAGCTAATGATGTGGTATCCATTGTATTTACAATGTTAGCTTATGGTGCAGAAGAAACTAAAAAAATGGATTTAAAACAGTTACATTTTTCTAAAAGTAGTTTGTCGGATAGTCAAATTTCTGAAGAAGAAGGTGTTGTAACTACAGCAGTACCAAATCCAATGTTTAATACAACAAATATAACATTTACAGCAAATGCCACAGAGCTAATAACATTAGATGTTTTTAACCAAGACGGACGTTTAGTTAAACAACTAGAGCACAACGCTACTTACGGAAATAACCAAATTAAATTAGACCGAGGAAACTTAAGCTCTGGGCTGTATTTCTGTAAAATTAACAGTAAAGCAACCAATTATAAAACAGTGAAATTAATAATAGAATAAATTAATAGCAACAGTTTATTTTTTAGAAACAAAGGCAAAACTAACTAGTTTTGCCTTTTTTTATAGTTTGTTTACAAGAGCTCGTGCTGCTACAGTATCATAAATTATTTTTAAGGTTTTTATTTTATTTTCAGCATTAAGTTCAATAATATCAACAACATCAAAAGTTACAATTTCATTGTTTTTTAGTGTCCATACGTAATTAAAATAGATAGCAAATTCATTTGTGTTGGTATTTTGAAAAACGCCTTTCAATTTTAATTTTGAATTTGATGTGTCATTTTTTAATTCATTATAAAATACTTCAGCTTTTTTAATACCGTAAATAGGTGAATCTACAATACCATTTGGGGTAAATAATTTTATAATACTGTCAACGTCACCATGCTCTAAATAGGCAATGTACTTTTCAGAAATCTCGTTTGCAGTCATAATTTTATGCTTTTAAAAGAGAACAAAACTAATAATTTGCAATTATAAATTGTGGTAATACTATTTAAGATTATTGCTAAACAGGCATGCCTTTGTTTCGTTATTAAAATGCATAAAAAACCTGCTAGTAGATTTAGCAGGTTAAAATGGGTGTGAAATTTTAAAGCTTTTTTGGTATTATTCTTCGTTCTTTTTAAAAATTGGTTTTTCTAAAAAATACCATTTAAAGCGCAAACCAATTTCATTAAACGTAAAACCAGCAGCAGTTGCAGAGGCTATATTACTACGCGTACCAAATAAATTAAGTTGACATCGTTCTGAGAATTTATAGCCTAATTTAGCTTGAACTCTGTAAGTACTTTGTTTTGGGTCTTTTTCAATAAATTGAATACCTGTTGCTGCAGTAAGTTCATAAAACCATTCTTTAGCTTTTGCAATACCATCTGTTTTAATAAGATTTACAAAAATTTCGGCAGCATTAAACATTTCAGGACTAAAATATATAGTTGGTACTTGGTTTTTAAAGGTTATGTATTGGTAGTTTAATCCGGCCTTCAAAGAAGGTTTGCTTAAAATGTTGTAATACAATGAGGTGAATAATAGGTTTCTTGCATTATCATCATTTTGCCACGTGTAAAAATACTGTGTAAACCAACCAATATTAACGTTTGTACTTAAGCTGTAATTGGCGTAAATATTGTTCATCACTATTTGGCGGTCTAATAATTCGGCATTAAAACTTTGTATTTCACGCTTGTAGCCAACATCTAAAACTTGCAATTTCATGGGTTTAATATGCAATGAAACATCGGTTTCTAATTGTGTGTAAGCTTTATCATTAGCATTAGCAGCTGTAACACCCACAGTGCCGTTAAATGTAATATTAGGTAATAGTTGATAGCCTAAGCCAAAAGTAAAAGTATTTGAGTTTGCTTCATTATCAGTAACTTTATTACTGGTTGTTCTGTAACCGTACGCAGCTTTTAACTTAAATTTGGTAGACATAGGAAACTCAATGCTGGTATTTACAGCATAGGCTTTGTTGTTACCATTATCAAAAGAGTAGGAGGCTTTTGTTTCCCAAAAAGGTGTGAAATTTTTGTCTAAATTCTTAATAAAGTTTGAGGCATCTTTTTGTTTTTCATAAAACGTTAAAGTGTTATTTGCCCATTGGTAAGCATCTTGGTAACGACCAGTTGCTTTTAAAGCGTTTGCTTTACCTAAGTTGCCATCAAATGAGCTGCTATCTATTTCTAAAATACGGTTATAGTCTGCAATACTGTTTTTAAATTCACTTTTGTAAATATTTAAAGTAGCGCTTAGTGATAAAACCCAAGTCTGATTTGGCTTTTCTGTTTTAAGTTGATTTATTAAAGTATTAGCTTCTTTAAATTTTTTATTCCAAATTAAAGCCTGTATATAGCGTTCTTTTGTTTGGTTAACTATAAGCGTGTCTTTTACATTTGGTATGTCGTTAAAAGCTAATTTGCTTGTTTTTAAAGCATCTTTTTCTTTACCTTTTAAATGTTTTACAAGTGCAATGCCATTAAGTGCAGTGGTTTCACTTTTGGGCAATGTTTTAATTATTTGGTAGGTAGCTTCGGCTTCATCAAATTTTCCAGCAATAATGTATAGGTTGGCAAGGTTTAATAAAGTAGACTTATCATTATTAAAAAGCTCTAAATTCTTTTTAAGCAAGGTTTCAGCTTCATTATATTGTTGTGCTTGTTGTTTTTGGTAAGCATAGCCCAAATAAATGTATTTTTTTGAAACCATAGCATTAGGGTTGCCAGGTGAAACTTCTAGAGCGTTGTTTACTTGTATAAGAGCTTGGTCATAAATTTTTAGGTTAGAAAGTGTGTTTGCGTACCCTAATAATGCCGCAAAACTTTTGTTGTTTTCTTTTAAAAGCTTTTCATAGTATACTTTGGCATCAGCAAAATTTGAACCCCATAATAACGATTCGGCATAGTTTAATTTTACTTCAAAATCATTAGGATACACATCAAGTAATTCTGTGAATATAGTTACAGCTTTTGGGGCGTTTCCAGCTAACCCAACAGCTCTTCCGTAACAAAGTTTTGCAGTTTTATTCTTTGGGTATTCTTTTAAAATGTTGTTGAAAAAAACTTCGGCTTCGGGGTATTTACCAGTTTCTAATAATGTAAAGCCTTCTTGCATGTTTTGTGAAAAGCAAAAGGAATTAATTAATAAAAAAACTAATAAATATAGGTGTTTTTTAAGCATGATTTTGGGGTTGGTTTTATATAACTGCAAGTTAGGCATTACTTTTCAATCATTCATCTACAGCAAATTGCCACTCACCGAAATAAAAGGTTTATTCACTGCAAGTTGGCTGATATTTGTGTTAAACAGATGAAATAATAACCCCAAATATTATGAATTATGGCTCTTAAAATTAAAGAAAATAATGGAATTTATTTTGCAGAAGGTACTATTAATGCATCAACGTCATTCAACTTATTAACTCATTTAAATCATTTAATTAATAGCGAAAAAAGTTTAACGCTAAATTTAGATTTAGTAAAAAACATTGATAATAATGGCGTGTTTGCTATTTACAAAGCATATAAAAATGCTTTAATAAAAAATGTGAATTTCAAACTCACCGGAAAAAAAAGTAACGCTATTTTAAAGCAGTTTAACATTAATAAAGCATAATTTAAAAGTGTAGTTATGCAAATTTTAGCAGTTTTAAAATCTAGAAAAATAACACCAGAGCAAATATTTATGCTTAGTGTTTTACTTGTAAATGGCGGTAATTACCTGTATAATTTAATACTAGGGCGCATATTGGGGCCCGCACAATTTGCTGATGCCGCTGTGTTAATTACATTTTTATTGGTACTATCATTTGCAGCTATGACGTTTCAGTTAGTAACTGCAAAATTTTCAGTATTATTTGAAAATGATGTTCTTGGTAATTTTGTAACTAAAATTTATAAACAAGCTTTATTAGTAGGTGTGTTAATGGGTATTGCTATTGTGGTGTTTTCTAAACAGCTGCAAATAGTATTTAATACATCGTCATCAAATATGTTTGTAATTTTTGGTGTAGGTGTGCCTTTGTATTTTTTAATGAGCGTAAACCGTGGTGTTTACCAAGGTAAAAAAGCGTTTAAAAATTTATCAATAACCTATCAACTAGAAATGTTGAGTAGGTTACTTATTACTTTAGGTATTATATTTTTGCTTAACATACAATCTTCAGTAGTTATTGCTATTGGTATATTATTGTCTTTTGCCTTTGGTTTAATACCATTTAAATTCAGTTTATTAAACTTTAAAGGACATATTTCGCTTTCAGAAACACAAACAAAAAACATACGTAACTTTTTTGTAATTACTGCATTTTATGAGTTAACCCAAATTATAATTAACAATAGTGATATATTATTGGTTAAACATTATTTTGAATCATACGAAGCCGGATTATACGCATCATTAGCATTAATTGGGCGTATAGTTTATTTTATAGCGTGGATGTTTGTAATGCTACTGTTACCAACTGTTGTTCAACAGAAAAAAGACGGATTAGATACAGCACCAACATTGTTTAAATACGTAGGCTATATTGCAGCTATTTCTACAACCATAGTTTTGGTTTGCTCAATAATGCCACAAACTATAATAACTATACTATTTGGTAAAAGTTATATAGCAATGGCACCTTTGTTATGGAAATACGCCATTGCAACATCAATGTTTGCCATTTCTAACATATTTGCATATTACTATCTGTCTTTAGATAAATATATACCAGTTGTAATTTCAGGCATATTTGGTGTGCTTCAAATAGCTTTAGTTGTTTTTTATCATGAAAGTTTAGCACAAGTTGTTCACGTTCAAATAATCGCAATGTTTTTGTTATTATGCATTCAACTGGTGTTTTTTAAACTAAGCCATAATAAAAAAGCGGTTAGTCTAAAGTAAATTACCACTGGTCTACACTAAAAGCTGCTTAGTCTATATCTGCCAAAATATTAAATAAATAAGCCCCAATTTTACAATAAATAAAACCACTATTAATTATGAAATTAGCAATTGTAACAGCGTATCCGCCAAGTAAAGTAACGTTAAATGAGTATGCTTACCATTTGGTTAAACACTTTGCACAAAAAGAGGATATAAGCGAAATAGTTTTGTTAACAGATAAAACTGAAGGAGAAAAAGATATCAATTTTGATAAAAATGGCTGCAAAATTACAATTAATGAATGTTGGGCTTTTAACAACTATAAAAATATTTTAAGTGTTAACAAAGCATTAAAACAAGAAAAACCAGATGCTGTATTGTTCAACTTACAATTTATGAAGTTTGGTGATAAAAAAGTAGCAGCAGCTTTAGGTTTAATGTTGCCACTAGTTTGTAAACTTAAAAAAATACCAAACATAGTGTTATTACATAATATACTTGAAGAAGTAGATTTAGGTAGCGCAGGTTTTACAAGTAATAAGTTAATGCAGAAAATTTATGGTTTTATTGGAAGCACATTAACACGTTTAATTTTACAAGCCGATACCGTTGCCGTAACAATGCAAAAATATGTAGATATTTTACAAGCTAAATACAAAGCAAATAATGTAAAATTAATACCTCACGGAACTTTTGAAATTCCAGAAGAACCAAATTATGCAATACCTGATGGCCCTAAACAAATTATGACATTTGGTAAGTTTGGTACCTACAAAAAAGTTGAAGGCATGATTGAAGCTGTTGAAAAAGTTCGTGCCAAAACAGGATTAAATTTAGAAGTTGTAATAGCAGGAACCGATAACCCAAATGTACCAGGATACTTAGCCGGTGTTAAAGAAACTTACAAAAATGTACCTAAACTACGTTTTACCGGTTATGTTGAAGAAGAAGAAGTACCCGTACTATTTAATGAAAGTACTGTTGTTGTATTTCCATATACATCAACCACAGGAAGTTCTGGTGTATTACACCAAGCCGGAAGCTATGGTAAAGCCGTTGTAATGCCAGATTTAGGTGATTTAGCTCTATTAGTGCAAGATGAAGGTTACAGAGGCGAATTTTTTAACCCAACAAGCGTTGAAAGTTTAGCGCTTGCTATTGAAAGAATTGTAACAGATGAAGACTATAGGGTAACCTTAGGTAAAGCTAATTACAAAGCGGCAACCTCACACCCAATGTCTCAAATTACCGAAATGTATTTAAACACATTTAAAAGTATTATAGCCCGCAAATCTCCAGATAAAATTATAAAAGGAAAAGAAGTTATTGTTTAGTTAATTGTTGAAAAGATGGTTTTAGGTTTCCATCTTTATCAATGCAACCAAAGTGCTCTTGCACTTTTTTACGCCAAGGAAGTCTGCCCACGACTTCCTTTGGTATTTTATTAAAGTCGTAAAGTGTCCAGAACATAAACTGTATATTTTCTTCTTTAAAAATACGTTGGGTTTTTTTATGAAAGTCAGCTTGGTCTTCTTTGTTATTTCCAAACGGATTCCATAAACCTTTATATGATGATATACCATATTCTTGCAAGACTAAAGGTTTGTTGTTAATGTTTTTAGCTAATGTGTTATGTGCTACTAAAAAATCATCAATATTGCGGTAGTAGTGGTATGATACAAAATCTACATTATTAAGCAAGTTTGTTGCTGCTTCAGGGGCAGACCAACCTATGGTTACAGGGTGGTTTGTATCCCATTTTTTTATGTTAATAAGCATTTGTTCTAACCAAGCTAAAACACGCTGTCTTCCTCTAGAATCAAAATCTAAATCAGGTTCATTTTTAATATCCCAACCTAATAAAGCCGGATGGTTTTTAACCGCATTTACAATAGCTTCTGCATGCCTGTGTGTTAAAGTCCAGTTTGATACATCATAATCACCATAAAAATCAAATAAAGTAATTAAAACATCAATGTTATTATTTTGTGCTATATCTAATAACTTTTTTAGAAGTTCTAATTTTTTGGCTTCAACATTATTTTTACCAAAATCTTCATATTGAATAAAAATTCTAATAGTATTTAAGCCCATTTTGTTAACTATTTTAAAATCGGCATTAATAATACTGTCATTAAATTTTTTACCAAACGTATCCCAAGGCGAATCTTTTGGATAATAATTTAAGCCTTTAATATTTCGTGTTTTTGCTAATTTGTTTGCTATATTTCTGGGTTTTGTTTGTGTGGTATCATTAGGAGTTGGTATTTCTTTTAAATGCCTAATACGCCAAAAGCCGTCTTCTAACAGCATCATTACTTGGTAGCTTGTAGTATCTTTTTCGGTTAAAACCAATGTTTCGTTTTCATAAACTTCTTGGTATTCTTCAACTCCAAAATCTTTAAAAACAACCATGGTACCATCGGCACTGTAAAAATCTAAATCGGTGTGGTGTTTTAATGTGGTTCTTTTAAACCAATTGTTATTGGCTTTATTTAAGTGAATGTTTTCAAAAATTCTAACTCTGGCGCTATCGGTGTAAAAATCATTAATTCCGTAAGGATCATTTTTTTTGTAAGCAATATTTCTAACATGCCATGCATTCATGTAATCATTCGTAATTTCACCTAAGGCTTGTTTTTCCATGGGTCTACCTGGGTTTATAGTATCAATCCAGGTTAGGCTAGGTTTATAAACATCGGCCATGGGCACTTCTAAGTGTAGCATAGATGTACGATCTGCGCCGGTATTCATAAAGGCTAAAACAGAACCAATACCCGCAATAATAAGGGCGTTTACAGCAACAAATGTTGCTATTAAAACGGTTCTATAAAGTGTTTTATTTAATTTAATTGCCATATAAATCTTTAGTGTATTCTTTAGTAATACCAGCCGCTTTTATTTTAAAATTATAAGTGTCATTTGGTAAATAATGTGTTTCTAAATATATGCTGCTAACACCGTTTTTGGTGGTTGTATTTTTTGTTTCAATAAAATTACCTTTTTTATCATAAATATCAATTTTAACTAAAATACCATCGGGTACTAACTGTTTCATAAAACTTTTAAAAGGACCAATAACTAGTTTTCTGTTGTTTTCATAAAATTGAATAGGATAATCTTTTATAGCTGCTTCAAAATTAAAATTAATAGTGTTGCTTTCGGCAGCACCTGTTATAAAGGCTTTAATAGTCCATTTTGCTGCATAATCAGGGTGCAGTGTTCTAGTTTCGGCTATACCACTAATAGTAGTACCAACAGTATTTAAGTAAGCACCTTTTTCGTCTTTAATTATAAAATTAACCAAGGTGCCATCACTAACTGTATTACCATATTTATCTTTAATAATGTTGGATTTAAAGGTTATAATTTGATTACCATCGGCATAATTATGAGCACTTGATGCTGTAATTTTAAAGTCTTCAGCGTTTGAAGGGAACACTATGGTAGTTAATTCTTTTGATGTTGTACCGTTACTTTCTGAAGTTACTAAAATTCTGCCCGCTTTTGTGGTAGACCTTACATTGTACCATGCAATAAAATTATTGGTATTAAGCGAGGTTTCGTTTATGTTTTTTTGAAATTGATACTTTACGGTTACCTGTGTGCTATCATCAACAGGATTATCATAAATATCGGTAGGTACAACCGTAAGCATGGAGTAGTCGTTATAACCAGCGGTTATACTTCTTGGTCCAAAATAAGTTTCTACATGTGTTTTGTTTTTAGTATTGGTTTCAATATATAATTTACCTTTTAAAAGGGGTATGTTTTGGTGTAATAATTTCCAATGTAAGTTGCCTGCTAATCGGCAGTAATTTTTAGGAATATTAAAAGAAGCTAAAGCTGTATTTGTAGTGTCTTTTTTTATAATAACGCTGCCAAAGGCATTTTTAAGCAGAAGCTTTAATGGGGCGTTATTATTTGATGTTTTAAATTTTAAATTAATAGGGCTTCCTGCAATAAAATTAGTTTGTGTTGTTTGTAATGAAACCTTAGGGTTTTGCACGTTTTTACTAGGTTGTTCTTTTTTTGAAGTACAACCAATGCATATAAATAGTGCTAATATTAAACCTAATTTCATATTATTTGGGGTTACCAATGTAACTGTTAATTTCAAATTTTATAAATGCATAACCATTGCCTTTATATGGTTGTATTTGGTTTGGCCCATGGTTATAAATTCTATTGGGTAACACTTTTTCGGCCACTGCTTTATTGGGTAAGCCGTTAACATAACAGTTTTCTAAACTACTATTAATTATGGTTAAACTATCTAAACTTACAGGTTTATAATTAAAAAATTGCTTGCGTTGAATACGCACACCTTCCGGAATAAACTTGTGGTCTACCCAAAGTAATTCGGCATCTTCATTGTAATAAGATACAATTAACTGCGGAATGGTAACTTCTTGCACGCCATGGTTAAATAAAACGCCATTAATACCTTGGTTTGTAAATTCTAAACTTTGTAGGGCAACTTGCTTGTATAAATCGGTATTGGCTGTATTTCCGGCAGATTGTAGGTTGAATTTTGTGGGTTGTTCTTCAAAATTTAATGGTGTAAACTCATCAGGATTAAACGTTGGCGGAATGGTGTCTTTTGTTGATGACCACGCTATACCTTCAAAATTAATTTTAAAAGTTGTAGTTTCTTTGGGCATTAATTTATGTTTAATATGGTGTTTAGCGTTATAGTTAGCCAATTCTTTATTATTATCATTGTACAAAGTGGCTTTTATAACAACATCGGCCGGTGAGTTATCTACGTTTTGTAGCTCGCCAATAATACTATATTGCCCTTTATTTTTAACCAATTTAGCCGAAAGAATTTCTAAAACAGGTTGTTTTAATACGTCTTCGTGATAGGTTTCTTGCGTGGTTATTTTACGCCTTCCGTGGTTATAAAAAGTAGTTGTGTTTTGCGTGAATAATTGATCGGGCGGTATATCATTATCAAATTTTGAAGGTTTAATATACCATTTACCTTTTTGTTTAATAAGTTCATGGTAATTGGTGTGTTGCACTTTTTCTAAAGGTGTTATCCAGTTTGTTGCCACTTTTGCCTTGGCGCTATTTTTAGTAACATCAAACACTTCAATACCTAAAGAATCCATTTTTGCATACGAACTTAAAATACCATCGGTAACTGATACTTCAAGCATATATTGTGCAATAGTTACATTGCTATCAGGATCTAAATAAGAATGTGCGCGGTTAAACTCTTTAAAATCTAAGGCATCATAATAAGCGGTTAATACATTTTTTGGAGATAGCTGCGTTGTGTTTTTCACATAAAATAAATAAATACCATAACCAATACAAGCTAGTACAATTACCGCCCAAAAATGTGAGAATATTAAAAGTTTAGATGGGAATTTTTTATACTGAAGTTCAAAAGATTTAAACGGCGATTTTTCAACTTTTTTAGATTTTAACAGTCGTATCCAAATCATTTGAATATTAATAAAGAAAGCTATTAATACAGTAGTAATAGGGATAATGCCCCACATAATTTTCATTACCGTTGGTACATCTTGTTTCGGCATTATTTGTGGAATTGGCGCAACATTAAGTTTTTCCCAAACCATAATACCATTTTCTAGCTGTTGTAACCGTTGCCAACCGCAGTAATATAAAATAGGATCATAAAACTTATCATTTGAAAAAATGTATTTTAAATTATATTTTTCGGGAACAGTTAAAAATTGTTGTAAAGAGCCTATGCCTTCAACACCTCTAAATTTTGAGTTTTCAATGCGTTCAATGGCACGTGTGGTAAGCTCAGGTAAACGTCTTGCAGAATGGTAATTTCCATCTACAGTCATAGCATTGGTTTGGGCAGATAACCATGCCATTTGATCGCCAAATCCTAAAGGTAAATAACGCCAAGAGTCGTGTGAATCGGCGCCTAAAAAGTTAACAATAGGTAGCATATTAATTTGTGCCGGTTGCGATGGCCTAAAATAGCTCAACGTCATGGTGAATATTACCATAAAAAGCATACCACCTGCAATTAAACCACCCAATACTCTGTGATACACTTCGCCAAACTTTTTTTGCACCAAGGTTTTTAAATCGCCTTCAACCATACGATAACCAAATTCTGCAAAAATTGGTAAAGCCATAATAGTTGCCCAAAGCGTGAACCTATCTAAAGTTAAAATATTAAAAGCAGTTTCACCTAAAAGCATTAAAGGCACAGGAGTGGTTCCGCCAGTACCTAAAATGGTTAACATAGTGAAAGATAAACCAAAAAAAAGGTAGCGTTTGCTATAATATCTATAAAAAAAGTAGGGTAGAATAAACAGTAAAACTCCCCATGGAATTAAAAAAAACACTAAACCTGAAGAGGTTACTTCTAAAAAATTGTCTCTAGAGCCATGCGGTATAGGTACTTGGGTAATAGGGTTGCGTTTTGAGTTATACCAATACGGAAAAATGCAAAATACAATTAAAAACAAACCGCTACCACCAAAAGTAGCAATACGCCAAAAGTGTTTAAGTGTAGTACGCCAAAATACTTTAAAAGTAAGTTCTTTATATGAGTTTACTTGTTCTCTTGATGCATCCATTACTACCATGCCTATAAGCGGTGCTAAAAAGAAAACCATACCAAAAATAGGTGTAACATGGTGGCAGGTAACAGTAACAGCCAGCATTGAAACCGATGTTAAAAAGTATTTTAATTTACCTGTTTTTATATACAAGTAAATTTCTACCATAGAGTGCATTAATACAGATAGGGCAACAATGCTGGGTAATTGACCAAAAATATGGAGGGTTTCAACAAAAGTAGATGAAAACACAGCTAAAACAGAGCCGTAACCAGCAATTCTTCGGCTACCTGTCATTAATAATGTATAACGGTAAGCGCCAGTTATAAAAAGTACAATACCAATTAATGCTACGGTATACATACCAAATTTAAGGCCACCAATGTATGATAATAATGCAATAGATTGGTGTACTAAAGGCGGGTACGATTGTACTGTAAAACCAGTGTACCAGCGGTATTCCCAAGGGTCAAACCAACTATCGGCGTAGCTATCAGCAAAAAATAAATGTATTAAAGCATCGTACGTATATTCTAAAGTAAAAAAGATTGCCGACCCATGAAACGCAATACCTACAATTAAAGCAAGAATTAAAAGTGTATTGGTTTTTTCGGTTTTCAATAGTAGTATAATTTTATTTATCTATACAAATCGGTCATTCGTCTAAGCTAATCCTAGACTTTAGCTAAATTAAAATTTTTCTGAGACTTCGCATAGTATTTTTACACTGTAAACAACAAAACTCCCAAGTCATGAAAATTTTAGCAATTGATGATCAGCAGCTAGTGCTCCTACCACTAGAAAAAAGATTAAAAGAATTAGGTTATGATGTAAAAATAGAAACCGATGCCAAAAAAGGCCTTTCTACTTTTGATGCTTTTAACCCTAATTTAGTTATTGTTGATATAAATATGCCTTATGTTTCTGGTTTAGAAATTGTAAAATACATAAGAAGCTCAAAAAATCCTGATACACAAATTATGGTTTTATCAGGAAATACACAAGATAATATTATAACTGAAGGTTTTGATTTAGGTATAAGTGATTATATGAAAAAGCCTTTAAGTTTAAATGAAATTACAGCAAGAATAAAACGTTTAATTGGCCAGCCAAATATTGCGGTAGCTAACAATTCGTCATCAAATGCTGTTATACAACAACGTTGTGTTGGGGTAGTTATACCGTGTTATAATGAAGAAGAACGTTTATTAAGTAAAGAATTTACAGATTACATACAAAAACACACGGGGTATCATTTATGTTTTGTTAATGATGGAAGTAAAGATGGTACGTTAGAAGTTTTAAATAATTTGCGTAAAGGTCGTGAAGATTTTATAACAGTGTACGATTGTGAGAAAAATGGAGGTAAAGCCGAAGCTGTAAGACTTGGCATGTTACACATGGCTAAAAAAGAAGATTTAGATTACATAGGTTTTCTTGACGCCGATTTGTCTACAGATTTATCAGATTTTGATGATTTAGTAACAACTATTGAAAATTCAAACTTCAAAATAGTTAGTGGCTCTAGAATTAGCAGAATGGGTGCAAATATTACCAAAGAATCTGCTAGAAAAATTATAAGTATGACTATTAACTATATAATTAGAAAAATTTTAGGTATGAATTTTAAAGACACGCAATGTGGCGCCAAAATTTTTAGTAAAGATGTTATACAAATAGCATTCAGAGAAAAGTTTGTTACGCAGTGGATTTTTGATGTAGAAATATTTAAAAGAATGGCAGGCTATTTTGGTACTGAAAAAGCAAAAAGCCTAATATGTGAACAACCATTAAAACGTTGGATACATGCTGATGGATCAAAGTTATCAATGAAAGATTCTATAAAAATTGTAATGCAGTTAGGGCAAATAGCTTGGGTGTACCGTAAAAAGAACTTAAAAAAATATAAAAGTCAGCAAGTTGAGTATACGTTACACTCTTAATTTAAAAAGAGGAAATGAAATTAGGTTTAATAATTATTTTTAATAACAACGAAACCAGCTTAAATAGTACATTTTTTAATGAGTTACTACACATAGCAAATAATTTTGAGTTATGCCTAGTAAATAATGGAAGTAATGATGCAACCTTAGAGAAACTTCTAGATTTAAAAGATTTATTTGAGTCTCAAATAACCGTTGTAGATATAAAGAAAAAGCAAGCTTTAGAAGCTGCAAATAAAGCAGGAGCAAGGTATTTATTAAACAAAGGTTCTTTAAAACACATAGGTTATATAAATGTGAATGATTTAAGTAATATTCAGCATTTAAATAAAATATTAGCTGCATTTAACAAAAGTAAACAACAAGTTATAATGCATAATTTAAGTGTGTTAAAAAGCAATCAAAATACTAGAGTAACAGTAAAAAATATTTTTTCAATATTAAAGTATTTTAGTGTATTAAAATTAAAAGTTAAAGATTATAGTTTGAATGAATTAGTGAATTAAAAATATGGTGTTTTTTGTTTATTGGTAAGTTGATTTTTTAAATCAATTACAACCACTGAGGCCTTACAGTAATGTGAGGCCTCTTTTTTTATGCAAGAAACTGTATTTGATAGTATTCAAATAATCGATAAAATACAGGCTTAAATGCTTTGTTTATAATTTTATACAACTCATCTACACATAAGCTTCATTCGCCTAAAAATAGTAATGCTGCCTCTTGTTGTGGTGTATATTTGTGGTATAACCCCTAAATATTAAAATGCTATGAAAAAGAACTTTGCAACAGATACAGCGGATATTAAAATGTCAGTAGGAATTAAAGAATATTTAGAGAATTTAGAATTTGATTTTGTTGATAATAATTTATTAGAAAACATAAAAAACTTCTTTAAAGATAAACATGCTAAAAAAAATGCATTACGAGAAAAACAAGTTACTTTTTTAAATGAAGATAATGGCATAAGTCATGCAGATGAAGTATCATTTATTTTAAATCACGGTATTGAAATTAAACAAGCAACTAATGTGAAAGATTTACCAGTATTGAAAAGCTTAAGAAAAATTTCATTTCATGGCGTAACATATTTTTTAAGAATTAAAGATTACGAAAAAGAACAAGCGGTTTATAACCATATCATTGAGAATTATATGGTAGTATAGCAGCCTAATTAATAGCGTTTTATTTTGCTGTCCGTTCATTGTTTTAACAAGTGTTGAAACATTGGGCGGATAGTTTTTTTATAATATGCCCTAAAGTAATTGTGTTTTTTGTTTTTTTATGCTATATTTAGCATTGACCTTCAGCTAGATAGATGTTCTTTCTATTCTATTTTCTTAGTACGCATAATATAACCTAATAATTCCTAACAATTATGTCACCTGCATCTAGTTTAACTATTCAAAAACCGCAAAAGAGAAAAAGTTCAATTACCACTAACAACACAAAACCACAAACTAAAAATCCATTAAACGTATTAGAAACAGATTTTGGTTTTCAATACAAACTTAAAATACCTGGATATATTAAAGATGATTTTAGGTTTTATGTTACAAAAAACGATTTGGTAGTAACCACGCAAAAAGAGGCATTAAAAACAGCGCATACTACTAATAAGCATACATATTGCTACCCGTCTGCTTTGTTTAAAATGAATATACCTTTACCTAAAAAGGCTATTAAAAATGAAATATCTGTAGATTATAAAAATGAAACATTAAGTTTTAATTTGTATAAGAAATCAGGTTCATAAACACTATCCGCCAATAGTAATCATACTTCGGTTTTTACCGTGTAATTGCGGTTCTTGTAGTTTTTTAAGGGTATCCATTCCGCCACGAACTTTAAGTTTTGCAAGAACCGCTTTTTTTATAATAGGCTCAATAGCATTACCACTACGTAACGTTGTAAGTAAATTAGATTCTTTTGCCGAAAACAAACAGTTTTTTAATTGCCCATTGGCAGTTAAGCGCAGCCTGTTACAACTATCGCAAAACGGATTGGTTACAGAGCTTATAATAGCAAAACTACCTTTATAATTGTTAATTTTATAATTTTTAGCAGTGTCATTAGCGGCATCTTCAAGTTTTGTAATAGTGTTTTTATTAAATGTTTCGTTTACCTTTTGCATAACTTCAGCATATGATACCATTTTACTTAAATCCCATTTATTACCATCAAAAGGCATAAACTCTATAAACCTAATAGAAATAGGAAGTTTTTTAGTGAGTTCAATAAAATCAATAATTTCATTATCATTGAAACCTTTAATTAAAACGGCATTTACTTTAACTTTAAATCCTTCTTTAACTAAAAGATGAATGTTTTTAAAAACTTTATTAAATTGATTTCTAAGGGTTATATGGTTAAATTTTTCTTTGTTTAAAGAATCTAAACTTACATTAATTTTATTGATGTTATTAGCTTTTAAAACATCAATAAACTTATCAATAATTACAGCGTTTGAGGTGATGGATAGTTCTACTGGTAACGATGCTAGTTTTTCTAAAATTATAGGAATATCTTTTCTAACAAAAGGTTCGCCACCTGTTAATCTAATTTTTGTAACACCATTATTAACAAAGGTTTTTGCTATTTCAAAAACTTCTTCATAGGTCATTAAATGGCTTTTAGGAGATAATTGCACACCTTCAGCAGGCATACAATATGTGCAGCGTAAATTACATCTTTCAGTTAAAGAAATACGCAAATAGGTGTGTTCTCTACCAAAAGAATCTTGTAATATTTTGGAATTTTTCGTCATATTATATTTTCAATAAACTATCATCAACTAATGGCTAAAATCAATCATGTCTGGCGCCTTTCAATATTCTAAAAACGTGTAATACTGAAGGGAAAATAGCATCCATTGATTCTTTGGCACCATTTGTAGAACCTGGTAAAGCTAAAACTAAGGTATTGTTAATTGTACCAGCAATACTGCGTGATAACATTGCAAAAGGCATACGTTGTTGGCCATAGTTTCTAATGGCTTCTTCAATACCAGGAATTCTTCTATCTAAAAGTGGTAATAAGGCTTCGGGTGTTATGTCTCTAACCGAAAGTCCTGTGCCACCTGTATAAATAACCATATCTATACCCTGGTTTTTATAAGTTTTAACTTTGTTTTGTATAGCTTCAATCTCATCAGGAATTATAGTGTATTCTAAAATTGAAACGTTACATGATTTTAGTTTTTCAATTATAGCTTTTCCTGCTTTATCTTCTTTATTTCCAGCCGAAATACTATCACTACAAACAACAACTGCAGCGGTTAAATCATTTCTAAAAGTATCTTTAAAATCAGATTTTCCGCCTTTCTTTTTAAGAAGTTTAATGGCATGTATTTCAATGCCTTTATCAATAGGTTTAAGCATATCGTACATGTTTAAAGCAACCACACTGGCACCATGCATGGCTTCAACTTCAACGCCTGTTTTATAAATAGTTTTAACGGTAAAAAGCACAGTTATTTCTAGTTCGTTAATTTCATATTCAACGCCTGTAAATTCAATGGGTAAGGGATGACAATCTGGTAAAATATCTGGTGTGCGCTTTACACCTAATAACCCAGCGGCTTTACTCATGGCAAATACGTTGCCTTTGGGTACAGTGTTGTTTTTAATAGCTTCAATTGTTTCAGGTTTACTTACAACAACTTTGGCTTGTGCTATTGCAGTTCTTAATGTTGTATTTTTAAATGTAATGTCAACCATAACTTAATTATTTACTTTCCATTGATGTGTTTCATCTTCAAAAATTTCTTTTCCAAAAACAGGAACTTCGGCTTTAATGGCCTCAACTATGTATTCTAAGGCTTTAAAAACCACTTTGCGCCTAGGTGATGATACAAAAACAAATAAGCAAATTTCTCCAGCTTTAACAGTACCTAAACTATGATAAATGTGCATGCATGTTAAATCAAATTTTTTAAAAGCTGCTTCTCTAATATCATGAAATTTTTGGTTGGCCATGTCTTCATACGCCGTATATTGTATAGCGGCTACTGTTTTACCATCAATAACATCGGCGCGTACCTGACCCAAAAATATGTTATGAGCCCCAATACTAGTTTTTGTTTGATGTTTGTATATTGAATTGCCTATGAAATTGGAAGAAATAGCACCTTCCATGAATACGTTTTTAATTTTTTTATTGTTCATTTTAATGTGTTATATATTTTATTTATCCGCCAGAAAAAGGTGGTAATAATGCTATTTCTGAGCCATTTAACTTAGTGTCTAAACTAACTAGCTCTTTATTTTGAGCTATTTTGAAATCTTTGTTTTTTAATTGGCTGTACTTGTTGTTAAGTGTTTCTAATAAATCAGAGATTTGCTCACCATTAACATTTACAAGCTCTTCGTTTGTGTTGGTAGCATCAACTATTTGTCCGAAATATTTAACTTTTATATTCATTTTCAATAGTTTTTAGTTCTTCTTTTGTATTCACATTCATAGTTGTTTTATGGTTGGTGTTTAATACGATGGTTTTAGTATTACACATTTTTAACACATGCCTTAACCGTCTTTCATCATTTTTTAAAGCTTTAAGGAAAATAGGCGCACATTGTTTTTTGTAAAGTGCAATTAAAGGCATGGTTTTACCGTTGCTTTCAATTAGAATAACATCAGAATCATCAATACTCTCAATTAATTTGTGTAAAATTTCGGTTTTTATCAACGGTATATCACAACTAAGAATTAGGTTGTTTTTAGTTTCAGACGCATGTAAACCCGAGTAAATACCGGCAACAGGACCTTGGTTTTTATAAATATCTTTAACTAATTGGTAACCAAAAACGTTATAATCTTCATTGTCTGTAACAATTAAAATTTTTGAAACTAAAGGTTTTAATGCTTCAATACTATATTGAACAAATTGTTTGTTGTTTAATTTTACAAAACCTTTGTCTGTGCCCATTCTAGAGCTTTTTCCTCCAGCTAAAATTATACCTGTTATGTTATTTTGTTGTTTCATTTTAAGTAAAAAATAGTTTAGCACAGGCTATTATTAAAACAAAGGCTAAAATGTATCGTAAACTGTTGTTGTTTAGTTTTTTACTTCCGTAGTAACCACCTAAAAAACCTCCAATTAAGGCAATGGCTACTAGTATAAAAGCATCTTTTTCTAAAATGATACCGCTGCTAATTTGGCCTATTAAACCTGAAGCGGAATTTACCCAAATAAATAAAGCAGATACTGCGGCAGCTTCTTTCATTTTACCCCAATGTAAAAGTAAAATTACAGGACTTAAAATGATACCGCCACCAATACCAATAAGCCCTGAAAAGAACCCAATAATACCGCCAAAAACAAGTGCTTGCCAAAGTTTTACTGGTTTTATAGTATTACCTTCTTTACCAAATACATTTAGCATTTTTAAGATGGCAAAAATGAGTAAAACGGCTAATATTTTTTTGTAAACAGAGGCATCAACCTCAATAGTACCTCCTAAAAAAGCTAATGGTATTGAAGCTACTGCAAACGAGGTGAATAACTTTTTGTTAAAAAACCCTTCTTTATAGTAATAGTAAAATGATATACCAGCTACAAATAAATTTAGTAATAAGGCGGTAGGTTTCATGGTTTCAGGAGCAAAAGAAAATAAAGCCATTAATGCTAAATAACCACTAGCCCCACCATGACCTACGCTAGCGTATAAAAACGATACCGTTGGAAGTATTAGTAAAAATAAATATATATTTTCTGTTTGTAGCATAAAAGTTATAAGTACTTAAAGTGCCTAGCGTATTTAAAGTTATAATTGATTTATTTTTTCCAATTGCTCATCTAAAAATGCCCAACAATTTTTATTTATTTCATCAAAGGCATTTACAAGTGCTTCTCCATACTGAGTTAACTGTGCACCACCACCGCCTTTTCCTCCAATACTATTTATGGTTACAGGCTTTTTAGCAGATTTATTAACAGAATTTAAAAGTGTCCATGCTTTTTTATAGGAAATGTTTAAACTTTTTGCAGCTTTTGATAAAGATCCTGTTTTTTGAATGGCTTTTAATAAATGCACACGTCCTTCACCTAACAACACATTATTGTTTGTTTCTATCCAAATTCTACTTTTAATTTTATAATTCATTTCAGTAAATTTTAAACAGGTAATAAAATAGTTTCTACTTCATCACCAATATTAACTTCAGTAACTGTTTCAGGAATAAAAACTAAAGCGTTTGAAAGTGCAAAGGTTTGCAGCATTGATGAGTTTTGGCCTTCTAAAAATGCTACATTACCATTAGAGTATATAGCTTTTAAAAATTGTGGTCTGTCGCCCTTTTTTATAAATTTTGAAGTTGATTTTGCTGTTACTCTTGGCAGGTTAGTAGTTTTAAAACCCATCATTTTTTGTAAAGCAATATAAACATAAACATAAAAACAAGATAGAGCTGCTGCAGGATTTCCGGGTAAAGCAAAAACAGCGGTGTTTTCTTTTTTACCAAAAAATAATGGTTTACCAGGTTTTTGTTTCACTTTATAAAACACTTCTTCAACTTGTATTTCTTTCAAGGCTTTTCCAACAAAATCATAATCGCCAACCGAAATACCTCCAGTAATTAACACCAAATTATGAGTGTTTACGGCATATTTTAAAGTGTTTACAGTTTGCTTATAATCATCTTCAACTTTATAAAGTGTAATATCGTAAAATTTTAAACTATATAATGCGCTTAAAAGCATTTTAGAGTTGCTTTCATAAATTTTACCATGCGTAAGTGTTTGCCCAGGTTCTATAAGTTCGTTACCAGTAGTTACAATGGCTATAGTTGGTTTTTTGTAAACGTTAACCTCTGTAATACCCAAAGACAATAGGTAGCCAATACCTGCAGGTGTTAGTTTAGTGCCTTTTTTTAAAGCAACGTTTCCTTGTTTAACTTGTTCACCCAAAGGGCGAATATTTTGCTCTAAATCAATGTTGTGGGCAAGCTCAATTTTATTATTAGTTGCTACTACTTTTTCTTGCATTATAACTGCGTTGGCAGTATTTGGTACTGGTGCGCCAGTAAAAATTCTAACAGCTTCACCGGGTTTTAAAGCAGGTTTATGTCCATCACCCGCTTTTACTTCATCAATTACCATATAAGTTAGGCTATCATGTAAATTTAAGGCGTAACCATCCATTGCAGATTGCCTAAAAGGAGGCATGTTAATAGGAGATAATATGTCTTCAAAAAGCAAATATCCATTAGCCTTTTCAATGGGTTTTACTGTTGGTTTTACTAGCTTGTTAGTGTTTGTTGTTACTGTTGTAATTGCTTCTTGTATGGTAACCATTACTTTTTTCGTTATATTCATACAAATATAGCGATTATGAATTTTAATTGCATTGATTGTATATATGATTATTCCGTATTTTTTATCTGTGTATTATTTTTATCTCAAAAAAAATGTATTTGTTTTTTATGATACCCATAAAAATTAATGATTACACTTAAAACTAAGTATTGTTACGTATATTTGTTTACATCTAAATTTTTTAAATCTTCCCAAATAGTTTATAAAAATCCAACTAATGAAAGTAACCTGTACAAATTGCGAAAACAAAAATTGCTTAATAAGCAGTAATACTTCGGTGTTAGAAAATTCAGATTTTTTGAAAAATAAAAGCGAAATATTCTGTAAAAAAGGGCAGCAGTTTATTATTGAAGGTGCTCCTGTTAATGGTTTGTTTTTTATTTTAAAAGGAAAAGTAAAAGTATTTAGAACGGGAATTAATGGTAAAGAACAAATAGTAAGGTTTGCTAAAGAAGGTGAAATTATTGGACACAGAGGTTTTGGTACTGAAGAGTATTATTCTATTGGAGCAATTGCTTTACAGAATGTAGATTTATGTTATTTCTCTAAAGATGATTTACAAACGGCGCTTAAAGAAAACCCTGATTTTACTTATGATATGATGCTTTTTTATGCCAATGAATTAAACAGAAGCGAATCTAAAGTAAAATCACTCTCACAAATGACGGTTCGTGAACGTGTGGTTGATACCTTATTATATATAAACCGAAAGTTTGGCACCTTAAAAGGATTTTTAAACTTGCCTTTAAGTAGAAAAGAATATGCTGATTATGCTGGTACATCAGAAGAACAAGTTATAAGAGTTTTTTCAGCATTAAAAAAAGAAGGTCTTATTGTAGCCAGCGGTAAAAAAGTTGGCATTGTTGATGTTAACGTACTTAAAAAGGAAATTAGCGATCATAATTTCTTTCTAGATAGCTAGTGTTTGCTTTCAAAACATGGTGTAAAAACAGTTTTTTACCTGACATTGTCTATAGTATTTGCAGTAAAACCGTTTTAGTTTTGCTTCAAACACAAACGTTATGGAAACAAAAACAATCACTTTAGTGCAAGAATCGTTTAAAAAAGTAAGTCCCAATGCTTTGGCTGTATCTCAATTATTCTATAACAAATTATTTCAGTTAGATCCGCCTTTAAAAGCGCTATTTCCTACAAATGAGGCAGATATGCAACAACAAAGTAGTAAATTAATGTCTATGTTAGGTGTAGCAGTAACAAGCTTAAAAGACTTAGATACACTAAAACCAGCCTTAGAAGATTTAGCCAAAAGGCATTTAGAATATAAAGTAGAAGCATTTCATTACCATATTATAGGAGAGGCGTTAATGGCTACTTTAAAAGAAGGTTTGAAAGAAGATTTTACTACCGAAGTACAAAACGCTTGGGAGCAAACCTTTACAACAGTTTCAAATTTTATGATTAATGCTGCATATAAAAACTAAGTAAATACTTAATTTAATTAAAAAAACATAGAATAATTTTTTCTAAAAAGCACATTTTAAATATTTAAAGATTAGTTAGTTGCTTTTTAAACCTGCCAAATGGCAGGTTTTTTTGTGGATAAAAAAGTGTTTTATCTATGGTGTTTATCATACTAAGTATAAATTACTACTTATATATTTGTTTCAAAATTAAGTATAAATACTTAGAAATTAATTAACATCTTAAATATGAAAACACTAATCAAAAAAACAATTTTTATACTGCCAGTGGCAGTTTTACTATTTGCTTGCGGTGGTAAAGAAAAAAAGAAAGAAGCAGATGTAGAAAAAACAGCTGCCGAAGTTTCAAAAACAAAACAATTAGAAATTGAAAAGCCTCAATTAACATTTGGTTTTATTAAACTTACTGATATGGCACCACTAGCCATTGCAAAAGAAAAAGGCTTTTTTGAAGATGAAGGTTTATTTGTGTCTGTTGAAGCGCAATCTAACTGGAAAAACGTTTTAGATCGTGTAATTGATGGGCAGTTAGATGGCTCACACATGCTAGCAGGCCAACCAATTGCTGCAGGCGCAGGTTTTGGGCGTCAAGCCGAATTAGTCACGCCTTTTTCAATGGATTTAAATGGTAATGGTATTACAGTTTCAAATGATGTTTGGAGTAAAATGAAAGCTAATGTGCCAAAAGATGCCGATGGTAAACCAATACATCCTATAAAAGCCGATGCCTTAAAACCTGTAATTGCAGATTATAAAAATTCAGGTAAAGCCTTTAAAATGGGTATGGTTTTCCCTGTATCTACACACAATTATGAAATTAGATATTGGTTAGCCGCTGCCGGAATTCATCCGGGTATGTACACTGCTGAAAATGTACAAGGACAAATTGATGCAGAGGTTTTACTTTCTGTAACGCCACCACCACAAATGCCTGCAACTTTAGAGGCTGGTACTATTTACGGTTATTGTGTGGGTGAACCATGGAACCAACAAGCTGTATTTAAAGGTATTGGTGTGCCTGTAACTACAAATTATGATATCTGGAAAAATAACCCAGAAAAAGTATTTGTAATGACCAAAAAGTTTGTAGATGAAAACCCAAACACCGCTATAGCTGTAACCAAAGCTTTAATTAGAGCTGGTAAATGGCTAGATGAGCCTGGAAACAGAGCAGAGGCTGTTAAAATATTATCAATGTCGCAATATGTTGGAGCAGATGAAGCTGTTTTAGCTAACTCAATGACTGGTACGTTTGAGTTTGAGAAAGGCGACAAGCGTTCAATGCCAGATTTTAACGTATTCTACAAATACAATGCCACTTATCCGTTTTACTCTGATGGTATTTGGTTTTTAACGCAAATGAGACGTTGGGGGCAAATTCCTGAGGCAAAACCAGCTGAATGGTACGCTGAAACTATTAAAGATATTTACAGACCAGATATCTGGAAAAAAGCCGCGGAGTTGTTAGTAGCTGAGGGTAACATTCCTGCTGCAGACATTCCTGATACTGATGGCTATAAACCTGCAACAACAGATTTTATAGACGGAAATTCATATGATGCTAAAGATCCTGTAGCATACATCAATAGCTTTAAAATAGGTAATAAAGATTAAGATTAATTTTTTTATGTCGTTCCTAGTGTGAAGTATGAGTAGAAACCTCATAATAAAAACTATGAGGTTTCTCATACTTCATAATTAAACAACATATTAAAATACAAGTAAATAGAATAAATAGAAACAAACGTAGTCATGAAACAAAGTATAACATTAGGAAAAGTAACAAAATTTATGGGCTTAGGTTTTTTAACCACCCTTAAAGATTTGTTTACAGGTAAATTAGATAAAGAAGATTTTAAAAGTTTTTTACGTAAAGTAGTTGTGCCAATAGTATCTATATTATTATTTGTTGGGTTATGGCATATGGGCGCTAAAACATTGTATAATATTGAGGCAGATTTTAAAATAAATAAAGCTTTAGAAGAACGCGGACAAGCAGCTGCCGATGCCGAAGCAGCTTGTATAGCATCAGGTAATGTAACTTGCCAGCCTAATTCATTGCCATCACCGGCACAAGTATGGGATTCTTATAAATCACTCTTAAGAGACCACAGTACAATTAGTGCAGATAAAGCTGCTTTTAAAGAAAAAACAGCGGCTTTAAATGAAAAGCGTATTGCCGAAGGTAAAAATCCTATTGTTTATACAGGCCGTCCATCGTTTGTTGATCAAATTTTTAGAAGTTTAAAAACAGTATTTGCAGGTTTTTTACTTGCTTTAGTAATTGCTGTGCCACTAGGTATTTTTATAGGGTTAAGCCCTACATTAAAAAGTGCTTTTAACTGGTTTATTCAAATTTTTAAACCTGTATCGCCAGTAGTTTGGTACTTATTAGTTTTTATGATTGTGAAAACATTATTAATAGATTCTAGTGAAGACAGCTCATTCACTATTTCATTTATAAGTGTTGGTTTATGCTCAATGTGGGCAACATTAGTAAATACAGCCATGGGTGTTTCATCGGTTGATAAAGATTATATCAATGTAGCTAAAGTATTGAAGTTAGGTACGTTTCAAAAAATATTCAAAGTTATTTTGCCTTCGTCTTTACCATTAATTTTTACCGGTTTAAAAATTACAATCTCTGTAGGTTGGATGGTATTAATTGCTATTGAATTATTAGCACAAAGTCCTGGTTTAGGAACTTTTGTATGGGAAGAATTTCAAAATGGTGCAAATGATTCTAACGCAAAAATTATAGTAGCCATGTTTGTTATTGGTATTATAGGATTCTTGTTAGATAGGTTAATGTTAACCATTCAAAACTCAGTGTCTTTTGTAAAAACTGATGCTATATAAACTAGGTTGAATTGTTTAACTGTTTAATCCTGGAGTAGAATAAACACATCAACACATAAACTAACAAACACTAAAAACATGGCATACTTACAATTAAATAATGTACACAAAACATATGTACAAGGCGAAGATGAAGTGCTTTCAAATATAAATTTAACTATTGAAGAAGGCGAGTTTGTAGCTATTGTTGGGTTTACTGGTAGTGGTAAAACAACATTGGTAAACTTAATAAATGGTTTATTGCAACCAACCAGAGGCGAAGTGCTTTTTAAAGGGCAGCCCGTTACTGGTACTAGCCATGAACGAGGTGTAATTTTTCAAAATTACTCATTATTACCATGGTTAACAGTAGGGCAAAATGTGTTTATGGCTGTAAAAGAAGCGTTTCCTAAAACACCAAAAAAAGAGCTTAACCAAATGGTAGCAAACTATGTAGATATGGTAAGTTTAACGCCAGCTATAAATAAATTACCAAGAGAATTATCTGGAGGTATGCGCCAGCGTGTTGCAGTAGCAAGAGCTTTAGCTATGAAACCCGAAATGATTATTATGGATGAACCTTTAGGTGCTTTAGATGCTTTAACAAGAGGTAATTTACAAGATGAAATTTTAAATATTTGGGGAAAAGATAAACGTACAGCCTTGCTTATTACTAATGATGTTGATGAAGGTATTTATATGGCCGATAGAATAATTCCGTTGCGTCCTGGGCCAAACGCCACTTTGGGGCCAGAGTTTAAAATTGATATTGAACGCCCACGTGATAAAACTGAATTGAATGATAATGAAAACTTTAAACAAACGCGTAATGCCATTATTGAATATTTAATGGATATAGGTAATGAACGAAAGGCTGAAGCCCAAACAGCATACGCTTTGCCAGACTTAACACCTAAAGATTTTGTAAACCAATTTAAATAACATGCGCATTATGAGTACAATTACAACAAATACAACAACTAAAGGTTATGTTGAAAATGGCATTTTTCCATCAAATGATGTCATGTTAGATTTAAAAAACCTAAAAAAAGTATACCCAACACCAAAGGGAGATTATGTAGTTTTAGAAAACTTAAACCTTCAAATTAGAAAAGAAGAATTTGTAACCATTATAGGGCATTCGGGCTGTGGTAAAACTACCATGTTATCAATGATAGCGGGTTTAAACAACATTTCAGGTGGTAACATTTCAGTTTTAGGAAAGCACATAAAAGGGCCAGGGCCAGATAGAGGTGTTATTTTTCAAGCACCAAGTTTGATGCCTTGGATGACATCACTTCAAAATGTATTGTTGGGCGTAAACCAAGTGTTTCCACATGCAACAAAAGCACAACGTAATGATATTGCTAAGTATTACCTACAAAAAGTAGGTTTAGAAGATGCGTTTCATAAAAAAGCTGCAGATTTATCGCAAGGTATGCAGCAACGTGTTGGTATTGCCCGTGCGTTTGCTATTAAACCTAAAGTTTTATTGTTAGATGAGCCTTTTGGAATGTTAGATTCTTTAACACGTGGCGAACTGCAAGATATACTTATTGAAATTTGGAATAAAGAAAAAATTACGGCTGTTATGATTACACATGATGTTGATGAAGCTATTTTTTTAGCAGACAGAGTGGTAATGATGACTAGCGGACCACGCGCTAAAATTGGTGATGTGCTTAGTATAGATTTTGAACGTCCGCGCACGCGTAAAGCAGTTTTAGAGCACAACGATTACTACAAATACAGAAAACATTTAATAGACTTTTTAGAGCATTAATAAAAACTTAAAGTGGTTTTAAACATGAGTTTTATCATAATTCAACCGCTTGTAGGCAAGTATATTTGCTTACCAATTAATTAAAAATAACTACAAAAAACAACTTATTAAAAATGCTAAAATTAAAATTTAACAATATGAAAAAACAATACGTATTATTAGCAGTTTTTGCCTTAGCAATACAATTTGCACAAGCGCAATTTACATTAGATGGAGAGTTTAGACCACGTACAGAATACCGTCACGGATTTGGAAACCTTATTGCAGATGATGCCGATGCTGGTTTTGGAATTTCTACAAGAGCGCGTTTAAATGCTGGTTGGACTACCGATGCTTATAAGGTGTATTTAAGCCTGCAAGATGTAATGGTTTGGGGTGAAAATCGTCAAATATTACCTTGGGATCAAAATAATTCATTTGCTGTTTTTGAAGCTTGGGCTGAAATTAAATTAGCCGAAAGCTGGTCAACTAAAATTGGTCGCCAGGTCTTATCATATGATGATCAAAGAATTTTAGGAGGTTTAGATTGGGCACAACAGGGCCGAAACCATGATGCAGCCATGATAAAACATAAAAAAGGTAAGTTTATGTTAGACTTTGCATTGGCTTTCAATCAAGATTATTCTAACCCAACGGGTTTTGTATCAGTAGGTACAGGTTATAATACTTCAGGTTTCTTTTCATACAAAACCATGCAAATGTTATATATGAAACAAGCTTGGGAAAAATTTACAGGTAGTTTGTTATTATTAAATAATGGTTTTCAAAAATTTGATGACGCTAGTGCTCCAGATGGTGTAAATAATATTCAAACATTTGGTACGCATTTAACATATAAAGCAGGAAGTTTTGGTCTTGCTGGTAATGGTTATTTACAGTTTGGTGATGATAGAAAAACAGCGTTTTTACTAGGTTTAGATGCTACTTACAAGGCTTCTGAAAAAGTAACACTTGGTGCTGGTATTGAGATAATTAGTGGTGATAAAGCTGATACTGCTGAAACTGAAGCATTTTTCCCATTATATGGTACTAACCACAAATTTAATGGTTTTATGGATTATTTTTACGTAGGTAACCACGCTAACTCAATTGGTTTATCTGATATTCATGTGAGTGCTAATTTTGATTTAGGAAACAAATCTAGCTTATTAGTTAAAGCACTTAATTTTAGTGGAGAGAAAGAATTAGCTAGTGGAGAAAAATCTTTAGGTACTGAAATTGATATTGTATACAAAAAAGCCTTTAAAGGGTATGCTTTAGTAATGGGTTACTCGCACATGTTTGCTGCCGATGGTATGTATGAGCTTAAAGGAATAAGTGAAGATGCTGCTGCAAGCGGACAAAACTGGGCATGGGCTATGTTAGTTATTAAGCCTAAGTTTTTAAATACAGCCAAATAATATTAAAATATAATCTGATTTTTCAGGTTAATCATGACTATTTCATTTTAAAAGTCTCACTTTTTAGTGAGACTTTTTATGTTTACTCAACCAACCCCATACTTAACGCATTGTAGTTTTTTTGTGCTTTAATTAGGTGCTAGCTTTATAACATCATTAAAATTATACGTTATGAAACATCAACTAAATTTAAACATTAACAAGCCATGTTCAGAAAATTTCAATAAATTTGATAAAACTGATAAAGGTGGATTTTGTAAAAATTGCCAAAAAGAAGTTGTAGACTTCAGAGAAATGACGGCTACTGAACTTGTTAAGTTCTTCGAAAAAAATAAAAATAATACCTGCGGAATATTAAAAATATCACAAATGAAAACGCTTAACAAAACCTCAATCGTCCCCAAAAAATATACGTTTAATTATGCTAAGTTATTAGGTTTAGCTTGTTTTTGGTTATTTGCATTTCAAAATATAACAGCTCAAAAAATAACCAAAACACAAACAAATTCATTAAAAGTTGTACAAAATGAATTGTTGGCAGGTGTGGTTTTAGATCATGATAATTTACCGCTACCAGGTGTTAGTATTGTTTTAAAAGGCACCAAAATTGGTGTTACCACAGATTTTGAAGGCAAATTTACTTTTCCTAAACCATTAAAAGCTAATGATGTTTTAGTTTTTAGTTATTTAGGTTATTCACCAAAACGTGTAAAAGTTGCCGAAAATCAAAAGAATTTAAACGTAACCATGGATGCTGAATTAGTAGAGTTAATGGGGGCTGTAAGTACTAACAAAGTTTATACATCTAAACGTAATAAAAATTAATAAGTTTAATGAATAGGCTGCTTTTAGTTTTAGCATTATTGTTAAGTTTTAAGCATTTTTCTCAAGTTTCAGATTTTGAACATATAAATTTCAATAAAGCAGATTTTATTGCTAAAAAAAATAAAGGTGCTACACTTAAAAATTTGCCAGTTTTGGTACATCAACTAACATCTGAACTAACTACAGATGTAGAAAAATTTAGGGCTATTTATATTTGGGTTTGCTCTAATATATCAAATGATTATGCAAACCACGTTTTAAATTTAAGAAAACGAGAAAAGTTTAAAAGTGATAGTATTGCTCTAAATACATGGAATAATCAATTTAGAAAAAAGGCTTTAAAAAAACTTATTAGACAAAAGAAAACCATTTGTACTGGTTATGCTTATTTACTTCAAGAAATGGCTTCTTTAGCAGGTTTAAATTGCAAAATGGTTCATGGTTATGGTAGAACCACTGAATCAAATATTGAAACCTTAAGTATTCCCAACCATTCTTGGAATGTGATTTTATTAAACAATAAGTGGTATTTATGCGATCCTACTTGGGCAAGTGGTTTTTTTAATTTAGAAACAGGCCGTTTTGAGCATGATTATAATGATGGGTATTTTTTATCAGAACCTAATTTATTTGTAAAAAATCATTATCCGTTAAATACAGAATGGCTTTTAACAGAACAAAAAATACACATAACAGATTTTTTGAGTGGCCCTTTGGTGTATGGTGATACTTTTAAACATAAAATATTACCATTGGCACCTTTTAAAATGACTACCACTATCAAAAAAAATAAGAAGGTGTTATTTAGGTTTCAAATACCTTCAAAATGCGAAAAAGAAAAATTGATTTTAATAATTAATGGAGTATCTGTTAAAAAACATTCATACTATGCGTTTAATAAAGATTTTTCTGTTGTGGAGTTTAATAGTTTATTTAAACGAAAGGGTGTTTTTGATGTGTATTTAAAAGTAAATAATGATGTAGTAAGCACGCATGTTATAAAGGTTAAGTGATTAAAATAATTAAAAAACAGATACTTCCATTATTTTCATGGTAAATACTTATTACTCTAATTTTTAATTAATATTGGATAATTAAAAAAGGGTGTTTTACACTTTCAAATAGGGTAAAAAACGCTTTCAAAAAGGTAGTTCTTCCTCTTACATTAAGATGTAATAGTTTTCAAATTTGTTGAATAATTTAAAAAATCAATAAACCATGAAAACATCAGATTTAAAATTAAATGATCGCTCCGGATTCAAAATTAATTTATTATCAAATTTAAACTACTATGGAAATTTAGATACAAAAGCGTTTGGGTATCCAGTAAAAAAAATTGTTTCTTCAACAGAATATGAAGAACTAAAGTGTATTAGTTACCACCCAAAAAACAGAGCGTTAAGAGCCACTGTACATATTAAAAATCAATCAGGCTATTTAGGAAGTCATTGTAATTCTGGTAGCTATGAGTATGTTCGTTTTTATATTGATTATGAAAACAATGGAAACTGGGAAGATTTAGGAGTTTCTAGTTTTAGAATTCATGATATTGAAGACCACAAAGGGTTATGTTATGGTGTTAAACTAATTATTAATCCAAAAATTAGGAAAAGATGTAGTGAAGAGCCTGTGTTGCCTAATGTAAGAGCTATTTTATCATGGAATGTAGAGCCTCCTGTAAACACACCAAGCTATAAGCCAGTATGGGGAAATGTTAAAGAAGCCAGAATACAAATTGCACCTAAACCTCAATTTCAAATTCCTCCAATTTTTGATAATCCAATTGATGTATCAGACTTTATTAACCCGGTAATTGGTAGTATGCCCGAATTAAGTTTTCCAAACCCAATGGTTAAGATTAGTGAATTAAAAAAAAAATACAAGAACGATGTTGATGAAGCCCGTTTAGTAACAATGGCTTTAAAAAATGTAAACACAAATTTTAGCTTAAAAGATATTATAAAAAGTAAAAAGCAATTTGAAATAGCTAAAATAGATATTTCTAAAGTATTAGATATTTTAAAGAGCCCTAAGTTTAATACAACATATGAAGAGTTGAAATGTATTAGTTTAAATAGAAAATTAAATGAAATACATGCAGATATACATTTAAAAAAGTCATCTGGTTATTCTGGTAATTTGTGCAGTAGTGGTAGTAAAGAATATGTAGCTTTTTATATGGATTTTGGATCTGGTTGGGAATTCATGGGAACATCTTCTGTTACAGTTTTTGATATCAACCAAATACCAAAAGAAGGTCTTTGGTACAATGCGTACATGCCTGTAGATTTAACTCCGCATCAAAAAAAATATTGTAAAGAAGGTAAAGCAAAAATAAAAGGTATATTATCATGGAATACACCACCAACACCTAATGCCCCCAATTTTGTAGCTACATGGGGAGATTGGGAAGTTTGTGATGTAGAAATTAAACCATTACCTAAAGGTTTTTTAGGTCTTAAAAATCAACCATGGATAGAAAGCTTAGGTGGTGTAGATACTGAAATTATTAACACAATATCAGGCTTAGCCAAAGGCCCTAGTTTAATGGCAAATAGTATTGTTGCAGATTACAGCCCATTTGATGGAAATGTGTATGTTACAGGGAAAATTTTAAATCAAATTCCTGTAACCAAATACAAAATAATGATAAAAGAACCAGGAGGTGTGTTTTTACCTTTCAACAAGAAATTTAATGTAAATGTAACTACGTTTAATACTATTTTAGGAACTAATTCTAGTGTCAATATTGAACAAACACCAACAGGAGATTTTTATGATTATATACCAAAATCAACAGGAAACATTCAAAAATTTGTTAACGATGATATTTTATTAAAATTCAAACCTACTGATTTTGGAATTCATGAGTTATATATAGAAAGCAACACTGGTGAGCAAAGTGAAACTGTTAGATTTATGGTAGATAAAGATGCGCCTAAAGTAGCAATAGAAATAACTTCAGGTATGGGCAATTGTGGTAAGTTTTCTATAGGAGATGTAGTTGAAGGTACTTTTGAAGTAAAAAATGATACCCATTTAGATTATTTAAAACTAAGTTTAGCTCCGTTTAATCCTGCAGGAACAATTCAAACAACAAATATTACTTCAAGTGATATAACTGTATCTTCAGGTAGCTTAACCATATCTTTAGATGATAAGGATAGTAGCTTAGATTATGTTACCGGAACCTGGAAAATTGATACCGCCAATTTACCAGCATGTGGCTATACTGTACATATTAGAGCCGAAGATAGAACTATAGTAAATAGTACTACAGTAGGTAAGCATTCAGGTAGTGTTTCAGTTGGCTTTTGCTTAGAAGCAGCATAAGCTATAATTTAAATATATTTTAATTTTACCAAGAGTCTCTTAATTAGGAGGCTCTTTTTATTTAAAAAAAGAAAAAAAAATAAAATTGGGGAAAAACACCCTTGACTTAATGGTGTGAAAAAAGGAATTTTGTTTACCTAAATTATTTAAAATCATTTTGATATAAAATTTATCAAAAGCAAGCTCAAAAAAAAACCACATGAGTTTTAATGTGTTTTAAACTTTAAATTAAACTATTATGAAATCAAAAACACCACTTTGGATTATTATTGTTTTACTACTACTTTTTATTTTTTGGAAGTTTTATAATGAACCTCAACCAGTAGTTCCAGAGGCACCAAAACAAGCAATTAATTATGATGATGCTAATACATTAGAAGAAGAATATAAAATGACACGATGGCAAATTTTAAATGATACTTTAAAATTGAAAACACCTGATGGTACCCCAGCAGCAGACACTCGTGAATTCTTATTTTCTTTAGATACATTGAAACAATACATAGATTATGTTGAATATCATGCAAACGAAATGGGGTACTCTAACTTAGGAATCCGTATTTATAATGCGGCTTACCCTAAAGGTAGCGCATCTCCTGATGCCGGTTTTTCTACTGTTGTTTTAGTACCAACAGGCAATAAAACTGATACACAAAAAGCAGGTTTTTTGGTAAATACTAGCACTTCATTATTAATGAATGATAATATTAATTCACTTAAAGCACTCAATTTTGCACATGCCGGAAAACCACCTAAGGATTTATAGAATGTTCTGTTTTTTTAGTAAAAAATAAAGTTTTTAATTATTAATTAATCAATGCAATATTTACCGTATTTAATAAACTTACTACAATTAATTACTGCAATTATTGCGTTAAAATCTTATAAAAAATATAAGTTTTCAAATGAAAAATATTTTTTACCATTTATTTGGGTAACTTTTGTTTTTGATTTTACAAGTGGAATAATAGCCGATTTTTTTTTAATCAATATTTATTGGATGTATAATTTATACATTGGTATTAGTATCTTATTTTATTTTTATTGGTACTACTTAATTTTAGAATATAAATTGAATAAAAAATTAGTGCTATTATTTAGTTTTATATTTACAATAGTATTTTTTTTAAACTTCATAAATAATAGAGCTAATGAGTTTCTTGTTTACGGGTTTGTAACGGGTGCCATTTTTATTGTTATATTAACTGGTTTTTATATGTACCAAATAATAAACTCTGAAAACACTTCATCAATAAAATATAAATTAAGCTTTTGGATTGCTCTGGCGCTTATATTATTTTATGTAGGCATGGTGCCTTTCATGCTATTGTCAAGATACTTTAACGTTTGGGGAGATAGTATTACATTTTTTATAATTTTATTATGCTTAAATGTCATTCTTTATGGTTGTTATAATATAGGTTTTTTATGGACGAAAAAGAAATACAATCATTTTTAATTACCTCATCGGTTGTTTTGGTTTCTTTAGTAGTAACCATGATTTTTCTATTTCTTATTTTTCAGAAAAGAAAAAATAAATTACTTATAGAGCAAAAGGAAGCAGAGCGCCATTTTGAAAAAGAAATATCAAAAGCTCAAATAGAAATAAGAGAGCAAATTTTAAGAAACATCAGTTGGGAATTACACGATAATATAGGTCAACTTTTAACACTAGCTAAAATACAAGTACAAAGTCATACGGGCTTAGATGATGTAAAAGAAACGCTTAATATTAGTTTGAAAGAATTAAGAAGTCTAGCTAAGTTAGTGCATCCAGATATTCTAAAGCACAAATTGCTTACAGAAATAATTGCCTTAGAAATTGAACGTTTTAATAGGTTAAATGTTATTAAAGCTAAACTAAAGGTAATAGGAGAGCCTGTAAAATTAAATGCTAAAAAAGAACTTATTTTTTTTAGAATTTTACAAGAGTTCTTTTCAAATACAATAAAACATGCCAAGGCTAGTAAATTGTATGTAGAACTAAATTATGGAGCTAAAGATTTAACTATTATGGTTGAAGATAATGGGCAAGGTTTTGAAACGAATGAGCAGGCATGTTCAGGAATAGGGTTAAGCAATATAAAAAGTAGAATTAAGTTAATAAATGCAAAAGCAGACTTTGTATCTAAACCTAATGAGGGTACTAAACTAACAATAACCTACAAATATTAATCAAATGAAAACCTACTCTGTAGTTATAGTAGAAGATCATAAACTCTTGTCTCAAGCAATTGCTGGTTTAGTAAATTCATTTGAAGAATTCAAAGTATCGTATCTATGCTACAATGGTAAAGAATTGTTAACAAAATTTAAAATACCAGAAAATAGGCCAGATATAGTACTTATAGATGTTAATATGCCAATTCTAAATGGTATTGAAACTACACGAATTATTACCCAAGAATACCCTGATGTAAGAGTAATAGCATTATCAGTAGTTGAGGATGAAGCTACTATTATAAATATGCTAAAAGTAGGAGCAAAAGGCTATTTACTTAAAGATATAGAAAAGAATATTTTAGAAATAGCACTAAAAGAAGTTATCAAGAATGGCTATTATTACACCCAAGATGTCTCACATATATTGGTTAATTCTTTAAACGGAAAAGACACTTCAATAATAAAATTAAAAGAACGAGAAATAGAGTTTATTAAATACGCATGTTCTGAAATGACGTACAAGGAAATTTCAGAAAAAATGTTTTTAAGTCCTAAAACCATTGATGGTTACAGAGATAGTTTATTTCAAAAATTACATCTTAAAAATAGAATAGGACTTGTGTTGTATGCTATAAAACATAAAATTTTTGAAGTTTAGAATAATCTAGTGACTATTATTTCTAGTTAAAATATTTTCTTACATTTGATTAGAAACCTTATTCTATGCTTAAAAAAGTTTTTGGTAGTGCCGTTTTTGGTGTAGAGGCTACCACAATTACCGTAGAGGTAAATGTAGATTCTGGTATTGGTTATCATTTAGTAGGTTTGCCAGATAATGCTATAAAAGAAAGCAATTATCGTATTGCTGCTGCACTTCAAAATAACGGCTATAAAATTCCTGGAAAAAAGATAACAATCAATATGGCACCTGCTGATTTACGAAAGGAGGGAAGTGCTTATGATTTAACCTTAGCAATAGGTATTCTAGCTGCTTCAAAACAAATTAAAGCTGAAAACTTAGAACAATATTTAATTATGGGTGAATTGTCTTTAGATGGCAGTTTACACCCTATAAAAGGGGCGTTACCCATAGCTATTAAAGCTAGAGAAGAAGGATTCAAAGGATTCATTTTACCTGCAGCCAATGCTAAAGAAGCGGCTATAATTAATGATTTAGAGGTGTATGGCGTTGATAATATTAAACAAGTTATTAACTATTTTGATAAAGGCGAAGCTTTAGAGCAAACTATTATTGATACTAGAAAAGAATTTGAAAAAAATCTAGATTTTCCTGAACACGATTTTGCCGATGTAAAAGGACAAGAAGGAATTAAGCGTTGCATGGAAATTGCTGCTGCTGGAGGTCATAACATTATTTTAATAGGTCCGCCAGGTGCAGGTAAAACCATGTTAGCAAAGCGGCTACCAAGCATTTTACCTCCTATGACGTTACATGAAGCGCTTGAAACAACTAAAATACACTCGGTAGTTGGTAGGGTAAAAGATGCAGGTTTATTATCACAGCGCCCTTTTAGAAGCCCTCATCATACCATATCAAATGTTGCACTTGTAGGCGGTGGTAGTTATCCGCAACCCGGTGAAATATCGTTATCGCATAACGGTGTGTTGTTTTTAGATGAACTACCAGAATTTAAACGCGATGTTTTAGAGGTAATGCGCCAACCGTTAGAAGATAGAGAGGTAACCATTTCAAGGGCAAAATTTACGGTAACATATCCGTCATCATTTATGCTAGTAGCTAGCATGAACCCAAGTCCAGGTGGTTATTTTAACGACCCTGATGCACCTGTAACCTCAAGTCCTGCTGAAATGCAACGGTATTTAAGCAAAATTTCAGGACCATTGTTAGATAGAATTGATATTCATATTGAGGTAACACCAGTGCCTTTTGATAAGCTATCAGAAGATAGAAAAGGCGAATCTTCAGTAGATATAAGAAAGCGTGTTACAGCAGCAAGAAACATACAAAGTAAGCGCTTTTTAAATAATGAGAAAGTACATTACAATGCACAAATGAATACCAAGCAAATACGAAAACATTGCGCTTTAGATGAAAGCTCAAAACAGTTATTAAAAACAGCTATTGAACGTTTAAACCTTTCGGCTAGGGCTTATGATAGAATTTTAAAAGTAGCTAGAACTATTGCCGATTTAGAAGCTTCGGAAAATATTGAAGGTGCTCATATTAGTGAAGCCATACAATACCGAAGTTTAGATAGAGATGGCTGGTTGGGGTAAGTTACTTCTAAATCAAAATCAATAAAACCAAAAAAGGATGGCTTAATTTTAAAACCATCCTTTTTTCGATATAAAGATATTATTTATTAAAATCTTATTTTCTCAGCTTTTACTTTTGTGCTAAATGGTGCTAAATAAAACGTGTATTTATACGTTCCAGGTTTATTTCTAAACGCTTCATGTGCTTGAGCTCGTTTAGACCATGTGTTGTCTCCACCAACACCTTGTTGACTTAAGTCTATATTTACTGTGTAAACATCACGTTCTTCTAATTCATTTAAAAAATTAGCTTCTTGTAAATTATCAATACTGTATTCTAAAACACTAAAGTTTATAGGTTGTTCACCTTTAACTAAAACACCTTTTTTAGCTGTGTTAGTAAGCGTAAACCAGTGTGTTTGGGTGTGGTTACCATACTCTTCAGGGTAAACGTATTTATAGTTTATGTTTTCTGGTTTTCCTGAGTACAAACCAACATGGGCGCCATAATTTCTATCGGCATAATTAGCTTGTGGTCCTTTACCAAAATATGTTAATTCATTATAGTTATTAGCAATGTCAAACTGCATGCCAATGCGCGGAGCGTTAGGTGCGTTTTTAGCTATAGTAACCTTGTAATCAACTTTAATTTCTCCAGTTCCTAAAATGGTGTAAGCTAAGGTAACATGCGTTTCGGGTTTATCAATTTTACCTGTAATGGTAATAGTTGCTTTACCTTTTTCAGTGTCATTAACAGAAATGTTTTCAACTTTTAATGAGTTTCCAGCATGCATCCAGTCTAATTCATTATGTAATTTCATGGCATCTCTATACGCTTCATCATTTTCAGTTTCAGCACGCCAAAAGTTAAGTTTTAAAGGCGATTTCATAATATTTACACCTTTAGCTTTGTATGATGAAATGTAACCAGTTTGTTTGTTAATTTCAACAGAAATATTGTTGTTGTTTATGGTAACAACATTGTTTGTTTGGTTTACAACTAATGTACTATTACTTTTTAATACAGAAGGCTGCGGAACATCATAATTTAAAGGAAATTGTTCTTCAAATACTACATAACCCGCTTCAGCCCAAAGAGTGTTATTTTTTAAAGTACCGAAAATGTTTAAGTGGTATATACTACCAGCTTTAAGTTTTGGTTTTTTAAAGTTAATGTTAAAATTATCTTTTTCAAATGGTTTAGTATTTAAAGTGTTTAAAGTGCCTTTTTGAATAACCTTTCCATTTTCAGTTATATTCCATGATACATTGTATTGCGATAGTGTTGATGCATGATGACGGTTTAATATTTCAAAATTACCGTTTAAAGCATTGTTAGTTGAAATAACTGCAGGCTGATTTACTTTTTTACACTCAATAATTTCAGGTTTTGGTGTTCTATCAGAAGCAATAATACCGTTTATACAAAAACTTCCGTCGTTAGGTGTATCTCCATAAGATCCTCCGTAAGCATAATATTCTTTACCATTTTCATCTTTTCTTAAAATACCTTGGTCAATCCAATCCCAAATGTAACCACCTAAAGCGCGGTCGTTGTTATGAATAATATCCCAATAGGTTTTCATATTTCCAACAGAATTACCCATGGCATGCGCATATTCACACATTAAAACAGGTGTACTTTGAAACGCTGCAGTATCATCAATCAAATCTTGTAATTCTTGAGGTTGTGGATACATGCGGCTAATCATGTCAACCCAAGGTTTGTCTGATGGATTACCAACGTTTTGTTTGTAGAAATTCTTTTTATATTTTGGATGATTAGGAATGCCTTGAGCTCCTTCATAATGAATGTAACGTGTTGGGTCAAAATCTTTAATCCAACCAGCCATGGCAGCGTGGTTTGGTCCTGTGCCTGATTCGTTACCTAAGCTCCACATAACAATACTTGGGTGGTTTTTATCACGCTCAACCATACGTACAGCACGTTCTAAATACGCATTACTCCATTCTGGTACATTTGAAAGTTTTCCACGTGTACCGTGTGTTTCAATGTTAGCTTCATCCATAACATAAATACCATATTTGTCACATAAATCATAAAAATATGGGTCGTTAGGGTAGTGTGATGTTCTTACCGCGTTAAAGTTAAACTGCTTAATAAGTTTAACATCTGCTTCCATGTCTTCACGTGTTACAGTTTTACCATTAATATGATCGTGATCATGACGGTTAACACCAATCATTTTTACAGGATTTCCATTAACAAGAAAACGACCACGCTCATCAATTTTAACTTCTCTAAAGCCTACTTTTGTGCTTGTGTGTTGTATATTGTTTCCATTATTATCTTTTACTGTGAAAAGTAGTGTATACAAATAAGGAACATCAGATGACCATTTTTTAGGCGCTGTAATTTCAGTTTCAATTAAACCAAAATATACATTATCACGTTGGGGGTAAAACTCACCTAATATTTTGTTAAAATCTGTAGTTGTAGGCTCTCCAACAGTATTACCGTTAGCATCAACTAATTCTGTAATAAGCTGCCAGTCATCAACAGTGGTTTTAAGGTTTGTGTTACCAAACTCACCAACTTTTGCTACATATTTATTAGGAATGTTAACAATTATTTCAGGTCTTATTTGCAGTAATGCATTTTCATAATTGTCATCAAAATCTGTTCTAACCGTAAAGTCAGACAAACGTACTTTTGGGTTGGCTTGTAAATATACTTCACGTTCAATACCACTCATACGCCAGTGGTCTTGTGCTTCCATATAACTACCATCACACCAACGGTAAACTTTAACCGCTACTTTATTTTCGCCTTGTTTTACATGTTTTGTAATATCAAACTCAGCAGGTAAACGGGTGTCTTCGCTGTACCCAACAAATTTACCATTAACCCATACGTAGTAAGCTGATGAAACGCCTCCAAAATGTATAATAATATCTTTATTAGCCCAAGTTTCATCAATATTAAATGTTTTAATATAATGCCCAACAGGGTTGTCATGATGATTTATGTATGGGAAATCATTAAAAAACGGATAGGTTGAATTTGTGTAAATAGGAGTGCCATACCCACGCATTTCCCAGTTTGAAGGCACATCAATTGCATCCCACTTTGATGCATCAAAATCTTCATTCTGAAAATCATTTAAGGCATCGGCAGGTTTTGCAACCCATTTAAATTGCCAATTGCCATTTAAAGATTTATAGTTACTAGAAGCCTCACGATTGCCGTTAAGAGCTTGGTCTTTTGAATCAAAATTATAAAACGTAGCTTTTGCTGGTAGCCTGTTTATTTGATTTACGTTAGGGTTTTCCCAATCATTCTGTTGTGCAGTTGCCAGGGAAACAAAAAAGAATAGTAATAAAGTGAAACTACTTAAGTACTTCATTGTTTAATTTGGTTTAGATGTTTTATATTTACTTAAACACAAAGATATTTATTAATAAAGGTTAGCCCTAGTTTATATATGCAACAAATAGTCAAAAAAAGGCAATAATTGGTCAAATAGGGGTTTTTGGTTTTTAAAACGTCATTATTAGTAAATAACAAACACACCAAAATGAAGAAACATATTTGTATTTTAATAATTTTAAGTTTTGTGGCATGTAATAAAACCAATAAAAAAGCTTCAGAAAAAATTGATGTTGAAAAGTCTATTGATTTAGAAACAGTACCAAATTTAGACTTAGAACAGGCCAATAAATTAGCAGAATTACCATTACATTGCATGAATATAGAGTACCCCAATAAATTATCGCAAACCCTGGGTAGTGAAGCCGATTTAAAATCGCCAAAAACATTACATCCGGCATTTTACGGGTGTTTTGATTGGCATTCGTCTGTACACGGGCACTGGAGTTTGGTTAAACTACTAAAAATGTTTCCAGACTTAGAGAAAGCAGAATATATAAAAGAACGTTTGCTTAAAAATATTTCAAAAGAAAATATTGAAGCTGAAGTTGCTTATTTTAGAGGAAAACATAACACCTCATACGAACGTACGTATGGTTGGACATGGCTTTTAAAATTAGCCGAAGAATTACACACTTGGAATGATGAAACAGCCAGAATACTAGAAAATAACTTACAGCCATTAACGCATTTAATTTGTGAAAAATATATTGAGTATTTACCAAAATTAAACTATCCACTACGTGTTGGAACGCACACAAACACAGCGTTTGGGTTATCATTTGCGTTTGATTATGCCAAAACTGTAAATAACCAAGCATTAAAAAAAGCAATTACTGATAGAGTGTTGTACTTTTTTAAAAATGATAAAGCTTGCCCACTAAGTTGGGAACCTAGCGGAAGCGATTTTTTATCACCTTGTTTAGAAGAAGCTGCTTTAATGAAGCGCTTACTGCCAGCAAACGCGTTTAAAGTATGGATGCACGAATTCCTTCCGCAGTTAAAAGATAAAAATTTTACATGGGATGTTGGTGTAGTATCTGATAGAACCGACGGACATTTAGTGCATTTAGATGGTGTAAACTTCTCAAGAGCATGGAACTTAAACACCATTGCCAATGGCATGCCTGAATACAATCATTTAAAAAACTTAGCTAATAAACATATAAATTATTCTTTACCAAGTATTTTTAATGATGATTACATGGGAAGCCATTGGTTAGGTAGTTTTGCAATTTATGCGTTAAGTACTGTTGTAAATGATTAAAAACTGGTTTAAAAATTTAGGGCCAGGGCCACTTTTAGCAGCAGCTTTTATTGGTCCAGGTACCATTACTATGTGCACTATTGCAGGTGTTAGTTTTGGTTATGCCTTACTTTGGGCCATGGTAATTTCAATAATAGTTACTATTGTACTGCAAGAAATGGCCGCTAGGTTAGGCATAATAACACAAAAAGGCTTATCTGAAGTTATTAGAACCGAAATTAAGAGTCCAGTTTTTAAAACATTTATAGTCGTTTTAATCCTTTCTGCAATTGTAATAGGAAATGCGGCCTATGAAGCTGGTAATATTTCTGGTGCCGTCTTAGGTTTAGAAGCTATTTTGGTTAACCCATCCTTAAATTTGTTTGGGGTAACTTTTAAAAGTTTTAGTTTAATAATTGGAGCCTTAGCATTCGTATTACTTTACATTGGAAATTATAAAGTTATTGAACGTGCACTTATAACACTAGTTATTCTTATGAGTTTGGCCTTTCTTACCTGTGCAATACTAACGAAACCTAATGTGTTAGATATTCTAAAAGGGGCTTTTATTCCGAAGTTTCCCGAAAATGGGTTATTGATAATTGTTGGACTTATTGGAACAACCGTTGTGCCTTACAATCTCTTTTTACATGCTTCGTTAGTAAAGGAGAAGTGGCAAAAAATATCAGATTTACGGATAGCAAGAAAAGATACTTTTGTTGCTGTTGTACTAGGCGGTTTGGTGTCAATGTGTATTATAATTTCTGCCTCTGCCATACAAGGCGAATCTGTTAGTAGTGCTGCAGATTTGGCTAAAGGATTAGAGCCTTTATTTGGTAGTTTTTCTAAATACGTTTTGGCTATTGGTTTGTTTGCAGCAGGTATAACCAGTGCAATTACAGCGCCTTTAGCTGCCGCTTATGTAGCTAGCGGATGCTTAGGGTGGTCTTCTAATTTAAAATCTATAAAATTTAGATGTGTTTGGATGTTTATTTTGGTTTTGGGTGTAGCGTTTTCATCTACTAACATCAAACCAATTCAAATTATAAAATTTGCCCAAGTAGCAAATGGCATTTTATTACCAGTAATAGCAGTGATTTTAATATATATTATGAATAAAACCTCTGTTCTTGGAAAATATAAGAATAATACCAAACAAAATATTTTAGGATTTCTTATCTTAGGAATAACTATTTTACTTTCGGCAGTAGCCTTAGGTAAAGTGTTTTTATAGTATTTTTTATGAACCATCTTGTTATTGACATAAATGCCGATTTAGGTGAAGGTATTGGAAATGAAGCTGATTTAATGCCTTACCTGTCGTCTTGCAATATTGCTTGTGGTGGGCATGCTGGAGATGATACGTCTATGCACGATGCTGTAAAACTTGCCAAAACTCATAAAGTTAAAATAGGAGCGCATCCATCATTTCCCGATAGGGAGAATTTCGGACGTATAAAAATGGATATATCTTGTGCGGCTTTGTTCACTTCATTAAAGCATCAGATTACAGATTTATTGAGTGTGTTATACAAAGAAAATGCCACGCTTCATCATATAAAACCACACGGAGCACTTTATAATTTAGCAGCTAAAGATGAAAAGGTTGCTAATGTTATTATTGAAGTTGTTAAAAGTATGCATAGGCCTGTGCAATTGTATGTACCTTATAAATCTGTTATTGCGCAACTGGCCAAAGAAAACGGTATTGCCATTACTTACGAAGCATTTGCTGATAGAAACTACAATGACGATTTAAGTTTAGTATCTAGAAAAGAAAAGAATGCTGTAATACATGATGCAGATACTTTGGTAAATCATGTTTTAAATTTTGTGGCTTTCAAAAAGGTAAAAACCATTAATAATACCGAAATTCCTATTTTAGCAGAAACCGTTTGTGTTCATGGAGATAATCCTGAAGCCATAGAACTCGTGAAACAACTTCATAAACGCCTGCTAGAAAATAATATTAAAGTACAATAGGTGACGTACCAACTTAAATATAAACCGTTTGGGGAACAATCAGTTTTAATAGAATGGCCTCAAATTATAAGTAAAGAAATCCTTAAAGATGTTTTAAGTTTTAAAGCTAAGTTAGAGGCAGAAAAAAGAATCCATGACGTAAATCATGCATATAATTCGTTATTGGTTAGTTTTAATGATTTTACCAATGGTTTAGAATCTAAAATAAACGAGTTAGAAGCCATTTATAATACGGCGCATATAGTTAATAAATATGCATTTAAAAGATGGCGTATACCAGTATGTTACGATACTCATTTTGGAATAGATTTACACGAATTAGCTTTAACCAATAATCTATCAGTTGATGAGGTAATACGGCGCCATTCAACAATAAGTTATACTGTTTATTTTATTGGTTTTTTACCAGGTTTCCTTTATTTAGGAGGCTTAGATAAAACGCTTTATACACCAAGGAAAGCCTCTCCAAGATTAAAGATAGAGAAAGGCGCAGTAGCTATAGGAGGAGGGCAAACTGGTATATATCCTAGTGAAAGTCCTGGAGGTTGGAATATTATTGGAAATTCTCCAATTAATTTCTTTGACATAAAAGCACAAACTCCATGTTTTGCCAATGCAGGAGATGAAATTCAGTTTTATCAGGTTTCAAAAGAAATACATAGTAATATTAAAACTTTAGTTGAAGCCGGTGTATATCAAATAGAAAGTGAGGTGATTAATGATTAAGGTTTTAAATGCAGGATTATACACTACTATTCAAGATTTTGGCAGGTTTGGTGTGCAAAATTATGGCATACCATATTCTGGTGTAATGGACAAACAATCTGCTTCCTTTTCCAATGCTATTTTGGGTAACTCTTTAGATTTACCAGTTATGGAAATTACCATGTTAGGGCCCAAATTACAATTTGAAACTAAGACGAGGATTTGCATTTCTGGAGCAAATATATCGCCAAAATTAAATAACAAAATTATTTCTAATAATAAGTCAATTTTAGTTGAAGCGGGCGATGTGCTTTCCTTTGGAAAACTAAAAAAAGGCTTTCGTGCTTATCTATCTGTTCAAGGAGGTTTTAAAACAGAGAACGTTTTAAAAAGTTATAGTATGTACCAAAATATCACGCTTAAAAGTAGCGTAGAAAAAGGTGATGTTTTAAAAATTGCTTCTTTTAAAGATAGTGTAATGCTGGCTAACGCTTCAATAAAGGTAGCAGATACATATTTAGAAACAAATAAACTAGAAGTTGCCAAAGGTCCTGAGTTTGATCAACTTTCCGAAGACCAAAAAAAGTATTTGTTAAGTAATACATTCAGTATTTCAAAAGATAATAATAGAATGGCTTATCAACTTAATGAAGTGTTAGAAAATACATTAAAACCTATAATAACCTCTTTGGTAAAACCAGGTACAGTACAGCTAACACCTTCTGGAAAACTTATAGTTTTAATGCGTGACTGCCAGACAACAGGAGGTTACCCAAGAGTTTTACAGCTTTCAGAATCAAGTATTAATATACTTTCACAAAAATATACAGGGCAAATAATAACTTTTAAAACGAATATTTTATAAATACGTTTTTCTCCTTAAAGAGTCTTAAGTTTGTGATTAAGAAATTTAAATTAGTAAAAATGGGTTTAAAAAGATTATTATTATCTATAAGTTTTTTAGTTTTTGTTTACATAGCGTGTGCGCAAACGGAAAGTGAAAACGTATATTTTACAACTGGATTTAAAATAGGTGAAGTTTCTAACAGTTCTGCTATCATTTGGACGAGGTTATGTGCCGATTCGATTCCTGTCCCTATTCACCACCAGCAAAAAGAAAAAACATTCAGGCCACCAATAAATTTTAATAATAATGCTCCTGTAGATGAAATGGATGGTGCTGTTAGAGGTACTTTTGGAGAGGTTAAAATAGAATTATTTTCTGCAAAAGATACTATTTCCATTGATTGGGCTTTTGTATCTGCCCTAAAGGATTATACCTATAAAAGGAAAGTTGAAAACTTAAAACCTAATACTTTTTATAACATTAAGCTAACCGGTAGAAAAGGTGCAGAGTTTTCAGAGACTGTGGTATATGGTAGTTTTTTCACAGCTCCAGATCCAAACGACATAGAACCTGTTCTTTTTACGTCATCTACTTGTCAATTATTTTGGAGTTATGACGATCCTAAACGCGGATTCAAAATTTATGATGAAATGAAAAAGCTTAAGCCTAAGTTTCATTCACAAACAGGAGATTATGTCTATTACGATAAACCAGGACCTTTTGTTAAAACTATTGAAATGGCCAGACATAAGTGGCATGCAATGAACTCGTGGCCTTCTTTAAAAGAGTTTTATATGCAAACGCCGTTGTACATTGAAAAGGATGACCATGACTTGTTAAGAGATGATGCGTATCCAGGAAGAGCACCTTTAGGAGAAGTTACTTTTGAAGACGGATTAGCTCTGTGGTATGAACAAACTCCAATTGGAAAAAAACCTTACAGAACCCAGAGATGGGGTAAAGATTTACAAGTTTGGTTTGTTGAGGTTAGAGAATTTAGATCAGATAATACAATTGAAGATAGTGCTGAAAAAACAATTTGGGGTAAAGCACAAATACAATGGTTTAAAGAAACTATTGAAGCATCTGACGCAACGTTTAAAGTCTTAATAAGCCCAACTCCAATTGTGGGTCCAGATAGGCCAACAGGAAAGAATGATAACCATTCAAACAAAGCATTTCAAACCGAAGGCGCTTGGTTAAGGTCGTATTTGGCTGAAAACAAGGTTTTTGTAGTAAATGGCGATAGGCATTGGCAATATGCATCGGTAGACTCTATTAGTGGCCTAAGAGAATTTAGTCAAGGTGCCGTGAGTGATTTTCATGCTGGTGGTTGGGAAGAAAGTAATGTGCTACCACAGCACAAATTTTTAAGAGTAAAAGGAGGCTTTTTAGCCACCAAGGTATATCGTAAAAGAGATAAACCATTTATTGAATTTCTTCATTACGATGTAGATGGAAATATCGTTCATAAAGAAACTTTTAAGGAATAGTAATTAGTTATAAAAGTTTACGACAAAAACCCAAAATAAAATATATGCTTAGAAGAATCTGTTTAATTGTTTTTATCACTAGTGTTTTGGTTAACTGTAAACAAGACGAAAAATTAACTGCAAAAACTATCATTGATAGCACAATTGAGGTATCTGGAGGTAACAAAGTTTCCAATTCAACTATAGAATTTAATTTCAGGGATATTCATTACACTGCTCATAGAAATAATGGCATATTCGAGCTTGGGAGAACATTTGTAAAAGAGAATGATACCATTGTAGATTGGCTAACTAATATCGGTTTTCAGAGAACAGTAAACAGAGAATTAATTAAGGTTGCTGATAGCATGGTTTCAAGGTATTCTGCTTCAGTTAATTCTGTACATTATTTTTCAGTATTACCATATGGTTTAAATGATGCTGCCGTTAATAAGAACTACATAAGTGAAGTTAAGATTAAAGGAGAAACATACCATAAAATCAGAATTACATTTAATGAAGATGGAGGAGGAGAGGACTTTGATGATGTATTCCTATATTACGTAAATAAAGAAAATTTTAAAGTAGACTATTTAGCTTATTCCTATGCTGAAGATCATGGTATTGGCTTACGATTTAGAGAAGCTTACAATGAGCGGATTATAAAAGGGATACGTTTTGTAGATTACAACAACTACAAATTTGAAGGAGAGGCAAAATTGGAAGACTTAGAAACTCTGTTTGAAGCCAACAAGTTAAAACTATTATCTAAGATTGAATTAAAAGAAGTTGCAGTAAATTAAGCCAACTCTAAGGCTATTTCTATCATTTCTTTAAATGTAGTTTCTCTGTCTTTGCTTGGTAATCTGTCTCCTGTAACTAAAGAGTCGGAAATTGTTAAAATACTCAAAGCGTTAACGTTGTGCTTAGCAGCAATGGTGTATAAACCAGCGGTTTCCATTTCAACACAAAGTACGCCAAAATTTGCCCACTTTTTATAATCTTCAAAATTATCAGCATAAAAAGCATCCGAAGTCAAAACATTTCCCGCTTTAATAGGAATATTTTTAGTTTTAGCAACTTCAACCGCTTTTTGAAATAATTCAAAGTTTGCGGTAGGAGCATAATCGGCACCATTAAATAGCTGTTTGTTTAAACCAGAATTTGATGAGGCAGCCATGGCTAAAACCACATCTCTTACTTTAACATCATTTTTATATGAACCTGCGCTACCCACACGTATTAAATTTTTAACATTGTATTCATTTATTAACTCGTGTGCATAAATAGAAATAGAAGGTAACCCCATACCTGTGCCCATTACAGAAATACGTTTACCCTTGTAAGTACCTGTAAAACCAAGCATGCCTCTAACATCATTAAAACAAACAGGGTTATCAAAAAATGTTTCGGCAATCCATTTAGCACGTAAAGGATCACCGGGTAATAAAATGGTTTCTGCTATAGCGTCTTTTTTAGCATTAATATGTACGCTCATGTTTTAGTAATTTGAATTAGAAGTTTCGTCATTAATAATTGCAATTCCCGATGATGTGCCAAGTCTTTCAACACCTAAATTTATATATTCTAAAGCTGTTTTTTTATCCTTAATACCACCTGAAGCTTTTATTTTTACGCAAGATTTACAAACACTTTTCATGAGTTTAACATCATTAATAGTAGCGCCACCTGTACCAAACCCTGTAGATGTTTTTATAAAATTGGCACCGCTTTGTATGGCTAATTCGCTGGCTTTAATAATTTCAACCTCTTCAAGGTAACAGGTTTCTAAAATAACTTTTAAAACATTGTTGGGCATTATAGCTTTTACAGCCTCAATGTCTTTCCAAACAGCATCAAACTCTTTACTCTTTAATAGTCCAACGTTTATAACCATATCAATTTCATCTGCGCCATCTTTTAAGGCGGCTTTTGTTTCTGCCACTTTAGCGTCCGTAGACATTGCGCCTAACGGAAACCCAATAACACTACATACTTTTACTGTAGTATTTTTTAGTTGTTGTTTAGCTAGTTTTACATAACAACTGTTAACACAAACCGAAAAAAATTGATGTGCTTTTGCTTCGTCACACAATGTAATAATATCATTTTTTGTTGCAGTTGCTTTTAATAAAGTGTGGTCTATGTATGTGTTTAGTGGTTTCATAAGGTTAATTTTAACAAAAATGCTAATTTTTAAGGTTTTAAATTATGATTTACGTTAGTTTAAAACAAAAAAAAGAGCTTAAAAAAGCTCTTTTATATTTTAGTGTGTTTGTTTTTGTTTTAAGCTGAAATTGCACTTATTTTAAAAGTGGTGTTTGTACTAATTCTATCAACACCAATATCTAAAAATTTGTTTGCTGTATCACTATCGGTTATGCCTCCTGAAGCGCATATTTTTACGTAGTTTTTTACAGTTTTCTTTATAATTTTTACAACGGTAAAGGTGGCGCCACCTTTTGAAAATCCGGTTGATGTTTTAATGTAGTCTACATTAGCATCTAAACAAATTTGGCAAGCTTTTATAATTTCATTTTTATTAAGTTCAGATATTTCTAAAATAACTTTTAAAGGTATTGCACCTATAGCTAATTTAACATCGCTAATATCTTTTAAAACAGATACGTAGTTTTTGCTTTTTAATAGGCCAATATTAATAACCATATCAATTTCATTGGCGCCATTATTTATGGCTGTTTTGGCTTCTTTTATTTTAGTAGAAGTATTTGCAGCCCCAAATGGAAAAGCAACTGTAGATGCAATTTTTATATTACTATTTTCAAGTAATTCTTTAGCTAATGGTACGTAGCAACTGTTTACACAAACGGCATTGGCATCTTGCTTTTTGGCTTCAAGGCAAAAGTCAATAATATCTCTTTCGGTAGTTTTAGGATTAAGTTGTGTAAATTCAATGTGCTTAAATAAGTTCATAATTATAAGTAGGTTTTTTTTTCTATTTTATTGGGGTAAAATAGATGCTATTAATGTTAAAAATTGAGGGAAGTAATGTTTTATTAGGGATTAACATTTTTACTAAATTATAAATTATTAACAGATTTTAGGGCTAAGTTTTGTGTTTTTCGATGAACTACATACTTGTTTTTTTTAACTTCTTAAAAGTCAAAAAATTGCATTTTAGCTAGTTTTTGAGATTTTAAACGGATTTTTAGTAGTTTTTATCGGAATTGAAGATTTTTTAACCTAGGCTTTTAAAATAAATGAAATGGCAATTATTAATTGTAATTTATAATTGAATGTGCATAAAAAAAAAGCAATCTTTAAACTCAAATTAATGTGTTTTCAGATTGCTTTTTCAAACTAACTAACCAACTAAACTAAAATTCTTCAGTAACTAAATCACCTTGGTTTCTAAAAACCAAATTATCATCAAAAGCATCAAGTAAAATAATGCTATCTGTTGTTACTTTACCTGCTAATATTTCTTTACTCAATGCATTTAAAACTTCTTTTTGAATAACACGTTTTACGGGTCTTGCTCCATATTCTGGGTTATAACCTTTACCTGCTAAATACGCAATGGCTTCAGGTGTAGCATCAAAAGTAATGCCTTGTTGTGCTATCATTTTTGTTATGCCTTTAAGCTGCAAGCCAACAATGTTTATAATGTTTTCTTTTGATAAAGGTGTAAACATAATAGTGTCATCTATTCTATTTAAAAACTCAGGGCGCACGCTTTGTTTTAACAATGCAAGTACATCTAGTTTTGCAGTTTCAATAGCAGAATTAATATCTTTTGTAGCTTCAAAACGCTCTTGAATAATGTTACTTCCCATGTTTGAAGTCATGATAATAATGGTGTTTTTAAAATCTGCAATTCTACCTTTGTTATCAGTTAATCTGCCTTCATCTAATACTTGTAATAGAATATTGAATGTATCAGGGTGTGCTTTTTCAATTTCATCTAAAAGTACTACAGAGTAAGGTTTACGTCTTACAGCTTCGGTTAATTGACCACCTTCATCATAACCAACATACCCAGGAGGCGCACCTACTAATCTACTCACAGCATGACGCTCTTGGTATTCACTCATATCAATTCTGGTCATAGCATTTTCATCATCAAATAAGTATTCTGCTAAAGCCTTAGCTAATTCGGTTTTACCAACACCCGTTGTACCTAAAAATAGGAAAGTGCCAATGGGTTTTTGCGGGTTTTGTAATCCTGCTCTACTACGTCTAACGGCATCACTTACTGCTTCAATAGCTTCTTCTTGGCCAACAACACGTTTGTGTAATTCATCTTCTAATTTTAAAAGTTTTTCGCGTTCACTTTGTATCATTTTAGTAACCGGTATTCCTGTCCATTTTGCTACAACTTCAGCAATATCTTCGTAGGTTACTTCTTCTTTTATAAGCGAATTATCGGCCTGTGCTTGTAATTGCGTTTGGTAAGTTTCAAGCAATTGTTGTGCTTCTTTAATTTTACCATAGCGTAGTTCGGCTACTTTACCATAATCTCCATCACGTTCAGCACGTTCAGCTTCTATTTTATAGTTTTCAATATCTTGTTTAGTATTTTGAATATTATCTACAACGTCTTTTTCGCTTTTCCATTTAGCATTAATTTCATTGCGTGTTTCTTTTAAATTAGCTAAATCTGAACGAAGCGATTTTAATTTACTTTCATCTTTTTCACGTTTAATTGCTTCAATTTCAATTTCTAGCTGCATAATTTTTCTGTCTAAAACATCTAATTCTTCAGGTTTAGAATTGATTTCCATACGCAATTTTGAAGCAGCTTCATCCATTAAATCAATAGCCTTGTCTGGTAAATACCTATTAGTTATGTAACGAGTAGATAGCTCTACAGCGCCAATAATAGCTTCGTCTTTAATACGCACTTTATGGTGTGTTTCGTACTTTTCTTTAATACCTCTTAAAATAGAAATAGCACTTTCAGTATCAGGCTCGTCTACCATAACCTTTTGGAAACGACGCTCTAAGGCTTTGTCTTTTTCAAAATATTTTTGGTATTCATCTAAAGTTGTTGCGCCAATAGCTCTTAATTCACCACGAGCTAAAGCGGGTTTTAAAATATTAGCTGCATCCATAGCACCTTGGCCGCCACCAGCACCTACAAGTGTGTGAATTTCATCAATAAACAGTACTATATCTCCATTACTTGTTGTAACTTCTTTAATAACCGCTTTTAGGCGTTCTTCAAATTCACCTTTGTATTTAGCACCGGCAATAAGTGCGCCCATATCTAAAGCAAAAATTTGTTTATCTTTTAGGTTTTCAGGAATATCACCATCAATAATTCTGTGGGCTAAACCTTCGGCAATGGCGGTTTTACCTGTACCAGGTTCACCTACTAAAATAGGGTTGTTTTTGGTTCTGCGTGATAAAATTTGAAGTATGCGTCGTATTTCTTCATCTCTACCAATAACCGGATCTAACTTACCATCTTTAGCTAATTGATTTAAATTTTTAGCATATTTATTCAAAGAATTATAAGTATCTTCTTGACTTTGCGATGTTACATTTTGGCCTTTACGAAGCTCATTAATGGCTGCGTTTAACGTAACTTCAGTAACACCTTGGTCTTTTAGCATTTGGGCAATTTTACTTTTAGATTTAAAAACGGCCATAATTAAATGCTCAACAGATACGTAATCGTCTTTTTTGTTTTTTGCAATATTTGCAGCTTCATTTAGCGTTTTTCCGGCTTCGCGAGACAGCATCAAATCGGTGCCAGTTACTTTAGCAAAACTTTCCAATTGCTTATCTAAAGCTTGTTTTAAAATACTAACGTTTACATTTAGTTTTTTTAAGATAAATGGTAATACGTTTTCATCTACTTCAAAAATACCTTTAAAAAGGTGTTCATTTTCTATTTGTTGGTGGCCAAAACCTTGCGCTATTTGTTGCGCTTGTTGTATGGCTTCTTGTGATTTTATTGTATAATTATTAAAGTTCATAGCTTAAATTTGTTTTTCTTTACACTGGGTAATAGTCAATAATCTTACCAACATAATTTAAGAGACAAAATGGCGGTTTTTAATCTGTTGTTAATGACTTTTAGTCAGTTTGTAAGTAATGTTGGTAAAGTCGACTTAACTATAAAATTAAAATAGTAATGGGAATTTTTAATAAAATATTTGGAGGTTCAGGTGAACCTAAAGAAGAAAACGTATTGCCTTGGATTGCATTAAACAACCTAGAGCAGTTAACAGAAATTGAAAAAAAATCTGAAACAAAAACACAAGTAATATTTAAACACTCAACACGTTGCGGCATTAGCCGTATGGTAATGAATCAGTTTATTGCAGCATATAATTTAAATGAAAACGATTTAGATTTATATTATTTAGATTTATTAAACCACAGAAACGTATCAAATGAAGTTGGTTATAAATTTCAAGTACTGCACGAGTCGCCACAAATATTAGTTATAAAAAATGGGCAAACTGTTGCGCACGCATCACACGGAGCTATTAATGATGTGCAATTAGAAACCTTTGTTTAATTGACGGCACACTATCTTTTTGTTTACGGCACATTATTACAAAATGCCGAAAACGAAATGTCGGCGTTTTTAAAAGCACATGCTACCGTAATTTCTAAAGGTTATTTTATAGGTCAGTTGTATAAAATATCGTGGTTTCCGGGTGCTATTTTAAGTAATGACCAAACACAAAAAGTTTACGGTACTTTGGTAAAACTTACAAAAAACGTATTTGAAGTTTTAGATGATTACGAAGATTTTAAACCCAATAACCCTAGTAAGAGCCTTTTTATACGTCAAAAAGTTACAGTTTTTGCAAAAAACAATCGTGTTTACAATGCATGGGTGTATCTTTACAACCAAAATGTAAACCCACAAAACCGCATAGTTTCCGGAGATTTTTTAAAAGATGCCTAACCCTAAATTTACAGACACCCTTTTTCATCCGCTTCACAAACAAAATAAAACCGTAATACCTCGGTTATTCACGTTTCCTTTTTATTATGAACCACATACTTTAAGCATTTTAGCTGCTAAAGATTTACAAAACTACCTTGAGCATGAGGCTAATTTTAATCATAATTTTGGATTAAAACCTAATGCAGAAGGTTTAGTAATAGGGAAGATGTTTGGTGTTATGGTAGTTGAAAATGAAGCAGGCACTATTGGGTATTTAGCAGCTTTTTCAGGAAAACTAGCCGAAAGTAATTTACACAAAGGTTTTGTACCCACGGTTTATGACACGTTGAATCCTGAAGGATTTTATAAAATAGGCGAGCAGGAACTAAATGCCATTAATGAAAAAATAGAGGTTTTAGAAAATTCTGAAGCTTATAAATTAGCTAAAAGTAATTTAGAAACGTGCTTAAAAACTTATGAAAACGACTTAAAAGCTTTAAAGCAAACTATAAAAGAAAAGAAAGCAAAGCGCAATAAACTTAGAGATTCTGAAGCTGAAAAATTAACACCAGAAGCTTATGTAGATTTGCTTGAAAAACTTAAAAATGAAAGTATTTATTATCATTTTAGGTTAAAAGATTTAAAAACCAATTGGAAACTTAAAATTAAAGCAGCGCAAATTCAGTTTGATACCATACAAACTACATTAACTACTTTAAAAGAAAAACGCCGTTTACAGTCGGCTTCACTTCAAAAACAATTACATAAACAATATGCGTTTTTAAATTATAAAGGCGAAAGCAAAGATTTACTAGATATTTTTAAAAATACCACTGTTAGAATTCCGCCAGCAGGAGCAGGTGAATGTGCAGCGCCCAAGTTATTTCAGTATGCTTATCAAAATAATTTAAAGCCTATAGCCATGGCAGAGTTTTGGTGGGGCGCATCACCAAAATCTGAAGTGCGTAAACACAAACAATTTTATCCGTCGTGCCGTAGTAAATGCGAGCCTATTTTAGAGCATATGATGCAAGGGCTACAGGTAGAACCTAACCCTATTTTAGAAGTTAAAAAACACCATAAGCCTCTAGAAATTTTGTTTGAAGATGATTATTTATTGGTAGTAAATAAACCACATGAATTTTTATCGGTACCAGGAAAAACTAATTTAGAGTCTGTACAAACAAAAATGCAACAATACTTGCCAAAAAGTAAAGGCCCGCTGTTGGTGCATAGGTTAGATATGTCAACATCAGGTATTTTACTGGTGGCAAAAAATGAAAAAACACATAAAAACCTTCAAAAGCAATTTATAAAACGTACAGTAAAAAAACGTTACGTTGCTGTTTTAGATGGCGAACTTTCTAATAAAGAAGGTATTATAAATTTACCCTTGCGTGTAGATTTAGATAACCGCCCACAGCAATTGGTGTGTTATGAGCATGGTAAACCAGCAAAAACAAAATATAAAGTAATAAAGGTTGAAGATGGAAAAACCCGCATTCATTTTTATCCAATTACAGGCAGAACACATCAATTACGGGTACATGCAGCACATAGTAATGGCTTAAATATACCCATTGTTGGCGATGATTTGTATGGTACCAAGGCAAAACGCTTACACTTACACGCAGCTGCTTTAACATTTGAGCATCCTGTTACTAAAAAGGAGTTGCATATTGTTTGCGAGGCGCCTTTTTAGTTAAATTAAAGTTAGATAATTAGTTAAGTTATCATTACGTTGTAAGCCAATTTTTTTACGTATTCTAGAGCGGGCCATATGCACGCTGTTTATTGAAATTCCTAACAAGTGAGACATTTCTTTGCTGTCAAAATTAAGCTTTATTAATGCACAATGTTTTAAATCTGTAGGAGTTAAATCTGGATGTTTTTCTAATAATTTATCATAAAAAGAACTGTTAACTTGTGTGAATCTTAAATGAAAATCGTCCCAAATTTTTTTATTAGTAAGTTTATATTTACGTTTTAAGGTTTTATATAGTTCAGGGTTGTTTTGTTCAATAGCTTCTAAAAGTTCTTTAACTGCAGATTCTTTTTCTATAATTTGAAGCGCATTAGAGGTAAGTTCTTTATTTTTTAAATTTAAAATAGCTTTATTTTTTTCTCTTAAATTAGCCATTTGTTTCATTTTACTTCGCTGTTTAACAGCAATAAAAAACAATGCAATAAAAAGTATAAGCACTCCAATTGAAAGCTTTAACCATAAACTAGCACGTTTATTTGCTTTAAGAATTTTAATTTGTGATTGTAGTTGTACTTCCTTTTTTTCTAGAGCTTTTTTATAGTTGTTTTTTATTTCAAAAAGTTGCTTATTTAAAATGCTCTGAGCGTTAAATAAACTATCTGAAATAATTTTTGATTGTTGTATGTTTTTGTAAGCTTCAATATAATTTTTTGTTTCATAATTTAAAACAGATAATGCTTCTAATACTATTGGCTTTAACTTGATGTTGTAGGTTAAAGAATCTATGGCGCGTAATGATTTTTTATAATAAAACTTAGCACTGTCAGTTTGATTGAGTGCTTGTTTTAGTTCTCCAATATGAAAAGAGATAGAGGTTTGAAATCCATTATTTTGCTTTTCTAAAAAGGGCAAAATATTATTAAAATACTTTTTTGAAAGTTTGTAGTTTTTCTTTTTTAAATATGTAATGCCGTAAACACCATCAACAAAATAAAGTTTTTTTAAGTTTCCTTGTGCTATATAGCAAGAGTCTAAATACACAAGTGCTTTATTGTAATTTTTCATTTCTAAATATTGAACAGCAACATCAAGATATGATGAAATTACGGTATTAGAACTTTCATTCATTTTCAAGGCATGTGTTTTAGCTAATTTTAAGCCAGCCTTTGTGTGCTTTAAGGCAATACTATCTTTACCAAATGCAGTATATAAAATACCTAGCATTTGATGGAATTTGTATAAAGGTTTTTTGTTTTCAATACTATCGGCTGTAGGTAAAGCTTCCCAAATTAAATCGAAAGCTTCATTGAAATGGCCTTTCCTATGGGCTATATCAGCAAGGTAATTAATGCATATTAAATAGTTTAAAATATTACATTTTTGTTTAAAATAAGTAGCACCTTCACTAAAATAGCCAAAAGCTTTTTCTGTGTTTTTTTGTGCCATTATGTACTGCTCTTTGTTAAATCGCTCTTCTGTATAAATTGAATCTAAAACCTGAGAAATACTATTTATTGTAGTTAAAATACAAAGCATTAAAGGCAAACATTTTTTCATAAATAAAAAGTTAGGGTTTTAAAAGTAATAATTACTGTTAAAAATAGAGTTGAAATTAGCAACGCAAACCTTTAAATATAGTTATAATATAGTCTGTTTTTGTTTATTTAAAGATTAATAAATGAACTTTGAAGTATTGAAAAACAAGTGATTGTGCAGGATTTAAAATTTGATGGAGTTTTTTAAAATTCAAATTAAAATATAGTGCCTTGGGTCTTGTTAATATAGTTTCAATTACAAATAAGCCAATATAATTAAATAAGTAAGATATGACTATTAGAACAATTTTAAACACAGTTTTTTTATACATAGCGTTGTTTTCAATTATTAATACAAACGCTCAAAATAATATTAGTGAGACTAAGAAAATTGAACAAAAAGAAAGAAAACGCTATAAAGAAGAATGGGTATCTATAGCCAAACATTCTTGCCCAGAGTGGTTTAGAGATGCTAAATTTGGAATTTATACACATTACGGGCCTGCAGTAAACGCTACAAAATACAAACAAACGGAATGGTGGGGTTGGGCTATGTATAATACCAAACAAAAATTTTGGACTAATGCTATTAGGCCAAACTCACCTGATACAACCAGTGCCTTTAAATTGCAATTAGAAAAATGGGGGCACCCAAATAACTTTGGTTACAAAGATTTTATAAAAGAATTTAAACCAACAAAATTTAATGCAGAAGAGTGGGCAGATTTATTTGATAAAGCTGGTGCAAAATTTTGTGGCCCTATGGGAACACATCATGATAATTACATGTTGTGGGATTCTGAAGTTACACGTTGGAATAGTGTTAAAACTGTTGGCGTTAATATTGTGGGTGATTTAGAAAAAGCCATTAGAAAACGAGGTATGAAATATTTAATCACGTTTCATCATGCCTTCTCTTGGTGGTTTTTTAGTGAATCTTATAAATATGACGGTGGTGTTCCTGGAAATGAAGATTTGTATTGTAAACCCCATGAATTTTCTAGTGATCAGGATAGTTTTGATGAATATCCTGATGCCGAATATGAAGATCTTTGGTTTAAAAAACTTGAAGAGGCAGCATTAAAATATCATCCTGATTTATATTGGTTTGATATGGGCTTGGAACTGTTGAGTGATGATATTAGAAAAAAAGCCTATGCCAGATTATTAAACCTAGCCGCTTCTAAAAATCAAGATATAGGGATTAGTTATAAAATTAAGTTCCAACAATGCATTCCTGCTTCAGCTGGTATTTTAGATTTTGAAAAAGGAAGATCTGTAAGAGCTTTAGAACGTCCGTGGCTAACAGATACACCATTAGCAGGTTGGTTTTATAATGGAAGACCTTCTCGTTCTACTGAAGCAATTGTAGAAATTCTAGTTGATATTGTTAGTAAAAATGGATGTTTATTGCTAGATGTTAGCCCCAAACCAGATGGTTCTATACCACAGGATCAAAAAGAAACGTTATTAGGTATTGGCGAGTGGTTAAAAATAAATGGTGAAGCAATTTACAATACACGCCCATGGATTATTGCTGGAGAAGGCCCAACAGAATTAGATAAAGATGGACATTTTAACGAAAACTGGGAGGCTATTTATACAGAAAAAGACATCCGTTTTACCCAAAGTAAAAACAAAAACATCCTTTATATAACCGTATTAGATAAACCAACTAAAGGAGAAGTAGTAGTCACAAAACTAGCTAGTATTTATCCCTATTTAGAGCGCGATATTGCCGAAGTTAAACTCTTAGGAACTAATGCAATTATTTCGTGGAAAAGAGATGAAAAGGGTTTGCATTTAGAATTTCCACAAAGCGCTAATGGTAAGCATGCTTTTAGTTATCAATTAAAATTAAAATAAAAATTAAAATGAAACATTTTATAACATTAATAATGTGTTTGGTGTTAATGCAATTTAATGCCCAAAACAAAAAAGAAAACGCTAGTGAGGTAGACCATATAGCCCAAGCAAAAAAAGCAGGTAATACATTTAAAGAAGAATGGCCATCTATAGCAAAACACAGTACACCAGAGTGGTTTAGAGATGCAAAATTTGGCATTTTTACCTGCATTGGGCCGGCAACACTTGGCACACAACATAAAACTACTGAGTGGTACGGTTGGGCAATGTATGATACAATTGGTGTTTACTGGAATAATGCTCCAAGACAAAAAGATCCTAAACCTTCAAATGTATATCTTAAACATAAAGAATTATTTGGTGGTACACCACATGAATTTGGTTATAAAGACATTATTAAGCAATTTAAACCCACCAAATTTGATGCCGAAGAGTGGGCAGAATTATTTCAAAAATCTGGAGCTAAATTTATGGGGCCTATTGGAGTATTTCATGATAATTATTTGAATTGGGATTCTGATGTTAGCCGATGGAATAGTAAAGATATGGCCGGTGTAGATATTACAGGCAATTTAGAAAAATCTATAAAAAAACGAGGTATGAAATTATTAATTACTTACCACCATGCTTTTACTTGGTACTGGTACTACCACTCATTTGCTTTTGATGGCGGTGTTCCTGGTAATGAAGACTTATATGGAAAAGTACACAGCTTTTCTTCTGATAGCGATAGCTTTGAACCTTATCCTGATGCTGATTTTGAAGCACGTTGGTTTCAAATATTAAAAGAATCAGCTGATAAGTATAGTCCAGATTTGTTTTGGTTTGATATGGGGCTAGAGTTGTTAAGCGATGATATTAGAAAAAAGGCATTTGCCTATTTACTTAACCAGGCAGAACAAAAACAGCAAGATATAGGTATAGCCTATAAAATTAAATTTGATGTTTGTATACCGCCTAGAGCAGGAATTTTAGATTATGAAAAGGGACGTTCAACAGGATTAAGACCAGACCCATGGTTAAGTGATACACCTCTGGGAGGCTGGTTTTATAACGGAAGAAAATCACGTTCAGCAAAGGCAATTGTTGAAATTCTAATTGATATTGTAAGTAAAAATGGCTGTTTGTTGCTAGATGTAAGCCCTAAAGCAGATGGTACAATACCTAAAGACCAACAAGAAACCTTAATAGGAATTGGTGAATGGTTAAAAATGAATGGCGAAGCTATTTACAATACACGCCCGTTTACCATTGCAGAAGAAGGCCCTACAAAACTTGAAGCCGATGGCCATTTTAATGAAAATTGGGAAGCTATTTATACCGAAGAAGATATTCGATTTACTAGAAGCAAAGATAATAACACGTTATATGTTATTGTTTTAGATAAGCCGTCAAAAGGGAAAGTTATTTCAAAAATGTTATCTACTGTAAACCCATATTTATCAAGAGACATCGCCTCGGTTGAACTTATAGGAAATGAAGATGAAATAATAACCTATAACCGCGGATTATCGGGTCTTGAATTGTCATTTCCTAAAAACGCTAAAGGCAAACATGCATGGTGTTATAAAATTAAACTAAAGTAGTTTTTCTATTCTATAATTTTTAAGCACCTGTAAATAGGTGCTTTTTTTGTTAAAAACTTGTTTAAAAGGTATTTGCAGCACACTGATATTTTTTAGAAAGAAAATTCTATTTTTGGTTGTACGTAATAATTTAAATTGTAAACAACAGAAAATTACTGTTATTAGCTGTTTTTGATGGGGTATAATGTTAGTTTTATTCTTTATATAAGATAGTTGGCATAAATTTGAAAAAGATGAGAAAACTTTTAATACTATTTATGTTTTTATGTTTTTATTCGTGTTCGAATGATGACGATGGAACAGGAAGTTCTCTGCCTGCAATAACTTCCGAAGGAAAAAATACTTTTGGATGTAGAATTGATGGAGAAACTTTCCTACCCAGAAATAATGGTGGATTTAGTGCAGGTTATACAACCGTATTAAGAGCACAATACCGCTATTATGAATACGAATATTATGGATTAGAACCAGGATATCATCTAGCTATTAGCGCCTATAACTCTTTAACTGACAAAAGCATTAGAATTGAATTGCCAGCGTCAGATGAACCAATAATGACTGGAGAAACCTATCCAATAGTTCTAAAAAATAATGGTAATATTTCGGCAGAATATAGTTTTTCAACAAATACTCAAGACCCAGATAATCCCAACATTTATTATTATAATTCATTCAATCACATCACAACATCAAATTATAATGGAGAAATAACTTTTAATTTAGTTGATGAAGAAAACCAAATAATTTCTGGTGTGTTTTATTTTAGCTGTATAAATCCTGAAACTAATGAAATAGTTGAAGTTATTGACGGTCGATTTGATATTGAATATGACAACTGGTTTTAAAAAAACTTATGCCAACAACGTGTATAGCTAATTGCGGCTGAATTCCTTAATCGGAATTCATTGCAATTTGCTATCTTTCAGTTACGGCGGAAAATCATAGCTGATTTTCCGCAACAAGCCATACACAAACACGTTGTGGTGCATTTTGACAATACTGTATGAATAGAAATGAATTATTTGACAAATTACTAAAACATCTTTGCGAAAATAAAGATGGATTTTGGGGTTTGATTTCAACTTCTGAACAATATTTTAATATCACAGATGAAATTTTGATTGAATCAATAGTTGACGAAATGATTGAACGAGATTGGGTAAAAGAATCCAACTATGATAAGTTTTCCGTAATGATAAAATACGATGGACAACAGGTTTATCATAAATACGGTTCTTATTCATCTTTTTTACGTGATTTGAAAAAATCTAACAATAAAGAACTCGTTCAAAAAAGTACTGATAGAAAGCTAAATAATATAAGTAAAATAAGTGCTATACTATTCGGATTTAGTTCAATCATATTGAGCTATTATAAAATTATTGATGATAAAAAAATTAGCAATCAAAAGACTGAAATAATCGAATTGAATAAAACGATTGATTCGCTCAAAACCGAATTAAAAAAACAGTCCACCACACCAAAAATAAAAAATGAGTCAGATACTACTAAAACCAAAGAATTATAAATATTGACCTAAATCAATATAAGTCGAGGCATAAATTTGGACTATTTAAAAACATATTATAATCTAGTAAATTCAAGACAAAAACTCGTAAGAGATTGTTATCTAGAGAAACATCATATAATTCCAAGGAGCATATATGGTAAAGGTTATATGGATGACTCACATTTAAAGAGTGTTGAAGATGAAAGTAATATCGTAAAACTAACTGGACGAGAACATTTCATTGCACATTGGTTGCTACACAGACAATTTCCTGGAGTTAGGCCATTTGCTGCAGCTTTTCACGCAATGGCTTCAATGTCAAATAAGCATCATTTTAGACATACACCAAGTTCAAGGGCTATAGAAGAGGCTAGAAAAGACTATGCTGAGCTTTTGAAAAAAAGTATTGCAATGTATTCTTTAGAAGGAGAATTAATTAAAGTTTTTGAATCTACAGAAGATGCAGCAATTGAATTTGAAGTAAGCGTGAATAATTTGTCTGCAGCGTGCAACGAAGAAAATAATGTCAATAATATTAAAGGCTATCAGTGGAGAAGATTTAGTGAGTTTCCGAAAAAGAAAATTGAGCCTTACATAAATTCAAACAATGAATCTAAACAGGTTTTACACGAATATGATTTAGAAGGCAACTATATTAAGTCTTATGAATCAATTCGTGATGCTGCTAGAAATGGAATAGAAAGATCTGTTTTCAAAAAAGAAAATCGAAATAAACCAATCTTCTTCAAAGACAAATGGTATTCATTTGCATCAAAAAATTTTCAAAATAAGCTAAAGGTAAAAAAATCCAATACACAGAAAAGAAAAGTCCATCAAATAGACCCAGAATCGGGAGAAATAATAAGAACGTGGAATTCAAGCAGAGAGCCACAAAGAGTTTTAGGCATTTCAAATGTATCATCTGTTTGCAAAGGAAAAAGAAAAACTATGGGAGGTTTTATATGGAAATATGCTGAAGAGGATTATAATTTAGATTTAAAAGAACATAAGAGAAAACTACCTCGAGCAAATGGAATTACTATTTATAAAAATGGTATTTTAGTTGGACAATTTGATTCCTTGAGAAAAGCAGAATATAAAACTGGTATTAAAAGAGCTCTTCTATCTAAACTTTTAAAATCAGGAGATACAAAAAATGATATTAAAGTGATAAAAACGACACCACAACAATGACTATAAGTAATTGCTTGCTAATAGCCAACAGATAATAAAGGTTTTAATAAGTTGTTTTTTCTTAATTTCTAAAGAAAAAGTGTATAGCTTTTATGTGTGGTGTGATGTATAATTAAGGTTTAATAAAGGCTATTAAAATCTATAAAATGTTTTAATACTTATGAATTACAAGTTACAAAACACACCAAATTATGATTTAGAAACCCTAAAGAAAGATGTAGATTCTGGAGCAAAGTTTGTTTTATTCAATTATAGAATTGGTCTAGGGTTATTTTCTTTATTAAGATTTTCACCAGCTATTTTTGTAAGAAGAGAAAAAGACATTCAAAAATTTAAAAAGAAATACAATGTATTAAATGTAATATTAGGGCCTTGGTTTATTTTTAAAGGTCCATTTTTAACATATAATGCATATAAAGTAAATAAAAGCGGTGGTATTGATGTAACTAAAGATGTTTTAGCAAATTTAACGGAAGAACAGCTTAAAAATAAGGAAGTAAATATTAAAATAATTCATAACATTTTTCAAAAAGTAAATAAGTTAGATAAAAAAAGTATTACTAAAGCTATTAGAAAAACAAACTTAAATTTAGTTCCTATAAAAAATACATACGTAGCATTATTTATTAATGTTGATGAATACAAAAAGCCATATTATGTAATTGGTATTGAATTATATAAACAAATAGAAATTGATAAAAAACACATTAAAACAAATTTGAATCAATATTTTTATAAACACGTTGAATTCAAAATCTTCAATATTAATGAAGATATTGACTATGCTAATAAATTAATAGAACAAGGTGATAGCATATAAAATATGTATTTATGCAATTAATAACCACAATTATCATAAATATTATTTAGTAAAAACCAACTACAACTGCTAAGTTATTGGCTAGTTTATAAAGTTAAAATACAAAAAAGAGGATGTTTAAAAAGTTGCTATTTAAAAAGGTGAAAAAATACCTTTAAAGCAAATGCTTACTTACAAATTAATTTTTTTAGATAAACCTCAAAAAAATAATCATTTAATACGTTTTAAACATCCTTTTAAATACTAATTAAAACGTTGCTTAACAATAATATTTTTAAGTTTAGCTTTTAGGTCTTCGCCAGTATCATATACCATTTGTTCGTTAGTAGGGAAGGGCACACGCCTGTTATCAATTAAGCGTCTGTCTTCTTGTTCTAAAGCACGTTTATCTCCGCGGTAACGGGCAAAAATGTTTTCAAAAATAAAACCGCTATCAAATGAAAACGTATCAATTATTTGTTTTGTTTTCAAATTGGTATAAACAACATCGGCAATAATTTGAGATTCTTTGCTTTGTATTATTTCATTTACACGTGCTTTTACACGTATAATTTTATCTATTTTAATATCGTTACCCAAGCTATCTTTCATAACGTTGCCGTTGCGGTCTTTTTTGTATTTCCAACCATCAGCCACATCACGTTCTCTTATAAACTCACGTTCTTTTATACGCTCTGGCGAAATATTTATGCGTTTTAATTGTAGTTGCATAGCAAAATCATAGCCTATATTTTTATTGGGTGTGGCGTGATAAACCGTCCAAAACTGATTTAAACCATAGGTATTAAAATTTAGTAAATCATCTTCTAAGCGCCTTGGAATTACTTGTTGTGTTTGGTTGTTTATTGAAACTAAAACGTAATGTGTGCCTCGGGCATGTGCCTCATTTAATAAATTGCGTGTGGTTTCATAATTAGGGTTTATATTATCTAAATACTCCAAAGTATTGTAGGCTTCTCTAATGGTGTATTTATCATCAGACTCTAATAAATCTATACCTTTTTCATATAAATAATCAGATAGTTTTGCTTTACTTTCGGCTATGGCATCACTGTAATCGTTAAATTTAAATACAATGTTTTTACCATTTACATACAGTGGTAAAACGGGCTTAATGGCTTCTTGTCTTGCATCTAAATCATTATAAATTTCAAATATATTTTTTAACAGTTCAGGGTTGTTATCTTTTTTAAAATGTTTTATGGTGTTTAAATCGCGTTCAACAGATTTGTAGTACGCATCTTGTAGCATTATTACATATTCTGCTTTACGCTTTTTGTTTTTATTGGTTTTTAACTTTTGTAAAGCGGTTGTAATAGCTTGGTTGTAGTTACCAGTATTTACGGCTTGTTCTACTTGCTTTTTAGCACTACAAGCCACAAATAAGGTTATGCATGACGTTAAAAGTAGTAGTTTTTTCATAGGTTAAAATTTTAGGTTATTGGGTGTGTATTTCAATAGTAATGCCAAATGTAAATAAATTTCAATTTAAATATTTAAGCCTCTGAAAAACAGAGGCTTATTTTTTATTAAAATGGTTCTTAAAAGTTTATTTTTTTGAAAAAACAGGCAGTAATTCTGTTTTTACTTCGCCAAAACCAATACGTGTACCGTCTTTTTCGCAATAGCCACGCATAATTACAGTATCATAGTCGTTTATAAATTTACGTTCACTACCATCGGCCATTTTAAGTGGTTTTTCACCTTTCCATGTTAGCTCTAGCATTGAGCCATAACTATCTTCTGTTGGGCCAGAAATAGTACCGCTTCCCATCATATCACCAGAGTTAACAGGGCAACCGTTAATAGTGTGGTGTGCTAATTGTTGCGCCATATTCCAGTACATATATTTAAAGTTAGATTTGCTAACCACGGTTTCTTTGGCACCTTTTGGCTGTATGGCAACTTCTAAATTAATATCAAAGCTCTTTTTGCCTTTGTATTGTAAATACGGTAATTGAGGTTTAATAGGTTTTGGGCCCTGAACTCTGTAGGGTTCTAAGGCATCAAGCGTTACAATCCATGGCGACATTGAAGACGCAAAGTTTTTAGCTAAAAACGGGCCTAAAGGCACGTATTCCCATTTTTGAATATCGCGGGCACTCCAATCATTAAATAATACAACACCAAAAATATACTCCTCAGCTTCGTTAACAGGTATTGGTTCTCCTAAGTCGTTTGCATCGGTAGTAATAAAAGCCATTTCAAGCTCAAAATCTACCAACTTACTTGGGCCAAAAACAGGTTCGGTAGCACCATTTGGTAGTGTTTGCCCTTGTGGCCTGTGCACCGGAATACCCGATGGAATTATAGATGAGCTTCTGCCATGATACCCAACAGGAATATGTAGCCAGTTTGGTAACAGTGCATTATCAGGGTCTCTAAACATAGTGCCTACATTAGTTGCGTGTTCAATACTTGAGTAAAAATCAGTATAATCACCAACTTGTACAGGTAATTGCATTTCAATTTCATCTAAACGAAACAATACAATTTCTTTATGTTTTACGTTATTTTTAAGGGCATCATTTTCAGCATCAAAAATTTCAGCAATACGGTTTCTAACAGCACGCCAAGTTTTACGGCCATCGGCAATAAAATCGTTTAAGGTGTCTTGTAAAAAAATATCATCAGTTAAAGCAATACCATCAAAATATCCTAATTGGTGTAATGCGCCTAAATCTATAGCGGTATCACCAATACGTGTACCAATGGTAATAATATCATCTCTGGTTAAAAATACCCCAAACGGTATGTTTTGTATTGGGAAATCTGAATTTTTATCTACGTGTAACCACGATTTTCTATCTGGATTGTTAGCTGATAATGGCATAACTATATTTTAATTTGAATTATTGAATTATCTTCAAACGTACACAATTTTTTTTATTTTAATATAAAAATTACCTTAAAACAAATAAAATTTTAATGTGAAACCAATGGTTAATAATATGGTTTAAAACTTACGTTTAAATATGCGTTTTTTAATGCTAAAAACTATTCTATTTTATATTTTTGCACAAATATTTAATCATAATTTAATTTTATGCAACGCGACGAACAAATTTTTGAACTTATTGAAGCTGAAAAAGAGCGTCAATTACATGGTATTGAACTTATAGCATCAGAGAATTTTGTAAGCAACCAAGTAATGGAAGCTGCAGGCTCTGTTTTAACCAATAAATATGCTGAAGGCTACCCAGGAAAACGCTACTATGGTGGTTGTGAAGTAGTTGATGAAGTAGAACAAATAGCTATTGATAGAGCAAAAGAATTATTTGGCGCAGCGTATGCAAATGTTCAACCACACTCTGGAAGTCAGGCAAACACTGCTGTTTTTGCAGCATGCATAAAACCAGGCGATAAAATTTTAGGTTTTGATTTATCACATGGTGGGCATTTAACCCACGGATCGCCAGTAAACTTTTCAGGAAAATTATACGACCCTGTTTTTTATGGTGTTGAAGAAGAAACAGGTGTTTTAAACTATGATAAAATTCAAGAAATAGCTACTAAAGAGCAGCCAAAATTAATTATTGCAGGAGCATCAGCATACTCACGTGATATTGATTTTAAGCGTTTTAGAGTTATTGCAGATAGTGTTGGTGCTATTTTAATGGCCGATATATCGCATCCTGCAGGTTTAATTGCTAAAGGTATTTTAAATGATCCTATACCACATTGCCACATTGTAACAACAACTACGCACAAAACTTTAAGAGGCCCAAGAGGTGGTTTAATATTAATGGGAGAAGATTTTGATAACCCGTTTGGTATTAAGCTTAAAAACGGTAACCTACGTAAAATGTCATCTTTATTAGATTCGGCTGTGTTTCCTGGAAACCAAGGTGGGCCATTAGAGCATATAATTGCTGCCAAAGCTATTGCTTTTGGTGAAGCTTTATCTGATGCGTTTTTACATTACCAATTACAAGTTAAGAAAAATGCTGCTGCTTTAGCGGATGCTTTAGTAGCTAAAGATTATAAAATTATTTCTGGCGGAACTGATAACCACTGTATGCTTATTGATTTACGAAACAAAAACGTATCTGGTAAAGATGCAGAACAAGCATTGGTAAAAGCCGATATTACAGTAAATAAAAACATGGTACCGTTTGATGATAAATCGCCGTTTGTAACTTCAGGAATCCGTTTAGGTGTTGCTGCTGTAACTACGCGTGGTTTAAAAGAAGATGATATGGTTGTTATTGCTAATTTAGTTGATGAAGTAATTGCCAACCACGAAGATGAAACAGTTTTAGAAACCGTAAGAGAAAAAGTAAATGCTATGATGGCAAATAAGCCTTTATTTGTAGCTTAATTAAAAATTTATTCAGTAAAAAAAAGCCCGAAAATTCAATATTTTCGGGCTTTTTTTGTTTTCTGTTTTAATAATGTTTTTTTAACGATTTATTGTTTATTATGTTTTTTAAATCATAATCTATTGGAAGTTTTGATGTTTTATAAAGTGGGCAATAAGACGTTATACTAGAAAATGAAAATAATAAACCAACAACTAAGAATATTAAACCTAAAAAGCCTCTAACGCCTGCAACAAAAAATAAACTTAACAATAATACTGCAACAATAAATTTTGAAACTCTATCAAAACTACTCATGTTTCTTTTGAAATGAATCATAATATAGGTGTATAAGATTTGGGATAAACATTAATTTTTTGAGGGAAGAATTAATTAATGTGTAATAAAATTATAACGAAACTCAATTAAAATAAAATATTGAAAAAGTTATTCGTTTAAATTTAAAATTTTTCAGATTAAAATATAGTTCATGTTAAAAAATACCGATAAACTACATACGGTTTTTAAAATGTTGTAAGCACTTTATTTTAATCTTCTTCTGAAATAATAATGTGTTGGTAGGCACCTAAATCTGGTGAAGTTGTACGGTTTTTATTTAAAATATCAGTTGGTACTTGTAAAGCAAAATTTAATGAACCTTTGTTGATAGCTGATGAATTTTCGCCAATTATGAACATATTTGAATCAGGGTTTTTAAAATCAGGAGTTTCATTAAAAATAATATTTTCGAAATGAGAAGTGTTTTCAAAATTGTAATTTTCACCAGTAAATTCAGAGTTATTATTTTGAAACCTTATTAAACAGTTTGTAAACTTAAAATTAAAGTTAACAGCATCATCTTCAACTTCATCAAATAAAATTTCATTGCTATCATTTCCATAAATAATACAATTATTAAAATTAGCTTCGGTTAAATTGGTAACAACCGTGTTTTCGTTATCATCTACTATAAAATTGTTTAAAAGTAACGCCGGAAATTGCCTAAAACTGGCATTCCAGTAGTTAGCAATGGTACTATGGGTAAAATTATATGTACCACCAAAAGTACCCGCAAATGATGATAAGCCTGCATTGTTTATTACAACGTTTTCTCCATTAATAGCGGTATTTCGGCCTAAAATACCAAAGTTACTGCTATTATAAATTTGTGAGTTTGTTATGGTTAACTTATTAGTGTTGGAGTTACCATCACTTAAAATGCCAACTAATGCATTTTTTATGGTGGCATAATTTATAATATTGTTAGTACTACCTTCTAAAAGCCAAATGGTGCCCCATTGCCCGGGTCTTTCGGCAAAACTAGGTTCTAAGCGGTCGCCTTCAAAAATCACTTCATTTTCTAAAAGTTCTTGGTTTGTGCTGTATGCTCCGTTTACGTGTAATGATGCGTTGTTTTGAACAATTAAACCAGAGTTTTCATGAAAATGTAAGCGTGCACCAGCTTCAACGGTTAGGGTTTCTCCGGGTGGTACTGCTGCAAAACCATATATTACGTAAGGTTTTTGGTTAGTCATTGTTAATTCTGAAGTTAAAAGTTCACGCCCTTGTAATTCAGTTTCAACAGTTTCTCCAGCTATATTTAATGTAAGTGTTTCAACTATTTTGGTGGTGTTATCTCTGTTTGGGTAAATAAAAATGGCATCTTTAACTAAGGTAACTAGTTCTACTTTTTGTAAATGGTCACCAGCATCAAATTCAATTTGGTCAGTGTATAAATAGGTGCCATTAGGGTTGTTAAAATCATTAAAGTTAATGGTAGACTCAACAAAAATAAAAAGACTATCTTTTGCAAGCAGCTCTACATTTTCAAATACTTTGCCTGCAACACCATCAACACTTAACCGGTAATTTGAGTTTTCGCCCAAAGCAAGTTTTACAGTTGGTATAGAAATATCATTATCACTTCTATTATATACTTTTAAGTTATAGGTGCTTGAGCCAATGTTTGTAAAAACGGTATCTAAATACACGGTGTCTTTAGAGAATTGCAAATTTCCTGTACTTGGTGAAAATTCAAAATCTTTACGGCAAGAGCTCCAAAGGGTTAAAAAAATAATACTGAAAACTATATATACAAAGCGTTTCATTGAACTGTAATTTATGCTAAAATATAACTTTTGAATTTATGAATTAGTATACAGTTGCTAATTTTTAATAGGATGATGTTTGTATTAAAAATAAACTAATTGTATGATATAAATCATAAAAAACGTGGTGTTTAGGTTGTATTTTTAAGTGTGAATTTTTTACAGACTTTAGGTTAAGAAATCATATAACATAAGTAAACGTTTTACATGTTACTTTAGTTTTATGCCCGACTCTAACATAAAGCTAGAAAAAAAGCCCTTGCATTATGCAGGGGCTTTTTACTTGCTATTAATACGGGAGATTAGTTTATACCAAACCTCTAATCATTTGGGCTGCTTTTTCTGCAGTAATATCACGTTGTGGTGTACCAAACATTTCATAACCAACCATAAATTTTTTAACCGTTGCACTACGTAATAGTGGTGGGTAAAAACTCATGTGCCAATGCCAGTGGCTATTATCTGCACCATTTGTTGGCGCTTGATGTATACCACTTGAATATGGGAATGATGTATTGAAGATTTTGTCATAAGCTTTTGTTAAAACTGCAATAGCATCAGCATATAACAAGGCTTCATTTTCAGTCATTTCTAAAATGTTAGTTTGGTGTTTTTTTGGTGCTATCATAACCTCAAAAGGCCAAACAGCCCAAAAAGGCGTTAATACAACAAAGGCATCATTTTGATAAATAATACGTTCGTTTTTTTCTAATTCTTGTGCTAAATAATCACCTAATAAACTGCTTTTGTTTTTAGTAAAGTAGTTTAATTGCTGCGTATTTTTTTTGTCAACTTCATTAGGTAGGGTAGACTGGCTCCATATTTGACCGTGCGGGTGCGGATTACTACACCCCATTACAGCTCCTTTGTTTTCAAAAATTTGTACGTAGTTAATAAGTTCATTGTCGCCTAATTCTTTGTATTCCTTTTGCCATGCAAAAACAACTTTTTGAATTTCTTTTGCAGACATATCGGCTAAACTTTTAGAGTGGTCTGGGCTAAAGCAAATTACTTTACAAATACCTTTTTCACTTTCGGCAATTAAAAGTCCGTCGTTAACCGAAAAATCTGGAGAGTCTTTTTGTAAAGCCGCAAAATCATTAGTAAAAATGTAAACATCAGTATATTCTGGGTTTACTTCGCCATTAATTCTTGTATTGCCTGGGCATAAATAGCAGTTTTCATCATAGCTTGGTCTAACTTCATTATTAACCGCTTCATTTTGTCCTTGCCAAGGTCTTTTAGCTCTGTGTGGTGATACTAATACCCATTCGCCTGTTAAAATATTAAATCTTTTATGCGAATAGTCTTGTAAATTAGATGTCATTTTTCTGTTGCGTTTATGTTGTTTATTTTACTACGTGTGTTCCGTTTGATAATTCAACTGAATAAAAAGTACAATCCATACCAAATTTATCTTTATAAGGTTTTGATACTAGTGCTTTAAAAGCGTCTTCTTTACCTTTTTCAATTAAATTAATGGTACAACCACCAAAGCCACCACCCATCATTCTTGCGCCAATAACATAATCTGTTGTTTTAGCTTTACCAACAAGAAAATCTAATTCTTCACAACTTACTTTGTATTGTTTTGAAAGGCCTTCGTGTGAGCCGTAAATTAAATCGCCAAGGGTTTCTAAATCATCATTTTCCATGGCTTTTGATGCTTTACGGGCTCTGTTATTTTCTTGTATAACAAATAGTGCTTTTTGGTAATTTTCTGGGGTTACTTCGTTTTTTATAGTTTCTAAATCTTCTTCTGTGGCATCTCTTAATGCTTTTACTTTAAGCATTTTTGAGATATTTTCACAAACTGAACGTCTATCATTATAAGCACTATCAGATAAGCTGTGTTTTACGTTTGTGTTTATTAAAATTAATTGGTGGTGTTTAAAATCTATTTTAAAAGGTTTTGCTTTAATGGTACGGCAATCTAGCAAAAGAGCGTTATCTTTTACTCCAAACATACTTGCGTATTGGTCCATTATACCACAATTAACACCAACATAATTATGTTCTGCTTTTTGCGAAATAAATATCATTTCTTCTTTAGAAAGCCCTAAGTTGAATATTTCATTTAAGCCAAAAACCACACTATTTTCTAAAGCGGCTGATGATGACATACCTGCACCTCCTGGAATATCGCCTTTAAAAACGATATTGAAGTTACCTATAACTTTGTTACGGTTTTTAATTTCGGCAACAACACCTAAAATGTAGTTTTCCCAGCTACCTTCTTTTAATGGTTTAATAGTATCTAAATTAAAACTTACTAAGCTATCTTTATCAAGCGCGTAGGCAGATGATGTGTTGGCGTTGGTTTTTTGTATGGCTGCATAAATACCTTTATTAACAGCTCCTGGAAATACAAAACCATCATTATAATCAGTATGTTCACCAATAATATTTATACGTCCTGGTGAAAAAATAAGCACAGGTTCTTGTTTAAATTCTTTAACAAAAACCTCTTTAACATCGTTAATTAATTTATTTGTCATTTTTTATTGTTGTTAGTTGTTTTTTATAGATAATTTCCATGTAATACTGTAAGCTTCATTAGGCTTTAAAGTTTGTAAACCAATGTCATTATTAAAGCTATCAGACACACCAGTTGTTGGCTCTATAGCTATGGTGTTTTGTTTTGGTGGTGTATAAACTTGTAAAAAGTTTGTATTACCGGTAGCGTTAAATTTTAAATTATACTTTGGTGTTTTAAATATAACTTCATCAGTATTTAAAACCCAACAATCATCAAGCTGTTTGTTTTCAATTTTTAAATCTTCAGTTGTATGTGTTGGCTCAATACCTGTAGTGATATTACGCTCGCCTAAAACTATTTTTTCATTACTATTAAATTGCAATGTGCTTTCTGCTAAATTAGCACTTAAAAAATAGGGGTGCCAACCTAATGTGAACGGAAATACTTTACTATCAGTATTATTTATAGTTACTTTTAAAGCTAGATTTGTTTCAGAAAATAAATATTCTAATTGAATTTTGTATGTGTAAGGGAATCCTTTTGAAACGTTATTTTCAGTATATTCAAGTAAAATAGATGACGTATTTTCGTTTGAAACGGTTTTAATAACCTCAAAAGTTTTGTTGTAAACCAAACCATGTAAGGCGTTGTTTTCTTCTTTTTGATTGGTCTCAAACTGAAAACTTTGGTTGTTAAAAGTGTACTTGCCATCTTTTATTCTGTTTGCAAATGGAAATAGGATAGATGATGCATAAGTATCTGCATAGCTTAATGGTGCTAAATCTTTAATAATTTCATGGCCATTAAGTGTTAACTCTTGTAAACTAGCACCTTGGTTTAGGTGTATTTTACTGTATAGCTTTGTTTTATCGTTTTTAATTTCTAAAACATTAGCTGCCTTATTGTGGTTTATATTGTACATTTAATTGGTTATAATGAGTTTCTTAAAATTAAATTATGCGGATTTTCAACCTGTGTTTGCTCTTTATTTAAAATCATTTCAGCTAAGCGTTTACCCATAGCATTAAAATCTGTAGAAATGGTGGTAATACCGCCTTCAACAATTTCTTTTAAAAGCGCATCATTGTATGAAATAACGCCAATATCTTCGGCCAGTTTAAGGTTGGCTTCTTTCATTTTTTTTATAACTGTAAGTAAGCTACTATCTTCAGGCATAATATAAACACTGCCCTTTTTTAAAGCCTTGTTGTTTAAAGAATTAATAACACTATGACTAAAATTATTTTGATAACAAAACTTTACAAAACCATTTTGTAGACCTTGCGGTTGCTTATCATCTTGAAACACTAAAATGAGTTTTTTATATTTTTTTAAAAGATGCAGTGTTTTAGAAAGGTTGTTAAAAATAACACTTTCAAAATTTTGATAAACAGCAGGATAGTGTTTTAGGTCATCATGCATTTGGTCTAAAATATACACTTTATCTTCAGGTAAATGTTTTATTTCAGAGTTTGTATTCTTTAAATTAGCAGGCATAATAACATAGTAATTGTAATTACCAATGTTATCTTGTATGAGTTTTGAAAATAAATTTTTATTGAAATGATGAAAATAAATATCAACTTGAATATTGGTTCCTAAATGTTGTAAAAATGAATTGTATAAATCTTCTTTAAAAGCATTTAGCTCATCAAACAGTAAAAAAATCTTTTGAGTTACACTAACATTTTCACTTGAAACATAGTAACCTTTACCTACTACAGATTGAATAATACCACGATTTTTAAGTTCGTTAAATGCCATTAAAACAGTGTCTCTAGAGAGATTATGCTCATCTTTAATTTTATTAATAGATGGAATTTTGTCTCCCTTTTTAAGCGTACCTGATACTATCAATTCTTCAATAGAATTAATAATTTGTTTATACTTCGGAATTCCTATTTTGCTTTTAACTTTAATCATGGTGTTGAAGTAACAAATATACAATTTTTTAAACAAAAACCTACTAGACCCTACCAGTTTGGTTTTTTTCTTTTTAATGAAGCTATTTTTAAAATTTAATTTTTATATTTGAGTTCTATTTTTCACTAACTAAACTAATATTATACAATGACAGCAGGATTTGATACGTGGGACTATATTGTCTTTATTGCTTATGCCATATTAATTTTGGGTGTAGGTTTATGGGTGTCTAGAGATAAAGACGGACACCAAAAAAACGCCGAAGATTACTTTTTGGCAAGTAAATCTTTACCATGGTGGGCTATTGGTACATCATTAATAGCCGCAAACATTTCAGCAGAACAATTTATAGGAATGTCTGGTTCTGGGTTTGCACTTGGTTTAGCTATTGCCTCATATGAGTGGATGGCAGCATTAACCTTAATTATTGTTGGTAAGTACTTTTTACCAATTTTTATAGAAAAAGGCCTTTACACTATACCAGAATTTGTTGAAAAACGTTTCTCAACAAACTTAAAAACCATATTAGCTGTTTTTTGGTTAGCATTATATGTGTTTGTTAATTTGGCATCAGTACTTTACCTAGGAGGTTTAGCTATTGAAACCATTATGGGTGTAGATATGATGTATGCTATTATAGGTTTAGCCTTATTTGCAGCAGCTTACTCATTATATGGTGGATTATCTGCCGTGGCTTGGACAGATGTAATTCAAGTAGTGTTTTTAGTATTAGGTGGTCTTGTTACCACGTATTTAGCTTTAAACGCTGTATCTGATGGTCAAGGCATATTAGCTGGTTTCTCTCAAGTTATGGACGCAGCGCCAGATAAATTCCATATGATATTAGAAGAAACTAATGATAATTATAATAATCTTCCTGGTATTTGGGTATTAATAGGCGGTTTATGGGTTGCTAATATTTACTATTGGGGTTTCAATCAATATATTATTCAAAGAACTTTAGCGGCTAAATCATTAAAAGAATCTCAAAAAGGTATTCTTTTAGCAGCTGGTTTAAAACTAGTTATTCCATTAATAGTTGTAATTCCAGGTATTGCTGCTTACGTTATGGTAAATGATCCTGAAATTATGGCTAGATTAGGTGATATAGGTCAGTTAAACATGCCTTCAGCAGATAAGGCCGATAAAGCCTATCCTTGGTTATTACAGTTTTTACCAACAGGTCTTAAAGGGGTAGCATTTGCAGCTTTAGCAGCAGCCGTTGTATCTTCTTTAGCGTCTATGCTAAATTCAACATCTACAATATTCACAATGGACATATATAAGGAGTATTTTGATAAAAACGCAAGTGATAAGAAAACAGTAAATGTTGGTAGAATATCTGCTGCAGTAGCTTTAGTTATAGCGGTTATTGTAGCGCCATTATTAGGTGGTATAGATCAAGCTTTTCAGTTTATTCAAGAATACACAGGTTTAGTTAGTCCAGGTATATTAGCGGTATTTTTATTAGGTTTATTCTGGAAGAAAACAACAAATAATGCTGCTATTTGGGGCGCATTATTATCTGTTCCTGTTGCTGGTTTGCTTAAATGGTTACCTGCTAAAGTAGCTGCTTTTGAGTGGTTAACACCATGGATGCATCAAATGGGGCTTGCAACGTTATTATCAATGGTTGTAATTATGATTATTAGCCAAATTGAGAATAAGGGTGAGAATGATGCTAAGGGTATTCATTTTTCTAAAGATTTGTTTAAAACAACACCATTATTTAATGTAGGAGCATTTGTAATAATGTTAATATTAGCATTTTTATATACTAAGTTTTGGTAAAATTTAATATTAAATACACAAAAGCATCATATTTATATGATGCTTTTGTGTATTATAGCCTCTATAAAACCCTATTTTTAAGGTAGTTGAAATAAGGTTAAAAAATATGCAAATTTCTTTTGGTTAGAAAAAGGTTTAATTTTATATTTGCAACCGCTTTAATGGTCGCGTAGCTCAGCTGGATAGAGCATCTGCCTTCTAAGCAGACGGTCACAGGTTCGAATCCTGTCGCGATCACAAAAATCCTCACTTTTTTAAGTGGGGATTTTTTGTTTTATAGAACTTGTTTTTTAAAGTGTATTAAAAATTAAGTGTTACCTTAAAATTTCTTTTTCATAATTATGTTTAAACTCTTTTGGAGACATGTTATGTTTCTTTTTAAAGGCTCTATTAAAATTGGAAAGAGAATTAAATCCGGCCTCGTAGCATACTTCATTAATAGGCATGTTTGTTTCAGTTAAATATTTAGTAACAACACCAAGCCTATAATCCATTAGGTAATTGGTAAAACTTATACCAGTTCTTTTTTTAAAATAATGACTAAATGCAGATTCAGACATATTAACCATTTCGGCCACTTTAGATAATTTAATAGGAATTTTGTAATTGTTTTTTACGTAATTCATAATAAGTGACACTCTTCTGCTTTCTCTTTTTTCATTATAATTAGCACTTTGAGGACTACTAAGTATTTTAACATCATTTGAAGTAGATAGTATATGAAGTATTTCTAAAAAAATTAAAAATGATTTAAAGGTATCATTACCAGTAATTAATTTCATTTTTTTGTAAATAATTTCTTTTGTTGGATTAGAAAATGAAATACCTCTTTTTGATAATTCTAAAAGCTTTTTTATATCTTTTGAAACTGAATAACTCATTATTTTTGAATACAAAAAATGCTCTTGAAACTGTAAAGTTATAACGGCTGCTTTACTAATTACACTATCAGATTTCCATACATGTTTAAGCTCAGGACCAAGAAGTGTTAAGTCTGAGCCTTCAATTTTTTCAGTAGAATCTCCAACAGTTCTACTTCCTTTAAAATCTGTTATAAGGTTTAATTCATACTCATTATGAAAATGTAAAGGATAGTCAAATAATGCATTTTTGTGCTTCAAAACAACAAAAGGGTCATCATTTTTTATAGGTGTAATTTCTCTTATAGATCTCATAAATAAATACAATTTTTGTATTCAGATTTTAGGGTAAAATTAATAATTTAAAAAAATATTTCCCTTAAATTAATGATATGATAATGTTTTTTGTTTGAAAATTCAGAATAAATAATTGTAAAGTTCAAAAAATGCAAAGTATTGAGCATTAAATAATCATTCTAAAGTTTATTTCTTCTCTAATTTTGACCAACAATTAAATTTTAAAACTAAACTAAATGAATAAAAGAAATAGAATTAAGTTTCTTGCTAGCGTCATGTTTATTTTAGGATTAACCACCTTAAATGCTCAGATTAAAGTTAGCGGTATTGTTACTGATGAAGGAGGCGTTCCTTTACCAGGAGCAAATGTTATAGAACAAGGTACTACTAATGGTACTACTACAGATTTTGATGGCAGGTTTGCTTTAACGGTAAATGGTAAAACATCAAAATTAGAGTTAACCTATATTGGTTATTTACCTCAATTAATAGCTGTTGAAAACAATACTAATTTTAATATTGTTTTAAAAGAAGATATAGCATCATTAGATGAAGTTGTTGTTGTTGGATACGGATCAGTTAAAAAAAGTGATCTAACCGGATCTGTTGCTTCAGTAGATATGGATGATATTCCTGCTAGACCAGCAAATTCTGTTGATGGTTTGCTGCAAGGGCAAGTTGCAGGAGTTCAAGTTACTTCTGCCTCCGATGATCCTGGAGCAGGAGCTGTTATTAGAATTAGAGGAGGTAGTTCATTAAGAGGTGGTAATGACCCCTTAGTGGTTGTAGATGGTTTTCCAATAGGAACTGCTGGAGATTTAAAACAGATTTCTCCACAAGATATAGCCTCTATGGAAGTACTAAAAGATGCTTCGGCTTCGGCAATTTATGGTTCTAGGGGCGCTAATGGTGTTATAATGATTACCACTAAAAAAGGTTCAAGAAATACAACCGAAGTAACAGTTTCTCAGCAAAATACATTTTCAAGTTTTACTTCAGATTTAAACCTTTGGAGAGATCCTGCATTAATGGCAGAATTAAGTAATGAATCTAGAATTAATGGTGGTTTTGTGCCATTGTACATTGGTTCAGAAGATGCAAACGGTGTGTACTATCCTTCTTTAAGTGAATTAAAAAATAACGCATGGCCATATTACACAAAATGGGATGATGTTGTTTTTAGAGATCCTGTTTCAAATAATACAAATTTAGCTGTAAGAAGCCAAACAGATAGAACTCAGTTTAGTTTAAGCGCAACATATTATACTAATGAAGGTGTTTACATTGAAGACGATTACAATAAGCTAAACCTTAATTTAAATGTAACTCATAAATTGTTTGAGGATAAGGTAACAGTAGGTGCAAATGTAATTTACTCTAAAGGAAAGCAAAACAATAATGGAGATTTAGCATACTGGAGAAACCCAATTTTTCCAGTTTATGAAGACAATGATCCTACAAAAGATTATTTCTTAGTGGGCGTTCAAGATTTTTCTCACCCAATAGCCTTAACAGAAAATAGAAGTAATGAAACTAGATTTTTAGACTTAATAAGTTCAGCATATGTAGATGTGCAATTATTACCTTCATTAAAGTTTAAAACACAGTTAAATTATAAATACGGCCGTTCAATTAATGAGTTTTACAACCCTAAAATTTACACTTTAGATGGTACATTTAACAATGGTTCTGGAGGTATAAGTAATTGGGATAGTCATGAAACCGTGGCTGAGTCTTTCTTAACGTTTGATAAGTTGTTTAATGAAAAACATAAGGTAACCGCAATGGGTGGTGTTTCTTATCAATATTATCAGGCAAACACTTCTAATTTGAGAGCTTTTGACTTCTTAAACGAATCTTTAGGAAGCGGTAACCTAGCTTCTGGTAATCCAGAACAACAGTCTGTTTCAAATTCATTAACTGAAACCGTATTGTATTCGGGGCTTGGGCGTTTTAATTATACTTATGATGATAAGTACCTGGTAACATTTACCATGCGAGCAGATGGGTCTTCAAAATTTGGTGCTAATAACCAATGGGCATATTTCCCTTCTGGAGCTTTAGGTTGGAAATTACATAATGAGAAATTTATTGAAAACTTAAATGTATTTGATCAATTAAAATTAAGAGCAAGTTTAGGTATTTCAGGTAACCAAGGTATTTCACCATATTTAATAAATAGCAGATATGGTCAAGATCAATATTATGTTAATGGTAGATGGCAAACAACAATTGGTCCGGGTTATGCAGTGGGTCAAGACAGTCAAACAGGAAAATTTATTTGGGGTGGTATACCAAACCCAGATTTAAAATGGGAAACAACAAGGCAATTTAATATTGGAGCAGACTTCTCGTTTTTTAAACGTCGTTTAAATGTAACACTAGATTATTATAACAAATATACAGATGACCTATTGCGTGAGCGGTTAATTTCACCTTCGTCATCATATGACAGAATGTGGGTTAATGATGGTGAAATTGAAAATAGAGGTATTGAAATTACTTTAGATGGAAAACTTATTAATAATGACGATTGGGGTGTAAACGGAACCTTTATTTTCTCTAAAAATGAAAATGAAGTAGTTAGCCTAGGTAATGCATTATCATCTGGTTTAAACACTGATGCTTTAACAGGAATGCAGTACGAATTCTCAGGCAGCACAGTTGAAGCGTTTAGAGCGGTGCCAAATATTTTGGCTGTAGGACAACCTATTAATGTGTTTTATGGATATAAGGTAAATGGCATTGTGCAATCAGAAGCAGATGGATTGGCTTCTGGTTTAACCGGAGATTTAGCGCATCCAGGTGAATTTAAATATGTAGACCTAAATGAAGATGGTGTTATAGATGAAGGAGATAGAACAATAATTGGTGATCCTAATCCAGATTTTTCTGCAAGTTTAAATCTACAATTTAGATATAAGAAATTTGATGCTTCACTATTCTTTAACGGAACTTTTGGACAAGATATTTTCAATACAAAACGATTTAGTGAACCAAATAATATACCATTAAGATGGACACAAGATAATTTAACCAATAATTATCCAAGTTTACGAGATGGCCGTAACCTTCTAATGTCAGATTGGTTTATAGAAAAAGGAAGCTTTGTAAGGCTTCAAAACCTTACAATTGGTTACAATTTAGATCTTCCAAACCTATTTAAAAGGGGTAGAATATTTGTTAACGGAACGAACTTATTTACAATAACTGATTTTGAAGGTTATGACCCAGAAATTGGCGAAAATGGTATATACTGGGGTGGTTACCCAAGGTTGAGAAACTGGACATTAGGTGTAGAATTTACATTTTAATTTTTGGTTATGACTAAACAAGCATTTATAACAATAAACGAATTGAAAAAAATGAATTTTAGAAATATAATATTAGGGTTAACTTTAGCAATAGGCTTAGCGTCTTGTGAGAGTTTAGATGTAGAGCCAGAAGGCTTTTACTCCGATGAGAACTTCTATAAAAGTATAGAAGATGCTGAAGCTTCTATACTTTATGCATATGATGCACTAACACTGGTAAGTTATGCTCCAATTACTTTTTATTTAACAGAACTTGCCTCAGATAATTGTATTGTAAAACCAGATGAAGGAGCAGATGCACAACAATTTGTAAACTGGGAAGTAAGTTCACAAAATGATTTGTTGTTGCAATTCTACAGATCAGCTTACATTGCAATAAATAGAGCCAATGCCGTAATTGAAAATGTAGAAGGAAGAGGCTTTAATGAAGCCGATGAAAAACGCCTTTTAGGTGAAGCCTTATTTTTAAGAGCTTATAATCACTTTAATGTTGTTAAAGCATTTGGGTTAGCACCACTACAAAGATCTTTAATTGATAGGTTAGATGAAACAACAGCTGTGTTACCTGCCAATATGGAAGAAGTTTACAATTTTCTAATTGAAGATTTAACAACAGCAATAGATTATTTAGAAGTAAACCGTGTAGCTGGAAGAGCAGACAAAGTTGCAGCCCAAGCGCTATTAGCAAAGGTGTATTTATTTGCAGCTTCTGCTAAAGAAAGTGGCGTGCCAAATTATAATGCCATTTCAGAGAGTGTAGATAATTTATATGCTAAAGCAGCCGAATACTCAGGAGCTGTATTAAATAATCAAGTTGAATATTACCACGATACTAACTTGCAGAATATTTATGATGTAAATGCTCCTAACGGACCAGAGCACATATTCATTTTATCAATGGATAGATCGGGAACAAAAGAGGGCGATTATTCAAAACTTTCAAAATATTTTATTCCCTGGATTGGAGGAGCTACCGTTTATCTTAGAAATACCGATGATTCTTTTTCCGCAACGCACGATGGTTGGGGCGTATTCCAAACTACTGATGATTTATATACATCTTACGAAGTGGATGATAAGCGTAGAAATGAACTTCTAGTTTCTGAAGTCTATGATGAAAACGGAACATCTTTAGGAACTATTGGAGATGGTACGGTACAATACCCTTTCACAAGAAAGTTTATAGATCCAGAGTTTGAAGGAGACAAAACAAGTACTAGACCTTATTTAATTAGATATTCTGATATACAACTTGTATATGCAGAAGCAACAGCTAATAACGAAGGTTTAGAACACTATAATATGATACGCCGTAGAGCAGGGGTTAGTGAATTATCAAGCATAACAGATGTAAATCAATTTAGAAATTTAGTAGTTGAAGAGCGTCAACGAGAATTAGCCTTTGAAGGTGACCGTTTGTGGGATTTAAGACGTAAAAATATGGTGCAATCTCAAGTATTTCAAGCCGCAGGTTTATCACCAAATGCAGTGTCTTTTTATCCAATTCCGCAACGTGAAATTGATTTAAATCCAAACATCAACTAAAAATAAGCACAATGAAAAAGTTATATCAAATAAGTTTAATTGTACTGTCACTATTCATGGTAGCATGTACCGATAATCCTCTAGAAACAATTGAAGGAACTGGCTGGCAAAAAGAGCGAAATATCATTTCAATTTTAGTTGAAGGACAAATAGGAACAGCCGTTATTGAAAGAGATTTTGATGATGCTAAAATTAAAATATTTGCAAAAGAAGAAAACATAGCAGATATAAGCAAGGTTGAAATTAAAAACATTGAACTTTCTCATGGAGCAACTACAATCAATAAAGCTGGTACTACTCTAGATTTCTCGTCTGGTGCAAGTACTATAGCAATTATGTCTGGTGCAGGTGAAACACTAAACTGGGAAGTATCTCTGTTACCTTTTGTCTCAGATCTGGAAGGAGATTGGTACATTGGTGAAATTGGATTGTATGCAGATATGTGGTCTTGGGAAAGCTGGGGCTGGGAGAAATATGAGAAAATAAACAATTATCTGCCAGAACTATCGCCAGAGCTAGACAATATATTAAGTTTTACTGTTGAAGGTGCAGATGAAAACGGTAATCCATTTGGTACTTATGAGCATAAACCAGGAAATGACGGACTTTACGGATCATTTACTGATGCTAACCAAGGATGGAATTTCAATGAAAGGTTTAGAAAAATACCAACAGGGTCAGGTACTTGGTTAAGAGATTTTGAACGTAATAAAGTAATTATTACAGATGAAAATAGAAGAGTATATGAACTAGATTTAGAGGTGTTTGTTGATACTAAAGAAGTATCAATTAAAGCAGAAGTACTTTACCAATCAGAACTTTTTAATTGGGATGAGCAAGCATGGGCTTATGAAGAGTTAGCACATATGTCTAAATCTATGTGGTATAGATTAACAAGAGAATATGTGCCGCAAGCAGGTAATGATATTAGATCATTAACGGTTGCTAATCAAGTAGGAGATGCAACAATAGATGCAGGTAACAAAACTGTTACAGTTGTAATAGAAGATAATGGGACTGATATTTCGGCAATTGAAATTACTGGTTTAGATGTCTCATTCGCAGCATCTTCTAATAAAACAGTTGGTCAAATCTTAGACTTCTCAGGAGATTACAGTACAGAAATAACCGTAACCTCAGAAGCTGGGGAAGCCGTAGTATGGACAATCAATCTAGAACTAGACATAGATGTAAGCGATGTTTCATTAGCAGGAACATGGTCTATTGATGATATTGGTGTTTACGCCGATTTATTTACCTGGGAAAGCTGGGGCTGGGAGAAAAATGAATTATTAACAAACTATTTGCCTAACGCATCCACAGAGTTAGATAACACAATAACTTTTGTTGTAATAGGAAAAGATGCTCAAGATAGACCATACGGAACTTATGAAAACAATGCAGGTACTGATGGTGCGTATGGAAATTTTGTGTCTGATGACGCTAGTTGGCCAGAAACAGATTTTAATAGCAGATATAGAAAAGTGCCAACAGGAACTGGTACTTGGATTTTAGATGGAGAAACGGTTACCATCACAGATGGTGGTGGAACCGACTTCGTTTTAACCTTAGAGGTAAAAACAGGTTCTACAATAGCATTATCCGCAGATGTAGAATTTTTATCAGATCAATTTGATTGGGATGTACAAAATTACAGTTATGAAGAAACAGCACACATGTCTAAAAGAATGTGGTATAATTTAAGTAAGTAAAAATAAAACCCCAAAAGCACAACGCAGCTTTGGGGTATTAAATATGTTTTTAAAAATGAAGAATATTAAATTAAAATATATGATTTCCATATTGTTTTCGCTATTTCTGGTTTTAATCAGCTGTGATGATAGTAATCTTAATGATGAAATAAATAAAGCTGTACAAGCAAATAGAGAAATACACATAACCTCAGAAGTTGTTTCCAACAATTTTGTTGGCAATGGTGCACAATGGGGAGGTTATGATTTAGTGCAAACGTGGTTAGGGCAAGAAACTTTAAGTGATGCAGACTGGAATAAGTTGTTTGAAAGAATTGACTTTATGCGTCCTCCTTTTTTAAGAATAATGACTAATTCCGGGTGGTCTTATGACAACAATGGTACCTATGATGAGGTTACCAAAACCAAATCATTATTTAAAATGTTAGATTATGCACAAAGCAGAAATATAGAGATAACTTATGGCGAGTGGGGACACCAATCTGTTGGAGATATTAGTACAATAGACATGGATTGGATTGCAAATTCTGTAAAATTCTTAAATCATTTAGTAAATGAAAAAGGATACACCGTAATAAAAACCATAAATATTATAAACGAACCTAATGGAAGTTGGGCTTCTACCCAAGGCAGTTATGCAATCTACAAAGATGTTCAAATAGCCTACTTAGCTGAAATGGCAAAATATGACTTATCAGGAGTAAAGCTTTTAGGACCAGATATTGCCGTTTTTAATACAGCTAGTCAAACTGAGTGGATTGCCAATACTCACAATGATTTAGGCGATAATGTAGGGCTTTATGATATTCATGTGTATCCAAAGCAGCAGTTAATTCGTAATGGTGAGTTCAGTGATATGTTAAGAGCTTACAAAAAAGTAACTCCAGAAGGAAAACAAATTGTTTTAGGTGAAATAGGCTTTAAATATGATGAGGTTGATGCTGAATTAAAAAGACTTAACGAAGAAGCGATTGCTAATGATCCGTTTGCAGGAGAAGATTCTAATATGATGGTGTACGAGGCTTTTTATGGAATAGATATGGCAGATGCCTTAATTCAAACAATGAGAGAAGGCTTTTCTGGTGCTTTAGTTTGGAATATGGATGATGCTATGTACAACAGTCCGGATAATGGTGATTGGCAAACAACCGCACTAAAGCGTTGGGGATTCTGGAATATTTTAGGAGAAGAACTTACTAGTAATGCAGCAGATGAAAATATACGCCCGTACTTCTATCCGGTGTCTTTGTTAACAAGATACTTTCCAGCTGGCAGCGAAATATACAATGTTAAGCTACCAAACAAAAAGGGTTTAAGAGCCGTTGTAGGCGTTTATAACGGAAAATATACCGTAGCCATTGTTAATTCGCATTATACAACGTATAACATTGTTTTAAAATCTGACGCATTAAATAGTCTAACCGCCAACAAGTACACTTATAAGTCGAATGCAGATGGCTCTTTTGTTGGAGAAGTAGATGGTAATGGATTTGCAGTACCATCAGAAAATAATGTTGTATTAAATTTTCAAGAAGGCGAAGAAATGACGTTACAAGGAGAATCCTTTGTGTTATTTACCAATATGGATTAATGAGTCTTCAATCTAAAATTAACCAAGTAATTAAAAATATAAATAGAATGAATACTATTGAAAAAAATAGTGTAGGTGTAATACGTTTAAAAAAACACGAAAAAAATCCAATTTTTAGTCCAAACCCAGATAACCATTGGGAAAACATAGTAGTATGTAACCCTGGTGTGTGGTATGAAAACGGTAAATTTACAATGCTGTACAGAGCCGCCGGAGATGATGAAGAACATTACATAAGGTTTGGTTTAGCAGAAAGTTCAGATGGAGTGAACTTTGAAAGAATGTCTAATGAACCTATATTTTCACCTAGTGTTGATGGGCCTGATATGGGCGGAGTGGAAGATCCAAGAATTGTAAAATTCGGAGACGAATATTACATAACCTACGCCTACAGGCCCTTTCCTCCAGGGCAGTATTGGAAATTTGCCCACGATGTTATTTTATTACCAGAATCTGGTGAAGACACACCGTTAGTTTATAAAAAAAACATTGCAAATTCAGGGTTAGCAATTACAAAAGATTTTAAAAATTATAAACGTTTAGGAAGAATAACCACGTCTAATTTAGATGATAGAGATGTTATCTTATTTCCGGAAAAAATTAACGGAAAATTTGCAATGCTACATAGACCAAAAGAGTGGATAGGTGAGGCATATGGTACAAATAAACCAGCAATATGGATTCGTTTTTCAGATGACCTAATGGTATGGGAAGAAGAAAGTACATTGTTAATAGCAGGAAGAGAAGGTACTTGGGAAGAAAAGGTTGGAGGTAGTACACCACCTTTAAAAACTAAAGATGGTTGGTTAATAATTTATCATGGTGTTGAAAATGGAGGATTAGGATATTACCGCGCTGGAGCTGCTCTTTTAGATTTAGAAGACCCAACAAAAGTTATTGGCAGATTAGAAGACTGGATTATGGAGCCAGAACATGATTATGAAATTGAAGGGTATTATAAAGGCTGTGTTTTCCCTACAGGTAATATGATTATTGATGACACACTTTATGTATATTATGGAGCAGCCGATAAATATATTGGTCTGGCTACATGTAATATTAATGAATTACTTGACAAATTGAAAAAATCAAAATGATAAAAAAAGGCATTCATTTCCTAGCGTATGGCGCTTTAATAATATTGGGGCTTACTCTAACCTATTGTGTAAATAAAAAACAGAAACAGGTAGATGTAAGCATCACGTTTAGTGAATCTGGAAGATTAGATTTTCCTTTTATTGGTCATGGTGTACAGTGGTCTGCGTATCCGCATGCAGACTCTAACGAGGCAGAATGGGGTTTCTTAATGACCGATGAGAAATGGGAAGAACTGTATAAACGACTAGATTTTGTTAATCCGCATATTATTAGGGTAATGGATGTCTCTACATGGAGATATTATAAGGGGTTAGATGAAAGTGGAAGCCCAATTTTAGATTTTAATACACAAGAGGTAAAAAGCCTTTATAAACTGTTAGATTATTGCCAGAAACGTAACATCCCTGTTTTATTTGGAGAATGGGGAGCTCCAGGTTTATGGAATTTAGATGAATCTATTCCAGAAATTGAAAGAGCAGATGATCCTAGATGGATAAAAATGATTACCAAATATTTAAATCATTTAATAATTGAAAAAGGATATACCTGTATAAAGTATTATAACTTGGTAAATGAACCTAATGGTTATTGGGCATCAACTGATGGTGATTGGGAGCAATGGCAAACTGGCTATAGATTATTGGCAAAAGAACTTGAAACTACTGGGTTAAACAAGTACGTAACACTTTCGGGGCCTGATGCTGTAACCCAGTGGGATCATCCAAAACATCCAAAAAAAGCTCATGATTGGGTGTACTCCACGGTAACCGATCTAGATACTATTACGGGCTTATATGATTTTCATATTTATGCAGATCAAGATTTAATAAGATCGGGCAACTTCATTTCGTACCTACAGCCTTTTACTTCTGAAATCAACAAAACTAAAAAACCAATGGTTTTAGGTGAGTTGGGTATGAAATACAGTGGCGCTTTAAAAGAAGAAAATAAAAAGCGGGGTGAAGCAGATCCATATGCTGGACCAGATGACTCTTCTATGTTTGTATATGATTATTTCTACGGTGTAGATATGGCCGATGCAGCAATACAAAGTATGCTTGCTGAGGTTGGTGGTGCCATTGCTTGGGATTTAGATGATGCCATGCATACCGTTGGAGATTTAGGAGAAAAAAATCAACTGAAAAAGTGGGGCATGTGGAATATTTTAGCTGAAGAGTTTGGTAATTTAGAAGCTGATAAAACGCCAAGACCATGGTCTTATACTTGGGCGTTGTTATGTAATACATTCCCACCAGGTTCCGATATTTTTAAACCTGAGTTTTCAATAAAGAATGATAGTATTAGAGCTGTTGCCTCAATCAAGGAAGATGTGTTTTCTATGGCTTTTGTAAATCAATCTGATGCTTCAAAATTAATTGAAGTTAAATCCGATTTAGGATGGTCTAAGAAAGGACTATTTCTATACGAATACTCAGAGGATAACAGACCTGTAAATGCAAAAGGTTTTCCTGTGGTAACAAGGCGTTTAGATTTTAAACCACAAGGTTTTACCTTAAGCTTAAAAGAAAATAGTGTAGTGTTTATTAGTTCAATAGAACTCAAATGATAAAAAGAAATTTATGGAATATAATTTAGGAATTGTAGATGTAACGGTACTTGTTGTATACTTTATATTCATAGTTTGGTTTGGAATTAAAGCCTCTAAAAAGGGAAGCAATTCAACTAGTGATTATTTTTTAGCAGGAAGAAACATGACTTGGCCAATTATTGGTTTTTCATTATTTGCCGCAAGTATTTCTAGTACAACTTTAATTGGTAAAAGTGGTGATGCGTATTCAACAGGAATAGCTGTGTTCAACTACGATTTAATATCAGTATTGGTTATGGTGTTTTTTGCCATGTTCTTTTTACCGTTTTACATTAAATCGGGTATTTTTACCATTCCAGAATTCTTAGAAAAGCGTTTTGATAAGCGTTCTAGGTATTATTTTTCCTTTATCACCTTAATGGGATCAACATTTCTTGATGCCGCAGGTGCTTTATATGCCGCATCACTGTTAATGAAGCTGGTATTTCCATCAATGTCAATAATGTCTTTATCTATAATTTTCGCATTAATTGTGGCAGCTTATACCATTCCAGGAGGGCTTTCTGCTGCAATAAAAGTAGATTTAATACAGGGTATTTTATTATTAGGAGGTACATTTATCTTAACATTTTTAGCCATGAGTAATGGCGGTTTAGATTACCTTAAGAGTTTGCTTCTTGATGGTGACTATATGATGAAATTAATTAGACCTTTAGATGATGCCTCAGTACCGTGGCTAGGAATGATTGTTGGAATTCCAATTTTAGGGTTTTACTTCTGGGGAAATAACCAAGTTTTAGTACAACGTGTTCTTACTGCAAAATCTATAGACCATGGTAGAAAAGGTATCTTGTTAGTAGGGTTTTTAACGGTGTCTCTTATTTTTATAATTATTTTTCCTGCTGTAATAGGGAAGCATTTATTTCCAGGACTACCAAAAAATGATATGGTATATCCAAAGTTAGTAATAGAACTCATGCCAACAGGTTTGTTGGGCTTAATGTTAGCAGCTATGGTTGCAGCTTTAACCTCTACGCTTAGTGCACTTTTAAATTCTGTTGCTACATTGTTTACTATGGATTTTTATACCAAAATTAAAAAGGATACATCTCAAAAAGAGCAAGTTTATGTTGGTAAAATTGTTTCGGTTATAGTATTGGTTTTAGCTGTATTATGGGTGCCTTTTGTTTCAAAATTCGATTCATTACTAAAATACTATCAAGAAATGCTTACGTATATAGCGCCTCCTGTAGTGGCAGTTTTCTTTTTAGGCGTTTTTTGGAAACGTATAAATAAGCATGGTGCATTCTGGGGACTAATAGGCGGAGCATTTGCTGCTGTAGTTACTGTTGTTGCTAAAGTAGCCTTTAATTACGAACTTTTAGGAGATATTCATTTTTTATTAAAAGTACCATTTTACTTTGTGTTTAGTGCGGCTATAATTATTGTTGTTAGTTTGTTTTCTAAGCCTGATAACAAAACTGAAATTGAAGAATTAATCTGGACTAAAAAGATATATCAAGAAGAATCTAAAGCTTTAGCAGGCGTGCCATTCTACAAAAATTTTAGAATATGGTCCGTTATACTTATTATCTTCTGTTTGTTGGTCTTATATATTTATCAATAGAATTCACAATGAAAAATAAACTAAAAAAAATACTCATTGGTTTTGTATTATTTACAGTATGTAATGTTTTTTGTCAAGACCCTAATTTTCATATTTATCTATGCTTTGGGCAATCTAATATGGAAGGATCTGCTCAAATTGAAGCCCAAGACAGAATAACTAATAGCAGGTTTTTAGCACTTCAATCTCTAGATTGTGATAATTTATTAAGAAAAAAGAATATTTGGTATCCTGCTTTACCACCGTTAAGTCAATGCTATTCGGGGTTATCTCCCGCAGACTATTTTGGAAAAACTATGGTAAAGCATTTGCCAGATAGTATAAAAATAGGAGTAATTAATGTAGCTGTTGGCGGTAGTGATATTAGGTTGTTCGATAAAGATGTTTACCAAAATTATACGCAAACATATCCTGAGGATTGGTTCCAGAAAAAGATTAGAGACTACGGAGGGAATCCTTATCAACATTTTATTGAACTTGCAAAATTAGCTCAAACAAAAGGTGTTATAAAAGGTATCTTATTACATCAAGGGGAAACAAACCAAGATGATGAAAACTGGCCAGAATATGTAAAAAAGGTTTATGAGAATATACTAAACGACTTGTCTTTATCGGCAGAAGAAGTGCCTTTACTTGCAGGAGAGGTAGTTCATGAAGATCAAAAAGGAATATGTGCTAGTATGAACCCTATTATAAATACACTTCCTGAGGTTATTCCATCATCTTATATCATTTCATCTAAAGGGTGCGAGGTAAGAGAAGATAATTTACATTTTAATTCAAAAGGTGTAAGAGAGTTAGGAAAACGCTACGCCCTAAAGATGCTAAACATTAAAGGTTTTTAAAACTATTTATTAAAGTATAGAAACTTTTTGATTAGAGCTTTTAATATTACTATTGTGTGAGGTACTACTATTTGTTTCTTACTGCCAACATATACAACAATAAATACGGAAATGTATTTGTGAAAAGTTTATAGGAAGTTAGTTTTAGTTTTGTTTAAAGAACTGTGCAAAACTTTTTATAGCAGTGCTTTTTTATTATTTAAAATATGAAGACATTATATTTCAAGTTATTATCAATAACTACAATTTTACTTTTTTTCGCTTCATGTAAAACGTACCAAAAATCACAAACTAAGATACATGAAAATTGGTTGTTTAAAGCAGAAAAAGATACTAGTTGGCTAAAAGCAAAAGTACCAGGAACTGTGCATACAGATTTGCTTTCAAATAATATTATTACAAATCCATTTTACAGAACAAATGAGAAACAACTTCAATGGATTGATAAGAACGACTGGGAATACAAAACATTTTTTGAAATAGATAAGGCTACGTTAAAAAAAGAAAAGGTTGAAATAGAGTTTAAAGGTTTAGACACTTACGCAAGTATTTTTTTAAATGATTCCTTAGTCTCTAGAACAGATAATATGTTTGTAGGGCATACCATAAATGCAAAACCATACTTAAAACTAGGTAGTAATAACTTAAAAATAGTTTTTAATTCTCCAATAAAAAAAGGACTTGAAAAACGAGATGTTTTAGGCTACAGACTTCCTAATGCTGTAAATGACCAATCTGAAAACGGTGGCTTAGGAAAAAAACAGGTAGCGGTATTTAGTAGAAAACCAGGATATCATTTTGGGTGGGATTGGGGACCCAGACTAGTAACAAGCGGCATATGGAAAGATGTTAACTTACATGCTTGGAATAAAGCAATAATAAGAGATACCTATATAAAACAAGAAGAAATAGCGCCAGATAAAGCAATATTAAATGCAGAATTAGAGATTGAGGCTATTACTGCACAAGCTACCATAATTAATATTAAAGTAGATAATAATACTGTTGTTAAAAAGGCAATAAATTTAAGTAAAGGATTAAACAGAATTAAAATCCCTTTTACTATTAAAAACCCCAAATTGTGGTGGACAAATGGGTTAGGAACACAAAAATTATATAATGTGGCTGTTGAATTAAAGAAGGGGCGAAAACTAATTTCTTCCGAAGAAAAAAAAATAGGCTTAAAAACTTTAAAAGTTGTTCAAAATAAAGATGAATATGGAGAAAGCTTTTATTTTGAATTAAATGAACAGCCAGTTTTCATGAAAGGTGCTAATTATATTCCTCAAGATGTGTTTTTAACAAGAGTAACTGTTGAAGATTATGAGCAAATTATAAAAGATATGGTAGACGCCAATTACAACATGATTCGTGTTTGGGGCGGAGGCATTTATGAAAAAGATATTTTTTACGATTTATGTGATAAATACGGTATTCTAGTTTGGCAAGATTTTATGTTTGCATGCGCCATGTATCCTGGTGATAAAGCTTTTTTAAATACTGTAAAAGAAGAAGCTATTTACAATGTAAAAAGATTAAGAAATCATACATGCATTGCGCTTTGGTGTGGTAATAATGAAAATTTAACGGCTTGGAAAAATTGGGGATGGATTCCAGAGGTTCTTAACAGTCAAGGTCAGGAGGTTGTAGATAAAATATGGAAAGGTTATAAAAATGTTTTCCATAAAATTCTACCAGATGTAGTTGAAGCATTTGATAATGATACTTTTTACTGGGCGTCATCACCAACATCTGCAAGAGGAGAAGATGCCACATTAACATCAGGAGATTATCATTATTGGGGTGTTTGGGGGCAGCAAGAACCGTTTTCTGCTTTCAATGAATACATTCCGCGTTTTATGTCTGAATATGGATTTCAATCATTTCCTGAGTTTAGTTCAGTAGCAAAGTTTACAACAAAAGAAGATTGGAATATTTATTCTGAAGTAATGAAGTCGCATCAAAGACACCCTATAGGTAATAAAAACATTGAGCATTACATGGAACCTTGGTATAAAAAACCAAAGGATTTTGAGTCATTTTTATATGTAAGTCAGTTATTACAAGCAAAAGGCATGCAAATAGCTATAGAAGCACATAGAAGAAATATGCCTTATTGCATGGGGTCTTTGTATTGGCAAATAAACGATTGTTGGCCAGTGGCCTCATGGTCTACAATAGACTATTACGGCAACTGGAAAGCAGCTCATTACAAGGTAAAAGATTTATACAAGCCCATTAAAGTAATGTTTTATGAGAATGAAAAAAAATTAGAAGTTCATATTGTTTCAGATAAATTAAAAGATGAAAAAGCACATCTTAAATTAAGTATTTTAGATTTTGAAGGGAAAGTTATTAAAACATTTACTGAGGCTATAACCATTAAGGCAAATACAAGTGCTATTTATTTTAGTAAAAACATTAGCGCGTTAATTTCTGAAGAAGAAAAAAATAAAACGGTTGTAGTTGCTGAATTAATAGGAAGTTATAATAAAGCTTTTGATGAGAGTATTCATTATTTTACTACACCTAAAGACTTAGAATTAGCAAAAGCTAAGATTGATTTTACAATTTTAAAAGTTGAAAACAATAATATTACAATTGAAGTTAAAACTAATACCCTAGCTAAAAGTGTGCGTTTAACTACAGATGTATCGGGGCGATTTTCAAATAATTATTTTGATATCATTCCAAATAAAGCTTATCACATCAATTTCAATTCTGATAAAAAAATTGATGCTGAAAAATTTAAAAGTAGTTTAAAAATAATATCATTAATTAATACCTACAAAAACTCAAATGAAGCAATTATATCCAATTAAATTTGAACCCATTTTAAAAGAAAGAATTTGGGGAGGAACTAAATTAACATCAACTTTTAAAAAGAATTCAGATAAAACCAATATAGGTGAAAGTTGGGAGATTTCAGGTGTTGAGGGAGACGTTTCAATAGTGGCAAACGGGCCATTAAAGGGGCAAACATTAAAAACACTTCTGCAAACTTATAAAGGCAGTTTTGTTGGAAATAAAGTTTATGAAACTTTTAAAGATAATTTTCCTGTTTTAATAAAATTTATTGATGCTAAAACCCCGCTTTCTATTCAGGTGCATCCTAGTAATGAAATTGCCAAAAAACGTCATAATTCATTCGGTAAGAATGAAATGTGGTATATAATGGATTGTGATGAAGACGCTGAATTAATTGTTGGTTTTAAAGAAAAAATAGATACAAATGAATACATTTTAGCATTACAACAGGGAAACATTTTAGATGTTCTTAATACAGAAAAAATTGAAACGGGAGATGTGTTTTATATACCTACAGGAAGAGTTCATGCCATAGGTGCTGGTACAGTTTTAGCAGAAATACAACAAACATCAGATATTACATATAGAATTTATGATTATGAACGTGTAGATAAAAAAACAGGAAAACAAAGAGAGTTACACACCGAATTAGCAGTAAACGCTATTGATTTTAATACATACAATAATTATAAAACAAATTATGATACCATTAAAAATAAACCCGCAAAATTAGTTCATTCACCTTACTTTAAAACTAATATAATTGAATTAACCAATGAGTTAAAGTTAGATTATAATATTTTAGATTCATTTGTGATTTTTATTTGTGTTGAAGGTAATTTTAGTTTAAATTATAATGAAGATGAATTTAACATTAATAAAGGTGAAACAGTTTTACTACCTGCAAGTATATCTCAAGTTACTTTAAAAGGAAAAAATGCCAAAATTTTAGAGGTTTATTTATAGTCAAGATTTTTTAAGAAAAAAATAAGCTAAAAATCCTCACTTTTTTAAGTGGGGATTTTTTGTTTCACCCAAGTTTTCACTATTCAACTATTTCATAAAATTATAATACGTTAGTTATTAAAGCTACAAAAACCATATTTATCAATAATTAAAATAAATTTCATAGTAAAATTATTATATCCACAAAACCACTAACAGTCTCTATAATTAGCTAACTAATTTGTAATTTTATCAATTACAAAAATCAATTATATCTGTCAACATAATTACACTTTTTAAAAAATGCGTATTAAATACTTTTATCTAGTTATTATTTTAATTACTTCTGTTAAATTTAGTTATAGCCAAAACACTAAAGAAGCATCACCTTGGACGCCCGAAGATATTATAAACACTGAATATATGAGATCTGTTTCCATAGCACCCAATAATACTATGGTTGTATGGACCAAACAAAAAGGGGTTAAGGATAAAGACCGTTTTATATCTGATATTTATTTAACAAGATTAGATTTAAAAGATGAAGCTAATTTTAAAACCATTCAACTAACCAATGGTAAAGACAATGATTACAGTCCAATTTTTTCAAAAGATGGTGAGTATATTTATTTTTTATCATCTAGAGATAAAGGCAAAAAGTTATGGAAATTAAGTATTTATGGAGGAGAAGCACAAGAAGTAAAAGAATTTAAAAACGGAATTTCTAATTTACAATGGAAAGATGAAGAAACACTATTGTTTCAATCTAATGACGGTAAAACATTATATGAAATTACTAATGAAAAAAATAAAGATAACGTAGTAATTGTTGAAGATACTTTACACTGGAAACCCAACCACGTGTATGCCTATAATATTAAACATAAAACAATAAAAAAACTTACTAACAATACCAATCCATTAACAAGTTATAAAATATCTAAAGACGGAAAATGGTTAATTTACGGTATGCAGCGTAATATTGCCTATGCTTCTGATGCGCAAAAAGATCCTTATCAGTATTTAAAAAACCTTGAAACAGGCAAGGTTGAAAAAATACTTTCAAATTTTGAATACCCAACCTACGGGTTTCAATTTACAAATAATTCAAAAGGCTTTTATTTTTCTTCGGCATATGGTTCTAACCCAAAATACAACGGGGCCGGAATTAATGAGCTATATTATTTTAATTTAGAAACCATGACGCATACTAAAGTAAATTTAAATTGGAACTTAGGGCATGCAGGAGGTTATTATGTTGTTGGAAATGATGTTATAATTTCTTTGGCAAACAAAGCAACAAGACGTTTAGCATACTATAAAAAGAATGGTGATTCTTGGACAAAGAAAAAAATTGATTTAAAAGAAAAAAATGATCATGTAGCAATAAGTGCTATTTCTAATGATGGTAGTAAAATAGCTTACACATATTCAACAGCCTCAAAGTTACCAAGTTTTCTTATTTCAGACTTAAAAGAACATAAATTTTTAAATGAAGCAGAATTAGTTAAGTTGAATGAAAATTTACTAAAAAAACACATTACTAAAAGCGAAGTTATGGTTTGGAAAGGCTATGACAATGAGGAAGTTACAGGCATTTTATACTACCCTAAAAATTATGTTGAAGGTAAAAAATACCCGTTAATGCTTTCTATTCACGGCGGGCCAGCAAGTCAAGATTTAGATATGTGGTCTGAACGTTGGAGTACTTACCCAAATTTGTTAGCTCAAAAAGGTATGTTTATTTTAAAACCTAATTATCATGGCTCTTCTAACCATGGATTATCGTATGTAGAAAGCATAAAAGAAAACTATTATGTGCCCGAGTTAGAAGATATTATAAAAGGTATTGAGGTATTACACAATGAAGGTAAAATAGATAAAACTAAAATGGGTACAATGGGCTGGTCTAACGGCGCAATAATTAGTACTATGTTAACAGTAAAATATCCTGATATGTTTAAGGTAGCCGCTCCTGGAGCAGGTGATGTTAACTGGACATCAGATTATGGTACGTGTAGGTTTGGTGTAAGTTTTGATCAGCATTACTTTGGTGGTGCACCCTGGGATGATGTTAATGGTAAAACCTACAATGAAAACTACATACTTAAATCACCATTATTTGAAATTGAAAAAATTAAAACACCTACCATAATATTTCACGGAAGTGCAGATAGAGCAGTGCCTAGAGATCAAGGTTGGGAGTATTACAGAGGCTTACAACAAGTTGGTAAAGCGCCTGTGCGTTTTCTTTGGTTTCCTGATCAGCCTCACGGATTGGGAAAAATTACGCATCAGTTACGTAAAATGAAAGAAGAAATTACTTGGATAGAAACCTATTTACTTAACAAACCTACAACCAGAAATGAAGCATTTAAAAAAGAAAGTCCTTTAGGTAATATTTTAAAACTTCAATCTGTAAAATCCGTAAATGGTTTGTATGGCGAATTAAATAATAACAAGTTAATTCCTGAAACGGTTAGCATACAAAAAGATTCAACTTCCATTGGTCGTTTTGAAGTAACAAACGCACAGTTAAAAGCGTTTAAACAAAATTATACTTATGCAGTTGGTCACGAAAATTATCCAGCGGTTGTAGATTTAGAAACCGCTAAAAATTACATTAATTGGTTAAATAAGTTAACCGGAAATGTTTACAGGTTACCTAACAAAAAAGAAGCAAAAGCATTGCATAAATCTGCTAGAAAAGTTGCATCAAAAGAAAACATAGTAAACTATTGGGCAGGTTATCAGTTAACACCAAGCGATTTTGAAAAATTACAATTAAAATTGAACGATGTAAAAACATCGCTTTTAAAACCTGTAGGAAGCTTTAAAGCTGTTAAAATAGGTAATGCTGAAATTTATGATTTAGGTGGTAATGTAGCAGAGTTTTATAATGATGGTATTTACGGCTACAGTGCTTATGATTATTATGATGTTTATAATGATGAAAATTTATTAAAAAGTGATTACACAGGCATTAGGTTAATAAAAGAATAATTAAAAAAACTAAATTCAGTATTCATAAATAATTTATAAGATTATAAAAAATCTCCACCTTAAAGCGTGGAGATTTTTTTTGCATGTACAATTTCAAATTAGTTTAAAAAGCTGCTATTTCTAACATTATTCACAACGTTTTATAATCAATAACAACTTTTTTTAAGTTATTAATTAGTGGTTTATCAAGTCTTTCATAACATTTTCTTATGCTTAAATAATTTTTGTTTAATTAAAATAAAAATAAGTTAAACAAAATATCGTATCTTTGAAGTAGATTACCTATTAACCTATAATAATACTACCATGGCAAAGAAAAAAAATATCACAAAAACAGATTTAATATCAATGTATATGGATTTTGTTTTAGAACATAACGAAGACCCAAAGTCTGTATACAAATTCAGTAAGGATAACAATTTTGATGAAGCATTGTTTTATCAAAGTTTTACATCTTTTGAAGCTATTAAAAACGAAATTTTCACTGTATTTTTTGAAAACACAATTGATTTGCTTCATAAAAGTGAAGAGTTTGAAAGTTTTGATGCCAGAAATCAATTATTAAGTTTTTACTATACATTTTTTGAAATGCTTACAGCCAACCGTAGTTATGTGGTGTACGCTTTAAAACAACAAAAAAACAAGTTAGATGCTGTAAAAAGTTTAAAAGGTTTAAAGCATGGTTTTACAAAATTTATTGATGGTTTAAACATTGAAAAACTAGACATTAAACAAGAACGTTTAGAAAAAATTCAAAATAAAGCATTATGTGAAACCGCTTGGTTGCAATTGGTAGTAACCATTAAATTTTGGTTAGATGATAGTTCTGCTGGCTTTGAAAAAACCGATTTATTCATTGAAAAATCAGTTAACGCAAGTTTTGATGTAATAAATATTGCACCTGTTAAAAGTGTAATTGATTTAGGGAAATTTTTGTTTAAAGAAAAAATGATGCAATAATGAAAACTATAGATACAATACCTACATCAAAAATTCAGCGTGCTTCAAAACTTGTGCAAACAGGGGCTAAAGTTGGTGTAAATTACCTAAAATACTACGGAAGTAAATTGGTTAATGGTGAAGATGAAGCTAAAGAGCAGTTAAACAAAGATAATGCTGAAGATATTTATGACGGTTTAAAGCAACTAAAAGGAAGTGCCTTAAAAGTTGCCCAAATGTTAAGTATGGAAAAAGGTATTTTACCCCAAGCATATGTTGAGCAATTTTCATTATCACAGTTTTCAGTGCCACCATTATCGGCACCTTTAGTAAAAAAAACATTCAAAAAATACTTTGGTAAAAACCCAGATGAGTTGTTTGATACTTTTAACCTAAATGCAGTAAGCGGAGCAAGCATCGGACAAGTTCACGTAGCTAAAAAAGATGGTAAAAAATACGCAGTTAAAATTCAATATCCAGGAGTTGCCGAAAGTATTTCAACAGATTTAGCATTAGTAAAACCCATAGCAATTAAAATGTTTAACATACGTGGTAAAGACAGCGATAAATATTTTAAAGAGGTTGAAAATAAATTAATTGAAGAAACTAATTATGTATTAGAAGTAGAACAAAGTCAGGCCATTGTTAATGCTTGTAAACACATACCAAATTTACAATTTCCAAATTATTACAAAAATTTATCTTCCGATAGAATAATTACAATGGATTGGATGGATGGCATTCACTTGTCTGAATTCACAAAACAAAACACCAACAAAGAAGTTGCCAACAAACTAGGGCAAGCTTTATGGGATTTTTACATGTACCAAATGCATGTGCTTAAAAAAGTACATGCAGATCCGCACCCCGGAAATTTTATGATATCTAAAAGCAATGAATTAATAGTAATTGATTTTGGATGTATGAAAGAAGTACCCGAGGAGTTTTATGTGCCTTATTTTGAATTAGCTAAAAAAGAAAATATATCAAACCCAAATCTTTTTGAGCAAAAACTTTATGAGTTAGAAATTTTAAGAGCAGATGATAGTAAAGAAGAACTTGCATTTTTCAAAGATATGTTTCATGAAATGTTAAGTTTATTTACCGAGCCTTTCAATACAGAAACTTTTGATTTTTCAGATGAAACTTTCTTTGGAAAAATAACAGAATTAGGTACAAAATATTCAAAAAACACAGAGTTGCGTAACATGAATGGTAACCGTGGCTCAAAGCATTTCATTTATATAAACCGTACGTTTTTTGGCTTGTATAATTTAATGCATGATTTAAAAGCTACCAACATAATAATAAATAATTTCAAAACATACATATGATTTTTTTTAATACTGAAGATATACATGGCTTTGATAAAATTTACAGAATTAATTTAATGAATAGCCTTTCAGGTTACAAATCTGCTAACCTAATTGGAAGTGTTTCAAACAATGCTGAAGAAAACGTAGCTGTATTTAGTTCTGTAATACATTTAGGTTCAAATCCGCCACTTTTGGGGTTTATTTTACGTCCAAACACAGTGCCTCGTAATACGTATGAGAATATAAAAGACACCGGTTTTTATACTATAAATCATATAAATGAAGCTTTTATTGAGCGTGCTCATCATACATCAGCAAAATATCCAAAAGGCGTTTCAGAGTTTGAGGTTACAGGTTTAACACCTGTGTATAAAAATAGTTTCAAAGCTCCTTTTGTAAAAGAATCATCAGTACAAATAGGTTTAAAGTATGTAGAAGAATATCATATTAAAGCCAATAATACCATTTTAGTTGTTGGTGAAATACAACAGTTTTATGTTGATACAGCTATGCTTGAAACAGATGGTTTTTTAAACCTTTCAAAAGCTAAAACAGCTACAATTAATGGTTTAGATGGTTATGCCATTCCAAAGTTAAACACACGTTTTGAATATCAAAGACCAAAAACTTTAGAAAAAAAGTTATAAAATGAAAATTTTAATCACAGGAACAACCGGTTATATTGCCAAAAGGCTCGCTTTAAAGCTAATTGAAAGCGGGCACGAGTTGGTGTGTTGTGTACGTGATTTAAACAGAATTCCTGATGAAATAGAATTTAAAAACCAAGTTGAATTTATAAAAGTTGATTTTTTAAACAGCAACTTACCAGATTTACCTAAAGATATTGATGCCGCATATTATCTTATTCATTCTATGGCAACAACAGCCAATAATTTTGAGAATTTAGAAAAAAAATGTGCTCAAAATTTTAAAACATTGGTTGAAAAAACTAATTGCAAGCAGGTTATTTATTTAAGTGGTATTGTTAATGACAAATCATTATCTACACACTTAAAATCTAGATTGCAGGTTGAAAATACTTTGCAATCAAAAAACTATGCATTAACCACATTTAGAGCAGGTATTATAGTGGGTAGTGGTAGCGCATCATTTGAAATTATAAGAGATATAGTTGAAAAACTACCAATAATGATAACGCCCAAGTGGTTAAATACAAAAACACAGCCTATTGCTATTAGAGATGTTTTACTGTTTTTAGAACGGGCATTATTAAACCCAAAACTATTAAATAAGTCTTTTGATATTTGTGGCCCCGAGGTTTTAACCTACAAACAAATGCTATTGCAGTTTGCAAATGTTAGAGGGTTTAAAAGGTATATAATTACTTTGCCTGTATTGTCACCAAAAATGTCGTCATACTGGTTGTATTTTGTAACATCAACATCATTTAATTTGGCAAAAGCTTTAGTTGATAGTATGAAAGTTGAAGTAGTAGCAAAACCAAGTAATATCAATCAAATTCTTGGAGTTTTTCCTATTACCTATAAAAAAGCAGTAGACCTAGCTTTTCAAAAAATAGAGCAAAATGCTGTTGTTTCCAGTTGGAAAGATGCTATGAGTAGTGGTGTTTTCAATTCACAATTAAGTAAACATATACAAATTCCGCAATATGGGTGTTTTAAAGATTTACGTTCTGTACCTGTTAGTAACGAAACTCAAACACTAAATAAAATATGGTCTATTGGCGGAGAAAACGGGTGGTATAGTTTCAATTGGCTATGGCGTATTAGAGGTTATATAGATAAGTTGTTTGGTGGTGTTGGCTTAAGGCGAGGCAGAACACATAATACATATTTAGAGCCTGGTGATCCGGTAGATTTTTGGCGTGTTTTATTAGCCGATAAAGAAGAAAAACGCCTATTGTTATTTGCCGAAATGAAACTACCTGGAGAGGCTTGGTTAGAATTTAAAATAGTAAAAAATCAATTATTTCAGCGTGCCGTTTTTAGGCCCAAAGGTATTTGGGGTCGCCTATATTGGTTCTCGGTTTTACCATTTCATGCCTTTGTTTTTAATGGTATGATAAAGGCTTTAGTAGCTAATGACAAGTAGAAAAAAACAACATTTACCCAGTAAAATATGTCCTGTTTGCGAACGACCATTTACATGGCGAAAAAAATGGGAGCGAGACTGGGAGAATGTAAAATATTGTAGTAAAAAATGCAGCAAAACAAAACAGCCATAGTATGGTTTACTAATAATTTACGTGTTCAAGATAATGAAGCTTTATATCAGGCTTGTGCTAATTACAAGCAAGTAATTGCAGTGTATTGTTTTGATGAGGAATTATTTACAAAAACACAGTTTGGATTTAAAAAAATTGAAAAATATAGAGCACAGTTTTTAAGAGAATCGGTTATAGATCTTCAAAAAAACTTACAATATTTAAATGTTCCTTTTTCTATTTATTATGGGTGTCCGCAACAGGTGGTTACAAGTGTATGTTTAGAAAACAAAGCGGACGCCCTCTTTTTTCAGAAAGAGTTTACTAGTGAAGAAAACAAACAAATAGATGCTGTATTAAAAAACTTGCCAAAACATGTAACAACTCATAGTTTTTATGATCAGTTTTTATTTCATCCAGATGATGTGCCATTTTCTATTAGAAAACTACCAGAGGTTTTTACAATATTTAGAAAAAAGGTTGAAAAATTATCAGAAGTAAGATCAAGGTTCTCACTTCTCCCTAAAAAAGAAACAAAAGTATCAGTTTCTGAATCTAAAGTACCATCTTTAAAAGCATTAGGCTTCGATTCATTTGAGCTTCCTGTAAATACTGCTTTTCCTTTTAAAGGAGGAGAAACAGCCGCGTTACAAAGGTTAAATGATTATTTTTTTAATACTAAAAAGCTAGCTTTTTACAAGAAAACAAGAAACGGACTTATTGGGACAGATTATAGTTCTAAATTTTCATCATGGCTAGCAAACGGAAGCATCTCAGCAAAAACCATTTATTGGAAAGTTAGAGAGTTTGAAAATGAATTTGGTGGAAATCAATCTACCTACTGGATGATTTTTGAGCTTATTTGGAGAGATTATTTCAAGTTTATTGCTTTAAAACACCAAAATAAGCTGTTTAAAATTAGTGGTTTAAAAAACATACACTACGATTGGAAAGAAAGTCAAGCTCAAATAGATCGATGGATTAACGGAGAAACTCAAGAGCCATTTGTAAACGCGAATATGATAGAGTTAAAATTAACTGGTTGGATGAGTAATAGAGGAAGGCAAAATGTAGCATCTTATTTTGCTAAAGAATTGCTGTTAGATTGGCGAATTGGAGCTGCATATTTTGAGAGTATGTTAATAGATTATGATGTACACAGTAACTACGGAAATTGGCAATATGTAGCAGGTGTAGGGAATGATCCAAGAGATAGAAAGTTTAATGTTCAGCTACAGGCAGAAAGGTATGATGGCAAAGGTGCTTTTCAACGCATGTGGTTACAACCAACACTTTTTTAGTTATGAATGAAGTTACTGTTATATTTCCGCATCAATTATTTAAAAATACTGAGTTTTTACCATCAAAAACAACTGTGTTTTTAGTAGAAGAATACTTGTTTTTTAGTCAATATAATTTTCATAAACAAAAAGTAGCTTTCCATAGAGCAAGTATGAAATTTTATGAAAGCTTTTTAGTAGACAAAGGTTTCAAAGTTACCTATGTAGAAGCATCAGATAAAAGAAGTGATGTTAGAAAGTTATTTTCTTTTTTTATTGATGAAGAGATAACAACAGTTCATATAATAAACCCTACTGATAATTGGCTGGAGAAAAGAATAAAAACTTTTTCAGAGCAAATATCAATTCAGTATTATGAAAATCCGTTATTTATAAATTCTAAAGAAGAATTAAGTTCATTTTTTAAACCCAACAAAAAGAAATTTTTTCAAACGTCATTTTATAAAAATCAACGTACAGATAGAAATATTTTAGTCACAAACGGTGAACCCGTTGGTGGTAAATGGACTTTTGATGCAGATAACAGAAAAAAATATCCAAAAGATAAAACACCTCCAACTATTACATATCCAAAGGTTAATAAACACTTTAAAGAAGCAGTAGGTTATGTAAATGCCAACTTTAAAAATAATATAGGTGAGGTAGATTCAATCCAGTACTATCCTACAACTTTTAAAGAATCTGAAGATTGGTTACAAGATTTTTTTAAGGTGCGTTTTCATGATTTTGGAGCTTATGAAGATGCTATTGTAAAAAAAGAACATTTTTTAAATCACAGTATTCTATCTCCTTTAATTAATGTTGGATTATTATCTCCATTATATGTAATTGAAGAGGCTATAGATTTTGCGGCTAAAAATGACATTCCTATTAATTCTTTAGAAGGTTTTGTCAGACAAATTTTAGGGTGGAGAGAATTTATAAGAGGTGTTTATGAAGTAAAAGGTACCGAAGAACGTACAAAGAATTTTTGGAATCATACTAGAAAAATACCAGCTTCATTTTATACCGGAACAACCGGTATTGATCCTATAGATACTACAATTAAAAAACTATTAAAAACAGGATATGCGCATCACATAGAACGTTTAATGATTTTAGGAAATTTTATGTTGTTATGTGAGTTTGACCCTGATGAGGTTTACAAATGGTTTATGGAGTTGTTTATTGATGCTTATGATTGGGTTATGGTACCAAATGTATATGGTATGACTTTGTTTGCAGACGGTGGTTTAATGTCTACAAAACCCTATATAAGTAGTAGTAATTATATAAAAAAAATGAGTGACTATCCTAATGGAGAATGGCAGCAAATTTGGGATGGTTTATTTTGGAATTTTATGGATAAAAACAGAAGTTTTTTGAGTAAAAATCCACGTTTAAATATGTTATTGTCCAATTTAGATAAAATGGATAATTCCAAAAGAGAAACTCATTTTAAAAACGCTGCTATGTTTTTTGAACAATTAGAAAATCCTAAAAAAGAAACACAGCTTAATTTATTATAAATGAGTAAAAAAGAAAACATATCTGTTGTTTGGTTAAAACGAGATTTGCGTTTACATGATAATGAAGCAATATATAACGCTTTACAGTCAGGAAACAGAGTGCTTTTTATGTTTGTTTTCGAAAATTTACTACTTCAAGATGCACATTACAGTAAGCGTCATTGGAACTTTATAAAACAATCTATTCAAGATTTAAACGAAGATTTAAAACACTATAACACGCAAGTTTTTTGTGCCACTGGAGAAATTTTTGCCATTTTTAATCAGTTACTTACCAATTTTGATGTAACACAAGTATTTTCTCATCAAGAAACAGGATTACAAGTTACTTTTAATAGAGATAAAGAATTCGCTAGATATTGTAGAAACAATTCTATTGAATGGATAGAAAATATAAATAATGGTGTATTAAGAGGTTTATTAAATAGAGAAGATTGGTTTGATAAGTGGGAACGTTATATGTATTTACCACAAATACCTTTTGAAGCTTCTTCTGAAAATTTTATTAGTATTGATGAAATCCAAAACATAAGTAAGTATTTTCATATTACAGATTTATCAACAGAAAAAGACGTAAATTTTCAATATGGCGGAACAAAAATGGCTTGGAAGTATGCAGATTCTTTTTTTAATGAACGATATGAAAAATATATGTTTCATATATCTAAACCAGAAGCGTCTAGAAGTAGTTGCAGTAGGTTATCACCATATATAGCTTGGGGAAATGTATCTATCAGAACCGTATTTCAAAAAGCCAAAGAAGTTAAAGCGCAATCAAAAAATAAAAGACATTTAAGCGCTTTTATATCTCGATTACGATGGCAAGCGCACTTCATTCAAAAGTTCGAAATGGAGTCTACTATGGAAAATGCAAGTGTTAATAAGGGATATCATAAGCTAAAAAAATCTATATCAGAAACCTATAAAACTGCTTGGGAAACAGGATATACGGGTTTTCCTTTAGTAGATGCTTCTATGCGTTGTTTAGCACAAACAGGTTATATAAATTTTAGAATGCGCGCTATGTTAGTATCTTTTTTTACGCATATTTTATGGCAACCATGGCAAGAGGCAACCCATCATTTATCACGCTTATTTCTTGATTTTGAACCTGGTATTCATTTTCCACAATTACAGATGCAAGCAGGTGAAACAGGTATTAATAATTTAAGAATTTATAATCCTGTTAAAAATGGACAAGAACATGACCCTGATGCTGTTTTCATAAAAAAATGGGTGCCTGAATTAGCTCATTTACCAGTTCCTTTTATTCATGAACCCTATTTATTGACTCCTTTAGAGCAACAATTTAATAATTGCATTATTGGGGAAGATTATCCAGCTCCAATTGTAGATATTAAAGAGAATAGAAAACGTGCTAGTGATATTTTATGGAATATGAAAAAAGATCCTGAAGTACGTAGAGAAAGCTATAGAATTTTAAAAAAGCATACAATTGATAATAGAAGTAGAATGTTAAGAGATGAATAATGATATTTAATACCACATATACAAATGAAGACTTTTTAGTCCATAGTAAAGAATTACTAGGGAAACCATTCTCGTTACTAAATAAAGTTAAACTGAATGGAGTAGGTTCTGGCCGTTTTATTATAGCAGAAGTAAGCCAGAAATTAAAATCAAAGAAAGTTCAATTTTCAGAATTAAATTATGGAAACATCGAAATGCGTCCTAAAGGTATTTTAGTGCATTTTACAAACAGATTAGAGCGCTTTTCATGGTGTATTCCATACCACAAATTAGTAGTGTACAACGCTTCGTTTTTTAGCATTCATGCCGAAGGAAGTTTTATAAAATTTTTAAAAAACAAAAACTATTCAGAGAATAAGAAATTCATTTCAAAAATGATTGATTATAAAAATGAATATCTAAATCTAGATTATTATGACGGATAGAGAAATCGATAGAATTATTGAAATGGCTTGGGAAGATAGAACCACTTTTGATGCTATTCAGTTTCAATTTGGTTTAAAAGAGCAGGAGGTTATTAACTTAATGCGAAGAGAAATGAAGCCTTCTAGTTTTAAAATGTGGCGCAAAAGAGTTCAAGGTAGAGCTACAAAACATGAAGCTAAAAGAGCATTTATAAAAGGTCGTTTTAAATGTTCAAGACAAAGAAATATATCTAATAATAAAATATCTAAAAGATAAAATATGAAAACAATTATAGTAGTAGGAGGGAGTAAAGGTATTGGAGCTGCCATTATAAACAGCTTAAAAGATACTCATAAGGTTATTAACATTAGTAGAACAGCAGCAATATCACATACTAATGTTACCAATTACGCCGTAAATGTTTTAGAGGACGAGCTGCCAGAAATAGAATCGACAATTAATGGATTAGTGTATTGCCCAGGTAGTATTAATTTAAAACCTATTAACCTATTAAGTTTAGATGATTTTAGAGCTGATTTTGAGATTAATGTTTTAGGAGCTGTTAAGGTTATTCAAAAATATGTTAATAATTTAAAGAATAACAACGGTAGTGTAGTATTGTTTAGTACGGTAGCAACTAAGTTAGGAATGCCTTTTCATGCAAGTGTTGCAGCAAGTAAATCTGCCGTAGAAGGTTTAACAAAATCACTGGCCGGAGAATTTGCTACCAAGGTACGTTTTAATTGTATTGCACCTACTGTTACAGAAACATCATTAGCAGACAAACTATTAAGAAACGACAAACAAAAAGAAAACATGGAGAATAGACATCCATTAAAAACCTATTTACAACCTACTGATGTTGCGAGTTTAGCAAATTATTTATTGTCAGATAACGCTTTGGCTATTTCAGGACAAGTATTTCCAATAGACGCAGGTATTGTTAGTTTAAAATTATAATAATATGATGTTCCTTTATCTTTTAAATTTATTATTTATACAAACACATATTATGATAGCAGATTTTTCAAATTCATACCCTATAGAATCATGGAATATTACTAATGATGTTGTTATGGGAGGCCTATCAAATTCTTCTATGAGTTTAACTAGTGATGGCTATGCTGTGTTTTCAGGAGATGTTTCCACCAAAAATAATGGAGGTTTTGCTATGACAAGACATACAGAATCCATCAATTTTGATAAAAGTCATTCTAAAATAGTTTTAAAAGTTAAAGGGGACGGAAAAAAATATCAGTTTAGAATAAAATCTAATATATATCAACGTTATTGGTACATACAAACATTTAATACAACAGGCGAGTGGGAAGAGATTACCTTATTGCTAAACGATTTTTATCCATCTTTTAGAGGAAGAAAGCTAGATATAGCTAACTTTTCATCAGAAAATATTGAAGAGATAGCACTATTAATCGGTAATAAAAAAGACGAAAGCTTTAAGTTATTGATAGATTCTATCAAAATTTATTAAATTAGTTACATGTTTAAACCAATAATTCGTTTTTTTATATTTTTAGTTGCTAATTTTTTGGCATTGTACATTGGTACTTTATTGATGAATGAAGGACCACAAACTCCTTGGTATCAAAATTTAAATAAAGCTCCGTGGACGCCACCCGGTTGGGTTTTTGGTGCAGCATGGACTACCATAATGGTTTTATTTGCGCTTTACATGACCAAACTAAGCTTTCAATTTTATCTTTTTGATAAAAAACTAATTCTTTTATATTCTTTACAATGGGTTTTAAATGTAAGTTGGAACTTATTCTTTTTTAACAAACACCTTACAGCTATTGGTTTAGTAATCATAACACTGCTTTGGTTAATAATAGGATATTTTACGTTTAAGTTTAAAAAAGATCTTAGCTATAATACGTTATTTATTTTACCTTACTTAATTTGGATGACCATTGCTACTAGCTTAAATGCCTATGTAGTTTTGTATAATTAAAGAAGCTAAGTTTGTTATTGTTTGATACTTTTGTGGTATGAACAATAATTTTATAAATGAGTTTTTTGGAATTGGTATTTTAAATGGTAAAACTCCTGAAAATTTAGGTGTTTTATGGAGATCTGCCCAAAACTTAGGTGCTAGTTTTATCTTTTCTATTGGCAACAGGTATGCCAAACAAGCGTGTGATACACATGACGCTGTTAAATCAATGCCTTATTATCACTACAACACTTTTGAAGACTTTTTTAATAATTTACCCAAAGGTACACGTATTGTTGGGGTAGAATTAGATGAGAGCGCTCAAGATTTAGAGACTTTTAATCACCCAAGGCGATGTGTATATTTATTAGGAGCTGAAGATCATGGGTTAACTAAAGAAGCGATTGAAAAATCGCATTTTTTAGTTAAATTCAAGTCAACTTTAAGTTTAAATGTTTCAGTTGCAGGTAGTATTGTAATGTATGATAGGCAGTTAAGTAAACCTCGAAGTTAATTAACATGAGCTTCCGTTTTTACTCTAAAGCACCGCTCGGTTCCTAAAAAATTGGGGTCGCCATAGGTTTCAGACCAAAAACCTTCTAAAATATCTTTCGTTAAACATTTATAAACAACTACGCCTGTAAACACATCATTATCAACACCTAAATATTCAAAATTAATTACTAAAATGTGGTCTTTAAAAAAGCCATAACCTGTCTGTTTTTGTTGGTTGTTAATAAGCCATTTAGCAACAACTCTATTATAATCATCAGTAGTTAGTGTAAGTGTGCCTCTGTATTGTATATTGGTTTCATTTTGGTTGGTACCAATAATGGTATATGTGCCTTCTAAATCATTTACCGTCATTTGCCTTTAAACTTTGCTGCAAAGTAACGCTATTTTATTATTATCAATATCTGTTGTGAAGAAAATATACAAACTACCACCATCTTTAATATGTAATTTTTTTCTAATTTGTTGTACCGTTTCCGGGAAGTTTCGGGTGGTAATATTTGCTTTTGAAATGCCTAATTTTTTAAATACTTTTTTGTTATAAGCTATGTTGTTTTCTATTTTAAAAATGCGCCCAGGAAATGTTTCTAACATCGTTTCGTTGGTATACAAATGTGAATGTTGATGTAACTTAAAAACGGGCAATTGTTGTGTAATTTGGTTAAAAGCCCCTGATTTTAAAATAGCAGCATTGGGTTCATATAAAAAAGAAAGTGGTTTGCTATAGTTAGCATGTGTTGAGATGCTAAAGTTGAAATTAAAATAAGCGTTGGTGTCTTTTTTTATGTTTACCGTTTTAATAGTAATAGCATTGTTGTAATCATGCTCTAAAACCCAAAGTAGTTCTTTTACTTCATTATTTACAGCAACAATATGTATGGTTTTAACATGGTTTAGCTCGTTAATGCCAATTGAAATATCTAATAATGGCGATGTTTTTACAAGTATGTTTTTTGCTGTTTTAAAAAGTAACTCTAAATGTTCTGGTACATTAGGTAAACAATCTTTTAAAAAAAAGACTTTCCCTTTACTGTCATGCCTGCGTGATGGATCAATATATATCCAATCATAGGTTTTTGGTTCAGATTGTAAATAGGCAATCCCATCGGTTTTAACAGTAGTTATATTTTCTATTTGAAGTTGTTTGTAGTTATGCGCTACAATTTCAGATAGGGTTTCGTTTATTTCGCAATGTGTAACAGCCTTAAAGTGTTTTGAAAAATAAAAACAATCTACACCAAAACCACCAGTTACATCAATAATAGTATTGCCAGAAATTAGTTCAGCTTTGTATTTAGCTGTTATTTCTGATGAGGTTTGTTCAATATTTAATTTGTTTGGGTAATAAATGTTGGTGGTATTAAACCATGTGCTAAGTTTGGTTTTACAACGTTTTTTAGCTTCAATTTGCGCAACAATAGCTTTAGTATCAACACCTTCAAAATTAGTACCTTTTAGTAGTATTGCGTTAATATCTGTTTGAAGGTTTTCTGAAATAAATTCCTGAACTTCAGTATTTAAAATGGCTAAATTCAATAGTAACTATAAATCTTTTGTAAGTTTTTTAACTATTTTGTTTTCAGATAAAAAGGCTTTTAAAATTACTTTAATAGCAGTGTAAGCAGGTACAGCAATTATTAGCCCTAAAACACCAAATAAAATACCTGCAATTAAAATAACTAAAAATATTTCTAGAGGGTGCGATTTTACACTTTTTGAAAAAATTATAGGCTGGCTAGCAAAATTATCAACCAATTGGCCAATAGCAATTATAAGTAATACCCACAATGTTTTTGGTAATATAACGTCACTAAAACTTTGCCCAAGTGAGCTTGTCATGGTTAAGGTAACCATTAAAAGGCCGCCAATTAATGGGCCCACGTACGGAATTAAATTTAGTAAAGCACATAAAAAGGCAATAACTACAGCGTTTTCAACACCAATAATTAACAACCCAATCATGTAAATAATAAACAAAATGAGTATTTGAAAAATTAGCCCAACAAAGTAGCGTGATAGTAAATCTTTTATTTTTTCAGAAGACGCTTTCCAGCGTGTTTCTTTATTATCAGGTATAAGTGTTAATATGCTGTTTTCAAATAAACGACTGTCTTTTAAAAAGAAAAATGAAATAAATAACACCGAAAAAAGCCCAATACTAAAGCTGCCTAAGCCACTAATTACCGAGTTTAAAAAGTTTGGAATTACCGAGAAATCTAGTTTTGAAAACAGATTGGAGTCTTTTAATGATTGCTCAACATCAATTTGATGTAAATCAAAATACGTAATTATTTCAGTGTATAGTGTTTCTATATCACTTTGTAATTCATTGATGTTTAATAATGATAAATTTTGCCCTTGTTTAATAATTAACGGAATAAACAAGCTAATTAAACCTGCAAATATACCTAAAAGAAGCACCATGGTTACAACTACAGCTATGGTGTTTTTAAATTTTAGGCGCCTTTCTAAAAACAACACAATAGGTCTGCCAATTAACGATATTACAGCGGCAATGGCAATATATCCAATAACCGATTGAATTTTATACAAAAACAATAGCACTAAAAATATACCACAAATTATGGCTATAGCACGTAAAATACCGTTGGCAATTATTTTAGAGTTCATTTAGTAAATATATAATAATATCATTTTTTAGCCCATAAATTGTTACAATAACTGTTTTGTAATTTCATAAAGGGCTATGTTTGTGGCTTGTACAACATTCATGCTGCTGTTTTGCCCAAACATATTAATATGAATGACAGCGTTTGAAATTTCTAAAATATTCTGTGAAACTCCAAAATTTTCATCGCCAATAATTAAAGCAATAGGTTTTTTTACTTCAGAAAAATTAAATGTATGAATAGGTTTACTGTTGTTAGTTATTTCTAATGAAATTATATAATAGCCTTTGTTTTGTAATGTTGAAATGGTGTTGCTAATGTTTGATTCTATATGATAATTAACAGACTTTTGGGTAGCTCTTGATGTTTTTGTCATTTTACGCCCAAACGGAATGTTTTCACAACAAAGTATAAGTTTTTCAACACCAAACGCATCGCAAATTCTAAATAAGCTTCCAATATTTGGAGCATTAGTTACGTTGTTACAAACCACAGTAACAGGAAATATTTGTTTTGAAAATTTAGTGTTATAATGGGTTAGCTGCAAAATATTTTTAAATTTTAAGTTTACTATTAATGTTAGTTTTCAAAAACATACTTAATAATATTTGCCCCCATTTTTAGTGCTTTTTCTCGCACATTGGCAGGGTCATTGTGCACAGCCTCATCTTCCCAACCATCACCTAAATCACTTTCAAAAGTAAATAATAATACAAGCCTATCTTTTTCAAAAATACCAAAAGCTTGTGGGCGTTTACCATCGTGCTCATGTATTTTAGGTAACCCATTTGGAAAATTATAAGCTATATTAAAAATTTTATGGTTAGCGGGTAATTCAACCAATTCCTTATCTGGAAAAACTTTTTTTAATTCATCAGTTATAAAAGGCTGCATGCCATAATTATCATCAATATGTAAAAAGCCACCAGAAGTTAAGTAATTCCTTAAGTTTTCAGCATCATCATCACTAAAAAAAACGTGTCCATGCCCTGTCATGTGCACAAACGGAAATTGAAAAATATCGGTACTACCAACTTCAACATTTTGTACATTGGTTTCTAATTGGGTGTTAATGTGCGTATTGCAGTAGTTTATAAGGTTGGGTAATGCTGTTGGGTTGCTATACCAATCGCCACCACCACTATATTTTAAAACAGCTAATTCTTGCGCATTTATATTTAAAATAAATGAGTAAAAGGTTAAAAGAAATACTAGTTTTTTCATGGTTATTCATTAACAAAAGCAACAGAATGGCATGCAACAATGGCAGCGGTTTCTGTTCTTAATCTGGTATTTCCCAAAGTTACAGGAATAAATTTATTTGCTAAAGCAGTTTCTATTTCTTGTGTGCTAAAATCGCCTTCAGGACCAATTAAAATGGTAACATTTGTATGTGGTTTTAGTTCACTTTTAAGTGATTTTTTATCGGTTTCTTCGCAATGTGCAATGTATGTGTTGCCTTCAAAATTTTGAGTAATAAAATCTTTAAACGTTACAGCGTTATTAAGTTTAGGTATGTAATAGTGTAATGATTGTTTCATGGCCGATTGCAAAATACGCTCAAAGCGTTCCGGTTTTATTACTTTTCGTTCGCTATGGTCGCAAATAATAGGTGTAATACTATCAATGCCAATTTCGGTGGCTTTTTCTAAAAACCACTCATAGCGGTCGTTCATTTTGGTTGGAGCCACAGCTAAATGCAAGCTGTAGTTTTTTTTATCTTGTTTTTCTTTTGAAATAATATTAGCAATGCATTTGTTAATATTTGGCATTGTTATTTGGGCTTTAAATAACCAACCGTTACCATTTGTAATATTTAAAACATCGTCTATGTTTTTGCGTAGTACTTTAATAATATGCTTACTTTCATCTTTAGGAAAGATGATTTGGGTTGTGTTTTCAGTAATATCAGGATTGTAAAATAGTTGCATTTAAAACCTTGTGTTTTAAGCAAAGGTATTTAAAAAAGACAAGTTATTAATAAAGTATAAAAACAAAAAAGCCGAGTTTTAACAAACTCAGCTTTTCATTTTAAAAATGTATATTTTTATTAAGAATAGGTTATGGTATTTCCTATTTCGGTTCTGTAGTTTGATGTTAAAATAGTGTCTACAAAAATCCATTCAGATTTTACTTCGGTACTTGTAAAAGTAGCCATTAAAAAACCACGTTTTGAGGCATCAAAGTAATTTAAATCATCTATTAAAATGGTTAAGGCTTGTTCAAAACTAGCCACTGTTGTAGGGTCTGTACCAATAAAGCTTTCAAAACCTGGAGAACTTACACCGGCTGTTGCTAATTCTATACCAACTTCAGTGTTATTTAGTGTTTTTAATGTGTTGCTCCAAGCGTTATGGGTATCACCGGCTAGGGTTATTATTTTTTTACCGTTTAAAGCGTTGTAAATAATTTCGCGTTCTGCTGGGTAACCATCCCAAGCATCTAAATTATAAGGTAAAACAGTAGTTACACGGGCTTTTTCTTGTTCGGTTAATGTAGGATCGTTTTGTAAAAGCCTAGACTTAATTGTTACTAATTCTGTTAAAACTTCGGTAAAATTAGAAGCGCCAAAAGCAGTAAGCATTTCAGCAGGAATATACATTTTGCCCATTAAAACCTGTTGCCCTAAAACTTGCCATTTTGCGTTGCTTGCATTTATTTGGTTTAATAGCCAATTACGCTGAGTTTCGCCTAAAATGCTTCTGTTAGGGTTGCTTATATCTGTTTGAAATGCGGCTACATCAAAACCTGAGGTACCAAAATAACTAAAAATGTCTAGTTGTTTATCTCTACCTATTAAACGGGTATCTAGCATTATTAAGTTAACAAGGTTTCCTATGTTTATGTTTCTGTAAATTAAACTATTATCATCTTGTTGTAATCTAGAAAAAGGTAAAAACTCACTGTATGCTTTTAGGGCATTTTGCTTTCTTGTTTCAAAACTTCCTTCAGTAGTTTCGTCATGGTTTTCAGCACCGTTTTTATAAGCATCGTTAGCTATTTCATGGTCATCCCAAACGCAAATAAATGGTTTTTTTTGGTGGGCTAACTGTAATGAAACATCAGATTTATATTGTTTGAAACGTGTTCTGTAATCTTCTAAAGTTATAACTTCTCTGTCTGGTTCATGAAACCTGTTTAAACTGGCATTTTCTGCTGTAGAACCATATCCGCCAGCGGCATATTCATAAAAATAATCGCCTAAATGAATTATAATGTCTGCCTCAGAATTAGCCATGGCATCATAAACATTAAACAAACCTGCTTGATAGTTTGAACAAGAACACACTGCTAATTTTGCGCTAGAGGCATCTTTGGGTAACGTTATAGTTTCACCAATAACAGATACTTCTTGGTCTTCAATGTTAACAAAGCGGTAATATAATTTTTGATTTTCCTCTAGTTGAGTAACTTCTATAGCTACAGTAAAATCTCTATCAGCATTTGTAGTTACTTTACCGTCTCTAATTTTATTTTTAAAGTTACTATCAGTAGCAATTTCCCATACAATTTCTTGGGTTGTACCACTGTAGCGCGTCCATATAATTACTTTAGAGTCCGTAGGATCAAAACTAGCAACACCTTCTTTAAATTTGGTGGTTGTAAAGTTAGTAGTATCAAAATTAAAACCTAAATCGTCATCACTTTTACAACTAATAAAATTTGGGGCTAAAATAATGCCGCCTGTTGCAAATAGCGCTTTTTGAAGAAAATGTCTTCTGCTGTTATGTTTGTTCATAGTATCAATTTGTTTGCCTAAAATTGATGCTATTTTTAATACTGCGAGTTATTTTAAGTTTAATTTTGTATTATGCTTTTCTAAAAAATTAAACTTTAGGCTCTACAATTTTTAGCACTTCAATTTCAGGAATTTCTTTAGGCTCTTCAGTTAAAACAACCACATAATACCAGTTTTGTGATGGAATATCTAGGGTGAAAGCTTCACCAATGGTATGTGTGTTTTTTAAAATTGCTTGTTCAAAATCGGGATGTAAATCGCCATTAGTAAACCAACCTAAATCGCCTCCTTTGTTGGCATTAGCATCCATGGAATATTGTTTAGCTAAAAAATTAAAAGTTGCTCCTGCATTGTAGCGCCCAATGATATTTTTTCTTAAATCATTAATACTTTCAAGTGTGTATTTTGAACCATCTAAATAAATATATGAAGCACGATAATACGTTTTACTTTTTTTAGCAACTACTTTGTAAAAGGTTTTTTCAAATTCGTTTTCAACTGTTTTTGTTCTACCAATACCTAATTTAAAAAGAGCTTTAGCTAATATGGTTTTATGCTTTTCTTCGTTAAACGTAATTACCTTATTTTTTTTAGAATTTTTAGTAGCTAAATAACTTTCTATTTGTTCTGGTGTTTCAATGGTTTCAAGCTCTTTTTCGGTAGTGCTTTGTGCAAATAATTGTGTAAAAGTTAGTGTAAATAAAAAAAGTAATGTTTTTTTCATAATGTAAATTTGGGGTTTTTAAAGTATAAATGTTTTATATTTTTAATCGGGCAGAAGCCATTATGTTTTGAGCTGTGGAGTAGCCTTCTAAGTATTTTAAATAACCAACAATGGCAATCATAGCAGCGTTATCTGTGGTGTATTCAAATTTAGGAATGTAGGTAGTCCAGCCAAATTTTTGTTCGCCATCTTTTAAAGCCTGACGTATTCCTGAATTGGCAGATACACCACCACCAATAGCAATGTGTTTTATACCGGTTTCTTTTGATGCTTTTTTCAATTTATCAATTAAAATACCAATAATGGTGTATTGTATTGATGCACAAATATCATTTATATTTTCTTCAATAAAATTGGGGTTTTCTTTTGTTTCACGCTGAATAAAATACATAATACCTGTTTTTAAGCCAGAAAAACTAAAGTTTAAACCATCAACTTTTGGTTTAGTAAATTTAAACGCTTTAGGGTTACCAAGTTTGGCACGCTTATCAATTTCAGGGCCAGCAGGATAACCAAGGCCTAAAATTTTTCCGCTTTTATCAAATGCTTCGCCAACGGCATCATCAATAGTTTCACCAATAACTTCCATATCAAAATAATGATTCACTTTTACTATTTGTGTATGGCCGCCAGAAATGGTCATGGCTAAAAACGGAAATGGTGGTTTCTCAAAACCTTCTTCATCAATATAATGTGCTAAAATATGGCCTTGCATATGGTTAACATCAATTAACGGAATGTTTAAGCCATAGGCCAAAGATTTTGCAAATGATGTACCCACAAGTAAACTACCCATTAAACCAGGGCCACGTGTAAAGGCTACAGCGTTTAAGTTTTCTTTGGTAATTCCTGCTTTTTTTAAAGCTTGGTGCACAACAGGTACAATGTTTTGTTGGTGTGCTCTAGAGGCTAATTCTGGTACAACACCACCATATGCTTCGTGTATTTTTTGGTTGGCAATAACATTACTTAAAATTTTACCGTTGTGTATTATAGCGGCAGCGGTATCATCGCATGAAGACTCTATTCCTAGTATATAAATATTTTGTGAATCCATTAATAAATATTAGGCACAATAATTGTTAATTTTGGCATTATAATAAACGTCTAAAACTATTTTAATAAACGTAAGTACAAAAATAGTTTATTCTTAATAATATCAATAATTTTATCGCATATCAAAAAAGCACTTAAAATAGCACTTAAAATAGCGGGGATTTTCCTGCTTTTGTTCATCATTTTGGTGTTGGTGTTTTCTATTCCTTCAATTCAAACAAGTTTAGGTAATTATGCTACTAAAGAGCTAAATAAAGAATTTGGCACAAATATAAATATTGAAAAAGTTGGTTTACAGTTTAATGGCGATGTAGAGTTTAAAAATATTTATGTTGAAGATTATAAAAAAGACACCTTAATTGGCATTACTGAGCTTAATACCTCTATTTTAAGTTTTAGAAATTTAGTTAATAATAAAATGACTTTTGGTGATATTGATATTATTGATTTAATATTAAATATTAAAACCTATAAAGGCGAAACCGATACTAATTTAGATGTTTTTATAGCCAAGTTAGAAGGTGATAACCCTAAAAAAAGTAGCGGTACTTTTCTTTTGTCATCTAGTGATGTATCAATTTACAACGGTATTTTTAGACTTATTGATGAAAACCGCGAAACCCCAAAACGGTTAGATTTTTCAAACTTAAACATTAACGGCACTAATTTTTTAATAAAAGGAAGTGATGTTAGTACCAGAATTAATAAACTAGCATTTGTTGATAGTCGTGGATTAGTAGTTAAAGATATGATGACTAATTTTGAGTATACTTTAACAAGCATGACTTTTAATGACCTGGTGCTTAAAACACCAGAATCGGTTTTAAACGGTAATATTAAATTTACATACAACCGCGAAGATTTGCAATACTTTACAGATAAAGTTCAAATTAACGCTAATTTTAAAGACTCAAATATTCTGTTAAATGAATTAAATATTCTTTACAACGAATTTGGTAAAACACAAAGAGCAGAATTTAGTACTGAGGTTTCAGGAACTTTAAATAACTTAAAAGCTACAAATTTAAATTTAAGTACTAGCCGAAGCACTAAAATACAAGGCAATATTTATTTTGAAAACCTATTTAATAGTAAAGAAAATAACTTTTACATGAATGGGCGTTTTTCAAATTTAACCTCTACCTATCAAGATTTAACCAATTTATTACCCAATGTAATTGGTGATGCCATACCTTCAACCTTTGATAGGTTAGGCCGCTTTACCATAGTTGGAAATACCCAAATAACATCAACACTTATAAATGCCGATGTAGAAATTAATACTGATATTGGTTTTATAGATTCTAACCTTGAAATAAATAAGGTAAATGACATTGACAACGCAACATATAAAGGAAATATAGCTTTAAAAGATTTTGATTTTGGTACTTTTCTAGACGAACCAAAAATTGGCATAGGCTCACTTAATTTTGATGTGAACGGAAATGGTTTTATTACCGAAAATTTAAACACACAAGTAAGTGGCGATGTTTTTAATGTAATTTATAACAACTATAATTACAACAAAATAAAAGTAGCCGGTAAAGTAATAAATAAAATTTTTGATGGTAATTTAATTGTAAATGACAGAAACTTACAATTAAATTTTAATGGTTTAGTAGATTTTTCTGAAGAAGTAAAAAAATACGATTTTGAGGCAAAAGTAGATTATGCCAACCTAAACACCCTAAACTTTGTAAAAAAAGACAGTATTTCAATTTTTAAAAGTAGGGTTAAAATGAATATGAATAGTAGTAGTTTAGATGATGCTAAGGGTGTAATATCATTTAGCAACACAACCTACAAAAATGAACACGATACTTACTATTTCAAAAAATTTGACATTTCTTCACGTTTTGAAAATACCACGCGTTATATTGAATTTAAATCGCCCGATATTGTTGAGGGCAATTTAAAAGGCACCTTTGTTTTTAAAGATTTAAAAAAGCTTTTTGAAAACTCAATTGGCCATATTTACACCAATTATCAACCACATAAAGTACGTACAAATCAGGGCATAGATTTTAATTTTAAAATTTATAATAAAATAGCCGAAGTTATTTTTCCTGAAATAGAGTTAGGTAAAAACACCTTTATACGAGGGCGTGTTGAGAGTGATGAAACCAAGTTTAAACTAACGTTTAAATCGCCTCAAATTAAAGTGTATAATTACTTTGCAGATAACATTGAGGTGCAGGTAGATAACAGTAATCCACTTTTTAATACCTATGTAGAAATAGATAGTTTAAATACCAAATTTTACAACGTATCAAAATTTAATTTAATTAATGTTACTGTAAATGATACGCTATTTATGCGGTCTGAATTCAAAGGAGGTAAACGAAATGATGATGATTTTAACCTAAGTTTTTATCACACAATTAATGAAAATAAAGAATCGGTTATAGGTTTTAAAAAATCAGATTTTACAGTAAAAAATCGCAAATGGTTTATTAATGAAGCTGGTGATAGGTTTAACAAAATATCGTTTGATAAATCGTTATCAAAATTCAATGTAGATAATTTTAAAATAAATCATAAAAACGAGGAAATTAAACTTTCAGGCTTTTTAAAAGATTCTACTCAAAAAGACATAAAACTCAACTTTAAAAATGTAAATCTTGCTAAAATAACACCAGATATTGATAGTTTATCTTTAGCAGGAAACGTAAATGGTAAATTAGATATTCTTCAAAAAAACGGCAGCTATTTACCCAATTCAACCATAGTAATTAATGATTTTGCAGTAAACAACTTTCCCTTAGGCGATTTTAATGCCCAAATAACAGGAAATGACAATTTAACACATTATTTAGTTGATGCTTCAATAAAAAATAACATATCAAAATCCTTTACAGCAAAAGGAGATATTGTAGTAAATAGGCGGCAATCTAACCTTAATGTAGATTTAATGTTTGATGATTTCAAACTAGCACCCTTAAACCCGCTGCTTTATGATGTTTTATCAAATATTAGGGGTGAAGTTTCGGGTAAAGTAAAACTTATTGGAGACACTAAAAAACCCAATATTAACGGCTCATTAACCCTAGCCGACGCAGGTTTTACAATACCCTATTTAAATGTTGATTATGCCTTTAAAAATAAAGAACAAGTAACATTAAAAGCGCAAAGTTTTATTTTTAATAATATTGAATTAATTGATACAAAATTTAACTCTGGCGGTACATTAAACGGTACATTAAACCATGTTAATTTATCAAAATGGGATTTAGATTTAGATATTAATACAAAACGATTGCTAGTTTTAGATACCCAAGAAACCGATGATGCGCTGTATTATGGACGTGGTTTTATAGGTGGTGAAGCTAAAATTTTTGGTCCTACAGATCAATTAACTATTAGTGTGGTAGCGCAAACAAAACCCGGAACTGTATTTAAAATTCCTTTAAATGACACTGAATCGTTTGGTGATAATACCTTTATAAGGCTGGTTTCAAAAGAAGAAAAAGAAGCCAAAAACAAAAACAAAGCCTACGTTTTTGATGATATAAAAGGATTAGAATTAGATTTTGATGTTGATATTACAGAAGATGCAGACCTAGAGATTATAATAGACAAAAGTACTGGGCATTCATTAAAAGGTAATGGCCGCGGAGGTATTTTAGTTGAAATAAATACAAACGGAAAGTTTGATATGTGGGGAGATTTTTCGGTATTTAAAGGTGTTTACAATTTTGCTTACGGTGGTTTGGTGCAAAAACAATTTATTGTGCAACCCGGTGGATCAATAAACTGGGAAGGAGATCCGTTAAAAGCTAGAATTGATATGCTAGCCATTTACAAAACACAAGCAAACCCATCGCCTTTACTTGATAATCCTATAAACAGAAGCATTCCCGTTGAATTAAATATTGCACTAACAGGAGAACTTGAACAACCAGACCCCGAGTTTAGTTTTGAATTTCCTAATGTAAATTCTGCAGTAAAATCTGAGCTTCAATATAGATTAGATTCTCCTGAAGATATGCAAAACCAAGCCCTGTATTTAATTTCTACAGGTTCGTTTTCAAGAGGTTTAAATGAGTTGAATTTTTCTGGAACTATAGCTGAAAGACTCAACGGCATTATAAACGGTATTTTTTCAAACGGTGATGGTAAACTTAACTTAGGTTTAAATTATGAAGCTGGCCAAAACAGACCCGATTATCAAACCAATGATAGAGTGGGTTTAACACTACAAACCCAAATAAGTGATAGAGTACTTATTAACGGTAAAGTTGGTGTGCCTATTGGCGGTAGTGACGCTACAAACACTGTAGTAGCCGGCGATGTGCAAATAGAATTTCTGTTAAATGAAGAAGGCACACTAGTAGCAAAAGTATTTAATAGAGAAAATAGTATCCAAAATTTTGGAGAACAAATTGGTTACACACAAGGTGTTGGTTTATCGTATAATGTAGATTTTGATACATTTAAAGAATTACTTCAAAATTTATTTAAAAGTAAAAAAGAAGCACAACCCAACGAAGAAATTATTGAAGAAAACACCTCGCCAGATTTTATAACACATAAACAAACTTCGCAAAATTAAAGCGTCTTCTTTTTAGTTGTTTTTTAGGCAATTATAAAACTATTATTAACTAAAACGTTGTAGTGTTAACTATGCATTAAAAAGCGCTAAAAGCTATGTTTTTTTGGTTTTTGTTTATAATTTTACAAGCAAATACAAATAAAGTATATGCCAAATAGAATTAAAAAAATAGCAGTTTTAACTTCTGGAGGAGATTCACCTGGAATGAATGCAGCTATACGTTCTGTGGTTAGAACATGTGCCTACCATGATGTAGAATGTATTGGTATCTACCAAGGATACCAAGGTATGATTGATGACGAGTTCACTGCCTTAGATGCGCGTAGTGTTAAAGGTATAATTAACAAAGGAGGTACGTTTTTAAAATCTGCACGCTCACAAGAGTTCCGTACTAAAGAAGGAAGAGAAAAAGCACATAAAAACCTGTTAAAACATAACATTGATGCCTTAGTAGTTATTGGTGGTGATGGTTCTTTTACAGGAGGTTTAGTGTTTAACCAAGAGTTTGGATTTCCAGTAATAGGAATACCAGGAACAATTGATAATGATATTTACGGTACAACACATACCTTAGGTTTTGATACCGCTTTAAATACCGTTGTTGATGCCATTGATAAAATTAGAGACACAGCAAGTTCGCATAACAGATTATTTTTTATTGAAGTTATGGGGCGTGATGTAGGCCATATAGCACTAAATGCTGGTATTGCTGGTGGTGCCGAAGAAATTTTAATTCCTGAAGAAGATTTAGGATTAGACAGACTTGTAGATTCACTTAACAAAAGCAGAAAATCTGGTAAAACATCAAGTATTGTTGTAGTTGCCGAAGGTGATAAAATTGGAAAAAACATATTTGAATTAAAAGAATATGTAGACCAAAATATGGAAGGATATGATGTACGCGTATCTGTTTTAGGGCATATGCAACGTGGCGGAGCACCATCATGTTTTGATAGAGTTTTAGCAAGCCGTATGGGCGTAAAAGCAGTAGAGTCTTTACTTGAAGGTAAAACTAATTACATGGTTGGTTTGTTAGATAGTAAAATGGAACTTACACCTTTAGAAAAAGCCATTAAAGGAAAAACAAAAATAAATTTAGAATTATTACGAGTGTCAGATATAATGACTACTTAAAACACTTATTAAATAAGAGATTATGTCAAAATTAAAATTAGGAATTAACGGATTTGGTAGAATTGGTAGAATTGCATTTAGAGTTGCAGCTTCTAGACCAGATGTTGAAATAGTAGCAATTAACGATTTATTAGACGTTGAACACTTAGCATATTTATTAAAATACGATTCTGTTCACGGAAGATTTAACGGAACTGTAGATATTAAAAACGGTAACTTAGTTGTAAACGGTAACGAAATTAGAATTACTGCTGAACGTAACCCAGAAGATTTAAAATGGGACGCTGTTGGAGCTGAAGTAGTTTTAGATTGTACTGGTATTTTCACAACTTTAGATAAAGCACAAGCACACATTAAAGCAGGTGCTAAAAAAGTAGCAATTTCAGCACCATCTGCTGATGCACCAATGTTTGTAATGGGTGTAAACCACGATAAAATTACAGCTGCAGATACTATTGTATCAAATGCATCATGTACTACCAACTGTTTAGCGCCTTTAGCTAAAGTAATTAATGATAACTTTGGTATTGTTGAAGGTTTAATGACAACTGTTCACGCTACAACAGCAACTCAAATGACTGTTGATGGGCCTTCTAGAAAAGACTGGAGAGGTGGTCGTAGCGCATTAGCTAACATCATTCCTTCTTCTACAGGTGCAGCAAAAGCTGTAGGTAAAGTAATTCCTGAATTAAACGGAAAATTAACAGGTATGGCATTTAGAGTACCAACTCCAGATGTTTCTGTTGTAGATTTAACTGTAAGAATTGAAAAATCTGCTTCTTGGGATGACGTTAAAGCTGCTTTAAAAAATGCTTCTGAAAACGAATTAAAAGGTGTGTTAGGTTACACTGAAGAGTCTGTAGTATCTCAAGACTTCGTTTCAGAATCATTAACAAGTGTTTTTGATGCTGGTGCAAGTATTGCTTTAAATGACAATTTCCTTAAGTTAGTATCATGGTATGATAATGAGTTTGGTTATTCAACTAAATTAATTGACTTAGCACAACACATAAGCAAAATTTAATTTTCAATAATAATTTAAAAACTCCACAGAAGGTGTAAAAACCCATTAACTGTGGAGTTTTTTGTATATTTAAGTCTATGATTTTAATTGTTGATAGTGGTTCTACAAAATCAGATTGGTTGGCTGTAGACAAGCATGGAAATAAACTTTTAGAAAAAATTAGAACCCAAGGGCTCAATCCAGCTATTTTAAGTGAAAAAAAGCTGTACAAAACAATTAATAAAAGTGAAGAGCTTTCTAGTAATAACGAAAAAGTAACACACATATTTTTTTATGGCGCTGGTTGTGGTACTGAAAAACCAAGGTTAGCGCTTAAAGGTGTTTTAGAGGATTTTTTTCCTAATGCCGAAGTATCTGTAAACGAAGATACCTTAGCAGCAGTGTATGCAACCATAAATAACCCAACTGAGGCCGCCGTAGTTTGTATAATGGGCACAGGCTCAAATTGTAGTTATTATGATGGTAAGGCGCTACACCAACGTGTAAACTCTTTAGGTTATACATTAATGGATGATGCCTCAGGTAACTACTACGGTAAACAATTAATAAGAGATTATTACTTTAATCATATGCCTGAAAATGTAAAAGTTGCATTTGGTGCTAAATATAATTTAGAGTCTGATTTTATAAAATATAACCTTTATAAACAACCCAACCCAAATGCTTATTTGGCAAGTTTTGCAGAGTTTATGTTTTTACATAAAGACTCAGAGTACACAGTAAACTTAATAAAAAACGGTATACGTGTATTTGCAAAAAACATGATTATGCAGTTTAAAGAAGAACTAAAAACTGTTCCTGTACATTTTGCAGGTTCAATAGCCTATTTTTCTCAAAACGAAATTAAAGAAGTTGCAGCTGAAATGGGTTTTAACGTTGGTAACTTTGTAAGAAGACCAATTGATGCTTTAGTACCATTTCACACTGAAAATTTATAGTAAAAATATACAATAAAATATAAAGCCTTTAAGCAGTAACATTATTGTTTAAAGGCTTTTTAGTAACCAATAATTACGTATGTTAAAAACGCATGTAGCCATTTACATTACTAGTAACAATAATAAACAATTACTTTTAAATAATATACTTTCAGGTGAACTCTTACCCAACTTGAAACCTTTAAAAGGTGCAGTTTTTTCAGAATATGTAATTAATAAACATATTGATTTAGAAAGACGTTATGGGCATGTATTTATAACTGCGGCTAATAAAAATAGTTTAGCTCACGCATCTGAAGGTGAGCGTAAAAAAGCATTATTGCAGCATATAATTTCAAACAAGCCAGAATATATAATTGCCGATAATATTTATGGAAATTTAGATGTTGAAACTCAAAAAAATATCAAATTACTTTTTCATAAATTAAATAAATCAACAATAATTATTCAAATTACAAACCGGCTACAAGATGTTTTAAGTTTTATAGACACTGTTTTTCAATTTTCAGAAAATACATTAAAACCCTTAATACACACTGAAGATGAAAAAAATACTAAAAACTACTTTATAAATACCTTGCCAAAACCACACAAACCAATAGTATTACAAACTAAAACACTTGTAAAGTTTGAAAATGTATCAGTAGCATATTTTGATAGGATGATTATTAAAAATATAAATTGGGAAATTAATCAAGGTGAATTTTGGCATTTAAAAGGCGCTAATGGTTCAGGAAAAAGTACCATTTTATCATTAATTTCAGGTGATAACCCTAAAGCTTACAATCAAAATATTTATCTCTTCGGAAACAAAAAGGGTAGTGGTGAAAGTGTTTGGGATATAAAAAAACAAATTGGTTTTTTTGGTTTTGATATGCTTAGAGGTTTTAAAAAACACGAAAGCATTGAAAATATGATTTTGTCTGGGTTTTATGATTCTGTAGGCCTATATAAACATCCAAACGAATCTGAAATTGCAATAGCACAACAATGGTTAGCGCTTTTAGGAATGAAAAGTATAAAAAGCAAAAGTTTTCAAACATTATCATCGGGTCATAAACGTTTGGTTTTAATAGCCAGAGCTATGGTAAAGCATCCACCATTGTTAATTTTAGATGAACCAACTAATGGTTTAGATGATACTGATGCACTTATGTTTACAAGCTTAATAAATAAAATAGCTACAGAAACAAACACAGCAATACTGTATGTGTCGCATAGAGAAGAAGCAGGCTTAAAACCAGATTTTATTTACCAACTATCTCCAAGCAAAACTGGCTCTACAGGAAAACAAATTATTTAGAGTATACTGTATTTTCTTGTTCAGCAACTCTTATAAATGTGGTACGCTTAGTAAGTTCTTTTAAACGTTGTGCACCAACGTAGGTGCAAGTACTTCTTAAACCACCTAAAATGTCTTGCAATGTAGATTCTACAGCACCACGATAGGGCACTTCAACAGTTTTACCTTCACTAGCTCTGTATTCAGCAACACCGCCAACGTGTTTTTCCATGGCTGTAGCAGAACTCATGCCGTAAAATTGCCTGTAGGTTTTGCCATCTTTTTCAATGGTTTGTCCGCCACTTTCATTATGGCCGGCAAGCATGCCTCCAAGCATTACAAAATCAGCACCAGCACCAAATGCTTTGGCAATATCACCAGGTATGGCGCAACCACCATCGCTAATTATTTGTCCGCCTAAACCATGTGCAGCATCAGCACATTCTATAATAGCAGAAAGTTGTGGGTATCCAACGCCAGTTTTAACTCTTGTAGTACAAACAGACCCTGGGCCAATGCCAACTTTTACAATATCGGCGCCAGATAACAGTAATTCTTCAACCATTTCGCCAGTAACTACATTACCAGCAATTATTACTTTATCAGGATATTTTTCACGGGTTTGTTTTACAAAATCTGCAAAATATTCTGAGTAGCCATTGGCAACATCAATACATATAAATTTAAACTGCGGGTTATACTTAATTATTTCTGCTAGTTTAATAGAATCTTGCTGACTAATGCCTGTACTAATAGCCACGTAATTGGTGTAACTTTGTGGTAAATTAGCTGAAAACGCATTCCAATCGGCAACAGTGTAGTGTTTATGTATTGCGGTAAATAATTGTTTGTTAGCTAAGGCGTTAGCCATTTCAAAAGTGCCAACAGTATCCATGTTTGCAGCCATTATGGGTATGCCAGACCAAACTAAAGGGCTGTGTAAAAATTTAAATGTTCTTTCTAAGTTTACTTCCGATCTGCTTTTTAAAGTAGATCGTTTAGGGCGAATCATAACATCTTTAAACCCTAATTTAATCTCATATTCTATACGCATTATTACTTAAATTTTCTCTAAATAAAAGTACAATAATTTATATTATTATGGCATCTTTACAAAGCCTAATAGCGCTATTATTTTGATATTTGTTATATTTATAAATATGTTTGCCTAACTCTTACATTAAATGAATATTCTCCTAAAATTTATGAGATCTAATACCAAAAAGGTATTGTCTTTTTTAATTTTTGCTTCTATAGTTTTAATCCTTTTTTTAGGATATACTTTTCTTGAAGGTTTTTTAGATGCTAAAATTATTGTAATTACGCTTTTTGTATTAGCAATTATTCAGGTATTTACGCTTCAGTATTTTTTTAAAAATCAATTAAAAAACGATTTTAATAGAAGTAATTTATTAACTCGAATTAAAGAATTAAAAAGTGCACTTGATGAAAGTGAAAAATTAGCCGACCACAAATCTATTTACTTAGAAAACATGAGTTACGAGGTTAGAACACCGTTAAGTACCGTTATGGGAATGCTTAATATGCTCATGCAAACAGAATTAAATACAGACCAACAAGCACAGGCTGAAATAGCACTTTACTCATCAAAATACTTGTTGCAATTGGTAGACATGGTTACTAATAACGCTAGTGTTGATACTGGTAGCTTGCAATTAAATGAATCGGCTATAGATTTAAAATTAGATCTTACACGTTTATTTAAGGTTTTTGAATACCAAGCATGGGAAAAAGGCTTGGAGTTTGAGTATAAATTTTTATCAAAAGAAACCGATAAGTTTTTGGTAATGGGAGATTCCGCGCGCATTCAACAAGTTTTAATAAACTTAATTAACAATGCCATAAAATTTACTAATTCTGGAAAAATATCGGTAATTGTAGACCAATCAGTAGGTATTGATAATGAGCAAATAATAACATTTTACATAAAAGATACCGGTGTTGGTATGCACCCGCATGAGGTTAGGCGTATTTTTAAGAATGCCGAAAATTCTAAACAAAGCACATCGGCGGCAGATTACAGAGGTGGCGGTATTGGTTTGTCAATTTCGCACCAATTAGTGCATGTTATGGGCGGTGAGCTTAAATTAGAAACCAAAGAGAATGAAGGTTCTACATTTTACTTCAGTTTGCAGCTTAAAAAAACATTGAATATTAAAAATGAAGCTGATAATTTTAAACCAATATTAAACAATAAATTTAATGTTTTAGTTGCTGAAGATAACCGAATGAACCAAAAGGTTATTAAGTTTTTATTAGAACGTTTAGGAGCCGATTGTACCTTTGTAAAAAACGGTTTAGAAGCATTGGAACTTTATAAAATTTTAGATTTTGATATGGTGTTTATGGATATTTATATGCCTGACATGGATGGTTATGAAGCTACACAATTAATACAAAAAACTGAAAAATATACTAAAACTAAAACACCTGTAATAGGCGTATCAGCTAGTGCTTTTGAAGCAGATATTAACAAGGCTAAATTGGCAGGTATGGATGCCTTTTTAGCTAAACCAATTGAACTTGATAAGTTAAAAGCGTTGCTTATACAATATGCAAAAAAGTAAATAGGCTATTTAACAGCTATCATACTAATTTCTACATTAACATTTTTTGGTAGTTTAGCAACTTGCACAGTTTCTCTTGCAGGCGCTGTAGCTTCATTAAAATAGCTTCCGTAAACCTCATTTATAGTATTAAAATCATCCATATTACTTATAAAAATTGATGATTTTACAACGTTTTCAAAAGTCATGTTAGCCGCTTTTAATACGGCTTCAAGGTTTTGCATTACTTGTGTTGTTTCTGCTTTTATATTGCTTAAAACAAGTGTGTTTGTTTGTGTGTTAATGGCTATTTGCCCAGAAATATAAAGCGTGTTGCCACTTAAAATAGCTTGATTGTAAGGCCCAAGTGGAGCAGGAGCGTTTGGTGTAGTTATAATTGTTTTCATGAGGTTTTATAATTGTTGGTCTGGTTGTCTGCGTTTTTCGTATTTAAGATCTTTTAAAATACTAGATTTTATTCCAATAAAGAAATTCCAAGAGGTTCTATCGCTAAACGGAATCCAACTGAAATTCATATTCCAACTTTCTAAATCTCTTTGAAATCTAAATTGCGTGTATGTAAATCCTTGGTTTTTAATATCGTAACCAGATGAAGCGCCTATAGACCATTTGCTTGTTAACTCAATATCACCTGAAAACATAAGTGAGTGCGATGAAATTTCATTTTGCCTTCGGGAATTTGCATAATTTACAGCGTAGGCTAAACGCACATTCCAGGGTATTTTATGATTAAAGAATTTTGATGGTTCTTCATTGTCATCTTTATTACCCTTTTTACTGTCTTTATTATTTTGGTATTCGTTTATTTGTTCGTTTGAAAAATCCATGTTTTTGGGTAAAAAATCTTCTGGATTATCACTGGCGACATTGTTACTTTTGTCTTTTCCTTTGTTTTTATTTGATAAAGACCAACTAGCTGTTAAATTGGCGCTTGTAAGCCTAAATAAACTGCCGCCATTATCAATGTTAAAAGTATTAATACGTGTGTTATTGTTATCTAGCGCGTAAGGGTCTAGTGTAGCACCAAAGTTAATACTCATTTGGTTTTGAAAAAGCTGTGTACTACCACTAACACGCACCGGACTCCATTGTAATGAGTCTGCAGCAAAATTATAGGCCGATGAAAAGTTTAAACTATTTAATAGTTTGATTTTTTTAGGTTCGGTGGCTGTACTGTCACGGTCTTTAACTTTAGCTTCAAAGTTATTAGCTAAAGAAATACCCATTGAGCTTGAAAAGTTTTTATTTGGCGCTCCAAAAATAGCATCTTCAAACCTTGAAAATTCAACATCTCTGGTGGTTAAACCATCGGCAGTAATAACTTCTTCTTCGTATGTGTTGTAATATTTATCAAAAGCCGGATTAATGTTATAACTAATTGATGGACGCATAACATGCCTTATGGCTTTAAGTTTAGTGTCTTTACCTTCTTTTTCAAAATTAAACATACCGTAAACAGTAGTACCAATACTGGTGCTAAAATTGTATGTTCTGTAAGCATCAAACCCATTTATGGTTTCAACTTCTTCTTCACCTAAAACAGTGTTAAAACGTTTATCAATGGTTTTAAACGTCCAAACCTCATTATAATTTGCACCTGCACTTACACTAAAATGTTTAAATACTTTAAAGTTTGTACTAATAGGAATGGTATGCTGAAAACCAGCACGTGCATCATCAAACATTTCTTTTTTAAAGAAAAGCGAATCTACAGTAGCTATTCTGTTTTCACCTCGCACGTTGTACTGAAGGTTTATATTTTGAATGATACCTTTTTTAGAGCCAGATTTTGAAGCAAACGGATACATTCTACCAACGCTACCTTGAAATGTTGGCAGTGTCATGTTTATAGTTTGTGTGTTGGTATTTTGGCTGTGTGTAGCTGTTAAACTATAATTAACTTGTGGTTCGCCTTCAAATGTTTTAGAATATGAAACCGAAGATGATAATGTGTTTGTTAAATAGTTACTACCAGCATTTATTTGGTTTATAGAGTTTCTGTAATACGTGCTACTACCTAAATTTACCGATGCAGAAAAGCGTGAACTTGGGTTGGCTTTAGAGTCTTGACTATGAGACCAACGTAGGTTGTATATGGTGTTACGGGCATAGTCTGGAAAACCACGCTCACTGGTAATTAGGTTTTCATACCTAAAGGCTAAATTACCTCTAAACCTGTAACGTTTGGCATAGGTGTTTTCTAAACGTAAACCAAAACTTCCGTTGGTATAATAATCGCCTAAAACAGCTAAATCCATATAATCACTTATAGCAAAATAGTAACCACCGTTTTGTAAAAAATATCCTCTATCGTTTTGTTCGCCAAAAGTTGGTATTATAATACCAGATGTGTGTTTTTCGCTTTGCGGAAAAAAGCTAAAAGGTAACCAAACTGGTGTGGGCACATCATAAATATAAATACCTGCAGGCCCTGTAACTATTTTTTTTCCTGGTACTATTTTGGCTTTTAAAAGCCTTATATAATAATCGGGGTCTTCAAGGTTTTCGGCAGTTGTATATTTGGCATTTTTAATAAAATAAACCGAGTCGTTTTCCTTTTTAGTAACTCTAGCAATAACGTTGCCTTCGCCTTGTTCTGTAACAGAATTATAAATTAAAGCTTTTTGAGATTTTGTATTGAAAACAATAGAATCTGGTTCAACTACATTGCTACCTTGTGTAAACACTGGTTTTTGTGTGTAACCTTCAATAGTATCGGTAATGCCGCGTGCGTAAACTGTATTTGTACCATAATCTATAGTGATACTTCCGGCGGTAATATTCATATCGCCATAATCAATTTTAGCATTGTTGTAAAGGTATAATTGCTGTTTTTTATTGTTGAATTTGGTGTAATCTGTAGCACTATACTTTACAATATGTTCTAGTAACTCTTTGGGTTTAACACTATCTGTAACGGTAGTATCAGCAGCTTTTTCGGCATTTAAAGTTTCGGGTTCAGCGGGTTTATTAAGATTAACCACTGTAGAATCTTTAACTGTTGCGCCAATAGATTTACCTTTTTGGGGAATGTCTTGGCTGTAGCTTAACGTGTTAATAAACACTGTAAAACTTAGCGCAAAAAGTATTTTAAAGTTGTTTGTATGCAACGCTTTTAATGTATTTTTGTAAAAGTATGGCTCGGTTTTTGAAATGCCAAAATTACATATATTTTTTGTGTGATTGATTTAAAATTTAAAATAAAAATATTCACAATAAAAAACCAGAGCAATAATTCAATTTTTTAGTTGTTTAAACATTTATGCAAACGTACAGAATATCCTTTTTCGTATTTATAATTTCACTATTAACATTTTCTTTAAACAATGTACAGGCGCAAGCTGCTTCAAATTCATTTGTAATAATGATTGATCCTGGGCATGGTGGTAAAGATTCTGGTACGCCAGGTACAGGACGCTACAAAGCCACTGAGAAAGATATAGCTTTAGATGTGTCATTAGATTTGGGTAAAATGATTGAAAAAAATCTAGATAACGTTAAAGTGCTTTACACCAGAAGTAAAGATGTTTACCCAACCTTAAACGGAAGAACGGTGTTGGCTAACAAAAAGGATGTAGATTTATTTATTTCTATTCACTGTAATGCACAACCCGGAAAAAAAGGTACAGCATATGGCTCTGAAACGTATGTTTTAGGTTTAACTAAAAACAAACAAAATTTAGAAGTAGCGCAACGAGAAAACAGTGTAATTGCTTTAGAAGATGATACTGAGGTTTATAAAGATTTTAATCCTAATTCACCTGAATCTGTTTTAGGACTAATGATTGCCCAAGAAGAATATTTAGACCGCAGTATAAAATTAGCAAGATATATTGAAGATGAGTTTCAAGTAACCGCAAAACGCCGAAGTAGAGGTGTAAAACAAAATATATTTTATGTTTTAGCTTACACATACATGCCTAGTGTTTTAGTAGAACTTGGTTTTTTAACACATAAAAAAGAAGAAGATTTTTTAAATTCTAAAAAGGGAAAAGCGTTAATGACAAAATCATTATACAACGCTGTTGAAAACTATATTAAATACTTCAATTTAAATAAAAAAAGTGTTTCAGTAAGTACAAGTACACCACATGCTGAAACCACAGAAACTGTAGTTGACACTTCTATTGAATATAAAATTCAAATAGCAGCAAGCTCAAAAGCATTAGAAACTAAACCATACAACTTTAAGGGGTTAAGTAGTATTTCGCGCGTTAAAGAAGGTAATTTATACAAATATTTTTACGGTAGCACGCACAACTACAATAGCACAAAAAAATTAGAAGAAGAAGCTAAAAGTAAAGGTTACAAATCTAGTTTTGTTGTAGCTTTTAAAAACGGTAAAAAAATTACTTTAGCCGAAGCCTTAAAAACAACAGCCAATTAAAAATTATTCTATTCAAAATTATTCTAAATTTGCTATAAAAGCTAAATTGTGTTTAATTGCAACATAGTTTGCTTTATATTTATGGCTAAAACAACTGCCCAAAATCAATAAAACTAAACCAACCCAATGAAAATATCTAGAGAAGTAAAAACAGCTTTATTAGTAATATCAGGCATTGTACTGTTAATATTTGGTTTTAATTATTTAAAAGGTCAAAATTTATTAGATAATTCAAGAACGTTTTACACACAATATGACAATGTTGAAGGTTTAACACCTTCAATGCCGGTTACTATTAACGGTTTAATAGTTGGTAAGGTAACAGATATAAGTTTTAAAGGTGATGGGTCTGCAAAATTAAGAGTAACACTTTTGGTTGATAGTGATTATCAATTTTCAAAAAATAGTAAGGCAGAGTTGTATGAGGCTGGTTTAATTGGCGGAAAAGCTGTAGCCATAGTGCCCGCTTTTGATAATGCTGAAAACGCTAAAAATGGTGATAATTTACAAGGCACCATAAAAGCCGGTTTAAGTGAGCTAGTAAACCAAAAACTAACACCATTACAAGAAAGTTTAGGCGGTACACTAGTACGAGCCGAAGAACTTTTAAAAAATATAAATGATGTGTTTGATGCCCAAACAAAAGCTAATTTAAAAAGCAGTTTAGCTAATTTAAATGCGGTGCTTGCTAATTTTAAGCAAACATCTAGTACGCTTGATAATATTGTTACGGCAAATAAAACCAAGTTAAACAATACACTTAGTAATGTAGATAATATTTCGGCAAACTTTTCAAAAATGTCCGATTCCTTAGCAAATGCCAATATTGGTGCAACCGTTGCAAATTTAGAAGCTACTTTAAAAAACTTCAACAATATTTTAGCAAGTGTTGAAAGTGGTAAAGGCTCAATGGGCAAGCTCTTAAAAGAAGATGGTTTGTACAACAATTTAGAAGGCGCCACAGGCGAGTTAGAAGAACTTTTAAGAGATATTAAATTACATCCAAAACGTTATTTTAGAATTCTTTCTAAAAAAGAAATTCCATATTCTAAAGAAAATTAATAGTATGCAATACCTACCAAATATCATTTTTGCTATCCTGCTAACTGTAGCTATAGGATATTTTGCAAAAAACGTAAAAAAGCTAATAAGAAATATAAAGCTTGGTCAAGATGTTGACGTTTCAAATAATAAAAAGGAACGCTTCAAAAACATGGCAATGATTGCCTTAGGGCAAAGTAAAATGGTAAAACGCCCCATTGCTGGTATTTTACACATTATAGTATATGTTGGCTTTATAATTATAAATATTGAAGTTTTAGAAATTATAATTGATGGGCTTTTTGGCACACATAGAGCTTTTTCGGGCATTGGCCCTATTTATGGCGTATTAATTGGCATTTTTGAAATTTTAGCGTTTTTAGTATTTGTAGCTGTAGTTATTTTTTGGATAAGACGAAACGTAATGAAACTTAGCCGTTTTTGGAAAAGTGAAATGACCACATGGCCAAAAAATGACGGTAACTTTATTCTTTATTTTGAAATGGTGTTAATGACGCTGTTTTTAGTTATGAATGCTACTGATGTTTCATTTCAAAACATGAATAATGGTAATGTAATTAGCCAATTTATTGCACCATTATTTAGTGGTATGCCAGAAAGCACGTTACATATTATAGAAAGAGCTGCTTGGTGGTTACATATAGCAGGTATTTTAATATTTTTAAACTATTTATATTTTTCAAAACACCTTCATATAATATTAGCATTTCCAAACACATATTACGGTAGTTTAAAACCTAAAGGTGCGTTTAATAATTTAGAGTCTGTTACCAAAGAGGTTAAAATGATGATGGACCCTAACGCAGACCCTTTTGCTGCCCCACCAGAAGGTGCTGAAGCAGCAATGCCCGCAAAATTTGGTGCAAGTGATGTACAAGATTTAAACTGGGTACAGCTTTTAAGTGCTTACACATGTACAGAGTGTGGTAGGTGTACATCGGCTTGTCCTGCAAACTTAACAGGTAAAAAACTGTCGCCAAGAAAAATTATGATGGACACCAGAGACCGTCTTGAAGAGGTTGGTAAAAACATTGATGCCAATAATGGCGAATTTAAAGATGATGGTAAACAGCTTTTAGGTGATTATATTACAAATGAAGAACTTTGGGCATGTACCACTTGTAATGCCTGTGTAGAAGAATGTCCAGTAAGCATCAATCCGTTGTCTATTATTCTAGAAATGCGTCGTTATTTAGTAATGGAACAAAGTGCAGCACCCGTTGAATTAAATAATATGATGACTAATATTGAAAACAATGGTGCACCATGGCCATATAACCAAATGGACAGATTAAATTGGAAAGACGAATAATTAACTAACCCCAAAATACATGAAAACCTTTTTTAAAGCACTAGCATTTTTAATAGCATTTTTGCCATTATCAATACACGCACAACAAGCTGAAGTTAAAGCAATGGTAGATAAAATGTTTGCCGATGTTTTAAATAAAGATTTTGAATCTTTACTAAATATGACACATCCTAAAGTGTTTGATTTAGTACCAAAAGAACAAATGCTACCCATTATAAAAAGTACGTTTGAAGGTAATGATGAGTTTTCAGTTGAATTACCAAAAGAAACGCCTTCTTATAAAATATCTGAAGTGTTTAAAGGCAAAAATAATAATTTAGAATATGCGTTTGTAACCTATGATATGGCTATGAATATGACCTTTAAAAAGCAAGAGTTTGACGAAGAATCAAAAAAAATGATGATTCCAATAATGAAAGCTCAAGGTATGGACGTAACGTTTACTTCAAGTAATAGTATGAACGTTTTAATGCGCGATAGATTAACCATTTTCTTAAAAGAAGATGCCACAAAAAACGAATGGGTTGTTGTTAATTATGACGCTAATTCACCGTTGTTTTATCAAGTATTATCGTCAGATTTACTTGAAGCAGCCAAAACTTATAAGCAAAATTTAATGTTTGAAAGTAAAAAGAAAACAGAGAACTAATTAAAACCATTGAGTATGACAGTTAAAACAATGGCAGAATTTATGGCCGAAGGCAAACAACCAGAAATTTTATTTTGGGTTGGTTCTGCAGGAAGCTATGATGATAGAGCAAAAAAAATAACAAAAGCATTTGTAAAAATTCTTAATAAAGCAAATGTAGATTTTGCAGTATTAGGCACTGAAGAAAGTAACACAGGTGATGTTGCCAAACGTGCAGGAAACGAATTTTTATTTCAAATGCAAGCCTTAATGAATATTGAAGTATTAAACGCTTATGAGGTAAAAAAAATTGTAACCTGCGATCCGCATTCATACAACTGTTTAAAAAATGAATACCCAAGTTTAGGCGGTAATTATAATGTATTACATCATACTCAATTTATACAACAATTAATAAAAGAGGGCCGTTTAACACTTCAAGGTAATTTATACAAAGGCAAACGTATTACATTTCATGATCCGTGCTATTTAGGAAGAGCAAACAATGAGTTTGATGCACCAAGACAGGTACTAAAAAACACCAATGCCGAAATTATTGAAATGAAACGCCACAAACAAACCGCATTATGTTGTGGTGCTGGTGGAGCTCAAATGTTTAAAGAACCAGAAAAAGGAGATAAAGACATTAATGTTTTAAGAACTGAAGATGCCCTTGAAACCAAACCAAATATCATTGCAACGGGCTGCCCGTATTGTAATACAATGATGACCGATGGTGTAAAAGCAAAAGAAAAAGAAGCCGAAATAAGTGTTTTAGATATTGCTGAACTTATAGCAAATTCTGAAGAATTATAACTTATGTAAATTCACAAATCATACAATGTTAGTAGATTTTAATACATTACCAGAAGCTTCAAGAGTCTGGATATATCAAGCAAACCGTTCGTTTACTGAAGACGAAATTGCTGAAATTTCATCAAAACTAGATACATTTATTGAAAACTGGACCGCGCATGGTGCAGATTTGCAAGCGGGCTATCAAATTAAATACAAACGATTTATAATACTGGGGTTAAATCAAAATTTAAATGCAGCTACAGGCTGTTCTATTGATGCTTCGGTACATTTTATTCAACAGTTAGAAAAAACATATAATGTTGATTTAATGGATAAAATGAATGTATCATACAAACAAGGTGCATTCATTGCCTATAAATCTTTAACAGATTTCAAACAAATGGCTAAAGACAAAGCCGTATCTAAAAACACCATTGTTTTTAATAATCTCGTAGCAAATAAAGCAGAGTTTGAAGAAAACTGGGAAGTTCCAGCAAGCGAAAGCTGGCACAGTAGATTTATCAAATAATTAATTCTGCATAAAATCACTTTTATATTTCAAATAGAATATTCATTTTTACAACCGTAAAAGTGAAACAACTAAATTATGGCTAAAGAAATTTTTTTACTAAATATTTCCGGACAAGATAAACCTGGTTTAACATCGGCATTAACGGCCGTATTAGCACAATACAATGCAAAAGTGTTAGATATTGGGCAAGCAAACATACATGATACGCTTTCTTTAGGAATGATGTTTGAAGTGAAATCTAAAAAAAAATCGGCAGCCGTATTAAAAGATTTACTTTTTAAAGCCTATGAGTTAGGTATTAACTGTAAATTCACACCAATTTCACTTGAAGATTATGAAGATTGGGTAAACCAACAAGGTAAAAACAGGTATATTGTTACTATTTTAGGTGAAAAACTAAAAGCAGAACAAATATCTAGAGTTACAGAAATAATTTCTGAAAAAAACCTAAATATTGATGCTATTAAGCGCCTAACAGGGCGTTTATCATTAGTAAAAAAAGACGATTATCCACGCGCATCTATCCAATTATCAATTAGAGGAAGAATTGATAACAAAGCTGAATTCACTGAAAAATTCATGCAAATATCACAAGAATTAGATGTTGATATTGCATTTCAAGAAGATAATATATTTAGAAGAAACAGACGCTTAGTGTGTTTTGATATGGATTCTACCTTAATCCAAACTGAAGTTATTGATGAATTAGCAGAATTAGCAGGTGTTGGTGAACAAGTTAAAGCCATTACTGAAGCAGCAATGCAAGGTGAAATTGATTTTAATGAAAGTTTCAAAAGACGCATGAAATTATTAGAGGGTTTAAGTGAAGATGTTTTACAAAATGTTGCTGTTAACCTACCAATAACTAAAGGAGCCAGACGTTTAATTGATACACTTAAAAACTACGGGTTTAAAACTGCTATTTTATCTGGTGGTTTTACATATTTTGGCCATTACTTACAAAAAGAATTGGGTATAGATTACGTGTATGCTAACCAATTAGAAATTAAAAATGGTGCTTTAACAGGTAATTATTTAGGTGAAATTGTAAACGGTGAAAAGAAAGCTGAATATTTAAAACTAATTGCCGAAAAAGAAGGTATTGATATTAGCCAAACTATAGCAGTAGGTGATGGGGCTAATGATTTGCCAATGCTTAACCTTGCTGGTTTAGGTATTGCGTTTCATGCAAAACCAAAAGTAAAAGATAATGCACAAAGCTCAATATCAAGTATAGGTTTAGATGGTGTGCTGTATCTTTTAGGCTACCACGATAGGCATATCGATTTAATAGAGTAACCCAAAACGTGGTTAATTTCTTATTTATAAAACTATCTTAAAGTCTTTTTATCTTGTTGCTAAAAGTAGTATTTTGGCATGATTATTAGTGTAAATAAAACAAAGCTAATAAGCCAAAACATACATGTATGCGTCAAATCTTTCTATATAGTTTTTACTTATTTATTTTCAGTGCATTATATGCACAAAATACACCAAACCCATTATTAACAAATGATGCCGAAGCCCAAAAAAAATGGGTTGATAGTATTTATAACAGCATGTCTTTAAAAGAAAAAGTAGGGCAGTTGTTTATGGTGCAAGTAATGTCTAACCAAAGTTTAGCTGAAAAAAATAAGGTAGTACAACTCATTCAAAAATCGCATATTGGTGGTATTATTTATTCAACTGGTGGCCCAGTAAGGCAAGCAAAACTTAATAACGAATTACAATTTGCGGCCAAAGTACCTTTACTTATTGGTATGGATGCAGAGTGGGGTTTAAGCATGCGTTTAGATTCTACGTATGCATTTCCTTGGAATATGACTTTGGGAGCCATTAAAGATACTAAATTAGTTGAACGCGCAGGTAAACATATAGGCGAGCATAACAAAAGGTTAGGGGTACATTTTAACTTTGCACCTGTTGTAGATATTAATACAAACCCCAACAATCCAATAATTGGAAATCGTTCTTTTGGCGAAGATAGAGATAACGTAACAGAAAAAGCATTAGCCTTTATGAAAGGTATGCAAGGTGCCGGCGTTTTAGCAAATGCAAAACATTTTCCTGGTCATGGTGATACTGAAACAGATTCTCATAAAACCTTACCAAGTATTAATTTTGATGAAAAACGCATAGATTCTATTGAACTTTACCCATACAGAAAGCTTATAAAAGAAGGCCTTTCTAGTGTTATGGTAGCCCATTTAAGCGTACCAAGTTTAGAGCCTCGAACAAATTATCCTTCGTCTTTATCTAAACACATAGTTACTAATATTTTAAAAGAAAAGCTAGGTTTTAAAGGCCTTATATTTACTGATGCTTTAACAATGAAAGGAGCTGCAGATTTTGCAGAAAAAGCCGTTGATGGTATTGCTCCTAAAACAATGCCTAAAGGTGGCGAGGTTGATTTAATGGCCTTTTTAGCAGGCAATGATGTTATGTTAATGTCTGAAAACCCCGAGCAAGCCATTAACAGATTTGTTTATGCTTACAACAATAAAATAATTTCTGAAGATAGATTAGCACATTCCGTTAAAAAAATACTTCAAGCAAAATACAAAGTTGGTTTAAACAATTATAAGCCCATTGGAATTCATAATTTAGTTGAAGATTTAAACAGACAAAAAGATGATATCTTATACGAAGAACTAATTGAAAACGCTGTTACAGTTGTAAAAAATAGTGATAATTTATTGCCTTTAATGCAGTTAGAAACTAAAACTATAGCATATGTTCAAATGGGTGATGATGATGGAAGTGTTTTTTATAATGAACTTAAAAAATACACTAAAGTACATCACATAAAATCTGATAAATTAGATGATTTATTACATAAATTAAAGGCTTACAATACCGTAGTTATAGGTTTGCATCGTTCTAACGCAAATCCATGGAAATCTTATAAATTTACAAATCAAGAAATTGTTTGGTTACAAGAAATAGCTAGAAACCACAATGTAATTTTAGATGTTTTTGTGCGTCCGTATGCATTATCAAGCATAAAAAGTATAGAAAACATAGAAAGTATAGTTGTTAGTTACCAAAACAGTAAAATAGCTCAAGAAAAATCGGCTCAAATAATATTTGGCGCATTACCTGCTAAAGGAAATTTACCAGTTTCTGTTGGGCATTTTAATGAAAATGAAGGAATTCATTACAATCAAATAAGCCGTTTAGGGTATACCGTACCAGAACGTGTGGGCATGAGTTCAGAAAAATTAAAAAAAGTAGATTCTATAGCAAACCTAGCCGTTAATGGTAAAATGACACCAGGTATACAATTATTAATAGCCAGAAAAGGCAAGGTTGTTTACAATAAAAATTTCGGAAAGCATACTTATGAAGGCAAACAAAAAGTAACGTTTGATGCTATATATGACGTAGCTTCACTAACAAAAATATTAGCCACGTTACCATTACTAATGGAGTTAGAAGAACAAGGTATTGTATCTTTAGATACTAAGTTGTCTCAAATATTACCTGCATACAAAACCAGTAATAAAGCCAATATTACAATAAAGCAAATGCTATCGCATTATGCAAGATTACGTCCTTGGGAGCCTTTTTATTATCATACTTTAGATAGTGTAACAAAAAAGCCAAGTAAAAAATATTACCGTTCAGAAAAGAGTGATCAGTTTAATATTGAAGTCACTAAAAATCTATATTTAAGATCTGATTATCAAGACTCTATTCAGAAAATAATTAAAGATTCAGATTTGTTAGACCGACTACGTTATAGGTACAGTGATTTTCCTTATTACATTCTAAAGAAATTTATTGAAACACATTACGACAAACCTTTAGACGAGTTAGTACAAGATCATTTTTATCAGTCATTAGGAGCAAACAACACGCTTTATAATCCGTATTATAAAATAAGCAGCAAAAAAATTGTACCTACTGAAATTGATGATTATTACCGTCACCAAAAAGTACATGGTTTTGTACATGATATGGGGGCTGCAATGCAAAACGGTGTTGGTGGGCATGCAGGTATTTTTAGTAATGCTAATGATGTGGCTAAAATTATGCAAATGTTTTTACAAAAAGGTTTTTATGGCGGTAAGCGCTATTTTAAACCAGAAACAATAGATAAGTTTAATACCTGTTATTTTTGTGAAAATAAAAACAGACGCGGCGTTGGTTTTGATAAACCACAGCTAGATGAAGAAGGGCCAACATGTGGCTGTGTGTCTATGACAAGTTTTGGGCATTCTGGTTTTACAGGCACCTATGCTTGGGCTGACCCAGAAGCCGATTTAGTGTATGTGTTTTTAGCAAATAGAACATACCCAAATGCAGGCAAAAATTTATTGCTAAGAGAAAATATAAGAACAGAAATTCAACGCTTTATTTATGAAGCTATTGAAGAAAATTAATAAAGCTTAAAATATAACCAATGAAAATAGGCATAGTTTGTTACCCAACATTTGGTGGTAGTGGTGTAGTTGCAACAGAGTTAGGGTTAGAACTTTCTAAGCGTGGGCATGAAATTCACTTCATAACATACAATCAGCCCGTTAGGCTAGAGTTAATAAGTAATAACGTGCATTATCATGAAGTAACTGTACCAGAGTATCCATTATTTCATTATCAACCTTATGAGTTGGCTTTGTCAAGTAAATTGGTAGATATGGTAAAGCTTCATAATATTGAAATTTTACACGTACACTATGCAATACCGCATGCTTATGCTGCGTACATGGCAAAAAAAATGCTAAAGGAAGAAGGTATCCATGTGCCTATTGTAACAACACTACACGGTACAGATATTACACTGGTTGGCAGTCATCCGTTTTACAAACCAGCAGTTACTTTTAGCATAAACAAATCTGATGCTGTAACGGCCGTTTCTCAAAGTTTAAAAGATGATACTTTAAGGTTATTTGATATTAAAAGCACAATTAATGTAGTACCAAATTTTATTGATTTAGAAAAGTATAATAACCACAGTTTTACAGATTGCCAACGTCATATTATGGCAAATGAAGACGAGAAAATAATTACTCATATAAGTAATTTGCGCCCTGTAAAGCGTGCGCATGATGTTATTAGCGTGTTTTATAATATTCAAAAACAAATTCCTGCTAAACTAATGTTTATTGGTGAAGGTCCTGAAAAAGAAAATATTGAAAAGCAATGTGCAGATTTAGGTATTTTAGATAGGGTTATTTTCTTTGGAAGAAGTAATGAAATTGATAAAATATTATGTTTTAGTGATTTGTTTTTACTACCATCATTAACCGAAAGTTTTGGCTTAGCAGCTCTTGAAGCTATGGCATCAGGGGTTCCTGTAATTTCAAGTAACACCGGCGGCATACCCGAAGTAAATGTACATGGTTATTCAGGGTTTTTAAGTGATGTTGGAGATATTGATGATATGACAAAAAATGCACTTCATATTTTAAGTGACGATGAACGATTGAAAACATTTAAAGATAATGCCCGAAAAGAATCGTTAAAATTCGATTTGCATAAAATAGTACCACAATACGAAGCTATTTACCAAGATACTTTAAGTAAATGTTTAGTACTTTAATAATTTAAAAACACATACATGGCCGTTTTAGGAAGTTTAATTAAAGGTTTTATTGAGTTGTCTGATACGTTTTCTTCGGAAACAAATCCTGTTGAATCTCAAAAAAATGTATTAAAAGAACTTTTAACAACAGCAAAAAATACGGCTTTTGGTAAACATTATAATTTTGAGGCCATTTTAGCCTCAGAAAATATAGAAGAAGCCTTTTCAAAAGCAGTTCCGTATTTTGATTATCATAACATGTACCAATCATGGTGGTATAAATTACATGATGGCCAAATCAATGTAACATGGCCAGGAGATTTAACGTATTTTGCTTTAAGCTCTGGCACAACAGGTAAAACCAGTAAACGAATTCCTGTAACTGATGCTATGATAGCTGCCATTAGAAAATCAGGAATTAAACAAGTTTTAGCTTTAAAAAACTTTGACTTTCCAGCAGATTTTTTTGAAAAAGAAATTATGATGTTAGGCAGCTCAACCGATTTAAATGAGCATAACGATTTTCTTGAAGGCGAAATTAGTGGTATAAGTGCAAGTAATATTCCTTTTTGGTTTAAAGGTTACTATAAACCCGGTGAAAACATTGCTAAAATTGATGATTGGGATACACGTGTTTTACAAATAGCTAAGCGTGCAAAAGATTGGGATATTGGTGCATTAAGTGGTATTCCGTCATGGATTGAGTTAATGCTTCAAAAAGTAATAGACTACCATAATTTAAATACCATTCATGATATTTGGCCAAACTTAACAGTTTATACATCTGGCGGTGTAGCTTTTGGCCCTTATGAAAAGAGTTTCCACGCTTTAATGGGAAAACCAGTTACGGTTATTGATACCTATTTGGCTTCCGAAGGCTACTTAGCTACCCAAACAAGGCCTGAAAGCTCAGCTATGTCACTAAATACCAACCATGGTATTTATTTTGAGTTTGTGCCGTTTAAACCAGAATTTATAAATCAAGATGGTTCTTTAACTCAAAATGCACCAGTTGTTACTTTAGAAAATGTTGAATTAGAACAAGATTATGTGCTAATTATAAGCACTGTTAGTGGTGCATGGCGCTATTTGATAGGAGATACCATTGAGTTTACTGATATTGAACGTGCTGAAATTAAAATTACAGGCAGAACAAAATTCTTTTTAAACACTGTAGGCTCTCAATTATCTGTTAATAAAATGGATGCAGCTATGAAAACTTTAGAAAACACGTTTTCTACTAAAATTACAGAATATACCATTTGTGCTAAACGTGCCGAAGATAATGAGTTTTATCATTTTTGGTACATTGGAGCAGATAATACAAATTTAAATGAAACTGATGTTGCTATAGCTTTAGATGATGCCTTAAAAACAGCTAACAAAAATTATAAAGTAGCCAGAAGTAAAGCATTAAAAGGCGTAAAAGTTACATTGGTAAGCCCTGATATGTTTTATGAATGGAACGCTAAAAACAAGAAAAAAGGCGGACAAGTTAAAATGGAACGCGTTATGGGAGAAGAAACTTTTAAGGCTTGGGAAACGTTTATAAAAGCACAATACTAATTTTTTATGTGTTGTTGCGGTTGTTAACCAATTCCATAATTTCTTCAGGAGATAAATAGTATTTTTTTATGCGTTTTTTATAACTTTCAGTAATATCAGCGTGGTTTAAAATAAAGTTTTTTGTTTTCAAAATAAAAGCCTCCATTCCTTGGTTTACAGCATACGTATCGGCAGTTCTTTCAGCTTCAATTATGTGCTTTTCAAACAGTAAGTATTTAATACCAAATTGTATTAAATTGAAATTACTACGGGTTTGGTAATCCATTATATGCCCTAATTCATGTCCAATCCAACCTGTAAAAACATCAGAAGGTATATGTTTTGTTAAAAACGTTTTATCGGCTATTTTAAAAGTTTCACTAATTAAAATAATATAGCTTCTTTTATGTTTTGGTTTAAAAAAACTACCCAATTTAGGTTGAGCCTGCATGGTAGATTTTTTTATGTTTTTTTTGAATTTAAATTCAATAGGTGTGTTTTCTAATTCAGGAAAATATAGTAGCGCTTTTTTTACTTCGCTTGTTATGTTTTTGGGTATTTTATGCAGCAATATATTCTTTTTTATAAAGATACTATTAAATACCTAGAAATGGCAAGTGTTTAACTTTATGATATGTTAACGTTGCTACAATACACGGTTTTAAAAGGGTTTTTGGCAGTGTGTCATTTAAATTTAAAACAATAGCTCTGTTTCCATTAAAGTTTAGCATGTTTTTGTACAACAACCTAAATGTGGTTACTAGTTTACTATTGCATTGAAAGTAAATGTGGTATGTGTTGGGTGTTTTAGCTTTCCAATCTATTCTTAATGTGCTTCCGTGTTTGGTTATGTAACTAGGTTCTCCCCATTTTAAGGTTTCTTCAAGCGTATCTATTTCTTCAATATTTTTTGCTACATCAATTATAAATTCTCTTAAAGCATCCATTTTAGGTTTTACATGTTCTGGATAGCTATTAAAAACAATACCAACATTTTTATTTGTAATTAGTTTCACCGTAAATTGAGTTTAAGGTTTGTGTGTCCACTTTCTAACGCTAATGCTATCAGCTGTTGGAAAATCTTTAGGAATTTTTTGCGTTACATTACCTGTTGCAGCCCATTCTGCACCACGTTGAAATGTTGTAATAAAACCGGCACATTCAAATGAGTAGTCCATATGCCCAAGTGCAGAATGAAATACTCTGCCTTTACCATAGTTAATAGCCATAAGCATAGGTTCATGCCTGCCAGTTCCGGTTACATCTTTTTTCCATGGCGGCGCATTTTTTTCAACATCAGAATAAGCGGTAGCTAAAATAGTCATGTTGTTTCCAGGACCACGCATTCTATCATAAAGTTCATCTTTTGTGTGTAACCAAAGTTTAGGTAACCCTTTCATTATTGGATGATTTTCAGCTCTGGTTTGAATTTGAAATTCATATTGAGCACCATGTGAAGCGCATATACCCTCAGATGGGTCGTGTTCAACTTCATTAGCATTGTTATAAAAAATATACGGGCCCGTTTTTGCATCTCTATCGCCCCAAGCGCCCAAACCAATCATTTTGTTGTATTCATCCCATTGCCCCCAAGCGTTATTGGCCGCGTGAACAACTACTAAACCACCACCGTTTTTCATGTAGTTTTCAAAATTTGTTTTGGTAGTTTTTGGCCAATTTGAAGATTTCCAACCTAAATTATTAATGACCAAATCATAGTTGTCAAAATCTGGATTAAAATCAGGATCTTCTTTTGGTTCTTCAACGGGTGTTCTATTCACACCGTCATTTAAGGGGTATAAGGTAAGTAGCTCATTAATATCAGTAACGCCTTCAATTTCATTATAATGTGGCCCAATCCAGGTGTATGCTTTTCTGTTAATATCAACTTCAAAAAGGCCTGTTTCTTCTAAATAACTTTTCATCATAAATGTTGTTTTAGGCCATACACCATGGTTGTTTTCGCCATCTAAAATTAATGCTTTTAGTTTTGGTTTTTGTGATGTTTCAGGTTGCTTGTTAGTGTTGTTTTTACAATTAATAATTAAAAGTGAAAACATTAAAAGATAACAAAAGTGTTTAAGATTCATGGTGTAATATTTAGTGTAATTGAACTTTAAATATAAGTATTTAAGCTTAGTTGGAAGTTTAAATTATTTCACCGGGAAAAATTATACAATAAAAAAAGCGCCATAATTAGGCGCTTTTGAATATTTTTGGTGTTTTTTAGAATTGATAGCGTATACCAAGTGCAATATCAAAATCTAAATCGTTGTTATCATAAACATCATCTCCAAAGCCAATTTCGGGTCTGAAATCTAAAGATAATTGTAACGGAATATCAAAATCATATTCAATACCAATATCACCAGCGGCAAAAATAAAGGTGTCAGTAACATCATTACCAGGTGTTTCTATGCTGAAAGAGCCAATACCACCACCAGCACCAACATACCAGTTAAAGTTACCATCTAAAGGCATAACCCATTGGTATAATCCGGCAAGTTTAAAACCATCATAATTATTTCCGTCTCTCCAGCCTAAATCAAATTCTAACCTGTTGTTATCACCAAGTGCTCTTTGGTATGAAATTTCGGCCCCAAAGCCATCGCTATCACCTAAGCGTAAGCCTAATGCGTTTTCTGATATGCTTTGAGCATTACTAGTAAATACCAATGCTAAAAGTGCAACTGTTGTAATAAAAAGTTTTTTCATAAAGATTGTTTTTTGTTTTAATTGATGTTCTAATACTAGATACGTTAAAGTATCGTTTTTAGATTTTTGTCAAAAATAAAGCCAAAAACAATTTTACATGTATCTTTTATTTTAAAAAACGAAACATAATTTATAAGATGCTGATTATTAGTTTCTTGAGTGTGAGGTGTGTTTTACTTTTTTTCGTGTTTATCAACAATGGTAATGGCAGCAATTAAATCTTTTACTTCAAGGTCTTCCATAGACTCATCAATGTAAAAAGGTGCTAATTTATCTTTATTGTAGTTGTATATTTTCCAGCGTTTAAATTGGTATTCTAGGGCGGTAAAGTTTTCAACCCAATCGCCAGAGTTTAGGTACATGGTTTTACCATGTTTGTTTTCTTTGTATTCCATTTTTGGCTGGTGTATGTGGCCACAAACCACATAATCGTAACCGTTTTCAATGGCTAAATCAGATATTACGGTTTCAAAATCATTAATAAATTTAACCGCTTTTTTAACGCTATTTTTTATTTTTTTTGAGAAAGAATAACGCTCTTTACCACGTTTTTCTAAATACCAATTAACAAGTCTGTTTATTAGAATAAGTAAATCATACCCATAGCCACCTAGTTTTGCAACCCATTTTGCTTGTTGTATTGAAACATCAAACACATCGCCATGAAAAAACCACCCTTTTTTACCATCTAAATTTAAAACAAGTTTATCAACTATGGCAATATTACCAATGCTTGTACCACTAAATTTGCGTAGCATTTCATCATGATTTCCAGTAATGTAGAAAATTTCAACGCCATCAGAAGCCATGTCCATTATTTTTTTAATCACTTTTAAATGTGATTTGGGGAAATAACGTTTGCTAAATTGCCAAACATCAATAATATCACCATTAAGTATTAATTTTTTAGGTTCAATGCTGTTAAGGTAAGTAAGTAAATGTTTAGCGTGGCATCCGTAAGTTCCTAAGTGAACATCTGATATTACGGCAATTTCTATTTTTCTTTTTACTTTCAATATGAGGGAGTTAATGGTTTATACAAATAACAACTTTTACTATTATGTAATCATTAACCTATAATTATTTATATATGAGAATATTGTTAAGCAATTGTTATGCTTTTTTTCAGTTTTTATAGTATGTTTCAGGTAATTTCATTTTTGTTTCTGTTATATAACATTTACATTAGCGAAAAATTTTAGTTATGGCAGGAAATTCCTTTGGAAAACTATTTAATTTAACTACTTACGGAGAGTCACACGGTACCGCATTAGGTGGTGTAATTGATGGTTGCCCATCTGGGGTAACGTTAAATTTAGATGCAATTCAACATGAATTAAATAGGCGCAAACCAGGGCAATCTGCCATTGTAACACAACGCAAAGAACCAGATACTGTTAAGTTTCATTCTGGTATTTTTGAAGGTAAAACTACAGGAACACCCATTGGTTTTGTTATAGAAAACACCAACCAAAAGTCGCATGACTATTCGCATATAAAAGATAGTTACAGGCCAAGTCATGCCGATTATGTGTACGATAAAAAATATGGTTTTAGAGATTACCGTGGTGGCGGACGCAGTTCTGCACGCGAAACCGCTTGTAGAGTAGTAGCAGGTGCCATAGCAAAACAATTACTTAAAGGTATTGAAATAACAGCCTACGTATCTGGTGTTGGTACCATGAAATTAAATAAGCCACACACTGCGCTAAATTTAGCAAACGCTGAAGAAAATATTGTACGTTGCCCAGACCCTGAAATGGCTAAACAAATGGAAAGCTACATAAAAGAGGTGCGAAGTAAAGGAGATACCGTAGGCGGTATTGTTAGCTGTGTTATTAAAAATGTACCAGTTGGTTTAGGCGAACCTGTTTTTGATAAATTACATGCCGAATTAGGTAAAGCTATGCTATCAATAAACGCCGTAAAAGGATTTGAATACGGTAGTGGTTTTCACGGAAGCACCATGTATGGCAGTGAGCATAATGATGCTTTTAATAACGATGGAAGCACAAAAACAAACTATTCAGGTGGTATACAAGGCGGTATAAGCAATGGTATGGATATTTATTTTAATGTAGCCTTTAAACCAGTAGCCACATTAATTCAAAAATATGAAACTATTGATAAACATGGCAAAACGGTTGAAATGCAAGGAAAAGGACGTCATGATCCCTGTGTTGTTCCACGTGCAGTACCTATTGTAGAGGCTATGGCAGCTTTAGTTTTAGCAGATTACTACTTAATAAATAAAATGCACACCCAATAGGTCTTACTTTTTCAGGTTAACATATTCTTATACACATTAAATATTGTGTAGTGTTGTAAATTATACTAATACATACAGCATGATGTATTCATAATATGTTATGCTAATTTTTTGTGGTTTTATAAAAAAATCAGCTTAATTCATTTAAAATTGCGGTGTTATTAAAAGCAGGTTAAAAAAGTACTTAGGCTTTAAGTAACTAAAAAAAATAGTTAACTTTAAGCTATAAATAAATTAAACCCCTTAAAAACATAACAAACATGAATGTTTGCTTTTTAATGTACCCTTGGGAAGAAATAGACCCAGAAAAAGATTCAACATTAGCATTAATTAAAGAATGTGTAAAACGTAATCATGGTGTAGCCATGTGCGTACCAGCAGATTTAACCATACGAAACAGTGTAACAACAGCAAATTGCTCGGTTATTAAGCGTATGGAAAAAACACCAGCAGCACAAAAATCGTTTTACAACAAGGTTGAATTACGAAAAGAAATGTTACCGCTAGCGGGTTTTGATGTTATATTTTTTAGAGCAAATCCGCCACTAGATCCGTTAATGCTTAATTTTCTAGATTCAGTAAAAGATGATGTATTTGTAATGAATTCTTTAGAGGGACTTCGCGAAGCAAATAATAAACTTTATACAGCAGCTTTTGGTGATGCTCACAGCAATATAATACCTGCAACACATGTTTCAAAAAGTAAAAATTATTTGATTAGGCAGATAAAAGAATCTAAGTCTGATAAAATGATACTAAAACCATTAAATGGTTATGGTGGTTCAGGGGTTATTCTTATTGAAAAATCGGCTATGAGTAACATAAACTCATTGCTAGATTTTTATATTACAAATAGAGATGGCACTAAAAATTACGTTATTTTACAAGATTATATTGAAGGTGCAGATAAAGGCGATGTACGAATTTTACTTTTAAATGGCGAGCCAATTGGTGCTATGAAACGTGTTCCTGGAAGTGAAGATCACAGATCAAATATAACAGCAGGAGGTAGTGTACAAAGGCATACCTTAAGTAAAGAAGAAAAAGCGCTATGCAAACAAATTGGGCCAAAGTTAGTAAATGACGGACTCTATTTTGTGGGTATTGATGTTATTGGCGGTAAGCTTGTTGAAGTCAATGTTATGTCGCCAGGAGGCATTACATACATAAATAAAGTATATAAATTAAAAACTAAAATTGAAGAAAAAGTAGTAGATTTTCTTGAAATGAAAGTGCTTGATAAACTTCAAGCTTTTGATAGAAGACAACGCTTGCGTAAAGCAGTTCAAGATGCTTAAAATTTATAAAATGAATAGAAGAATAGTATTTGTTTTTGCCTGTTTTGGTATATTGTTAAGTTCGTGTAAAAAACCACAAACAAGTAATCAAGAATTATTAAGTATTGTTACTAAACTACAAACTGATAATGATTTTTATTATTTAAAAACTTTAGAACCTAATAAAGAAGACATAAAAAAAATAGTTAGAGATAGTTTTTTTATAGAGTTATTAAATGATTACTCAAAAAAAATATGGCAAAATGTTGATTTGTTTTCTAAAAAACTGATGATGTTAGAAAATAAATCAGATAAAGTTGCCATTGTTGCATCTAATAAAATGCAATTGGTAGATTGGAGGCACATGACAGGTGTACCTATAAAGTATAATGTTTTAAGTGAGTTTATTTATGATGATATAACTGTTTACGGCCTTCAGTTTATAGATAGCGAAGGAAATTTAATAAAGGAAAGAGATGCTTTTTTTAAAGTTGATGATAAATGGATTTTTATACCAGAAGCCTATAAAGCATTCATTGAATAATAAATTGTTATGAGTAATTACTTAACATTATTGTACCCAGTTGTATCAGTTACATGGTTAAAAAACAACCTGAATGCTACAAATTTAGTGGTTTTAGATGGTACAATTGCAAAAGTATTTAACGCAGATTCTCAGCAAATTCCTAAAGCACGTTTTTTTAATATTAAAGAAACATTTAGTAATGTAAATGCGCCATTTCCAAGTACATTCCCATCGCAAACACAGTTTCAAACTGAGGCTCAAAACTTAGGTATTAATAATGATAGCGCTATAGTAGTTTATGATGATAAAGGCATCTATTCTAGTGCCCGTGTTTGGTGGTTGTTTAAAGCGTTTGGTTACAATAATGTAGCGGTTTTAGATGGTGGTTTACCGGCATGGTTAAAACATAATTTTCAAACTGAAAACGCTAAATTATATACTGGCGAAAAAGGTAATTTTATTGCCAATCTACAATCTGAATGTATGATGTTTTTTAATGATGTAAAACAAGCATCAAACAACAAAACACATACAATTATTGATGCACGCTCTTCAGGTAGATTTTCAGGAAAAGACCCTGAACCAAGAGAAGGTTTACGTTCGGGTACCATTCCAAATTCTGTTAATTTGCCATTTACAAATTTGTTGAAAAATGGAGCGTTAAAAGAAGAAGAAACTATAGCTAAAGCATTTTCAAACGTAATAAAAAGTAAAAACGAACCTGTAATTTTTTCATGCGGATCTGGCATAACAGCTTGTGTATTGGCTTTAGGTGCTGAAATTTCAGGATATAAAAACTTAGCAGTTTATGATGGTTCTTGGACAGAGTGGGGCACATTAGTGCCAGCAAGTATGGAACGCCCTAGCACATGGACAAAACAACAACTAATAGCCTATATTTTACTTTATGTTGCGCATTCTGATTTAAATGAAAGCAATAAAGAAAAAGCCTATATTTTAAATAGAGTTGATACCAATGTATACAAATTAGTGTATGAACGTTTTGAAAAAGATAACGATTACCAAAGCATTGAAAATATTATTGAAGCTGTAAAAGCACATGATTATTTTAGAAACGACTTAGCCGATTTATTTGCCGATATTAAACTAATGGCTTTTGCCGATGGAGATTTTAAACCCATGGAACAAATGGTTTACAACCAATTACGCCACATATTAAAGCATGGATAAACTAAGTATAGCAAATATAATTACTAATATAGCCAATAAAAAAACGTTTCATGCAGTGGCTTCAGATTATAGTTTTACTATAAAAATTGATAGTTATGTGCCATATGCTTGTGCAGCTATACATAACGGACATCAATTTAGAAAGGAACTTTGGAGTAATTGTTTTCATACTGCTTATGAACGTTGGTATGAAGAAGACCCCGAAACAAAAACCATGGTACAAAGCCACCCAATTGTTATAGCTGGTTGCGATTCGCGGTTTGAATACGATTTAAACCGTCCGCCAGAAGAAGCTGTATTTACAACAGCTTGGGGTAAAGCGCTATGGAAAGCACCATTAACTAATGAGGCTAAAACCCAAAGCTTAAATAAGCATGCAAACTTTTATAAAGTTGTACACGCGCTTATTGAAACTTTAGAAAAAAGTTTTGGTTTCTGTACGGTTTATGATATGCATAGTTATAATTGGGAACGTTGGGATAGGGAAGTGCCCACATGGAATTTAGGAACAACTAACCTTGATAATGAACGCTTTGGTAACGCTATTGAAATGTGGCGCAAAAGTCTAGCCGGTATTAAATTACCCAATAACATAGCACAAACTGCTAAAATAAACGATACGTTTTTTGGTAACGGCTATTTTTTAAAATACATAACCAAACATTTTAAAAATACGTTGGTTTTAGCCACTGAAATAGCCAAAGTATATTGCAGTGAAAGTAACCAAATAATATATCCTGAGGTTGTTTCAGCTGTTGAAACTCAATTAAAAACACGTATTAAAGAACACGCCAACTACATTTATAAAGCACGGTATTAATATTATACAATGCTAGAGGGTGAGTACAATGTAAAAACTTCATAATACGGTAAATTATTCAAAAAACACATTATGAATATTAAAAACAATATAGACAACAAAGCGCTAATAACTATTGATGCTAATATTGATAAGTTAGTAAAACAAATAGAGCTTTTAAGTTTTGTTAATCCTGTTAATATTGAAGAAGAGAAACAACGTTTTTTTGCTTCTAAATATTTAACAGATCCTGTTTTTAAATATCCAAATATAAATTTTGATAGGTATAAACTGCACCGTAAACTGTTTGAAAATAACATAGAAGCTATTGAAGATAATGCCATTAGAAAATTGTATGAAGATATTATTTATCAATATTCAGGTTTAATTCAGTGTATAGAAAACATAGGTAGTGGTAAAAAGTTTTATTACGATTGTTTACGCTGTTTTGGCACACCTACAGAGCAAGATGTTGAAAACGCAAAGTTTATTTTACATTTTGAAGATGAGCCTAGTGATGTGGGTATGTTTGAACCAAAGTACAGTGCACAAGCTGCTGAATCTTTTTTTAGAGACTATTCAAAACGGTATGATTTTGATTATAAAATAGCGCACTCCAATAAAATTTCGGCCATTGCAATGGTGTTAAATAATGTACAAACATTAGTTTTAAATAGTAATTACACCTATTCTGATAATGAAATAGCAGTGTTAACTAATCATGAAATTGGCGTACATATGGTAACCACCATGAATGCGCAATTGCATACTCTAAAAATATTTTCGCATGGGTTTCCAAATAATGAAGAAACACAAGAAGGATTAGCTGTTTTTTCAGAATATATGAGCAATAACCTTACAATAAAACGCTTAAAAGAGTTGGCTTACAGGGTTATTGCTGTTGATAGTTTGGCCAAAGGGTATTCGTTTTCAAAAACCTTTAGGCTATTGCATAATCAATATGATTTAAATAGAGAAAAGGCATTTTTTATAACGCTTAGAGTACATCGTGGTGGTGGTTTTACTAAAGATTATTTGTATTTAACAGGCTTAAAAAAAGTTTATGACTACTATAACCAAGGCAAAGATTTAAGTTTGTTGCTAACAGGTAAAGTAACTTTAGAGTATGCAAATCAAATACAAACACTTATAAATTTAGGTTTAGCTACACCAGCAAAACATATTACCGATGCTTACGCGGTTAATAATAATACCAATAAAACGGTAGATTTTATTTTACGGAATTTAAAGTGATGCTCACTAAGTTTTATGTTTAATTAGTAAATATTGCACCACACTTTATATTGTAGTTACTAATTGGGTTTTTACCTTAAAGAGTTTGAAGTGAATTTTTGATTTGCGTTTATCGATTAAGATATAAATCCGTTTCAATGATTTATATCTACTGATAAACGAAATTAAAATTTTAATAATGAAAAGCCAATATTTACAATGTGTATTGAAAGAAAAGTTATCAACAGATGTTAGCTTAAAAACTTACTTTTTAACTCAGGTGTAGGTATCATGCAAGCCTCCTTTTTACCATACCATTTATAGCGGTTTTTAGCAATGAAATCATAAACAATATTTCTAATAAACGCCGGAATTATATAAAAAACAGCCAGTAAGTTTCTAGGAAAACCCAAATGTTTAGCAATAGCTAATGCAGCCGATGACTTATAAACAATACCATTCTCAGGAGAGTATAGTAAAACAGAATCAATAACCTTAGTATCTAAATCATACTTTTTAATAAGTGCCTGCCCAATGTTACTTTGTAAAGGCGCAAATAAAAACACGTTATTTTTATCATGTTTTATAACATACTGCACAGAACTGTTACAGAGGTTACAAACACCATCAAAAAGGATTAGTTTTTTATTTTTTGGTATGTTGATTTTCACGTCACAAAGATACGCCTTTTACAAACCATTTAAAAAACTACCTAAGTCGGTTTCCTTGTTTAAATTAAGTTTCTTTTTAAGTCGGTATTTACTTTTTAGAACACTTTCAGGTAATACGTTAAGCATTGATGCAATTTCTTTTGTAGACAAGTTCATACGTAAAAAGGAAGCTAAACGAATTTCCTTTTCGGTAATATCTGCATAAATGGCTTTTAGTTTGTTATCAAAATTATTGTGCACTTCGGTAAAGTAGCTTTTAAATATTTCCCAGTCTTTATCTTCAGCACTTTCTTTTTTTAGCAACATTACTAAACGCCGGAACTCAACCTTAAATAATTCTGGAGATTTTTTTATCTTTTCTAAATTCTCTTTTAGTTCTTGTATAAACGTGTTTTTTTGAACTAAATGTAGTGTTTGCGAAGCAAGTTCTTTCTTTTTAAATGCAATTTCCTGTTTGTATATTTCTTCTTGTTTTTTACGCTCAATTTTATTTTTCTTTATACGTTGCTTAAAACCAAAATACAACAAACTAGAAACAGCAAGAAATGTAAACATACCGCCAGCGTAAAGCCCTTTTTTAAGATTACCAATTTCAATTTTTTGGTTTAAGGTTTCTATTTCTTTTTGTTGAAAAGCAATTTCGGCCTCTTTTTTTTCGGTTTCGTAAATGGTTTGTAATTCAGATAGTTTTTGTCCGTTTTCAATATTGTAAATACTATCGTTTATTTTTTTGTAAAGCTTATGGTATGAAAAAGCTTTATTGGTTTGGTTTAATTTTTCATAATTTTTAAAGAGTAAATTGTAAGTATTAAGCTGTGTTTCTAATAAGTTTTTTTGTTTTGCAAGGGCTAATGCTTTTTCTGAAAGCCTAATACTTTTGTTGTAATTATTTTCTATAAAAGCAATTTCAGCCATTTGAATTTGATTATTGGTAACCCTAGCTGTTTCTTGTAGAGAATCTGATATCTTTAAAGACTGGTTGAAGTATTTGTTTGCTTCTTTATATATTTTTCCTTTTTTGTAGTAGAGTCCTAAACCGTAATACACCATAGATAGTCTGCCCGGGCTTTTCATACTAATAGCAAGATCTTTGGCTTCTAACAACATTGTTTTAGAGGTATTGTAATGTGCTTTGTTGCTAAGATTAAGAACACCTAATTGGGTGAGCCCAAAGATAACTCCAAGCTTATCATCTCTTTCTTTGTATTTATTAAGTGCTTTTTCATAGTAATTAATTGCCATTAAAGTGTCCTTCATTTTTAAGTAGTTATAACCAATGGCATTCATAGCGCTAATAGTACTTCTTATGGCTCTATCATCAGAATATTGCTCGTAAATTCTCATGGCTTTTAAATTGTTTTCTAGGGCTAATTTAAATTGTCCTAAATCATTATAAACAATAGCTTTCTTTTCAAGTGCTCCGGCATAACCTGTAGTATCGTGGGCTATAAGAAAGTGTTTTTCAGCTTTAGTTGCATGATATAAAGTACTATCATGTCGGTTGATAATTGCATGATTAAGAGATAAATTTAAGTGCATTGCAGCAATGCAACTATGTTCTTTATGTTCAGTACTTAATTTTAGGCCTTTTCTGTAATATTTATTAGAGTTTTCTAAGTCGTCGGTATAAGAATATGCAATAGCCATTCTTTGGTAACCAGTATAGGTTGTAGGCACATCGTTTAATTTTTTGCCTAAATCTATAAGTTGTTGAGCATATCCAAAGGCTTTATCACTATCTCTTTGTATATAGGCTCTCCAAAGATTAGTTAATACAGGTGTTCTTTCTGTTGTCTCCGGTGTGTTGTTTAAAATATTTATAAGGCTATCAATTTGTTTTGGTGAAGCATCATATTGTGAAAAACAAAAAGAGTTCATAAATAAAAGAAGAAATAAAGTGGCTAACTTTTTCATTATTAGGATGTTTAATTACACAACTAATATAGTTAATAAACCTTTTAATTTCCATATAAGAAGTTTTCTTAAAAAATAGTCTTGTCCATAATAAATCTATGTTTCTGGCTTGGGTTTTGTAATTATTATAAAAATTATTTTATTGATAATCAGTTGTTTGTGTTGGTTTTAAAAATTACATGTTTCAGCTTTGTCCATGTGTGTTTTAAGCTGTTTTTGGTAATGCTGTCCATGGTTTGTCCATGCTAAAAATTAGTTTTCACTTGCATTGGTGTATAAGTTTGAACTGTTGAATCACAAAAATTTGAAATTATGAAAACACAGCTATTAACAATGAAGCCAATGCTATTGGTATTAACCACTATTTTACTTTCATGTAATTCATGTAGTTCAGAAAGTGTAGAAACAGACACGAACAAAGAAGTTTCAGGAGAAGCACTCTTAGAAGTAAATAACCTTTTGGCAAGCCTAAACAATTTTGAACAACCTGACGCAGATGCAAATCAAAAATTTGTTGAAGAAGTAAGTAAAGAACGTGAAGGGCAAAAAAACGAATGCGTAGTAAACAAATACAAGTTAGCACCGGGTTTTAGCGAAATGATTTTACTAGATCCTACAAGCGATGTTATTTATCCTGGAGCTATGCTTAAAGGCGAATCTATTCCAACAGGAGAATATATTGGTATAACAGGTAACAGAGCGCCTATAACCTTATCGGTGTCTTTAGAGAATTTAAACGGAAAACCTTCGGCTTACATAGAGAATCCAAATGTAAATACCGTAAGAACAGGTGTAAAAGATATGTTGCAACAAGGTGTTACAGGTTCCGCATCGGCTAAAGTTAATTTCACTACCGAGGAAGTCTATTCTGAAGAACATTTAAGTATTGCTTTAGGTGCTAGTTACTCAAAAGGAAAAAATAGTGTGTCTGGATCTTTCAATTTTAATAGTTCAGAAAAAAAGCATAAATATGTTATTAAATATCTGCAGGTATATTATACTATAGATTTAACTATAGAAGATAGTGAGAACCCAGGTAAACTTTTTTCATCTTCACCAAATTTAAATAGCACAAGCCCTGTAATAGTATCATCGGTTAAATATGGAAGAATGTTAATTTATACCGTAGAAACCAATTCAAAGTTTACAGATACACAAGCAGCATTTAATGCGGCATTTAACGGCGGATCTGCAGGTGGTAATGGAGAGCACCAGGCTTTTTGGAACAGTTCTACTGTAAAAGCACTGGTGGTTGGAGGCTCATCGGGTGATGCCGCACAAGTTGTTACCGGTCCTGAAGGTGTATACAATTATATAACTGAAGGCGGAGAGTACTCTGCAGATTCTCCAGGAGCACCATTAGGGTATACACTTAGATACATTAGAAAAGGCTTTCCTGTAGCCAATGTGGTATTGTCTAGCGAGTATAACATTAGAACATGTTATGAAGCCTATCATAAGTTTGGCATTCAGCTTTACGGTATAAACTTAGTTAAAAATAACGGAGGCAGTATACGTTTACACGGTAATATGAAAGCACAAGTTTTCCAAAATGGTAATGTTATGGCGTCAGAGTCTTACACACGTACTAGAAATAATTACATTATACCAGAGGAAGGTAAGTTTTGGCCTATACCAATAGATAAAACCCAAGAAATTGAGCTGTATATGCCAGATTTAGAGAACGATTATATATTCCTTTCTGCAGAATTTACTGAAGATGATGCTATAGGTGGTAATGACTATTTAGGTAAAACCGAAATGAAAATTTTACTAAAAGATGTGCAAAACGGTAAAGATGATGATAATGATGGCAGTGACAAGGACGATTATGTTAGATTGCTTCTAACAGAAGATAAAGATATTGATATGCGTACCTACTTTTATGCATGGCGAGTTTACTAATATATTTATAAAAAGCAGTCGGTGCCTAAAGTTGTAGATTCAACAACTTGGTGCTGGCTGTTAATTAATATAAGAAAATTTTAACTATAATTTTTTTATGGTGTTACCCTTCTAAGGTCGGGTCGGGCTTTCGGTAGTCGCTCTCTCCTGCGTCAAGGAGCTCCAACAAATACCTCAATCCCTAACACAACTACCAGCAAAAGTAATTTCAAACATAAAAACAACTACCACCAACTACGGCTTACTTTTACAGCTTGCTGTTTTATTTCTTAACAGCTTCAACCAACTCTAACTGATCTAAACTTACATTGGTAGTAAACATGCCGTAATTAACTACCGCTTTGTTTTTTTCAATTTTATCAATAGTACCAATGGCTCTGCCATCTTCCATTCTAACACGGTCTCCAAGTTTAAGTATTGCTTTGGGTTTAGGCGGTTGTTTCGCTTTTAGTTCTTTTTCTTTCTTTTTCTTTTCACGAATCACTTCAACTTTCTTTTCTACCTCTTTCTTAACCTGTTTTTCTTTAGCCTTTTCTGCTTTCTTTTGTTTGGCAGAAATACGTTTACGCTTAGAGTTTTCAATTTGCACCAACTTAAAAAGCTCGTTCATTAAATCGCGCTTTTGTTTGTTGTTAAAATACTTTTCAGCTAAATCATCAACTTTTTGCCCTAAGTAAATTAAGCGTTGGTTACTATCGTACAGCTCTTGGTAGCTTTCAAGTTTCTTTTGTATGCGGGCATTAATTTCTTCTAATTTATCAGCCTCTTCGCTTTTTTTCTTTTCGTTTAATTTAAGCGATTGTCCTGTTTTTTCAAGTTTAGAGCGTTCTTTTTGTAGTTTCGCAATAGTAGCATCAAAACGTACTTTACTACGTTCAATTTTCTTTTTAGCGCGGTTAATTAAGCTATACGGAATACCGTTTTTCTGCGCAACTTCAAATGTAAAACTACTACCAGCTTGCCCAACTACTAGTTTAAACATAGGCTCTAATGTGCGCTCATTAAATAGCATGTTGGCGTTTTGCATGTAGGGCAGTTCGGTAGCTAATATTTTAAGGTTAGAGTAGTGTGTGGTTATAATACCAAAAGCTTCACGGTAGTAAAACTCTTCTAAAAAGGTTTCGGCTAAGGCACCACCAAGCTCTGGATCACTACCAGTACCAAATTCATCAATTAAAAAAAGTGTGTTTTTATTGCATTTACGCAAAAAATAATTCATTTGCTTTAAGCGGTAGCTGTAGGTACTCAAATGATTTTCAATAGATTGGTTGTCGCCAATATCACTTAAAACCCTATCAAAAATACACACTTTACTACGCTCATGTACCGGAATTAAAATGCCACTTTGCAACATAACTTGTAGCAAACCAATGGTTTTTAGCGTAATACTTTTACCGCCAGCATTTGGCCCAGAAATAACAATAATACGGCTGTTTTGTTTAAGTTCTATAGTTTGCGGAAACGTTTCCTCGTTTTTAGCTACATTGTTTAAATATAATAAAGGGTGGTAGGCATCGCGTAAAAATAGGTGGCGCTCTTCGGTTATTTCGGGTAAAATAGCGTTCATTGAGCGTGCGTATTTGGCTTTAGCTGCAATTACATCAATAGTTACTAAAAATGCCTGAGAGTCTTTTAAATGGTTTGCAAATGGCCTAATAAAATTGGTAAGCTCTTTTAAAATACGTGTAATTTCTTCTTTTTCTTCGTATTCTAGATTATTTAGCTCTCGGGTGTGTTGTAAAGTTGTTTCGGGTTCAATGTAAACAATACTTCCTGTTTTACTACTTCCCATTATAGAGCCGCGTACTTTGCGCCTGTACATAGCTTTTACGGCCAAAACACGCTTGTTTTCAATAACGGTTTCTCTAATGTCATCTAAATAATCCTGACTACTGTATTGATTTAAAGCGGCTGTAAAACTTTGGTTTATTTTGCCTTTAATAACATTAATTGATTGCCTTAAATTATAAAGTAACGGCGATGCATTGTTTCTAATTTCACCAAATTTATCAATAACATGCTCGGTTTTTTCAATAATTACTTTGGTTACTTCAATGCGCGAACTTAAATTATTTAGCTGTAAATAGTACTCTTTAAACGTTTCTAAAAACAGCACAATATCATTTGTGGTTGCCGATAGTGAAGCTATTTTTTTAAAACTGTAAACCTCTAAATATGTGTTTTCTATGTTTAATAACTTCAATTCTTTGTTTATATCTTCAAAACCGTGATTTGGTATGCGGTTATCATTATAAAATGATGACACATACTCATTGGTTAGTGCTAATGAAAACATAACAGCTTCTTTGGTTTTAAGCGGATTTGTTTTTAAAACACGCTCTGTGCCAAGTGGTGTTATGCAGTGTTGGCTTACTTGTTGTAAAACGGTGTAAAACTCTAAGTCTTCTAATGTTTTTTTATGAATGTTTATCATTCTGAAATGCTAAATAGGCTGCAAATTTAAGCATTATGTTTAAAGGTGTGTGTGGTTTTGTGTAGCTTAATTGTTGTTAATTAACAATGCTAAAGAATTTTTTAACACATTTATAACGTTAACCTACTGGTTTTGTGTGTACTTTGCTAATATAATTAAACAAAGCAAACATTAATCAAACATCGAACAGTTAAGTGAAAAACCCAATTGGAAACAGTTGGGTTTTTTAGCTTATATAATTCCAAATGTTTTTGTACTTGGATAGCGCTTTATAGGTATTTAAAATGTTTACATTGTTTGGGTGCGATAATGAGGGGTCTTCTTTAAGTACTTTTTTAGCGTAATACCGCGCATGTTGTAATACATCTTTATCTTTCACAATATCGGCTATTCTAAGGTTTAAAACGCCACTTTGCTGGGTACCCATAACGTCACCAGGACCTCTTAGTTTTAAATCTACTTCGGCAATTTCAAAACCATCATTGGTTTTAACCATAGTGTTTAACCGTGTTTTGCTATCATCAGATAGTTTATGTCCTGTCATAAGTATGCAATAACTTTGCTCAGCACCTCTACCTACGCGTCCTCGTAATTGGTGTAGTTGTGATAAGCCAAAGCGTTCTGCGCTTTCAATAATCATTACCGATGCATTAGGCACATTAACGCCTACTTCAATTACTGTTGTAGCAACCATAATTTGTGTTTCGCCTTTGGCAAAACGCTGCATTTCATAGTCTTTATCGGCGGGTTTCATTTTACCATGAACAATAGATATTTGATATTCAGGCATGGGGAAATCTCTCGAAATGCTTTCGTAACCATCCATTAAATCTTTATAATCCATTTTTTCACTTTCTTGAATTAATGGATATACCACATACACTTGTCTGCCTTTTTTTATTTCATCTTTAATAAATTTAAAAACATTAAGGCGGTTTTTATCAAATCTGTGTACGGTTTTAATGGCTTGTCTCCCTGGAGGTAATTCGTCTATAACAGAAATATCTAAATCACCGTAAACAGACATGGCCAAGGTGCGTGGAATTGGCGTAGCGGTCATAACTAAAATATGAGGCGGGTTTGATATGCCTTTATCCCAAAGTTTTTTTCTTTGTGCTACTCCAAAGCGGTGTTGTTCATCAATAATAGCGAGTCCTAAATTTTTAAATTTAACCTTATCTTCTAAGAGCGCATGTGTGCCTATTAATATTTGTAAATCACCGCTTTCTAGGTCTTTGTGTATGGTTTTTCTATTTGAAGTTTTTGTTGAGCCCGTGAGTATTTCTATGTTGATATTCAGTTTTTTACACCATTCTAATAAGCCGTTATAGTGTTGAACTGACAAAATTTCAGTAGGTGCCATTAAACAGGCCTGAAAACCATTATCTATGGCCATAAGCATGCACATAAATGCTACAATAGTTTTGCCTGAACCAACATCACCTTGCAGTAGCCTATTCATTTGTGCATTGCTTCCTAAATCTGCTCTAATTTCTTTTAAAACACGTTTTTGCGCATTGGTTAATTCAAAAGGTAAATGGTTATTAAAAAAGGTATTAAAATATGTGCCAACTTTATTAAAGGTAAACCCTTTAATTTTTGTTTTATGAATTAAGTTTTTAATAATGAGTTGTAGTTGAATAAAAAACAACTCTTCAAATTTTAAACGTAATTGTGCTTTTGCTAATAGCTCTTGATTTTTAGGAAAATGAATGTTTAAAAGCGCTTCACTTTTACTTATAAGTTTTACATCTGAAATGAGTTCATTTGAAAGCGTTTCTGTAAAACGCCCTTTGGTTTCTAAAAATAATTGCTGTACAACTTTACTAACAACCCTATTGCTAATACCTTTATTTGTTAGTTTTTCGGTAGAAGGATAAATGGGTTGAATGCCGTTATTTAAACCGTTTTTGTGGTCTTCGGTTGTTTCAATATCGGGGTGCGGCATGCTAAACTTACCATTAAACCAATTGGTTTTTCCAAAGATAACATACGGCGTGTTTAATTTTAAACTGTCTTTAATCCATTTATGGCCTCTAAACCAAACGAGCTCCATAGTGCCTGTTTCGTCTTGAAATGTGGCTACTAATCGTTTGCCGCGTTTTTGCGCTACCTCTTTAAAGTTTTTAATAACTCCAATAACTTGTATTTCGGCATTACTTTGCTGTATTTGGTTTATTTTGTAATACCGCGTTCGGTCAATGTATCGGTTAGGGAATAGGTTGAGTAAATCTTGAAACGTATGAATATTAAGCTCTTTACGAAGTAAATCGGCTCGGTTAGGGCCAACACCTTTAAGATAATCTATGGGAGTTTGTAAAAAAGCCGTATTCATGGAACTAAAATAATTCTTTTGAAATAAATTGCAAGTGGCTTTTTGTACTAAAGTTTGCTATATTCACTCTATGAAAAACACGTGGATTTTATTATTAGTTTTAGTATCATTAGCTTGTTTTGGGCAACAAACTGATGTTGTTGATTTTAAAACCTGTAAAGCTACTATTGGTTTCAATGTTTCTAAAAAAAAGGTAATAGGTAATGTTGTGTATACGTTTCATGTTTTGAAAAAAACAAATGCGGTGTATTTAGATGCTCAAAACATGCAGTTTTCTAATGCGCGTTTAATTGAAAAAAACAAACAGATTACATTAGATAGTGTTGTAAATACCAATAGTAAATATGTGCTTCATAAAACATTTAAAAAAGGAAACGTATACACGATTTCTTTTGATTATGAAGCAAGCCCCACAAAAGCATTGTATTTTATAGCTAAAGATGAAGAACATCAAATTTGGACGCAAGGTCAAGGTAAATATACCAGCAATTGGTTGCCAAGTATTGATGATATGAATGATAAAATAGAATTCAATTTATCTATCACGTTTCATAAAGATTATGAAGTTATCACCAATGGTAAATTAATAGAAAAACAAACAACAAATACTGTAACCACTTGGCACTACAATATGCAAAAGCCTATGGCAAGTTATTTGGTGGCATTGGTTGTTGGTAAATATCATAAAAAGGTTGAAGTATCAAAAAGTGGTATTCCGTTAGAAATGTATTATTACGCTGAAGATTCTTTGAAATTTGAACCAACATACCGCTATACTAAACGTATGTTTGATTTTTTAGAAACAGAAATAGGTGTAAAATATCCATGGCAAAATTATAAGCAAATACCTGTAAAAGATTTTTTATATGCTGGTATGGAGAACACAAGTACAACTATTTTTGCTGATAGTTTTGTAACAGATTCTATTGCGTTTACTGATAAAAATTATGTAAATGTAAATGCACATGAGTTGGCACACCAGTGGTTTGGTAATTTAGTAACAGAAACATCTGGTACACACCATTGGCTACAAGAAGGCTTTGCAACCTATTATGCCTTGTTAGCCGAAAAAGAAGTATTTGGCAACAATTACTTTTATTGGCAGTTGTATGAATACGCGCAAGAATTACAGCAACAAGATAAGGCTAAGGCGGGCACATCAGTATTAAATCCTAAAGCAAGTAGCACTACATTTTATAAAAGAGGCGCTTGGGTTTTGTATGCTTTACGTAAAAAAGTAGGGGATAATGCCTTTAAAAAAGCAGTGAAACGTTATTTATTAAAACACCAATATAAAAATGTTGAAACAACTGATTTTATAACTGAAGTTGAAAAAGTAAGCAAACAGTGTTTAAACAATTTTGTTGAAAGGTGGTTAAAAAATGAGGTGTTTAATTATGATGAAGCGCTACAAATTTTAAAAGAATCAGCATTTATAAATAATTATGTAAAAGTTGATTGCATTAGTGCTAATAATAATTGTGAAGACTTATTAGCATCAAACGCTTCAAATGAAATTAAAATTAAAATAATTAACCAAAAACCAGCTATAATTAATAAAACCAGTTTTAATAATCCTTTAAAAGTACGTCAAGCTATTGTGCAAAACCTTGTTGAGATTCCTTCAGCATTAAAAACATCATATGAATCGCTTTTAAATGATGCTTCATACATAACCATAGAAACTGCATTATTTAATTTATGGCGAAATTTTCCTGAAGACCGCTCAAAATATCTCAATAAAACAAAGGGAATAATTGGCTTTCAAAATAAAAACATAAGAATACTTTGGTTAACATTGGCTTTAATTACCGATGATTTTGAAACTAATAATAAAGCGCAATACTTTGCTGAATTAACAAACTATGCAAGCCCTAAATATGGTTTTGAGGTGCGGCAAAACGCCTTTCAATATTTGCATCAAATAGAGGCTTGTACGGCTGTTTGTAAAGATTATTTGGAACAAGCAAAAACGCATCATAATTGGCGCTTTAAAAGTTATGTAACTAAGCTGCTTAAATTAATGCAAGATTAGTTATTTTCTGCGCTCATTATTTGTAGGGTTTCTGCAAACCAAACATGCCGCTAAATAAGTTATAGAAAGTTCATAAACACCATCTGTTCTACCTATGTTTGATGTGTTAAAATCATATGAAAAACCAAAACGTAAGCGCTCAAACTCTACACCAACTAATGCGTTAATTGATGTTAGTAAATGACTATTACCACTATTTTTAGCAGGATTTGTTACTGCCATAGCTCCTAAAAATAACTTGTTTAGTTTTGCTGTAGCGGCTAAATCTAACCTATTATACGCACCTTGTTGCATGTAATTTGCCGAAAGTATCATATCATTATAATCAAAATACGGAAATTTATAATTAGCATGTATCGTGTATAAAATATCTAAGGGTACATTACCATTGTTTAAAAAAGAAATGTTAGGCCTGTTTAAGTGTTTAATAGCTGCACCCAACCATAAATCTGTATCATTTCCTCTGTTTTTTTTATCAAATACAAAACCTGCAGTAAAATCTACAAAACCAATTTTATCATTAGCATTGGCAGCAAACGGATCGTTTGAATTAGCATTTACAGTGCCAGCATTGATGTTAATTTGATCTGATAATAATAAATTTCTGAAGTTAAACGATTTCATGCCATAACCAATTTCAATAGCAGGTCTAAAAAACCAGTCGTTATTCAAACCAATAATATATGTGAAGTTAGTATTAAACTGAAAATGATTGTAACTTGTGCTGCTTTCGCGCTGATTTAAAACACTAGCACCAATACCAATACCGTTACTTGCTGTATCTAACCATGTGTTAAAAAAGGCATAATTGGTATCAACTTGCAAATCTAAATAAGGCCATTGTGTACGGTGTAAAACACCAAAATAGGTGGCCTGTTCAAAACCTGAAAACGCAGGGTTTATAGTTTCAGGTACCATGAAATACTGACTAAAAATGGGGTCTTGTGCTGGTGCTTTAAAACATAAGCACGTAGTTATTAAAATAATAAATAGTTTTATCTTCATGATATTTTATCTAATTAATACAACAACGCCTTTGCTGGTAATGGTTTTTCCGTAAAACGTATTGCCTGAAAATGTGTAGTAATAATTGCCGTTTTCAGCTTCGGCATCATTAATTTTTCCATCCCAACCACGTATACTTTCGCCTTCTTCAGAATAAATCATATTACCCCAAGTATTGTAAATGTGCAGTTTCATGTTTGAAAGTGCTATTTGTTCGGGTAGAAAAACATCATTTAAAGCATCTTTATTAGGTGTAAAAGCATTAGGCACAATTAAGCTGTAACCTTTTTGAATGTTTATGGTAATGCTTTTGGTGTACACACAGTTAAAAGGATATGTTACTGTTTGTGTTATGGTGTAAGTACCAACGGTTTTGTATGTGTGTGACGGATTTTCATTACTTGAAAAATTACCATCGCCAAAATTCCATGACATACCAACATAACTACCCGTAGCGGTATTTGTGAATGTTATTGGAGCTTCTATGGAATAAAAACCATAAGCATCAAAAGCTTCAGAATGTATTGTAAAGTCTGCATCACCTAATTCAGGAATATCAACGTTGTATGAATATGAAAATGAGCAACCAGCAGCATCTATTACATCAATTATAACAAGGCCATTTTGCGTGGTGTGCATCACTTCATTATTAATACCACTTGTAATGCCACTAGACCATGATATTTGATAGGGTGGAACACCACCACTAGGTTTTGCAATAAAGTTTTGGGTAATTTCTTTGGTATCACAATTATGAGTGGTTTCAGTAACAACTTCTACCGCTAGGGGTTCAAATCTATTGATGTTGAAAGTTTCTGAAATTTCACAATTATTAGCATCTGTAACAGTTACAGTATATGCTCCTGGAGGGATGTTAGATAAATCTTCGGTGGTAGCACCATGAGACCAATTGTAAGTTAATGGTAGTGTACCACCTGTAACAATTACATTTATAGCACCTGAGTTTGCATCATCACAATTTAAAGCATCGGTTTTAATACCAGAAATGTTTAGCGCATCAGGTTGTGTTATTGTGAAGGTTTCATTTATTACACACGGTTTTCCGTCTGTAATGGTTACGGTGTAAGTTCCAGGCGCTAAATTGTTACGTTCAACCCCAGCGGAGGAGTCGTCATCCCAAACCAAGTTAACGGGTGCTATGCCGCCTTCAAAATTTAAAATAATACGTCCGTCGTTTTCACCAAAACATGATATGTTTTCTACTTGTGGCGTTATTCTAAAAAGCGGTGCTTCATCAATAACAATAGTGGCTTGCTTTTGGCAATTGGTGGCATCGGTTACTGTAATTACATAAGTACCAGCAGATAAGTTGGTTTGTGTATTGCCAGTGCCTAAGTTGCTCCAAGTAATGGTGTAAGGGGCATTACCTCCTGTAATAGCGTTAATGGTTATTGAGGCATCATTATCACCGTAACATGCAATTTCGGTGGCGGTGTAGTCAATAATAATCTCGTCTGATTGATTAATAACAACACTCAATGTGCTTGTACAGCCAGATTTATCGGTTACTGTAACTGTATAGGTGCCGGCACGTAAGCCTGTTAGGTTTTGGTTGGTACTAGTAAAACCGTTAGGCCCAGACCAAGCATACGTATATTCAAAAACACTAGGACTAGTTTCAATTAGGCGTCCGCCTGTTACATCAATATAAATTTCGCCAGTAGCCTCGCCATAACAAATAACATCAACTTTATTGTTTAAAGACACTATAAGTTCAGCGGGCTCAATTACTGAAAAGCTTTGCGTTATAGGGGAGCAATTATTAGCATCGGTAACAGTAACTTCGTAGGTTCCTGGTGCAAGGTTTGTTAAATCTTCATCTGTGCTATAGGGCATATTGTTTCTAGTCCAATTATAGGTATAAGGCTGGGTGCCACCGCTAATATCAATTGCAATATTACCATCGTTGGCTTGAAAACAACTAATAGTTTCTGTATCAAAATTTATGTTGCTAAACACCAATTCATCAGGTTCGGTAATAGTAAATGTTTCTGAAAAGGGACAACCACCATCATCTAAAATAGAAACCGTATAGCTACCTGGTTCTAAATTTGAAATATCTTCATTACTACTCGTAAATCCGTTGGGACCTGTCCATGTAATTTGGTAAGGATTACCCGATGAAAATGGCACGCCGCCAGCAATTGTTATGTCTAATGAACCAGCATTAGCTGCAAAACAATTACTGTTTATTTGTGTAGGCGTAATGCTTATTGAAGGGTTTACGGTAATTTCAACCTGAAAAGTAGCACCCACACAATTACCCAACCTAGGTGTAACAGTGTATGTAACTGTAGCAGGATTGTTTGTTGTGTTTGTTAGTGTTTGATTTATAGAATTTTGTGGGGTTGTTTCTTCAGAAGCACCTGTAATACTGCCATTAGGGTTTATAACAGGAGTAGTCCAAGTATATGTTGTTCCTGTAGGCGCTATATCACTACCTGATGAATTTGGTGCTATTGAAAAACTATTACCACTACAAATAATAGCCGTTTTATTACTAATATTAGGTGTTTGGTTAACCGTGTGTTCTGTTGGTATTGATGCAATTTCTGTACATCCACCCGAAGCAAATGTTAAAACCACATAATAGTAAACAGTGCCAACAGTTGTTGCTGATGGTGTAAAGCTAGAACTTGTTTCGCCAGTAATTGGAGTGCCTGTAGTATTATCGTTTGTAGTGTTAGAAAACCATTGATAGTTTGGTGTGCCAACACCATTTGTATAACTAACTGATAAGGTGTTAAAACTATCACCAAAACAAATGATTTCTGAAAGTGGCTGATTGGTAATAGTGGCAGCTTCATTTATAATAACTTCTGATGTGTTACTTGTAACCGCACAATCAATACCTGCTTGAGTAACTTCAACATAATAATACACCGTTCCAACAGTGGTGTTAGGCGGTGTAAAAGCGCTGTTAGTAGCGCCTGTTAATAGTGTGCCTCCAGTATTTGAATTGGTAGTATTGCTGTACCACTGATAGTTGTATGTTGACCCCAAACCACCAGAAACACTTACGCTTAAATCTGTAGGTGTAATGCCTTCACAAATGGTTTGTGTAGCTATGGGGTGTGTATTAATAACAGGATCGGTAACTACAATAACTTCTGAAACATTGCTTGTAACCGCATTACAGCCGCTACCAGCAGCAGTAATAATTACATAATAATAGTAGTTGCCAGCTGTATTGAAAGTTGGCGGATTGTAACTAGAATTTGTAGCGCCCGTTATAGCTGTACCACCAGTATTGCTGTTTGTGGTATTTGAATACCATTGATAGCTTAAAACGCCTGTGCCTCCTGTGTGTGTAACCGCTAAACTAGAGGGCAAACTACCACCAATACATAAGCTTTCTGAGGGTGTTGGTTGTGTGGTTATTTGTAGGCCTTCAACAACTTCAACTTGGGCAGTGTTAGAGGTTATTTCATCACAGCCTGCGCCTGATGTAAATGATGCTGTTACATAATAATACATTAAACCAACAGGATTGTTTGGTGGTGTAAAACTACTGCTAGTTTCACCTGCAATAGCAGTGCCTGTTGTAGTGTTATTTGTGGTGTTTTCATACCACTGATAAGTTGGTGTGCCGGGGCCGTTAACTGAAACTGATAGCAGGCTAGTGCTGCCGTTAAGACATATGGTTTCATCTTGTGGCTGACTAGTGAATTCTGGGGCAGGGTCTACAATTATTACTAAATTAACGGGAGCGCCATCACAACTGCCATTATAGGGTGTTATGGTATACGTTACTGTTTCTGAGGTGGTATTAGTATTTGTAATAGTTTGAACAGGAATAGTGTTTGAAGTGCCACTTGTTGTGTAACCTGTTACACCCGCAGGTGCTGTGGCAGACCAACTGTACGTAGTACCCGCTATACTTGATGTTAAATTTACCTCGGTGGTTTGTGTTCCAGAGCAAATGGTTTGTGTTAAATTAGTATTAGTAATGCTTGGTACGTTATTAATAGTAAAGTTCTCAGTGGCGGTTGTAGTGCCACAACTAGAAGTTACACTTAGGGTAATTTGGTAATTTCCGGGTGTGTTGTAAGTAATGGTTCCGGGGTTTTCGGTGGTAGCTGTAGCTGGCGTTCCCCCCGGGAAACTCCAATTATATGTAATAGTTTCAGTAGCTGGTGCACAGGTGTTAATTGTAGCCGTTGGGTTTATTGAAGCTGTTCCGCAGGCATCAGTTAATGTGTTAATGGTTACAGATGGTGGTTGTTTAACCTCTACAGTTTGCGATGTTGAATTACTGCCACAAGCATTGGTAGTTGTTAATGTTAGCGTGTAGGTGCCTGCACTAATAAATTCAAAGCTAGGTGCTGAAGAATTTTCATCAGTGCCCCCAGTAAAGCTCCATTGTGCTATGCCTGTAGCACAAAACCCTTGGGTGTAGCTTACTTGCCATAAATAGGTTTCACCACCGCAACTATTAGCTAAATTAGTGGTGTTGGTTGTTTGTACATTTAAGGGTGAACAGCCGTTACTAGTATCTAAAGTAAAGGTTGGGGTTAATTCGGGTTCAATACAAATGGTATTTGTTACTGTATTGGTAGTGCCGCAAAAGTTTTGAGCGTATAAAGACACAGTGTATGTACCTGGCATTGTATAGGTATGCGAAGGATCTCTTAAATTAGAGGTGTTACCATCGCCAAAATCCCAAAAATAACCTGCATTGGTATCGCAATTTTGGTTGTAGCCCGTTTGTGATGTATTGGTAAATTGTACAGCAGAATTAACACAGCCTGTTGGTGGGTTTTCAAAAGCCACATCTGGTTTTTTTAATATAATTATGGGGCCTGCTGTTAAGTTAGTAGCACCACATGATGTTGTAATGTATAAAAACACCGTATAACTAAAGTTTGGGCAGTTAGATTCTGTATATTCATGAGGAATAGGAAAATCTTGAGAATTAGCAGGGTCTGCGCTGTTAAAATATATTGAGCTTTCTAGTTGTTGTTGTGTGTAGCTTTCAATAGTACCATCGCCAAAATCAACTTGATAATTAGTATCTGGTGGGTTAGTGCCCCATGAACCAATAGCAAAGTCTATAGGTGCAATTGGCACACATAAATTAACCGTGTTACCAGGATTTACAATAGCACCTGTAGGGTTGCTAGAATTTTTTATTAAGTAGGTTACGGTATTGTTACAGTTTGTGCCATTACCTGTAATACGCATGTTGTATGAACCAAGTTGTGTATAGGTGTGTGTTAATGGAAAACTTACATTTGTATCAGTATTACCATCACCCCAATCTATATCATATGATGTAATACAGCTTCCGGTAGATCTGTTGCCAACATTAACAGTATACGAGGGGTCTGAAGTGTTATTTCCACAGTTATCAAATTGAGGTGTAAAATTAGCTTCCGCATCAATATCATAAAAATTTAAATTGGGTTTTTCAAGTAAAGGTACTGCTTTGGTTATAGATGAGGTTTCGCCATTAGTATCGGTTACTGTTAGCGTAACATTTACATTTCTAGTGCCACAACCTACTGCATTAAAAGTATGCGATGGGTTATTGTTAGTGCTTGTGCTACCATCATCACTAAAATTCCATAGATACGTAAAAGGACCTGCTCCAGACACCGATGAGGTGAAATTTACTTGCGTTCCAGAACAGGCACCACTATTGTTAAACGTAAAATCTATAACAGGAGGTGGTAGTGCATGTGATGTACTATTTGAAAATGATGACGCTAATGTAATTTGATGCGATTTTAGTGCAGATAGTGATGCAATTATTACAACAGAGAACAATGCAACAAGAAAAAATTTCTTAAGCATACGCAGTGTTAGGATTATGGTTAATAGCTGATACTAAAATAGATATTCTTTTTTTGCATACTAAATTAAATTAGAGGTACGGCCTTTTTAATCTATAAACTACCAACCTTTAAAAAAAAGCTAGAAGCTAGCTTACTATCTCATACCATAATTACTATATTTAAACATTAATTTATTTTATGAAAGCATTAGTAATATCTGGCGGTGGTAGTAAAGGCGCTTTTGCAGGCGGTGTTGCGCAGTATTTAATTGAAGAACAAAAAAACGACTACGATATGTTTTTAGGTACTTCAACTGGTAGCTTGCTAGTGCCACATTTAGCAGCAGGTAGAATTGATAAGTTGTTTGATGTGTATACCAATGTTAACCAAGACAGTATTTTTAGTGTAAACCCTTTTGTTATAAGAAAAAAAGGCGACAGAGAGTTTGTATCTATAGATTTTTTAAACACCATTTGGCAATTTATTAGAATGAAACGCACCTTTGGTGAAAGTAAAAACTTAAAAAAACTTATTAAACGAAAGTTTACCCAAGAAGAATATAACTTAATAAAGCAAACAAAAGATGATGTGGTTATAACCGTATCTAACCTTACTAAAAACAGTGTAGAATATAAATCTATTAATGATTATTCATATGAAGAGTTTTGCGAATGGATTTGGATTTCATGTAATTACATTCCATTTATGTCTTTAGTAAAAAAAAACGATTTTGAATATGCCGATGGTGGCTTAGGTTGTATTGTACCCATACGCGAAGCTATTTTAAGAGGTGCAACACAGGTAGATGCTATTGTGCTTAAAGCAGAATCAATGCAAGGCAATAAAGTGTTGGGTAAAAACCCATTTTCACTTATGATTAGCCTGTTTGGGCATTTGTTAGATAGAATGGAGCGTAATGATGTTACCATAGGCAAATTAGCAGCAATAGCTAAAGATGTAGAACTTAATTTATACTATACGCCATCAAAACTTACAGAAAACTCATTAATATTTAATAAAAAATTAATGCGAAATTGGTGGCAACAAGGTTTTGAGTATGCAAAAGATAAATGCGCCCAAGCACAAAATAACGAACTCCGTTTAGAGGACGATTAATTTTGGTTTACCAAAGGCTAGAAACTTCATCTTTAATAAACATGAGTGCCGTATCACTAGGTGCTTTTCGTTCCATCATTTCGGTTAAAATAATTTCACGTAATTTATCAGCAGAGTCTGTTTTTTCTGAAAGGTTAGCTTTTCTAATTAATTGAATTGTAGCATTTTTAGCTGCCACAATAATGCTCCAGCATTTATCTGTAACATAAATTTGTTGAGATAGGTTATGTTCAAATTCCTGTTCAATACTTTGTATTAAAAGCGCTTCGTACATGTTTTTATCATCACTTTTCGGTGATACTCTTAATAATAATTTTGAAGGCGTAATGCGTTCTAAAAACAGCGCCATACGTTCATAGGCCTGTAGTCTAGAGGGTAGGGCGCTTACTTGTAAATCTTTCTTAAGTAAAAAACGTCTGCGACCATCTTCGTTTTTAGTGTGTGCTTTAAAAAATTTATAGGCTATTATACCAGTAATTAATGTAGGTACAGCAAAAAGAAATAAATCAAAAATTCTGGTTAATTCCATACTATTAAATTAAGCGTTTTGTTTTCCGCCCAAATATAAACAATCTTTTAAATGTTGCATGCTAGAAAATGGCACGGGATCTTTTTCATACATATACGTACGGCTTAACTCTTTACTTAGGTTGTGGTCATCAACATTTACTTCAATATCAGTCATTTTAAATTGGCATGGGTGCTCATAACCAGCAGCATGTGTAATTTCAATTAACTCTTTTTTAAAGGTTTTAAAGTATTGCGCTAAACGTTCAGATTTTAAAGGAATATTAATACCGTTTTGTAGCCATTTACTTTGTGTGGCTATACCAGCAGGACAACGGTTAGTGTGGCAAACTTGCGCCTGTATACAGCCAATACTCATCATGGCTTCACGGGCAACATTAATACAATCTGCACCCATAGCAAACGCCATAGCTGCTTTAGCAGGAAACCCTAACTTGCCACTGCCAATAAATACAATACGGTTTGTTAAGCCTTTATTTTTAAATAATTTATACAAATCACTAAAGCCGTATACCCAAGGTAATGATACATGGTCTGCAAAACTAGGTGGTGCAGCACCCGTACCACCTTCGCCACCATCAACAGTAATAAAATCAGGTCCTTTACCCGTTTTAAGCATAATATTGGCTAATTCATTCCATTGGTTTAATTTACCAATAGCAGCTTTAATGCCAACGGGTAATCCTGTAGCTTCGGCAATGGCTTCTATAAAATCTACCATTTCTTTAACATTAGAAAACGCCGAATGATTTGGAGGCGATAGTACATCTTTACCTATTTCAACACCACGTATATCTGCAATTTGTTTGGTTATTTTTGCACCAGGTAATACACCGCCTTTTCCCGGTTTTGCCCCTTGTGATAGTTTTATTTCAATGGCTTTAATAAACGGATTGTCTTCAACCAACTGTTTCATTTTTTCCATAGAAAAATTACCATCTTTATCACGCACACCAAAATAACCCGTACCAAAATGAAAAATAACATCGCCACCGTTTCTGTGGTATGGTGATAGGCCACCTTCACCAGTATTATGGTAAGCATCGGCAATTTTAACACCTTTGTTTAAAGACTCCACAGCTTTGGCAGATAATGAGCCAAAACTCATGGCAGATATATTTATAATAGATGCTGGCCTGTAAGGTTTTTTTCGCTTATTATAAGCGCCCATAACTTTGGCGCAGGGTAAAAAGCTTTTATCTATAGCATTGGGATGGTTTTTGTCAATTTTATAGGGCATCATTTCATTATTTATAAAAATGTGCTGATGCTCAAAAATATCCCTATCAGTACCAAAACCTTCATAGTTATTTTCGTTTTTAGCCGAGGCGTAAATCCAACCACGTTCAATACGGTTAAATGGTAATTCTTCGCGGTTATTAGCTACAAAATACTGGCGCATTTCAGGGCCTATACTTTCTAGCCAGTAGCGTAAATGCCCTACAATAGGAAAGTTATGACTAATGGTGTGCCTTTTTTGAATAAAAATATCACGAAACGCAACAAGTGCTAAAACAATTAATACCCATAACCACCATGGTATGTTAGAAAGCGTATTTAAAATAGAATCCATTATATGTAATTTTGAAAACAACTTTTTTCTGTAAAGTTAAAAATATTTAAAGTTTATAACTTACTGTGTTAACACAACCTTAAGTATTGTTTTACTAGTATTAAGTGGTTTTTGCAATATTGTTTATAATTATTAATAAATAGCTTTAGTTAAAACCGAAACAATAGTTATTTTCACGTGATTAAAAATGATGATGATTTGGAAAAGTATTTAAGCCAACTTAATGATGCGCAATTACAGCCTACCATACAAATTGAAGGCCCTATGATAGTAATTGCAGGAGCAGGTTCTGGTAAAACTAGAGTGCTTACGTATAGAATTGCATACATGATGAGTAAAGGTATTGATGCCTTTAATATTTTAGCATTAACATTTACAAACAAAGCAGCACGCGAAATGAAAGAGCGTATTGCCAGTATTGTGGGTAGTACCGAAGCTAAAAACCTATGGATGGGAACATTTCACTCGGTATTTGCTAGAATTTTACGTAGTGAAGCCGATAAATTAGGCTACCCAAGTAATTTTACTATTTATGATACACAAGATTCTGATAGGTTAATACGCGATATTATTAAAGAATTACAACTAGACAAAGATGTTTATAAGTATAAACAAATACGTTCTAGAATTTCATCATACAAAAACAGTTTAATTACGGTACGTGCGTATTTTCAAAATCCTGAACTTATTGAGGCTGATACCATGGCACGCAGACCACGCATGGGCGATATTTACAAAGCCTATGTAGAGCGTTGTTTTAAAGCAGGCGCTATGGATTTTGATGATTTGCTGCTTAAAACCAATGAACTTTTAACGCGCTACCCAGAGGTGTTAGCCAAATACCAAAACCGTTTTAAATATATTTTAGTTGATGAGTACCAAGATACCAACCACTCACAATATTTAATAGTACGCGCACTATCAGATAAGTTTCAAAATATATGCGTTGTGGGTGATGATGCCCAAAGTATTTATGCATTCCGTGGGGCAAACATTAATAATATTTTAAACTTTCAAAAAGATTATGATGATGTTAAAGTGTTTAGGTTAGAACAAAATTACCGCTCAACCAAAAACATTGTAAACGCAGCAAATTCTGTAATAGATAAAAACCAAACCAAACTAGACAAAGTGGTTTGGACGGCCAATGATGATGGTGGTAAAATTGTAGTACACCGCTCATTAACCGATGCCGATGAAGGACGCTATGTAGCGAGTACTATTTTTGATAATAAAATGAATCATCAACTTCAAAACAGCGATTTTGCCATTCTGTATAGAACCAACGCACAATCACGCTCTATTGAAGATGCCTTACGTAAGCGCGATATTCCATATAGAATTTACGGTGGTTTATCATTCTACCAACGTAAAGAAATTAAAGATGTACTATCCTATTTAAGGCTTATAATTAACCCTAAAGATGAAGAAGCTTTAAAGCGTGTTATAAACTTTCCGCCACGAGGTATAGGGCAAACAACCATAGATAAATTAATGGTAGCAGCCAATGGCTACAACCGTTCTATTTTTGAGGTTATGAAAAACATTGATAAAACCAATGTTAAAGTAAATTCGGGCACCAAAAATAAATTGTTAGATTTTGTAACCTTAATAGAAAGTTACCAAGTAATGAACCAAACAGCCGATGTGTTTGAGCTAGCAGAACACGTTACCAAAAGCAGTGGTTTAATAAAAGAATTTAATAAAGATGGAACACCCGAAGGTGTTACCAGAATGGAAAATATTGAAGAACTTTTAAATGGTATGCAAGACTTTGTTGAAGGCCAAAAAGAAATTGCCGATGCCACAGGGTCTTTAACCGAGTTTTTAGAAGATGTTGCCCTAGCTACCGATATGGATAATGATAAAGATGATGGTGATAAAGTGGCACTTATGACCATTCACTTAGCAAAAGGTTTAGAGTTTCCGTATGTATATATAGTTGGTTTAGAAGAAGATTTATTTCCAAGTGCTATGAGTATGAATACCCGTAGCGAGTTAGAAGAAGAACGCCGTTTGTTTTATGTAGCTTTAACAAGAGCCGAAAAGCAAGCGTATTTAACCTATGCATTATCACGTTACCGATGGGGGAAATTAGTAGATTCTGAACCAAGTAGATTTATTCAAGAAATTGACGAGGCATATTTAGATATTCAAACACCCATTGAAGAACAACGTATTAATCCTATGCTTAGCGCCGATATTTTTGGTGATGTTGATTCAAACGGACACAAAACGGTGTATAACAAAGTACGTTTTAAGCCAGCAAAACAGCCTACTTTTAAAAAAGGACAAACCAAACAAGCACCAGAAAAATACCAAGCACCAACACCTAAAAATTTAAAACGGGTATCTAGCGCAACAAGTAGTGCTGCAAACACCAATTTATTTGATGGTAATTTAGCTGCAGGTAATATGGTTAAGCACGAACGTTTTGGTACAGGCGAAGTTTTAAAAATTGAAGGCACAGGTGCCGATACTAAAGCCGAAATTAAATTTACAGGTGTTGGTGTTAAAAAACTATTGCTAAGGTTTGCTAAATTAGAGGTAATAGGCTAATTAGAGGTGTGTTTTAATGGTTTTGTTTCGCGTTGTTGGTAACAGTGTTTATCAGTCAAAAGGCTCATTGTAAATATGTTTAACAATTCCGTCTGTTATAACAATTTCATTTCCGTTTACAATTGCGTTTCCAGAAAATGTAGCACTAAAGCACGAATTAGTATTTACAAGTACATTACTTTCTAGTTTACCTTCAACAACAAAATCACTTTCGGCAGAAGTCCCTTTTTGTACTCTGAAATAGTTAAATTCTTCTATAATGTTTGTGTCTGTTTTTTTGTAAGGAAGTTTTAGTGTTATTGCATAAGAATCTTGCTGTGGTTGAAATTTACCTGAAAATAACCATAAACTTAAAGTATGCCCCGAATCATCATAATCTAAATCAATACCCCAACCATTAACTTCAAATTGTTTCAGTTCGCCATTAATTTTCATAGATATAATTTCAGATTGAGGACAAGTATTATTATTGTCATCATCGCTTGAGCAAGAATTAATTAAGATTAACCCAATCAAGACAAGTAATAAGATTTTAATGTTTTGCATTATTTCGATTTTTCGTGCATTATCACTAACTAATAAATATAACTAAGTAATCGTTTTCTTTTTAAATAAGACTATTACTTCATTACACGCAATAGCTAAATTATGGTTTTATGTATAATTTGTGCTCTATACAATGGTTTTGTACTTCAAAATCATTTGAACTGATGTGTTATAAATTAAGTGTAATTATTTAACCATACAAACAGAGTTTACATTACCAGAACCGTCATATTCTTTAACGCTATTATTAGGGTCTGTAATCCATTGCCCATCAACAATAAACTTGTAGTGGTGTTTACCACCCGAAAGCGGTACTACGTATTTCCAACCATAATCGGTTTTGCGCATTTTATATAAATACGTATTCCAGTTATTAAAAGAACCAGACAGTATCACTTTTTTAGCATTTGTATAACCTCTTAGTTTAAAAGCTGTGTAGGCTTTTATATCTATAACCGAATTGAATTCACCATACTCATTAGGTGTTTTATTGGGGTTGTGTGGATCTTCAATCCAGTGCCCATCAACAATAAAGCGGTACTGGTACACATCGGGTTTCATTTGCAATGTAAGTTCCCAACCAGTAGGGGTGCTTTTCATTTTAAACAAGTTTTCATGCCACTTATTAAATGACCCCGCTAAAATAACACGCTTTGCGTTTTTGTAACCATCTAATTTAAAATGTACATTACCATTATCATCAGGGTAGGCCGTATACATTTTTAAGTTGTAAATACCTTTTAGCTTTACATTGTGTTGTTTGGCTTTAGCAATGTTGGGTATTTGTTTAGAAGGCTCAGCCCAATAACTGTTGTTTATTATAAACTTAAATTCGTATGCAAAATTATCAGAAAAATCTAGAATGCTTTTTTTAAGTTGATATACGTATTGGTCAACTTTTGCCATTTTCCAGTGGTTTCTAGACCATAAATTGAATTCGCCAGCAACTACCACATTTTCAATATCAAAATCTTTAAATTCTAAAACTTGCCCTGTATGCTCTTGGGTAAATTTTTGGTAATCTCTTATATCAAAAGTAAATACCACCGTATCGCCTTCAATTTTATAACCTTTAAATGTGTTTTTTTGTGCAAAAGTAGATAAAGAAAAGGCGGCAATGGTTAAAAACAGTATATGTGTAATTAATGGTTTCAATGTGTTGGTAACGGAAAATCTATAAAATATAAAGTTTCTTTTTTGTAATTAATAATAGTGCGTTTTTGCGCAAAAAATTCATACCCTAAAATACCGTCTAAATCTGTGCCAAAGGCTTCATTCATGTTACTTAAATTTGTTAATACGGTTAACATAGGGCCAAAATAAATACGTTTGCTTAGTTTAACACGGTGTAATTTACCGGCTAATACTTCAATACGTTTATGTTTACTAGCTCCAGTTAATATAAGTCTTTTTTTAGGAATAAAATACTTTAAAGCCTTTTCGTTAATGCGTTTATTAATTTGGTTAAATTCTGCCGCACTATCTATACCCAATTTTACAAAATGGTTATTTATAAAACCATTAACAACAATGGTATGTTTTTTTAGGGTAAAGTTAAGGCTATCAGTAATTTTTTCAAGGTATACATGTGGTGTTAGTTTGTTGCCAACATGGTCTGTTTTTGTAAGTGTTATTTGGTTTAAGTACATATCAATAAACACTTCATAATCTTTAAGAATATGATACCCAATAATACCTAAAATTTTTAGTTTTTTAGTGTTTTCAATATGCGATAAATCAATAACATCCGATGTTTTATTTTCTAAAGTAAAGCCCTGTAAAGCTATCTTTTTTATATGTTTTTGGTGTAAATTTTCAATATTGTGAAGCACGCCTGTAGTGTTACCTTCTTTTTTATTAAAGGCATATACATTTTGAAAATGTGTCTTGTTTAAAATGAAACTTTCAGACCCTGTATCTATAATAAAATTACCTTTTTTATTAAGCAATTCGGCTTCAACAACCATTAAATGATCTACTAGCTTAAACGGAATTCTAGTAGTATATTTGTTAATATTTTCGGCTTTTGAAAACGTAATAGGAGGTACAATGCCTGTATTAGCAAGCGCTTTGCTGCTAATTAAAATAAAAGAAAGCATGTAAAAAAGCCTTTGCATATACTTTAAAAGACGCTTTAAGTAGGTGTATGTTACAAGAAATTGTTTTAAATTGTTATTTATTAATAAAATACTAAGGTGTTATGGCAACATTTTTAAGAATTTACGAAGAAAACCCCAATGCAAGAGATATTGAAAAAGCGGTTGCTATTTTAAAACGCGGCGGTTTAATAATTTACCCAACCGATACGGTGTATAGTTTGGGTTGCAGTATTACCAATATTAAAGCTTTAGAGCGTGTAGCACAAATAAAAGGCGTGAAATTAGAAAAAGCTAACTTTTCATTTGTATGCCATGATTTAAGTAATTTAAGTGATTATGTAAAGCAAATAGACACCTCGGTTTTTAAAATACTTAAACGTGCATTACCAGGGCCCTATACTTTTGTATTGCCCGGTGCAAAATCGTTACCAAATCCGTTTAAAAAACGTAAAACCGTTGGTATACGTGTGCCCGATAATGCCATAACTTTAGAGCTGGTAAAGCAATTGGGGAACCCCATTATTTCAACCTCTATTTATGATGAAGATGCTGTTATAGAATACACCACAGACCCTGAACTTATACTTGAAAAATGGGGCAATATTGTAGATGTGGTTATTGATGGTGGTTATGGCGATAATGTGCCATCTACCATTATTGATTTATCAAATGATACCCCCGAAGTGGTACGTGAAGGTAAAGGCACTTTAAACATATTTTAACCGTTTTTATACCTCCAAAAAACACAAGTTTACTGCTATATTACTACTACCGTGTTTTTTCAAAAAAAAGCCTTGTTAACCCCAGTAAAATAAGGGGCTAAGAACGGTACGGACGAACAAATTGATTCGTCCGTACCGTTTGGCGCATTCATGCGGACGAATAAAATGATTCGTCCGCATGATTTTTTACAACCTTCAAGCAGGGTATTTTTTTTAGGTTTTTTTACAGTAGAAGTGTTGTTTAAAAAGCCTATAAATTACTGGCTGATTGTAGTGTGTTTTATTTAAGAAATTTCATATATTTAACAACTCTCTCTTAAAAAAATAGCAGCTTGTTTTTAGTTGTGTATAACTTATTGATAGTAAGTATTAAAGTGTTTTTAATAAAAATTCACAGACCTGTGAATTATCCAAAAAATAAAGAACTGACCAAGCGTAGCGACCGATGAACACATTAATTTAAAATAATATCAGTGATATAAAGCAATTCACAACATGCCGAAATAGTAAATGATGAATTTTTTACCTGTGAATTATCCATAAAAATAAAAAACTAACCAAACGTAGCCACCAATACGCACATTAATTTAAAATAGCGGTGTGAGACTAAAAAAAACTACAAAAAAAGACAAGCCTATAAAGCTTGTCTTTTTTTATTAAGTTACAAACAACTATTTTTTTGCTAGTGCATGTGCTTGTTTGTATGTTAAGTGTTTAAGGTCTTGTTTTGAAGTAAGCGTGTTTGATGCTTCTATAATAAAGTATCTTATTTCTGATATGCTTGCATTTAAAATATCTCCATTTTTTAATGCGTATACTGTAATTACATTGGGTTTATAGGTGAAAGCAATAACCTGTTGTCCTCCAGAGTTATTTGGAAAAGAATAGGTTATTGGGTACCAAGCATCATCAAAACTTAGCTTAAAGTATGCATGTATTAGCACATTATTAATAGTTTCTTCATTTAAATCAGGGTCATTTATTTCAAAAACGTTTGCAGGAGCGCCTAAATAGAATCCTTCTGTCCAACTAACGTTGTTTACCGTTTTCATTATAACATTGGCATTACCAGGAGCACCTTGTGGGCCTTGTTCACCATCAGCACCGTCTTCAGGGGAGCAAGCTATTGTAAGTGATAAAAATAAAAGGGAGCATAGGTAAGTCATTTTTAATTGTAATTGTTTCATGATAAGTAATTTTTAAATATGGTTTTATGTATTTATGTCCATTTTTAAAAAAGGTTAACATCAATTTTTAAAAAATTATTTTACCATCACTAAATATAGTATCACCTAAACGGTTTACATAAAAAAGCCCAACAAAGGTTGGGCTTTAGTACATATATGTTTTTAACTAACTACTAGTTTGTAGCAGATAAGTTTTTCATTTCTTTTTCAATCATGTCGTAAAACTGATCAATTTTAGGTAATACAACAATACGTGTACGTCTGTTTTTTGCTCTGTTTTCAGCAGTATTGTTATCTACTAAAGGTACGTAGTGGCTACGTCCTGCAGCAATTAACTGGCTTGGGTTAACACCTAAATCTTCTAACACTCTAATAATAGATGTAGAACGTTTAACACTTAAATCCCAGTTATCTAATAAAGGCTCTTTTCTGTAAGGTACGTTATCAGTATGTCCTTCAACCATACACTCAAAATCAGGCTTGCTATTTACTACTTTAGCCACTTTAGCTAATACATCTTTAGCTTGCGATGTTACAATATAGCTACCGCTTTTAAATAATAATTTATCGGCAATAGAAATAAATACCACACCTTTTTCAACATTTACCTCAATATCTGGGTCGTTAATACCCACTTCGCGTTTTAAGCTAGTTACTAAGGCTAATGTTACACTGTCTTTTTTAGTAAGTGCATCTTGTAAGCGTGTAATTTTTAAATCTTTTTCTTTAATGCTTTCTAATGTTTTTTCAACATTGCTAGCACCTTTGGCTGATAATATTTGTAGGTTATCATTGTACTTACGTAAATCTGCCACTTGCTCTTCTAAGGCTTTTGATCTTGCTGAAGCCGATGCTTTTTCCTCTAAACATGAATTTAATTTAACAGTAGCAGAGTTAAGCAAATCTTGAGTTTCTTTTTGTTTTTCTTGTAAGGCGGTGTACTCTTTTTTAGATACACATGAGCTTAACAATAATACTGAAGATAAGCTAAATAATAAGAATTTTTTCATAAGTTATTAAGTAATTTTATAAGGATTAATTTTTTAGTTGTGATACAAAAGTATATAAAAAAAACTGTTAAAAGTTGCTAGTTAACAAAACTTTTACGTAGTGTTTTTATAATTTGTTATACCTGTTTTTTCTCAAAACAAAGTATTGAAATACTATAGACTTTACATGTATATACGTTTTTTTTGGTTTAATGGTTTTTCGTTGTTTTAATAATTGGTTTAAATGTGCATAATAATGTATATGCGCTTTAAGTATTGCAAGGGTATGTTGTGGTTTTAATTCAAATAAAAATTTAATACCAGCAACACCATCTAGCAATAACCTAGCGAAAATTACACCAAAAAGTGTGCCATGTGTGTTTTTTGTGAGTGTAAATAAACTATTTCTAAAATTTAAGTAGGTTTTTTTAGGGTTTGTATTGTTTAATGTAGCACCACCCACATGATATACCGTTGATGCGCCTACATATTTTATGTGGTAGCCCATGTTTATAGCACGCCAGCAAAGGTCAATTTCTTCCATGTGTGCAAAAAATGAAGCATCAAACCCATTTAAGGTATTAAACACTGTTTTACGAATGAACAAACAAGCACCCGATGCCCAAAAAATAGGGGCGGTATCATTGTATTGCCCAACATCTTTTTCAATGGTATTAAAAATTCTACCACGGCAATATGGGTAGGCAAAGGCATCAATAAATCCACCAGCAGCACCCGCATATTCAAAGTGGTCTTTTTGTTTATAATCTAATATTTTTGGCTGAATAATAGCGGTGTTAGCATCTGTTTCAAAGGCTGTAATAATGGGTTTTAACCAATGTTTTGTTACTTCAACATCGCTATTTAACAAACAAAATAGTGGTTCTTCAACATGTTTTAAAGCATCATTATAACCTTTGGCGTAGCCCCCATTTTCAGGGTTTTGTATAATTTTTATGTTGGGGTAGTGGGCTTTTACAAAAGCTACCGAAGCATCTGTTGAGGCATTGTCAGCTACATAAATGGTGGCTTCGGGCGTGTGTTTTGTTACCGATGGTAAAAATTGTTCTAATAACTGTTTTCCATTCCAGTTTAATATAACAACGGCTATTTTCATACTTTGTAATTAGGAATGTCTTTTAAAAAATTATAACGCTCATTATCAAAATCCATTTGGCAATAATAATGATTTAATCCGTTTGTAACCATTAAATATGTGGCGTTAAGCGCTAAGTTATATTGTGCAATTTGATCAAAAGTGGATTGGTTTATGGTTATTTTTGGCGCTTTACACTCAACAATTAGCAAAATGCTACCGTTGGGGTTAAACACCACAATATCATACCGTTTTTTTAAACCGTTTACAATCAGCTCTTTTTCAACATTTATAAGCGATTGCGGATAGTTTTTTTCAGCCATTAAATAGTGCACACAATGTTGGCGCACCCATTCTTCGGGTTGTAAAACCACAAACTTTTTGCGAATACTATCGAATATAGAAATTTTATTTTCGTTACTTTTGAAACGAAACGAATATGTAGGGAAATTAAGTTGTTGCACGCTACAAATTTATAACTATTAATGGCACTTTAAGTTATTTTTATTATAAAATAGTTGATATAAAAACCGTATAATAGTAGTTAAATACACCTAGCGTACATACACACCATTAAAAATTTTTAAACTTTTGGACGAGGTTAAGCAACTGGTAACAGCTATAAAAAACAAGCAATTAAAACCCATTTATTTTTTAATGGGCGAAGAGCCTTATTACATTGATAAAATATCAGATTTTATTGAAGATACTGTTTTAACCGAAGAAGAGCGCGGTTTTAACCAAATGGTATTATATGGCAGAGATGTAACTATTGAAGATATTGTTAGTAATGCCAAACGGTTTCCTATGATGGCTGAATACCAGGTTGTTATTGTGAAAGAAGCCCAAGACCTCTCTAGAACCATAGAAAAATTGGCAGCTTATGCGCTGAACCCACAGCCAACTACCATATTGGTTGTTAATTACAAATACAAAAAAATTGATAAGCGTAAAACCCTTTATAAAAACTTAAAAAAAACGGGCGTTATTTATGAAAGTAAAAAGCTTTACGAAAATCAGGTAGCCGATTGGATACGGCGGGTGCTATCTCCTAAAGGGTATGCTATTTCGCCAAAAGCTGCACAAATGCTGGTAGAATTTTTAGGAACCGATTTAAGTAAAATTAATAATGAGCTTGAAAAACTTCAAATTATATTACCTGATAATACCCAAATTACACCAGAGCATATTGAAGAAAACATAGGTATAAGTAAAGACTTTAATAATTTTGAGTTACGTAAAGCCATTGGCGAAAGAAACGCGGTAAAGGCTTATAAAATTGTTAATTACTTTGCCGAAAACCCTAAAGACAACCCCATGGTGGTTACCGTGGCATTGTTGTTTAACTTTTTTTCGCAATTATTACAGTTTCATGGCATGACAGATAAATCGCCAAGACATGTAGCGGCCACACTTAAAATCAATCCGTATTTTGTAAACGAGTATGTTACAGCTGCTAAAAATTACCCCATGCGAAATGTTAGTGCTATTGTGGCACTTTTAAGAACCTTTGATGTAAAAGGAAAAGGGGTAGGTGCTAATGCTGTACCGCAAGGCGATTTGTTAAAAGAATTGCTTGCAGGTATTTTAAATTAATATACAAATGAACGTTGATATACACCAAAGTTGGAAGCCTTTTTTGGAAACAGAATTTAATAAACCTTATTTTTCTGAACTAGTAGCATTTGTAAAACACGAATACCAACAACATACGTGTTATCCCCCAGGTAATGCTATATTTAATGCCTTTAACCAATGCCATTTTAATGATGTTAAAGTTGTTATAATAGGACAAGACCCATACCATGGCCCCAACCAAGCTAATGGTTTATGTTTTTCAGTGCATGAGGGTGTTGCGCATCCGCCTTCATTAATTAATATTTTTAAAGAAATAGAAACAGATTTAGGGGTGGCGTATCCTAAAAGTGGTAATTTAATTAGGTGGTCTCAACAAGGCGTTTTACTTTTAAATGCAACGCTTACGGTTAGAGCACACGAGGCAGGAAGTCATCAAAAACAAGGTTGGGAAACATTTACCGATGCTGTTATTAAAACAGTTAGCACGCATGCAAATGATGTAGTATTTTTATTGTGGGGCGGATTTGCTAAAAAGAAGGTAAAGCTAATTGATAAGGCTAAACATCATATTTTAACTTCAGGGCATCCTTCACCTTTAAGTGCTAATAGAGGGTATTGGTTTGGTAATAAGCATTTTAGTAAAACCAATGCCCTATTAAAAAAGGTGCATAAAACACCTATTAAATGGTAGTTACTAGCTTCCCGTAGGGGCTAAAACTTCTTTTTGTAAGGTTGTGCGTATTTTTGTTGAGTTAAGCACAACAATTCGTTTGTCTTTTTTGCTTTTATTAACTTTATTAACACTAAAAATTAACAATAAAAAGTTAATTAAAACTAAAGTAGCAACTGTTAGGGTAATTGTTAATAGCATAGGCGACTGGGTTTTAAGTTTACGATAAAATACATTTTTTGGTTGATAAAAAACATAAAATATCAATAAATTGATAACTATATTGCAAAACTAATAAATAAAGTACTACAAACCAATACGTGATAGTACTTATTTATCATAATTAACAAATGTTTAAAATGCCCCTAACATAAAATGTAATTTGTTAATTTATTAACAGGAAAATTATTTAATTCTAGATGTGCTATTTGTTTAAAAAAATTATTTTTGAGAAAAATATGAAATATGAAGAAAGCTAATTGGGTTACAGCCAAAGAATATGAAGATATAACTTACAAAAAATGCAATGGCGTTGCGCGTATTGCATTTAATAGGCCAAATGTTAGAAATGCCTTTAGGCCAAAAACAACAAGCGAGCTTTATGATGCTTTTTATGATGCTAATGAAGATGTAAATATAGGCGCTGTTTTATTGTCTGCTGAAGGACCTTCAACAAAAGATGGTGTTTATTCGTTTTGTAGCGGTGGTGATCAAAAAGCCCGTGGCCATCAAGGGTATGTTGGTGAAGATGGTTACCACAGATTAAACATTTTAGAAGTACAGCGTTTAATACGTTTTATGCCAAAAGCAGTCATAGCCGTAGTACCAGGTTGGGCAGTTGGTGGCGGCCATAGTTTACATGTAGTATGCGATTTAACACTAGCAAGTAAAGAACATGCTATTTTTAAACAAACAGATGCCGATGTTACTAGTTTTGATGGCGGCTATGGTTCTGCGTATTTAGCTAAAATGGTAGGCCAAAAAAAAGCTAGAGAAATATTCTTTTTAGGTAGAAATTACTCCGCACAAGAGGCGTATGAAATGGGTATGGTAAATGCTGTAATACCACATGATGAACTTGAAGATACAGCTTATGAATGGGCACAAGAAATTTTGGCAAAATCGCCAACATCTATAAAAATGTTAAAGTTTGCCATGAATTTAACTGATGATGGTATGGTAGGCCAACAAGTTTTTGCAGGTGAAGCTACAAGGTTGGCTTATATGACAGACGAAGCTAAAGAAGGCCGTAATGCATTTTTAGAAAAACGAGCGCCTAACTTTGAAAAAAAATGGATTCCTTAAAATATGAGCAAATTTTCTATTTGGGTATCCTCAATGCGGTTACGCACGTTACCGCTTTCAATTTCTGGTATTATAATAGCATCGTGTTTAGCGGCTTACAATGGTGTTTTTAGTTGGAGTATTTTTATACTGGCTATTTTAACTACGTTGAGTTTGCAAATTTTATCTAATCTGGCTAACGACTATGGTGATGGTGTAAAAGGCACAGATAATGATGATAGAATAGGACCCCAACGCGCTATACAATCGGGTAAACTAACACCCAATGAAATGTTTAATGCCATTAAAATAAATGTGCTTATAGCCATTGTGCTAGCACTAATGCTCATTTTTACAGCCTTTGGTGTACACCATTTTTTATTAACCTTTACTTTTTTTATTTTAGGTGTGGCTAGTATTGTGGCTGCTATACGCTATACCGTTGGCGGTAAAGCTTACGGTTACCGTGGGTTGGGTGATGTGTTTGTGTTTATATTTTTTGGCTTGGTAAGTGTTTGTGGTTGCTATGTTTTATATGCAAAAACGTTGCATCATGTAGTGTTTTTGCCAGCATGTACTGTTGGTTTATTAAGCGCAGGAGTGCTTAATTTAAACAACATGCGCGATATACAATCTGATGAAAAATCAAATAAAATAACCCTAGCTGTAAAATTAGGCAAAAAACATGCTAAAACATACCATTATACCCTTGTTATAGTAGCTATACTATTATCGGCTTTATTCGGTATACTATATTATACATCACCTTTAAATCTTATTTTTATGGTGGCTTACGTGCCTTTATATTTTCATTTAAAAACCGTTAAAAATAACAAAGAACCCAAGTTGTTAGATCCTGAATTAATAAAGCTAGCATTAACAACCGTTTTGTTAGCTATACTTTTAGGCGTTGGGCATTTATTATAATGATTACTTTTTGTAATTTTAGCTAGTAAATAGTACATAATACAAACATCATGAAAATTACATTTCTAGGTCACGCAAGTTTAGCCATTCAAATTGGCGATATTGATATTTTGGTTGATCCTTTTATAACCGGAAACCCCAAAGCTTCAAACATAAAAATAGAAAACTTACATGCTAACTATATTTTAGTAACACATGCACACCAAGATCATATTTTAGATGTTGAAGCCATAGCAAGACATACAGGTGCTAAAATAATATCAAACTATGAAATTGTTAACCACTACGGCGCTCTAAATTTAGAAGGGCACCCTATGAATCATGGAGGTTCATGGAATTTTGATTTTGGTAAAGTAAAATACGTTAATGCCATACACACATCGTCATTTCCTGATGGTAGTTATGGTGGGCAACCCGGAGGTTTTATAATTGAAGGTGCGCACAAAAATATTTACATAGCCGGTGATACCGCACTTACGTTTGATATGAAATTAATACCCATGCAAACCAAGTTAGATTTAGCCATTTTACCTATTGGCGATAATTTTACAATGGGGGTTGATGATGCTGTTATAGCCAGTAATTTTTTAGAATGTGATAAAATTTTAGGCTATCATTATGATACTTTTGGTTATATTGAAATAGACCATGATGCTGCAAAGAAAACATTCTTTGAAAATAACAAAGAATTGATGCTGTTGAATATTGGAGAATCTATTGAATTATAAATGATTAAAGCCAGTTACCAACAATATATTTTAAATTTTAAACACGCTAGCGGAACTTCTAGGGGTATTTTAAAAACCAAAGAAACATGGTTTATTATTTTAACTTCGGAAGAAAAAAAAGGTATAGGCGAATGTGGTTTATTTAGAGGGTTATCAATTGATGATAGGCCAGATTACGAAGAAAAACTAAAATGGGTTTGTAATAACATCCATTTAGAGTTGCCCAAACTATTAGAGGCTTTAACCGAGTTTCCAAGCATTCAGTTTGGTTTAGAAATGGCCTTTTTATCGTTACAAGCAAGTGATTCTTTTACGTTATTTCCTTCAAAATTTACACAAAACCAAGCTTCAATAAACATTAATGGTTTAATTTGGATGGGCTCTGAAACCTTTATGAAACAACAAATTGAAGCCAAAATTAAAGCAGGTTTTACGTGTATTAAAATGAAAATTGGTGCTATAGATTTTGATGTTGAATGTAAACTGTTAAAATCAATACGCACATCATTTTCTGCAAATGATATAGAATTACGCGTTGATGCCAATGGTGCTTTTTCACCCGGTGAAGCTCTAGAGAAATTACAAATACTATCAAATTTCAATTTACATTCTATAGAGCAACCTATAAAACAAGGTCAAATTGAAGCCATGGCGCAATTATGTAGTGTAACACCATTACCCATTGCTTTAGATGAAGAATTAATAGGCGTGTTTTCTGTAACAAAAAAAGAGGCATTGATACAAACAATACAACCACAATATATTATTTTAAAACCCAGTTTAGTAGGTGGTTTTAGTGGTAGTGATGCTTGGATACATGCTGCTGAAAAACAGAATGTTGGTTGGTGGATTACCAGTGCTTTAGAAAGCAATATAGGCTTAAATGCCATTGCACAATATACCTTTAACAAGCAAAGTGCTTTACCACAAGGTTTAGGCACAGGTGGTTTATTTACTAACAACTTTAGTAGTCCGTTGCAAGTAAAAAATGGTACATTGCAATACAATAAAAACACTACTTGGAATTTAGAATTATTAACAAACAAAATATAAGTATGTACATAGCACAAGCGTTTAATATTTTACATGATTGGTGGCGTTATTTAGTAGGCGTATTATTTGTTGTAATTGGTGTTGTAATAGGCCAATTGCCTTTTACAATTGCTGTTGCAGTAAAAGCATTTAGTAGTGGAGAAAACATGGCAAATTTAGATCAAACTAAAATGCTTGGGTTGCTAGAGCCAAATTTAAGTTTGTTTTTAATGTTACTATCGTTTGCAGCGGGTTTATTGGTAGTTATTTTAGTTTCTAAATACTTGCATAAGCAATCATTTACACATTTAACTACTAGCCGAAAAAAAATAGACTGGAAACGCTTTTGGTTCATTTTTGTGGTTTGGGGCGTTATTTCTAGTGCTTTAATAGCTGTAGAATATGTTGCCGCACCTGAAAACTATGAACTAAACTTTAAATTAGTACCTTTTATAATTTTATGCGTAATTGCCATTGTAATGGTGCCGCTACAAACCAGTTTTGAAGAATATTTGTTTAGAGGGTATTTAATGCAGGGTATAGGGGTTATTGCCAAAAATAAATGGGTTCCGCTAGTAATTACATCAGTGGTATTTGGTTTGTTACATATTGCAAATCCTGAGGTTGAAAAATTAGGCTATTTTATAATGGTTTACTACATTGGTACAGGTTTATTTTTGGGAATTATAACGCTTATGGATGAAGGTATGGAATTAGCGCTTGGGTTTCACGCAGCCAATAATTTATTTGCAGCCTTATTACTTACAGCAGACTGGACAGCGTTTCAAACCCATTCCGTTTTAAAAGATATTTCAGATCCTGAACAAATTGGGTTTATGGAGCTTGTTTTACCTGTTTTTGTAATATTTCCAATTTTACTATTTATTTTATCAAAAAAGTATAAATGGACAAACTGGAAAGACAAATTATTTGGTAACGTAGCTCCACCTCCAAAAGAAGATTATAAAGTTTTAGAAGATATAGATTTTCAACCATAAAAACACAACACAATGATTCCTACTTACACAAACGTACACTTAAGGTTTAAGTTAAACAACTATCATTATTCATTTGAAGACCTCATGGAGGTAGCCTACAGTTTTACAAAAGAAGGGGTGCCGTATCAACGTGAATTAGGTGTTTTTTTACTAGATTGGTTAGATAATAAAGACTACATTGAGGTGCAAACCTCTGGCTCTACAGGTAAACCTAAAAAGTTGCAAATTAAAAAGCAGGCCATGGTAAACTCTGCCATTGCCACAGGCGATTTTTTTAATTTAACACCTGGAAAGAAGCTATTAAACTGCTTACCTTCAAACTTTATAGCAGGAAAAATGATGATTGTTAGGGCTATTATTTTGGGCTTAGAATTAGATATGGTTGAACCATCGGTAGCACCAAGAATAGACCTTAAAAAAGATTATGATTTTTGTGCCTTTACACCCATGCAGCTTAAAAATTTTGCACAACATTTAAAGGCTTTAAAAACAGCTATTGTTGGCGGTGGACGTGTATCTGAGCCTATAAAGGCTTTAATTCAAGATAAACCAACACAGGTATATGAAACCTATGGCATGACAGAAACTGTTACCCATATTGCCGTTAGAAAACTTAATCATTTTACAGAAGAAGATTCAAAAGTATGTTTCACAACATTACCAGGTATTAAAATTTCTACAGATGATAGAAATTGTTTGGTTATTGAAGCACCACACATATCAGATGATACCGTGGTAACTAATGATATTGTTAAAATACATTCTGATAATACGTTTGAATGGTTAGGGCGTTTTGATAATGTTATAAATTCTGGCGGTATTAAGTTATATCCTGAACAAATTGAAGAAAAATTACAATCGAAAATTAAAGAACAATTTTTTGTTACATCATTACCTGATGATACTTTAGGAGATAAGCTTATTTTAATAGTAGAAGGTGAAGAGAACTGTGTAAACCCTGCTGTTTTTAATGGTTTAGATAAATATCAAATCCCAAAAGAAATTTATTATTTACCTAATTTTGCTGAAACGCTTTCAGGAAAAATACACAGAGAAAATACGTTACAATTAATACAATAGAAAAATAGCGTTAGTGTTTTCTAAACAAATAAAATCTTTGTACAAACCCAAACGATTAGCAGTAAAGCTAAATGCAAAAGGAGAACAATTTGTACTTAAAAAACATCCGTGGGTGTTTTCAAATAGCATTGTAAAAATTAATAATGATGCTAAAACAGGCGATTTAGCCATTGTTTTTAGCAAAAACAAAAACAAGGTTATTGGTTTAGGTTTATACGATGCCAATTCTCCCATTCGTATAAAAATGCTTTATAGTGGTGCTGAAAAGGTTGAAATTAATGCCGCTTTTTTTAAAAATAAAATACAAAAAGCGTTTAATAAACGCCAAAGTTTATTACAAACTAATACCAATAGTTATCGCTTAATTTTTGGTGAAAACGATGGGTTTCCGGGGTTAATAGTTGATGTGTATGCCTCTGTTTTAGTTGTAAAACTTTATTCTGAAATTTGGTTACCGTATTTAGAATCTATCTTTGAAGATTTGCAACGAATTTCAGAAGCTGAAACAGTGGTGCTTCGTTTGAGCCGAAATTTGCAAAACTCAAAAGCTCATAATTTTACTGATGGCCATGTTATTTACGGCACTTTACAAGATGATGTTGTAAAATTTGTTGAACACGGTGTTAATTTTTCAGCAAATGTTATAAAGGGGCATAAAACTGGTTATTTTTTAGATCATCGTGCTAACAGAAAACAAGTAGGGCAGTGGAGCAAAAATAAAACAGTTTTAGATGTTTTTAGTTACGCTGGTGGGTTTTCGGTGCATGCATTAGCCAATGGCGCTAAAGAAGTTACCAGTTTAGATATTAGTAAGCAAGCACTTGAAATAGCTGTTGCAAACGGAAAATTAAATACATATACCGGTACCCATAAAACCATTGCAGGCGATGCGTTTGAGGCGTTAAATAAACTTATTAAAAACCAGGTTACTTTTGATGTAGTTGTTATAGACCCACCAAGTTTTGCAAAACAAGCTTCTGAAATTGCTTTGGCCCAAAAAAAATACGCTCAATTAGCAGAATTAGGCGAAAAGTTAACAGCTAAAAACGGACTTTTAGTATTGGCATCCTGTTCATCTAGAGTAACAGCCAACGTGTTTTTTGATATAAATGCTTCGGTTTTAAATAACGTTAAGCGTTCATACAATCTTATTTTGAAAACAACTCATGATACCGATCATCCTATAGCTTTTTTTGAAGGTGCTTATTTAAAATGTGGTTATTATAGGTTTAAAAATTAAATGAATTCACCGCGTTCATTCGTTTTTATCTTTATAATTTCATTGTTAAGTTTTAATGTAATTTTGTATTCTTTTTTTGCTATGCCTTTTTTAGCATTGTATTTTAGTACATAAACATCTTCAACAATACAACAATTAGGGTATTTTTTACAAACGGCTTGTGACACTTCAAGCGGTAACCTCACATTATTAAAAGTTTCATAAGCACGTACTATGTTGCCATCTTTTGTGTAATAAGCTACTATTTCGCCATTATTTGTGGTGAAGTTTACACTATAAACATCATCTTTCTTATCGTATAATTCAGCAATAGTTTCACAATTAAAATCAGTAACAATGGTTTGTAATTTTTTTATGCATAATGCATTTAGGTCTTCAAAAGTTGATGCATAATCACTATTTACTGTAATTACTGTATTGGGTAATGTTATAGTTTGCGCGTTTACAATAAACAAAGCAAAAAGGGTTAAAAGGTTGGTTACTAATAGTTTCATGATACTTGCTGTTTTAATTTTTAATAAAATTAACTATGCACGCATAATAATTTTATGATATATATCATGTTATCAGTAATTTAAAATCTATAAAAATAATAATTTGTTATGCATGCATAATATTTATTATATTTGTTAAAATTGAAAAAATATGTCTGCAAGTATTACCAATATTTTAAATATAAAACACCCAATTATACAAGCACCAATGTTTTTGGTATCAAATGTAGCTATGGTAACTGAGGCTATGAAAAGCGGTATAGCAGGTTGTATACCAGCATTAAATTACCGTACTTTAGATGAATTACGAGAGGCGATACAAGCACTTAAAAAAGCAAAAACTACGGGTGGATCATTTGGGTTTAATTTAATTGTAAATAAATCGAATGTAAAATACAAGGCGCAGTTAGATGTATTGTGTGAAGCGGGCTGCGATTTTATTATAACCTCATTGGGTAGCCCTGAAGAAACCATAAAACAAGCTCACAAAGCAGGTATAAAAGTGTTTTGTGATGTTACCGATTTAAAGTTTGCAAAAAAAGTGGAAGCTTTAGGTGCCGATGCTATTATTGCTGTAAATAACGAAGCAGGTGGCCACCGTGGTAATATTTCACCTAAAGATTTAATAACAGAATTGGTAGCTAATTGTAATATTCCTGTTATTTCTGCTGGCGGTGTTGGTTGTAAAGCAGATGTAGATAAAATGTTAAGTTACGGCGCTTCGGGTGTATCTGTTGGTAGTCCGTTTATAGCATCTGTTGAAGCTAATGTAACTAAAGAATATAAACAAGCTTGTGTTGATTATGGTGCTGATGATATAGTAATGACAGAGCGTATTTCGGGCACACCATGTACCGTTATAAACACCCCTTATGTGAAAAAAATTGGTACAAAATCTACTTGGATTGAAAACCTATTAAACAAAAACCGAAAACTTAAAAAATGGGTTAAAATGATACGGTTTTCAATAGGCATGAATGCTACTAAAAATGCTGCTACCAAAGCAACTTATAAAACGGTTTGGGTTGCAGGACCAAGTATAGAATATACCAAGGCCATATTACCTGTAAAAGCTATTGTTAAAGGTTTAATTAGTTAGCAAAAACGCTTGCTTTTTTTTAGCTTTCTTTTTTCCTGTAAAAATATGTAAAGTAAAACTAGCTGCTAAGCCTCCTAATGCTGTTACAGCAGCTTCACCGGTATCAAATTTGTTATTAGGTTTACCACTATCTATAGTTTCTTTAGTAATACCAGCAATGGTTGCCACACCTAAACTATACCAAAAAGCCTTTTTCTTATCTTTTGTTTTAATATACACCATAGTATAAACACCCGTTGAAATAACAGCACCTGCAATAATGTGTAGTTTATCATCTTCTGAAGGAAATTGTGCATGAGAGACGGTGCAAACCATAAGGGTTGCTAATAGCAAAAAAGTTTTCATAATTGGTTGATTTACTTTTGGTTACTCAATTTTAAAAACTTTTTTAAATATTATGCTTTATTATAGTTTAAATGTGAATTTAATAGATAAAAGTGGTAGTGCTACATAAACCATTCTTCTTTTAAAATGCCATAACAGCAAGAATTTCGTTTAAAACCATCATTTAAGTATACATTTTTACGTAAAACCCCTTCTAAAGTTGCACCTAGTTTTTCAACGGCTTTTCTAGATTTTATATTGCGTTCATCTATTCTAAATTCAACTTTTTCAAAATCTAAATCATTAAAAGCATAGTTAAGCATTAACTGCTTCATGTGTTTATTTAATCCTGTGCCTTGAAATTGGTTTCCAATCCATGTAGCGCCTATTTCTAATACTTTATGGTTCCAGTTTATAGACATAAACCTTGTTGAGCCTGCGTAGGCATTGTGTAATTTATCAAAAATAATGAATGGGATAGCTGTTTTTTGATTAAAAGCTTCTAAAGCGTTTTCAATATATAATTTTAAGTATGCGGGTGTATGAATTGAACTGGGCGAATATTGCAGTAAATTAGGTTGTGCAGCAACTTCTTTTAAGTATGAATAATTATTTAAATTTAAAAGTGTGAGTTTTACACGGTTGTCTTCTAAAATAAGTGAATTCATAAAAACAATATGTTAATTTAGTAGAAATGCTGTTTAGCAAACCAAATACTAATGCATTTAGTTTTGTATTTTTACAAACTTAAAATTAAAAAAACATTTAGCATGCAACTATCTAAAGAAATGGTTTTAGAACAAGCAAATAACGCTACCAAAAATACTTTAATGGAAACATTAGATATTAAAATGATTGATTTTGGTGACGATTTTTTAATAGCCCGCATGCCTGTAACACCAAAAGTACATCAGCCCGATGGTGTTTTACATGGTGGCGCTACAGCTGCTTTAGCTGAAACTGTGGGTAGTTTTGCATCGCATATTTTTATTGATACTGAAAACATGTTTGTTCGTGGTTTAGAAATTACAGCAAACCATTTAAAAAGTGTGCGTTCTGGTTTTGTATATGCTAAAGCTACATTTTTACATAAAGGCCGTACCACACAGCTTATTGATATTAAAATTACTGACGATGATGATAACTTAATATCTGTATGTAAATTAACAACTATTTCACTTCCTAAAAATAAGTAGTTAATGACATCTGAAGTGTTTTTTAATACTATTGAAACCCACTACAAACAGCATTTGCCTTTTGTAATATATCGCAAACCCAATGAAACCAAGGTTAAGGCTTTATTACAACAAACAGATGCATTGTACAAAACATTTGATTTTACAGAACAAGGTTTTGTATTTTCTCCTTTTGATGACACACAAGAAACGGTATTATTTCCTCTAGAAAATTGTAAAACGTTTTTATTAAATAACTATACAGACACATTAAACCATACAAGTAAAACAAGCAGTGTTGTAACTACTACAGCAAAAGAACAACATATAGCATTGGTTGAAAAAGCTATTGAGGTTTTAAAAACAGATGCATTAAAAAAAGTAGTAGTATCTAGAGTTGAAAGTGTTGCAACAACAAACAATCCGTTTTTAATTTTTAAGCGTTTATTGCAAAAATACCAATCGGCTTTTGTGTACTGCTGGTATCATCCAAAAGTAGGTTTGTGGTTAGGTGCCACACCAGAAACATTAGTTAAAATTGAAGGTAATAGATTTTCAATAATGGCATTGGCAGGCACCCAAGTTTATAATGGCAGTTTAGATGTAGTTTGGCAAAACAAAGAATTACAAGAACAGCAATATGTAACAGATTATGTTGTTGAAAATATAAAACCAGCCACCACAAGTATTTCGGTTTCTAAAACCAATACAGTTAAAGCAGGTAATTTACTACATTTAAAAACCATGATAGTGGCACAATTAAAGCAAACAGCCAATTTAAATGATGTTATAAAAACCATACACCCAACACCAGCCGTTTGCGGTGTGCCAAAACAAAAAGCCCAACAATTTATTTTAGACTATGAGCCTTACAATCGCCAGTTTTATACAGGCTTTTTAGGTGAATTACACATAGAAACTACTGCAAAACCACGCTCTGGAAAACGCAATATTGAAAATAGAGCTTACGCCATAACCAAAAAAAGCACGCAGCTATATGTTAATTTGCGGTGCATGCAACTAAAAAGCAATAATGCGTTATTGTATATTGGCGGTGGTATTACAAAACATTCAAATGCTGAAAAAGAATGGGAGGAAACCGTTGCAAAATCATTAGTAATTAAATCGGTTTTATAAAAGCTTTAACCCCTGTTTTAGCGTAAAGTTTTCACACTATTTTGTAATTTTGTATTACATTTTATTATTCTATGATGTATCCTAAAATTCCGTTAGCACAAACCGTTATTCAACTTTGTAAAGCTAAAGGTATCAAACATATAGTTTTATCTCCGGGTAGCCGTAATGCGCCATTAACCATTGGGTTTTCAAATAATAACTTTTTTAAATGCTACAGTATTGTAGATGAGCGTTGTGCCGCTTTTTTTGCGCTTGGTATAGCACAAAAGTTGCAAGAACCTACAGCGGTGGTTTGTACATCGGGTAGTGCGTTATTAAATTATTATCCGGCAGTTGCTGAGGCGTTTTATAGCCATATTCCGTTAGTGGTAATATCGGCAGACCGTCCTAAACACTTAATTGGTATAGGTGATGGACAAACCATTAATCAGCCTCATGTTTTTGAAAATCATATTCATTATTCAGCTAATTTAAAGCAAGATTTAAATGAAAATGAAACAAATAACGAAACTGAAGATTTACCAATTTTTAAAAATATAGAACATAAAATTGAAACATTATTGGGTTTAAAGCAGTCTATTCAAACTTATAATGAAACCGAAATTAACAAAGCCATTAACGTTTCAATAGAAAAAAAAGGACCTGTACATATAAATGTGCCTTTTAATGAGCCTTTGTATGATCGTGTTGAAAGCTTAACGGTTAACCCAGAGGTTGTAGCGCCTAAAATTAAAAATGATACGGTTAGTGCTGATGTGTTAAATACCTGTGTTGAAGATTGGAATAACGCAAAGCGAAAAATGATTTTAGTGGGTGTAAACAACCCCAATGAAATAGAACAGCAATGGCTTAATGTGTTAGCAAATGATGCCAGTGTTTTGGTGTTTACTGAAACTACATCAAACATTCACAATACTGCGTTTTTTCCGAGTATAGATCAAATAATTGCGCCTTTAAATGCAGATGATTTCAATGAGCTTCAACCAGATATATTACTCACTTTTGGCGGCTTAATAGTGTCAAAAAAAATAAAAGCTTTTTTACGTACATACAAACCTAAACAACATTGGCATATTGGCAATACAAGAGCCAACAACACATTTTTTTGTTTAAATAAAATAATTGAAACTACACCAAATACATTTTTTAACGCATTTTTACCCAGAACACATGTTGTAGAAAGTAATTATAAAACGTATTGGCAAAACATTAAAACGCATAGACTTTTAAAACACAAAGAGTATTTAAAAAGCATTCCATTTTCAGATTTTACTGCTTTTAACATCATATTGCAAGCTATACCAAATCATTCTGTTTTACAATTAAGTAATAGCTCAACCATACGTTATGCGCAATTGTTCACATTAAATAATACCTTAGAAGTGTATTGTAATCGTGGTACAAGTGGTATTGATGGTAGTACAGCTACAGCCATAGGTTTTGCATCAGTAACAAGTAAACAAACTACACTCATTACAGGCGATTTAAGCTTTTTTTATGATAGCAACGCGCTTTGGAATAACTATATACCAACTAATTTTAGAATTATTGTAATAAATAACCAAGGTGGCGGTATTTTCAGGATTTTACCAGGCCATAAAAACACTGAAAATTTTGATACATATTTTGAAACCACACACCATTTAAATGCAAAACATTTATGTGCTATGTACGGTTTTAATTATGAAAAAGCCCATGATGATGCATCATTAAAAAGCGCTTTAAAAACATTTTTTAATGATGATAGCACCCCAAAATTATTAGAAATATTCACGCCTAAAAATACTAATGACGAAATTTTGCTACATTATTTTAAGTTTATAAAGTAAAAATGTGACTTATTTTTTACATCTGTGTCTAAAAATTGTATCTTTAAAAAAGTTATCAATTAAAATATTTACTAACACTTAAACATTAAATTTATCATGAGTAAACGTGACGAACTTATTGCAAAATATGAAGCAGATTTAAAAGAAAAATGTGGAGTTGATGCAGACATGGACTTATTAACTAAAGTAACTATTGGTTGTGGGCCATCAATTTACAATGCCGATGCTTCAACCGTTTCAGGTTCAGACCAAAAAGAATTAGACACCGTAAAAAACAACTTCTTAATAAAAAAATTAGGTTTAAGTGAATCTGATGATTTAGATGGCGCCATTGCAAGTGTAATTGAGCAATACGGAAAATCAAACAGAACAAAGTACAGAGCTGTAGTTTATTATCTATTAACTAAGCATTTTAATAAAGAAGCTATTTACTCATAAATAGAAATTCTTATAAAATATATTAAGCGTTGCAAATAGTAGCGCTTTTTTTATGCGGTAAACTTAAAACACGTATTTGGGCGTTACCCCTATGAAAAATAGGGGTCAGGCTTTCCGCGTTACACGGTAACTTGCTTCAATCCTTAACGCAAAGCACAATTTGTTAGTTTATATTACTACCTTTGCCGCATTATGCAATTAGGAAAAATAAATACCTTAGAAATACTACGCGAAACAGACCACGGCGTCTATTTAGTAGATGAAGAAAATAACGAAGTTTTACTACCAAACCGTTATGTGCCAAGTACATTTAAAATTTGGGATAAAATTGATGTTTTTGTGTATTTAGATAATGAAGAAAGACTTGTAGCCACAACCGATGTGCCTTATATAACTTTAGGCAATTTTGCTTTAGTACGCTGTAGCCAAGTAAATAATTTTGGTGCGTTTTTAGATTGGGGTTTGGTAAAAGAACTCTTTTGCCCTTTTAAAGAGCAAGCTTTTAAAATGAAACCAGGCGGTTGGTATTTGGTATATTGCTATTTAGATGAAAAAACTGAAAGATTAGTAGCCTCTAGTAAAACTAACAGGTTTTTAAGCAATAAAAATTTAACAGTAAATCAATTTGATGAAGTTGATGTTATTGTTTCGCACCCATCAGATATCGGTTGGAATGTTATTGTAAATAAAAAACATACGGGCTTAATTTTTAAGGACACTATTTTTACTGATGTAAATGTAGGTGATACTTTTAAGGCTATTGTTAAAAAAATAAGACCCGGCAATAAGCTAGATATTGTTTTAGGGCAAATAGGTTACAGAAATATTGAGCCCAATGCTAAACGTGTTTTAGAAATGTTAGAAGATAATAGCGGCTTTTTAAATTTAACTGATAAATCAGACCCAGAACACATAAAAGAGGCGTTGCAAATGAGTAAAAAAAGCTTTAAAAAAGCTATAGGAACTTTGTATAAACAACGCCAAATAGATATTAAAACTGATGGTATTTATTTGGTGAAACAAGGTTAGTTATTATCAATACACGTTTCAACCCAATTAACTGCTAAATTTAAATCGGTAAAATTTTCTTTATTGAATTTAAAAAAGCGCTTTTCTAATTCAAAAAGCTTATTGTTTATTGCGTTGTAAATTACAGTTGCATAAGCCTCTAAATTAGTAAATTCTTTCATAAATAAAGGAGCATCATACAAATCAATGGCATATGAGTTTACTCTATTGCTAATAAAACCAAAAGGTTTGTTGCCATAAAATTCTTTAACCAGTGTTGTTGCGTCATTAAAACTTTCAAAATTAACAACAACGCCTTCATTAAATTCAGCTACTAAAAAATTTTCAAAAAAATACAAACTACCTATAGGTATTGTTTTTTCTGCTATTATTTTTTTTTCTAAAAATGATTTTTTTACAAGCATATTGCATATATAAAAATGGGGCGCAAATATACTCTATTTTAATGTTCTAAAAGAATAAATTATTGGTCTTCTAATTTCCATGTTCTAACCCAATCATATGACGTTGTTCTTTCTTCGGCAGTTCCATTCATTCCACCACCATTTGGCACAGGGTTCCAATCATAAGTTTCAACAACCATTTTCATATACATTGGTAAATCAAAGTTTGAAGGAGGTGTTACAGTACCAACTTTAATTCCATCTAAAAACAATTCTACTTCAGTTGGACTTTTCCACCAACCAGCATATACATGAAATTCATCATACACTTTTGATGAAGTATCTTCAGAGTTTCCATTTGAACCTGTTGGTGTTTCAGTGCAATCTGCATTTCTACTGTGTGTGTTAGAGTGCATACTGTTATCAAAGCTTTGAGCCCAAGCAGCATCAGTTGTTATTTCTCCAACACATTCTTGTATATCAAACTCAGTTACACGTCTTTCACAACCGCTACCTTCGTTTCGCTTGTTTATTAACCAAAAAGTTGAAGACATAAATGTTTTGCTGGCTTTCATACGGCATTCAAAATAATGCCCAGGTCCAATTGATGTTAATGATGTAATGTAAGAACCAGCATGAGTAAATTCTTTTCCGTTAACAGTTTCTGGTTCTGGTAAAATATCGGCAGTTAATTTAAGATATCCATTTTCAACAGAAACTGTATTTTTTTTGAAAAGCCCAGGAGGTCTTCCAATCCATTGATTTGGATCGGTATTTTTCCATTTAGTTTCATCTAAATTTGTTGAGTTAAACTCATCAGACATAGCATCAACCTTAACCCATTTTTTTCCGTTAGGTGTATAATTCGTTTCAACAAAAAATGGCATATTTTCAGAGGGTGTATTTTGAGAAACAACAACATCAAAACTACAAGTACTAGTGTTTCCGGCAGCATCTTTAACTTCAAAAGTATTGGTGGTAGTTCCTAAAGGAAATAATTCACCCGATGCAATACCGCTAATTTGTGTTGTTATAGCCCCATCATTATCATCTGTACCAACAGGCGTTGTGTATGTTACTGTGGTTTCAGTAGTAAAATTATCAACAGATATAGTTATTGTTTCCGGGCAGTTAATTGTTGGCTTAACAGTATCGGCAGTTGGCGTGTTGTTATCATCATTACTGCTACTACAATTTGTAATTAATAAACCGGCAGTTAAACAGCTTATAAATATCAGCTTTTGTTTAATCATTGTATAGTTGTTTAGTTTAGTATTACAAATTTTAAGTTTATTATATATTTTTAATACTTCAAATGGACATATCAATAAAACAAATGTGCTAAAGCACTAAATAATATTATACTTTTGCAGCATGATTAATAATGATACTATTGTAGCTTTGGCAACACCCTCAGGAGCAGGTGCCATTGCGGTTATACGGTTGTCTGGTGAAAATGCTATAACTATTGCCCAAAAACAATTTAAATCAGTTTCTGGCAAACAATTAACTAAACAACCAACACATACTATACACTTAGGGCATATAGTTGATGACACTAGAACTTTAGATGAAGTTTTGGTGTCTGTTTTTAAAAACCCCAATTCATATACAGGAGAAAATGTAGTAGAAATTTCATGTCATGGTTCTAATTACATTCAACAAGAAATAATACAACTGTTTTTAAGAAATGGTTGCCGAATGGCTACTGCTGGCGAATTTACACTGCGTGCTTTTTTAAATGGGAAATTAGATTTAAGTCAAGCAGAAGCAGTGGCCGATTTAATAGCTAGTGATAATGAAGCCTCGCACCAAATTGCTATGCAACAAATGCGAGGTGGTTTTTCTAGTGAAATTGCCAAATTACGTGAAGAGTTATTAAATTTTGCCTCTTTAATTGAATTAGAGCTTGATTTTGCTGAAGAAGATGTTGAGTTTGCCGATAGAACCCAATTTAAAGATTTAACTGCCCGTATTTTATCGGTTTTAAAGCGATTAATAGATTCTTTTGCTGTAGGGAATGTTATTAAAAATGGAATACCTGTAGCTATTGTTGGCGAACCAAATGTTGGCAAATCTACCTTGTTAAATGCACTTTTAAATGAAGAACGCGCTATAGTAAGTGACATTGCAGGTACTACGCGCGATACTATTGAAGACGAAATTTCTATTGGTGGTATTGGTTTTAGGTTTATTGATACAGCGGGTATTAGAGACACCAAAGATGTGGTTGAAAGTATTGGAATTAAAAAAACGTTTGAAAAAATAGAACAAGCGCAAGTTGTTATTTATCTTTTTGAAGCTGATGTGTTTGTGAGTGATACCAAAAAGTCAAAATTACTGAACATTGAAATAGAGAAAATTAAAAACAAGTATCCGCAAAAACCATTGCTAATTATTGCAAATAAATCTGATAAACTCTCTGATGTACAATTTTCAGAATTAAATAAAGCACTTATACATATTTCTAAAACAGGAAAGAAAACTCAAGCTCAAATGTTATCGGCTAAAACAAATCACGGTGTAGAGCAACTAAAAAATACACTTTTAAGTTTTGTAAATACAGGTGCTTTAAAAAATAATGATACCATTGTTACAAATACAAGACATTATGATTCTTTACTGAAGGCTTTAGAAGAGGTACAAAAGGTAAAATATGGCCTTGAAACAGGCTTATCTGGCGATTTGCTAGCTATAGACATCCGTCAGGCTTTATATTACTTTGGTGAAATTACTGGAGAAATATCTAATGATGATTTGTTAGGAAATATTTTTGCTAATTTTTGTATCGGGAAGTAACTTACTTTCTTTTATTTGTTAATCCCTTGTTATTGTTGATTTTATAGTGTTTTATCTTCTTTTATTTGTTGCTTATTTACTCTTTTTTGATTAAATTTGTTGTATATCTGTTGCCTTAAATATGGATTTGTTGCCCAAATCTGTTGGCAAAATAAAGGCGAAATGATGCACCATAACGCACCACGTTGCACCATTACGCTACATAAAGCACCATTTATGAGCAGTAATTTATTCATTCCTAAAACTTGTAAGCATTGCGGTAATGCCTTCACAGCACGTACAACAGTTACTAAATACTGTGGCGATACTTGTGCAAAAAGAGCCTATAAGGCACGCAAACGTCAAGAAAAAATCCAAGCTACTCTTACTAAAGATATGCAACAGCAAAAACAAGTTGTTGAAGTTCACAATCCTAATGCTGTAAATAACAAAGATTTTTTAAGCGTAACAGAAGCCTCACAACTTATTGGCGTGAGTAGATGGACCATTCAAAGAATGATTCAACAAGGACGTTTAAAAGTAGTTCCTTTTGGTAGAAAGCGTATTGTGGCAAGATGGCAAATAGAAAACCTCTTTAATTAATTCCATTATGAAAGTAACATTAAGACAACGCAAGAAGAACTACAAAATAAGTCTGTATTTAGATTACTATCATAAAGGCAAACGTAAAACAGAATACTTACGCTTATACCTTACACCTAATCCTAAAACCAAAACTGAAAGAGAAGTTAATAAGAAAACCAAACAATTGGCTGAAACTATATGTGCACAGCGACAAATAGAAATTCAAAATGGTATTTATGGTTTTCAAGATATTGAAAAGCTAAAAGGCAGTTTTATTACTTACATCACAGCTTTAGCAGAAAAGAAAAATACAAGCTCTGGCAATTATGGTAATTGGAATAGTATGCTAAAACATTTAAAAAAGTTTTGTCCAACTGATGTTAGTTTTCAAGATATAGACAAATCATTTGTTGAGCGTTTCAAAGAGTATTTAGATAAAGATGCAATAGGTAGAGCAGGTAAGCAATTGTCTCAAAATTCAAAATATTCATATTTCGGGAAATTTTCAGCAGCATTAAAACAGGCTGTAAAGGATGGTATATTAAAAGTAAATCCTGCAAATGGTGTTGAATACTTTAAACAAGGCGAACCTCAACGAGAATTTTTAACGCTTGATGAATTACAAAAGGCAGTTAATACAGAATGTGAACTACCTATTTTAAAAAATGCTTTTATTTTTTCAGCTTTAACCGGATTACGTTGGTCAGATATTGAAAAACTAATATGGTCAGAAATCCAGCACTCTAAAGAAATGGGATATTATATCCGATTTAGACAAAAGAAAACTAAAGGTGTAGAAACCTTACCAATATCAGACCAAGCAAGAAATCTATTAGGAGAAAAAGGTAATCCAGATGATAAAGTGTTTGATGGCTTACATTATAGTGCCTGGTCTAACTTAAAGCTACAACAATGGATGATGAAAGCAGGTATTACTAAAAATATAACCTTCCATTGCGCGCGCCATACCTACGCTACCTTACAATTAACATTGGGTACAGACATATATACAGTATCAAAATTATTAGGTCATAAAGAGTTACGCACTACACAGATATATGCTAAAGTAATTGACGATAAAAAGAAAGAAGCTGCTAACCGTATTCAACTGGATTTATAATGAAAGGAAGTGTATTTTCAAGTTTGGTTTCTATAACCAATGGCTTACATAGAGATAATAGACAAAAAAAGGATTTTAAATACCTACTGTCTGATTTTAAATTGAATCCAAAAGCCAATAATGCAGTTTTTAAAGTAAACTTTAAAAAGCCTTTAAATGCGAAAAAAGAATACTACCAAAAGCTAATCTTTATTGAAACAGAAAATACAGTAGCATCATTTTCAAAAGAATTTCCCGTAAATGCAACTACACCGGAAAATAAATATAGCTATACTATTCTACTTAATAAATTTGATAAGTACTTAAATGACATTGCAACTTATATCAATAAGAGAGGAATAACAGCAGATTTAAATAATGATGATAATTATATCATAAACTACTTAAAAGTGTCTGCTATAAGATTGTATGCTGAACTACAAGAGCAATACGGTCAGTTTTCAGAAAACACAACATTTTCTATTTCAGAAATTGCAGAAAAATACTTTAATGATGAAACTTTTGATGTTAATGTGATAGAAAAGAGCACCACTAAAAAAGTTGCTACCAAAAAAACATCAAAAACGAAAGCAAAACCAAAGACTTCTTTCGGATATAAAAGTAATGACACTTCAACTTTGCTAACTGTGCTCAAACTGGTAAATCTAAAAATAGATTTGTTAGATAACCGTACAACTGTAGAACAGTTGCACGAACTCTTATTAGCAAAAGATTTCACAAATACAGAATCGCAAATTTATCTTCAATGCGAGACGACACAGTTTAGTTACCTTGTAACAAAACTTAAACCATTTTTTATTTATTTCAATCCTACGGCAATAGAACGTTCTGGAAAATTTGTTACCAAAACAGGTACGCTATTAAAGGCTAATAATCTTCACAAAAACAAAGTTCATAACCCAAAAGAAAAGGAAGAAATAGATAAAATTATCCAACAACTGCAATAAAAAACAGTAAGAATAGTAAGAAACCTTACTGTTGTCTTACCCTTGTTTTACACTCTTACTAAAATCGAGAAGCCAATTTTGAACCTTTGTCCTGTTCTTGAAAACCAAGAATGACATTTGGCCAGATGTCCATTTACTATAAACTAAAATTTTATTAGTTATGGACGAAATATTAGAACGTCTCAAAATTATTGAACAGCACGTTTTAGACAGAAACATTATTGTAAAAAACGTATTGAGCTTCAACGAAGCGTGTAAGTTTTTGGAATTATCACAATCCCATTTATACAAACTTACAAGTACAGGAACCATTCCACATTATAAACCGAATGGAAAGAAAATTTATTTTAACAGAGTCGAATTAGAAGAATGGTTATTAAGTAACCGTGTTGATTCACAAGATGAAATCGAACAGCAAGCTGCCGATTACCTAATTAAGAAAGGAGCGGTGAAGTTATGACTGAAATAATCGATTTAATCTTGGCACTCTCGCAAGATATCAAGGACTTAAAAGCACGTATCGAATTGTTGCGACAATCGAGAGCAGAAGTATTAAAGGATACGTGGATAGACAATCAAGATGTATTGCAGACTTTACATATTAGTAAGCGTACGTTGCAAACTTTAAGAACCAATGGCACTTTGCCTTACAGCAAAGTAAAAGGTAAATTTTACTATAGAGTTGCTGACATAGAGCAATTGCTTCAAGATAACTACTACAACCATAATTTCAAGCAAGATGGAAATAAGTAGAGAAGCAATTTTAGACAAAACACATTATGGCTTAAAGATTTATGCCTATGTGTTAAGACAGTATTATCCTGATACAACAGTCCTTTCCGTAAAAGGAAGGGACTGCGGGATAACTCGTAACCCATTTAATGGTGGAAAAGAAACTTTACGGATTCATATTGATGGAGTGATTGCAACCCATAGAGATACCGAACTAAAAACCTTTAACGGTGATGTATTTGAATTTGCCAAATATCATTTTAAAACTATTGATGAAGCTGATTTATTGCAGAAAATAAATGAAGCAGTACATCTGAATTTAGAAATCAAAGAAAATGACGAGTTAGAATGGTTAAACGAACCAGACGATACCTGGTATGCTTACTGTAGCTTTTTCAAAGCACCTGTTCGTAATGTATTTCCTGCGGAAACATTGCGACTGCATCAAATATTTGCATTAATCACAAGTGATAAATACAAAAGGATTACTGAAGAATTAAGAGCAATTACCAATGTAAAAGAAGCACGTAAATTCAAAGCAAATCGCTTTGATTACGTAACACTTTCAGGAACATTTGAAAAACGAAGTGATAACAATTTGCTAAAGCATTCTAATCTATTAACGATTGATTTTGACCATTTAGAGAATTTACAAGAGTTAAGAACACAACTCTTAAATGATGAATATTTTGAAACCGAAATGCTATTCATATCACCATCTGGTGATGGTTTAAAATGGATTATTAGAATAGATGTTTCAGAAGTATCACATTCAGAATATTTCACAGCAGTAGCAAATTACATTAAACACAATTATAACATTGAGGTTGACCAGTCAGGTAAAGACGTTTCCAGAGCGTGTTTTTTACCATATGACCCAACAGCCTTTCTACATAAAAGACATCAAGCATTATGACAAAAATATTTAACCCAAAAGATTGGTTAGAAGTTCCTAAAGAGCAACCTCAACCAAAAAGCAACACGGCAACAACTAATGTTGTTGCTGTTGCTGATAACGACATTGAATCCTACATTTCAGCAATCGAGCAATCAGGTTTGGACATAACAGGAAACTATGCAACTTGGAGAGATTTAGGTTTTGCTTTAGCTGAAGAATATGGAGAAACAGGAAGAGATTATTTCCACCGAATAAGCAAAAACTATGCGGGCTATGATTCAAAAGAATGTGATGAACAATTCAACAAATGCTTAAATGCAAAAGGACACGGAATTACTATTGCTACCTTTTACCATAACGCACATCAATCAGGTATCAAACCGACCAAACAACAGTACAACAACGAAGTTGCAACAAACGTTGCAACTATTGTTGATACACCCAACCAAGCAATGCCAACAATACCGGATGAGGTATTTAATACCTTACCGCAGTTTTTACAACAAGTTGTAAATCCAGCGAGCAGTCAAGAGGAAAAGGACATTTTGTTGTTAGGAGCTTTAACGGCTTTTAGTGCCTGCTTTCCTAAACTCTTTGGTATCTACGACCAACGTAAGGTGTTTGCTAATTTATATCTTTTTGTAACTGCACCTGCATCTGCAGGTAAAGGCAGGCTTAATCAAATTAAAAATTTGGTAGAACCTGTTCACAAGTTAAAACGTGAGCAAGCCAAAGTTCTAAAGCAACAATTTAATACAGAAATGGCAACTTATAATATGAACAAGGGTAAAGATGAAAACTTGGAAAAACCAAGTAAACCACCAGAAAGAATGCTGTTTATTCCTGCCAACAATAGTGTAACAGGCGTATATCAATTAATTTCTGATAATAAAGGCAGAGGGTTAATTTTTGAAACCGAAGGCGATACGTTAGCACAAGCCTTTAAAAGCGATTATGGTAATTATTCCGATGGTTTTCGTAAAGCCTTTCATCACGAAACTATAAGCTATTATCGCAGAACAGATAGAGAATATGTAGATATTGAGAAACCGTGTTTGTCAACAGTATTATCAGGCACACCTAAACAAGTGGCAACCTTAATACCCAACGCAGAAAATGGTTTGTTTAGTCGTTTTATGTTTTACTATATGAATATAAAACCAACTTGGAAAAACGTGTTTCAAAATAGCAATAAAGTAGGTTTAGATGATTACTATAACCAATTAGGTAGTGAGTTTTTAGAATTGTACAAAACGCTAAAAAACAATCCAGAGATTGAAATACGATTAACCACAACTCAACAACAGCAATTCAATACCTTTTTTGAATCCTTACAGACCAAATACATCAACCTACAACCTGAAGAGTACATCGCAACAATAAGGCGATTAGGCTTAATTGCGTTTAGGATAATGATGCTATTCACAGCATTCCGAATTATGGAAGATGGTGATGTAAATGCAACTAAAGAATGTGAGGATGTAGATTTTGAAAACGCATTAACCATAATTTCAATTTTAGTAAAACACAGTAGTAAAGTATTTAACGGCTTACCAATAGAGAAAAAAGTAACAAAACGTTTAAATAGAAAAGAACGCTTTTTAGAAAGTTTACCAAAGCAATTTATCAGGCAAGATTATTTAGATTTAGCCGCAAAACAGAGCATCCCACATAAAACCGCAGAAGGCTATATTACCAAATTTGTAGAAGCAGGTTTAATACATAGAGAAGCGCACAACAACTATTCAAATCCTGCAAAGACATAGTTAAGGATTTTGAGGATTTAAGGATAAAATTGATAGGGCTTCCTTAAATCCTTAACTTCCTCATTACCTTGTTGATAACTGTTAATATCTTTTTCTTACTTCTTTCTTTCCTTTTCTTAAATTAGACAAAATTTGACAAGTCTAAATAATTCTATTATGGAGTTTGGAGAGTATATACGCTCATTGCGTGAAAAACGCAATTTGCTATTAAGAGAAATGGCTGCAAACCTAAATATGGACGTTGCTTATTTAAGTAAAATAGAACGAGGAAATCGTATGGCAAGACGCGAACAAGTAGTCGCATTTGCCAAAACATTAAAAGAAGACGAGAACGAATTAATTAAGCTATGGATGTCGGAACAAATTGTACTAATGCTAAAAAATGAAAAAGAGCGTACGGAAATCCTCAAAATAGCTGAAGAAAAAATTAGTAAGATTGATGAATTAAGTTTACTGAACATAGATGTAACATTTTGAAAAAAACTAAAAAACAAATAAAGGCTTGGGATGACTATCGACTATCATTACTGTTAGAGAAGAGTAAAAGTGATGACCATTTCGAGAAATACATTACAATAATTGCGTCTGGCGCTTTAGGTCTTACTATTACATTTATAGACAAAATAAGTCCTTTAGAAAACGCTATTTGTATTTGGATTATTTCTATTGGTTGGTTTCTGTTAACTACAACATTATTTATCAATTTATTATCGCACTATATAGCAAGTAAAAATAATACTAAAGCAGTTCAAGATATTGATGATGAAAAAGAATATGATGAGATAGTTAGTGGCATAAATTCGAGAAATAAAAAAATGAACAGATTAAATTTAGCTTCAATTTACACTTTGGCTATAGGTCTATTCTGCATATTAATATATACATCAATAAACGCATACAATGGCAAAAAAAATCACATCACAACAGAAACCCAAGACGAATACAAAACAAAATCCTGCACAAAATCGGCAGAATCAAAAAGGCAGAACGACACCATTACCAACATCTCAATTAAGCAATAAGCCTAAAAAGAAATAATTATGAAAGACAAGGACAAAAATTTACCAAAATCAAACCCTAATACAATATGGGATAATGTAGGAGCTGGTAGAACAACTACAAAGCCACCTACTTTTTTAAAACCAAAAGACTCAAAACCTAAAAAATAGACGCTATGGCAAAACAGAAAAATTCAAGTAAATCGAAAAATGTCAAAATTGATTTAGGAAGAACTACCACTAAACCATCTAATTCGCTTAAACCAAAAGATAGCAAACCTAAAAAGTAGTTATTATGGAATCGCTATCTCGCTATAAAAAAATAATCAAATGGGTGTTTTGGTTAACGTTAGCATTAATTGTATTTCTTACTTTTCAAGCTATATATGAAACAGATAATTGGAAACTCTTTGATGTAGATTTCAATACAAGAGACCATATAATATCTGCCTATGGCTCATTAATTGGTGGAATATTAGCTTTCCTGTCAATTCTTTTTGTGCTTTATCAAGTTTATGAACAGAGAGAGCAAATAATTATAGAAAGGCAAGATGCTGCTAACGATAAACAGCAAGATTTAAAAGACCGCTTGTTATTATTAACTAATTATCTGAAAACTTTAGAAAAGGACATTGTTAAGCACGGTGAAAGAATGGCGGTTTTTTATAAGTCAGAAAAAGATAAACCTTCAGCAATGAATACGATGTATTTCAATACTAATAAGAATTTTGAAAGAGTTATCGAAATGGATATTTTATCTAATTTCAAGGTTTTTCAAGCATTTTTTAGTGAAGATGCAGAAGATTGGCAAAAGCAATTCGTTAACCTTTATGAAATATCAGATTTTTACAATGAAGCGTTTAAAGATTTAAAGAAAAAATATACGTTTCATATTGAAGATAAGGTGTCAAAACAAAAACAAATTGCTGCTGATATGATGGAACTACTAAACGCTAACGCAAGATTGGTAGATGATTATAGAATAAAATTTGGTCCACAAGATTATTTATCACATCCTTGGTCAAGTCTAATTAACGAGTATAATCCGGCACATTATGGTTATTTACAGGAAATCCAAGATGCTGGTGAAGTCCCAGATTTTAGACATATTTCAGATAATCTTTTATTACCATTTATTAAAAATGCAATGGATATTAGAAGAGATGTAGGTTATGATGATTTAGGAAGTCGCGATATAATAGAATTAGCTTCTACAATAAGAAAGAAAATTTGGGATGTTGAGGTTTATAGTTTACAATACGCAGGTGATATTGAAAAACAATTTAATAATTATTTCAGTCCTGATAATGATAGTATAAATGAGCTTAAAGAAATAAAAGCAAAAATTGACGCTAAACTTTAATATATAAGAACATTTTATGTAGAAAATTATAATACCAATGCAAGAACACCTCAAAACGAACATACTTAACTTTAAATGGCCTAATAGTGCGCCTACCATTTATTTAACTATAGAAGATATTGAAGGTAGTCATCCTATACATAAATCTAAATTTTCAAGGCAGATTAAAGAGGTGTTTCCAGATGCAGACTTATCTAACACAGACCAAATATTTACAACATTTACAACAGAAGTACCAGATGCATCAAGTATTAAACTCAATTTAGTAGATGGTAGAGAATTAAGAATATATAAGCAATACCTTAAACACCAATTAAGAAACTATTTTAAAGCAAAAGACTATGTAGTTGTAAAAAACTTTGTTGGTGATGTGCAAGTGTGGATGCCTTCTCTTAAAGGGAATACAGAACATTATAATTTATATTACAAGTTTTCATTTAAAATACAATTTGCAAAATTAACCGACTTACCAGAACTTATTGTATCGTATGATGGCACATCAAAAGTCCTTACAACGTCGGTTAAGGATATAGAGGATTCAGAGTTAATAAGGCGTTGTGTATATGGTCAAAAAACGTTCAATTACCAAATGGACCTCGACACAGAGGAAAAACAAGAATTTTACAATGCTATTCAGTTTGACCAAGCATTCCCAATTTTTAGTTTACCATTAGCACGAGCATTAGATATACCTATTGAAGAACCAGTAAGACCAGCCAACAAATACCAAAAGTATATAGCACTTATTTCCAAATTTGCAGAAAAATATTTGTTTACAGAAGAATTTAAAGCCTTATTTCCTTTTAAGGAAGATGCTTTTATAGATGTTCCTGGTAACCGAATAAACCATATAAATCCTAACTTGGGTTTATTAGAGTTTGGTAAAGACCAATATGGTAATAAGAAAACCCATCTTGTGCCTAAAAAGGCAATGAATATCCTAAATCCTTACAGACGGCCAAACAATCAAAATATCAAGATTTTTTTCATTTGCCATACCTCACATAAAGATTCTGTGTTGTCTTTCTATCAAAATCTAAAAGAAGGTGTAAATACCGCAAAAAACTATTATAAAGGATTGGAAGCCTATGTAAATATCAAGGCTACAGCTTCAAAAGAACACTTTATTGAATTCACAAATGAAAACGACCCAATTCCAGAAATCGTTCAAAAACTCGAAAGTTTAACGTTTGACCACGACAATATAAAGTATGCAGCATTTTACATCAGTCCTTTCGATAAATTTACACCACATCCAGACGATAGGGAAATTTACATCCACATTAAAGAATTGTTTTTAAATGAAGGCATTGTAACCCAAGTAGTGGATTACGAAAAAATGATTGTAAACATCCAAGACCAATACAATTTTCAGTTTTCATTACAAAATATGGCATTAGCTATTCACGCCAAATTAGGCGGAGCACCTTGGAAGCTGGCAGTAACCGATAAGAAAGAATTGGTTATAGGTGTAGGAGCATTTACCAATCAAGGCGAAAACAGAAGGTATATAGCAAGTGCTTTTAGTTTTCAAAATAATGGATTATTCAGAAATTTTGAATACTTCAACCAAAACGAAACAGAACTATTAGCAGGCAGCATATTAAAGGCAATTAGAGATTTTACGTCCGTAAGTCAAGCAGATAAAGTAGTCATTCATTTTTATAAAGAAATGAGCTATGAAGAACTAAAACCAATTATTGATGGGATGAACAAACTAAAATTAGGAGTGCCTTTATATATTTTGAATATCAATAAAACCGAAGCAGAAGACATGATTGCTTACGATGTAAATTGGGGAGATAAATTAATGCCCGTAAGTGGTACATACATTCGTATAGGTTTAAATAAATTTTTACTTTTCAATAATGCACGCTATCCAAACGACCGTTTTTATTCTGATACAGACGGTTATCCATTTCCAATAAAGATAAAAATAAGCAGTCCAGATGAAGATGCTTTTGAAGATGCAGACGTGGTTTTAGAGTTATTAACACAGGTATATCAATTTAGCAGATTGTATTGGAAATCACTTCGACAACAAAATGTACCTATTACCATAAAATACCCAGAAATGGTAGCACAAATAGCACCACGATTTAATAATGGTGTTCCAGACGATGCTAAAGATGCTCTATGGTTTTTGTAATTTACCAATCAATTTATTTGCAACACCATTGCATTCAATAATTTGTATATTTGTATAAATTATATGAAAATATTTGTTTCCATATCAATGTCTATTTTATTCTTTTTTCAAGGGATAAGCATAGATATGGACTTTTGTGGTCCAATTAAAGAAATTTCAAATGTAATTACCCATTATCAAGACCATAAAATTTATGGAGACTCTTTCCTTGATTATGTAGTTGAAGACTACATTGACGGCGATTCTAAAAATGGAGAGCATCATCATAACCCAGATAAGGAGAATACACCAGTCCATTCCCATAATCAATGTTGTCACCCTTTAGTGTTAATTATAGCTAACAATAATTTGGCTTTAACCAATCGACTAAAGTTTGAAAAGAAAAAACAATATAATTTACATAAAGTAAACTTCACTTCCAGATATTTGGAATCACTTTTCCAGCCACCTAAAGTATAATTCAGTTTTTTAAAGGATAGCTATATCCTTACGCAATGCTTTTTAACAAAAGCATTGCTTCGCTTTTATTTTGCGCGAAGCGCAAAATGATATGTTTAACTGAATTAAAATTTTACTATGATTAATAAAATCATTGATTTTTCAATCAATAACAAATTCATTATTGGTTTGCTTACGCTTACCATAATTGGAGCAGGTATTTGGAGTATGACCAAAGTGCCAATCGATGCTGTTCCAGACATTACCAATAACCAAGTACAGGTTATTACACAAGCACCTAATTTAGGTACAGAAGATATTGAACAATTTGTAACCTACCCTGTGGAAGTTGCAATGAGCAACCTGCCTGATGTAAAGGAAATTAGGTCAATCTCTCGTTTTGGCTTATCGGTTGTTACCATCGTATTCGACGATGATATGGGAACCTATCTACCTCGTCAATTAGTAGCCGAAAAACTAAACGAAGTCAAAGAACAAATTCCAGCTGGTTTTGGAGAACCTACTATGGGACCTATTTCCACAGGATTAGGGGAAATTTATCAATACACCTTAAAAGTAGCACCAGAGTATAAAGACAAATACGACATTGCAGATTTACGCTCAATGCAGGATTGGATTGTACAACGTCAAATGGCAATGGTAGAAGGTGTGGTTGAGGTTAACGCCATAGGCGGTAAAATTAAACAATACGAAGTCGCGTTTGACCCAAACGATTTAAACGCAATTGGATTGACCATTACAGATGTCTTTAATGCACTTGAAGCCAATAATCAAAATACAGGTGGTGCATATATTGAAAAGAACCATCAGGCTAATTTTATTCGTGGAGAAGGCTTGGTACGGAGTTTAGAAGACATTAAAAAAATTACGGTAAAAACCGTTAATAATATTCCTGTAACTATTAATGATATTGCAACTGTGCAATTCGGTTCTGCCATACGTTACGGTGCATTAACCCAAGATGGTGAAGGTGAAGTTGTAGGTGGATTGGTGATGATGCTAAAAGGTGCAAATTCCAATGATGTTATTGCCAATGTAAAAGAGCGAATGACTCAAATTGAAAAGTCATTACCTGAAGGTGTAATTATTGAACCCTTATTAGACCGAAGTAAATTAATTGGAGAAACAACTTCTACTGTAACCACAAATCTTATTGAAGGTGCATTGATAGTTATTTTTGTGCTTATCTTCTTATTGGGTAATTGGCGAGGTGGTTTAATCGTTGCTTCAACAATACCATTATCCTTATTATTCGCTTTTATTTTAATGAACGTGTTCGATGTTTGGGTAAACTTAATGAGTTTGGGAGCAATAGATTTCGGTATTATAGTTGATGGCGCTGTAATTATTGTAGAAAGTACAGTATTTCTCATTGCATCACAAGTACTAAAAAAGAAACAGCTTACATCCAAAGAGCGAGATAAAGTGGCGTCTAATGCTTCAAAAAAGATGATGAACGCTGCGTTTTTCGGTCAGTTGATTATCCTTATCGTTTTTCTACCCATTTTAGCCTTACAAGGTATTGAAGGAAAGATGTTTAAACCAATGGCATTGACCTTTATTTTTGCTATGATTGGTGCAATGGTACTGTGTTTAACCTATGTGCCAATGATGTCTGCTTTAGTGTTAAGAGCACCAAAAAATGATAAAAAATCTTATGGAGATAGATTTGTACATTGGGTTGAAGACAAATATCAACCTATATTGGTTAGAGCCTTGCGAAAAGGTAAATGGGTAATTGGTATTGCAGTTGTGTTGTTTGGGATAACCGTTTTTATGTTTTCAAGAATGGGTGGTGAATTTATCCCGCAACTCGATGAAGGTGATATTGCATTTCACGCTATTTTAAAACCAGGTAGTTCCCTTACTGAAACCATTGAAACTACCACTAAAATAGAGCAAATAGTAAAAGCAAAATTTCCAGAAGTAGAAAAAATTGTTAGTCGTATTGGTGTTGCCGAAGTGCCTACAGACCCAATGCCGATGGATTTTGCGGATATTTTTGTAATCCTAAAACCTAAAAGCGAATGGACAACAGTGTCTTCAAAAGATGAACTCATTGAAGAAATAAAAGAGGCAGTCGAAATTATTCCTGGCGTTAATTATGAGTTTACCCAACCTATTGAAATGCGTTTTAACGAGTTGCTTGAAGGTATTAGAGAAGATATTGCTGTTAAACTTTATGGCGAAGATATAAACATCCTCGCTCAAAAAGCAGAGGAAATATCAAAAATTATTGCAGGTACTGAAGGTATAGGTGATATGCGAGCAGAAGCTACGAAAGGATTGCCACAAATGACCATTACTTACAATAGAAATAAATTGGCACAATACGGACTTCAAATAAACACGTTAAATCAAATTGTGCAATCAGCTTTTGCAGGAGGAGTAGCAGGTACTATATTTGAAGGAGAAAAGCGATTTGATTTGGTGGTTAGGTTAAGTTCTCATAATCGTAAAGACATAACAGATGTGCAAAATTTGTTTATCAACTTACCTTCTGGTGCACAGATTCCACTTCGCGAAGTAGCTGATGTAAGTTACAAAGCAGGACCAATGCAAATAAGTAGAGACAATACCAACAGAAGAACCTATGTAGGTATCAATGTCAGAGGTCGAGATGTAAAATCGTTGGTAACTGAAATAAAATCAAAATTAGATGCACAATTGGAACTACCATCGGGTTATTTTATTCGCTATGGTGGTGCATTTGAAAATCTGGAACGTGCCAGCAACCGATTACAAACCGTTGTTCCTATCGCCTTATTACTCATATTTATACTAATATACTTTGCATTAAAATCACTACCTCAAACCTTAATGATTTATATAGCCATCCCAATGGCAACTATTGGTGGTGTAGTAGCCTTATGGTTGCGTGATATGCCATTTAGTATTTCGGCAGGTGTTGGTTTTATTGTGTTGTTTGGTGTTGCGGTATTAAATGGATTGGTAATGATAAGCGGACTCAACGAATTAAAAGAAGAAGGTGTAACCAATTTAAAGGATAGAATAGTTGAAGGTACTAAACGAAGAATCAGACCTATTATGCTAACTGCTTTTACAGATGTATTAGGCTTTCTACCAATGGCTATTTCATCATCAGCTGGTGCAGAAGTACAGCGTCCTTTGGCAACTGTAGTTATTGGTGGATTATTAACTTCAACTTTGCTTACCTTATTTGTTTTACCAATTTTATATCATTGGGTAGAAAACAAATCTTTTACGTTTAAGCCAAATAAAAAGTTAGTAACAGCAACAGCAGTTGTATTATTACTATTTGGCTTTTCACCACAAAGTAATGCACAAGAGTTGAATGATACAATTCCCGAAATTTCATTACAGGAAGCTGTTAAACTCGCAAAAAGTAATTATCCATTATTGAAGCAAAAGCAGTTGGAAATTACAAAACAAGAACAATTAAAAGCGACTGCCTATGATTTCGGAACGACTCAAATTTTTACAGGTGGAGAAGAAGTTAATAGTGGCAATGGTATTTATACAACCATAGGTATTGGTCAATCTAATATTGATGTGTTTGGTATTGGTTCAAAAAGGAAGTTACAAGAACAACGCATTCAGTTAGCACAAAAAGCCTTTCAACTTTCCGAATTGGAACTGGAATTGGAAGTAAAAAAAGCGTGGTCTAAATGCTATCAAATGAAACGGAACTATAACTTGTATAAAGAACTGGATTCCATTTATTCCAAATTTGAACAAGCAGTAGCTTTAAATTATGAAGTCGAAGCCATTTCTAAATTAGAATATTCAGCAGCAAAAAATCAAGCGTTTCAAATTCAGAATAAAAAAGCGCAAGCCTATAGTAATTATCTTATTGCCTTACAACAATTCAATTTGTGGTTGGTATCAGAAGAAGTTTTTACAGTTTCAGATGAGTTTGACGTAGTGATGGAGAATGATATGGAAACGTTCAGTATTGAAAATCATCCATTGTACAGTATGTCGCAGAACATTGTAGATGAAGCAGAAGCCAAATATAAAGCTGCAAAGGCAGATAATTTACCGAAGTTCAATCTTCAAGGTGGCTTACAGCGTGTCAATGGCAATTCAGGATTTTACACCTATCAAGCAGGAATTTCAATTCCGTTTTTATCAGGTTCTAACAAAGCACAAGTTAGAAGTGCCAGAATTGATAAAGAAATAGCAGAAACCAACGTAGCGTTCAAAAAACAGGAAGTACAATCAAGGTTTGTTCAGGCTAAAGAAAATTATTTCAAATGGAAAACGTCTTGGGAGTTTTACAAAGACCAAGTTTTACCATTAACAAAAGAGCAAAAAACAGGTGCATTACTGGCATATAGAGAAGGCGAAATTGATTATACTGCATTTACGCAGTTGATAAAAGAAGCAATTCAATCGGAACTTGAAGCACAGACTGCATTAGTAAACTATTTAGAAAGCACATTTCAATTACAATATTTTAATCAATAAGACAATGAAAAATAAAATATATAAAATTCTTACCGTAATGGTGTTAACCATTTTTGTTTCAGCTTGCGGAAATAAAGAAAATCATAACGAGAATGATGGCCATTCCCACGATGAGGAAGAAAAAACAGAAGTTAATGAAGAACATAATGAAAGCGAAGAAGTAATGCTATCACAACAGCAATTCGATGCTTTAAAAATGAAAATAGATACGTTGGCATTACGTAATATGAGCGGCTATGTAGAAGCAAACGGAACGTTAGAAGTACCACCACAAAACGAAGCAGCTATTACTACTGTTGTTGGTGCAAATGTCGTTTCAATTGAAGTGATTGAAGGTGATAAGGTTAATAAAGGTCAAGTAGTGGCTTATCTATCGCACCCAAATATCATACAAGCGCAAACGGATTATTTAAACGCTTATAGCAATAGCGAGCTTGCAAAGAAAAATTATGAACGTCAACAAAAATTATACGATGCTGGTGTTGGTTCTGGTGCTAATTTCCAGAAAGCAGAAGCAGAATATCAAGCATCAAAAGCAATGGTTAATGGTTTAGAAGCGCAATTAAGAATACTCAACGTTAACACTACATCAGTTCGCAATGGCACAATTGCACAGCGCATAGCATTGCGAAGTCCAATAGAAGGCTTTGTGCAAAAAGTTGAAGTAAAAACAGGTCAATATGTAGAGCCACAAACCGAATTATTTGAAATTGTAAATACGCATCACGTTCACGCCGATTTTATGGTCTTTGAAAAAGATGTCCATAAAGTACAGAAGGGTCAAAGAGTAAACTTTACGGTACAATCTATACCAGATACAGAACTTACCGCAGAAATCTATTCCGTGAGTAAAACGTTTGAAGACAGCCCGAAAGCAGTTCACGTTCACGCAGAAATAGAAAACAAAAAAGGTAATTTAATTCCTGGTATGTATATTCAAGGTAAAATTCAAGTAGATAATACCCAAACAAAAGCTTTACCAGAAAGTGCAATTATAAAAGAAGGCGAAAGATATTATGTGTTTTCAGTAGAAAAAGAAAATGACGATTGGAGCTTTAAACCTATCGAAGTTGTGTTAGGTACTAAAGATGGTGATTGGGTATCGGTTCAATTTATTGAAGATATAGAAAGTAACACACAATTTGCCTATAACAATGCTTATTACCTTAACGCAGAAATGAAAAAAGGAGAAGCAGAACACGAACATTAATTATGCAGACAATAGAACAATTATTAGAGTCAAAAAATATTCGTGTTACAGCAATGCGTATGTTAATTTATAAGTTTCTTGCAGAAAAAGAAATAGCAGTAACATTAAGTGACATTGAAAATGCTTTTGAAAAAGCAGATAGAACTACCTTATACAGAACTATTAAAACATTTGAAGATAAAGGAATAGTCCATCAAATAGACGATGGCACAGGGATAACAAAATATGCGTTATGCGAAGAGGGATGTAATTGTGATATTAAAAACGATTTGCATTTACATTTTCATTGTAATAATTGTAAAGAAACAACTTGTTTAACTGACCATAAAATTCCACAAATAAAAGTGCCTAACGGATTTGTTTCAGAAAATGTAAACTTGGTTGTAAAAGGTATATGTGATAAGTGTAGTGGATAATAAATGCACTTCCATTGCACGCTTTTTAATTGCATTTTTGTAATCAAAGAATTAAGTAATTATGAAAAGTAAATTAGCGATAACAAGTTTGCTTACAGCAATTACAGCTTCATTATGTTGTATAACACCTGTTTTGGCTTTAATAGCAGGAACAAGCGGTGTAGCTTCAACTTTTTCTTGGATAGAACCATTTAGACCTTACTTAATTGGGCTAACAATAGTAGTTCTTCTCTTTGCTTGGTATCAAAAATTCAAGCCAGAAAAAGAAATAGACTGCGGCGAATGTGAAACGGATGAAAAACCAAAATTTATGCATTCAAAAACCTTTTTAGGAGTGGTAACAGCATTTGCAATTGTGATGTTGGCTTTCCCATACTACTCAAGTATGTTATATCCAAAAACCGAAAAACAAATCATAATAGTTAATAACTCAAATATCAAAACAACAGAGTATAAAATAAGTGGTATGACCTGTGCCAGTTGTGAAGCTCACGTAAACCACGAAGTAAATAAACTTAACGGAATTGTAAACTCAAAAACATCATACGAAAATGGTAACTCAATCATTGAGTTTGACGAAACTAAAACCAATGAATTGGAGATTGAGAAAGCAATTAATGCTACAGGTTATAAAGTAACTGATAAAAAAGAAAATTGATGCAAACCATATTAAAATCGGAAATCACTTGCCCTAACTGCGGTCTTAAAAAAGTGGAAGATATGCCAACTAACGCTTGTCAATTCTTTTACGAGTGTGAGCATTGTAAAACGGTTCTAAAACCAAACGAAGGTGATTGTTGTGTGTATTGTTCTTATGGTACAGTTCCTTGTCCACCAATTCAACAAAACAAAAGTTGTTGCTAAAACAAAACTAAATGAAAAAAAAGAAAGTCAATTTAAGAGATTTAAAACCAAATTCAGAAGAACAACATTCTCACGATGATGGTCATAATCACGGTAATGGTAGTGCATTCAAAACCTATGTACCTGCAATCATAAGTTTTACAATGCTTATCATTGGTATAGGTTTAGATTATTTTGATGTTTCCTTCTTTAAGGATTGGATTCGTATTGCTTGGTATGGTATTGCATATTTACCTGTAGGCCTTCCTGTTGTGAAAGAGGGTTGGAATAGTATTAAAAAAGGTGATGTTTTTACAGAGTTCTTTTTAATGTCTATAGCAACCATTGGTGCATTTGTTATTGGTGAATATCCCGAAGGTGTTGCAGTAATGCTATTTTATGCAGTAGGCGAATTATTTCAAAGTGCTGCTGTAAATCGTGCAAAAGGAAATATAAAAGCATTATTAGATGTTAGACCTAAAGAAGCCAATGTATTTCGTGAGGGAGATTATAAAAGTGTTTCGCCAAAAGATGTAAACATTGGAGAAAAAATTCAAATTCGAGTAGGTGAAAAAATTCCATTGGATGGTGTTTTATTATCCGAAAAAGCATCTCTAAACACCGCAGCATTAACAGGCGAAAGCAAACCAGATTCCATTCAGAAAGAAGCAAAGGTTTACGCAGGTAGTATCAATTTAGAAAGTGTTATTGAAGTTGAGGTAACCAACAAGTTTGAAGATAGTTCTATTGCGAGAATATTAGACTTGGTTCAAAATGCTACAGCTCGTAAGTCTAAAACAGAATTATTCATTAGACAGTTTGCTCGTATCTACACACCAATTGTAGTGTTCTTGGCTATTGGTGTTACTTTTATACCTTACTTTTTTGTAGATGATTATATATTTAGAGATTGGTTATACAGAGCATTAATATTCTTGGTAATATCTTGTCCTTGTGCGTTAGTGATTTCAATTCCATTAGGATATTTCGGTGGATTGGGAGCAGCTTCAAAAAATGGAATATTATTTAAAGGTGCTTCATTTTTAGATGCAATGACCAAGATAAATACTTTGGTAATGGACAAAACAGGAACCGTAACTAAAGGTGTTTTTAAAATCAAAGAAGTAAAAGCAATTGATTGGAAAGAAACCGAATTTATGCAATATTTAATGGCGATGGAAGAACAATCCACGCATCCAATTGCTAAAGCAATTTTAGAGTATAAATCAGAAGGAGAAGATTTTGAAGCTCAAGACGTTTCTGAAATTGCAGGTAAAGGATTAAAAGGAATTGTAAATAGTAAAACAGTTTTAGTAGGTAATAAAGCATTAATGATTGCTAATAATATAGAAGTCCCAGCGGAAACGGAAAATATTGTAGAATCTATTGTATTAGTTGCAATAGATAACAAGTTTGCTGGTTATGTGGTAATAGCAGACGAATTAAAAGAAGATGCCAAAGAAACAATTGTCAAATTACAAAAAGTTGGTATCAAAAATATTATGATGCTTTCCGGTGACAAAGATTCCATTACTCAACAAGTCGCTAAAGAGTTGAACATCGAAAATGCAAAAGGTGATTTACTTCCAGAAGATAAGTTAAACGAAGTTGAAATATTAAAAAAGAATCCTGAAAATAAAGTAGCATTTATAGGGGATGGTATAAACGATGCGCCTGTTTTAGCAGCAAGTAACGTTGGAATTGCAATGGGTGGTTTGGGTAGTGATGTAGCTATTGAAACAGCAGACGTTATCATTCAAACCGACCAACCTTCAAAAGTAGTGAGAGCCATTAAAATTAGTCGTTCTACACGCAAAGTAGTTTGGCAGAATATCATTTTAGCGTTTGGAGTTAAAGTTATTGTCTTGATATTAGGAGCAGGTGGTTTAGCCACAATGTGGGAAGCTGTTTTTGCAGATGTAGGAGTAGCATTATTAGCAATTTTAAATGCAGTTCGATTGCAGAAAATGAAATGGGATTAAGCAGATTAATCAATTAAACTTCTGTTAAACAAAATCAATAGTTGTTAAAATTTCGTAACTTCGCAATCAATATGAAGCAGATTTTCCATAAAATAATGTCTTTAGCAATGACTTTTGTAGTGTTATTCTCTACAATGTCATTTACTGTGAATATGCATTATTGTGGAGATACTTTAGTAGAATCTGCTATCTTTCAAAAAGCCAAAGGTTGCGGAATGGAAATGGAAAAGCCTTCAACCGAAGAATGTTCTATTACCAAGAAAAATTGTTGTGATGATAAACAATTAGCAATTGAAGGTCAAGACGAATTACAATTGCAAGTTGACAAAATCACGTTTGAGCAACAAGTATTCATCGCTTCATTTGTTTATACTTACATTAACCTTTTTGAAGGTTTAGACAGTAATGTATCTACCTACGAAGAATACAAACCACCACTCGTCATAAGGCAACTCTACAAGATTGACGAGACATACTTAATTTGATTTTTAAACAATAGACTCTTTTATCCTATGACTGCAATGTCGTAAGGATAATTTACTGTATTCGGTGTTTTTACAACACTATTGTCTAATTGTTTAAAATCAATCATATGCTAAATAAAAGCATCAAATTTTTAATAGAAAACAAACTCGTTGCAGTTTTACTACTTGTCCTTTTTATTGGATGGGGAACTGTTAATGCACCTTTTAATTGGGATACAGGATTTTTGCCAAGTAACCCTGTAGCAGTAGATGCTATTCCCGATATAGGTGAAAATCAACAAATCGTATTTACCAAGTGGGATGGTCGTTCCCCACAAGATATAGAAGACCAAATAACCTATCCATTAACCACATCATTATTGGGTATTCCTGGAGTGAAAACCATTCGTAGTTCCTCTATGTTTGGGTTTTCAAGCATCTATATCATTTTTGAAGAGGATATAGAATTTTACTGGAGCAGAAGTCGTATTCTCGAAAAACTTAATTCCTTACCAAGTGGTTTATTACCCGAAGGTGTTAATCCAGCGTTAGGTCCAGATGCCACAGGATTAGGACAAATATTTTGGTACACACTTGAAGGTCGTGATGAGAACGGTAATGTAACAGGTGGTTGGGATTTACACGAATTACGTAGTATTCAAGATTACTATGTTAAATATGCCTTGTCCTCTGCAAGCGGTGTTTCTGAAGTTGCATCAATTGGTGGTTATGTTCAAGAGTACCAAGTGGATGTAAACCCAGAACTAATGCGTCAATATAACATTGGGTTACATCATATTGTTAAAGCTGTAAAAGAAAGTAATAAGGATATTGGCGCACAAACCTTGGAAATTAACCAAGCTGAATATTTAGTTCGTGGTTTGGGGTATGTAAAATCCATTGCAGATATTGAAAATGCTGTAGTTGATTCTGAAAATTTCACTTCAATAAAAATTAAAGACATTGGAAAAGTTTCATTAGGTCCAGCAACAAGACGAGGTTTATTGGATAAAGAAGGTGCTGAAGTTGTTGGTGCTGTTGTGGTGGCTCGTTATGGAGCAAACCCAATGGAAGTCATTAATAACGTAAAGGAAAAAATTAATGAATTAAGTGCAGGATTACCTTCAAAAGTTTTGGCAGATGGAAGAACATCACAAGTTACCATAGTGCCTTTTTATGACAGAACAGAATTGATACAAGAAACTTTAGGTACACTCAATGAAGCCTTAACTCTTGAAATATTGATTACCATTTTGGTTATAATCATTATGGTGTTTAATCTTCGAGCTTCTGTCTTGATTTCAGGATTATTACCAGTTGCAGTCTTAATGGTATTTATTGCGATGAAACTCTTTGGCGTCGATGCTAATATTGTCGCATTATCTGGTATTGCAATTGCTATCGGAACAATGGTCGATGTTGGTGTTATACTATCAGAAAATATCATTCGGCATTTAGATGAAGATGATGGAACACAATCCATTAATACAGTAGTTTACAACGCAACAGCCGAAGTTTCTGGTGCAATCGTAACCGCAGTAATGACTACAATTATAAGTTTCATTCCTGTATTTACAATGATTGGCGCTGAAGGTAAATTGTTCAGACCATTAGCATTCACAAAAACCTTTGCATTAACAGCTTCAATAATTGTAGCATTGTTTTTAATTCCACCTTTTGCAGCGTTTTTATTCAGAAAGAAAAGCATAAAAACGCATTTTAAATATGCTTTAAATGGCGTTTTAATAGTATTAGGGATAATAGCAATAATCTATGGTTATTGGTTAGGATTAATATTGATAGCTTTTGGTATCACAGCATTGTTAAGTACTCAAAATAAAATAACAGAAAAACAATCCAACTTAATTAATATCATAATATGTACAACTGCAATAGTATTTCTGTTAGCGGAATATTGGAGACCTTTAGGAGTTGATAAAAGTATCTTCTGGAACCTCATCTTTGTTGGTGTCATTTGCTTTGGCTTATTGGGTGTTTTCTCATTGTTTATCAGGTATTATACTCGAATTTTAAGATGGTGTTTAGATAATAAATTACTATTTCTTTCAATTCCAACTGCAATTGTCATTGCTGGTTTTTTCATTATGAAAAACACAGGCAAAGAATTTATGCCATCGTTAAATGAAGGTTCTTTTTTATTGATGCCTACTTCTATGCCACATTCTGGTGTAGAAGAAAATAAGCGTGTTTTACAGCAGTTAGATATGGCAGTTGCCAGTATTCCTGAAATCGAAACTGTAGTTGGAAAAGCAGGTCGTACAGAATCTGCATTAGACCCAGCACCACTATCAATGTATGAAAATGTTATTCAGTATAAGTCAGAATATATGCTGAATGAAAACCGAGAACGTCAACGCTACAAAGTGAATAATGATGGCTTGTTTGAATTAAAAGATGGTCGATTTATCGCAAATCCAAATAATACAGAAAATGTCACCTTGAGCACAGTCGAAAGGTCTCAACTCATTCCAGACAATAATGGCGAGTTCTATCGAAATTGGAGACCTGAAATACAATCACCAGATGATATTTGGAACGAAATTGTAAAAGTGACCAAATTACCAGGCGTAACGTCTGCACCAAAGCTACAACCTATTGAAACCCGATTGGTAATGTTGCAAACAGGAATGCGAGCACCAATGGGTATTAAAATAAAAGGGCAAGATTTAAAGCAGATTGAAGCGTTTGGAATGCGATTAGAAGATATTTTAAAACAAGCTGAAGGTGTAAAAGATGAAGCTGTTTTTGCAGACCGTATTGTAGGTAAACCCTATTTGTTAATTGATATTGATAGAGAGAAAATTGCTCGTTATGGCGTAACCATTGAGGAAGTTCAAAATGTTTTGAAAGTGGCTGTTGGTGGTATGGTATTAACACAGACAGTAGAAGGTCGTGAGCGTTATGGTGTTAGAGTTCGTTACCCAAGAGAATTAAGAGCAAATCCAACCGATTTAAAACAAATCTATGTGCCTGTTGAAAAAGGAAGCCCTATTCCTTTAAGTGAATTAGCGACTATAAAATATGAACAAGGTCCACAAGTAATTAAAAGTGAAGACACTTTTTTAGTTGGCTATGTGTTATTTGATAAAATGGATGGTTTTGCAGAAGTCAATGTGGTAGAAAATGCACAAACCTTAATTCAAGAAAAGATAGATAGTGGCGAATTGGTAGTCCCAAAAGGTATCAACTACCAATTTACGGGAACGTATGAAAACCAATTAAGAGCAGAAAAAACCTTGTCGGTTGTTGTGCCTTTAGCGTTGGCAATCATTTTCTTAATTCTGTATTTCCAATTTCGTTCAGTAGGGACATCACTAATGGTATTCACAGGTATTGCAGTTGCTTTTGCTGGTGGTTTTGTAATGATATGGCTCTATGGTCAAGATTGGTTCTTAAACTTCAATGTCTTTGGTGAAAATCTGCGCGATTTATTTCAAATGCACCCCATTAATTTAAGTGTAGCGGTTTGGGTTGGGTTTATTGCACTATTTGGTATCGCAACCGATGATGGAGTTGTAATGGCAACTTATTTAACACAAACATTTGATAGAAATACACCAGAAAATAAAAAAGAAATCAGAGCATCAGTAGTAGAAGCAGGAGAAAAACGTATTAGACCTTGTTTAATGACAACTGCTACTACCATATTGGCATTATTACCAGTATTAACATCTACAGGAAGAGGTAGTGATATTATGATACCTATGGCAATACCAAGTTTTGGTGGAATGCTTATAGCCTTAATCACTTTGTTTGTTGTACCAGTATTGTATAGCTGGAAAGCAGAAGTTCAACTTAAAAGAACATCAAAATGAAATATAAATCAATACAAATAAAAATCGTCTTGGCTCTTGGCTCTTGTTTCTTGAGTCTTTTTGCGAACGCTCAACAATTAGAAATACTTATCGATGAAGCCTTAACAAACAATCCAGAAATTCAAAAGTTTGAGTTACAATACAAAAGAGCTTCCGAAAAGGTAAACGAGGTCAACACCATTCCTAATACCGAATTTGGAGTTGGTTATTTTGTAAGTGAACCAGAAACTCGAACAGGTGCTCAACGCTTTAAGGTGTCTGCAAAACAAATGTTACCGTGGTTTGGTAATATTTCGGCAAGAGAAAATTACGTTAGTTCGTTAGCAGATGTTAAGTATGAAGATATTGTAATTGCGAAGCGAAAATTAATGTCTTCAGTTTCACAATCTTATTATAGACTATATGCTAATAAAGCAAAACAAAAGGTATTAACAGAGAATATCAATCTGTTAGAAACTTATGAAACAATGGCTTTGACTTCTGTTGAGGTTGGTAAAGCATCTGCAGTAGATGTATTACGATTACAAATGCGTCAGAACGAAATGCAACAATTAAAAGACGTATTGCACCAACAATTTTTAGCAGAACAGACCAAATTTAACAACCTATTGAATAGGGAAAATGATGTTACAGTCAATATGGTAGATAGCTTAATTATACCTTCTGAAGACTTTGATATTACTTTTGAAAAATTAGTATTGCATCCTGAATTACTAAAATTTGATAAACTCTATCAATCCATAGAGCAATCAGAATTATTGAATCAAAAAGAAAGCAGTCCAATGATTGGTTTTGGATTAGATTATATCAATGTTGCTGAAAGACCAAATATGGATTTCAGCGATAACGGAAAGGATATTGTAATGCCAATGGTTTCGGTATCTATCCCAATTTTCAATAAGAAATATAAATCCCAAACCAAACAAAATGATTTGCAACAGCAGGAAATTACTGCTCAAAAACAGGAACGTTTAAATGCATTGGAAACGCTTTTAGACAAGGCGATTAACGAACGCATTTCTGCAAGAATAAGTTATGCTACCCAAGCCAAAAACCTAAAACAGGCTAAAGATGCAGAAGACATTCTAATAAAAAGTTACGAAACAGGAACCATTGATTTTAATGATGTTTTGGATATTCAAGAGTTGCAATTAAAGTTTCAAATGAACCAGATAGAATCTGTGAAGACTTACTATGTGCAAAGTACAATCATTAATTATTTAATTAAGTAAACAATGAAAACATTTAACACAATACTTCTCTTATTCTTAACTTCAATGGCATTCGCCCAAGTTGGAACAAATGGTGAAGACAGAAAAGAAGAAGGACGCCCAATTAGAGAATATAACCTTACCATAGAAAAAAATGAAATGACGCTTGGAGGTGTCACCGCAAACGGAATGACCATTAATGGTGGAATTCCAGGTCCTACATTAGAATTTAATGAAGGTGACCTCGCTATTATTAATGTAACCAATAAAATGGATGAAGAAACCTCTGTACATTGGCACGGTTTAATACTTCCTAATTTTTATGATGGTGTACCTTATTTAACTACGCCACCTATAAAAGCAAATACTACATTTCAATATAGAATACCTATAAACCAATCTGGCACATATTGGTATCATTCCCACACGATGTTGCAAGAGCAAAAAGGAGTTTATGGCTCAATAGTCATTCATCCTAAAGAAAAGACCTTGGACTATGATAAGGATTTAGTCGTAGTCCTTTCCGATTGGACAAACGAAAAGCCAATGAATGTGTTACGAAACCTTAAACGGGGAAACGAATGGTATCAGGTTAAAAAAGGGACAGCAGTACCATTAAGCAGAGTTATTAAAGAAGGTGCATTAGGCGCACAATTCAAATTTTGGCGCGATAGAATGGAAGGTGCAGACATTGCGGACGTCTATTATCCTGCGTTTTTAGCTAATGGTAAAAAACTTGCAGAATATTCAGAGTTTAAAACAGGTGAAAAAGTACGATTACGTTTTATCAACGCATCTGCTTCATCTTATTATTGGGTGGATTTTGGTGGTGGTAACCCGATGATAGTTGCGAGTGATGGTGTAGATGTAACACCAGAATATAAAAACCGATTTCTTTTTGCAATTGCCGAAACCTATGATGTTATAGTAACTATCCCAGAAGGTACATTAGAAATTACCGCAACAGCCCAAGATGGTTCTGGCAACACCTCAATCCGTTTGGGTAGCGGAAAATTGTATCCAGCTACTGTAATAGACAGACCAGATAAAGTGGCTATGATGAAGCAAATGGCAAAAATGGATATGAAGATGGGTGCACCTGCAATGGTGGGCAATCACAAGAAAAAAACACCAGAGTTTTTGATGCAGACATATGGAATGAAGATGAAGATGGATATGAAAGACGGACAGATGAAGATGGATAATGATATGAATATGGAAATGAAAAAGGATGCGACGCCAATGAATCATATGATGTCTACAATGCAAAAGGACACCACTTCATTTAATTATGACACACGTAAAACCTATTTCAATTATGATTTTTTAAAGGCAAAAGAAAACACGACTTATAAGGCAGACATACCTGTAACCGACCTTTTACTTAATCTAACAGGTAATATGCAACGTTATGTTTGGAGTTTGAATGGCATACCACTTTCGGAAACAGACAAAATTAAAATTAAAGGTGGAGAGGTTACTAGAATTACTTTGAATAACCTAACAATGATGCATCATCCAATGCACTTACACGGACATTACTTTAGGGTCATCAATGAAAATGGCGAACGTTCCCCATTAAAACATACCGTCAATGTACCACCTATGCAAAAAGTGGTCATCGAATTTTATAACGAAGAATATGGTGATTGGTTCTTTCATTGTCACGTGTTATATCATATGATGGGTGGTATGGCAAGAGTATTTAGCTATGATACACCACGAGATGAAAGGATGAAACCTTATCCAGTACAAAACCTAATTGACGAGACAGACCATTACTATTCGTGGGGAATGCTTCGTGGAGGTTCAAACTTTAATGAACTTTTATTGATGTCAAGCAGCATCCGTAACGAATTTGCACTACGTGCCGAGTTTGATTATAACCAAAATGCCGAGATAGAAGTAAATTATAACAGATATCTCAATGATTGGGTACGCGTATATGCAGGCGTAAATACTGAAACTTCAACACCAGATTCTTATGATACATTCAATACTGTGGGATTGGTTGGAGTTAAATATTTCACGCCTTACAGATTTAATGTCGATGTGAGTATGGACCATCAACTGCGCCCAAGAATACGTTTAGACAGAGAACTATTGATTTTTCCTAGAATTTTTCTCGAAGGAGAATACGAATACAGAGCAGATTTTGGATGGGTTAATGAGTTAGAAAACAACAAATCTTATGAAGGTGAAACGCAATGGTTAATTGGAGCATCATACATCTTATCTCGAAATTTTTCAATTCAAGGGAATTATAATAACCGATATGGTTGGGGTGGCGGACTATTAGTTCGATTTTAATAATAAATAACAATTTTATATAAACAAATATTAATCTTAAAAGTAAGTCAAAATGAAAAAAGTAAAATTAGTAACAACAATTATGGTAATGGCTTTTATAAGCCTAACAACAATGTCTTGTAAAGACGCAAAAAAAGAACATAACAACGATGAAGGTCATAATACAGAAATGAATCACGACAATAGCGATGGTCATCACGATGGTAAGAAAAAGAAAATGGCAATGAATGGAGATACAAATTCTCAAACAATATTAAATGACTATTTCAATTTAAAGGATGCCTTAGTGGTAGATGATAATGCCAAAGCTAAAGAATTGGGTGCAACCCTCGCAACGTCATTAGGAAAGCTTGACATTTCAAAATTTACAGATGCCCAGCAATCAGAATTAAAGGACATTATCGAAGATGCTACGGAACACGCAGAACATATTTCAGAAAGTCCAATAGCACATCAACGTGAGCACTTTAAAGTTTTAAGTAAGGATATTACTGATATGGTAGCTATTACAGGAACACAAGTAAAACTATATGAGCAATTTTGTCCAATGTACGATGGTGGTTCAGCTTGGTTAAGTATGAGCAAGGATATTAAGAATCCCTATTATGGAAGCAAGATGTTGAACTGTGGAAAAGTCCAAAAGGAAATTAACTAAATGAAGATTTTAAAAATCATAGCAATAGTGTTGTTGGTGGCGTTTGTGGGGATTCAATTTATCCCCACAACGCGCAACCAAAGTGAAGTTGTTCCAAAAACCGACTTTATGTTGGTAAATGATGTCCCAAATGATATCAAGAACAAATTACAAGTCTCTTGCTATGATTGCCACAGTAACAATACAATATATCCTTGGTACAATAAGGTGCAACCGGTAGCCTGGTTTCTTGAAGACCATATCAAAGAAGGCAAGGCAGAATTAAATTTTAATGAATGGGATGATTATTCAAATAGAAGAAAAAACAGTAAACTAAAATCCATCATCAATCAAATTGAAAATGGCGAAATGCCCCTTTGGTCTTATACGCTAATTCACAAAAATGCCCTTTTATCGACAGGTGAAAAAGAACTTATAATTGGTTATATGAAACAAATTAAAGATAGTTTAAATTAAAATTCTGATATAAGTAGAATGGATTAGTTCATTTTTCTTTAAAGAAAAGAAAAAATAAATTCAATGAAACACACATATCACATACACGGAATGACCTGCAACGGTTGTCGCAGTCACGTTGAGGAAACACTTTCTAAAGTAGAAGGCGTTTCAAAAGCAACAGTCGATTTAGAAAAGGCAGAAGCTACCATAGAAATGGAATCACACATACCTATAGAAACATTTCAAGAAGCCTTAAAAAAAGATAGTGATAGATACACTATCCATAATCAAGGTGAACATCATCATCATCATACCAAAGGTAAAAAGGAAAAGCAACAAAAAGGGAAAGGCACAGGCACATTTTATTGTCCTATGCATTGCGAAGGCGATAAAACTTATGATAAACCAGGCGATTGTCCTGTTTGCGGAATGGATTTGGTGGAAGAACAAAATCTATCAGCAACTTCAAAGGAACAATGGACGTGTCCGATGCATCCAGAAATTGTAAAAGAAGAAGCAGGTTCGTGTCCTATTTGTGGGATGGATTTAGTCCCAATGGAAGCAGATAGTTCAGCAGAAGAAAAAACGTATAAAAAGCTATTAAAGAAATTTTGGATTGCCACAGCATTTACCTTGCCCATTTTCTTAATGGCTATGAGCGAAATGCTCAATAACAATCCGTTGTACGATATAATGGAACAGAAATATTGGAACTGGATTCAGTTTGTTTTATCCATTCCAGTTGTCTTTTACGCTACGTGGATGTTCTTTGAGCGTGCTTATAGAAGCATAAAAACGTGGAATCTCAATATGTTTACACTTATTGGGATTGGTGCAGGTGTGGCTTGGTTATTTAGTGTATTTGGGATGTTGTTTCCAGATGTATTTCCTGAACAATTTAAAACTGAATCAGGCGCAGTTCACGTCTATTTTGAAGCAGCAACTGTGATTTTAACGTTAGTGCTTTTAGGTCAGTTGTTAGAAGCTCGTGCCCATAGTAAAACCAATTCGGCAGTAAAAGAACTGTTGAAATTAGCACCTAATAAGGCCATAAAAATAGTAGATGGTGAAGAAGTTGAAGTCAGTATTGACGAGATAGAACTTAATGATATTCTAAAAGTAAAACCAGGAGATAAAATTCCTGTAGATGGTATGATAACCGAAGGTGAAACAACCATTGACGAATCTATGATTACAGGTGAACCCATTCCTGTAAACAAATCTCAAGAAGATAAAGTAAGTAGCGGAACCATTAATGGGAATCAATCCTTTTTAATGAAAGCAGAAAAGGTAGGAAGTGACACTTTATTATCACAAATCATTCATATGGTTAATGATGCCAGTAGAAGTCGTGCACCTATTCAAAATTTAGCAGATAAAGTTTCAGGCTATTTTGTGCCAGTTGTAGTTCTTATTTCTATTATCACATTTATTGTATGGTCTATTTGGGGACCAGAACCAGTTTATGTGTATGCGTTTGTCAATGCAATTGCAGTACTAATCATTGCTTGTCCTTGTGCTTTAGGTTTAGCAACACCAATGTCTGTAATGGTTGGTGTGGGTAAAGGTGCTCAAAATGGTGTATTGATTAAAAATGCTGAAGCTCTTGAAAAAATGGATAAGGTAAATACGCTTATCGTTGACAAGACAGGAACAATTACCGAAGGAAAACCAACAGTTGAAACCGTTGGAGCTTTTAATGCTGCTTTAAGCGAAAAAGAAGTGTTACAATACATCGTTTCATTAAATACCAATAGCGAACATCCTTTGGCAGAAGCGACAGTTAAATATGGCAAAGAACACAACACAGAAATTTTAAAGTCCGAAGATTTTAGTGCAGTCACAGGAAAAGGTGTTGAAGCGACAATAAAAGATAAAAAAGTAACATTAGGTAATCCTAAAATGATGGAATATGCTAAAGCAGATGTTACATCGACAATGAAAGACGAAGCTAAATCTTACCAAAAACAGGGTAAAACAGTTTCTTATTTGTCAATAGATGAAACCGTCGTTGGATATGTAGTTATAGGCGATAAGATAAAAGAAACAAGTGCTAAAGCCATTAAAGCACTTCAAGATAAAGGGATTGATGTTATAATGCTTACAGGTGATAATCACGATACAGCACAAGCAGTAGCATCAGAACTAAATCTTGCAGATTTTAAAGCCAGTATGTTACCAGAGGACAAACTCAAAGAAGTAGAAAAATTACAAGAAAACGGAAAAGTAGTTGCTATGGCAGGTGATGGTATTAACGATGCACCAGCATTGGCTAAAAGTGATGTCGGTATTGCTATGGGAACTGGAACAGACGTAGCGATAGAAAGTGCTATGATAACACTCGTAAAAGGCGATTTACACGGTATTGTAAAAGCAAAAAATTTAAGTAATGCTGTAATGAAGAACATTAAGCAAAACCTATTTTTTGCACTTATCTACAACACTTTAGGTGTGCCTATTGCAGCAGGTGTGTTGTTTCCATTCTTCGGAATACTACTCTCGCCAATGATAGCAGCTTTAGCAATGAGTTTTAGTTCGGTTTCGGTAATAGGTAACGCATTACGATTAAGAACAAAAAACATTTAATTATATGCAGAAAACAGTTTTCAAAATATCAAAAATGGATTGTCCTTCTGAAGAAAATCTAATTAAGATGAAGCTATCTGATATAGATGGTATCAAACAACTTGATTTTAATTTAGAAGAAAGAATCTTAACACTATATCATAATTCAAATGTAAATGAAATTGGTAATGCCTTAAATGAATTAAAATTAAATGAAAGTTTAATCAGTTCAGAAGATACAGACACAATTATTACTGAATCTACAAGGAGTCAATCCAAACTGTTGTGGACAGTTCTAATCATCAATTTTGCATTTTTTATTATCGAAATGAGTACAGGACTTATTTCAAAATCAATGGGATTAGTTGCTGATAGTTTAGATATGTTGGCAGATTCATTTGTTTACGGATTGAGTTTAATAGCGGTTGGTGGTACAGTTTTAAAAAAGAAACGGATTGCAAAATATGCAGGCTATTTTCAGATAACACTTGCAATTATCGGAATCGTTGAGGTAATACGTAGATTTTTAGGCTATGAAGCTTTACCTGTATTTTCAACAATGATTATAGTTTCAGTATTTGCTTTGATTGCAAATGGCATTTGCTTGTACCTCTTACAAAAATCTAAAAGTCAAGAAGCACATATGCGTGCCAGTATGATTTTTACCTCTAACGATATTATAATAAATCTTGGCGTAATTACAGCAGGCGTTTTAGTCAATTGGCTGCATTCTGGTATTCCAGATTTAATTATAGGAATCATTGTATTTGGATTGGTGATACAAGGTGCATTCAGGATATTAAAATTAAGTAAGTAAAAAGTTTAACTATAAAATAAAAAAATATGGAAAATTCAAAAGAACACTCAAACAAAGGAAATTACAAAACCTTCTTTATAATGTTGGCTTGCTCATTTGTAGCAATGTACATCACAATGTATTTAAACACCTATTCCATAGACCACGTATGGTTTAGTCTAACACGATTCTATATGACGTGTTTAGGGATTTCAACAATGGCAGTAATAATGTGGTTTTTTATGCGAAAAATGTATAATGATAGAAAGAAAAACATAGCAATTCTTGCAGGTAGTTTTATTCTGTTTATAGGGGCTTTGGGGTTAGTAAGAGCACAATCACCAATAATTGGTGATGTCCTTTGGATGAAAGCAATGATACCGCATCATTCTATCGCTATTTTAACAAGTGAAAGAGCAGATATAAAAGACCCAGAAGTAAAAAAACTGGCAGAAGATATTATTGAAGCACAACGCAAGGAAATAGAAGAAATGAAAGCAATGATAAAACGATTAGAAAATGAAAACAAATAAAATATTAATCTATTTAGGATTATTAGCAGTTGGTCTATTATTGGGTTGGTTGCTTTTCGGTGGTTCATCAAAAGAAGAAGCAGACCATAATCACAATGAAGTTGAACAAACCAATCAAATGTGGACTTGCTCTATGCATCCACAAATTATGCAGCCTGAACCAGGCGATTGTCCTATTTGTGGGATGGACTTAATTCCTGCCGAAAGTGGAGCAGATGGTTTAACAGCAGATCAGTTTAAATTAACCACTAATGCTATGGCTTTAGCAAACATTCAAACCACGGTGGTTGGTAATGGTTTAGTAGAAAATGGAATCATAAAACTTTCAGGAAAAATTGCCGAAAACGAAGAAGCCAATGCAGTACAGGTAAGTTATTTCGCTGGAAGAATTGAACGTTTGAATGTGAGTTTTACAGGCGAAGAAGTTCGTAAAGGTCAATTATTGGCAACCATTTATTCGCCAGAACTCTATGCAGCACAACAAGAATTAATCACAGCAGCTTCTTTAAAAGAATCTCAACCTGCTTTATACAAAGCAGTCCGTAATAAATTGAAATTATGGAAACTCTCTGAAAATCAAATCAACCAGATTGAAGAAACAGGAAAAGTAAAAGAAAACTTTCCTGTTTATGCAACCGTTTCGGGTACTGTTACAGAAAAATTGGTAGAGCAAGGCGATTACATCAAACAAGGACAACCCTTATTAAAAATTGCCAATCTCAACACAGTTTGGGGAAACTTTGATGTGTATGAAAATCAGATTGACCGCTTTAAAAAAGGACAGGAAGTGATGATAACAACCAATGCTTATCCTAATAAAGAGTTTAAAGGTAAAGTTGATTTCATTGACCCAGTTTTAAACACGAAAACAAGAACTGTAACCTTACGTGTTGTTTTAAGCAATAAGGACGATGTATTTAAACCAGGAATGTTTGTAACCGCAAATATTGAAGGCAGTACAGCTAAAAATGATGAAGTAATATCAATTCCTGCATCTTCTGTATTATGGACAGGTGAACGTTCTGTGGTGTACCTTAAAACAAATCCAGACCAACCTATTTTTGAAATGCGTGAAATTAAATTAGGCAATCAAATTGGTAATGAATATGAAGTTGTAGAAGGTTTATTTGTTGGAAATGAAATAGTGACTAACGGAACATTTACGGTTGATGCAGCAGCACAATTACAAGGCAAAAAGTCTATGATGAATAAAGATGGTGGTAAAGTAATGACTGGACACGAAGGTCATTTAGGTATGGATAACAATGCATCTAACAAAGAAAGTGACCACACTAATATGAATGAGCGTTTGGAAGTATCAGAGAAATTTCAACAACAGTTAAATAGTGTTTACAATGCGTATATCAATTTAAAAGATGCTTTAGTAAAAGAAGATTCAATAAGTACTTCAGCAAACGCAACAACTTTATTAAATAAATTGAACAAAGTAGATATGAAATTGTTGTCAGATAATAAGGCGCATAACCATTGGATGTCATTAGAAGGCGAAATAAAATCTTCTGCAACTTCAATTTCTGAAACGTCCGATATAAAATCACAAAGAGACCATTTTAAACATTTATCATCACATCTAATCAATGCTGTACAACTATTTGGTATCAATGAAAAGGTCTATGTAGAATTTTGTCCAATGGCAGATAACAATAATGGTGCTTATTGGTTAAGCAAAGAAGAAAAAGTAATCAATCCATACTTTGGCGAAGCAATGCTAACCTGTGGTGAAGTAAAACAAGTAATAGAATAATAAATCAAGTAATAACAATTAAATTTTAAACAATGAATTTTTCAAAGAAAAATCACGAACACAAAAACAAAAATGTAATCGACGTGAGTAAAAAAGTAATTTTAAGTGTAGCTGTAATAGCAGCATTAGGTTTAACAAGTTGTAAAAACGAAACCAAAAAAGAAACAGAAACCACAACTACTGAAATGTCAAAAGATATGGCAATGACAGACCTGTCTTTTGGTGTAAGAGGAAATTGCGGAATGTGTAAAAACACTATCGAAAAAGCAGCTAACGGTGTTGAAGGTGTTACAAGTGCTAATTGGGATGTCGATAAAAAGAAGATTGATGTGTCTTTTGATGATACAAAAACCGATGCAATGGCAATCCATAAAGCAATCGCAGCTTCAGGATATGATACCGAAAAAGTAGCAGGTGATGAAGAAGCATATGATGGTTTACCAGGTTGTTGTAAATACGACCACGAAATGATGATGAATCAATCTGGTGAAGAAGAAAGTGATGACCATTCAAATCACGACCATTAAGCAATAATGAAAGAGTCTTTTTCGGAAGGCTCTTTTTTATTCCCCACAACCCAAAACCCAGTTTTTTCGTACCTCAAAATCCTCTGTCTTTTGTGTTGTTCCGCTCACCTAACAAGTTTAGCGTTTTTTTGTCTTTAAGGTAATAGCATATTACAGCTTTGGTTTTCATAAAATCAAACCAAACTGCAATAAGCTATTCTGTTATTATTATATCATAAAACCCTAAACTCACCCAAGCTATGTTACATAATACAAGTTATAGTAGCAAAAATCCTTTCAAGGGTTTGCTATCGCAGCATTCTTATATTTTCGTAGCTATAACTGGTATTATGTAAAATATCCGCAATTCCAACGCGCAATTCCGAACATTTAACCACATTTTGAACTAACATTAAACATTTAAACATTTTAAGGTTTCTGTTAATTGATAATAATATTCGTTATCTCATTCAAGCTGCACAAAACCATCGTTAAGTCCAAGTATTCCTTACCTCAAGTCTTTGTTTGTTTCATTTCGTTAACAAATATTAAAGTCCACTTTTCCCCACAACCCAAGTCAGCGGTTATAAAAAAATAGGTTTATAAAGTGTAGTGCTACGCCATAGCATATTGCTTTTTCTCGTGCCTCAAAAAAACAAAAAGCTATTGTCTAAAAGTCCTGTATAAGTAGCTTGTTTAAATGCTGTTTTATCAAACAACTATTTAAAATGCTACCCATACAAACGCTTCACCCAACGCTCAGTACGGTACTAAAACCTATTTTTTTAAGTGTTAATTCCCCAGAAAAGTTAAAGGCATTTTCAATCAAGTTTAACTAATTTGAAAATTTAAAATAAAAAAGATGGCAAATATATGTGGCTACCTCTGCCAACCGCACAAGGCTATAAAGGTCAAGCCCTACGGGTTTTGAATAAAACTTTTTTCAAAACCCTTTTTCTTTTGATTTAGTCATTCAATAAAAAAACTTTTATCCAAAAACCTTGACAGCCTAACCCACGCCACAACAACTATGGCTATCTTTTTTCTTTTCAAAAAAAAAATGGCGCGAAGCGTAGCGAAGCAATTTTAAATTGGATAGCTATGTCAACTTTTGAACTAAAAACACACCAAGTCGGAAAAGCTTACTCAAACCCTCATTTTTTTATACTAAACAAAGGGCTAAACAGCGGAAAAACACTCTTAAAATCCTGTGCTAACTGTTTCGTTGTCACTACTACAACAGAAGAGGTAAAACACACACTTTTTCACTTATCTATGATGTTACAAATAGGCGGTTTTTACGCTTACCATTTAAAAGGAAGTGTAATTCCGTTTATTTCAATAGATGATTGCAGAAATACTCTAAAAAATAGTTTTATATCATTAATAAATAATGAATTTCAATTGCAAAAGCATATTAATATAGTGTCAGCGATTAGTAAAAAAGAAGCCGAACTTCAAAAAGTCATTTCAAAAATGGCAGATTTGAAAGTATCATACATTCAAAGTTTATTTTCTAAAATGCAAAAAGAAGCAATCTAAAGCAACAAAATCCATATCTAACGAATAGCATAAAACTTGCCATATATTCAGTCGGAAGGTACAACTTCGTGTTAAGTCCGTATCAAGTCCGAAGAAAAATAAGTTTCATTTAAATTATTTATGTTATGGGTAAAATTTCCCAAGGTATTTTAGGAGGGCTTTCAGGTAAGGTTGGAAACGTTATCGGTGGAAGCTGGAAAGGAATTGATTACATTAGAATTAAACCCTCAAGTGTAGCCAATCCAAGAACTGTTGGTCAAGTAAACCAAAGAACAAAGTTTACTGCCACTTTAGAATTTTTACAGGCTGTAAAGCCTTTTATTAAGTTAGGGTATAAAGGATTAGCAGTTAAGAAAACAGAATTTAATGCTGCAATGTCGTATGTGTTGAATAATGCGATTACAGGTACAGAACCTAACTTTGTTGTTGACTATCCAAACGCTTTAGTAAGTCGCGGGGGTTTATCTGGTGCGTTAAACCCGACGACTGATTTAGCAACTGCTGGAGAAGTAACTTTTGGGTGGGATGATAACTCTGCCGAAGGTAACGCAAATGCAACTGATAAAGCGATGTTGTTGGTTTACAATCCCTCAAAAAAGGAATCTATTTCTTTACTTGATGGAGCAGACAGAACAGTAGGTTCTCAAATTGTTTCAATCCCAACAACTTATGCAGGAGATACGGTAGAGCTATTTATGGCGTTTATTACTGCTGATGGTAGTCAAGTATCAAACAGTATTTATTTAGGCTCTGGTACAGCTAATTAATGCTTGGTGTTTTTATTTGGAAACCGCTCTAATCGAGCGGTTTTTTTTGTGCTATATTAGTAGCTCAATTTATTGATGTTTACTCTTTATTTATTCTTTTTATGTATTTTTTGTACCCTATTTGTTGCCCAAATGCCTTAACGTCAATAGACATAAGGATAGTTAAATATTGTATTGGGAAGTAACACTAAATTTTAAAGTGACATTTCAGTTTTATCTTTAAACTGCTCATAAAGTTTTGGGTAATTTTTTTGAAATGTTGCTTTAATAAAATTGAATGGAACATCTTCAAAATGGCCGTAATCTTCTATATACGTCATAAATTTGTGGTCATCTTTATTGTATTCTTGTAAAACAGCATCATTAGTACCATCAAAATCTAAAACATCAACATTATAAAGTTTACAAAGTTCAATATTAAATGCTGGTGAACATTTTACCCATTTTTTATTGTAAAAAACATCAACTAAACCGTGTGGTGCTAATTCATTTGTACCAATTATTTTTTCTAAACGCTCAGTAGCTATATGGTTTGATACTTTGGCTAAATGTAAGCGAGCAGGAATATTAAACGCACGTAAGCACGTTATGTATAAAATGGCCTTATCAATGCAATGACCATCAGTTTTTTTTGCAATAGTACTAGCCTTAAAATGTGCCTTTGTTAAACCTATATTAAAAGGAGTATAGCGCCAATTATCGCGTATTTTTATATATAAGCTTTCAATTATTTTTTGTTTAGAATTTAAATGCTTAAAGTCTTTTGTTATGTTATTTATAACAGGATTTTCATAATCAAAATAGTACGTGTTTGCTGTGTAATTCATATCTTAAAACTACAAATTTTTATTAAATTTTGTTTTGTTTTTTAGCAAGAAGGGTTTTTATTTTTTTAATAAGTAATAAAAAAACCGAGTTGGAGCTCGGTTTTTAAATTAAGTAGTTTTAATGTTCTATATCATAAGCTAAAACCTTAAATTGGTATGGCGTTATGGCTAATTCAAATTCTTCAGTAATTTTCATATCATCAATATTATACTGTATAATTTTTTTAGCCGATGGAACTGATATATAAACAAATTCATCAAAATAATCTATACTGCTAGTAACAGAACCATGACCTGTAGATTCAGTATCCATTACTATTGATAGTGTTTCATTAAATAGCACTGCTTTGGTAGCAACATCTGTAATTTTTAGTACGCCACTTTTTGTTAAGCTAATAACTTCTTTACCGCTTTTAGATACCATACATTTAAATAGTTCAGTTGTTTCATGAATAGGGGTAATAGCTTCATTTTCAATATCAATAAAATAGGCACCTTTGCTAGATGTATAGCCTATAAATAAATCTGAAATATTTGTTGCTAAAAGGCTTCCAAACCAAACACCATCTTCAAAACTATCAGGATAGTTAATAATATTTTGTTCGCCATTATCATTCACAACTAAAATACCCGTACCAGAACCAAATACAGCTGTTGTATTATTTCCGGCACTACCATGAATTCCTGATGTTGATAAGCTTTGTGCTTCTTCTGATACTATTTCACCACTTTGGTTAATAATTTGAACTTTTTCAGGTAAACCAGATCCGTTACCTAAGTTAGTAATAGCTATGTTACAATTTTTAAAAATTACCATGGCTCCATGATGAGCTGCACTACCAGTAGTAATAGTATTTACTGTAGCATTATTATCTATAGTTTTTTCATTAAAAATACTTAATGTTGCATCCCCATCATTATATACAGCAACATAGCCTTGTTCAGATTTAAAATGTGTTGGTTTTTGGCTTACAAAACTAACGGCAGCTAAACCGGTTTCGCCTAAATCATGACTATGATCTCCATGGTCAATTTCTCCACCAATATTAAAGGTTTCAGTAAAATTATCATTTCTATGCGTAATAACGGCATATCTACCAGATTCTGTAGCATATATACTTCCTTTAGCATATGCAGCTTCAAATTTTTTTAATTCATCAGTAAACGGATTGATAAAATTTAAGGTTTTAGATTCTGTATCTGAAATTAATAATGATACATTTTTATGTTCATCATGATGGTTATGGTCATCCATTGAAGCATCATCATCACTTGAACAGCTTGCAAATAAAATAAGTGAAGCTAAAAAAGGTAAAAAGAAAATCTTTTTCATGTTTTGGTTTTTTATATTATTGATGCGCAAATATAAATAAAGAAACAATAAAAGCAACTAAGTTGCAATAATAACTAAGAATATGTTTCATATCTACTTATAATTATAGGTTTTACAATAAATTTGTGTAAATAAATTGCGTTGTTTTGTTGCGTATTTTTGTAATTGCTATAAATTAATTCATATTTGTATCAGAAAATAACCTATCAACTTTAGTGCAGATAAACAAAAAATCCATAGCTGTTCTCCCTTTTGTTAATATGAGTAACGATATTGACAATGAATATTTTAGCGATGGTATAACTGAAGAAATTATTAATGCGTTATCTAATATTAAGGCATTAAAGGTTATTGCAAGAACCTCATCTTTTGCGTTTAAGGGAAAACAAGTAGATGTTAGAAAGGTTGGGAAAGAATTAAATGTTTCAACCATATTAGAAGGCAGTGTAAGAAAAGCAAATAATCGTGTTCGTATTTCTGCGCAACTAATTGACACCGCAGATGGTACTCATTATTGGTCTAAAAACTTTGACCGCGAGCTTGATGATATTTTCAAACTTCAAGATGAAATCAGTCTTTTGATTGCTGATAAAATAAGAGAAAACTTCGGGCATTTTAATGTTGATGATTCTCTAGTGAGGCATCATAATATTTCCTCAACAGCCTATCACGATTACTTAAAAGCAAAAAAGCTTATTTCGCGGTTTAATAAGGATGATGTTTTAAGAGGCATTACAATATTAAAACAGGTTATTGAGCAGTATCCAACATTTGCATTGGCGCATGTTCATATTCATTACGCATACAATATACTTGCTGCTGCTGGTTTAATGCCTGTAAAAGAAGCTTTTGAAATTGGAGGATACTATCTCGATACAGCGCATAATCTAAAAGTAGATTTACCTGAAGTTCATCATTCTTTAGGTTGGGATGCACTCAATAAAAAATGGGATTTTAAAGCGGCTGCTTGTCATCTTAAAAAAGCCTTAGAATTAAAACCTGGCTATTCCGATGCACATCAAAAACTCTTTATAACCTTAATTTTAGAAGGAAACCTACAAGAAGCAAACACTCATATAAATACTGCATATACATTAGATCCACTTAATGATTTAAACAACTATTTTATGGGCTACAATGCCTATATTAATAAAGATGAAAACGCTGTAAAAAAGCATTTTAAAAGATGTTTTGAAATCAATAACAAGTTTATTGTTGGTTATGGTATTTACGCATTGGCTTTATCGTATCACAAACAACCAAAGCATATTATTGAAGTTGCCCAAAGTATTCCTGAAATGGAAGGCTCTAAAATTGAGCAATTAATAATGACAACTTTAGCGCATGCAGTAATGCAAGACACTGCAAATGTTGAAGCGAATTTAGAGTTACTAGAACCTTTACTGAACACAGATAGTCGAGAGCGTGTACGCTTTTTCTTGATTTATATTTACACGCTTTTGAAGCAATATGACAAGGTTTTAGATTTAATTGATAAAGGCATCACTCATAAAGAGCCTTTAATGACTTTGGTTAAAGTAGACCCGTTGTTAGAACCTTTACATGATCTTGAACGCTTCAAAAAACAGCTAGACATCATTTTCGCTTTATCCAACGAAAGTAAACCACAAACCGATAGTACTGAAAAACAACTACTTTCTAAAGACCAAATAGCACACTGTAAAACCGCTATTTTAGACTTAATGAAAAATGAAGTGTGTTTTCTGGACACTACATTATCATTACGCACATTAGCGGATAAAATCGACATGCACCCAAATCATTTATCATGGTTGCTCAATGCTAGTTTCAAGAAAAACTTCAACGATTTTATTAACACCTATCGTCTTGAATATTTTAAATCCATTGCATTAAAACCAGAATTTAAACACATCACCATTCTTGGTTTAGCTTACGATAGTGGCTTTAATTCTAAAAGTGTGTTTAATACCTTTTTCAAAAAAACAGAAGGTATTACACCTAGCAAATGGGTGCAGCAGCATTCTAAGTAAACCGTTTCTTTTTATAAATTCCGAACGTTCTAAATTATAATTTAGCACGACGCATAACTGTTTATACTTCAATTTTGCAGTATCAAATAATCAATTAAAAACGAACAGTTATGACAATTTTACACAAACTTTTAATGGTATTTATAATTGCAATTGTAATGCTTTTTACATCATGTTCAACCGATGATGACAACAACACACCTTCCATTAATTACACAACCGCTGAAAATTTATTAACCGATATCAACTTTCAAGGGTATGCCATTATCACAAAAAATGGAAACGATTTGGTGCGACAAGGTTTTGGTTTAGCAAATGAAAACACAGCACTTCCTCAAGATTATGAACTAGCATACCGAATTGGTTCTGTATCTAAAACGCTTACAGCAGCAGCTATTGTTCAATTAAAGCGTGATGGATACATTGACAGTTTTAATCACACTTTAGATGAATTTGATCCTGAGTTTCCTCTCGGTAATCAAATTAGTATTGCACAACTGTTATCGCATCAATCAGGTATTCCAGACTATCAATTTGTGGTTCAAGATGCTGCAGCACAAGGAAACTTTTTTGATGAAGAAGATATCTATGAAGTTATTATTGAGATAATTACAGAAAACGGACTCAATTTCACACCTGGTGAAGGAAAACAATACAGTAATTCCAACTACCTTATCGGTGCGTTGTTGGTTGAAGAACTTACTAATATGTCTTATCACGAGTACATTCAGCAAAATATTCTTAACCCTTTGCAAATGACAAACACGTACAGAGGTACAGATCATATTAACTCAAACACACATGCAGAAGGCTATAACAATGGTAATGTAAACAGTGTTTACCCGATGAATTTAGCGTTTGGTGCTGGCGATTTTAGCAGCACACCAAAAGATATGGAAACGTGGACAAATGCGGTAAAAACAAACTGGTTTACAACTGCAGAAAAAGATGAAATATTTGCTCAAGATGTACCAAGTGGTTATGTAGATTTTGGTTTGGGTTGGTTTACAACACAAGAAGGTAACACCACACTGTACTGGCATGGTGGCGATATAGACGGTTATTGGAGCATGATTGGTTTTGTGCCAGAATACAACGCAACTATTGTATTATTAAGCAATCAACAAGACGATTCTGGTGAACAACGCAATACCATAATTCAGCAACTGTTAACTAATGAGTTTAATTAAGGTTCAATCTTAAACATCACACAAAATGCAACATACCAATATATTATTAGCTGGTGCTACTGGTTATCTTGGTAGACATTTATTAAAGGTTTTAATAGAGAAACAAAACCAGGTGGTTGCTATTGTCCGTAAGCCAAACCAACTAGATAATCCTAATGAAAACTATCTGGAAATTAAGCAAGCTGAAGTCACCAAACCAGAAACTTTAAGAGACATTTGCAAAGGGATAAATACGGTCATTTCAACCGTTGGTATTACGAGACAGAAGGATGATTTAACCTATATGGATGTCGATTATCAAGCAAATATGAATTTACTTGCTGAAGCTAAAAAGTCTGGTGTAAGTCACTTTGTTTATGTGTCTGCTATTAATGGTGATAAACATCGAAATTTGAAGATTTTTGAAGCCAAAGAAAAGTTTGTTGATGCTTTAAAAGCTTCAGGGTTAAATTACACGATTGTAAGACCTAACGGGTTTTTCTCAGATATGAAAGACTTTTTACAAATGGCAAAATCGGGTCGTGTATATTTATTTGGATCAGGAAATCAAAAATTCAACCCAATTCATGGAGAGGATTTAGCAAAAGCTATTGTCGATAACTTAGAAGATTACAATAACGAATTAACCGTTGGAGGTCCTGATATATTAAGCTTAAATGATATTAGTAAACTCGCACTGACCTCATTAAAAAAGCCAATAAAAATAACGCATTTACCAGATTGGATAAGACGATTCACCATTTGGACTTTAAGAACATTTACCGGCGTTAAAATATATGGTCCTATTGAATTTTTCTTAGCCTTAATGGCTGAGGATAATATTGCTCCAACTTATGGTGAGTATAATTTAAAAGACTATTTTAGAGAAGAAGCTAATACACTATAAATATGAGCATTCCAGATCCAAATACCGTTTTCCCGTTAGCCAATTACAATAAGCTTTGTTTTTTGAAAAACTACATTAAAAATCCGAACATTGAGGTTGGTGATTACACCTATTACGACGATTTTGAAACGGTTTCAAATTTTGAAAAAAATGTAAAGTATCATTTTGATTTTATTGGCGATAAACTCATCATTGGAAAGTTTTGCATGATTGCTTCTGGTGCAACTTTTATTATGAATGGCGGAAATCATTTAACAGAAGCAACATCAGCATATCCATTTGCCATATTTGGTGGTGCATGGCAACACGCTATGGATGGTAAAAGTTATCCAACCAAAGGTGATACCGTTATTGGTAATGACGTGTGGATTGGTCACGATGTTACCATTATACCTGGTGTAACCATTGGTGATGGCGCAATATTAGCAACAAAAGCAGTGGTTACAAAAAACGTAGAACCCTATACTATTGTTGGTGGCAATCCTGCTAAACCTATTAAAAAACGTTTTTCAGAAGACACCATTTCTAAATTATTAGAACTTAAATGGTGGGATTGGGAGATTGAAAAAATCACTAAACATGTAGATAAACTTACATCGCATCCTGAAACGTTGTTTTAAAATAATACTCTAAAAATTAATTAAAGGTTTAGCACTAATTGTGTTAAGCCTTTTTTTATTCAAAATACTTCAAATTGAATAATAAGTACTGAATTTCAAAAAGGTTTGAAATCATAATTCAGGACGATTAACATTCACTTCTGTCCCATCTTTGTCACATCAAATAATCAATCAAAAAACGAACAATTTAAACATCAATCACAATGAAAAAATTAATAATTATTTGCTTAACATTATTCACAATTCATGGTTTTGCTCAACAGATTTCAAAACAAGAAAAGCACCATGACACAGATTTAAAATACAGAGTTAGTTTTCCGGCAATTATTTTAGGAAATATTGGAAAAGGAGGAGAAAGAACCAACACACAACATATTGAATTTCACGTAAAGCGTGAATTAGATTCAAAAAATATTATCGGTGTAAAATTTGCTACATGGAGATTATTTCAACCTATGGGTATTCAATGGTGGGACGGACTTACGGATAAAATTGATTCTGAAACCGAATTTTATCCTGGCTATTTACGCGAAACAGGTATAGGTGTTTCATATCAACGTATGCTATGGAAAGGACTATTTGCTTCGGTTGAAGTTTTACCGTTATATAAAACCTATCTAGATCTTGATGAAAAGAAAATAGCCAACGGTTTTAAACTCTACAACTCATATCATATTGGTTATCATTTTGCTTTTGGTAAAAAGAAACAGTTTTTTGTAGAACCACAATTTCATTGTAATGTTTGGCATTTCGACACCAATACACCAGATTCATTTAAACAACTCGACAATAAATGGGATTCTTATTTTCTATTTGAACCTAATCTTTATATTGGTATAAAAATTTAATTTCTAAAACTAACATTATGAAACATCTATTTCTAGGTATAATATTTTTAGTTGGATTATCAGCTATTGCTCAGCAAACAAAAGAATCTACAATTAAACAACGCTTCAAAACCGAATTAGAAAAGGAAAATATAAAAAGTGGAATACTACACGTATATTCTGAATCTCGTGGTATCGATATCAAGTTAGCTGAAAGTAAAGAAGATGCTATTTCAATAAATCACCCATTTTATACAGCTAGCGTTACAAAACTATTTACCGCAACAGCAATTGGTTTTTTAAAGGATCAGAATAAATTAAATTTTGAAGATAAGATTACTCGATATTTACCAGATTCTTTGGTTGCTAATCTTCATGTTTTAAATGACAAAAACTATTCTGAAGAATTAACCATAGCACATCTATTACAACATACCTCTGGTTTACCTGATTATTTCACCGATAAAACTAAAAACGGAAGTCTAAATATTATTAATCAACTATTGATGAACCCGAATAAAACATGGTCTGCAGAAGAACTAATTCAGTTTTCAAAAGAAAAAATGACACCTCATTTTGTTCCTAGTAAAGGTTATCATTACACAGATACTGAATATGTGCTTTTAGCCTTAATTATTGAAAAAGTAAGTGGTTTATCGTTAGATGAATTCTTTCAACAGAACATTTTTCAACCTTTAAACATGCATAGTACTTATGTTAACTTAAAATCATTTCCTGCAGAAAACAAACTACCAATCGTTAAGTTTTATGCGAGTCAATATGAATTATCGTCTCTTAAAAGCTTAAGTGCCGATTGGGGCGGAGGCGGTTTAGTCTCAACCACTCACGATTTAATAGCATTTTTAAAAGCCTTTAATACCGATAAAATTGTAAAGAAAGACACACGTTTAGCCATGCAAAATTGGGTAACTGAAACAAAAGGAATGGAATACGGTTTTGGGATAAGACAAGTGTCTTTAGGTGAATTAAACAATACAGAAAGTGACTTGCAGCTTATTGGTCATTCTGGATCTACAGCTTCCTTTTTATGGTATTGTCCGCAATTAGATACTTATATTTCGGGGACTTTTAATCAATTAGAAGCCTCAAGAAGTGCTGTGAATTTTCTTTATAGTGTGCTAAAATTAATTAATAATAACCCATAGTATTCACTTATCTTTAAACTTTGTTGTTAATAATAATGCAACAAACTTTATAAATATTTTTAATTTAAAATAATGAGAGAAAACATTGTTATTACCGGAGCAAATGGTGGTGTAGGTAGTTTATTGTCACATGGATTATCAAAATTAGGGATGACATTCTAGTGAATAAGGCAAAATATACTCAGGAAAATGTAAACGTATTAAGGGTTAATAAATAAATTTTAATTAGAAATTATATTGTTTTTTGAGAAAAACTCATTTCGTTCTTTTAAAATCACTTGCTTACCATTAATGGTTATTTTTCCTGATAATTTAATGTCTAAACAAGAAGCTCCAATTTTAAATTTATAAACACCAGGATCAATAACCCACTGTTTATTTTTATAATAGGCTAACTGTTGCGGAGATACTAAAAATTCAATAGTTTTTGTAGCCCCTTTTTCTAGATATACTTTAGTAAAACCTTTCAATTCAATGGGTTCTAAATGTGTGTTTTCCTTTGGTGGTGTTATGTATAATTGTGCAATTTCGGCTCCGTTATAAGCGCTATTATTAGTTATAGTAAATGTTAACGGAATTTTTTTTGTATTTATTGAAACAGTTTCAGGCATTTTTAAATTAGCATATTTAAATGATGCATAACTTAGTCCGTATCCAAAAGGATACATGGGCATATCATTTTTATCATAACCTTTGCTGTAAACTATAGGGGCTTGTTCATTATGTTTAGGGTAAGTAACAGTTAGTTTAGCTGAAGGGTTAACCTTTCCCGTAATAATATCTGTTAATGCATTACCACCTTCTTCTCCTGGAAACCAAGCTTGAATAATAGCAGCACATTTGGGAGCTAATTCGGTAATAATTTGTGGCCTACCACCAAAAATAACCAATATTACAGGCTTGCCTGTGGCTTGTAATTGTTTTACAAAAGTTGCCTGCTCACCCGGTAAGTGAATATCTTTTCTATCTCTGCCTTCTCCAACTAAATATAGGTGTTCACCCATAGCAGCAATAATTACATCACTTTCGGCTGCTATTTTCAAAGCGCGTTTTGTATTTGGTTCAGGAAAATCTTTAACCCCTATATATGCAAACTTTTTAATACGCTCATCACCAATTTTTTCGTTTGGTTGTTTGTTGTTAATTTTTGTCCAATCACAGCCTCTTTCAAAATTAATTTCAGTAGTGGTTCCTAATTTATTCTGCAGTCCTTCAAGTAAAGTAACAAGTTTAGGGTTATTTGGGTCTACTGGTTCCGATCTAAAAAAAGTAGATAATGATTGATGTGTATAATCGCCTAATAAGGATTGAACAGCATTGGCATTAGGGCCAACAACGGCTAATTTTTTTGTGTTTTTTGAAAGTGGTAAAATACCATTGTTTTTTAGTAAAACTATAGCTTCACATGCGGCTTTATAAGCTAAAATGCGGTTTGCAGGCGGATCTAAATCAACAGGGTTTGTTTCTGGTCGCTTATATTCTAATAAACCAAGGTTTCCTTTTGATATTAGCACGCGTTTTAAAGCTTTATCTATAACGCTTATTGAAATTGTGCCTTTATTAATTTCATTTTTTAAATACGGGAAACTCATACCAAATGGGAGCTCAACATCTAATCCTGCTTTTAAACTTAAAATACCTGCTTCAGGTTCGGTTTTAGCATGTTTATATTTTGAAAACACTTGCTTAACAGACCAAAAATCTGATACAACAACACCATTAAATCCTAATTCTTCTCGTAGTATAGTTGTTAGTAATTCTTGGTTTGCAGAACAAGGTATGCCTTTAATTTGATGATAGCCTGCCATGGCATTTTGTGCGTTACCAAGTTTAATTGCCACTTCATGCGGTAGTAGTGTTTCTTCATAGAAATTTTTTTCATCAAAATCACCTTTGTAGCCATAACCAGCAAAGTGTTTTATGGTTGTAGCAACTCCATTTTTTAAGTTGTTAGTTTGCATACCTTTTACAAAAGCTAAACCCATGCTAGCGGTTAAATATGGTTCTTCTCCAAAGCTTTCTTCAATTCTTCCCCAATGCGCATTTCTGCAAATGTCTAACATTGGCGATAGTACGTGAGTAGCTCCAACACTACGCATTAATTTAGAAGTATTATTACTGTTTTTTTCAATTAAATCAGGATTCCAAGAACAGCCCATGCCAATTTGCTGAGGCAAAGTTGTAGCTCCTTTTGTAGAAAACCCACTTATAGCTTCTTCTGAAAAAATGGCTGGTATTTTACTTTTTGTTTCGTTAATTAAATAATCTTGAAGATCTGCAATTGCAATTTTTAATTCAGTTGGATTTGTTTTTAAATTACCTGAAAACTGTGCTAAATACCCTATGCCGTATGGAATTTTTGTTCGGCAAGAATCTAATGATAATTTTTTACCATCCATTAAATCTTTCATCCAAATACCTTGTAGCTGTGCTATTTTTTCTTCTAGCGGCATACTTTTTATTAATGAATCTACTTTTGCTTCAAGTTGTATTTTAGAATGTGCAGTATTTTCTAAAGTATTTTCTTTTCTTTTAGAAGAACAAGCCACTAACAAAACTATAGTTATAATAAGAAGAAATTTATGCATGGTAATTTTTGAATTTAAAAACAAAATTAGGCATGCCCAAGCGCTAAGGTTATAACAAATGTTTTTTTTTAAGAATCAAACGGTTATTTTCGTTTATTTCTGTTGGTTGAATTTCTAATGACTAATTCCGATTTTAAAACGTGTTGCGTATGTGTTGTGGTTTTGTTTTTAATATTACTAAAAATTAGTTGTGCCGCTTCAAAACCCATTTGATAAGCAGGTTGATCTATACTTGTTAATGAAGGTTCTAAAAGTTCGTTTACGGGTTCATTGTTAAAACCAATAATGGCTAAATCCTCAGGAATGTTTAATCCGCGTTCTTTAGCAGCAAGCATTGCAGAAATAGCCACTTGATCACTAAAAGCTATAATACCATCGGGCGGCGTTGGTGCATACAATAATTTTCTGGCAGCACTTAAGTTACTTTCTTTAGTAAAATTACAATATTCAATAAGTTTGTTGTTTTTATTAATATTAGCGTCTTTTAAAGCTTGTTCATAGCCTAATTGCCTTGTGTTACTAATTTGTAAAATTGGCGGACCACCAATAAAAGCTATATTTTTACAACCAATTGATGTTAGGTGTTCTGTAGCATCATAAGCCGCTTTAAAATTATCTATTACAACTTTATCGGTATCAACTTCATCACATTGTCTGTTAAAAAACACTAGTGGAATTTGTTTCTTTTTCAACTCTAAAAAGTGATCAAATTGTTTGGTTTCACTGGCTAAAGATATTATTAAACCAGAAACGCCAACCTCTATAAGTTCTTCTATTAAGCTTTTTTCGCGCTCAAAAGATTCGTTAGACTGACAAATAATGAGGTGCATACCGTTTTCTTCGGCAACTTTTTCAATACCACTTATAGCCATGGCATATAAATGGTAACTTATTTTAGGAACAATAACACCAATAGCATTTAATTTTCTAGGTATAACGGTTTCAGGAAATTTTGCATCAAAATAATTAAGTTCATTAGCTACATCTATCACTTTTTTTCGCATAGGTTCACTAATCCTTGGGTTATTTTGAAGTGCTCTTGAAGCTGTTGATGTTGAAATATTTAAGGCTTTTGCAATGTCTTGTAATGTAGCTTTCTTTTTCAATATAATTTAGTTTATTGGTTTTCAAATGTAAATCTTAAAAAAACTTTATGCAAAATATTGCGCAAATTTTTTGTCAAAAATTGTGGTTTTATCATGTTTTATTATGTTTTTTTTCTATTTTTGAAAACAAATTAGATAAAACAACTAACACAGTGCAATATTTTGCGCAAAAGAAAATTAAAAATTAAATGAGTAAAAATTACAAAATAGCGGTTGTTCCAGGTGATGGTATAGGTAAAGAAATTGTACCAGAAGGATTACGCGTTATAAACGCAGTAGCAAAAAAACATGGTTTTTCAATTGATACTGAGTCGTTTGGTTGGGGTGCTGGTTATTATTTAAAAAATAATGAGTTTATGCCTGCAGATGGATTAGAAACACTTAAGGCGTTTGATGCCGTATATTTTGGGTCTGTTGGTTTACCTGAGGTTGATGATACCTTACCTGCTAAAGATTATACGTTTAAAGTACGTACAGGTTTTAATCAGTATGTAAATTACAGGCCAGTTAGAACGTATCCTGGTGTTCAGCGCCCTTTACGAACAGAAAAGCATATAGACTTTGTTATTGTTAGAGAAAATACCGAAGGTGAATTTGTGCAAATGGGCGGACAGTACTTACCTGATGAAGCCAATGGTATGGGAACAGATACCAGTGTATTTACCAGAAAAGGTATTGAACGTGTTGCGCATTACGCATTTAAATTAGCTAGAACTAGACGTAATAAGGTAACCCATATTACAAAATCTAACACTTTAATTAACAGTTTAAGCTATTGGGATAGAGTTATTAAAGAGGTTGCGCAGCAATATCCTGATGTAGAGCATGAGCAAATGTATATTGATAACTCTACAGCTATGTTTGTTTTAAAACCAGAAATTTTTGATGTGGTTTTAACAACTAATTTATTTGGCGATATTTTAAGTGATTTAGGTGGTGCCGTTATGGGAAGCCTTGGTTTAGGTGGTAGTGGAAATATTAATCCAGAAAAAGAATTTCCTTCAATGTTTGAACCTATTCACGGTTCTGCACCTGATATTGCTGGTAAAAACATAGCAAATCCGTACGGCCAAATATGGTCTGCAGCAATCATGTTAAATCATTTAGGTGAAACCGAAGCTGCTAATAGTATTATGGAAGCTATTGATAAAACTACAAAAGCAGGTGTGTTGACGGTAGATTTAGGTGGAAATGCTAGTACTTCTGACGTAGCCGATGCTGTTATTAAAAATTTATAAGTATACATGAATATTGTAGATCTTACATTAACATATTCAAACAGTTTTAGTGGTTTTTCAAAAGAAACTGCTAAAACTGTTAAAAATGATGGCTGGAATGCAAGTACACTTACATTTTATTCACATTGTGGTACACACATGGATGCTCCAGTTCATTTTAATGTAAGTAATCAAACTATAGATAATATACCAGTTACAAACTTTGTAAGTAAAGCATGGGTTATTAATGTAACACATGTGGGTGCAAAGGGATTAATTGAAGTGTCTCATATTCCTGAAGCTATTCTAAAAGCCTACAAAAAAGGCGATAGTTTAGTGTTTAAAACAGGATGGTCTCAATATGTAAACACACCTAAATATCGTAATGAATTACCACGAATTAGTGAAAATTTAGCACATTGGTGTGTTGAAAATGCGGTTAAAATACTTGGTGTTGAACCGCCATCGGTTGCCGATGTAAATAACATTGATGAAGTAACAAAAATTCATAAAATATTATTGCAAAGTGTTGTAATTGTTGAAGGTTTAACCAACCTAAACCAATTAACAACCAACTGTGTAGAGCTTATTGCTTTACCACTTAAAATTGAAGGAGGCGATGGTGCTCCCGCAAGAGTTATAGCTATAGAAAAGTATTAAATGAACAATGTATTATCTAACATATTAGCTACATTACCAAAGCCTGAAAACACCAATTACAGAAGCTTAAACCAACAACTATTCAACAAACTAAATAAGGCGTGTATTGTAATTGATGATGATCCAACGGGTAACCAAACCGTTTACAACATTCCGTTGCTAACCAATTGGAACGAAACGGTTTTTATTGAAGAATTTACCAAAGGCACTCCTGTGTTTTTTGTGTTAACTAATTCTAGAAGTTTATCAGCTAAAGAAACTAAAAAGGTGTATACTGAAATTGCTCAAAACATCTTAAAAGCTTCTAAAATTTCAAAACGTGAATTCGTAATTATTAGTAGAAGCGATTCTACGTTGCGTGGCCATTTCCCGTTGGAACCTTCAACTTTAAAAATTAATTTAAAACTACAAGATGCTATTACAGTGTTTTTACCTGTAATGTTTGAAGGTAATCGTGTAACGGTTAATGATACCCATTACATTTTAGATGATGATATTTTAACACCTGTTAATAACACACCGTTTGCTCAAGATCATTCGTTTAAATATTCTAAAGCAAATCTTAAAGCGTATATTGAAGAAAAATCTGAAGGAAGTATTAAAGCATCCAGCGTAATTTCTTTTTCTTTAGAAGCTATAAGAACCAAAAGCACTAAAGAATTGGCTGATGCCATAACAAGTTTACCTAAAAGTTGCTACTGCATTTTTAATAGTATTAATTATTCAGATTTAGATAAGGTAACCCAAGCACTCTTATTGGCTCAACAAAATGGTAAGCAAATTATTTACAGAACATCAAGTTCATTTGTGCCGTCATACATTGGCCAAAAACCTAAAGATATTTTAACTGCTGAAGATGTAATTGTTACAAAAACCAATACTGGAGGGTTAACTATTGTAGGGTCTTATGTAAAAAAATCATCTGATCAACTTAAAGAAGCATTACAACTTTTTAATGCTACCACCACATTTGAAGTTGATGTTGAGAAGGTTTTAAGTGAAAACTCTAATGAATACATTCAAGCATTTGTAAATAAGTTAAATATTGTTTTAAAATCAGGTGAAGATTGTATTGTTTTTACCAGTAGAAAATTAATAACAGGAACTGATGCATCAACAACAATAAATATTGCAGCAGTAATTTCAAATGCTTTGGTAAAAATAGTTGAAGGATTAACCACCCAACCCAAATATTTAATTGCCAAAGGCGGTATAACATCGCATGATTTAGCCACAAAAGGCTTAAAAATGAGACGCTCAAAAGTAATTGGGCAAATTCAGGCAGGTATTCCTGTTTGGAAAATGAATAACCAAACTAAATTTCCCAACTTACCTTACATTGTTTTTCCGGGTAATGTTGGCTCCAACAAAACTTTAAAAGACGTAATAACTAAATTAAACTAAATAATGAGTAAACCCATACCAAAAAAAAGATATTGGTTTTTTGCTGGTTCTTTTTTAATAACCCTTCTTTTATATATTGATAGGGTTTGTATTTCTTCAGCTAAAGATGCCATTAGTTCCGATTTAAATTTAACCGATATACAAATGGGTTGGGTGCTTAGTGCTTTTGCATTAGGTTATGCATTATTTCAAGTGCCAGGAGGTGCCATGGGCGATAAATATGGCGTTAGAAAAGTAATGACTAGCATTATGGTATTATGGTCAATTTTCACAGCATTAACCGGTGCTGCATGGAATTATATTTCAATGCTTTTCTTTAGGTTTATTTTTGGTGCAGGTGAAGCTGGTGCTTTTCCAAATATTTCAAGGGCCGCTTTTTCTTGGGTGCCAACAAAAGAGCGTGGTGTATTTCAGGGTATTAACTTTTCAGGTTCTAGATTAGGTGCGGCATTTGCTCTACCTTTAGTTGCCTATTTAATTGATGCTTGGGGTTGGCGAAGTATATTTTACTTTTTTGGGGTCATTGGGCTTATTTTTGCAATATGGTTTTTTGTTTTCTTTAGAAATAAACCTGAAGAACATAAAGGATTATCTGATAATGAAAAAGAATTTATAATTAAAAACAGGCAGCATGAAGTTGAAAAAAAAGGTGGAAACTTGCCAATAAAAACAGTGCTTACTTCAAAAAATGTAATTTTAGCCATGATACAATACATAGGCAGTAATTTTATATTTTTCTTTATGCTTACTTGGTTATTTCCCTACATTAAAGCTAAATACGAGTTAAGCCTTGTTGCAACGGGTTTTTACGCCATGTTACCATTATTAGCTGGTGCTTTTGGAAATTGGACCTCAGGTTTTATGGTTGATAGTATTTACCGAAAAGGACAGTGGAAACGTTCAAGACAATTACCCGCAACCATTGGTTTTGTTTTAGTGGTTATTGGTATTTTATCTAGTTTATACATGGATACGGCTTTGGGTGCAGTTTTATGTTTATCTGTTGCAATTTTTGGTGCAGATATGACTTTAAGTCCATCGTGGTCATTTTGTATGGATATTGGTGAAGAAAACTCAGGAAAAGTGTCAGGTATGATGAATATGGCAGGTAATTTAGGATCTTTTACAACCGCGTTAGCATTTCCGTATTTACAAGAGTGGACAGGGTCTAACGAGCCATTTTTTTACGTAGCAGCTGCTTTGGGCGTTGTTGCTATTTTTTGTTGGTCTTTTATGAATCCGAATAAAAAATTAAATAATGCAGAATAAATTAAAAGGTGTTGCCATTGGTGCAGGGTATTTTAGTAAGTTTCAATATGAAGCGTGGACACGTATTCCTGATGTTGAAATTACGGCCCTTTGTAATTCAAATATAGAACGCGCAAAAAGCATTATGGAACCTTACGGTGTTAAAAAACACTACACAGATTATAAAGAAATGATTCTTACAGAAAAACCAGATTTTGTAGATATCATTACACCGCCCGAAACACATTTTGAAATGTGCAAGTTTGCTGCAGATAATGGTGTGCATATTATTTGCCAAAAACCGTTAGCGCCAACGTTTGAAGAATCTAAAAAAATAGTAGACTATGTATCTAGTAAGGGTGTACGTTTTGTAGTGCACGAAAATTTCAGATTTCAACCATGGCACAGAGAAATAAAAAAAATTATAAACAATAACGATATTGGAGATATTTTTAGCTTAAACTTCAGGTCGCGTATGGGTGATGGTTGGGGCAATGATGCTTATTTAGCAAGACAACCTTATTTTAGAGATTATAAAAAACTACTCATTTATGAAACAGGTGTGCATTTTATTGATACATTTCGTTACCATGCAGGTGAAGTAACCAGTGCCTATGCTATTTTAAAGCGCTTAAACCCCGTTATTAAAGGTGAAGATTCAGGATTGGTAGTACTAAATTTTGAAAATAAAGCGCATGCTATTTGGGATGCCAACCGTTATAACGAAAATAACTTTAAAAAATCTAGATATACCTTTGGTGAATATTTAATTGATGGTTCAAAAGGCTCAATCCGTTTGTATTCTGACGGAAAAATAACAATTCAAAAATTAGGGGAAGCAGAAAAAGAACATCAATACACGCACAATGATGTTGGTTTTGCGGGCGACTGTTGCTATATTTTTCAACAAGATTTTATTGATAAACTATTCACCGGTGAACCTTTTGAAACCAGCGGAAAAAATTATTTAAAAACATTACAAGTGCAAGAAGCAGTATATAAATCTGCGCAAATTAACGCTCCTGTAGTTTTATAAATTAATATAAAAAAAACAAACTATTTACATACTAAACTATTATTAAACATGCAAAAACTATCTGTTTTACTAGCAATAATGCTTTTCACAATATTAAATGTGAAAGCTCAAAAAATAGAAGGGCCTTTAAAAAAATGGCATAAAATTACTTTAAGTTTTGAAGGCGATGAATTAAGTGAAAGTGATGAAGAAAATCCGTTTTTAAACTACAGATTGAATGTGATTTTTAAACACAAGAAAAAAACAATGGTTATTCCTGGCTTTTTTGCAGCCGATGGTAATGCCGCCGAAACAAGTGCAAAATATGGAAAAGTTTGGCAAGTAAGGTTTATGCCCGATGAAGTAGGCGAGTGGAGCTATGAGGTATCATTTAGAAAAGGTGAAAACATAGCTGTAAGTGATGATTTTTATGCAGGTAAACCGGTAAGCTTTAATGGAACAAAAGGTAGTTTTACAGTTACTGAAGCTGATAAAACAGGAAATAATTTTAGAACTAAAGGAAGATTAAAATACACAGGCAATCGTTATTTAAGATATGCTGATACAAATGAAGCATTTTTAAAAGGAGGCGCAGATAGTCCTGAAAGTTTTTTAGGATATTATGAGTTTGATCAAACACCAGCATCACACAAATATGAAGCCCATGCAAAAGATTTTAAACAAGGTGACCCTACATGGCAAAATGGCAAAGGAAAAAACATTATAGGCGCCTTAAATTACTTGGCTTCAAAAGGCATGAATTCTGTGTACTTTTTAACAATGAATATTCAGGGTGATGGTAAAGATGTGTGGCCTTGGACTAATGAGCATGAGCGCTTTCGTTTTGATTGTAGTAAACTAGACCAATGGGAAATTGTTTTTGATCATATGGATAATTTAGGTTTAATGCTTCATATTGTAACCCAAGAAACTGAAAATGAATTGTTGCTAGATTTAGGTGAAACCAAAACCATGCGAAAATTATATTACCGTGAATTAATTGCACGTTTTGCACATCATTTGGCTGTTACTTGGAATTTAGGTGAAGAAAATGGCCCGTTGGTTTGGACCCCAAAGGGACAAACAGATAAAGATAGAAAGGCTATGGCTAAGTATATAAAAACGCATGATCCGTATCATAATTTCGTAGTTTTACATACGCATGCTAATACCAATGCTCAAAATTTATATTTAACCCCACTTTTAGGATATGAATATTTAGATGGCCCTTCAATGCAAACCCATCATCCGCATAATGTGCATGATATTACTGTTAATTGGATTAATGAATCTGCAAATTATAATAGACAATGGGTGGTTTGTCAAGATGAAATTGGGCCGGCAGACACAGGTGCAAAACCTGATGCTGATGATCCTGATCATGATGATATTAGAGCTCATGTTTTATGGGGAAATTTAATGGCAGGTGGTGCCGGTGTAGAGTGGTATTTTGGTTATAAATTTGCACACCACGATTTAACTTGCGAAGATTGGCGCTCTAGAAACAATGTGTGGGAGCAAACTAAACATGCTTTAGATTTTTTTAATACCCATTTACCGTTTGATCAAATGGTTTCTAGTGATAATTTAACACCAAACACACACGATTATGTATTAGCAAAAACAGGTGATGTTTACGCGGTATACCTTCCTAAAGTTGAAGAAACAACATTAAATTTACCAGGAAGCAGAGTTAAATACTCAGTAAAATGGTACAATGCTAAATCTGGTGGTAACCTGCAATATGGTAGTGTTAAAACAGTAAAGTCTGGTGAAAACGTTTCAATAGGCTTACCACCTTCACAAACAGGTGATTGGGTTGCTCTAATAAAAAACACATCAAAGAAAAAAAATACTGAAAGTAAAAATAATGTTGTAGTGTTAAATGCAATTCAAGATTTTACAATAGATGAGACTTCTGATGCTGTTTATTATACAGAAAATAAACGTGGTACATTTGCAATAAATGCAGGAAAAAAAGATCAGCGTGATAAACAAGCTAAAGCTTTTACTGTTTTTAAAGGTGCTACTGGCTTTTACACAGGTGTTTTAAATACGGTAGCTGAAAATGACGGTGAATCTACTTATGAAATTAGAATAAATAACGATGGTTTAAAAAAGGTTAAAAATCCGCAAGCGCCAGAATCTTTCAAAAATACACGTTTAGCCATAGGAGCCCTATATTTAAAGCAAGGAGATACTATAACTATAGGCTCTAAAGCACTTACAAATGGAAGAATACCTGAAGGCGATGAAACAGCTTGGGCTAGAGGTCGTTGGAGGTCTTTAGAGTTAACTCCTAAAATCTTCAAATTAAAAGAAACATTAAAATCTGTTACCCCTTTTGAAGAGAAAAACGGTGTCTTAGAAGTTGAAGGTGAAGCATTTCATTACAATACAAACAATGGTAGCCCAAGAAAGTTTTATATAAATGCATATGAAGGAGATTTTCCTTTTACAACAAGACATGGAAGTCATGCTAAAACAGCAAGTGGTAAAGCTTATATTGAAGCTATGCCAGATACAAGAGTAACACATAAAGATAAATTAATTGTAGGTGAAAACTTTTTCCCTATGCCGGGTACTGGCGGTATAGTATCTTATAAAGTTAAAATTAATACACCAGGAACTTATTATGTGTGGGTTAGAGCGTTTTCATCTGGTCCAGAAGACAATGGTTTGCATGTTGGTGTGAATGGTGAATGGCCAGAAAGTGGACAACGTATTCAATTATGCCAAGGAAAAAATAAATGGACATGGTCATCGGCGCAACGTGTACCAGAAAACCATTGCGGTTACAAGCAAACTATAACATTAACATTTGATAAAGCTGATGAATATATTGTTTCTTTCTCAATGCGAGAAGATGGTTTTGAGCTTGATAAATGGATGTTAGTTATGGATAAAAATTACATACCTGAATAAAAAATGTTTTAGTAGTTAGTAAAAAAGGCGTTAGGTTACATTGTAATTTAGCGCCTTTTTCCTGCATATTCCATAGCTTCACCTTTACCAAAACCATAACTTAACCCAAGGGTAATAAAGCGTCCGCGTTGGTTTTCATTATATAAATAGAAGTTAGGTTGTATGGTTTCGTATTTTTCAATGCGAGATGCAAAAATATCTCTAACACTAAGGTTAATTACGCCTTTACCTTTTAGTATTTTTTTTCGCAAACCAAGGTCAGCAAAAATTACTTCGGCTTCATTACCTTGTACAGTTTCTGTTTTAGAGGTGTAATTACCGGTAATTTCAAAATCTATATCGGCAGGTAGCTTTAGTTTACTGGTTAGTTTACTTGTCCATTGGTCTGCATCAAAATTTATTGAGCTGTTGTTAAAAGTACCTTTACGTTTAAATGCGTTATAGTTAATATCTCCATTAAAAATTAGCCAGTTAGCAACAGGATATTTTCCGTTAAACTCAATACCAACAGCACTTGTGGTACCTAAATTTAAAGGTTTAAATGTGTTTACGTTGTTTTCAAAAGTAGAAACGCTACGTTCAATAGCATCGGTTGTGTAACGGTAATATATACCAAAGTTTATAGAGGCTTTCCCAATGTTGTATATGTTTGTTAGCTCATATGAATCTGTAAATTCAGGTTTTAAATCAGGGTTTCCGGTTCTTATGTTAAAATTGTTTCTAATGTTAAAAAACGGATTTAAATCCCATAACCTTGGCCTGTAAACACGTTTAGAATATCCAATTTGTAACGAATAGGCATCAGTTATTTTATAGGATGCATGTAAGCTAGGGAATAGGTTGGCGTAGTTTTGTTTGTTTTGTGCGTTGGTGTTTTTTAAAAGTGTTTCTAAATCTGTGTTTTCTAATCGTAAACCTATTTTAACACCCCATTTTTCACCTTCGTAAGCAGCAGTTCCGTAAATACCTAAAACGTTTTGATTAAAATCAAAAATATTGGTTTGGTTGGCATCAGTAACATAATTACCATTTTCAAAGTTTTGAACTTCGTAATCATTGCTAACATTATTTAATACGTATTGTGCACCAGTTTCTATAGTAAACACATCATTAAATGGTTTGGTGTAATCTAGTTTAAAGGTGTAATTAGCTTCATCAAAATCTGTTCTGGTTTTTTGCAAGTTATCACGGTTATCACCGGCTATGGTAGTGTCTTCAAAATTTGAAGCCTGTTTTTTACCAAAAAAGCGCCCTAAAGCACTAAATAGCAGCATGTGGTCTTCATAATCATCAAAATCTTTTTTATACTGAAGTTCATATTGGTATTTAGGGTTAGTTGCTTCGGTTTCCTCGGTACGTTTCCAAACGGAAGCGTTTGTGTTACTTTCATTTGTAAAGCTAAAATTTGTTGCCGAAGGTTGGTCTTCAACTTCATAGGCATAACTTCCAGATAATGTTAAAACATTGTTATCGTTTATATGATAATCTGTACCTAAAATTATATTATAAAACGTTTCGTTTCGGTATTCGGTACCGCTAGAATTTAGGGTGGTGTTATTAATCAAATCTTTATTAATACTTAACCTATCATTAGGTAATTTACGATACCCAACCCCTAACTGACTGAATAAATTGAATTTTTCGGTACGTCTGTTTAAACTCAATCCAAAACTATGATTTGTTGGAGTTCCTAAATTTAAACTAGCAGAACCATTTAAGCCTTTTCGTTCTTCTTTTTTTAATATAATGTTAATGATACCCGAAGTTCCTTCGGCATCATATTTAGCAGAAGGGTTTGTTATAACTTCAATACGTTCAATCATGTCTGCTGTTATTGTACCTAAAGCATTGCCACCATCACTAGCAATCACCGATGGTTTTCCGTTTATAAGTATTTGAACTCCTTGGCTACCTCTAAGGCTAATGGCGCCTTCAATATTTACGTTAACCGAAGGTACATTGTTTAATATTTCTAAAGCACTAGCACCTGTGCTACTTAAATCTTTACCTATATTAAAAATACGTTTATCTAATTTAAATTGTGTTTTTGAAACTTCAGCTTCAACAATCACTTCATTAAGTTGCGCTAAATCTTCAGTTAAAAAAATGGTGCCAAGATTTATACTGTTATTTTTTATTATAAACTCATTAATTACTTTAGTTTTGTAACCAATAAAGCTAATTTCAATATGAAATTTTGAACTATTAGTTGATAAATTAAAGGTACCATCATCATGCGTAGTAGTACCATTTATGTTCTTTTTGGTTTTAGCATCTACAATTATAACCGATGCATAATTAACAGGTTGTTTACTACTAAGTTCTAGTACTTTTCCTGTAATATCTATGGTTTTATTTTGAGTAAATGCCATAACCGATACGCAAAAAAATAAGCATAATAATGTAATATGCTTTTTTGTTTTAATAATGTACATGATTTAAATAATAATTAATTGAAAAATAATTAACTGATTAATAATTTAGCTATCAAATTAATTAAATAACACCTAGTTATTTCTATAATTTTAGAATTAGTTTAAAATTTTAACATTTTTTTAATAAGGGAAAATAATAAATACAGCGTCTAAGAATAAAACATATAAAATTATCTATAAATACATGAAAAAACTAACAACGTTATTATTACTATTTGTAGGCTTGCTAATGTTTGGGCAAGACTTAAATAGCTCGCTTCCGGTTGATGAAACAATAAAAAAAGGTGTTTTACCTAACGGTTTGACCTATTACATTAAAAGTACCGATGTTGTAAAAGACGCAGCAAGTTACTACATAATACAAAACGTAGGATCTGTTTTAGAGAATGATGACCAACAAGGTTTAGCACACTTTTTAGAACACGTGGCTTTTAATGGTACTGAAAACTTTGAAGGTAAAGGCATTTTAAATACGTTTCAAGAAAAAGGGTTGGTTTTTGGTAGAGATATTAATGCTTACACTGGTTTTGATGAAACGGTTTATAACATTGATAATGTTCCAACAACTCCAGAATTAATAGATAAAGGTTTGTTAGTATTGCATGATTGGTGTAACTATTTATTATTAACCGATGAAGAAATTGATGCTGAAAGAGGTGTTATTAAAGAAGAATGGAGAACACGCCAAAATGGACAAATGCGTTTATTTCAAACATCACTACCAATTACGTTTAACCATTCAAAATATGCTGAAAGATTACCAATAGGCTTAATGCGTATTGTTGAAAACTTTGAATACAAAGCACTTAGAGATTTTTACCATGACTGGTACAGAACAGATTTACAAGCTATTGCTGTAGTTGGTGATATTGATGTAGATACTATTGAAGCTAAAATAAAAGCATTATTTTCAAAAATACCTGCTGTTAAAAATGCCCGTGAGCGTTTTATTGTAACCATACCCGATAACCAAGAAATGCTTTATAGTTTAGGTATGGATAAAGAAATATCTACCGCTATGATAGAGTTTGGTATTCGTCATAAAAAATCATTAGAAAATCAAACTGTAGCAGATTTACAAGAATCATTACTACAATCAATGGTAACAACTATGTTATCATCAAGAATATCTGAAGAAGCACAAAAACCAGATGCTGCATTTTTAGGAGCAAGCGTTGGGTATCAATCTTTAGCAAGGGCAAATAATGCATTTTCTATGAGAGTTGCTCCAAAACCAGGGCAGCAAGAAGCAGCTTTTAAAGCTGTATTAACTGAGGTTGTTAGAGCCGTTAAGTTTGGTTTTACACCATCTGAAATATCACGTACTATTAAAGAGTTCTCTAATTATTATGAAACTCAAATAGCTAAAAAAGATGATAAAAGTCACGGGGCATTAATTAATGTTATTAAAGCCAATTATTTAGATAATGAAACTATTACTGATATTGAGAAAGAATATAGCATAGCTAAAACATTATTTGCAAAGTTAACGCCAGAGGCACTTCACAATACAATAAAAAAGTTATACACAAAGCATAATAGGTTTTTAAACGTTACTGGCGTTGAAGGTAAAAATAACCTAACCCAAGAGCGTGCTTTAGCTGTTATAAATGAAGTAGAAAACAATAACACTTTAACGGCATATACTGAAGCTTTTGAAGGTAAAACTTTAATTTCTGGCCTAAATATTGCAGAAGGTAAAATAGCTAGCAAAACTAATAACAACGCGCTAGCATCAACAACCTATACATTAAGCAACGGTATTAAAGTGCATTATAAATTTGCAGATAAACAAAAAAACACGGTAGCTTTTAAAGCAATAAGTCATGGTGGTAAATCATTAATTAATGATGATAATTTACCATCGGCAGAATTGTTAGGTAACCTAATACAAATGTCTGGTTTAGGTGAATTTTCAGCTACCGAATTACCAAAAATTTTAGCTGGTAAAACTGCTTCAATGTCGCCAAGTTTAGGTGAAACCACTGAAGTTTTAGATGGATCTTCAACAACTAAAGATGTTGAAACCATGTTACAATTAGCGCATTTATATTTTGTAAAACCACGTTTTGATGAGCAAGCATATAAAGTGTTACAAAGTAATATTGATAATTATATAATTAGAAGAAGTAAAGATATCAATGAGCAAATAAAAGATAAAATAACAACTACTTTATACGGTGATGATAACCCCAGAAAGCGTGTTTTTGATAAAGACTTTGCAAATGATGTGTCTTTTGAAAAAATAAAAGCGGTGTATTTAAGCAGATTTGAAAATGCTGCAGATTTTGAATTTTTTATTGTTGGTGATGTTAAAGCAGAAGATTTAGAACCCCTTTTAAATAAATACATTGCAAGCATACCAGTTACTTCAGAAAAAGAAACTTTTAAAGATGTAACACCAAAATGGAAAAGCAATAATGTTGATGAAGATGTTAGTATAGCTATGGAAGACCCAAAAACTAACGTAAATATTGCCTTGAAAATTGAAACAGATTATACAGTAAAAAATCAATTTGTAACAAAAGCATTAGGTGATATTTTACAATTAAGGTTAACCGAAACATTACGAGAAGAAGAAGGTGGCGTTTACAGCCCAAGAGCCGGTGCATTTTTAGTTAAAGAGCCTAAAGTATTATCATACGTATCTATAAAGTTTGACTGTAACCCAGACTTAGCTGAAAAATTAGTAAGCATTGTACATAATGAAATTTCTAAAATGGCTAAAGGAGAAATTAAACAAGAAGATTTAGATAAAACATTAACTAGTTATAAAAAATCTAGAGAACAATCAAAAAGCAACAACGGGTATGACATGACGCTTTTAACCACTTTTTACAGAGATGGTTATAACATGGAAAACCCTAGTAATTTTGATGAAGTAGTTAACAATATTAATAAAAAAGACATACAAAACTTAGCTAAAAAATTACAAACAAAAGGACAATCATTTGAAATTGTAGTAAAACCATTAGCTAAAAACTAAAAGCATCTTTTTTAACGTTTATTTTAGTTGTTTTTTTGATTTTGAGTTAGTCAACCACCAAAATTAATAAAGATGCCCAATAAGGGTTATTTAAAAAAAATAACCCTTATTATTAATAATTTAAAACACAAAACATGAAAAAATTAATAGCAATTGCTTTACTAGTATTAACAACTAGTGCGTATTCTCAAATTTTAGATCCAGTAAAATGGAGCACATCAGTAGAGAAAGTTTCAAGTACAGAGTATAAATTAATAAGTAAAGCAGTTATTGAAAACGGTTGGCACTTATACTCACAAACTGTACCTGAAGGCGGTCCAATTGCTACAAGTTTTACTTACAATAGTAATGGTGCATACTTAAAAAAAGGAAATACTAATGAAGGGGAAGGTCATGTTGTTGATGATCCTATTTTTGGTATGAAAATTAAGTATTTTGAAATTGAAACGGTTTTTGAACAGCGTATCAAACTAAAAAATACAAATGCCTTTCCTATAACTGCAACTGTAACTTTTATGGTGTGTGATGATGCACGTTGTTTACCACCAACCGATAAAGAATTAGTTTTTAAACTTCAATAAACCAAACTAAACTAACCTAATGAAAAAGTTTTTATTCTTACTAGCGTTATTGTTTGTAACGTATAGTAATGCCCAAATATTAGACCCAGTAAAATGGACTACTTCTGTTGAAAAAATTTCTGAAACGCAATACAAATTAGTGGCTAATGCAAGTATTGATGCTGGTTGGCATTTGTACTCGCAAAATGTTCCTGAGGGAGGACCAATAGCCACTAGTTTTATTTTTGATGATAATAACGGAGCCATTACTTTAGTTGGAAACACTACAGAAGAAAAAGGTTATACCATTAATGATCCTGTTTTTGATATGGTTATTACTTTTTTTGAAGACAATGCTGTTTTTCAACAAATAATAAATGTAAAAGATAAAACAAATACTGTAAATGGTTTTGTAGAATTTATGGTTTGTGATGATACACGATGCTTGCCACCTAAAGAAGTTGCGTTAACATTTAATTTAAGCAACGATAAAGTTACTACAGCAGTAACTAACACAGATGATGTATCATCAACAAACACTGAAGCACCCCAAGTAAATTCAACAGTAAATGAAGGTACAGAATCATCAAAACGAGGCTTAATAACCTTATTCTTTTTAGCATTTTTATCGGGGTTTGCAGCATTATTAACACCATGTGTTTTCCCAATGATACCGTTAACAGTTAGTTTTTTTACAAAACAATCTGATAATAAAGCTAAAGGTATCAGAAATGCCATATTTTATGGTGTTTGTATAGTGGTAATTTATGTTTTATTAGGTGTTGCAGTATCTGCTATTTTTGGTCCTGCAGCTATGAATGCTTTGGCCTCTAATGTGTGGTTTAACGTAATTTTCTTTTTAATTTTAATAATATTTGCATTATCATTTTTAGGCGCTTTTGAAATTACATTACCGCAATCTTGGGCAAATAAAGTAGATGCTCAATCTAACCGTAGCGGTTTAGTTGGTATCTTTTTCATGGCTTTAGCATTAGCTATAGTATCATTTTCTTGTACAGGGCCAATAGTTGGTACTATTTTAGTTGAAGCCGCTTCTGGTGGTGATAAAGTTGGGCCAGTAATTGGCATGCTAGGTTTTTCATTAGCAATTGCATTACCGTTTGCATTATTTGCAGCCTTTCCTGGCTGGATGAACTCATTACCAAAATCTGGTGGTTGGTTAAATACAGTAAAAGTTGTTTTAGGATTTTTAGAATTAGCCTTGGCATTTAAGTTTTTATCAACGGCCGATTTAGTATTACAATTACATATTTTTGAGCGCGAAATTTTTATAGCTATCTGGATAGCTGTTTTTGGCACACTAGCTTTGTATTTATTTGGAAAAATTCAATTACCACATGATTCGCCATTAACACACATATCTGTTGGCCGTTTAGGGTTGGGGTTAATAGTTTTAGCATTTACAGTATACTTAATTCCAGGATTATGGGGTGCGCCATTAAAATTAATAAGTGGTTTTCCACCACCATTAAATTATAGCGAATCGCCATATGGAGTTGGCTATACTAAATTAGGATCAGGAGGAATTTCAACCCATGAAGCATTACCGGAAGATGCACATTACGGCGTACATGATATAGTAATGTTTCATGATTATGATAAAGGATTAGCTTACGCGAAAAAAGTTGGAAAACCCGCTATTATCGATTTTACAGGGTGGTCTTGTGTAAACTGTCGTAAAATGGAAGAGTATGTTTGGTCTGATCCAAAAGTACTTGATGTTATTAAAAACGAATATGTCATGATTTCGTTGTATGTTGATGAAAAACGAGCGCCAACCGAAAGCGAACAAGGCATTTCAGAATATCTATACCCAGGAAAACCATTCAAAAAAATAGGTGACAAGTGGGCAGAATTACAAATTATGCGATACAAATCTAATGCACAACCGCTATATGTGTTAATAGACCATAATGAAGCTAATTTAAACGCACCAGTAGCCTACACGCCAAACGTTGACGAATACTTTAATTGGTTAAAAGACGGTGTGAAAAAGTTTAAAAAACAATAAAAACTAGGTTTTTGTTTTAGTGAAAAAACTGCCTTGGTTATGTTGTTTTTCCGGGGTGGTTTTTTAAAATTTAATCATATGAATACCATAATAAAAGGAATAAATAAAGTTTTTAAACCTAAACCAAATATAGCTGTTTCAAACCTAGAAACGTATTTTGAACCGTTTAGAGAAAATATAGTTGGTAACAATGAATATTTTGTATCACCTTACGGAAGAAAAAAAATTATATATGCTGATTGGACTGCTAGCGGAAGATTATATCGTCCTATTGAAACAAAAATATTAAATGAAATAGGGCCTTTTGTAGCCAATACTCACACCGAAACCTCTATAACGGGTTCTGCCATGACGCATGCTTATCATGATGCCAGAAGTATTATTAAAAAGCATGTAAATGCCTCAACTGATGATGTTTTAATAACCGTTGGTACAGGAATGACAGGAGCTATAAATAAATTTCAGCGTATTCTTGGTATAAAACTTAATGAGAATTTAAAAGATCATACCGAAATACCTGAAGAAAAGCGCCCTGTAATTTTTGTGTCTCATATGGAGCATCATTCTAACCAAACGTCTTGGTTAGAAACCATTGCAAGGGTAGAAGTCATACCTTCAAATACAGATGGTTTGCCATGTACAAATGCGCTTTTAAAACTCATAGAAAAACATAACGAGTGCCCTATAAAAATAGCCGCTATTACAGGCTGTTCAAATGTAACAGGTATAAGAACAAACTACCATGAAGTAGCCAAAATAATGCATCAAAATAACGGATTGTGTTTTGTAGATTTTGCATGTTCTGCTCCGTATGTTAGTATTAATATGCATCCTGAAAATGATGATGCATATTTAGATGCCATAACGTTTTCTCCTCATAAATTTTTAGGAGGCCCTGGTTCATCAGGTGTGTTAATTTTTAATAAAAAATTATATAAAAATTTAGTGCCAGATAATCCTGGTGGTGGTACTGTTTCTTATACTAACCCATGGGGAGACCACGATTATATTGATGATATTGAAACCCGAGAGGATGGCGGAACACCGGGGTTTTTACAAGCCATTAAAATAGCGCTTTCTATTAGGTTGAAAGAACAAATGGGTGTTGATAATATTTTGAAGCGTGAGCACGAATTAAACACTATAGTTTTTGATAGGTTAAATAAAATTAAGAATCTGAAAATTTTAGCACCAAACCATACAGATAGGTTGGGGGTGTTTTCTTTTTTTATTGAAAACGTACATTACAATTTAATTGTAAAATTATTAAATGATAGGTTTGGTGTGCAAACCAGAGGTGGCTGCTCATGTGCTGGTACCTACGGCCATTATTTACTTAATGTAGATCAAAATACATCAAAAGCTATTGAAAAAAAGATATTAGACGGTTGTTTAATTGAACGCCCAGGTTGGATACGTATGTCTATTCACCCAACAATGACTAATACAGAAATTGAATTTATTTGTGATGCAATTAAGCACGTAGCTGAAAATTATGCTACTTGGGGAGATGATTATGAATATAACGCTTTAAAAAATGAGTATATTCACAAATCAAGTATGAATACAGAAAGGGAGATAACTAAAAAATGGTTTAGCTTGTAGGCTAAACCATTTTTTTACTCAATAACTTCAATTTCAAAAAGTTTGTCCCAGCGTTTACCGGTTACAAAAATAGTTTTGGTATCTGGGTTGTAAGCAATACCATTTAACACATCAAGTTTTTCGTGCTGTGTTACTAGCTTTTTTAATGGAGAAAAATCTATAACACCAATAACGCCACCGTTTTTTGGGTTAATTATGGCAACACCATCTTTTTGGTAACGGTTGGCAAATATTTTTCCATCTACCCATTCCATTTCATTAATTTCAACAATTTTTCCTTTATTGGTAAATACTTGTATGTAGTCTTCTTCTACTAAAGTTTCAGGGTTTAGTGTCCATATTTTTTCGGTACCATCACTTTTGTAAATAATGTTATTGTGGTTGCATAAACCCCAACCTTCTTTACTATTTCCATATTTAAAGCTACCAGTTTTTTCTAGGGTTTCAGCGTTATAAACAAAACCAGTACCCGATTTCCAAGTTAATTGGTATACTTTGTTGTTCAAAATAGTTAAACCTTCACCAAAATATTGGTCGGCTAAATCAATGTTATTTAAAACTTCGCCTGTTTTATAATTTACGGTTCTTAATTTAGATTCTTTGTATTGCCCTGTACTTTCATATAAAACACCATTGTAAAACTCTAAACCTTGTGTATATGATGTAATATCATGTGGGTATTCATTCACAATATTGTACTTAAAAATTTTTGGAGCTTCACTGTTTAAAATTGTAATTGGTGTAGTAGCTGTTTGTTTATCGCCTTCAAAATAAATGGTGGCTTCAATGGTATGCTTTCCTAGTTTAAAATTGTTTAATGCAGTTGTTTCTGTTATTTTTTTATTGTTTAATTTATATGTTATAGAATCTATAACAGCGTTTTTTTTATTAATTAATGATACTTTTAAGGTTTCATTATTACTAATATTACCTTTTTGAGCATTAGTTTTAATTAAAAAATTTATTTTTTTTTCACCAGAGTTTGAACCACATGATAATGATATTGTTGCTAATAATATGATTGATAGATATTTGAGTGTACGCATGGTTTTTTTATATTTTTAGGCAAGATATTTATTTAAAATCAGTTTAAAAAATCATTGTTATATTTTTAAAAGATTGTATCTTTGCAGCCGGCAAGTCCTACACAACCAGCTCCTGTAGAATCCTCCAGGGCGGGAACGCAGCAAAGGTATACGGTTGTAGCGGTGTGATGTAGGTAGCTTGCCTTTTTTTATGCGCTAAAATTAAATTTTCTTTTCGGTAATCTATATTGTAATTTGGCGCTTTGTTTTCAAAAAAAATGTCATAAATATGTCTAAAGTTGTTTTAATAACTGGTGGTTCTTCAGGAATAGGAAAATCTATTGGTGAATTTTTAAATGAAAAAGGCTATGTTGTTTACGGCACTAGCAGACATCCAAAAAAATATACAAACAGTAAATTTCCTATTTTAGCTTTAGATGTAAAGGATGTAACATCTATTAATACATCTGTAAATACAGTAATAAAAAAAGAAGGTAAACTAGATATTTTAATTAATAATGCAGGTGCAGGTATTACCGGGCCTATTGAAGAAACTCCTGAGGCCGAAATTAAAAATAATTTTGACACTAATTTTTTTGGGCCAATAAATGTTATTAAAGCAGTTTTACCCCAAATGCGCAAGCAACATAATGGTTTAATTATAAATGTAACTTCTATTGCTGGCTATATGGGATTGCCGTACAGAGGCGTTTATAGTGCTAGTAAAGGTGCTTTAGAGCTTATTACAGAGGCTTTTAGAATGGAGTTGAAAGACTTTAATATAAAAATGACAAATGTGGCGCCTGGTGATTTTGCTACCAATATTGCTGAAGGAAGATATCATTCACCGTTATTAGATGATTCTCCATATAAAACACCTTACGGTAATACTTTAAATTTAATGAATGCGCATGTTGATGCTGGCAGTGACCCTAACCAAATGGCTAAAGCAGTTTTTAAGATTATTAATGCTAAAAACCCAAAAATACACTACAAAGTAGGGGAGTTTATGCAAAAGTTTTCAATAGTACTAAAACGTATTTTACCTGATACGGTTTACGAAAAATTACTAATGAATCACTATAAACTTTAGGTTATTGATTTATTACACCTAAAAGTTGTTCTTCAAAATTTATAGAAAAAATATTGGCATTTGCGCTAACAACTTTTTGGTTTTTATTTACAATAATAGTTTTTGTCATTGGGTAAATAGCTAATGTTTTTTTACTGGCCTCAGGGTTTTTAAACACATATTGGTTAGAGCAGCTAAACTTTGAAGTTTTAAAGGTTTGTTTAGGCTTTTCAACATCAATTTCGTCAATATTTATGGTTATAAAATTAACTTCAGGATATTTCATTTTGAGTTCCTTTATTTTAGCATAACTCTTTTTAAAATGATTGTAATAAATATGCGACCAAAAACTAACTACTGTTGGGGTGTTATTTATTAAATTACTAATGTTGTGCTCGGTATTATTAAAATCTAAAACCTCAATGGCTGGTAGGCTAGAGCCTATTTCTAAATTTTTTAAAGATTTAGTATAGTTAGTAAGCGCAATTTTTGCTTTTTCGTTAGTAGTTTTTTCTAAAAAAGAATTAACCACGCTATCAGTTTTATCTTGGTTATTATTAAATGAAATAAATTTCATTGTAAAGTGATAAAGCAGCTCATTTTTAATTTCAGGGTTTGAAACTAAACTATCAATAATTTCAAGTTTATCTAAATTATAACGCAAAATGTTCCAGTTAAATGATTTATAATCCGGATAACTAGTGTATTTTTCTAGCGTTAAAGTATTAATGTTATGTTTTAAAAACCTGAGGTAATTATGGTAGCTTTTAAAAAAGGTATCATTGTAATTAATATCTTTTCTATAAGAATAAAAGTCATTTGGTAATGATTTTAAAAAAGCACCTTTATCTTGCCCATAATGCATAAACGGATATGCTTCTTTGCTAGAGTAATATTGAAAATCTATATTAGCCTTTGCTATTTTTTTAAAAAGCTTTGATGCGCTACATTTTTTAGTGTAAGGCTCTAATTTTTTTAGTTTTGCATTTCTAATAGAATCTATACTTTTTTCAAAAGCTTCAGGCTCTAATTGGCATAACCTTAAAATGTGTTTTTCAATGTATTCATTTTCTAAAAACTCATTAATAAAGTAGTTGTTTTTTTTTGCGCCATTACCTGTAAAAACTAAAGATTCATCAAATTCTAAGGTATTTAACCTTACCAAAACACTGTCTTCAGGCTCTAACAATACGGTTTGAAATTCTCCACCATGTTTAAAAGTGTAAACGCCTTTTTTTAAATTGTCAATTTTATAAAGAAACCGATTTCTACCGTCTAATTTTATAGTATCAGTATGGTGTTCACTATCAGTAAGTGTAACAAAACGGGCATTGGGGTTAATTACTTCACCACCAAAATAGGCATAGTTTTCTTTGGCTTTTTCGCTGTTATTTTTGCAGCCAAAAACCACCAACAAACTAAGTATTGAACATAAGTAAAATTTCATAAAAATCCCCCGTTAGCTATAAATTACAACACAAAAATACTTCAACCTATTAAAATGTGTTGTTAATGCGTTGTTAAATGTTGGGTTTTTAGGTAAAACGGCTTATTTAGGAGTTAAAATTAGCGGTTATAAGTTTCCGCTTACCAATTCATTTTTCTACTTTTGCAAAAATTTAAAGTAAGTATATGTTATCAGTATCAAATCTTTCGGTTCAATTTGGAAAACGTATTTTGTTTGATGAAGTGAATACAACGTTTACACAAGGTAATTGTTATGGTGTAATTGGCGCTAATGGTGCGGGGAAATCTACCTTTTTAAAGATTATTTCTGGCAAAATGGAGCCTACATCAGGACACGTATCGTTAGAGTCTGGTAAACGTATGTCTGTACTAGAGCAAAACCATAATTTATATGATGAGCATACGGTTTTAGAAACGGTTTTAATGGGAAACAAACCTTTATTTAAAATTAAAACTGAAATTGATGCTTTATATGCTGATTATTCTGATGAAAATGCCGACAGAATTGGAGAGCTTCAGGTACAATTTGAAGAGATGAATGGTTGGAATGCCGATAGTGATGCTGCAGCAATGCTTTCAAACTTAGGTATAAAAGAAGATTTTCATTACACATTAATGGGTGATTTAGATGGTAAACAAAAAGTACGTGTGTTATTGGCACAAGCACTTTTTGGTAATCCGGATGTATTAATTATGGATGAGCCCACTAACGACCTTGATTATGAAACCATATCATGGCTAGAACACTTTTTAGCTAACTATGATAATTGTGTAATTGTAGTATCACATGACCGTCACTTTTTAGATGCCGTTTGTACGCATATTTCAGATATTGACTTCGGAAAAATAAATCATTATTCAGGTAACTATACATTTTGGTATGAGTCATCACAACTAGCAGCACGCCAAAGAGCACAGCAGAACAAAAAAGCCGAAGAGAAAAAGAAAGAACTTGAAGAGTTTATTCGTCGTTTTTCAGCTAACGTTGCAAAAAGTAAACAAGCAACAAGTAGAAAAAAGATGATAGACAAACTAAATATTGAAGATATTAGGCCATCATCACGCCGTTATCCTGCCATTATTTTTGAACGCGAACGAGAAGCAGGTGATCAGATTTTAAATGTTGAAGCTTTAGAAGCTTCAATTGATGGCGAATTGCTATTTAAAAACATAGATTTAAACCTTAATAAAGGCGATAAAGTTGTTGTTTTTTCTAGAGATTCTAGAGCTACTACTGCTTTTTATCAAATTTTAAATGATAAAGAAAAAGCTGATAACGGAACTTTTGCTTGGGGTGTTACTACAACACAATCATACTTACCGTTAGATAATAGTGAGTTTTTTAAAAACGATTTAACTTTAGTTGATTGGTTGCGCCAATGGGCAAAAACCGAAGAAGAACGTGAAGAAGTTAATATTAGAGGCTTTTTAGGAAAAATGATTTTTAGTGGTGAAGAAGCTTTAAAGAAAAGTAATGTACTTTCTGGAGGTGAAAAAGTGCGTTGTATGTTAAGTAGAATGATGTTACAAAGAGCTAATGTTTTAATGTTAGATGAACCAACAAACCACTTAGACCTTGAAAGTATAACAGCGTTTAACAACTCATTAAAAAACTTTAAAGGCACTATTTTGTTTACAACACATGACCATGAGTTTGCGCAAACTGTAGCTAATAGGGTAGTAGAGTTAACTCCAAATGGTGTTATAGATCGTTATACAACTTTTGATGAGTACATGCAAAATCCAAAAGTTAAAGAATTAAGAGAAAAAATGTACACAGTAACTGCTTAGTTTGTTACAATGTATTTAAAATAGAACACCCGTTAGATACTAGTCTAACGGGTGTTTTTTATATTTTAATATTTAAGCTTGTAATTGCGCGTTTATGGTTTCAATAATCACCACAGCTTTATCAACTTCGTCCGTATGCACATAAATTTCTTGTAAACCCTGTATAGCAGCACCAAAGCCTGCTAACCTTCCAGATTCGGTTTCATCTTTAACCACAGCTTTAATATTTTCAGTTTCAAGTTCTGTTAACATACGCTGTACAGTTATAAAATCTCCAGTAAAAACTTTAATATAGTTTGAGTTTGCCATGATATTCTAATTTTGAGTTCTTTTAAATTTACAAAATATTCACCATAAAACATAAAAAGTTTGTTTTAAAAAACTCCTACTAAACCAATTTTGTTAGCACCAAAAGACAGATTCCAAGATACCGTTTTTGGTTTTAAAGATTTTGTAATATTATGTGCTTCATTTTTAAACAAAAATTTATCAACACCATCAACAACAATAATACTAATTGCAGCACCAAAAGCAATATCTGTAAGCCAGTGTGCACCATCAATTAATCTAGACACCGGAGCAATTGCGCCAACAGAATAAATACCAGCTTTTGTCCATGGGCTTTTAAATTGTTTAGCAATGGCATGTGCCATTGTAATTGATAAAACGGTGTGACCTGATGGAAATGAATGATGACCAGCCTCTTTTGAAAATGGTTTAAAAAAATACGGCCCTAAACCTGTACCTGGTCTCGCTCTACCAAACCCATTTTTTGCAATGGTTTGTATTAAGCCTGTAGTTACAGATGATGTAATAATTAAAACACTTGTGCGCCTAACTTTTGCATTTTTAGTAAACAAACCAAACCCATATAAACCTGCATTGGCCATAAAATAGTTTTGCGGACTGCCAAAATACCAACCAATATCTCTTAAAAGTTCAGGGTAACCTTCACGTTGGTGCCCCATAAAAGTTTCAACACTTCTATCAGCAAAAGATAAAGCAGCTGTACCGGCAACTAAACCACCAAATTTTAAAAAGTCTTTTTCTTTCCACGAAAGTGGTTTGGTAAAAGAGTTTTTAACTCCGTGCCAAGTGGTGTTTACATCATACTTTAAAAGTGTCCATGTAGATGATGTATCTTGGTCTATTTTATAAAGTACACTGTCATTTTGGGCTATACTTGTTTTAAAAAGTAAAACACCAATAAGCGCTACAATAAAATGTTTTAATTGCATAAGTATTTATCTTAATTCTGCACCAAGTTGTTTTTCAAAATTAACTTGTAGTTTGTTCATTATTTTATCAATTTGCTTGTCTGTAAGTGTTTTGTTTTCATCTTGAAGAGTAAAACTTACTGCATAACTTTTTTTGCCTTCAGGAAGATTTTTTCCTTGGTATACATCAAACAAATCAACATCTTTAAGTAGTTGTTTTTCCGTTTGCGAAGCTATTCTATCAATTTCTTCAAATGTTACAGCATCATCTAATAATAATGCAAAATCTCTTCTTACAGCTGGGTATTTAGGTATATCTTTAAACTTAACACTATTGTGTTTAATCATGTCTAAAACAGTGTCCCAACTAAAATCTGCAAATAAAACATTTTGAGAAATACCAAAATGCTTTAATATTTTTTTATTAACTAAACCAAAATCAACAAGCTTATTTTTACCTAAAGATAAGCTAATGCCTTCACTAAAAACATCGTTTTTAACTGGCGATACTTTGTATCTTGATAAGCCTAACCTGCTTAAAATACTAGTAATTGTACCTTTTAAGAAAAAGAAATCGCTTTTTTGTACAGTATTAGTCCAGCGTTCTTGTGTGCGGTTACCAGTTACAAAAACTGATAAATGTTTAAATTCTTCTCTTACATCGTTGTATTGATGATATGTTTTACCAAATTCAAAAAGTTTTAAGTTATCTTGTTTTCTGTTAATGTTGTATGCAACTGCTTCTAAACCAGAAAACAATAAACTTTGACGCATAACACCTAAATCTGTACTTAAATGGTTTAAAATTGAAATATTATGTTCCTCTTTTAATTGCTCTGTTAATGCAACGTATTTTGAAGTTGTTAAAGAGTTTGCCATTATTTCATAAAACCCTTGCGCTACTAATTGATTACCAACAATATTTTGAATTTTATAGTCGTCAAATTTTGACGTACTTGAAATTGAAGCATTTAACTTTTTAGTAGTTTTTATATTGTTGTAACCGTAAACACGTAATATTTCTTCAATAACATCAGCTTCACGTTGTACATCATTTCTGTAAGCAGGAACGGTAAGCCCTAAACCAGCTTCAGTTACGTTATTCACCTTAATTTCTAAAGAAGTTAAAATACTTTTAATAGTTTCCTTAGGAATTTCTTCTCCTATTAATTTTTTAGCATTATCAAAGGCTAAACGCACTTGAAAATCTTCAATTTTATTAGGATAGAAATCGGTAATATCACTAGTAATTTCACCTCCAGCTAACTCCTGAATTAAAAGTGCTGCTCTTTTTAAAGCATATTTTGTAATGTTAGGGTCTATTCCGCGTTCAAACCTAAATGAAGCATCAGTATTTAAAGCATGGCGTTTAGCTGTTTTTCTAACTGAAACAGGATTAAAATAGGCACTTTCTAAAAAAATACTTGTTGTACTTTCTGAAACACCCGAATATTCTCCGCCAAAAACACCGGCAATACACATTGGTTTTTCGGCATCGCAAATCATTAAGTCATCTTCATGTAACTCTCTCTCAACACCGTCTAAGGTAGTAAATTTAGTACCTTTTTCTAGCGTTTTCACTTCAACTTTACCACCGGCAATTTTAACAGCATCAAAAGCATGTAGAGGTTGCCCTAATTCATGCAGCACATAATTGGTAGCATCAACAATATTGTTAATAGGTGCTAAACCAATAGCTTTTAATCTGTGTTGTAACCATGAAGGCGATTCTTTTACTTTTACACCAGATAAAGTAACGCCACAATATCTAGGGGCAAGTTCTTTATTAACTACATCAACATCAATTTTTAGTGTTCTGTTATCAACATGAAAAGCACTAACCGATGGTGTAATGAGTTCTTGTTTTATATCTTTTTGAAGCAAGCCTGCTTTTAAATCGCGTGCGGTACCTAAATGGCTCATTGCATCGGCTCTGTTGGGTGTTAGGCCAATTTCAAAAACAACATCATTTTCTATATTAAAAATATCTGCACATGGCGTTCCAACTTTTAAGTCTTCGTTTAAAACCATAATACCATCGTGAGATTTTCCAAGGCCTAATTCGTCTTCAGCGCAAATCATACCAAAGCTTTCTTCACCTCTAATTTTTCCTTTTTTAATGGTCCAACTTTCACCTTCTGGTGTGTAAAGCGTTGTACCAATAGTGGCAACAGGTACTTTTTGGCCAGAAGCAACATTTGGTGCTCCACATACAATTTGTAATGGGGTGTTTTCACCTATGTTAACGGTAGTAACTTTTAATTTATCTGCATTAGGGTGTTTTTCACATGTTAAAACTTCTCCAACAACCACACCTTGTAAACCGCCTTTAACGGATTGGTATGTATCAATGCCTTCAACTTCAAGTCCTAAATCTGTAAGTAATTCGCCTGTTTTTTCAGGTGTCCAATCTATTTTAATAAACTGCTTTAGCCAATTGTATGAAATCTTCATAAAGTGTACATATAGTTAAGATGGCAAATATAAAACTATTGATAGAAGCAGTCAAAAAAAGTACATGTATTTGTATTCATTTAAAGTGTATTAAAAAACTTTATGATTGTAAGAAAAAATGTTCTTTTTATGTTTTTTACCTGTTAAATTTGTATTTAAACTATATTAATTATATGTTTGAAATAGCTATTATTAACATTTTTTTAATATGAAAAATTTTTATTTGATAATTTTTGTAGTGTTTTTTTCAATTATTAACAGTTTCTCACAACAAGAAGCGGCATTAGTTAAAGAAACAGATTGGTTACAAATTTGGACAGACTTTAATCCAAATAGTAAAAGTTATAATGAACCTTCGCAAATTATAAGCGGTGAAATAACTCAAGATACAAAACTTTACAAGCGCGAAACGTATTTACTTGTGGGCAATGTGTTTGTAAAAGAAGGCACTACTTTAAGTATAGAACCAGGAACTGTAATTATGGGTGATTATAAAACCAAAGCCACATTAACTATAGCAAAAGGCGCACAATTAATTGCTGAAGGCTCAGAAACAGACCCAATAGTTTTTACATCTAATAAAAGCATTAAGCGAGGAGGAGATTGGGGTGGCCTAATTTTATTAGGTGATGGTAAATTAAATACTTTTGGCATGGCCACAATGATGCGTTACTACTCAAACTTAGAGCCTAAGTTTTACAGCCTTGTAAATTATGGTGGAGCTAGCACTATTAAAAATTCGGGCATATTAAAATATGTAAGAATTGAGTATGCAGGTAAAAAATCATATAGTAGTACAGGTAGTTTAAGTGGTTTGTTATTAGCTGGTATTGGCAACGAAACTACCATTGAACATGTTATGGTTAGTTATTCAGCTGGCGATTCTTTTAAAATTTTAGGAGGAAATGTAAACTTAAAAAATGTTGTTTCATACAAAGCTAGCGCTAACGACTTTAGTTTTAACACCGGAACACTATCAAAAATTAATAATGCTATAGCTTTTAGGTATCCTTATGCATCAAGTAGTGCAGGTTCTAGATGTTTAACTGTTAAATCATACAATAAACGAGAAGAAATAGATTTTTCAAAAGAAGGCACTCAAGTGATAGCCGAAAATTTAAAATTCATAAATAATAGCGATAATGTAAAATCAGATATGACATCTGGTTTAATTAAAGAAGCTGTTTATATTGGTGAACATACAAAAGTTGAATTAAGCAATAGTGAAATAAAAGGTTTTAAACCCGCAATTGTATTTGATGAAAAAATTAATACAGAAGTTGAAAACCTAAAAAATATTAGTTTAACTAATATGGTATTTAAAGATTGTGAAGGCTATGTTAAGACCTTTAATAATTTAACTAATACACGTTTAGATGATTGGTATGCAAACAGAACGTTTTTAAATGCATTCTCTATTAACAATGAACCTGTGGTATTAATTGCCGATGCAAAAAAAGTAGCTGTGGAAAAAGAATTAGCTGAAAAAGAAGCAGCAAAAATGAGAAATGTAGCAATACCATTTGAACTCATTGAAATAGCACCAGTTTTACCAGGTTGCGAAGGAAACTCACAGAGTAAAGCATGCTTTAAAAATAAGGTTAGAGCTCATATATCTAGTAATTTTAAGTATCCAGAAGAAGCTATTAAAAACAAATTACAGGGTAGAGTTTTAATTATGTTTGATGTAGATGATAAAGGAGCAGTTGTAAATATTAGAACAAGAGGTGATCATAAAATATTAAATGATGAAGCAGAGCGTATAATTAAACTTTTACCCAAAATGCAGCCGGCTAAAAAACAAGGTCAGATAGTAAAAATGGTATATGGTTTACCTATTGGGTTTAATAATACTGATAACTAAGTAGTTACTCACTTAAACTTTCAATCATTACATTAAAATCATATTGTAAATCTTCATGTAAAGTATTTATATGTTTTTTGGCTAATTCTAATTGCCTGTAATATATATTGTGTAATTGAGTGCTTTTACTAATACTGGGTTTGAAATTTTTAAGTTTCTCACAAAAATAGAGAAGAAGCTCAACCTCAGTTTCTTTCTTTTTAGAGTATCTAATGTACTTTTTTATATTACGTAAAATTTTTCTAATAGTTTTTCTTATGTAATAAAAACTATCAGTATTTATGGTTTCAAATTCTGTATCAATATAGTTTTTAACACTATTAATGTATCCAGCTTCGTTATTAGCTTCAAAAAGTAAATAAGTGAGTAGTTCTTTGTTTTCTTTTTTAAATCTAGAAAGTTTTAAACAAAGTTCTTGAATTTCTTTATGTGATAGCTCATTAAGTTCTGCTTTGATTTCCTTAACAGTTACGGCTTTCATAAATGCTAGACATTATCGTAATTTTGGATAATTTGAAGGGTTTACTTCATGCATAACTTCATAAATTGCTTCAAAAATATCTTCAGCCGATGGTTTTGAGAAATAATCACCATCATTACCATAAGCGGGTCTATGGGCTTTAGCTGTTAATGTTTTTGGTTCACTATCTAAAAACTGAAATGCTTTTTGTTTGTTTAAAATTTCATCTAAAATATATGCCGATGCACCACCAGGAACATCTTCATCAATAATCATAACACGGTTTGTTTTTTCAATACTTTTTACAATATCATGATTAATATCAAAAGGTAAAAGCGACTGAACATCAATAACTTCAGCATTAATACCAACAGTAAGTAACTCTTTAGCAGTTTGTTCAACTAGGCGTAGGGTAGAACCGTATGAAACTAAAGTAATATCAGTTCCTTCTTTTATGGTTTCTACCACACCAATAGGTGTTTTTAAACTCCCTAAATTACTTGGCATTTTTTCTTTTAGCCTGTAACCGTTTAAGCATTCTACAACAATAGCAGGATCATCGCCTTGCAACAATGTGTTGTAAAAACCAGCAGCTTTGGTCATGTTTCTAGGGACTAAAACATTTACCCCGCGTGCTAAATGTAAGATGCCGCCCATTTGAGAGCCTGAGTGCCAAATACCTTCTAAACGGTGACCTCTGGTTCTTATAATTAAAGGCGATTTTTGTTTGCCTTTTGTGCGGTAATGTGTTGTAGCTAAATCATCACTAATGGTTTGAATGGCATACAATATATAATCTAAATACTGGATTTCGGCTATAGGGCGCAAACCTCGTAATGACATACCAATGCCTTGGCCAACAATGGTAGCTTCTCTAATACCAGTATCGGCAATTCTAAGTTCGCCAAATTTAGCTTGTAAACCTTCTAAACCTTGGTTTACATCGCCAATATTACCTGTGTCTTCACCAAACACCAGTGCTTCAGGATAATTAGTGAAAATGGCATCAAAATTATCTCTAATAATAATTCTACCATCAACTAGTGGTGCATCATCATTATAAGTTGGCTTAACTTCAGATATTTTTGTATTGGCGTGAGCTGTTTCAGAGTATAAATGAGAACTGAATAAAGGTTGTGTTTGCTGTAAGATGGTATCTATCCAGTTAGCAAGCATTTCTTTTTCAGCAGATGTATCAGTGATAGTATATCTTAAAGCTTTTCTAGCTACAGATAAAATATCTTTTCTAGCGGGCTCATCAATATTTACTAAACCTTCTTTAAGTTTAGTTATAAAAACACCGTTGGCAGATTTTGCTGCTAGTTGTGTTAAAATAGCAATGAGTTCTGTTTTTTCTTTAATTATTGGTTTTAAAAAGGTGTTCCATGCATTCTTTTTAGCTTCGCGAACTTCTCTTTTTATGGTTCTTTCAATATCGGTTAATGCTTCATTGGTGGCAATACCGCTTTCAATCATCCAATTACGCATTTTTAGGTTACAGTCATGCTGTCTTTCCCATTCTAAGCGCTCAGGACCTTTATAACGTTCATGCGAACCCGATGTAGAATGTCCTTGGGGTTGTGTAAGTTCTTGTACGTGAATTAAAATAGGTACATGTTCTTCTCGGGCAATGGCACCAGCTTCTTGGTAAGTTTCAACAAGGTTTGGGTAATCCCAACCCTTAACGCGTAGTATTTCAAAACCTTTTTCATCTGAATTGCGCTGAAAGCCTTTAAGTATTTCAGAAATGTTTTCTTTTGTGGTTTGGTGTTTAGCATGTACTGAAATTCCGTATTCATCATCCCAAATACTAACAACCATAGGCACTTGTAAAACACCGGCAGCGTTTATGGTTTCAAAAAATAAGCCTTCGCTGGTGCTGGCATTTCCAATGGTGCCCCAGGCCACTTCATTACCATTTACAGAAAAATTTGAAGCTTTAATACCATCAACATGTCTAAAGATTTTTGATGCTTGTGCTAAACCTAATAAACGTGGCATTTGGCCGGCAGTTGGTGATATATCGGCACTAGAGTTGAATTGTTTTGTAAGGTCTTTCCAATTACCATTTTTATCTAAACTATGTGTTACAAAATGGCCTCCCATTTGACGACCGGCAGACATGGGTTCTAACTCAATATCTGTATTGGCATAGAGTCCTGCAAAAAACTGTTCAACAGTAAGTTCGCCAATAGCCATCATAAAAGTTTGATCTCTGTAGTAACCAGATCTCCAATCGCCTTTTTTAAAAGCTTTTGCCATGGCTAGTTGTGGTACTTCTTTACCATCGCCAAAAATTCCAAATTTTGCTTTTCCTGTTAGAACTTCGCGTCTTCCTAATAAACTACATTCTCTACTTCTAACAGCAACTTTATAATCATTTATAACTTCGGTTTTGAAATCTTCAAATGAAATGTTTTTTAAATCAGGAATACTTTGCATAATTAAGAACGCTTTAGTGCTTTTGCAAAAGTAGTAAAAATTTGTCTTTTTTACAAGATATTGAAGTGCTAAGTTGTTGTTGAATATTTAAAAATATTCAATATGAGTGTTTTTAAATGAATATTTTTAATAAAAAACACTGTTTTACTGATAATAATTTAATAATTATTAAAACCATCGCCTTCTAAACAGGCCAAGTAGCACTTGCGGATCTACGGTGAATTTAAAGCGTATTTTCTGGTCATAATTAGGCTGACCAATTTCCCAACCTAAATTGGAGTATACAGGGAAGTATATTTCGAAATAATCGGTTACTAAATTAAGTCTTATTCCAGAATCATACATGAAATGCTCAGACTTGTGTTTGTTTTTTATGAAACCAATATCACCGTATGCTAAAATGTATTTCCAGAGGGTTGTACTAACATTCATGGTTGATATCCATTGGTTGGCATAGGGTATTTCTAGCTTAGATTTAAAACCACCTTCGGCTGTGATGTATTGCTGACTAAAAATTCCAGTGTCTTCAGATCTTCCTAAATAATTATAATCAAACAAATAATCGGTTGGTCTATCTAAAGCAAAACTGAAAAAGTTTGAAGAAGGGTCATTGTTGTTTTCTAAAAACATACCGCCAAAAAACCTTATGTTTAATTGCCTGTTGCTTTCAAAAAGCTTTCTGTATTCGTAGTTAAACGATAATTTGCTGAATTTTTTTCCTATTTGAAAATCGGCATACCACTTGTTAAAGTTTATTAAATTATCATTAGAGTTAATATATCTGGCATTAAAAATACTGTAGTTGGGCTCATCTGATGTTAGTATATTATTTACATCTTTATCGCGGTGAATATCAACATATCTAAATACTAAAGAAGCCCGTTTGTTTGATCTAAAATCACTATCATCTCTAAATAGAAATGATAATGAAGGTGTTACTCTTCTAACAAATAAATCTTCAGCATATGAGGCATAACCTCCAGAAATACCGTAATTTATTGCGTATAAATTGGTGTTTTCTAAATAATGCGTGTTTGAAATTGAGGCAGAACCAGTTAAAGATTTAGATTTTAAAGCGTAACGCGGTTCAATTTTATAATTAAATAATTTACGTAAAACGGTTTTATTGTAGGCTCTAACACCCAGAGTTAATCCGTCATAAATATTATTAAATTCTACTACGGGCATAAAAAACACTTGGTTATAATGTGGGTCTTCAATGTCTTTTAACAGCCTAAATTGTAGCGGTTTATTGTTGAAAAAGAAACCTTTGAGAGATTTCCAATTGTCTCTTATATTTATTTCAGGAATAACTTCATTATAGTTTAAAACTAGTTTATTGGCATTATTACGAGGTATAGTTAGTGTTTTATTAAATTGTATGTTTTGTACCCACGTTTTTGAAACAATACTATCATCTTTTAGCGCATACAATGATATGGGCATGCTATTGTTGCGTTTGTTTTTAATAGTTATGGTTACAGAATCTTCAGTTTTTGAAATCTTTTTAATTTTGAAATCTATCTTTTTACGTGTGTTTATATAATCTGTAAAAAACCAATCTATATTTTTTGTGGTTTTAGATTTTATAAGATTTTTAAAAGCAAGTGCATTAGTTTGTTGCAGTTTGTTGGTTTTTACAAATTCTGATAGGGTGTTTTCAACAATATTATTATTTACAAAATCATCTAAATATTTTAAACCAATACCAGCTTTGTATTTATTAGCAATGTTGGTGTTAAATTTTAGTAATGAATCTTTAGCCATGGTTAACTTTTGGTCGCGGTTAGTTCTGGCCATGAGCATAAAAACAAGGTTGTATTTATCATTATACTGCATATCTGCAGCATGAAAAGACCTAACGCCCCAAATATTGGCAAAAGATCCTAAAAACTTCATGTTTGGGTATTGTTCATCAACATATTTCATTAAGTAATACACCATGATGCCATCAATTAACCAATGGTCTTTGCGTGGGTTAACTAACAGCGTATTTTCTAAATAATTTAATAATGAAATTTTTAAGAGTTTTAATTCATATTGAAAATTTTTGGGGTATGGTTTTAAAAATTTTGGTAAAAAGTTTAAACCATAAATAGGGTTTTTGTCATAATCTACATGTGTTAGAAGTAGTTTTTCATGCGGGTATTTACCCAAATTTGTTTCAATAAAACTTAATATTTTTTCGGTAATTAAAACCTTTTCTATAACCTCTAATTTTTCATCATTAATACTAGAAACTAATGCAATATTGTCATTTTGAACCGTATTAAATATTTTGTTTTTAGTTAGAAATAATTTTGAATTAACCCTGTTTTTTCCCGAAAGTGTAATTGTTTGATTTGTATGGTTTTGGGTGTGGTTATCTGTGTTTAATTCTGAAGCAACGAAATAGCCTTTCGGATATTCAATTTCCATAGAAATATTAGCAGTAGGCACATACAAATCATCTAAATTTTTATTACTGTAAAACTGCCAATTACCGTTGTAAATAGCAGGTGTTATATACCAATATCTTAAGTTAATATCACCGGTGTTTGTAATGCCGTATTTTGTGAATTTAGCATCAGGAATTCTAACAATATAATTTAAAGATATATTATAAAATGTGTTTGGTAAAAGTGGTTCTTGTAAATCTACTTTAATTATGTCTGGGTGTTTTTCCAGTTCGCAATAAGCTATTGCCGTATTATTTTGGGTTATTGAAGTTACAACACTATAACCACGTTCATCACTTTTTGCAAGGTGAAAATCGTTTATATACTCATCTGCAATACGTTTAGCTAAAGGTGTTTTTTTTGTAGCGTAACTATTACTCCAATTGTTTAGGTATATTGTTTTTAATGTGTCTTGCGAAGTGTTGAAATATGTTATGTTTTGTGAAATTTTTATGTTTCTATTATCAACATCAAAAGCAGCTTTTATGTCAATTTTATTCTGACTAAAACTGTGTAAACAACAGGTAAATGATATTAATAAAAAATTAAAAAAGTGAAACTTCAAATTTAGCAAACATTAAAGGTTAATAGTATATTGAAGGGGTTGCAATATAGCAAAATAAGTAAACTACAAGCTTAACATCACTTTATGTAAGTATTAATTAGCTTGTAGCTTTATGTGTTTTTAAAAATTAGGACTAAGCTGCGATTGTTTGTAGAAATTATCTAAAATTTCAGTAACCTCTTCAGCAGTGTCAACAAGGTGAATTAAATCTAAATCGCTAGGGCTAATATTATTAAAGGTATCTAAAAGTGTTTTTTTAACCCAATCTAGAAGGCCTTCCCAAAAGTCTGTGCCCACTAAAATTATTGGAAACTTTCCAATTTTATGTGTTTGAATAAGTGTGATGGCTTCAAAAAGTTCATCAAGTGTACCAAAACCACCAGGCATAACAACAAAACCTTGTGAGTATTTAACAAACATAACTTTACGCACAAAGAAATAATCAAAATCTAAATTTTTATCATGGTCTATGTATGGGTTGTCATGTTGTTCAAAAGGCAATTCAATGTTTAAACCAACCGATGTGCCGCCACCAAGGTGCGCTCCTTTATTTCCTGCTTCCATAATACCAGGGCCACCACCAGTAATAACACCGTAACCAGATTGTACAATTTTTTCGGCAACATCAACGGTAAGTTTATAATATTTGTGGTCTGGTTTTGTTCTTGCAGAGCCAAAAATAGATACACAAGGTCCTATTTTACTCATTTTTTCAAAACCATTAACAAATTCTCCCATTATTTTAAAAATTGCCCAAGAATCGTTTGTTTTAATTTCGTTCCAACCTTTGTGGTGCAGTTCTTTTCTCATATAATTTTCAATATTTTATTTTATTTTTTTCTGAAAACACACTTGCAAAATACATTGTTTTGCTTTGATAGTAGTGCAGACTAATTTAATTCTTTTTTAAGAAATTTAGCAGTGTAACTTTTTTTATGTTTAGCAACTTCTTCGGGTGTGCCTTCAACAACTACTTGTCCGCCGCCTTTACCGCCTTCATAACCAATATCAATAATATGGTCAACGGCTTTTATAACATCTAAATTGTGCTCAATAATTAAAACGGTATTACCTTTGTCAGCTAATTTATTTAAAACTTGCATTAGTACGCGAATATCTTCAAAATGAAGGCCGGTGGTTGGTTCATCTAAAATATAAAATGTGTTTCCGGTATCACGTTTGCTAAGTTCTGTGGCTAGTTTAATGCGTTGTGCTTCACCACCAGAAAGTGTAGTGCTTTGTTGTCCAAGCGTTATGTACCCTAAGCCAACATCTTTAATTGTTTTTAGTTTTTTGAAAATTTTAGGAATGTGTTCAAAAAAATCAACAGCTTCATTAATAGTCATTTCTAAAACATCACTAATAGATTTTCCTTTGTATCTTATTTCTAGAGTTTCTCTATTAAAACGCTTGCCTTGGCAAGTTTCACATTCTACATAAACATCGGGTAAAAAATTCATTTCAATAACCCTTAAACCACCGCCTTGGCAAGTTTCGCACCTACCGCCTTTAACATTAAAGCTAAAACGCCCCGGCTTGTAACCGCGTATCATGGCTTCGGGTGTTTTAGCAAACAGGCTTCTAATTTCGCTAAAAGTACCTGTGTATGTTGCTGGGTTACTACGTGGTGTACGCCCAATAGGTGATTGGTTTATGTCTATAACTTTGTCAATATGCTCTAAACCTTTAATGCTTTTGTAGGGCATGGGTTTTTTTACACCATTAAAGTAATGTGCATTTAAAATAGGGTAGAGCGTTTCATTAATTAAGGTAGATTTTCCACTGCCAGAAACACCAGTTACACCTATCATTTTACCTAACGGAAATTTAACCGATATATTTTTTAAATTATTACCCGTGCAGCCTTTTAGCTCTAAAAAGTTACCATTGCCTTTTCTGCGCTTTTTGGGTACTTCTATAGCTTTTGTGCCATTTAAATAATGTGCTGTAAGTGTGTTGTGTGTTTTAAGTTCTTTTACATTGCCTTTACTTATAATTTCGCCACCAAATTTACCTGCTTTTGGGCCTATATCTATTACATAATCGGCACGTTCTATCATATCTTTATCATGTTCAACAACAATTACAGAGTTGCCAATATCACGCAATGATACTAATGAATTTATAAGTTTTTCATTATCGCGTTGGTGTAAACCAATACTAGGTTCATCTAAAATATATAGCACGCCAACCAGTTGAGAACCAATTTGTGTTGCTAAACGAATGCGTTGTGCTTCGCCACCAGAAAGTGATTTTGAGCTTCGGTTTAAAGACAAATAATCTAAACCAACATCTAATAAAAATTGGAGTCTAGCTTTTATTTCTTTCAGAATTTCTTCGGCTATTTTAAGTTGCTTTTTAGAAAGGTGTTTATCTAAATCTTTAAACCAATTAGCAAGCTCAATAATATCAGTGTTAGCTAGTTCAGCAATATTTTTATTGTTTAATTTGAAGTAAAGTGATTCTTTTTTTAAACGACTGCCTTCGCATTCAGGACATTTAATTTTGTCCATATAATCTTTTGCCCATCGTTTTAATGACGTAGACTCGGCTGTTTTGTATTGGTTTTCAATAAAGTTAGCAACTCCTTCAAAATCTATATTATAATTTCTTGTAACACCTAATGTTTTACTTTCAATGGTAAACTTTTCGTTTCCACCGTAAAGAATCATTTGTTTAGCTTCTTCAGGAATGTCTTTGTATGCATCAGTTAATTTAAAATCAAAGCGTTGAGCAATGGTTTCAAATTGTTTAAAAATCCAACTTTTCTTTTCAGGGCCATGGGGTGCTAATGCGCCATTTTTAATTGAAAGTGTATTATCTGGTACAATTTTGCTAGGGTTTACTTTGTAAAGTTCGCCAATACCATTACAGTTTGGGCAAGCACCTTTTGGTGAGTTAAATGAAAAATTATTGGGTTCAGGGTTTGGGTATGAAATACCAGAGCTTGGGCACATTAGATTACGACTAAAATAACGTGCTTTTTGTGTGTCTTGGTCAATAACCATTAGCACATCTTCGCCATGATACATGGCGGTGTTTATGGTTTCGGTAAGGCGTTTATCGTTGTCAGGTGTGTTGTTTACAACCAATCGGTCAATAACTATTTCAATGTCATGCGTTTTGTAACGGTCTAGTTTCATGCCTTTGGTGATGTCTTTAATTTCACCATCGGTTCTTACTTTCACAAAGCCTTGTTTAGCTATTTGCTCAAAAAGCTCACGATAATGTCCTTTTCTAGAGCGTATTACAGGTGCTAAAATATTTATGCGTTTACCTTCAAAATCTTTTTTTATGAGTTCTTTAATTTGCTCATCACTGTAGCTTACCATTTTTTCGCCTGAATTATAACTGTAAGCATCACTAGCACGCGCAAAAAGGAGGCGCATAAAATCATAAATTTCAGTAATAGTACCAACGGTAGAACGTGGTGATTTGCTAGTTGTTTTTTGCTCAATAGCAATAACAGGTGAGAGGCCGTCAATTTTATCAACATCTGGACGTTCTAATCCTCCTAAAAATTGGCGTGCATATGCAGAAAAGGTTTCAATGTAACGACGCTGTCCTTCAGCATAAATAGTATCAAATGCTAAAGACGATTTTCCACTACCCGATAACCCTGTAATAACTACAAGCTTTTCTCTAGGAATAGCAACATCAATATTTTTAAGGTTATGGGCTCTGGCGCCTTTTACTTCAATAAAATCTGTAAACTCACTCATAAATTTGCAAAAGTGCTAATTTACAACTTTCGTTCTTAAAAAAATAGCTTGTAGTTTATGTTAAATATTAAAAATTGTTAAATAAAAAAGCTGCATATATATGCAGCTTTATGTGAGTTAGTCAATTAAAATATTTTAAAACTATTACATTTTAGATAGCTCTCCAGAATTTAAAGAACTACTGTAATTAGCTTTAACTTGTTTAACGTAGCCAAAGAATTTGCTATTATCCTTTTTCTCTAAAATAACGTAGGTGTTTCCGTTTTTGTTTTCTACATCTTTAACAACCACTTCTGTACCGTGTACAGGCTTATAAGTTGCTAAATTCCCTTTTTTCACAATAAAATTTAGTTTAGGAAAAAAAACGTGATTGTATTTTGTGTTTGAGGTAGCATTTACAACTAAAACATCACCAACCTTTGGTTCGCTTTGGGGTAAGGTGTTAGGGTTTGTGTTGTTTGCAAATGAAACTCCAAAAACAAATAATAAGGCAAAACTTAGTTTTTTCATGATGTTAATTTTTTATGGTTAATACTGATTTTTCAATGAAAATAATTCATGAAAATCATAAAAAAAATAGCTTTTGAAATCTTTAACTTTTACCTTTTTTTATTGGTTTTTACCCACACCCCTTAATTTTAATGGGTGTGCTGCTTGTTAAATATTTTCATATGTTTTTCAAGGTGCTTTTTGTGAATGTTGTTGTGTTCTTTTTTTGATAAACCTAGTTTTAAACCACCTAAATTAAGGGGTTGTTATTTTAATGTTATTTTTAAAAATTTAACGTTTTATTAAGAAATTAAAAAGCGTTAAAATAAAGTACTAACTATTTTGCTATTATAAAGGTTATTTTATTTTTGATGTTACATTTTGAACTAAATACATAGATATATGAAATTATTAGGAATTGGCTCTAGAATAAACCATGCTGAATACGGAAAAGGAGTAATAACCAATGTTACATCACAACATTATTGGGTTACATTTATTGAAAATGGATTAGAAACTATTGATTTAAATAGTGATTTTGATGTTATTGAAGCAGCGCATGATGATGTTGATACTGTTAGTTTTTTAGATGTTGAAACAAGCTTGGTTAATATTTTAAAGAAATGGAGTGACGCTACCGAAGTTGTTGCAATTGCCGATAAGTACAAAGGAGGAACACTTATTTTACAACCAGCTGATGATAGTTTAAAACCTTATGAGTTACCTATTGATAAATTTTTTCATAAAATAACAATGGTTAGAGATAGATTGCGTGTTATGGAACAACGCATAAATGCTAGTGATTTAGATGCACAACAAAAAGTAGACTTGCAACAGTACATTACAAGAATTTACGGTAGTTTAACCAGTTTTAATGTGCTTTTTAAATCTGATACCCACAAGTTTGTTGGCCAAAAAAGTAAATAATAAATTGTTTTAAAAGTAAAATAGCTATTGTTTTATTTAACACCAACAATATCGGTAATTTCAATACCAAGAATTAGTAATTTATGAAAGGTTGGTACTTGTGCACCACTTTGCGTAGTAGTCCAATTTGCCCATGAGGCTTCTAAACCATCAATTGGTAAAATAGAGGTCCACATTTTAAAAGCTTTAGGTTTACCATTTGTGTCAAGTAGCCAAAGGTAAGAATCACCAGGTGTACTACCGCCTTTTGTGTAAGTTACTAACAAGCCTTTTTCATTATTAGGTAGTGTTACAAGTTTACGTTGCACACCTTCGTCAAATACTTTGTAGGGTGCAAATACCCAAAAAGAATCATTATTATAGTATTTAACAGCTTTTTCAATGAGTTCTTCAGCTAAATCGCCATCAACCTTAAAACTATGTACAAAAGCACTGTGGTTTTCTGGGTTGTTTAAATTTAAAACAACCTTATACTCTTGCCACATTACAGTACATTCATTTAGGGCTTTATTCCATTTATAATGGTGCCTTTTTTTAAATGTCCATTCAAAATTAGCAGTATTTTTATAGGCATCATAATTTAATGCCTCTAGCATTTTGTTTGCAAGGGCATCGGCTTTAATGCCTTGGGTTCCTTGTGGTAAATCTTCATTATATTTAAAATATAAAAAACCAAAAAGAAGCAAAGTTGGTAGGGTAAAAAATATAATTACCCCAAATATAATTTTAAAAACTTTTTTTAATTTCACTGTAGAATAGGGAGTTAGGTGATTTCGTTTGTAATACTAATTTATTAAATACATTTCATTTGTAAAAAGAAATAAGATAAAAGGACAATTTAAAGGTGTTAAAAAGCTAGCTAATATTTTCAAATTGTAGTGATATTTCTTCAAGTTTGTTTTCAGCAAAAACAATTAATTCTTTAAAAAACAATGTGAATTCTACTTCAAATTCAGCATAAAATAAATTTAGTTCAATGATGGCTTCGTTCATTTTAGCTCTGTTTTTTGTGCGCTTATTCATGCCGTTTAAAACCTTAGCAATGCCATTAGTGGTTTGGTAGCTTAATAACCAATTGTCTGTAATTAAGTAAGGCATCATGTTTTTTATGCGGCTTGGTAGCAATTCATAATGTTTATTTAAATTATTGTAAAATTTAGTGGTATAAACATCAAGTGGTGTGTTTGAATAATTACTCCAGTTTTTAGCCAAGAAATGATCGTATAAAATATCTACAATAATACCAGAATACAACCCATATTTTTTTTGAAGCTTCTTTTTACTTGTTTTTACAGTTTTGTGTGTATCAGTAAAAAAATCAATTTGTCTATGCAATAAAATACCAATTTGTATCTCTTTTGGGTAAGTTGTGTATTTTTTACCTTTAATACTATCGGCCATAAAATTGCCAATTTGTATTAGGGTATTGTTGCCAGATAGGTAGATGTGGGCTAAATAATTCATTTTTGAAAATTACAAATAATTACCTTAATAAATTACGTAACCTCACGTAAATATGTTGTTCTTATTTTTTTAAGTTTAATTAAAATACAAGCTAAAAAAATTATGTACGTTTGCAAAAACTACTAATAATTATGACATTAATAAAATCAATATCAGGAATTAGAGGCACAATTGGTGGTGCAGTTGGCGAAAATTTAACTCCAATAGATGCTGTTAAATTTGCAGCGGCTTATGGTGCGTGGGTTAAACAAAACAGAAAAAAAGACAACTACACAGTGGTTGTTGGTAGAGATGCAAGAATTTCTGGTAAAATGATACAGAATTTGGTAATGAACACCTTAATAGGTCAAGGTATTAATGTGGTTAATTTAGGATTATCTACAACACCTACCGTTGAAGTTGCAGTGCCAATGGAACATGCCGATGGTGGTATAATATTAACAGCAAGCCATAACCCAAAACAATGGAATGCGTTAAAATTACTAAATGAAAAAGGTGAATTTTTAGATGCTGAAGAAGGTGCTAAAATATTAGAATTAGCAGAAAGTAATACCACAGATTTTGCTAACGTTGATAGTTTAGGAAAAATCACTAAAAATGATGCTTATATAGATTTACATATTATTGAAGTGCTAGATTTACCTTTAGTAACCGTAAAACCTATTGAAGAAGCTAATTTTAGAGTGGTTGTTGATGGTGTAAACTCAACCGGTGGTATAGCAATTCCGCTACTTTTAGAGCGTTTAGGTGTTGAAGTTATTAAATTGTATTGTGAACCAAACGGACATTTTCCGCATAACCCTGAACCTTTAAAAGAACATTTAACCGATTTATCTGAGGCTGTAAAAAAACACAATGCCGATTTTGGTATAGTAGTAGATCCTGATGTAGATAGATTAGCCTTTATGGATGAAAATGGCAATATGTTTGGTGAAGAATATACTTTAGTAGCCTGTGCAGATTACGTATTGAGTAAAACACCAGGAAACACAGTAAGCAACATGAGTTCTACCAGAGCTTTACGCGATGTAACTGAAAAACACGGAGGCACCTATGAAGCAAGTGCTGTAGGCGAAGTAAATGTTGTTAAATTAATGAAAAAGAATAATGTAGTTATTGGTGGCGAAGGTAACGGTGGTATCATTTACCCATCATCTCACTATGGGCGCGATGCACTTGTTGGTGTGGCGCTATTTTTAAGTTTATTAGCTGAAAAGAAAATGACGGTTAGTGAGCTAAGAAACACATACCCTAACTATTTTATGAGTAAAAAGAAAATTGAATTAACACCAGAATTAGATGTTGATGCTGTTTTAAAAACTATAGAAAACAGATATCAAAATGAACAACTAACAACCATTGATGGGGTAAAAATAGATTTTCCTGAAAACTGGGTACATTTAAGAAAAAGTAACACTGAGCCTATTATTAGAATTTATACCGAAGCAAAATCACAAGATGAAGCCGATGCCTTAGCTAATAAATTTATTACAGAACTTAGTGATATTGCTGGTATTTAAAATACTACATTAGTAAAATAATATCGAAATTATGTAAATATTGGTCGTTTGTATAAACGGCCTTTTTTTATGGTTAAATTTACCTAAACCATCAATATTACCATGACATTAAAAAACTACTTATTTTACGTTCTAGCTTGTTTTACAATTGTATTTACATCGTGTAATTCAAAAAAAAATACATCACAAAAAACTGAAAAACCAAACATAGTTTTAATAATTGCAGATGATGTTAGTTGGGATGATACACAACCTTACGGGCACCCAAGTGTAAAAACACCACATTTAAATAAAATGGCTAATGAAGGCATGCTTTTTAAAGAAGCATTTTTAACAACAAGTTCTTGTAGCCCAAGCAGAACAAGTATTGTTTCAGGCTTATATCCGCACAACACTGATGCCGAACAATTGTCATGGCCATTACCAGAAAATAAAAACACGTTTGTACAGGCTTTAAAAAATGCAGGGTATTGGACAGGTTTAGCAGGTAAATATCATATGGGAGATCCTGTAAGAGATGATTTTGATACACTTTTAGAAATGCAATGGATAGACGCGCCAATTGGTTTAGATAGACGTTTAAAAGGAGATGGCAGTGGTTGCGATGAATGGATTAAACTTTTAAAAGAAAGACCAAAAGACAAACCATTTTTTACGTGGTTAGCTTCTTTTGATGCTCACCGTCCGTTTTATGAGGGTATTAGTGATAATCCTTACAGTCCAGATGATGCTGTAATTCCTCCATACATGCCAGAAACTGAAGCTACAAAAAAAGATTTTGCCCTATATTATGATGAAATTTCTAGAATGGATGATTACATTGGTAAAGTAATGGCAGAACTTGAAAAACAAGGCGTTGCTGAAAACACCGTTGTATTATTTATTTCAGATAACGGTAGAGCTTTTCCAAGAGATAAAACAACCTTGTATGATGGTGGTATAAAAACACCATGGATAATTAAATGGCCAGCTAAAATTAAACCAGGTACTGTAAATACCAATTTAGTAAGCTCAGTTGATATTGCGCCAACATTTTTAGAAATAGCAGGTTTAAAAGCATTGCCTGAATTTGAAGGTGTTAATCTACTACCAACACTTATTGATACAAGCAAAAAAGTAAGAGATTATGTGTATGCTGAAGATCATTTTCATGATTTTGAAGATTATACACGTGCTGTTAGAACCAGCAAATATAAGTACATTAAAAATTATTATCCAGATTTACCAAACACGCCATCTGCAGATATTATTAGAGATTTAACATGGAAAAGCATGAAGGAAGAGCGCAATAAAGGTACTTTAACCAAAGCACAAATGCATTGTTTTGAAATACCAAGGCCAGAAGAAGAACTTTATGATATTGAAAAAGACCCTTATGAGTTGCATAATTTAGCGCAGAATAACGATTATGATTTTGTTTTAAATGAAATGCGTATGAAATTAAAAACCATGCGTGAAACCACAAACGATTTTTTACCAACACAAAGAACACCAGACGATTTTGTTAGGGAAACAGGGTATCCTACAAAATACAGAATACGCCCAAGACCATCAAAAGCAGTGTACATGAAGGCAAGAGAAGAAGGGCGTGTATTAATGAATCCAAATTTTGAAGATACAACCCCCAAAAAATAATTATTTAGGTTTTTTGTGGCTATGTTTCCAGCGTTTGTGTGTCCAAAAATAGTAAGCAGGTTGCTTGTATATTTGTTGTTCTAATTCGGCTAAAAACAAATCGGTAAGCGCGTAGTCTGGGTATTTTTTTGAATCTTCAGCAAGCGTAATAACTTCGGCTTCATAATGCCCGCGTTTTACTTTGTTTATTTTTAAATAAGCTGTAGTAAAATCTAGTTTTTTAGCCAAACGTTCGGCACCCGTAAAACAAGGCACATCAATACCCATAAATTTACCCCAATAAACTTCTTTGGTTACTCGTGGAGATTGATCACTTAAAAAAGCAGTTATAGTTTTGGTGCCTGCATTTTCTAATTGGGTAATTCTGTTAATAGTTTGTTTGGTGCTTATTAATTCGGTATTATATTTACCTCTAATAGATCTAACAAGCTTATCAAAATATTTGTTAGCCAAAGGTTTATAAACACCAAGTCCTTTAAAGTTAATATACTTTTCTACTACTAAAGACCATTCCCAACTAGCATAATGTCCGTATAAAACTATAATACTTTTATTTAAATTTTCAAGGTTTTTTAACGCTTCAGGGTTTTTAATAGCAAATCGTTTTTTTAAATCTTTTTCAGAAATAGACATTGTTTTAGCCATTTCTAAAAACATATCGCAAAGGTGTTTGTAAAAAGCTTTTCTTATAGAAACTATTTCTTTTTCAGATTTATCAGGAAAAACAAGCTTTAAGTTGTTGGTTACTACTTTTTTTCTGTAACTAAAAACATGATAAAGCAACACATAAACAGCATCTGAAATTAAATACAGCAATTTAAAAGGTAACTTAGAAATAAACCATAATAGCGGATAAACAATAATATAAATTATAAATTGCATGAATTAATTTTAGATTTGTAGCCGCAAAAGTACATGTTTTTACAAAATAAAAATATGGTATTTTAATTTTAAACGTTAACTCAATATGAATTTAGATATAATAACAATTGTAATAATTGCAGCCAATGTAGTAGTATCATTAAAAGGTTTTAATGATTATGGTTTTTTAGATAAATATAAGTTTCACGTTGGAGGCATACAACGTGGAGAGCAAATACGCATGTTTAGCTCTGGTTTTTTACACGTAGATATGCAACATTTGCTTTTTAACATGATAACATTATTCTTTTTTGCTAACATTGTTATAGATTTTTTAGGTAATGGTGGTTTTATTTTAGTGTATTTAGGTAGTTTAATTTTAGGTAATTTATTATCACTTTATTTTCATAAAAACGAATATCATTACAGTGCTGTAGGTGCAAGCGGCGCAGTAACAGGTGTTTTATATGCTGCCATTTTACTAAGACCAGAAATGAGTTTGTACATGTTTTTTATTCCAATACCAATTCCTGCATATGTTTTTGGTATTGGTTATTTATTATATTCAATTTATGGCATGAAAACACGTTTAGGCAACATTGGTCATGATGCGCATTTTGGTGGTGCTATTGGTGGTTATATATTAACATTATTTATGGCATCATGGTTGTTTGAGCGTAACTTACTCATGGTAATATTATTGGCTGTACCAATTGTATTGCTATTTGTTTTAAAACGCGCAGGTAAACTTTAGTACTTCAAAAAAAAGTTTTATATCTACATGTAATTAATGGCATAAGTATTGACTTTATTATAATGAAATATCAACCATTATATTGTTAATGTGTTGATATTTAAAAGATTAATAGTTTTTAGTAATCAAAAAAAAAGTAGTGAGTATGTTTTATTATGACATATTGACTTAAAAATATATATGAAAAAATCTAACTTTATAACGCTTGACAGTTTGTCATTTCAGGAATTTGATGAAAACTCAGAGTTAATTCCGTTAATGACACCCGAAGATGAAGAGGCTATAAATAATGAAGAGTTGCCAGAAACGCTTCCTATTTTATCTTTAAGAAACACCGTTTTGTTTCCTGGTGTAGTTATACCAATTACAGCAGGAAGAGACAAATCTATAAAACTAATAAATGATGCCAACAAAGGCAGTAAAGTTATTGGTGTTGTGGCTCAAAAAGATGAATCTGTTGAAAACCCTTCAGCAAAAGACATTCACGAAACAGGCACTGTAGCTCGTATTTTACGTGTTTTGAAAATGCCCGATGGCAACGTAACCGTTATTATTCAAGGAAAAAAACGCTTTAAGGTAGCCGAAGTTTTAACAGAAGCCCCTTACATGAATGCTACTATTAGAGATTTACCCGAAGCTAAACCAGCCAAAAACAATCAAGAGTTTACTGCTATAATTGAATCAATTAAAGATTTAGCTTTAGAAATCATAAAAGAAAGTCCAAATATTCCTAGTGAGGCCTCTTTCGCCATAAAAAATATTGAAAGCAATTCGTTTTTGGTAAATTTTGTGTCTTCAAACATGAATTTATCTGTTGCTGAAAAGCAAGTTCTTTTAGAAATGAACGATTTAAAGCAACGAGCCTTAGCTACATTAAAGCATATGAATGTAGAGTACCAAAGGCTAGAGCTTAAAAATGATATTCAGTCTAAGGTTCAAATGGATATGAGCCAGCAGCAGCGCGAGTATTTCTTACACCAACAAATTAAAACTATTCAAGAAGAATTAGGCGGTGTAAGTCATGATGAAGAAATTGAAGAAATGAAAGCTAAAGCCCAAGAAAAACATTGGGATGAAAAAGTAGCTAAACACTTTGAAAAGGAAATAGCTAAATTACAGCGTATGAATCCGCAGGTAGCAGAGTATTCAATTCAACGCAATTATTTAGAATTGTTTTTAGATCTACCTTGGAATGAATTTAGCAAAGATAAATTCGATTTAAAACGTGCTAAAAAGATACTAGACAGAGATCATTATGGTTTAGATGATGTAAAAAAACGCATTATTGAATATTTAGCGGTTTTAAAGCTACGAAATGATATGAAATCGCCAATTTTATGTCTTTATGGTCCTCCAGGAGTTGGTAAAACATCCTTAGGAAAATCTATTGCCGAAGCTTTAGGGCGTGAGTATGTTAGAATTTCTTTGGGAGGTTTGCGTGATGAAGCTGAAATTAGAGGACATAGAAAAACATATATAGGTGCAATGCCCGGGCGTATCATTCAAAGTTTAAAAAAGGCAGGCACATCAAACCCTGTGTTTGTTTTAGATGAAATTGATAAACTATCAAATTCGCATCAAGGAGATCCTTCTTCAGCAATGTTAGAAGTTTTAGACCCTGAACAAAATAATGAGTTTTATGATAACTTTTTAGAAATGGGGTATGATCTTTCAAAAGTTATGTTTATTGCCACCTCAAACAGTTTAGCAACCATACAACCTGCGTTGTTAGACCGTATGGAAATTATAAATGTAACAGGTTATACTATTGAAGAAAAAGTAGAAATTGGTAAACGTCATTTACTTCCAAAGCAATTAAAAGAACATGGTTTAAATACCGATAACCTTAAAATAGGAAAACCACAATTAGAAAAAATTGTTGAAGGTTATACCAGAGAATCAGGTGTACGTGGTTTAGATAAGCAAATAGCTAAAATGGTGCGTTTTGCAGCAAAAAATATAGCTATGGAAGAAGATTACAACATAAAAGTAACTAATGAAGATGTTATTGATGTATTAGGAAGCCCTAAATTAGAGCGTGATAAATACGAAAATAATAATGTTGCCGGTGTTGTAACTGGTTTAGCCTGGACACGTGTTGGAGGCGATATTTTGTTTATTGAATCTATTTTATCTAAAGGAAAAGGCGCTTTAACAATTACGGGTAACCTTGGTAAAGTCATGAAAGAATCTGCCACTATAGCCATGGAATATATAAAATCTCACGCTGATGAATTTGGTATAAATCCTGAGGTTTTTGATAAGTATAACGTGCATATTCACGTGCCAGAAGGAGCTACTCCAAAAGATGGGCCAAGTGCAGGTGTAACCATGTTAACATCATTAATCTCATTATTCACACAACGTAAAGTAAAAAAGAGTATCGCCATGACAGGTGAAATTACATTACGTGGTAAAGTACTACCAGTTGGTGGTATAAAAGAGAAAATTTTAGCAGCAAAACGCGCTAGAATTAAAGAAATTTTACTTTGTGAAGATAACAAACGCGACATTGAAGAAATAAAAGCCGAATATTTAAAAGGTTTAACATTTCATTACGTGCAAGATATGAGCGATGTTATTAAAATAGCACTTACAAATCAAAAAGTAAAAAATGCTAAAAAACTTTAAATAAAAATACATAATGTTAAAAATGTCATTTTAAACACCCAGTTTACAATGACATTTTTTTATGAAATAAAAAAAACATAGTATCGTTTTTAAGATAGATTTACGTTATTTGTACAGTAAATATATGTTTAGAAAAATTATCACGTTTTATTGTTTGTGTTTTTGCCCCATAATTTTTGCACAAATTGGGGGTGAACATACGTACCAATTTCTAAACTTAATAACTTCTCCAAGGCAAGCCGCTTTAGGCGGTAAAGTACTAACAAACGTAGATTATGATGTTACGCAGGCCTTATTTAACCCTGCAACAATTAATATAGAAATGGATAACCAATTAGCTGTAAATTACACCAATTATTTAGGTGGTATAAGTTATGGTACCGCTGCATATGCTTATACTTTAGACAGAAGAACCCAAACATTTCACGCAGGTGTAACATACATTAATTATGGCTCTTTTGATGGTTATGATGAACAAGGAAATGCTACTGGTACATTTTCTGGTGGTGAAGCTGCTTTATCGTTTGGTTATGCTCGTCAAATTGGATATTCAGATTTTTATTTAGGTGGAAACATAAAGTTGATAAGTTCAAAACTAGAACAATATACATCATTTGGAGCAGCAGTTGATGTTGGCTTACTATATATAAATGAGTATTTAGATTTTAATGCTGCCTTAGTTATTAGAAATTTTGGAACCCAAATAACAACATATGCAGGTTTAAAAGAACGTTTACCTTTTGAAGTAAGTTTGGGTTTATCGCAAAAGTTAGAAAATGTTCCTATTCGTTGGCATGTAACTTTTGAAAACTTACAACAATGGCCTATTGCAAGTTCTAACCCGGCAAGAATTACTAGCGATTTAAACGGAAACCAATCTGATGAAAAAGTTGGCTTCTTAGGTCAAGTTATTAGGCATACCATTTTAGGTGCTGAATTGTTTCCAGAAGGCGGATTTAACATTAGGTTAGGCTATAATTTTAGAAGAGGAGAGGAGTTGCGTATTGTAGATCAGCGCAATTTTTCAGGATTATCAGCAGGTATTTCTATCAAAATGAATAAAATGCGTTTTAGTTATACACATGCAAAATACACAAGTGCTGCAAATTCAAACTTCTTTGGTTTGCAAATAGACTTAAATTAATAAGTTTACTTTACACGCTTTAGTTATTAATTTCTGTAAAATTGAAGTATTTTTGCGCTTCAAACTATAAAAATGAATAAAATAACCATTGCCATTGATGGGGTCTCATCAACCGGAAAAAGTACTATAGCTAAACAAATAGCCAAATATTTAGGATACATTTATGTAGATTCTGGTGCAATGTATAGAGCTGTTACACTATACGCCATGCAAAATGGTTTAATTACTACCAATGATTTTAATGTTGAAGCTTTAATTTACCAGTTAAAAAATGTTGAAATTAGTTTTAAATACAATGAAGCGTTAGGTTTTGCTGAAGTGTATTTAAATGGCAGTAATGTAGAACGAAGTATTAGAACCTTAGAAGTATCAGGTTTTGTTAGTAAAGTAGCTGCAGTATCTGAAGTCAGACAAAAATTAGTAGCAATTCAGCAACAATTAGGCAAAGATAAAGGCGTTGTTATGGATGGGCGAGATATTGGTACTGTTGTGTTTCCAAATGCAGAATTAAAAATTTTTATGACAGCATCTGCCGAAACTAGAGCGCAAAGGCGTTACAAAGAGTTAACAGATAGAGGTGATAAAATTACTTATGAAAGTGTTCTTAAAAATGTACAAGAGCGCGATTATTTAGATTCTACAAGAAAAGACTCTCCGTTAATAAAAGCAGATGATGCTATTGAAATAGACAACTCTACACTGTCTTTAAATGAACAATTTGATAAGGTGTTGGGCTTGGTAAAAATGACTTTAGAAGACACGGAATGAACATAAAAAAGCGCTTTATTAATAAAGCGCTTTTTTTGTGAAATTATCTAAAATTATTTTTCGTTAACTAATTCATATTGTTTTTCTAAAGGTACACCATAGGCTGCTTCTAAACCTTCACGAATACTTTTATAAAATTTAGTATCAGGTGGTAAACTTAAATTATTCCAAAAATTGGCATTATAAGGTAAATCAATTAAATGCGCATCAACGTTTATTCCGTAAGGAACAACTTTAATATTCTTTTTATCTGTAATAACATTATATAAGAATGCTTCGCCTTTAAAATGAGAGTTTATAACTGGTGTGTTCCAATACTCTTTAGGTATACGGTCTTTTGATAAGTGCCAATCATGCTTATAATAACTTAAAACTAGTTTTTCGTTTTTATAATTTTTGTAAACAAATAATGTATTACCACGTTCAATTCTATAAATTTTAAACGTATCAACACCTATGAATAATTTTATTTTTTCCCATTTTTTTTTGGGGTTTTGCCCTTCAAGAATTACCACATCTTCACCTTCATATGATGAATCTCCAATTTTTTTCCAAATAAATTTTTTTATGTTTCTAGCATGCCCAGAATCATTTGGTCTTATAGGGTTAATGTGTGCTACAACATTAATTTGATGCCAATTATGTTTAGGTTTCCATATACGATAATCGGCAGATTTTCTACTTTCAGCAACTTCAACTTCACCAAAGTAAAAAGCTGGACCTCGGTCTTTTACTTTTATATAATTTTCAACTAAAAGTTTAGCTTGATCTCCTTCTGTAACGGCAGTTCTAAATAAAAACTCCAATTGATGTGTTTTACTTATAGTATTCTCTTTTAGTTTTTTTAATGCATTAACAACATAGTTGCTGGGTATTAGTAGTGTAACTTCATTTAATTCGGTAACGGTTTCTTTTAAGATGATTTCTTTTTTTTCCAATTTTAAAAAATCTTCTACCTTTATTTTGAAGGGATCATAACCTAAACTAGAAATAGATAAAGAATCCTGAAGTTCATTTTGTGTTATAAAAAAAGAAAACTCACCATCTTCAGTACTTGCTGTTCCTATGTATTTTTCTACAATACCAACAGCCACAAAGGGTACGGGTTCATTAAATTCATCTAAAATAATACCTTTTATTTCTATTTTTTGCTGTGCTATTAAAGTAAAAGGTAGTAATAGGAATAGGTATGTAATTTTTTTAATCATAAATAATTTAGTTTTTTAGTTTTCTTTAATAGGAGTTTTAGGAATGAAAAATGCGTGCTTAAAAATACTTTCAAAACACGCACTTTAGTAAAACTAATGTTTTTTTATGTACAATAAAAGTACTTTATTATAGGTTGGGTATAATTAATTCTTGGTCTGGGTGAATTACATCTGGGTTTTTTAAAATATCAGAGTTAGCTTCAAAAATTTCTTTGTATTTCATGGCATCTTTGTAGTAATGCTTAGCTATTTTGCCTAAAGTTTCACCACTTTTTACTGTGTGTCTGTGGTACACAGTTTCGTCGGCTACTTTAATATCAGCCATAATATCTGCAGGGTTTTCACCACCAATTTCTTTTATTTTATCCCAAATTAAGTTCTTTTCGTACTGGGTATTTGCTGTTCCCCACACCTTAAGAACATCACCTTCAATTTGTACGTCTCCGTTTTGAATGTTTAAAGATTCTCCTAAATCTAAAACGTCTTGGTATTTTGCTTTTACTGCCATGTTTAAAATTTTATGTTAATGTTAAGGTTAAATATAATTAAATTTATTAGGTATAAACTAATTTAAAATTTATGTTTTCATTAATTGAGACACATGTTTTAGTTATTAGTCACAAAAAATATTATAACTTCATTTTTAGGTATTTAGGTTAAAAATGTTTATTTTTGCACTCCTTTTAGCAAATTATGAAAAGATAAAAGGGCTGAAACACTAGTAAAATTAACACTTCTGTGTGTTATTTGCTTAATTCTTTTCAAGCATACAGAATACAAATTGCAATGTGTATTTATTTACAATATAAAAAATAATACCATTGTTTACTTATTAAATGGCTGAAGAAGCAAAAAATCCTGAAGTTGAAACTCAAGAAACTTCAACTGTAAAAGAAGCTCCAGTAGTATCTGAAGCACAAGCTAATCCTGAAAAATTTTTAAAAGAGTTTAACTGGCACAATTATCAAGAAGGTATTGATGAAGTTGATGGTAAACAACTTGAAGAATTTGAAAAATTAGTAGCTGAAAACTTTGTAGACACTTTAAATGATGAAGTTGTTGAAGGTAAAGTTGTACACATTTCAGATAGAGATGCAATTATTGATATCAACGCAAAATCTGAAGGTGTAATTTCATTAAACGAGTTTCGCTACAACCCTAACTTAGCAGTTGGTGATAAAGTAGAAGTATTAATTGATGTACGTGAAGATGCTACAGGTCAATTAGTATTATCTCACAGAAAAGCAAGAGTAATTAAAGCATGGGACCGCGTAAATGCAGCACATGACTCTGGTGAAATTGTTAACGGTTTTGTAAAATGCAGAACTAAAGGTGGTATGATTGTAGATGTATTTGGCATTGAAGCATTCTTACCAGGATCTCAAATTGATGTGAAGCCAATTAGAGATTACGATCAGTACGTAAACAAAACAATGGAATTCAAGGTTGTAAAAATTAACCACGAATTTAAAAACGTTGTTGTTTCTCATAAAGCACTTATTGAGGCTGATATTGAAGAACAAAAGAAAGAAATTATTGGTCAGTTAGAAAAAGGTCAAGTATTAGAAGGTGTTGTTAAAAACGTAACATCTTACGGTGTATTTATTGATCTTGGTGGTGTAGATGGATTAATTCACATTACAGACCTTTCTTGGTCTAGAATTAACCACCCTAACGAAATTGTTGAGTTAGACCAAAAACTTAATGTTGTAATTCTTGATTTTGATGAAGATAAATCTAGAATCCAATTAGGTTTAAAACAATTAAGCAAACACCCTTGGGAAGCATTAGCTGAAGAGGTTAAAGTTGGTGATAAAGTAAAAGGTAAAGTAGTTGTAATTGCAGATTACGGTGCATTTATTGAAGTTGCCGATGGTGTTGAAGGTTTAATTCACGTTTCTGAAATGTCATGGTCAACACACTTACGTTCAGCACAAGATTTCGTTTCTGTAGGAGATGAAGTTGAAGCAGTTATCTTAACTTTAGATAGAGAAGAACGTAAAATGTCTTTAGGCATTAAGCAATTAACTCCAGACCCATGGACTGACATTACTGAAAAATACCCATTAGGCTCTAAACACACAGGTGTTGTACGTAACTTTACAAACTTTGGTGTATTTGTTGAATTAGAAGAAGGTATTGATGGATTAATTTATATCTCTGATTTATCTTGGACTAAGAAAATTAAACACCCAAGTGAATTCTGTGCTGTTGGAGACAAATTAGATGTTGTTGTTTTAGAGTTAGATGTTGAAGGACGTAAACTATCTTTAGGACATAAACAAACAACTGATAATCCTTGGGATAAATACGAAACTGAATTTGCTTTAGATACTACACACTCTGGCGCAATTGAAGAGTTAGTAGATAAAGGAGCAACTGTTAAATTTAACGAAGATATAGTAGCGTTTGTACCTGCTAGACACTTAGAAAAAGAAGACGGTAGTAAATTATCTAAAGGAGAAACTGCTGATTTCAAAATTATTGAATTCAATAAAGAGTTTAAACGTGTTGTAGCATCGCATACAGCAATTTTTAGAGAAGAAGAAGCTAAAAACGTAAAAGCTGCTGCTAAAAAAGCTGCTGCTGCTGCTGCTGAAGCAAAACCAACTTTAGGTGATGCTAATGATGCTTTACAAGCTCTTAAAGATAAATTAGACGGTAAAGCTTAATAATAGCTTTTCATTTTTCGTGAAAACGAAAATCTATTCAAATACTAAAAAGCCTTCAAGAAATTGAAGGCTTTTTCATTTTATAAACATCAAACTTCTTAAGCAATATAATCTTTCAACTTCTAAAATTTTACATTACCTTTGTTCTCCAAACACGTTTGGATTAGTATATGAGTCAAAAAGTTTTACTAAACACAAAAGAAGTAAACATCATTCTTCACCGATTGGCTTGTCAACTTATTGAAAAACATAACGATTTTTCAAACACCGTTTTAATTGGTTTACAACCAAGAGGCGTTTATTTGGCAAACAGAATATCTAAAATACTTAAAAACGTTTACAATGTAAAAGATGTTAAACAAGGCCAGTTAGATATTACATTTTATAGAGACGATTTTAGAAGAGGTGACAAACCCTTAAAAGCTAATACTACCGAAGTTAACTTTTTAGTTGAAAACCAAAACATTGTTTTTATTGATGATGTTTTATACACAGGCCGTAGTATAAGAGCCGCTTTAACTGCAATTCAATCATTTGGTAGGCCTAATGAAATTGAGTTATTAACTTTAATAGACAGACGTTTTAGCAGACATTTACCTATACAACCAAACTACAGAGGTAGGCAAGTTGATGCCATTAATAAAGAAAAAGTAATAGTACATTGGCAAGAAAATGAAGGTGAAGATGCCGTGTATTTAATAGAAAAATAATACGTTTTAGTTTATTATGAAATAATTTTAAACTTAAAACATTAAAATTTAAACAAATAAAATGAGCGAATTAAGTGTAAACCACTTATTAGGAATAAAATATCTGAATCAAAAAGATATTGAGCTAATTTTTGAAACAGCCGATCATTTTAAAGAAGTGATTAACAGGCCTATAAAAAAAGTACCTTCGCTTAGAGATATTACCATTGCAAACCTGTTTTTTGAAAATTCAACCAGAACAAAACTATCGTTTGAATTGGCTGAAAAGCGCTTATCTGCCGATGTTATAAACTTTTCATCAGGGCAATCTTCAGTTAAAAAAGGAGAAACACTTATTGATACAGTTAACAATATTTTATCAATGAAAGTTGATATGGTAGTTATGCGTCACCCAAATCCTGGTGCAGGTATATTTTTATCAAAACATGTAAAAGCAAGTATTGTTAATGCTGGTGATGGAGCACATGAACACCCAACCCAAGCCTTATTAGATTCGTATTCTATTAGAGAAAAATTAGGTGATGTTGCTGGTAAAAAAGTAGTTATTGTGGGCGATATTTTACACAGTAGAGTAGCCTTATCAAATATATTTGCACTACAATTACAAGGTGCAGAAGTAATGGTTTGCGGGCCTAAAACATTGTTACCTAAATATATTAGTGAGTTAGGTGTAAAGGTAGAAACAAACCTGCGTAAAGCATTAAATTGGTGCGATGTAGCAAATATGTTGCGTGTTCAAAATGAACGTATGGATATTAGTTATTTTCCATCAACCAGAGAGTACACACAACAATTTGGAGTAAACAAAGCCCTGCTAAACTCACTAAACAAAGAAATAACAATAATGCACCCAGGCCCTATAAATAGAGGTGTTGAAATTACTAGTGATGTGGCAGACTCTAACCAATCAATAATTTTAAATCAAGTTGAAAATGGCGTAGCCATAAGAATGGCGGTAATTTATTTGTTAGCCTCTAAAATAAAACAATAAGCTATGATTTTTGATCAAAAAGACAATACAACTATAATAACCCAAGAAAAAGCTACTGTAATTGAGTTAGTTAAAAAACTTCAGGCATTATACCCAAAGTTTAAGAATAATAATGTAATTGTGAATTTAACTACGTTAAAACCTATAAAGCTAGAAGAACTTATTGAGTTTTTACAATTATCAAATACCCATAGAGCTTCAAAACATTCATTTATAATAGTTACTAATAAAGTAAATTTTGATGAAGTTCCTGATGAAATTGTTGTTGTTCCAACACTACAGGAAGCCTATGATATTATTGAAATGGAAGAAATGGAACGCGACTTAGGATTTTAATTTTATGAAATTAACCATTTTAGGCTGTTACAGTGCTACTCCAAGAATTTTAACCAATCCAACCTCTCAAGTATTAGAGATGCGCGGAAACATGTTTTTAATTGATTGTGGTGAGGGTACACAAGTACAGCTTAGAAAACATAAAATAAAATTTAGTCGTATAAAACACATATTTATTTCGCATTTACACGGCGATCATTTTTTTGGTTTAGTTGGTGTTATTTCAACTTTTAGATTATTAGGTAGAGAGGCAGATTTACATATTTATGGCCCAAAAGGCATTAAAGAAATCATTACTTTACAAATGAAGTTAGCCGATTCATGGACAAACTATAACCTTATTTTTCATGAATTAACAACAACCAATTCACAATGTATTTTTCAAGATGATAAAGTTGAAGTGCATACCATTCCATTAAACCATAGAGTATATACAAACGGTTTTTTATTTAAAGAAAAAGAAGGCGACAGAAGACTAGATATTAATGCTGCAAATGAAGCTAATATTGATGTGGCTTATTACCGTAAATTAAAACAAGGGTTTGATATAATTAATGAAAACGGTATTACTATTAAAAACGAAACTGTAACTAAACCTGCAAAAAAGCCCAAAAGTTATGCGTTTTGTAGTGATACAATGTACAAAGAAGATATTGTACCCATAATACAAAACGTTGATGTATTGTATCATGAATCTACTTTTTTAGAATCGCAAGCACATTTAACAGAGCGTACAAAACACGCTACAGCTAAAGAAGCAGCAACAATAGCCAAAAAATCTAATGCAGGCACATTAATTTTGGGGCATTATTCAACACGATATAAAGATATAAACGATTTTAAATTAGAGGCTGAACAAGTTTTTGATAATGTTGTATTAGCAAAAGATGGTAAAGTTTTTAACTTTTAAGCACAAGCTCTTCTAAATTAGAAATCCATTCAATAGCTTCATCTAAACTTTCACAACGTTTAATGCTTTTGTTGGTAATCATTTTTTCAATTGATGCATTACCAAATGCCAAATCACTATATAAAACAAAAGCACTAGCCGATACAATATTAAATTCTGCATCAATTTTATTAAAACTTTGTGGATTGGTAGAATAGGCATTAATTCTGTTGGCAATAACACCTATTTTAGAGTTCTTACCATAAAAGCTAACTAAATCTTGCATTAATTCTTTCAAATTCTCATAGTCAACATGAGCACCTTCATTAATTTCAGCTACATAAAAATTTTCACACAAGTAAAATGTGCCAAATGATAAAACATGTTTATAGCTGTGGTTATTTTTGAAATAATTAGTAGTTTCGAAGCGCATAATACAAACAATTAGTTATAGTTAATGTATTTAAAAAATAAGAGAGACGCTTATAGCAATATTAGCTTCAAAAATTAACACTAGTAACTAATATACAATATTTTATAAAAATATAACGTAAAGTTTTTTATTAATTTAATTTATGGAAAACGATTTAAGTAATTACAGAAAGTCTTATGAAAAAGGCGCTCTACTTTTAAATGATACCCCAGAAAATCCTATGGAATTGTTTCAAAAGTGGTTTTTTGAAGTTGATAAGTTTTTTACTGAAGATGAAAATAATGCCATGACTGTTTCAACAATTGGTTTAGATGGTTATCCAAAAAGTAGGGTAGTACTCCTAAAAAAATACACGTATGAAGGTTTTATTTTTTACACTAATTACTTAAGCGAAAAAGGAAAAGCTATAGCACAAAACCCAAATGTTTGTTTATCTTTTTTTTGGCATAAAGCTGAAAGGCAAGTAATTATTAAAGGAAAAGCTGAAAAGATAGCTAAAAATTTAAGTGATGGTTATTTTGAATCTAGGCCAAGAGGTAGTCAATTGGGAGCTTTGGTTTCTAATCAAAGTGAAATTATTGAAAATAGAAGCTATATTGAAAATAAACTTTCAGATTTAGAAAACACATTTGAAGGTAAGCACATACCAAGACCAGAACATTGGGGCGGATATATTGTTAAACCTGTGGAAATTGAATTTTGGCAGGGTAGACCTAACAGACTTCATGATAGAATACGCTATCAGTTACAAGATGATTATAATTGGTTGAAAAACCGATTATCTCCATAAATAACCGTTTAAAAGCTTTTTATTAACATTTTCCACTGCTATTAATCGATGAAAAACATAATAATACGATTAAGAGCTTGTTTTTAATCGATTTTAACATACTGTTAACACTTTATAAGTAGGTTAAGCTTAAATTTATAATACCAAATCTAAATTTACCTACTTATGAAGTTATTAGCTAAACTGCCAACATTGGCATTGTTTGCTGTATTATGCGTATCATGCGCAACAGACAGCATTGACGATAAAGTTGAATCGTTAGAGTTAAGTGCCATAACTCCGCAAACTAAAACTATTGAAATTGAAGTTTTAGAGCACATTAACAATCATCGCTTATCTATAGGATTAAATCCTTTAAATGATTTGCAAATAATAAAATCTGTAGCTTTTACACATACAGATTATATGCTTGATACGGGTGATGTATCACATCATAATTTTTTTACTAGAAGTGATTATTTAAAATCGAATGCTGGTGCAAAGTCTGTTTCTGAAAATGTAGCTTATGGCTACAGTTCTGCAGAAACTGTTGTAAAAGCGTGGTTAAAAAGTGATGGCCATAGAGCAACCATTGAAGGCGATTTCACAAATTGTGATATTTCTGCTGAACAAAACGAAAAAGGGCGTTGGTATTTTACCAACATCTTCATTAAAAAATAACGTTACAGTAATTAATTGTAACGTACAAGCATAACCTTATAATGTATTTTATTAGCGTATAGCTTATAGGCACGTTATACGTTTATTTTACATTATTAAGTGTTATATTAATAACTAAAAAGGTTATTAAATTTAGCTTTAGGTATATAAATCCTCTCTTTTATAAGGGAGGATTTATTGTTTTTAAAATATTTTATTAGTCCATAAAAAAGCCTTTATAAAATTATATAAAGGCTTTTAAGTGAGAAATGTATAGAATTTCTAATTGGTTTCATTTGATGTTATAATTATAAATTGCGTACGCCTATTCAATTGGTGTTCGGCTTCATTACATTTAGTAGTATTGTTACAATTATTTACCAATTGTTCTTCGCCATAACCTGTATATTCTTTAATTCTATTTGCAGGTACACCTTTACTAACTAAGTAATTAAACGTAGCATTGGCTCTTTTTTGTGATAATACTTTATTATAACTACTTGGCCCTCTAGAATCTGTATGCGATTCAATTTTTATATCAATATTAGGGAACTTAATTAGCATTATTTCAGCTATTTTATCTAATTCTTCGCTACTATCTTTTCTAATGTTAGAAGCATTAAAATCAAAATAGATAGTATTTAAATTACCAAGACTTGGAGTTTCTTTAATAGGTACAGGTTGTAAAGATACATTATTGGTTATTGTGGTTGTACTTTTTTCAATGTTCTTAGTTGAAACTTTTGTAGCATTATCAATAAAATTATCTTTAGTAACTTCAACCATATAATCTGTGTCTCTATCAACATTTATTTCATAATTACCATTTTCATCAGTAGTTAATTCGGCAATTTTATGGCCATTATAATCTTTTAAAATAACTTTAGCGTTTATTACAGGTGTATTGGTTGATGCATCTGTAATATGGCCTTTAAGTATTAATTGAGGTATTCTATCAAAGGCATAAATATCATCGCCGCCAACACCTCCATGTCTGTTTGATGCAAAAAAACCAGTTAATCCATTTTCATTCATAAAAAAAGAAAAATCATCTTTACTAGAATTTACTGGTATTCCTAAATTAACAATATTAGTACTGTTATTACTATTTTTTACTGCTGCAAAAATGTCTAACATACCTAAGCCTGGGTGCCCATCGGAGGCAAAAAACAAAGTACCTTCGCTATTAACAAACGGAAAACGCTCATTTTTTTCAGTATTAATGGTGTTTCCAAGGTTTACAGGTTTGCTATAAGTTCCGTTTTCTAATATTTCTACATAATAAATATCTGATCCGCCAATGCCACCTGGCATATCAGAAGCAAAATATAATTTTGTTTCATCGTGGTTTAATGCAGGGTGCGCATTTGAATACGCATTGTTATTAAAGCTTAATTCTTCAATATTTGTCCAAGAACCATTATCAAGTGTAGCTTTGTAAATTTTTAAATTACTTGTGCCGTTATTGTCTTTATCTAATTTGTTTTTCTTGAAAGATGTTCTAGAAAAATACATGGTTTTACCATTTTTTGTAATGGTAACAGGCCCATCATGATACACAGAGTTAACTTTACCTTTTAATTTAGATTTATTATTTACAATACTATCAGTAATACTATTTGTTGTGTAAATATCTAGAAAAGGTTCGTTATCCCAGCCATATACATGCTTAGTTGATGCGCCAACAGTTCTTGATGATGTAAAATAAATAGTACCATTATTTTGGTAAGCACCAAAATCACTGTATTTAGAGTTAAATTTTACATCTTTTAAAAAATACTGTTGTTTGGCATTAAATATGGTGTTTAAAAAATCTTTATCGGTATTTAATGTATTGGTATTAATTGTGCCACCAGCTTGCTTAAATTTTTGTAAATATGTTCTAGCTTCATTGTACTTGCCAACTGCACGCAAAACTTGAGCATATTTGTATAAATACTCTGTTGGTGCATTGTTTTGCTTTACAACTTTTTCATAATACACAACAGCACTATCTGCATTGCGCATATAAGCATAACTATCAGCAAGTTGCCTTGTAGCATATTCTGTATTGAAGTTTTTTTCTATGAGCTTATGGTATACCTCTGTAGCATTGGCAAAAGAAAAGGTGTTAAATAAGTTATCAGCTTTTTTTTGCGCGCCGTATTGTGCAAAAGCATTTATGGTAATTAGTATAGCAAAAGCATTAAATATGTATGTTTTTAATTTCATAGGGGCGAATAATTTAAATTAAAAAACTACTAGTAAGCTAGTAAAGGTGTATGTAATTACTAGCTTATTGGTTATTCCATTTTTACAACAATAAATTGAGTTCTACGGTTTAATTGATGTTCTTCTTCTTCACAATTTTCACCATCTTGACAACCGTTGGTTAACCTACGTTCACCAAAACCTTCATGAGCTGTAATTCTATCAGGGTGTATACCTTTTGATATTAAATACTCGTAGGTTGCATTTGCCCTGTCAATTGATAATTTGTCATTATACGTTAAAGATCCTCTGGAGTCTGTATGCGATTCAATTCTAATTACCATTTCAGGATAATCATTTTGCATAAGGTTAACAATTTTATCAAGTTCTAAGGCTGCATCTTCGCGTATATTATGCCTATTAAAATCAAAATAAATGGTGTTTAATTCAGCAAGCTTTATAACGTCTTGTACAGGATTTAAAAGCATATTTGCATCAATAGTAACAAGTTCTGTTTGTATGTTTTTTGATGTAAAATTTCTGTAATCGTCAATATATTTTTCTTGACTTGCTACTATTTTATAATCTTGATTTCTATCTATATTTATTTGATAGAAACCGTTTTCATCAGTTTCCATGTAGGCTATTTCATTACCTTTATCATCAAATAAGGTAATTTTGGCTCCTGCTATTGGGTTCATGTTAATAGCATCATTAACCACACCTTCAACATGTAGTGTGGGTTCTCGGTGATACGCATAGATATCATCATCACCTCTACCACCTTTTCTGTTTGATGCAAAATAACCTGTAATTCCGTTAGGATTCATTGTAAAAGAAAAATCATCTTTATTTGAATTAATAGGAATACCAAGGTTTACAACATCAACAAAATCATCATTTTCACCTTTAATAGTTGCGAAAACATCTAACAAACCAAGGCCTGTATGTCCATCGGAAGAAAAGAACAATACATCTTCTTGATTAATAAAAGGAAAACCTTCAGCACTTTCAGTATTAATTATACCTCCTAGGTTTTTTGGTTCACCTAAAGAGCCATCAGGATTAATATCTACTACGTAAATATCAGATCCGCCAAAACCTCCAGGTCTATCTGACGCAAAGTATAGTTTAGAATCGTCTTTATTTAAAGCAGCATGTTGTGTTGAGTAATTATCACTGTTTATTGAAAGATCTTCAACATCAGTCCAAGTACTATCACGGTATGTTGCACGGTATATTTTCATATTTGTCATACCTTTACTATCTTTTTTCTCAATATCTTTTTGGAAATTATTACTTGAGAAATACATGTGCTTACCATTTTTTGTAATAGTTACTGGACCATCATGATAAATAGAATTAACATCTCCTTTTAATTTTCCGGTATGATTTACGTTTCTTCTAGATTTTACATCAGTAACATAAATATCTAGAAAAGGTTGTTCATTCCAACCGTAAACACGTTTTATTGACACTCCCTCATCTCTTGCAGAAGCAAAATATACTTTACCATTATGCTCAAAAGCGCCAAAATCACTGTATTTAGAGTTGAACCTAACTCTGTCTAGAAAATATTGTTTTTTAGCACCAAAAACACTTGTTATAAAATTGATGTCTTTAGAAAAATCATTAGCATTTACAACGCCTCCAGAATCTTTATAGCGCTTAAGCCAAATATTAGATTCTTCATATTTTTTTATACCACGTAACGCTTGTGCATAACTATAGTAATATTCTACCGGTACATTGTCTTGTTTTACAACACTTTTATAGTATCTGGCAGCGTTTTTAGGATCTCTTAAATACGCGTAACAATCGGCTAAACGTCTTGTTGCGTAATCTTTATTATAGTTTTTTTGAATAAGTTCTCTGTAAACTTTAGCAGCTTTTACAAATGAAAACTTATTAAAAAGTGTATCGGCTCTTTTTTGCTTGCCTTGTTGTGCAAATACAGAAAGACTAAGTGTTAGCGTTATACAAACTAATATGTAATGTTTTAATTTCATAAAATGCCTTAATTAGAAATAACGTGGTGATTTTAGTTTAGAACTTAAGAACTTGAATTCATAAATTAAAAGTATCTCATGTGTTCCTGAAGTGTAATCTGCTATATCAGAAATTGGTTTTTCATAAGCATAACCAATACGTAATTGTCTAGATATTTGAAAATCTGCAATACCGCCAATAGCAGCTGTTTGTTCATTAATTCTGTAAGAACCACCTAACCATAATTTTTCATTAAATAAAAAGTTAGCAGTTAAATCATAAGATAAAGGTGCACCATTTGTAGCTTTAATTAAACCTGCGGGCTTAAATTTAATGCTGTTACTTAAATCTATAACACCACCTAAGGTAAAGTAGTAGCTAATACGCTCTAAAGCTTCAAAGTCATCGTTTTTATTGCTAAAATCGTTATTAAGAATTCTTGGAGCTGATAAACCTGCGTAAATTCTATCAGTACTCCAATAAATGCCAGCGCCAAGGTTTGGTGTCCATCTATCTTCAGTACCATAAATTAATGGGTCGTTTTGGTTATCAGGGTCTAATCTAAAATCAGTATCAAAGCTAAATTGTGTAAAACCTGCTTTTAAACCAAATGCTAATTTACCTTTGTAGCCTGTAGGAATTGCATATGAAAAATCGCCATATAAATAGGTGAAGTTTTGCGGGCCTAAATCATCTTCAATAAATGATAAACCTAAACCAATTCTATCATTACGTAATGGGGTATGAATAGAAAGTGTTTGCGTAATTGGCCCACCTTTAAAACCAACCCATTGGCTACGGTGTAAACCTACAATGCTTAAAGCTTCTCTACTACCTGCGTATGCAGGATTTATAGATATAGTGTTGTACATATACTGGGTGAATTGAGGTAATTGCTGTGCAATACCAGAAGCACTCCCAAACAATACTATAGTTATTATTAAATGTTTAATACGTGTCATAATAGGTTAAGGTTTTATTTGGTTCCAATGTAAAGAGGTCCTGTAAATGGCGGTAAACCACTATCTTTAATTTTTATTATGTAATAATATGTACCGTTAGGCACTTTACCAGCTGCACCTACAGCCGATTTTGAACTTGATCCATCCCAATCATTTTGATAATCATCAGATTCAAAAACTAAGGCGCCCCATCTGTTATAAATTTGAACTTGATATGTAAATCCGCACAAGTCAATACCAGCTATTTCAAATGTTTCATTGTAAGCGTCTCCGTTAGGTGTTAATGCAGTAGAAATTTCTACGTCTTTTTCACCACAAGGTAAAACCACACAATCTGCATGTACATTCATGGTTACTTCAGTTATACTTATACAACCATCATGTGTTGTGGTATATCTAAATAGGTAGTTTATACCACCACTATCAGGTAAAAAGTCTAAACTCAACTCTAAAGTAGAAGGGTCAAAAATGTTCTGGGTTAAGGTGGCATTTGTGTCACCTTCAATCATTTCCCAAGTACCATTTGTGTTTATATCACCAGGTATTAGTGTGTTCATATCAATAACACCTTCTTCAAAACACCAATCGGGAGCTACAATGTTAAAAATTTCTTCATCAAGTATTACATCTAAAGTTTGGGTGTAAACTGCTTCATTATTACACTCATCTCTAACGGTCCATGTTCTTACTATTTGATAATCTTCAAAAACACCTTCTTGGTACGTACTAGTTTCATTGAAAACTACTATGATGTTTGAGTTTGAAGAACAATTATCTTCAAATTCTAACTCCGGAATTTCAGGTATATCAGTACAGCTAACTTCTAAGTTTTCATCATATGATGTAGTTGGTAGCGGTGCTTTTGTATCTTGAACAGTAATTAATTGTGTATGCGTTGTTGTTAAACCACACGCATCAGTTGCTGTCCAAGTTCTTGCAATAATATAATTATTAGGGCAGTCACCATTAGTTATAGCATCTGCGCTTGTTACTGTAGCATCACCACAATTATCAGTAGCTGTTAGTGTTTCAGCATCAGGAATTGCATCACATTCAACAGTAATATTGCTTGGTAAATCTGAAGTAAATGTTGGTGCAGTAGTATCTTGAACAGTAATTATTTGCGTGTGTGTAGTTGTTAACCCACATGCATCAGTTGCTGTCCAGGTTCTTGCCAATGTATAATTTGAATCACAATCACCATCAGTTCTCACATCCTCAACAGTTACTGTAGCGCTACCACAATTATCGGTAGCAGTAAGTGTTTCTGCTTCAGGAACATTATTACACTCAACAACAATATTAGTTGCAGGTAAGGTTTCAACAAATGTTGGAGCAGTGGTATCTTGAACAGTAATGGTTTGTATGTGTGTATTTGTAATTCCACAATTATCAGTAGCGGTATATGTTCTGGTTATTGTGTAGTTTGAAGGACAATTACCGTTAGTAATAGTTTCTTCAAAAGTTACAGTAGCATCACCACAATTATCTGTAGCAGTTAATGCAACCGCTTCTGGTATTGCATTACATTCTACAGTTATATTTTCAGGTAATTCTGCCTGATCAAATTCAGGGGCTGTTGTATCTGAAACTGTTATAATTTGATCTGCAGCAAAAGTATTTCCGCAGGCATCAGTAGTAGACCATGTTCTTGTAATAGTGTAAGAGCCTACACAATTACCTTCAGTAATAGCATCGGAAAAAGTTACAGAAGGGTTATCATCACAATTATCTGTTGCGGTTGCTGTTCCGTATGAAGCAGGAGATAAATCGTCACTACATTCAGCTGAAACATTAGGAGGTAAAATTAATTCTGGCGCTGTAGTATCAACCACTGTTATTGTTTGTGTAAAATTATCACTAGTATTACCACAAGAATCTGTGAAGTTCCAGGTTCTAATTTGTACGTAACCATTAGGACAATCTGTATCTTGATTAACAATATCACTAACTAAATTTAAAACAGTAGCACTACAATCATCTGTAGCAGTAGGAGCTAATGAAAGTGCAGTAGTTAATGCACTAGCATCAGAACACTCAACAGTTCTATCTAAATCACCAGCAGTTGTCTCTACAATTGGCGCTTCGGTATCTTTAATTAAGTAAGTAGCTGTAGTAGTACTAGTAAGTCCACACTCATCAGTAGCCGTAAATGTAACAGTAACAGCACCGTT
>NZ_VOSC01000025.1:0-101 GCF_007997385.1 Seonamhaeicola algicola
TAAGGAACAATAGTTACGAAAATTTGAGTGTTCTCAGGTAAATCAGTAGGTATATCAAACGTAGTTACATTACCAACATCTTGGTTGTTTATAATATCAGT
>NZ_VOSC01000025.1:291-761564 GCF_007997385.1 Seonamhaeicola algicola
CGTAGTTACATTACCAACATCTTGGTTGTTTAAAATATCAGTTCCTCCAGAAGTTGTGCCTACTGTTAGTCTGTAGCCTGTGGCATCAGTAATGGCATTCCACGTTAAATCTGTAGCAATTGAAACATTGGTAGCGCCGTTAAGCGGACTCGTTAAGTTTGTACAAGTTGGTGCTGTTGGTGCTGCAGCAGTTGTAAAAGACTCCTCGGAACAACCACTAGCATCTCCTACAGCATTATACGGCGTTATTCTCACAAAATAAACTCTGTTGTCTTGTAAATTACTTGAAAAATTATAGGTTGTTACATTACCAACATCAATACTGTTTACAATTTCTACGCCTCCAGATGTTGTACCAACACTAAGTAAATAGCCTGTAGCATCGCTAATTGCATTCCATGTTAAGCTAGTGGAAACAGGAACATTAGTGGCGCTATCAACAGGATTTGTTAACGTTGTACATGCTGGCGGTACAGGAATAAACTCTGTTCTGAATGATTCTTCGGAACAACTTGTAGCATCACCTTCTTCATTATAAGGTATAATGGTTACAAAAATATTGGTGTCTTCTGGTAAATTGGTAGTAAAATCATACTCGGTTACATTACCTACATCTTCATTATTTACTACATCTGTTCCGCCTGTAGTAGTGCCAACAGATAGTTTATAGCCATCGGCGTTTGAGATAGCATTCCAAATTAAATTGGTTGATACTGTTACACCTGTTGCTCCATTTAGAGGGTCAATTAAGGTTGTACAATCTGGTACCGTTGCTGGATTGTTTGAGATTGTAAAACTTTCTTCAGTACATGGTCCTACGGCATTTCCAACATAATTATAAGGAACAATAGTAACATAAATGATGTCTCCGTTATTGAAGTTTGTTGTAAACTCGTATGACGTATCATTAATTACATTTTCATTATCTAATATATCATTGCCACCAGGAGTTGTACCAACTGTTACATAATAACCTTCGGCATAAAGTGCGTGTTCCCAAGTAATATTGGTGTTAACGGGTACATTGGTACTTCCGTTTAAAGGCGAGGTTAATTGTGTGCATTCTGGTATAGGGCAATCGAGAATATCTGAATTTATTGTCCAGCCAAAATTATCTATTATAGATTGACGCTCGTCTTGAGCATCACAATATAAAAGCGATGCAGCGCCTAAAGTAATTCCTGAAGTTAAGGTTTGTTCAGACCATGCTATTAGTGTATTGTCGTAATTTTCACGTGTTAAGGCGGTGTCGTCTAGCATGTTTCTCATATCGGTAACGCCACTAATATCCCAATCGCCTAAATATTGATTAAATGCCGTTGCATCATTAAACATAGCCCGCATTGTAACATTACCAAATAACCATTGATTTAACGGTTGATTAAAAGCAATGGCATCTTGAAACATTCTATACATAGTTGTTACGTTAGTAGTACGCCAATTATTTAAAGGTTTGTTAAAGGCTGATGCACCATTAAACATATCGGCCATAGTGGTTACAGCTCTTACATTCCAACTATCTATATCGCCATTAAAGGTTATGGCATTTTGAAACATGCCTTTCATAGTGGTTACCGAAGCTACATTCCAAGAGTTTAAGGATTGATTAAATGCACGCGCTTCTCTAAACATGTCTTCCATTGTGGTTACGAAGGTAGTATTCCAATTATCAATGTTTTGATTAAATACTGTTGCGTCATAAAACATTGAGGCCATATTTTGTGCTTCTCCTGTATTCCAATTGTCTAAAGGTTGATTAAATGAAGTTGCTTCTTTAAACATGGCTTCGAAATTGGTTACAACGGCTACATTCCAAGAATTGATATTTTGATTAAAGGCAGAAGCACCTTCAAACATTGAAGGCATTAAAGTTACAGAGCTTACATCCCAGCTGTTAAGTGGTTGATTGAAAGCTTCGGCATCTTCAAACATATTGCTCATATTGGCTACTGCACTTACTTCCCAGTTGTTTAGTGGTTGATTAAAAACGGTTGTTCCTCGAAACATTGCTGACATGTTTACTACAGAATTCACATCCCAGTTATTTAAGGGTTCATTAAAACTTCTCGCATAACTAAACATGTAACTCATGTTAATAACATTAGTAACGTTCCAAGAGTTTATATTTTGATTGAATAATGTAGAACCACTGAACATAGACCTCATATTAGTAACCGATGCAACATTCCAATTATTTAGCGGTTGGTTAAAAACAGGTGTTGTGCTAAACATAGAATCCATGGTTGTAACATTGCTTACATTCCAAGAGTTTAAAGGTAGATTAAAACTTCTAGCACCATTGAACATGCCTCTCATGGTTGTAACATTAGAAACATTCCAGTTGTCTATATTTTGATTAAAAACTTCGGAATAATTAAACATTTCTTCCATAGAAGTAACATTATCTACAACCCAATTGTTTAGTGGTTGGTTAAAAGCTTGAGCTCTTTGAAATACTGATTTCATTGAGGTTACATTGCTTACATTCCAAGAATTTAGAGGTTGATTAAAATTATCAGTATTTGCAAACATATATTCTATAGATGTTACATTACTTACATTCCAAGTGTCTATATTTTGGTTAAAGGCCTCAGCTGCATTAAACATGTTATTCATTGAAGTAACGTTACTAACATCCCAATTATCCATGGGTTGATTATATATTCTTGCTTGATAGAACATATTATCCATGTTTGTAACATTGCTAACATTCCAGTTATTAATATTTGTGTTAAACAAGTAAGCTCTTCTAAACATTCTAGACATGTTGGTAACCTGCGTAAGATTAGGAATGTCTGTAGCGTTATACTCCATGTTTTCACAGAAATAAAAAGCTTGATTCATACTTCCCCAAATTTGCGTGCCCCATTGGTCCATAGATATAAGTTTTAAATTATCTCTATTACTTGAAGATTGACGATATGATGGGAAATCTCCTATTATAGCAATGGTATAAATACCGGGGTTTAAGTATGTGTGTGTAATATCATTAGTAACATTATTACTGTATTGTCCATCGCCCCAATCAATATTAAAATTGTAGGTTAAATAATCAGGATATCCGTCATTTAATTCTATTCTATATTGGTTTGCTGCAGTAGAATTGGTGTTTAAATTTCTAGTATCAATTGTAATTTTAAAAGCATCAGGACTATTAACCCAACTTTCAACCACTGTAAATGATAGTTCTTGGCAGCCCGTTGCAGGTCCTTCAGTGTTGTAAGGAACAACAGTAACATAAACAGTATCGCCAGGTAAAAACTCATTGGTAAAGCTTAAACCAACAACATTGCCTACATCATAATTATTAGCAGTATTACCACCAATGGTTGCGTAATTTCTAGAGCCGCCACGTTCAATTTCTAAAGTAACTCTATACCCATCAGCATTTGGTGCTGCATTCCATCTAATATCACTATTTGCAGGTGTCATGGTGTCTCCTGCAGCTGGCATTGTTATTTCGGTACAAAGTACATAAGAGCAGTTAACGGCATCTCCTGTAATCGTCCAACCATCGTCATCTATTAAACTTTGTCTTTGGTTTAAAGCATCACAATATTGTAAATTTGTAGCGCCTAATGTTAAACCAGAATTTAAAGTTTGAGCAGACCAGGCTATTAAAATATTATCGTAGTTTTCTTGAGAAATACCACTATTGGATAACATGTTATTTATGTTGGAGGCAGATGACATGTTCCAGCTTCCTAAGTCTTGATTGAAAGATGAAGCTCCATTAAATGCGCTGCCCATGTTGGTAACATTACTAACATTCCAAGTATTTAAAGGTTGGTTAAAATTTGTTGCTCTTGAAAAAACTGAAGCTAAATTTCTAACATTATTAATATTCCAATTATCTAAAGGTTGGTTAAATATGTCGTTTTGTTGAAACATACCTTGAATATTGATAAGGTTAGTGGTAACCCAACTATTTAAAGGCTGATTAAAACTATCGGCATTTCTAAACATATCAGACATATCTGTTACATTGCTAACATCCCAATTGTTTAAAGGTTGGGCAAATGAACTTGAGCTGCTAAACATTTCGCTCATATTGGTAACATTGCTAACAACCCAATTATTTAATGGTTGGTTAAACGCCATACTTTGGTTATCCCCACTAAACATTCCTTCCATGTTTGTTACATTACTTACATTCCAGTTGTTTAGTGGTTGGTTGAAATTTTCAGCACCTTCAAACATGTGATTCATATCAGTAACGTTACTTACATTCCACCCATTTAGTGGTTGATTAAAATCAGCACATCTTCTAAACATATAAGCCATGTTTGTAACATTACTAACATTCCAGTTACTTATATCTTGGTTAAAAGGCATATCTAAAAACCCATAAAACATATAAGACATATCGGTTACGTTACTTACATTCCAATTGTTTAAAGGTTGATTGAACTCTCTGCACCTATAAAACATGTAAGCCATATTTGTAACATTATCTACTACCCAGTTATTTAAAGGGTGTGTATATGATAAAGCAGTTTGAAACGTGGCAGACATATTAGTTACTCTACTTACATTCCAATTATTAATGTTTTGATTAAATTGTGTTGCACCATTAAACAGTTCACTCATATCTGTTACTAGGGCAGTGTTCCAATTGTCTAAAGGTTCGTTAAATGCATAACAGTTTTTAAAAGTTCTAGCCATGGTGGTAACAGCACTTGTATTCCAACTGTCTAATGGCCTGTTAAAAATATTACAACCATCAAAAGTGCTATTTAAGTTTTGAATTGTACTGATATCCCAATTGTTAACTATTCCATTGAAAGCTCTACAGTTGCGAAACATGTTTTCTAAAGAGCTTGTTTGTGAAAGATTGGGGGCATCAATTAAATCAAAATTGAGGTTTTCACAACCAAAAAACGCATTTTCCATGGTTTGCCATTGTATGGAAGAACCCCACTCTAATATTTCGATAATTTTCAATTTGTCGTTAGCATTATCGTCATTAAAATAAATAGATGGAAAAGTACCACTAATTTCTACGGTATAAGTACCGGCTGTTGCGTAATTGTGAGTTATGTTTCCTGTAACACCAACATCAGTGTTGCCATCACCCCAATTTACGGTGTAGTTATATGTATAGGCTGGGTTTGTAGGAACCGTTATTTGGTTATTTGCAGAAGAACCAGATTCTATGTTATTAGTATTCCAGATTGATCTGAAATTTTGTGAAAATAGATTCACACTAATAAATAAAGCAAAATAAACAAGGTATTTTTTTTGCATGCTTTGGTGTTTTTGTTTGCGAAGTGAAAAATGAATTATAGCTTTAAATTTTAAAATGAACTTGTAGAGTTATGGCTCAATTTAAAATAAGTAAGTAGGTATATTGTATTCATAATTAATGTTTTGGTGTTAACAAATGTAAATAAATAATTTAAAAACACCGATAAAAAACAAAAAAACCCGCTAACTTGCATAAAGTAGCGGGTTTAATTTTATTTTAACTGATTACCTTTTTTATCAAAAAAGTGATATTCTAGGTATGTGTAAGCATCTCTTGGTAAAATTTTAACCCATTTTTTGTGTTCAAAAAACCATTTTGAACGAATAGATGGAAAACCTTTTGTTAAAAAGGCTGCTATAAAAGGATGTGTGTTTAAAGTCAACTTTTTATAGTCTTTTCTGTATAGTTGTTCAAGGTCATGCGTAATTTTTTGTACTAGCCCAATGGGTGCTTCAATTTCAGCACCATTAACACCGTTAGGATTTTCTTCACGGGTTTTAATATCTAATTCTGGGCGTACACGTTGCCTTGTTATTTGTATCAATCCAAATTTACTTGGCGGCAAAATTTTATGTTTAGCTCTGTCATCTTTCATTTCATCTCTTAAATGATTAAAGAGCTTTTGCCTGTTTTCAGCATTAGTCATATCAATAAAATCTACAACTATAATTCCGCCCATATCGCGTAGGCGTAATTGACGCGCAATTTCTGTAGCTGCAATTAAGTTAACTTCTAAAGCGGTGTCTTCTTGGTTGTTTGATTTGTTTGATCTGTTACCGCTATTAACATCAATAACATGGAGGGCTTCGGTGTGTTCTACCACCAAATAGGCGCCTTTTGCCATAGATACGGTTCTGCCAAATGAGGTTTTAATTTGTCTTTCAATTCCAAATTTTTCAAAAATTGGAATTTTTGACTGATACAATTTAACTATTGATTCTTTCTTTGGTGCAATTTCTTGCAAATAATCTTTTACTTGATAATAAAGCTCTTCATCATCAACATGAATAGCAGTAAAGGTGTCATTAAAAATGTCTCGTAATATAGACGAGGCTTTGTTCATTTCACCTAACACTTTACTGGGAAAATGGGCTTTATGTAGCTTTTTACACATGTTAGTCCATCGACTAAGCAAATGTTGTAAATCTTTATCTAGTTCGGCTACTTTTTTGCCTTGTGCTACCGTACGTACTATTACGCCAAATCCTTGTGGTGTAATACTTTTAACCAAACGTTTTAGGCGGTCTTTTTCTTCTCGATCTTCTATTTTTTGTGATATAGAAATTCTGCTAGAAAATGGTACTAAAACTATATATCTGCCGGCAATAGAAAGCTCAGAGCTTATTCTTGGGCCTTTTGTAGATATAGGTTCTTTTACTATTTGTACTAATAGCGATTGATTTGATTTCAGAGCGTCGGTAATTTTGCCGTCTTTATCAATATCTTTTTCAAATGGGAAATTTTTTAAAGAGTAATCTTTTAGTTTACCTGTGCTTACACGTTTAATGAATTTTAAAAGCGAAGGTAGTTTTGGGCCTAAATCATGATAATGCAAAAACGCATCTTTTTCATAACCTACATTAACAAATGCAGCATTTAAACCTGGTACAGTTTTTCTTATTTTGGCTATAAACACATCACCAACAGAAAAATTGTTGTCATCTTCATCTTTTTGTAATTCAATTAGTTTTCCATCTTTTAATAAGGCAAAATCAACGGTTTCTGAACTAGAACGAATAATCAATTCTTTATCCATGTAGTTAATTTTTATCCATACCTTTTAGTATGCAGTAGCAGTTTACAGTTCACAGTGTTTTACTGTTTACTAAAACTGAACACTGTTTACTGAATTGTACAGATGGATTAAACAATATTTTTAATTATACAACGCTTGTTTGCGGTGTATAATTTCACAGGTCCCGATAGTGTAATCGGGGTTACCGTGGAGCTCTTATTAAAAAGAACTCATTTCAAAGAACGTTTTGTTTTAATAACCAAAAAAGTAGTTAACCTAACTACTTTTTTGATTTATTTTTTCTTTTTGTGACGGTTTGCGCGTCTACGCTTTTTACGTTTATGCGTAGCTACCTTATGTCTTTTACGTTTTTTACCACTTGGCATAAATAGAGTGTTTAAATTAATGATTTATTTTAAATGCTGAAAACAAATTCAGCACATGTATTATTTTACGTCTACGTTAGTTTTAACGCCTTCAACAAAAACTTTTGCCGGCTTAAAAGCTGGAATATTGTGTGCAGGAATTTTAATAGTTGTATTTTTTGAAATATTTCTACCAGTTTTTTCTGCTCTTGTTTTTATAATAAAGCTACCAAAACCTCTTAAGTATACATTATCACCACTTTCTAAAGAAGTTTTTACCTCTTCCATGAAAGATTCCACCGTTGCTTGTACATCTCCTTTTTCAATACCTAATTTCTCAGAGATTTTTGCTACTAAATCAGCCTTCGTCATTTTAATTAATTTATTTTAGATTACTATATAATTTTTTTAAGGGTTGCAAATATAGGAATTTAATATTCAATATTTCAAACCTAATTCATTAAAATTTAATATTATAAACTATTATTTTAGCGCTTTGTGTAATTTTTTTAAATGCAATTTACAAAAACAATAACTAGCTGGTATTCAGTTAATAAAAGAAGTCTTCCTTGGCGAGACACTAAAAATCCGTATAACATTTGGTTGTCAGAAATTATCTTACAACAAACACAAGTTAAACAAGGGTTACCTTATTATTATGCTTTTTTAAAGGCTTTTCCATCGGTTTTTCATTTGGCCGAAGCCCAAGAAAGCGATGTGTTAAAATTATGGCAAGGATTAGGGTATTATTCTAGAGCTAGAAATTTACATGCAGCGGCAAAATATGTTGTAAATGATTTAAACGGTACGTTTCCTAGTAATTACAAAGACTTGTTAAAGTTAAAAGGTGTGGGCGATTATACGGCTAGTGCCATTGCGTCAATATGCTTTAATGAAAACACAGCGGTAGTTGATGGTAATGTTTACAGAGTTTTAGCACGATATTTTGGGGTAAACATACCTATTAATACAACAAAAGGTGTAAAATACTTTAAAACATTAGCGCAAACTTTAATTGATGCTAAAAATCCGGCAGATTATAACCAAGCCATTATGGAGTTTGGTGCTATACAGTGTAAACCGCAGAGTCCTAATTGTAACATATGTCCATTGAATACTTCATGCGAAGCCTTGGCAAAAAATATGGTAAAAACATTACCAGTAAAGTTAAAAGCTAATAAAGTAAAAAAACGATACTTTAATTTTTTAGTTTTTATTTCTGAAGACGGCAAAACTATTTTAGAAAAACGAACAGGTAAAGGTATTTGGCAAAACCTATATCAATTTCCTTTAGTTGAAACAAAACAAGATGCAGATTTTGATGTTTTTAGTGAACAATTAAAAACTGAAACACTTTTAAAAAAACAATCATTTCAATTGTCTCTGTATAATAAAGATAGTATAGTACATAAATTATCACACCAACATTTATACACTAAATTCTGGATTGTTAATGTAAATAAATTGCCCGTTAAAGGTGTTGTTTTTAAAGATGTAAAAGCTTATGCTGTACCTGTTTTAATTGGTAATTTTATTGAGGCTTTTCAGTTTAAATAAAATTAGAAAATCATATTTTTTTATTAATTTTAAAAAATGGACTTACAATTAAGTAATTTTGCATTAAAATAAACAAAGCTATGTCAGGAACATTAAATAAGGTAATGCTAATTGGGCATTTGGGTGATGAAGTGAAAATGCATTATTTTGAAGGAGGCGGATGCGTAGGCAGATTCCCGTTAGCAACCAATGAAACCTATACAAACAAACAAACAAATGAGCGTGTTACTAATACAGAGTGGCATAACATTGTTGTTAGAAATAAAGGTGCCGAAATTTGTGAAAAATACCTAAGTAAAGGCGATAAAGTTTATATTGAAGGGCGTTTAAAAACCCGTAAATGGCAAGATGATAAAGGTTTAGAGCGTTACAGTACAGAAATACAGTGCACAGATTTTACGTTTTTAACTACTAAACAAGAAAGTGAAAACAATGCAGCAAATAATGCAGCGCAATCTCAACCAAAACCATCAAACCAAGCTCAAAACACGGTTAGTGGAGCACCTGTTCAAAATGATGATGACGATCTTCCATTCTAAAAACGCAACAGTTTATAACTTTTGTTTAACTAAAACCCAAACATTTGGATCCTGATCCCACCAGTTTTTTAAGTTTAATAATTGCAATAAACGTTTCATTAGTTTCAAGTTTTATATTGCTATTTGTACTTTTAGCATGTTCTGCGCTTATATCTGGCGCAGAAGTGGCTATGTTTTCGCTTTCAAAAAACGATATTGAAAGCGGTTTAGAAACCAATGCAAAACATATGCAAATTGTGTCTGCATTGTTAGAGCAGCCCAAAAAATTATTAGCAACCATACTTGTAGCCAATAATTTTATAAATATAGCTACGGTTATTTTGTTTGCTTTTTTAGGAGATTTTATGTTTAAAAACGTAACAGATCCCACCATAAAATTTGTATTAGAAGTTATAGTAATTACCTTTTTAATATTGCTTTTTGGTGAAATACTTCCTAAAATTTATGCCAGCAGAAACAATGTAAAATTTGCAATGTTTATGGCAATACCACTTAAGGTTTTAAATGTGTTGTTTTCACCGTTAAGTTCGCCAATGCAAAGTGTAACTTTGGCCATTCATAATAAATTAGGTAAACAAAAATCTAATTTAAGTGTAGATCAATTATCACAAGCCTTAGAGTTAACAAGTGAAGAAGATACCACAACCGAAGAACACAAAATATTACAGGGCATTGTATCTTTTGGTAACACAGATACTAAACAGGTTATGCGTCCGCGTATGGATATTTTTGCACTAAATATAGAACAAAAGTATACCGAAATAATGCCAGAAATAATAGCCAATGGTTATTCTAGAATTCCGGTTTATGAAGATAACATAGATCAAATAAAAGGAATACTTTACGTTAAAGATTTACTACCACACATAAATAAAAAACAGTTTAACTGGGTAAACCTACTCAGAGAGCCATTTTTTGTGCCCGAAAACAAAAAATTAGACGATTTAATGTCTGAATTCCAAGAGAAAAAAGTGCATTTGGCTGTTGTGGTTGATGAGTACGGAGGCACTTCGGGCCTAATTTCTTTAGAAGATATCATAGAAGAAATTGTTGGAGATATAAGCGATGAGTTCGATGATGAAGATTTGCAATACTCTAAATTAGACGATAATAATTATGTTTTTGAAGGGAAAACAACGTTGAAAGACATTTATAAAATTGCAAAAATTGAAAACGAAACTATTTTTGAAACTAATAAAGGCGAAGCTGAAACCATTGCAGGTTTTGTTTTAGAAATTTCAGGTAGTTTTCCAAAGCTAAACAGTAAAATAAATTTTGAAAACTACGTTTTTACTATTGAAGCTTTAGATAAAAAAAGAATAAAACTAGTAAAATTTACCATACTTTAATGAGGTTAATAGTAAGTCTGTTTTTAATTATAGTACTAACAAGTTGTGCTGATGATTACAAGCCAAAGCCAAAAGCTTTTTTACGCTTAGATTATCCTGAGGCTAAATACATAAAAGCTAATTTAAATTTACCTTTTTCATTTGAAAAAAATATAATGGCAACCAAAGCTGAAGCTAAAGTAATGCCTGCGCCTACAAAAAGTTATGCCATAAATATAGAATACCCAAAATTGAAAGGCACAATTTTTTTAACCTATAAAGCGGTTGAAGGCAATAAAAATTATTTAAATGATTTTTTAAAAGATGCACAAAAATTCACCCTAGAGCATACAAAAAAGGCAGATGAAATACCTGTAACGCCTTATGAAAATAAAGTACAAAACGTATATGGTTTGCTGTCAGAGGTTAAAGGTAATGTAGCATCGCCAGCACAGTTTTACGTTACAGATAGTGTAAACCACTTTTTAACAGGCTCATTGTATTTTTATGCAAAGCCAAATTATGACTCTATTTTACCTGCAGCCAATTACCTGCAAAAAGATATTATGCGCTTAATGGAAAGTATTAAGTGGAAATAAAAAAAGCTTCTTTGTAAAGAAGCTTTTTTTATATTATATTCAATTTATTAATTAGCTGAAAAAGCATCAACTGTTTTCATGTTGCTAACTTTATAAATATCAGCAACCTTTGTTACTGTTTCTTCCAACGATGTTGTAGTAACTTTAGCTTCGTTAAATTCTACCATAGCTAATTTGTTTTCAAAATCAACTTTAGCCGATTTTACGCCATCCATTTTACCTAATTTCTTCTCAATGGTTTTAGCGCAACCAATTTCGCATGTCATACCATCAATAGTAAATTCTGCTTTTGCATACGTAGCATTTGGGTCAATTTCTTTGGTTGTTTCTGTGGCAACTTCAATTGTTTTAACCTCGGCTTTTGTTTCGTTTTTACAACTAGCTAAAGTAATAACCATAACAATTAAAATTGCGAATGTTTTTAAAGTGTTCATTGGTACGGGATTATAAAGATTAACCTTTTTTAATTACAAATTAATATTTATGCTAATTAAGCACTTATAAATTAGCATTTCTTTTAAGGCAAAATTACTAAATAAATAACGTTTAATTGTGTTAAAAGTTGCAATTTTGTAATTCAAAATAAGCTATGGGTAAAAATATTAAATGGTTTTATTTAATTGTTCTTTCATTAATTTGGGGTAGTTCTTTTATTCTAATTAAAAAGGCATTAGTAGGTTTAACGCCTTTACAACTTGGTGCAGTAAGAACAATATTTACAACTATAATTTTATTAATTATAGGATTTAAAAGAGTAAAAGCCATAAAGCGTTCAGAATGGAAATGGGTAGCGCTAGCCGGCTTTTTTGGTACTTTTTTTCCGTCATTTCTCTTTGCTTTTGCTGAAACTGAAATTGATAGTTCTGTAGCATCTATTTTAAATTCTTTGGTGCCGCTAAATACTATTATATTAGGCGCTTTAATTTTTAAAGTAGCGTCAACAAATAGGCAGGTAATTGGTGTTTTGGTTGGTTTAGTTGGTACAGTAATGTTAATATTTAATGGGGCAGCTTTAAACCCTAATCAAAACTACTTATACGCATCATTAGTAATAATAGCCACAGTAATGTATGCTGCAAATGTTAACATAATAAAGCGTTATTTGCAAACAATGAATGCTTTAACAATAACAGTTGGTAATTTTGTTGCCATTGTTATACCAGCTATTGTAGTATTGGTGTCTACTGGTTTTTTTAAAGAAGAAACACTTTCAAACCCAGAAATAAAACCGGCACTTTTATATATGTTGGTGTTAGCTTTGTTTGGCACAGCATTAGCTAAAGTAATGTTTAATAAGCTTGTGCAAATATCATCGCCAGTATTTGCATCGTCTGTTACGTATGTTATGCCAATAATAGCGGTTTTTTGGGGTTTAATTGACGGCGAACAGTTTGGTTTTATGCAGGGTGTTGCAACCGTTATAATTTTAATTGGGGTGTATCTGTCGCACAAGCGAAAAGGACCCAAATAGTTAGTTTAAGGTGTGTTAATTATTAAAAGTGCTAAATTTTTAGTAAATTAATGAGCACTAAACTAAATTCACCATGAAGAAATTATCACTATCCATTAGGTTTGGCCTTGTTACAAGTGCCGTTTTAATAGCTTATTTTTTAATACTATCATTATTTAATAAACACATAAATCCTGCATTTAGTTTTTTTAATGCTGTTATAACAGGGTTTGGAGTGTATGAAGCAGTAAGGTACAGAAAAATATATTTATCAAACAGCTTTTCATATAGAGAAGGTTTTGAAACGGGTTTAACAACAGGTTTTGTAGCTACATTATTTTTTACAATTTTCTTTTTGTTTTATTCAACAGAAATAAGTCCAGGTTTCTTGTCGTCATTATTACAAAATTTAAGCGGTAGTTTTAGTGTAGATATAGGTATGATAACATTTATAGTTGCTGTAATGGGGTTTGCAACAACCGTAGTTGCAACGTTATCTGTTATGCAACTTTTTAAAAGTAGCAGAAATATTCTTCAAAATCAATAAAACGTTTGTAGATTAATTAATTAGCAGTATATTTGCATCCGCTTTTGAAGATTCAAAAGTGTTATTTATATAAAATTAATTAATAAAAACGTTACGCTATGTACGCAATTGTAGAGATAGCAGGGCATCAATTTAAAGTTGAAAAAGACCAAAAAGTTTTTGTTAACCGTTTACAAGGAGAAGAAGGAAGCAGCGTTGCTTTTGATAATGTTCTTTTAATTGCAGATGGAGACAATGTAACTGTAGGCGCCCCGGCTATAAACGGAGCTCAAGTAGGAGCAAAAGTTGTTAAGCACCTTAAAGGTGATAAAGTTATTGTTTTCAAAAAGAAAAGACGTAAAGGTTACCGTGTAAAAAATGGTCATCGTCAAGCTTTAACTGAAATAGTAATTGAAAGTATTGCGGCTTCAGGAGCTAAAAAAGCTGCTCCAGCAAAAAAAGAAGCTCCAAAGGCAGCGGCAAAACCTGCAGCTAAAAAAGCAACAGGAAAAGCTGATGATTTAAAGAAGGTTGAAGGTATAGGTCCTAAAATTGCATCAACATTGGTTGAGGCTGGTATTGCAACATTTGCAGATTTAGCAGCTTCTACTCCAGAAAAAATTTCTGAAATAATTGCTGATGTAAGAGGTAACCATGTTACAGACACTTGGCCAGCGCAAGCTAAATTAGCTGCTGAAGGTAAGTGGGATGAACTTAAAAAATGGCAAGACGAATTAGACGGAGGTAAGGCTTAAGCTTTAGTTCTTATATTCATAAAAACTTAAAATCGAAATAAAATGGCACATAAAAAAGGAGTCGGAAGTTCGAAAAACGGTAGAGAATCAGAATCGAAACGCTTAGGTGTTAAAATTTTTGGTGGTCAAGCAGCAATTGCTGGTAACATTATCGTAAGACAAAGAGGTAACACACATCACCCAGGTGAGAATGTATACTCTTCAAAAGATCATACATTACATGCCAAAGTAGATGGTATTGTAAAATTTACTAAGAAAAAAGATAACAAATCATATGTTTCTATTGAGCCTTTTGAAGCTTAATTAAGTGTATTTGTTAAAATATAAAAGCCCTTTCTATTTTTAGAAAGGGCTTTATGTTTTCTGTAAGAGTGTGTTTTAATTATTTCTTCACAAATTTAGCAATACCAGCATCGGTAACTAAAACATAAATGCCTGCAGATAAATCTGAAACATCAATACTTCCGTTAGCTTTAACCTCTTTTACGGTGTTGCCTAGTAAGTTAGTTATTTTGTATGTGTTAGTTTTTACAGTATTACTAATAAACAATTTAGTACTTACGGGATTTGGATAAACACTACCAATAATATTCATTTTATTAATACTTAAAGTATTATCTGCAACTGCTTTCATAGTAGTAGCAGGCATTACAGAGTTGCTGTTAGTATCATCAGGAGATGGGGCTCCTCCAACCAATCTAACTAAAATATCATAAGTTTCATTTATAATATAATCTCCACCAACACCGCTGCCGCTTGTATTGGGGATTAATTGTGTGTAGGTGTAAACGCGTTTTATTGTATTTGCGTTTGTACCCGCTGACTCTACAAATGAATAAAAACTATCAGATGCATTACTTGTAGCATCAATATTAAATGTTCTCTGCATTTTTTTACTGCCGTTTGCGGTACTACCAGCAACATACACCCTAAGGTTTGCAGTTATTGTTGTATTGTTATCAGGTATATTGTCTATAGTAAATACTAATTGATCACTAGCAGATAAATTATATGTTGTAGCTTCAATTTCGGCAGGTACATTATCAAAAGTAACTGTTGGGTTTTGTGCAAACATAGTTGAAGCTATCATTACACCTGTTGTAAAAGTTAATTGTTTAAGTAATTTTTTCATCATAAAATTGTTTTAATGTTAGTTATGTAAAAGTATTTAACCATTAATAGGTGTAGCTTTATATATGAGTTTGGTTTTATTACAAATGGGTTTATTAAAATTTTCGTTATGATTTCAACAATTCGTTGTTGTAGTAATACATATGTTTACTAAAGTTTTTCATAATGTTAAATTAGTTTAAAAAGTAAGTGTTTTCTTATGTGTTTATAACCTTAACTTAAATCTTATTTAATAAGCTTGGTTTATGTGTTTTGTTATTTCGCACATTATAACTAACAATAAACACATAATGAAAAAACAACATGTAATTTTACTTTTCGCTTTGTTGTTTTCGTTTTTAGGGTTCTCTCAAAATGGAAATATTCAAGGTGCAATTATTGATGAAAAAGGCTTACCAGTACCTTTTGCAAATATTTTAATTGAAGCTGATAATAAAGGTGTAATTTCTGATGCCGATGGTAAATTTCTTTTCGTAAATGTTTCTGAAGGAAACAAAACCATTAAAGTAATGTATTTAGGTTATGCTGATACAGAAACTCAAGTTGAAGTACAAGCAGGAAAAACTGTAAGTGTTACTATTTTTATTAGAACCAAAGCTTTAGAGCTTGAAAACGTTGTTATTAATAGTTATAACAATGGGCAAGCAAAAGCTTTAAATGCACAAAAAAATAAACAAAACATAACAAATGTTGTGTCTACAGATCAAATAGGGAAATTCCCAGATGCTAATATTGGCGATGCCGTTAAGCGTATACCAGGTATAACTATGCAGGTTGATCAAGGTGAAGCACGTAACGTTATTGTACGTGGTTTAGCGCCTCAATTAAATTCTGTTACTTTAAATGGTAGTAGAATACCGTCGGCTGAAGGCGATAACAGAAACATTCAAATGGATCTTATTCCTTCAGATATGATTCAACTTATTGAAGTTAATAAAGCTGTAACTCCAGATATGGATGCCGATGCACTTGGAGGCTCTGTAAATTTAGTTACAAGAACATCACCAAACGGTTTTAGAGCTGCTGCAACTCTTGGCTCGGGTATTAATTTTATAACAGATAAACGTATTGTTAACGCTTCATTTTTAATTGGCGATAAATCTAAAAACGGAAAGTTTGGTTGGATGGCTTCAGCATCTATGAACGATTCGGATTTCGGATCAGATAATATTGAAGCTGAATGGACTGATGAGTTTGCATATTATGATGCTAACACTGATGAAGAGGTTGAAATGGAAGTAAACCCATACGCTAATGTGTTTGAGCAAAGAACATATATAGTACAACGTATTCGCAGAAGTTTTTCGGTAAATTTAGATTATGCTTTCAATGCCAATAACAAAGTGTATTTAAAGTCTATGTATAACTGGAGAGACGATAGAGAAAACCGTTACAGATTAGAACATGAAATTTTAGATGCTGAAGATATTGAAATAGGCGATTTTACAATTACCAATAATGTACCAACCATGTTTCCTGTTGAAGTAAAAAGACAAACTAAAGGTGGTATTGATAATGATAGAAATAAAAATGCCCGATTAGAAGATCAGCGCATGCAAAACTACAGCTTAGGTGGCGAGCATTTATTTGGAAAATTAGAGTTTGATTGGATGGCTTCATACGCTAAAGCTTCTGAAGAACGTTTAAACGAACGTTATATGGAATACGAATCTAAATACATAATAAATAACCATGTAGCAGATTCTGAATTTCCTTTATTCACTCCTGCAAACAGCGGTGATAATGTACCAAGTAATTTTGAGTTTGGTGAAATTACCGAAGAAAATCAATATACCGATGAAAAAGATTTTAATGTGTTTGCAAACTTCAAATTACCTTTAAATATTTTTAATAGCGCTAATGGGTTTTTAAAATTTGGTGGTAGAATTAAATTAAAAGAAAAACAAAGAGACAATAACTTTTTTGAGTTTGAACCATTATCGCCGTTTTTTGATACCTTAACCGGTTTACCATTAGTAGATCAAACAGATAAAGATTATTTGGCAGGTAGCCAATACGCTGCAGGTTTTTTTGCAGATCCTGAATATTTAGGTCAATTAAATTTAAATAATGAAGATGCTTTTGAAAAATCTGATGTGCCAGATGAATACCTTAGAGCTAACTACAATGTTGAAGAAAAAGTGTATGCTGCTTATGCCATGACAGAGCAAAAACTATCTGATAAATTAAATGTAATGGTTGGTGTACGTGTTGAAAGTACAAAAACTGAAGCTACTGGTAACCAAATTGAAGATGAAGAAGATTTAGTAGGAACTATTACTGATGAAAAAGATTACGTACATATTTTACCTGGTGTACATTTTAAATATAACGTAAGTGATAATACTATTTTACGTTTTGCATGGACAAATACATTGGCTAGACCAAATTATGCCGATGTTGTTCCTACTGTTGATGTTGTAAACGACGACGAAGAAATATTTTTAGGTAACCCAGAATTAAGCGCTACAGAATCTATGAATTTTGATGTAATGGCAGAACATTACTTTAAAGGCGTTGGTATTCTTTCAGGAGGTGCGTTTTACAAAGACATTAGTGATTTTATTTATGTGTACCAATTTGAAGATGCCGCTACAGGCTATGATGCTTTTCAGCCACAAAATGGTGATGATGCAAGTATACTAGGTGCAGAGGTATCTTTTCAACGTCAGTTAGATTTCTTACCAGGCTTTCTTAAAAACTTAAGCCTAATGGCTAACTATACATATTTAACCTCTAGTGCAGATGGTGTTAGAAATGAAGATGGCGATGAAAGAACCGATTTAGATTTGCCAGGTACAGCACCAAATATGTTTAACGGCTCTTTGGCTTACAACAGTAAAAAATTAAACATCCGTTTATCAGCTAATTATTCTGATGCTTATATTGATGAAATTGGTGGTAGTGCTTTTGAAGATAGGCATTATGATGAGCAATTCTTGTTAGATTTTAATGCTTCATATGCATTTAATGACAACTTACGTTTATATGTTGATGTTAATAACATTACAGATCAACCATTACGTTATTTTCAAGGTGTGAAAAATAGAACTATGCAAGCAGAGTATTACGGAAGACGCCTTACGTTTGGTTTAAAATATGATATTTTTAAACCAAAAAACTAGCTCTTTTAAATGCATAAGTTTATAATATTAATTGTAGGGTTACTAATTGTATCATGCGGGAAAAAGTTGCCTGTAATAGCGCCTAATGTTATTACGGAAAAGACATTGCATGATACTGATGACCCCGCAATTTGGATAAACAAAAACGATACATCTAAAAGTATTGTTTTTGGCACCGATAAAAACACTGAAGGCGCTATTTACGCTTTTAACCTGAATGGTAAAGTAGTTGAAAATAAAACTATTAGGGGTTTAAAACGACCAAATAACGTTGATGTTGCTTACGGCTTTCAAATAAACGATTCCACTCAAGTAGATGTTATAGCATTTACCGAAAGAGAGCGTAAACAAATACGTTTATTTTCAGTTCCAGATATGAAACCTTTAGATAAAGGTGGTTTTAAAGTTTTTACAGATGCTACACTACCCGAAACTAATTTACCAATGGGTATAGCACTATATAAATCTGAAAAAACTAACAAGTTATATGCCATTGTAGGTAGAAAAACAGGTCCTAAAAAAGCATATTTGTATCAGTATGAATTAACTACTGATAGTGTAGGTGTGCACGCAAATTTGGTTAGAAAGTTTGGTGAGTTTAGTGGTAAAAAAGAAATTGAAGCCATTGCTGTAAACAATAAAGAAGGTATTGTTTATTATTCTGATGAAGGGCATTGTATTAGAAAATACCATGCCGAACCTAGTAAAGGCGATAAAGAAATTTTCTGTTTTGGCGGTGAGTATTTTAAAGAAGATATTGAAGGCATTGCTATTGCGCATTACCCTAATAAATCATTTTTAATAGTATCAAACCAACAAGCAGGTACATTTAATGTTTTTGATGTTAAAACGAACGCTTTTATAAAAGAAGTGAATTTAGGCACCACTGAAACTGATGGTTGTGATGTTACAACAACAGCTTTAGGGAGTGCATTTCCAAACGGATTATTTGTTAGTATGAATAATGACAAAACGTTCTTTTTTCATGACTTAAAAAAGCTTAAATTAGAGGAGTAATTATTATTTGTTTTATAGAAAAGTCCTTTTCCTTTTCAGGTGAAGGGCTTTTTTTATTGATTTTTTTAAAAAAAATTACTAAATTTATGTAATACACTTTAAAAAATATAGGTATGCTTCCATTTAGATCTGAAATTAGGAATTCCCCAATGCAACCTACCATTAAAATTTTTTTAGGTGATGTATCACTTGATAGTAGAATAAAAAAACACCTTGAACATTTTAATGAAATTGACGCTATTGAAATTAGAAATAGTGTAGAGCGTAATCGGGTTGATGAAAATTTAACCGTTTTTTTAAAAGATAATGTAGATATAAACAGAATGAAATCTTCAATAGACTCTAGTTTATGGTGGTATTTTGAACGGGAATATGAACCAAAAGACGTGTAGCAATAACGATTGATGCGGCATCCTTTTTTGTTAAGCCCTAAATGAGTTTTAATTTTTAAATAAAGTATCATTTAAGACTTTAAATACCAAAATACTTATGGCATATTATTACAAAAAAGATACAGCGGAAAGCGTGGTGCTTTAGCAATTGCCAGAAAAAATAAAAGGAAAATAAAAAATCCCAAACATTATTGCTTGGGATTTTTTTATATTATGAAATTCTCGCTTTTTTTGAGAATTATTATTAATATCTGTAATGTTCAGGTTTGTATGGTCCTTCAACGGTTACACCTATATATGTAGCTTGGTCTTCACGCAGTTCAGTTAATTCAACACCAATTTTAGCTAAGTGTAGTTTTGCTACTTTTTCATCTAAATGTTTTGGTAGCATGTAAACATCATTATTGTAAGCATCAGCGTTGTTCCAAAGTTCAATTTGAGCCAATGTTTGGTTAGTAAATGAGTTACTCATAACAAAACTAGGGTGGCCTGTTGCACAGCCTAAGTTTACTAAACGGCCTTCGGCTAAAACAATAATATCTTTACCATTAATGGTGTATTTGTCAACTTGTGGCTTAATTTCAACTTTAGTGTTTCCGTGGTTTGTGTTTAACCAAGCCATGTCTATTTCGTTATCAAAATGCCCAATGTTGCAAACAATAGTTTTGTCTTTCATAGCTTCAAAATGCTCACTTCTAACAATATCTTTGTTACCGGTAGTTGTAATTACAACATCGGCATTACCAACAACAGTTTCTAGTTTTTTAACTTCAAAACCGTCCATTGCGGCTTGTAATGCACAAATGGGGTCTATTTCTGTTACAGTAACAATAGAACCAGCACCACGGAATGACGCAGCAGTACCTTTACCAACATCACCATAACCACAAACTACAACTCTTTTACCAGCTAGCATAACATCGGTTGCACGACGTATGGCATCAACAGCACTTTCTTTACAGCCGTATTTGTTGTCAAATTTACTTTTTGTAACAGAATCATTTACGTTAATTGCTGGCATTGGTAATGTACCGTTTTTAACGCGCTCGTATAAACGGTGTACGCCTGTTGTGGTTTCTTCACTTAAGCCTTTAATACCAGATACTAACTCTGGATATTTATCTAAAACCATGTTTGTTAAATCGCCACCATCATCAAGAATCATGTTTAAAGGTTTTCTGTCTTCACCAAAGAAAAGCGTTTGTTCTATACACCAATCAAATTCTTCTTCGTTCATGTTTTTCCAAGCGTAAACAGCAGTTCCAGCATCAGCAATTGCAGCAGCAGCGTGGTCTTGTGTAGAGAAAATGTTACAAGAACTCCAAGTTACTTCGGCACCTAAAGCTTGTAATGTTTCAATTAAAACGGCTGTTTGTATAGTCATGTGTAAACACCCGGCTATACGTGCGCCTTTAAGCGGTTGAGTATCTTTGTACTCTTCGCGTAAGCTCATTAAACCTGGCATTTCAGCTTCGGCTAATTCAATTTCTTTTCTTCCCCAAGCGGCTAATGAAATATCTTTAACCTTATTAGGAACGTAAGCAACTGTTTTTGTACTCATATTGTTATATTTGTGGGTCTTTTAATTAAAGTGCAAAGATAACCAATAACTTTCATAAAACTAAATGCCTCTTTACAAAACCCTTACGCCTAATTTACAAACTTGTGTTAAAATTTGGAAGATTACAGAATCTTTTAACGCTTTAATGGCACCATTACAACTAACTGAAAATAGTTTTAATAGGGTAAATGGTATGAAAAGTGAGTTACACCAACGTGGGTTTTTAAGTGTGCGCCATTTACTTAAGGAGTTTGGATATACGGATGCCGATTTATTTTATGACGATTTTGGTAAACCTTATTTAAAAGATGGTAAACAAATTTCAATAACACACTCGTTTAATTTTTCTGCAATGATTGTAAGTAATTGCAAAGTTGGTATTGATGTTGAAAAACAACGCGATAAAATAACCTTAATTGCACATAAGTTTATTGATTATGAAAATTTGTACCTAAACACTCATGCTAAAGATTATATAAAAAAACTTACTGTAATTTGGTGTATAAAAGAATCTTTATACAAATTGTATGCAACACCGGGGCTTAGTTTTAAAAATCATTGTTTAGCAATTCCTTTTAATATTGAAGACGAGCAAACCTTGGCTTGGATAGATTATAAAAATAAAAAATGCCGATATAACATAGCTTTTTTAGAGTTTGAAGGTTTTACCTGCGCATTTGCCATTGCTTAGTATGAACACTATTTATAAAAACATACAAGCAGCGGCTTTAAACGGTAATAAACTACTAGCTGTTTTAATTGATCCGGATAAAATGGAAGTGCCACAAGTAGCTAGTTTTATGCTAAAATTAAATGCATCAATAGCTACTCATATTTTTGTTGGCGGTAGTGTAGTGCATGAAAATGTAACAGATGTTTTGGTAAATGAAATAAAAAAACATACTAAATTACCAATTATTTTATTTCCAGGAGATACCAACCAAATAACTAATAAAGCAGATGGTATTTTGTTTTTATCTCTTATTTCTGGTAGAAATCCAGAATATCTTATTAGTAAGCATGTTAGAGCAGTTTCTAAATTAAAAAAAACAAATTTAGAAGTAATACCAACAGGCTATTTGTTAATTAACGGCGGTAATAAAACTGCAGTTGAGCGCGTAACTGAAACAAAGCCACTAGATCAAAATAACGTTCAATATATAATTGATACAGCAAAAGCAGGAGAATTGTTGGGTAAACAATTAATATATTTAGAGGCCGGAAGCGGTGCTAAAAAACATGTTGATTTAAAGGTGATTAACAAAGTGAAAAAAGAACTTAAAGTGCCTTTAATTGTTGGTGGAGGTATTAAAACGAAGTTACAGTTAGAAAATGTATTTGAAAGTGGAGCAGACCTAGTGGTTATTGGAACTGCTTTTGAAAAAGATGCATCTTTTTTTGATGATTTAAGGAAATAAATTGTTTTACCATACTTGTATGTATTGGGCTTGCTTTAGTATTTCAATAAAATTAAAAACACTAAGATTTCCACCTTCGTGGAAATGAAAAAAAGAAATATTAAATGAAAATATCAGTAGAATTAACATTAACACCATTACAAGATAATTTTGAACCAGCTATAATTCATTTTATAAAAAAAATGAGAGTTTCAAATTTAAAAGTATTAGAAAACCCATTAAGTACCCAAGTTTTTGGAGATTATAATGAGGTAATGGAAGTATTAACAACCGAAATAAAAGAAGCTTTTGAACTTATAGATAAAGGCTTACTTTATATGAAAATTGTAAAATCAGACAGACACGATTATGAGCCACATTTTTAATTGGTTGTTTGCACAATATCAAGGCATACCAACGCATTTAATTGTATTGGAATTTATTGGTGTTTTTTTTGGCTTTTTATCAGTTTGGTATTCTAAAAAAGAAAACATTTTAGTGTATCCAACAGGTATAATAAGCACTGCTATTTTTGTATATATATTATTGGTTTATGGGCTTTTAGGAGATATGCTAATAAACGCATATTATTTCACAATGAGTATATATGGATGGTATTACTGGACCCAAAAAGACGCTAATAACAATGAGGTGCACGTTACCAAAACAACTAAAAAAGAGCAAAAATATACAGTTATTATTTTTATGTTAACACTAATTTTTGTGGCTATTATTTACCTAGCAAATAATAAATTTAATAGCTGGACGGCTTATGTAGATACTGTTACAACAGCTATATTTTTTGTTGGTATGTGGCTTATGGCTAAAAAGAAATTAGAAAATTGGGTGTACTGGATAATTGGCGATGTTATTTCTGTGCCCCTGTATTTGTATAAAGGCTTAGTGTTTACATCACTTCAATATTTAATATTTACCGTTATTGCAATTTACGGTTATAAAGCATGGAAAAACAGCTTAAACAACAACCCGCAAACTGTGTAAAAGTAGTTTTATTTGGGCCAGAATCTACCGGAAAAACCACCTTGTCTAGGCAATTAGCACGCTATTACAATTCGGTTTGGGTACCAGAATATGCCCGCGAATATTTACAAGATAAATGGAATAACGAACGAAAAACTTGCGAACCACAAGATTTGTTACCCATAGCCATAGGCCAAATGCGTTTAGAAAATGCATTAGCAAAAAAAACAGATACCGTTTTAATTTGTGATACAGATTTGTTAGAAACCAAAGTGTATTCCGAAGTCTATTATGGAGGTATTTGCAATGAAACTTTACATAAATTTGCCATTGAAAACACTTACCATTTATATTTTTTAACTTATATTGATGTCCCTTGGGAAGCCGATGATTTACGCGATAAACCCAACGAAAGAAAGCAAATGTTTGAAGCGTTTAAAAACGAATTAGTAAAACAAAATAGGCCATTTGTATTATTAAAAGGTAATAAAACAGAGCGCTTAAACGAAGCTGTAAAACACATTGATAAGCTATTAAAAAATAACATATAATGTTTACTGAAAAAGATATTAAGCAAATACACAGCAAAGGCATAACTATAGACCAAGTTAATAATCAAATAGAGCGTTTAAAAAACGGTATGTCTTATTCTAAATTGTTGGCTGCAGCTACAATAAATAAAGGCATAGAAAGTTTTACTGATGCTGAAGCTACAGAATATATTAAGCTATACGAAAAACAAAAAGATAACTTATCTATTGTTAAGTTTGTACCTGCCTCAGGAGCGGCAACAAGAATGTTTAAATTTTTGTTTCAGTTTTTAAAAAGTTTCAACCCCAAAAAGGAAACGTTAAAAGCATATATTCAATCACAAAATAACAGTTTAGTAAGCACATTTTTTTCAAATTTACAGGCGTTTCCGTTTTATAATGATGTTATAAAAAAAATAGAAAAAACAACCTTAAATTATAATGAACTACCCGAAGATGAACAGCGTGTTGTTTTTGTAAAAACCATGTTAGATGAAGATGCTTTAAACTACAGTTTTTACCCAAAAGGATTGTTACCATTTCATAAATACGAAAACGAATATGTTTCGGCATTTACTGAACATTTATTGGAATCAACAATATACGCATCATCAAATAAAAAAGCACACCTTCATTTTACAGTTTCAGAAAAACATCATAATTTTTTTGAAACCGAATTTGATAAGGTAAACAAACAATTAACCAATAAAACAGGTGTTGATTTTCATGTAAGTTATTCGTACCAAAAACAAGAAACCGAAACAGTAGCTTTAAAATCAAACAACAAAGTTTATAGAAACGAAGATGAGTCAATTCTATTTAGGCCAGCAGGCCATGGTGCACTTTTAGAGAATTTAGATGCTTTGAATTACGATTTCATTTTTATTAAAAATATAGATAACATAACAGTTGCTAGTAAAAATATTGCCATTTCAGAATACAAAAAACTTTTAGCTGGAGTTTTGCTTAGCATACAAGAAAAAGTGTTTGAGTTTTTAAATAAATTAGACACTGATACTTGTAATGAAGAAGACCTTAAAATAATGGCGCTTTTTTTAATTCATAGGTTAAACGTTGTGGTAACTAAACAGTTTGATGCACTTTCATTACAAGAGAAAAAAGCCTATTTAAAGGAAAAATTAAACAGACCAATGCGTGTTTGTGGTATGGTTAAAAACGAAGGGCAACCTGGTGGCGGCCCCTTTTGGGTTAAAGATTCTAATAGCAATGTGTCATTACAAATAGTAGAGTTTGCTCAAATAAATTTTAGTAGTAAAGAGCAACAAAGTATTGTTTATAAAGCAACACATTTTAATCCAACAGATTTAGTGTGTGCTGTTAAAAATTATAAAGGTGAAAAATTTAATTTAAAAGATTTTGTAGATTACAATGCAGCTTTCATTACAATGAAAACACAAAATGGTACAGATATTAAAGCGCTAGAATTACCAGGATTATGGAATGGTAGTATGGCAGACTGGATTACCGTTTTTGTTGAAGTGCCTTTAGATACCTTTAACCCTGTAAAAACAGTAAACGATTTACTAAAACCAGCACACCAAACTAATTAATGTTTAACCAAACTAATTTAATAAACGAACTTAATTTTAAAGCCGTTAGAAGCTCAGGTAGTGGTGGGCAACATGTAAATAAAGTAGCTACAAAAATTGAGCTTAGTTTTAATGTATCTGAATCAAACGTATTAACCCAAGAGCAAAAGCAACGCATATATTTAAAATTAAAACACAAACTAACAAATAATGGAGTTTTAATATTACAATGCGCTGATACCCGAAGCCAATTTAAAAATAAAGAATTGGCAATTCGTAGGTTTTTACAGTTAATAAAAACTGCACTTGCTAAACCAAAAAAACGTATTGCAACCAAAGTACCCAAAGCTGTTGTAAAAAAACGGTTAGATAATAAAAAGAAACACGCTTTTAAAAAAGCCAATAGGCAAAAACCTAATTTAGATTAAAAAACTATTATCAAAATAGCCAATAATTAGTATTTGGTTAGTACATTTGCAGCGTTCTCAAAAAGGGGTGCTATATCCAGTTTAGTTATAGTTTTAAGTACAAAGAAAAACTATTAATTGCAACAGGAAACAGGCTGAGATCATACCCAATGAACCTAGAACAGGTAATGCTGTTTAGGGATTTCATGTTATTGTGAATTGCGTTAGCACAACAGGTAATTTTAGAATATGATTACTTTGTAAAAAACGTATCACATAACATAATAATTTAATACAAACTGAAGAATAATTACCTCTTTTTATTCGATTATAACGTTTTATGTAATCGATATGAAAAACTTATTTCTTTTATTAGCATTAATATGCTTTACAACAGTTAATGCGCAACAAAACAACAAAATAACAGATTCAACTTCAACCCAAAAACTAGACGAGGTTTTAGTAAAAGCAGTACGTGTTGATGCCGATTCGCCAATTACACATTCAAATGTAAGTAAAGAAGAAATTGCAAAGCGTAATTTAGGGCAAGACATACCAGTTTTACTAAACTATTTACCATCAGTAGTTACAACCAGTGATGCTGGTGCAGGTATTGGTTATACGGGTATTAGGGTGCGTGGTGTAAGCGGTAGTTCTACCAATGTAACCATTAATGGTATTCCGTATAATGATGCTGAAAGTTTAGGAACTTTTTGGGTAAATTTGCAAGACTTTTCATCATCTGTAGAAAGTTTACAAGTACAACGTGGTGTAGGTACTTCAACAAATGGAGCTGGTGCTTTTGGGGCTAGCGTAAATATATTAACCGATGCCGTTTCCAATGAAACTCAAGGCGAAACATCGCATAGTTTTGGTAGTTACAACACAAGACGCCATAATGTTAAATTTAGTACAGGGTTGCTAAACAACCATTTTGAATTAGCAGGTAGATTATCTCAAATAAAATCAGATGGTTATATTGATAGAGCTGCATCAAACCTAAAAAGTTATTTTGTGCAAGGTAGTTATGTAAATAACGGAACGTTACTTAAGGCGGTAGTATTTGGTGGTCATGAAATTACGTATCAATCTTGGTACGGTTTTAATCCAGTTGATGTGGCTGCTGTAGGTGCAAATCCAGATATTAATAATAACAGGCGCTATAATATTAGTGGTATTCAGTTAGATGAAAATGGCGTTTTTGAAGGGTTTTATGATAATCAAGTAGATGATTACAAACAAGATCATTACCAATTACATTGGAATCAACGTTGGAATAACAATTGGTCTACAAACTTAGGTTTGAATTATACAGACGGCCGAGGGTTTTTTGAAGAATTTGTTGATGATTACTACTACTCAAATGTGTTTTTTGCAAACGATGCTAGTTTCAGTTTTTTAGGAAAAGATCCTATAACGGTAAACGGAAATGAAGTAAACTCTCAAGATTATGTGCGTAGAAGATGGTTAGATAACAATTTTTATGTGCTAAATACCAGCGTAAATTATAAAAATGAAAAGGTAAACATTATTACAGGCTTGTCTTATAGTACGTATCATGGCGATCATTTTGGAGAGTTAATTTGGGAACAATATGCAAATACTAATAATTTTGGAGATCGGTATTATGAAGGTGATGGTGATAAATATGATTTCAACGCATTCTCAAAATTAACCTACAGGTTTAATGATAATTTAAGTCTTTATGCCGATGTTCAGTACAGAAGCGTTAACTACGATACCAGTGGTGTTAATTCAGATTTAGAGGTGTTTAAAATAGATGAAACTTTTAACTTTTTTAATCCTAAATTAGGTTTCAATTATAGTTTAAATACAAAAAGTGATTTATATTTTTCTTATGCAAGAGCAAATAGAGAACCAAGTAGAAGTGATTTTGAAAACAACCCAGAAGTTAAACCTGAAGAGTTAAATGATTTTGAATTAGGTTGGCGTTATAAAAATAAAAATATAGCATTTAATGCAAACGCTTACTATATGGCATATAATGAACAGTTGGTGGCAACAGGTGCGTTAGATAATTCTGGAGCTCAAATAAGAGCAAACACAGGTAAAAGTTATAGGGTTGGTTTAGAGGTTGAAGCCAAAATAGTATTAAATAATTTAACATTACAGCCCAACTTTACAATAAGCTCAAATAAAAACCAAGAAACATTTTTTAAACGCGATGGTGTTTTACAAAACCTAGGTGAAACTAATATTGCCTTTTCGCCAGATGTTGTAGTTGGTAATGCTTTAACGTATAGTTTTATGCCTAATTTTCAAGCTACATTGTTAAGTAAATTTGTGGGTGAGCAATATATGGGTAATATAGATTCTGAATTTTCTAAGCTAGATAGTTATTTTGTAAACGATTTAAATGTTGTTTACGAAATTGAAACAAAATCTATTTTTAAATCTATTATCCTAACAGGGTTGGTAAATAATATTTTTGGTGAAAAATATATTTCAAATGGGTTTTTCTTCACATTTGATGATGATTGGTCTGTACCTGGTGAAGTTTCTACAATAGAAGGAGCTGGTTACTACCCACAAGCAACCACTAACTTTTTATTGGGTGTAACTTTAAAGTTTTAAAATAGGTTTAAATTATTTGCGCTAAAGCAATAATTACAATATAAGTGTTAAATAAAGAAGAGCATCTCATTACAGAGGTGCTTTTTTCATTTTAAATAAAATTAGTAGTATCTTTGTTAATGATAAACTTTAGGGGTGTTTCTTTAAAATTGATAATGTCAATTTTTTCCTGAAACTGAGATTTACCCTTTGAACCTGATGAAGTTAGTACTTACGTAGGGAAAAGTGAATGTTTTATTGTAAATAATACATGGGTTTTTTTAAAACCTGCACTTCGTAAAAACGGGGCGTTCTACCTAAAGTTGTCATTTTAAAGCATGTGTAAATGATAACAATAACAGTAAACAACAAACCCCAAAGCGCACCTAAAAACATTTCATTACAACAGTTTTTAACAAACACGGTATCATCAACCCAAGGCATTGCTGTAGCTATTAACCAAGAAATAATTGCAAAAGCCAATTGGGAAAACAAAGTGCTTTTTAACGGCGATACTATTTTAATTATTCAAGCAACTCAAGGCGGATAAAAACTAAAAGCTATTAGGTTTTATGTAGCCATTAGCTTCAATATTAATTTAAATAATTTAAACACCAAAGGCTAATTGCCAACGGCTAAAAGCAATAAGGAATGAAAAAAAAGGACACTGCACCAACAGCGCAATTAATTACAAGAAACCCATTTCCAAATTCAAAAAAAATTTACGTTAAAGGGCAAATGCACCCCGAAATTAAAGTAGCTATGCGCCAAATAACGCTAAGTGATACTAAAGATTCAATGACGGGTAAAGTAACACCTAACGAGCCTGTTACGGTATATGACACATCGGGCCCGTACACAGATCCTGAAAAAGAAATTAACGTACACAACGGTATTGAAAGAATACGTGAGCCATGGATTTTGAATAGAAATGATGTTGAACAATTAAACCAGTTTTCATCAAAATATTGTAATGAACGCTTAAACGATACTAGTTTAGATCATATGCGTTTTTCGCACTTAAAAAAACCATTAAAAGCTAAAAAAGGGCAAAACGTAACACAATTACATTATGCTAAAAAAGGCATTATAACACCAGAAATGGAATACATTGCTATTCGCGAAAATCAAAAAATTGATGAAATGACCGAATTAGCTAAACAACATCCAGGGCAAGATTTTGGAGCTTCAATTCCTAAAAAAATCACACCAGAGTTTGTGCGTTCAGAGGTAGCTCGTGGTCGTGCAGTTATTCCAAATAACATAAACCATCCAGAAAGTGAACCTATGATTTTAGGCAGAAACTTCTTGGTTAAAGTAAACGCTAATATTGGTAATTCAGCCACAACATCATCAATTGAAGAAGAAGTTGAAAAGGCAGTTTGGGCATGCCGTTGGGGTGCAGATACTATTATGGATTTATCTACCGGAAAAAATATTCACGAAACGCGCGAATGGATTATTCGTAACTCACCAGTGCCAGTAGGTACAGTGCCAATTTACCAAGCATTAGAAAAAGTAAATGGCGTTGCAGAAGATTTAACTTGGGAAATTTTTAAAGACACCCTAATTGAACAAGCAGAGCAAGGTGTAGATTACTTTACCATTCACGCAGGCGTTTTATTGCGTTACGTACCCATGACGGCTAAACGCGTTACAGGTATAGTATCTCGTGGTGGTTCCATTATGGCAAAATGGTGTTTGGCACATCACAAAGAAAACTTTTTGTACACCCATTTTGAAGACATTTGCGAAATTTTAAAACAATACGACGTTGCCTTTTCTTTAGGCGATGGTTTACGCCCAGGCTCTATTGCCGATGCCAATGACCAAGCGCAATTTGCCGAATTAGAAACCTTAGGCGAGCTAACAAAATTAGCGCGTAAACATGAAGTACAATGCTTTATTGAAGGCCCAGGTCATGTACCAATGCACATGATAAAAGAAAACATGGATAAGCAATTAGCGGCTTGCGATGAGGCACCATTTTACACCTTAGGCCCATTAACCACAGATATTGCTCCGGGTTATGACCACATTACGTCGGGTATTGGTGCTGCAATGATAGCATGGTACGGTTGCGCTGTTTTATGCTACGTAACACCAAAAGAACATTTAGGCTTACCAAACAGAGACGATGTGCGTGAGGGCGTAGTTACTTACAAACTAGCAGCCCATGCGGCAGATTTAGCCAAAGGGCACCCAGGAGCACAACACCGTGATAATGCCTTAAGTAAAGCACGTTTTGAGTTCCGTTGGGAAGACCAATTTAACTTAGGTTTAGACCCCGAAAAAGCACGCGAATTCCATGATGAAACCTTGCCTGCCGAAGGGGCTAAAATTGCTCACTTCTGTTCAATGTGCGGACCAAAATTCTGCTCAATGAAAATATCACAAGAAGTAAGAGATTTTGCTGCCGAAAATGATATTGATGAAAACAATGAAATTTTTCAAAAAGGCATGAATGAAAAATCAGAAGAATTTAAAGAAAAAGGATCTGAAATTTATTTGTAAATAATAATAAGGGAGTTCCCACGCTGAAAAAGCGTGGGCGGGCTTTCCGTTGCAATCTTTTGCAGAAAAAGCAAAAGGATTTCCACTACAATCCCTAACTCAATAAAAAATGATAGTTTTAATAGCGCCAGAACATAACGTTACAAACGAAATTGATATACTTCAACAATTGTTTCAAAACGGGCTGCAGTATTTTCACCTTAGAAAACCTCATATGAATTATGAGCAACATTGTAATTACTTAAATCAAATAGATTCAAAATATCACAATTGTATAGTAACGCATCGTTTTCATAAGCTATTAAAACAATTTAATTTAAAGGGTATTCATTTTCAAGAAGCCAAAAGGCATCAGGTTTTAAGCACAATGCCATCTTCAATAAATAGAAAACAATTTATTACGCAGTACGCTAAATTATTAAACGTAACATCTAATTTGTTAGAAACAAAAACCATTAGTTCTTCGTTTCATGAACCTGAAGAACTAGAAAATTGTTCAGTTATTTTTAATTACCATTTGCTAAGCCCAGTGTTTTCATCTATTTCAAAAAAAGGCTATAGTGGTCGTGGTTTCAACGTTAATCACATAAATAAAAAAATAATAGGCATGGGTGGTGTTACAGCTAATAACTTAACAGCATTTGATAAGCTTGGTTTTAAAGGTGTGGGCGTTTTGGGTGGTGTTTGGCAAAGTAATGCGCCGGTTGAGGTGTTTAAAATCATGAAACGCCATTTTAGCTAATTTAAATACAATAAAATGAAATCACATACATACATATTAACCATTGCAGGTCATGATCCGTCAGGTGGTGCAGGTTTAACTTCAGATGTTAAAACCTTTGAGGCGCATGGGTTATACGGTTTATCAGTATGTACAGCTATTACAATTCAAAATGATACCAATTTTAAAGAATGTATTTGGGTTGAAAAAGATTTAATTATTGCTCAAATAAAAACCTTGTTTGATAGGTTTACAATTAATGTAGTTAAAATAGGCATTGTTAAAAACTGGAAAACACTAGCTGTTTTAATTGATGTGTTGCATGCCTTAAATGCCAACGTTAAAATAATTTTAGACCCTGTAATAAAAGCAACCGCGGGTTTCGATTTTCATACTACCGAAAATCAAGATATTTTAAATACCATTTGGCAAAAATGCTACTTAATTACACCTAATTATGATGAAATACAAATGCTGTATCCAGATAAAAATATTGAAGATACCATAGCGCATATAGCAAGTAAAACCAATGTTTACTTAAAAGGCGGCCACCGAACCGATAAAAAAGGAACTGACGAGTTGTACCATAGTGGTATTGTTATGGTAAATATAGTACCACATGTAAAAACTGTTTACAATAAACATGGTAGTGGTTGTGTGCTATCATCAGCCTTAGCTTCTCAAATTTGTTTGGGTTTGCCATTAGATGAAGCAGCTGTTGCATCAAAAATATACATTGAGCGGTTTTTAAATTCCAGCCAATCACTTTTAGGTGTTCACAATAAAATTTAATAAGAATAATTAGCAAGCAAGAATGATAAACAAACTCCATTATATTTCACAAGGAAACACCCCAAAAGCGCATTTAGAAAACATACAGAAAGCTTGCCAATACGGTGCAGAATTGGTGCAATTGCGTTTAAAGGATGTCTCTGAAAAAAAGATTTTAAAAACAGCCGAAGAAGCTAGAGATATTACCAGTCATTATCAAACACGATTAATAATTAATGACCATTATAAAATAGCTGAAGCTGTAAATGCCGATGGTGTGCACTTAGGAAAAACAGATACCAACCCTAACATAGCCAGAAAAGCTTTAAAAAGTTGGCAAATTATTGGTGGTACTGCTAACACGCTTAATGATTGTCAACAACGTATTAACGAAAAAGTAGATTATATAGGCTTAGGGCCGTTTAGGTTTACTACCACAAAAAAACAGTTAAGTCCTATTTTGGGCACAAACGGTTATTTATCAATTATAGATGCTCTAAATGTTAATATGCCTATTATAGCTATTGGAGGTATAACTATAAATGATGTGCCTGAATTGTTAAAAACAGGCATTTATGGTATTGCAGTTTCAGGAGAAATAACACGCGATTTTAATAAAATAAAAGCGTTTCACACGCTGTTAAACGCTGGTAGTGCACAAGAGCAGCGCTACAGCTTTAAAAATTAAAGCAATGAACGATACATTAAAAATAGCCGATAAAGAATTTACATCAAGACTCTTTACAGGCACCGGTAAATTTAGTGCAAATAACGTAATGGCAGAAGCTATTTTGGCTTCAAAAAGTGAGTTAGTAACAGTGGCATTAAAACGTGTGGAAGCTCATAACCAAAATGATGAAATGTTACAAAGCATACAGCAGCCACATGTTAGTTTACTTCCAAATACATCGGGTGTAAGAGATGCTAAAGAAGCTGTTTTTGCAGCGCAATTAGCACGTGAAGCCTTAGAAACAAATTGGATTAAGTTAGAAATTCATCCAGATCCTAAATATTTATTGCCCGATCCTATTGAAACTTTAAAAGCAGCTGAAACACTTGTAAAACAGGGCTTTGTGGTTATGCCATATATTCATGCAGATCCGGTATTGTGTAAACGGTTAGAAGAAGTTGGCACGCAATGCGTTATGCCTTTAGGAGCGCCTATTGGCACAAATAAAGGTTTAAAAACTACAGAGTTTTTAGAAATTATTATAGAGCAAAGTAATGTACCTGTAGTTGTTGATGCTGGTATTGGCGCGCCATCGCATGCGGCATATGCTATGGAACTGGGTGCCGATGCTGTTTTGGTAAATACAGCTATAGCCGTATCACAAAACCCCGTTGAAATGGCTGTTGCTTTTAAAATGGCTGTTGAAGCTGGCCGAATGGCTTACAATGCAAAATTAGCCAGTGTTAAACAACATGCCGAAGCTAGTAGCCCATTAACCTCATTTTTAAACTAAATAGTAGTTATGCAATCTTTTAAAAATGTATTTAATTCATATGCTTGGAATGATGTGTTGGCGAATATTCATAACAAAACAGCAACCGAAGTAGAAATTGCTTTAACCAAACAAAAACGCAATTTAGAAGATTTTAAAGCCCTTTTATCGCCTGCTGCAGCACCGTATTTAGAGCAAATGGCAGTGCAAAGTAAGGCTATTACTAAAAAGCGTTTTGGCAACACTATTCAAATGTATATTCCTATGTACTTGTCTAATGAATGTCAAAATATATGTACCTATTGTGGTTTTAGTATGACTAATAAAATTCCGCGAAGAACGTTAACTGATGCCGAAATTTTAAAAGAAGTTGCCTTTATAAAAAGTAAAGGATATGACCATATTTTACTGGTTACCGGCGAAGCTAATAAAACCGTGGGTGTGCCTTACATTAAACATGCTATTGAGCTTATAAAAGATAAATTTTCAAACATTACAATTGAAGTACAACCACTAAACCAAAATGAATACGAAACTTTAATTGAGGCTGGTTTATACGCTGTTTTGGTATATCAAGAAACGTATCATGAAGCCGAATATAAAAAACATCATCCCAAAGGGAAAAAATCTAACTTTAATTACCGTTTAGAAACACCCGATAGATTGGGGCGTGCAGGTGTTCACAAAATTGGTTTAGGGGCTTTATTTGGTTTAGAAGATTGGCGTGCCGATAGTTTCTTTACGGCGCTACACCTAAAATATTTGCAAAAAACCTATTGGAAAACAAAGTACTCTATTTCGTTTCCGCGTTTGCGCCCACATAGTGGTGGTTTAGAACCTAAAGTTGAAATGACCGATAAAGATTTGGTGCAAACCATTTGTGCTTTTAGGTTGTTAGATGAAGATGTTGAATTATCTTTGTCTACCAGAGAAAGTGAAACATTTAGAAACCATATAGTGCATTTGGGTATTACATCGGTAAGTGCAGAAAGTAAAACAAACCCTGGTGGTTACACCGTAGATCCTCAAACTTTAGAACAGTTTGAAATATCTGATGAGCGCCCCACCGAAACCATTGCACAAATGCTTAAAAAGCAAGGTTTAGAGCCCGTTTGGAAAGATTGGCAACATTTTAAATAGTAAAAAATGCTAACGGATAACGAAAAAAAAATTTACAGCAGACATATTATTCTTGATGAAATAGGCCTTAAAGGACAAGAAAAACTAAAACAAGCAAAAGTGTTAGTTGTTGGCGCTGGCGGATTAGGGTGTCCTATTTTACAATACTTAACCGCTGCTGGTGTTGGCACTATTGGTATTGTTGATGCAGATGTGGTTGATGTTAGTAATTTACACCGTCAAATTTTATATACTATTGATGATGTTGGTAAACCCAAAGCATTAACAGCTTCAAAACGGTTAAAACAGCTCAATCCGCATGTTAATTTTGAGGTTTTTCAAACGTTTTTATCAACAAAAAATGCTATAAATATATTTTCAGAATATGATATTATAGTTGATGGTTCTGATAATTTTCAAACACGGTATTTATGTAATGATGCTGCTGTAATTACCAACAAACCTCTAGTTTTCGGTTCTATTTTTAAGTTTGAAGCACAATTATCTGTGTTTAATTATAAAAACGGGCCAACATACAGGTGCTTATATCCAACACCACCAACTGCGGGTTCAGTACCATCATGTTCAGATGTTGGTGTTTTAGGTGTTTTACCAGGTATTGTTGGGTGTTATCAGGCTAATGAAGTTTTAAAAATTATACTGGAAAAAGGTGCTGTTTTGTCGGGTAAGCTATTAACGTTTAATGTGCTGAATATGGAACAAATGATGTTTAGCTTCAGTAAAAATGAGGCATTAAAAATTTCAGCTTTAGAAACTGATTATAATGTGTTTTGTGGTGTTGAAAACCCTTCAGAAAGTATTTCAATAGAAATTTTAAACGCTAACAAAACAGCCTATAATTTATTAGATGTAAGAGAGTCTTGGGAACGCGCACAACATAGTATTGGCGGGCAACATATCCCTTTAGGTGAATTGGCTAACAAATATGAAAATATACCAACTGAAAAACCTTTAGTTGTATATTGTAAATCTGGTATTAGAAGTCAAAAAGCTATTACTTTTTTGCAAGCGTATTTACCTAATACAACATTAATAAATTTAAAAAACGGTATTGGCTAATTAAAAATGGTTAGTATATTACCGTTTTGTTCCACTCTATAAAATTTTAATGAGCAACGTAACTCTGGATTTTCTAGAGGTTCACCAGTAACAAGGCTGTATTTATTTTTAGTAGCGCAGTTTGAGGTAGCATTTAAACCAGAAGGTGTAAGTACAGAGCATTCACTGGGTATAACATTAGGGTCTGCGGCATCCCAAGCAAAATAATCGGCACCGGTGCTAACAACAATAATACCCGCATTTCCTGCATTAGGTAAGTAAACAGGATTGCCAGCAAAGGGCAATTGGCTGTATTGCGGTAAACTAAGGTTTACGGTTTCATAAACATTAATATCTAATAAAAATTTACAGTTTTCATCTGTGGCAGAATTGCTGCTACAGGCACTAAAAACCAGTAAAATAAGGGCGCTATAAACTATTTTCATAATCACTAAAAAAATGGTTTGCAATTTACAACAAAAAGTAAACCAACTTAAATATTTTGTATATTTGCATACAATCTCGTGTGAACGGGATTTTTTTTATGCTGAACATACAGGTTAAAATTATTTTGTATTTCAGTATTTCAGGTTATTAAATAAACGATGAAGTTATGAGTAAAGTATCTTATTACACAGCTGAAGGATTAAAAAAATTAAGAGATGAGCTAAAACAGCTTAAAGATATTGAACGCCCAAAGGCATCTCAAGCCATTGCAGAAGCAAGAGATAAAGGTGATTTAAGTGAGAATGCAGAGTATGATGCGGCTAAAGAAGCACAAGGTTTGCTTGAAATGAAAATTTCTAAATTAGAAGAAACACTTTCTACGGCAAGATTAATTGATGAATCTCAGTTAGATACATCAAAAGTTTTAGTGCTTTCAAAAGTGAAAATAAAAAACCAAACCAATGGTATGGAAATGACTTATACGTTGGTGGCTGAAAGTGAAGCCGATTTAAAAACTGGTAAAATTTCAGTGAACTCGCCAATTGGTAAAGGTTTATTAGGTAAATCTGTTGGTGATGTAGCCGAAATTAAAGTGCCAAGTGGTGTAATGAAATTTGATATTGTAGAAATTTCTAGATAAAAACATACAAACCTGTTAGTTTTAACTAACAGGTTTAAAATATAACTATGGCTTCAATTTTTACTAAAATAATTAATGGCGAAATACCTTGCTACAAAATAGCAGAAACTGATGATTTTTTAGCCTTTTTAGATATTAATCCAAACAGTAAAGGGCATACGCTATGTATACCTAAAAAAGAGGTTGATAAAATTTTTGATTTAGATGAAGCCACCTACAGCGGGCTTATGCGCTTTTCAAGAACAGTTGCTTTAGCCATAGAAAAAGCTATACCGTGTAAACGCGTAGGTATAACCGTTATAGGTTTAGAGGTGCCGCATACACATGTACATTTAATACCTTTGAACAGTATGGATGATGCACGCTTTATAAAAAAAGAAACCTTAACGCCTGAAGCGTTTGAAAGTGTAGCCGCTGCTATTAAAAAACATTTATAATATTAGGTTTTATAAGTAGCACTAGTGTTGTTACAATTAACAAAACACATAATAAAATTACAGCCCAAAAAGTTTTTTTAAAATATTTGGACGCTTTTTTAGGTTTAATAGCTTTTTGCTGATATTCAAAAACACGATCAATATCATCAGTCCATTGTACTGGATAAATAGTTGTTTTACAAACTTTGCACTCTAAAACATGATCAATTTGGTTGGTAATAGATTTATAAAATCTAGTTTCTACAAACTTTTGTGTAAAGGTTAACCGTAAACCATCATTATTATAGCACTCAGGGCAATTGTTTTTTAAAGCAACCTCTTTTAAATTAATAAATGATTCCTTCATGTTTTAAGCAGATTTTAAGGTAATTTGTATTGTTGTACCTTTGTTTTTTTCTGAAGAAAGTACTTTTATCTTTCCATTATGAAAATCTTCAATAATACGTTTGGTAAGTGATAAACCTAAGCCCCAACCACGTTTTTTAGTTGTAAAACCAGGCTCAAAAATTTTGTTAAAGTCTTTTTTAGCAATACCTTTTCCGGTATCGGTTACTTGTATTTTAACAAGGTTTTCAAGCTGTAAAATTTCAATAGTTAAACTGCCACGACCTTTCATGGCATCAATAGCATTTTTTACCAAGTTTTCAATAGTCCAACTATAAAGCTGTTTGTTAAGTTTAACAGGTATTGTTTTAGTAGTAGTAATTAAATTAAAATTTATAAGGTTTGATGATCTTGCTTTTAAATAATCGTAAGCATTAACAGTTTCTGCAACAATGTTGGCGGTTTCAAGCGTTGGCAAAGAGCCTATTTTGCTAAAGCGTTCGGCAATAATTTTTAATCTATCAACATCTTTTTCAATTTCAATAATATAATCGGCATTAACATTTTCGGTTTTTAAAATTTCGGTCCAACCAATTAATGATGATAATGGTGTGCCAATTTGGTGCGCAGTTTCTTTGGCCATACCAGACCACAGTTTGTTTTGTGTGGCATTTTTATTACTGCTATAAAAAAAGAAAATAACCGCGCCAAATAGTACTACAATAAGTATTAAAGCTAGTGGGTAGTATTTTAATTTGTTTAATAATGGTGAGTTGCCGTAGTAAATAGTATTGTAAAGTTTGCCATCAAACTTTACTTTTATAGGTGTGTTTTCTTGTTCAAATTTTGTAATAAGTTTGTTAATATAGGCCGTGTCTTTAGCTTTTTTAGGGTCTATGTTGTTAAAATCTATACTACCATCTCTGTTAACCATAATCATTGGTGTGGTTTTGTTGCTGGTAATTACCTGCAAAGGTAAATCGCCCATATTTTCGTTTAGGTTATCTGTTTTAATTAAATCAGATTGCGCAAACGACCAATTTTCCATTTTAACACGTTCTTCATGTTTAAAATGCTGAAAAAACTCATAAGTTTTCCATAAAATAACAGAAACAATAATGAAAGAAGTGGCAATAATTATCCACCTAAATGTGTTTTGATTTTTAGTAAAAAGCATTAACTATACATTTACATTGTAATATAATGCAATTCTGTTAATATTATTGTGCTAGTTGTTAGTAATTCTGTTTTTACATACAACACATAATAGTTACCTTTGTTAAAACAAAATTTGTTAATGGCATCATTTAATCCAAAAAACCTATCAACCAGTGTATTACATAGTTATTTGTTAAGTGCTGTTGCGCCAAGGCCTATAGCTTTTGCTAGTACAATGAATGATAAAGGAGAAGCCAATTTATCGCCATTTAGTTTCTTTAATGTTTTTAGTGCAAATCCGCCTATATTAATTTTTTCGCCCGCGCGAAGAGTTAGAGATAACACTACAAAACACACATTACACAATGTTGAAAGTACAAAAGAAGTGGTAATTAATGTGGTTAATTATGATTTGGTACAACAAATGTCATTAGCAAGTACAGAGTATCCTGAAGGTGTAAATGAATTTGAAAAAGCAGGTTTAACTATGGTAAAATCTGATGTGGTTAAGCCGTTTAGGGTTGCAGAATCACCTGTACAATTAGAGTGTAAAGTAAATGAAGTTATAGCTTTAGGAACCGAAGGTGGTGCTGGTAATTTGGTTATTTGTGAAGTTTTAAAACTTCATATTGATGATGATGTTTTAAATGAAGATAATACTATTAACCAAAAACGGTTAGATTTAGTAGCTAGAGCAGGTGGCAGTTTTTACAGTAGAGCCAAAAAAGGCTTTTTTGAAATACCAAAACCACTGTCAACTTTAGGTATTGGCGTAGATAGTTTTCCGGAGCATATAAAAAACTCAATGATTTTAACAGGAAACGATTTAGGTATGTTAGGCAACGTTGAAGCTTTACCAAATGATGATGAAGTAAATGCGTTTATTGAAAAGTTAGCAAGCCGATACCCAAATATAAAAACAGCATCGCATAGAGAAAAGCACAAGCTAGCCAGTAACTATTTAAGTTATGGCGATGTACAAAGTGCTTGGAAAATATTATTAAGTAAGAGTAAATAATAAATACATATTTTAAGTAATGGAAGTTCAAGGAAGAATAAAAGTAATTGGAGAAACACAAACTTTTGGAGCTAACGGTTTTAGAAAAAGAGAAATTGTTGTTACTACAGAAGAGCAGTACCCGCAACATATTATGGTGGAGTTTGTGCAGGATAAAACAGACTTATTAAGTAACTACCAAGTAGGACAGCAAGTAAAAATAAATATTAATTTAAGAGGTAGAGAATGGGTAAATCCGCAAGGAGAAACAAAATACTTTAACTCTATACAAGGTTGGAGAATTGAAGCAGTGCAACAACAAGCAGCAGGCGACAGTAATTTACCACCCGTACCACCAACTGATGCGTTTGAGCCAGCAGGAAATTTAAACGAAGAAGATCATGATGATTTACCGTTTTAATGATATTAAATAATTCTGTTTACACAGGAATATTAAAAAAACCTCAGCATTTTATGTTGAGGTTTTTTAATTTTACAATATGCATTATATAAGTAAAAATTTATGGTTTCCTAGTGTTAATGAAGCTACCCCCGAAGGCTTATTGGCTGTTGGTGGAGATTTATCAGTAAACCGTTTAGTACTTGCTTATAAATCAGGTATATTTCCTTGGTTTGATGCCGAAGAGCCCATACTTTGGTGGAGTCCAGACCCTAGGTTTGTGCTGTTTCCCAATAAATTAAAGGTATCAAAAAGTATGAAACAAGTATTGCGCAGTAACCGCTTTAAAGTAACTACCAATACAGCATTTAAGCAGGTTGTACAAGAATGCTCAAAAATTAAACGTATAGGGCAACAAGGTACTTGGATAACTAATAGTATGATTGACGCCTACGTAAACTTACATAAAGTAGGTTTGGCAATATCGGTTGAAGTGTGGCAAAATAAACAGCTTGTTGGCGGTTTGTATGGTGTAGATTTAAAAAATGGCGTGTTTTGTGGTGAAAGTATGTTTGCTAAAGTAAGCAATGCCAGTAAAGTGGGTTTTATAACCTTTATACAAAATAGTAATTATAAACTTATAGATTGCCAAGTGCACACAGATCATTTACAAAGTTTAGGTGCCGAAGATATAGCTAGAGACTTATTTTTGCAGTACTTAGATGTTTAAATTTTAAGAATTGCAGCCGTTAATAAATAAAGATTGTTTTTTGCTTTTACATTATAACTTTCCCACCTAAACTCTAGGCCACTTTGTAGTTTTAAATTCTGGTCTATTTGCCAACCTATTAATGAGGTAAATCTTTGGTCAAATAAGGGTTCATGAGCTTCACTCAAACTTACTAAAGCTTCGGTACTGGCTACCAAATACGTTTCTCCAATATTTAATTTTTCTCCATTCAACGGAAAATCAACAGCAAACCTATAGCGTTGCCTAAAAGCAGTAAAGGTATTAAATAAGCGTTGTTCAAACCGTATTCTATGGCCGTATCGTACACCAAGTTTTTGTTTGGTTACATTAAATTGTTGGGTAAAACGCCACTCATCACTGCCAGTATTAAACCAATCTCGGTTGCGGTAATAAATACCTAAGCTTAACTTATGAATAAAGTTTAGTTTAAAAGTTGAAAAATGATAAAAATCTACTTGTTGTTGTTTGTAGTTAAGGTTGTTTTTGTATAAAAAATACCGACTTCTAACGGCAAAATTAGCACTATATTCTTTACTGAAGTTATGGTTTACAGATGCCATGGTTTCACCTAAACCACTAAAGTTGTTTTGTGCTGAAGCAGCTGTGTAAATTATTAAAAAAAGTAATATGTATAGTGTGTTTTTAATATAATGCATGCTCGTATGAAGCGGATGTAACTTTCCTAGATTTTTTAAAAGTACCATTTTCATTAAAAGTAAGTTCTCTTAATTCGTGGCGTTCTTTGGTTTTAATTTCGGCAATAATTTCAAAGTGTGTAGGCTTTTGGTTGGGGTTATTTACAATATGTTCAATAAACTGTTTATCTGTTTTACTGCTATTGTTTATAAATTGTTTTTGAATTTTAATGAATCTAATTTTTTCAAATTTATCAGAAAAATGGCGTTTAATTTTTTGTAATGATGCCTTTGGTATGTGTTTTTGTTTTATTAATATTTCAATATCTTCTAAAGTGCCTATGCTATCAAATTCAACACTGTAGTGAAGTTTATTTAGTTTAAATTTAGCTTCAAAACTAACTTTTTCACCATCGGTTTCTTTATAAAATTTTAAGTAGCTAGCATTATTTGCTATAAAGCTAAAATAGGAACTTGCTAATTCAGGAAAATGAGCCTGTTTTATACGTTCTTCTTTTTCATTTTTAACTTGGGAAAAACAGAGCGCATTACAAAACAGTAATAAAAAAATGTAGTTTTTAAACTTCATTATACCTAAAACAATTAGTTAAGTGGTCATTAACCATGCCCGTTGCTTGCATGTGGGCGTAAACAACTGTTGTGCCTACAAATTTGAATCCGCGTTTTTTTAAATCTTTACTAATAGTATCGCTTAAAGGTGTATTTGCGGGTACTTCGGCTAGTGTTTTAAAATTATTTTTTATAGGTTTACCATTAACAAAACCCCAAATATAACTACTAAAACTGCCAAACTCTTCTTGAATTTTAATAAAAGCTTGTGCATTGGTAATAGTGGCTTTTATCTTCAATTTATTTCTAATAATTCCAGCATTTTGTAATAAACTGTCAATTTTAACTTGGTTGTAAGTGGCTATTTTTTTGTAGTTGAAATTATCAAAAGCTTTTCTAAAATTTTCACGTTTTCGTAATACGGTTATCCAACTTAAACCAGCCTGAAATGTTTCTAATATTAAAAACTCAAATAATGTGTCATCATCATAAACAGGAACGCCCCATTCTTCATCATGGTATTTTTGGTAGAGCGCATCATCTTTACACCAAGCGCATCTATTTTTAGCATTCATAATTTTGTAAGTTTTAAAGTTTGTTTATGACAAATATCATGCAATAAGCAATGGCAAGATACTAATTTTACAACGTTGCAAAAATATTATTACCATGAATACAACTTTAAAAACGGGTTTACAAAAAAGTATTAGTTACAACTCCTACCGTGATGTGGTTGATACGTTGGCAGCAAATAACGATACAACTGGCGAAGATAAAAGTGAAGCACGTGTTAACTACACTAAATTAAGTGCACGCCGAATGAAGCGTTGGGATAAAACGTTGAAAATAGACGAAAAACACAAAACGTTATTAGCAGATTTTGAAGTACCCGTAACGTGGTTAGTAATAACTGAAAGTTGGTGCGGTGATGCAGCCCATGTAATGCCTGCATTAAATAAAATTGCTGAAACAAACCCCAATATAACGTTAAAAGTGGTTTTAAGAGATGAAAACGAAGCTTTAATGGATATGTTTTTAACTAACGGAAGTAAATCTATTCCAAAATTAATAATGATTGATAATAGTACCGAAGAAGTGCTTGCAACATATGGGCCACGACCAAGTGAGGCTACTAATTTTGTAAACAGATTTAAAGCTGAAAATGGCGCGTTAACGCCTGAATTTAAAGAAGATTTACAACACTGGTATAACAGTGATAAAGGCCAAACAATTGTAAAAGATATTACCCAATTGTTGTGCAAATTTCAGCCTAGTTTTTGCCAATAAAATTAAATGTAATAGTGCCAATTTGTGATGGTTTGGCAGCATCTGCACTAAAGGTAGATTGTTTTGCGTAATCTAAAGCATGTTCAATTAAGCAGGCATTATTTGATGTTGATGCGTTGTTTACATAAGCATCAATAACATTACCAGCTGCATTTACAGTTATTGTTACTACTATTTTGCCGTTTTCTTCACAAAGATAAACAGGTATAGGTATGTGTTGTTTGGTTCTGTCTTTTAATGAAAAACCAATGGTACTATTAGCATTATTAGTTTTGCCTGTTTGCTTTTTTAATACATCATTAGCTTTGTTAAATTTTGAAAGCAAATCTTCATTTAACTCAGGGCTTTGTTTATTTTTATATTTTTCCTTGTAGCCGCCCGTATAACTATCGGTACCATTTAAATTGCTAGTTTGAGGCTCATAATCTTCGGGTGGAGCAATTGTTTTATATGCCTGTGCAAAACGGTTAGCATTTTGCGTTTCATTAAAAGCACTGTTAGTTTCGGCTTTAGTGTTGTTTAATTTTTCTAAAGCTTTTAAAACTTTGGTTTCTTCTTTGGTAAGCGGGTCTTCAGGTTCTAATTCATAATAACTTTCGGCCATATGCTCGTTTTGTTTTTTTAAGCTGAAGCTAAAAGCAGTTAGAATAACTGATGCTGCCACAAAAAACGTTAATAATAGAGCTTTATGTTTGTCTGTTAAGTGCAATATTGAAGGTTTAGGTATTACAATATACGCAAAATAGCTATAATTAGTTGTTAAGGTTATTTATGAAGTCTTCAATTGATACCGCATTTATAACATTGAAATTACCAATTTTTGTGCGTCTTAAAACTGAAAGGTGTGCGCCACTGTTTAGGGCTTTTCCAAAATCGTTGGCTAAAGAGCGTATGTAAGTGCCCTTGCTGCAAACTACTTTAAACTCAACATGAATACTGTTGGTTGTTGGTGTGTTTGTGTGTGTAATATTTGTAATTTCAAAAGTAGAAATAGATACTGTTCTTGGTTTTATTTCAACATCTTTTCCTTCTCTGGCAAATTCATAAAGGCGTTTTCCGTCTTTCTTTATAGCCGAAAAAACAGGCGGATATTGTTCAATATCACCAATAAAGTGTTTAGTGGTTTGGTGTATTAATTCTTCGGAAATATGCTCGGTTGAAAACGTTTCGTTTATATCGGTTTCTAAATCAAAAGAAGGTGTAGTGCTGCCAATAACAAACGTGCCAGTGTACTCTTTAATTTGTGCCTGAAATGTGTTAATTTCTTTAGTTTTTTTTCCTGTACAAATAACCAAAAGCCCCGTTGCTAAAGGGTCTAAGGTGCCTGCATGCCCAACTTTTATTTTTTTTATGTTAAAAGCACGCCTAATTTCCCAGCGTAATTTATTTACTGCCTGAAAGGAGGTCCATTGCAAGGGTTTATCAATAAGTAAAACCTGTCCGTTTAAATAATCTTCAGCAGTCATAAATTAATTTGAAAATGAAACAACAATAGCTATAATACCAACAATGGCACAATAAATAGCAAAGTATGATAATTTACTTTTTTTGACTAAAGTAATCATCCAAGTACAAGCAAACAGACCCGCAATAAATGCAGCCACAAAGCCAATGGAAAGTGCGGTGAAATTTTGACTTTCCATAGAAATATCGCCACTTAAAACATCTTTTGCAATTTTACCAAAAATTAAAGGCACAACCATTAAAAACGAAAAACGTGCGGCTTTAGTTTTATCGTTGCCTAACAAAACAGAAGTTGAAATGGTAGCGCCCGAACGCGAAATACCTGGTAGCATAGCAATAGCTTGCGAAACACCAATTATAAAAGCATTACTAAAACTTACTTTTTTGTTGGTGTCTTTGGCTTTATCTGCTAAAAACAATAGTGCAGCCGTTACAATTAGCATAGCGCCAACTAGTATAATGTTGCCGCTAAAAAGTGCTTCAAGTTGTTCTTCAAAAAACAAACCAACTATTACGGCTGGTAACATAGATACCACAATTTTAGCTAAAAACTGCATATCTTCATTCCATTGAAATTTTAAAATACCTTTAATAATATCTAAAATATCTTTTCTAAAAATAACCAAGGTACTTAAAGCAGTAGCAAAGTGTAGTACTACAGTAAAAAGTAAGCTTTCTTCAGGAACAGAATTAGCACCTAAAATGGCTTTTCCTAACTCTAAATGTCCGCTAGAAGATACTGGTAAAAACTCTGTAAGGCCTTGAATAATACCTAAAATAATTGCATCTATTGTATCCATGAGGGCAAAAGTATTAAAATAGACTTTTTTACAGCTATTTAGTGTATGAATTTATTTTTAATAAGCTTTAAAAGTAGAGTCTCTAATAATTAAATTACCTTTAATTTCTATAGTTTTATTGGTTAGTTCATTGGGGTTTTCAATATCTTCAATTAAATATTTAACTGCAGTAGCGCCTATTTTTTCTCCAGGTTGATCAATAGTAGTTAACATAGGCTCAATAATTGTAGAACTAAGTGAATTACTAAAACCAATTACAGCTATATCTTTAGGGATTTTTATGTTGAATTTTTTTAAGGTTTGAATAACACCAATTGCAGCACTATCAGTAATAGCAAAAATAGCATCAGGTCTTGTTTTTAAGCTTAAAAGTAAGTTTGCCATACGTTTTCCTTGGCGTAAAGAAATATCATCAACACTAATAATAATTTTTTCGTCTACTTCAATGTTGTGTTCTTTTAAGGCTCTTAAATAACCAGAAAATCGGCGTTCAGAGTTGTATGAGTATTCATTTTCTTTAATAATAGCAATACGGGTTTTTCCTATGTTAATTAAATGTTCTATAGCATTATAGGCTGCTTCTTCTTCATTTATAACTACTTGTGAGCATGGTATTTTGTTTGAAGCTTTATCAAATAAAATAACTGGCACTCTGTCTATAACTTTTAAAATGCGGTCTACCTTTCTTGTAACTTTTGATATTGACATTAAAATGCCATCAACATTAAATTGTAGCATAGTATTAAGCATTTCAATTTGCTTTTCAGCATCGTTATTAGATTCTGATATAATAACCTTGTAACCCTTTAAAGTAGCCTCTTCTAAAATACCTTTTAAAATTGTACTGGTAAAATAGTGTGTTATATTGGGTACAACAACACCTATTATATTGGTTTTTTTTTGCCTAAAACCTTTTGCAAATAAGTTGGGTGTGTAATTTAACTTTGTAGCTAAGGTTTTAACTTTTTGTTTTGTAGCTTCGCTTATGTCAGGATGATCATTTAAAGCTCTAGAAACAGTTGATACAGATAAATTTAGAGTTTTAGCAAGCTGTTTTAATGATATGTTTTCTTTCTTCATAACAATAAAATTGAAATTGCAAACGTTTGCGGTATCGTTTGCGTGCAAATATGCTAATTTTTTCGCACTTTTTTTATTGTATTGATTATAAATTTGAGGTATAATTAACTAATTCTAAATAAGATGAAAAATACTATTTTAACTTTACTATGCTTCTTTAGTGTTTCTGTAATGTTTTCGCAAACAGATATTTCAGGAACTGTAAAAGACCAAAGTGGAGTACCAGTAACTGGTGCTAATGTGCTTATTTTAAACAGTTCAACTGGTGCAACTACAGATTTTGATGGCAAGTTTAGCTTTAACACAAGTTTAAGCGGATTGCAACAAATACAAGTATCATTTATAGGTTATGAAACCTTTACAAAAAACATCACATTAAACGGAACCCCAGTTTCATTACAAATAGTATTGCAAGAAGGCGGTAATAGTTTAGACGAGGTAGTGCTAACAGCCTCAGCAACGTTTAGATCACAAAAAGATACACCAATGTCTATAAGCTCACTAAAACAGAAAGAAATAACCAAGCTTTCTGTAAACTCGCAAGCTGATGTTTTAAGAAGTATTCCAGGTATTACTGCCGAAGGTGGCGGTGGTGAAACAGCTTCAAATATATTTGTTAGAGGGTTGCCATCTGGCGGGCAATATGTGTTTAATCCGTTACAATATGATGGTATGCCGCTTATGAGTACGTTTGGTTTAAACTCATCGGCGCATGATGTGTATGCAAGACCAGATATAGGCTTTAAAGGAGTAGAATTTGTACGTGGTGGTGCCGCAGTTTTATACGGTGCCGGTTCAGTAGCTGGTATTATTAACTATACAAGTAAAACGGGCGATTCTAATGACGAAAACATAATTAATGTTGAGTGGGCAGATAAAGGTCGAATTAAAACAGATTTTTATTCAGGCGGAAAATTAGGAGGCGAAGACTCTAATACATACTATGCATTTACCGGTTTTGTAAGAAAAGATGATGGGCCTATTGAAACAGGTTTACCAACAAAAGGTGTCCAGTTTAGAGCTAACATAAAACAAAAATTTGAAAACGGATCATTTACAATTCACGGTCAGTTTATAAATGATAAAGCACAGTTTTTTATGCCGTTGCCTTTAGATGGTGCCAGCAGAACACGATTAACAGGTAATGATGGTGAAGAAGTTTCACAATTATTATCTGGCGAATTAGCACATACATCATTTTTAACAGCAGGCGGTGCTTATGAAAGCCCAATTGAAGATGGTGTTCATACACAAGGTGGTTATTTAATGGGAGATTTTAACTATAGTTTTGCTGATGATTTAAAATTTAAATCAAAAGTAAGATACGCAAACTATAAGCATAATTTTGCTTTATATGTTGGTGGTAACGGTGCAAATAACAACCCAATTACGTTAAATGACTATGTAAACAATGTAGCTCCAGGTAATTTGGGTTACGTTGCTCAATATCAAGGAACAACAGCAAGTATTAATGGTAACGATTTAGTTATTGATAACTTACATATTGACAGATTAAGACCAATGACAGATTACTCTGGCGAAGCATCATTAACAAAAACTTTAGAAGCTGAAAACGGCACACATAACATTACAGCAGGTGTGTTTTTAGCACGTACTGAAGCTGAAGATGTTAATTACCAATACAGAGTTTTATCAGAGTTTAATAACAACCCAAAACTTGTAAACTTAAGCTATACTGATGCTGGTGGAAATAACGTGGTATTTTCTGAAGGTGGTTTATACAACAGAATAGGTATGACATCAAACAGGTTTTTATCGCAAAATAAAACAGCTTTTTATATTACAGATGAAATGGTGTTTGATAAATGGCGTTTTGATGTTGGTTTCAGAATTGAAAACACAAAAGGAATATTTAATGACGGAAACATAGTATCAACACAAGTATACAATAACCCTGAATTAACTCCAGAATTAGCTAACGTAAACTACGCCGATGGTAGCTTTATTAGAGCTGAGGTTGATGCTACTGATTGGGCAGTTTCTTTAGCAGCTCTATACAAATTAAACGAAACCGTTAACCTGTATGCAAACTTTTCAAAAGGGTTTTTCTTTCCACAAATTAGAGGCTTTGCTCCAATTGCAACTGGTGTAACTGGTAGCAAGTATGACTCAGAAAAAATTATTCAGTTTGAAGCTGGTGCGAAAATAGGTACTCAAAAATTTAAAGGATCATTTGCTGGATATTACGTTGGTTTAAGTGATAGAATTAAAATAGATCAAGGTTTTAGTAGTGGTACTTTAGTAGATTTATTTCGCTCTGAACAAAGCACAAGAACCTTTGGTTTAGAAACTACTTTTGATTGGGCATTTGCAAACAACTTAAGCTTAAGAGGTTCTGCAACCTATCAAGCGCATGAAATAAGTAAAAACGAAAGAACAGATTTAGTAGCAAATACAACTACTACTGCCGATGAGGGTAATGAATTAGCAAGACAACCAAATTTCTTGGGGTCGGCAGGTGTGTACTATGATAATAATGGATGGGATGCTTTATTCTCATTAAACCACACGGGTAGCAAGTTTACTTCAGATACTAACACCGTTGAGTTAGATGCCATAACAATAGCACGTATTGGTGCTGGTTATGAATTTCCTATGGGAGGTGAAGATAGTACCGATACTTTAAGACTTGGTTTTTCAGTATTCAATTTATTTGATGATGAAGGCGTAACTGAAGGAGACCCAAGAAATATTAATCAAGCTGGTGATGCAGAGTTTTTCTTCGGAAGACCAATTTTACCAAGGCGTTTTTTCTTAACGGCTACATTCAATTTTTAATTCATTCACAATATAGATTAGTTGTTTAGTTTGTGCTCACCACCTTTAGGCTAAGGTTGTAGGTGGTGGGCTTTTTATTGCCAACTAACACAAAGCACTGTTTTAATTTAAATATAAAAAATAACATGAATAACGCTTTATACAAAACAGCACAAGAGGTGTTAAACAATAACTGGAAAAATGGTTTTAGTGTGCCATGTGCTAAGTTATATCCGTTCCAATGGTTTTGGGATTCAGGTTTAATTGCCATTGGTTTTGCGCATTTTGATATGCCTAAAGCAGAACAAGAAATAAAAACTTTGTTAGATGCCCAATGGGGAAACGGTTTTATACCGCACATAATATTTCATACTGAAAGTGATACGTATTTTCCGGGGCCAGATTTTCATAGATCAGATTTACACCCATTATCATCAAAAAAATACAAATCTACTGGTATGACACAGCCACCTGTAACTGGTTTTGTGTTAGAAGAAATTTATAAAATAAGCAAAAATAAACAGGCAACTTTAAAGTTTATTCAAGAAGAAATTGATAAAGTGTACTTTAATCATGAATATTTTTACAATAACAGAGATGTAAATAACGAAGGTTTGGTGTATATATACCATAACTGGGAATCTGGTACTGATAATTCACCAATTTGGGATGATATTTGGAAAACAATGAATCCGCCAGAATACACCTTTGAACGTAGAGATACCACACATGTTGATGCTTCTGAAAGACCGTCAAAACGTGAGTATGACCACTACTTGCATATCATAGAAATTGCTAAAGAACATAATTATAGCGATGAAAAAATAGCTGAATTATCGCCATTTTTAGTACAAGATCCATTATTTAATGCTGTGTTAATAAAATCTAATCAAAGTTTAATTAACTTATATGAGCTTATAGGTAATAATGATGCCAAAATTAAGCAATTAAAACAATGGCAAGAAAAAGCAATTAAAACATTCAATACTAAATTATTTGATGAAAATTTAGGTGCTTATGTACATTATGATTTAAGAAATGAAAAACAATTAAACTTTTTGTCATCATCATCATTTGCACCATTATTCGCAAATATACCAAGCAAGGAAAGAGCTGAAACAATGGTAAATGTAATGATGGAGAGGTTTGGAGGTAATAACCAATATCTGTGCGCCTCATTTGATCCTACAAGCGAGCGTTTTAACCCTAAAAAATACTGGCGCGGACCGGTTTGGGTAAACCTAAACTGGATGCTGTTTAATGGTTTAATAAACTATGGTTACAATACCATTGCAACACGTGTTAAAAATGATACAGTAAGTATTATTGAACATAATGGATTTTATGAGTATTTTGATTCTAGAAAAGATATACATGGTACTGTAAACGCAGGTTATGGCGGAAACAATTTTTCATGGAGTGCAGCTTTATTAATAGATTTATTAAATAAGTAATAAGTAAAATAAACATTTAAAAAATAGTCATTATGAATTACATAGATTATATCATTATTGTAGTGTATCTACTAGGTTTTTTAGGAATTGGCTATTTTTTTAAAGAAAATAATAATTCTAAAGATTACTTTTTGGGAGGGCAATCAATGGGGTGGTTCCCATTAAGTTTGTCAACTATGGCTACCCAATTATCTGCCATAAGTTTTATATCTGCACCAGCATTTGTTGGCTTAAAAAATGGTGGCGGCTTGCAGTGGTTAACTTATGAATTTGGCGTGCCACTAGCTATGGCATTTTTATTAATAGCTATTATTCCATCATTATACAAATCGGGTATAGTAAGTGTTTATGAGTATTTAGAAAAACGTTTTGATGCCTCATCACGTTTATTAATAAGTTTTGTATTTCAAATCAGTCGTTCAGTAGCAACAGGTGTTATGGTGTACACTATGGCTTTAATTTTACAAGCTACCATTGGTATTGAGTTCTGGATTTCTATATTAATTATAGGTGCCATAACCATGATATATTCATTTCAAGGCGGTATGAAAGCTGTTATTTGGGGTGATGTTATTCAAATGCTAATTCTGTTTTTTGGTATTATTATTTGTTTAATTTATGGTTTAATTGAATTGGGTGGTTTTGATAACTTTTTAACCCACGTTGATAAAGACAGGTTAACGGCCGTAGATTTTTCTAAATGGGGATTTAACAACGCCGATAAAAATGACGAATTTGGCTTTTGGCCTATGGTAATAGGTGGTTTTTTCTTGTATGCTTCCTACTACGGAACAGATCAAACACAATCACAACGGTTATTGTCTGCCAAAGGCATGCCAACTATAAAAAAGTTGTTGTTAGCAAATGGCCTATTTCGTTTTCCTATAACACTAACCTATTGTATTATGGGCTTGGTTTTAGGAACCTTATTGTTGCAAGATGCAAGTTTTCAAAGTATGATGGATAGCGTCTATCAATCAAATATTACAAGTTTAGAAGGCAAAAAAGCCGATTTAATGGTGCCTGTTTTCATCATAAAATATTTACCAAATGGTATTATTGGTATTTTAATAGTAGCAATAATGTCTGCAGCAATGTCATCATTAAGTTCTACAGTAAACTCACTATCTGCTGTGTCTTTAGAAGATTTTGTTAAACGTTTCAAACCAAACATGACTGATAAGCAATATGTAATGAATTCTAGGTTATTATCGCTTTTTTGGGGTTTAGTGTGTTTGTTTTTTGCATTTTTTGCGGGTAGTATTGAAGGTACTGTAATAGAAGTTATAAACAAAATAAGTTCTGTGTTTTATGGGCCTATTTTAGCAGCATTTATTTTAGCAATTTTAACCAAAAAAACACATGCATTAGGCGCAAACATAGGTATAATTGCGGGTGTTTTGTTTAATATGTATTTATGGCTTTATGTGCCACAAGTATTTTGGTTTTGGTGGAATACTATTGGGTGTTTAGTTACAATTATTGTGGCTTACACTATCAGTTTTATTATTAAGAAGGAAACTAAGCAAGGCTTAGAGGTTGTGTTTTATAAAGCAGGAAAGAAAGAAGTATTTATTTTACTAACATATTTTGTGGTTATAGCGTTGTTGGCTATATCATTATCAAAAATATTAAGTTAAAATAGTTATGTTGTTTAATAGGCAGAATGAAGCTGTTTAATAAAAGCAGCTTTTTTCACAATGAATTATACATTAATGAAAGTAGTAATTGCCCCCGATAAATTTAAAAATTCACTAACAGGTGAAGATTTTTGTAATGCCGTTGAAGCAGGTTTTTTAGCTAAAAACTCTGGCGTTGAAATTTTAAAGTTACCATTGGCCGATGGGGGAGATGGTACTATTGATGTTGTAAACTATTATTTAAAAGGAAGTAAAGTAAAATTAGTAGTTAATAATCCGTTTTTTGAAGCTGTTGAAGCCTCTTATTTATATGCCGAAAACACCAAAACAGCTTTTATTGAAATGGCTGAAGCTTCAGGGGTTAAATTACTAAAACCAAAACAGTTTGATTGTAAAAATGCGTCTACTTTTGGTACAGGCGAGTTAATAGAAGATGCCTTAAATAAAGGTGCTAAACATATAATTTTAGGCATTGGCGGAAGCGCCACTAACGATTGTGGAGTGGGTATGGCTACGGCATTAGGCTATAGGTTTTTTAATGATAACAACCAAGAGGTTGAGCCTATTGGTGCTAATCTTTCAGAAATTAAAAAAATATGTGTGTTAAAAGCACATCCTAGATTGCAAACTGTTAAGTTTAGCGTAGCTTGCGATGTTACAAACCCGTTATACGGAAAAAACGGAGCCGCTTACGTATATGCTGCTCAAAAAGGCGCCACTAAGCAAGATATAAAAATGTTAGATAAAGGCTTACAAGATTTTGCAAAACACCTAGAGGCTACTTTTAAAATTAATGTGCAAAGTATAGAAGGTGCAGGTGCCGCAGGCGGTATGGGGATTGCCTCTAAATTGTTTTTAAAAGGAGAACTAATTCCGGGTATTGAGCTTATTAAAAATTTAGCAGATTTTAATACTAAAATAGCTAAAGCCGATTGGATTATTACAGGTGAAGGGAAATTAGACACGCAAACAATGTCTGGTAAAACCATTCAAGGCGTGTTAACTTCCGCGAAAGCGAAAAATATAAAAGTTGCTGCTTTTTGTGGTGCTGTAGATTTATCAAAAAACGATATAAATACTATGGGAATTACTTACGTAGATGCTGTTATTGCAAAAGCAAAATCACTTGAAGATGCTATGCAAAACAGTTATAATTATGTAAGAGAAATTGCTGAAACCTTTGCATTATCACTATTTAGTAGTAAAACAACAAGGTTAAAATAGAAATGGGCTTGTTTAGGTGTAGTAAGTTTTTATTTGAGTAGCTAAAATTACTTTTTATTTGGGTTTAAAAGAATAGCATAAATTTGAATGCCAAAGCCTGCTAAAACCAAAGCCGGTGCTAAACGTATACGTCTCCAAGAAAAAATTTCAGGATTAAAAACATTAGGGTCATCACTACCACCACCAGACATTAAAATAAAACCAATAGCTATAGTTGCTAAACCTATAAACATAAATTTATAGTTTTTTTTGCCAAAAACAAACATAGCCTTAGTGTCTTCCTTTCGTTTTTTTTCTCCCATGGTTTTTAAATCAATTATTGCAAATTAAAGCATTTATTTGGTACAAAAGTGTTAATCTAGTTGTAATTTATACTTAATAATACAACTCATCGGTTCTTAAATTTAAAAAACGTTGGGTTGCAAAATGTGTGCTTATCCAGGTAATAATAATGCCTAAAGCAAATATAAAAGCAAAAAGTAAAATAACTAAAATAGGTTTGGCAAGTAATTGCAATTCAGGAAACGTTTGGTTTAAATAATACAGTACAACTGCCATACCTATTAAAGCCAATGTTGCCCCAACAATACCCAAGCGTATACTTTTCCAAATAAAAGGTTTGCGTATAAAATGCTTAGTTGCCCCAACCATTTGCATAGTTTTAATAGTAAAACGTTTTGAGTATACAGATAAACGTAATGAGCTATTTATTAAAAGCACCGCAATTACTGTAAAAAGAGCGCTAATAATTAACACCCAAAAACTAATTTTTTTAACGTTATCATTCATTAAGTTAACCAAATCGTTGTCATAACTTACTTCATCAACAAACTTTTTATTTAAAGCCTCGGCAGAAACGGTTTCTAAATGTTCAGATGTTACATAATCTGCTTTTAAATGCACATCAATAGAGTTTTGTAAGGGGTTGTAGCCAACAAAGTCCATAAAATCTTCGCCAGTTTCAGCTTTCATAAATTCTGCAGCCTGTTCTTTGCTAACATACTCTGTAGATTTTACGTAATCACTCATAGCCAAACTTTTTTCAAGCTGTTTAACTTCAATGTCTTTAGCATTTTCTTTTAAATAAATGGTAACAACCACTTGTTCTTTAAAATGGTCAGATACTTTTTTGGCATTTAAAAGTACAATACCTAATAAGCCAAGTAAAAACAAAACCAACGCAATACTTAAAACTACTGAAAAGTATGAAGAAATTAACCGGCGTTTTTGTTGTTTTTCAAAGTATGAGCTCATAAAATCTATTTCATTAATGCAGTAAAAATATAAAAGAATTCTGTATTCCTTAACTAATACAACGTTTAACTTTTAATAGTGTTATAATAAGTTTAAATTTGCGCATTCAAAATTCGTCATTACTGAAGCGAAGCGTGAGAATCTTTTAATTAATAAGCGTAAAAGTTATTTAAAAAGATTGCCACAGTTGTGCCTCTATTGCAATGACAAAAGGTGTTTATAAAATAATGAATTACAATTTCAACGAAATAGAAGCCAAGTGGCAAAAATATTGGGCAGATAATAAAACCTTTAAAGCCAAAAACCAAAGTGATAAACCCAAATATTATGTGTTAGATATGTTTCCGTACCCAAGTGGTGCTGGTTTACATGTTGGGCATCCGTTGGGCTATATTGCATCTGATATTTATGCACGCTACAAACGCCATAAAGGGTTTAATGTGCTGCACCCTCAAGGGTATGATTCTTTTGGGTTGCCGGCAGAACAATATGCTATTCAAACAGGGCAGCATCCTGCAATTACAACCAAAGAAAACATTGCTACATACCGCCGCCAACTAGATCAAATTGGTTTTTCGTTCGATTGGTCTCGTGAAGTAAGAACATCAGACCCTAAATATTATAAATGGACACAGTGGATTTTTATTCAACTATTTAACTCGTGGTTTAATTACAATACTAATAAAGCCGAAAACATTTCAGTATTAATAGATGTTTTTAATAACGAAGGAAATGCCAATGTAAACGCTGCTTGTGATGACGATGTTGAAATATTTTCAGCTAACAATTGGAAAAATTTTTCAAAAGCAAAACAACAACAAATATTATTACAATACCGTTTAACATATTTAGCTGAAACTGAAGTAAACTGGTGTCCGGCTTTAGGAACCGTTTTAGCAAATGATGAAATTGTAAACGGCGTATCTGAACGTGGTGGGCATCCTGTAGTTAGAAAGAAAATGACACAATGGAGTATGCGTATTTCTGCTTACGCAGAACGTTTGCTTCAAGGTTTAGATACCGTAGATTGGACCGATTCTTTAAAGGAAAGCCAACGTAACTGGATTGGTAAATCGGTTGGTGCTTCGGTAACTTTCAATGTGAATGATCATGAGGAGACTATTGAGGTTTTCACAACCCGTCCTGATACCATTTTTGGGGTAAGTTTCATGACTTTAGCTCCAGAACATGAATTGGTGTCTAAAATTACAACACCCGAACAAAAAGCTGCTGTTGACGCCTATGTTGAAGCCACAGCCAAACGTAGCGAACGCGATAGAATGGCCGATGTAAAAACCATTTCAGGGGTATTTACTGGCGCTTACGCCGAACATCCGTTTACCAAAAAACAAATTCCAATTTGGATTGGCGATTACGTACTTGCTAGCTACGGTACAGGTGCTGTTATGGCTGTGCCTTGTGGAGACCAACGTGATTATGATTTTGCAAAACATTTTGGAATAGAAATACTAAATATTTTTGAAGGTGTTGATATTTCTGAACAAGCCTTTGCCGATAAAGACAAAACCATTATTGCTAATAGTGATTTTATTAATGGTATGAATTATAAAAAGGCCACCAAACGTGTAATTTATGAATTAGAGCAAATTGGCCAAGGCGAAGGAAAAACCAATTACCGCTTGCGCGATGCCGTATTTAGCCGCCAACGTTATTGGGGTGAACCATTCCCGGTTTATTATGATGAAAACGGGCTACCACAAATGATTGATGCCAAATATTTACCTATTGAGTTACCCGAAGTTGAAAAGTATTTACCAACCGAAACCGGCGAGCCACCATTAGGAAACGCCACAAAATGGGCTTGGGATACCGAGAAAAACGAAGTGGTAGAAAACGAAAAGATTGATAACAAAACCGTATTTCCGTTAGAATTAAACACCATGCCAGGGTGGGCAGGAAGCTCGCAATATTTTAACCGCTACATGGACCCTAATAATGATGAAGCTATCTTCTCAAAACAAGCCATTGATTATTGGCAACAAGTAGATTTATACATTGGTGGTAGTGAGCACGCCACAGGGCATTTGTTATACTCACGCTTTTGGCAAAAGTTTATGTTTGATAAAGGTTATGTAAACCATGACGAATTTGCTAAAAAACTGATTAACCAAGGTATGATTCTGGGAGAGAGTGCTTTTGTTCACAGGATTGGATTTAATTTTGGTAAAACTGTGGGGTCTAAAGTTGATTTTTCTAAGGATGACTTAAAAAATATTCAATATTTAAGAGATAAGTATTCAATTATTAAAAATGTTTATATAAGTAATGATGTGATTATTTATCTAAGAAAAACTTTTAATAAACCAGAAAGTGAAAGTGAAATCGAACACATGAATTTGAGAAAAAGTTTGATTTCATATTTTTTGAAACCTATAGAAGAAGAAATTTTAAAATTTAATTTAGAAGGGAAAGTCATGGTTAACACTATGATGATGAATTATTTTAAGACTCATGTTCCAGTAAAATATGTGAATACTAAAAATGAGTTAAATTGGGAAAAACTGAGACAGGAAGATAAGCAATATAAGAATGCAGAGTTTATAACAAATAAAGAAAACAAATATATCTGCAAGCGTGACGTCGAAAAAATGTCAAAATCAAAATACAACGTAGTCAATCCAGACCAAATTTGTGTAGATTACGGCGCCGATAGTTTACGTTTATACGAAATGTTTTTAGGCCCTTTAGAGCAATACAAACCTTGGAATACGGCTGGTATTACTGGTGTGCACGGATTCTTAAAAAAACTATGGAAACTGTATTTTGATGACAACGGACTAAAAGTAACCAATACAGAACCAACCAAAGACAACTTAAAAACATTACATAAAACCATTAAAAAGGTTGAAGAAGATATTGAGAATTTCTCATTCAATACATCAGTATCAACCTTCATGATTGCGGTAAATGAGTTATTAGCTCAAAAATGTACAAGTAAAGCTATTTTACAACCGCTATTGGTGCTAATTTCACCCTATGCGCCACATGTAGCCGAACAGCTTTACGCTTGTGTTGAATTTGGTAAATACATTCAGCCAGATGAATTACCAAATGATTATAAAGGTATTAGCGAAGTTGCATTTCCTAAGTTTGATGAAAGTTATTTAGTTGAAAGCAGTAAAAATTACCCAATTTCATTTAACGGTAAAATGCGTTTTACCATGGAGTTGCCATTAGATATGAGTAAAGAAGACATTGAAAAAGCAGTAATGGCACACGAAAAAACCCAAGAACAATTAGCCGGCAGAACACCTAAAAAAGTTATAGTAGTGCCCGGTAAAATTGTAAATATTGTAGGGTAAACCCATGGAAGGTTTCAACATAGATTATATAGAAATTATAGGTTTAACGGCCGCTGTTTTAACAACAACGGCTTTTTTACCTCAAGTTTACCAAACATGGAAAACTAAAGATGTATCGGCTTTATCACTTCCAATGCTACTCATTTTTTTTATAGGTATTTTGTTTTGGCTGGTTTACGGTATTTTACAAAAGAGTTTGTCAATGATTTTTGCAAATTCTATTACCATATTATCTTCATTTTTGCTAGTTTACTTCAAAATTAAGTACAGCAAACGTTCGTAAAACTTCTAATAAATTAGGGGTTTCTAATTTTTTATACGTCTTAATTACATAATAGTTAAAAAAGGCATGTTGTGAAGCACTATTTTAGTTAATTCACAACTATATGTTAATTTTCTTAATTATTTTTTAATAAAAACATGATTTTTGAATTTTTTTTCAATCTAATGTTTTAAATTTGTAACCGTTTTTAACAAATAACTTAAAAATTATCACCGCTTATGAAAATTGGTGTTCCTATTGAAATTAAAAATAATGAAAACCGTGTTGGTATGACGCCATCAGGAGTTTTTGAACTTACAAAAAGAAATCACACCGTTTACGTGCAAAAAAATGCTGGTTTTAACAGTGGGTTTTTAGATGAAGATTACGTTGAAGCTGGCGCAGTAATTCTTAATACTATTGAAGATGTTTACGCTACTGCCGAAATGATTGTAAAGGTTAAAGAACCTATTGAGCAAGAGTATACGTTAATTAAGCCACACCACACAGTGTTTACGTATTTTCATTTTGCATCAAGTGAGCCGTTAACAAAAGCTATGATTGATAGCAAAGCAGTTTGTATTGCTTATGAAACTGTTGAAGATAAAGATGGAACGTTGCCACTACTAATTCCAATGTCTGAAGTAGCCGGAAGAATGTCTATTCAACAAGGGGCAAAATATTTAGAAAAACCTATTATGGGACGCGGTATTTTACTTGGCGGAATTCCGGGAGTACCACCTGCAAAGGTGTTAATTTTAGGTGCTGGTGTAGTAGGTGTACAAGCGGCACGTATGGCTTCTGGTTTAGGTGCCAACGTATTTATTTTAGATATAAATATGAAAGCCTTAAGGCATGTTAGTGAAACTATGCCTAATAACGTTATTAGCGAATTTTCTAGTGAATATAATATAAGAAAGCATATTAAAGACGCCGATTTAATTATTGGTGGTGTACTTATAAAAGGTGCCAAAGCACCAAAACTTATAACAAGAGATATGCTTAAAGATATGCAGCCTGGTACTGTAATGGTTGATGTAGCTGTAGATCAAGGTGGCTGTTTTGAAACCACAAAACCAACTACCCACCAAGACCCAACCTATATTATAGATGAGGTGGTGCATTACTCTGTGGCAAATATGCCAGGTGCTGTACCATACACATCTACAGTGGGCTTAACAAATGTAACGTTACCGTACGTTATTAAACTGGCAGATATGGGCTGGAAAAAAGCAACCAAGAAAAATAAATCACTTGCCAAAGGACTTAACATAGTAAATGGTAAAATTGTTTATAAAGAAATTGCAGAAGCATTTGATTTAGCATTTGAAACTGCATAATTTAAGTTGATCAGGTTAATAGTAGAAAGCCCTAATAAACAAAAGTTTGTTAGGGTTATCTTTTTTTATATGACAAACTTTCATATTTCTATTTATGGTGTAATTATTGTTATATTTACTTTATAAATTAAAAAGAAAAAACAAAATGATAGGATATTATATATTAATTGGTGCTATAACCCTTGTAAGTTGGGCTGTTAGTAACACACTAAAACGCAAGTTTGATAAATACTCAAAAACACCATTGCGTAATGGTATGAGTGGTGCTGAAATTGCTCAAAAAATGTTAGCAGATCATGGTATTTACGATGTTGAAGTTATATCAACAGCAGGCAGATTAACAGATCATTATAACCCCAAAAACAAAACAGTTAATTTAAGTGAGGCTGTTTATAACCAGCGTAACGCAGCTGCCGCAGCAGTAGCAGCGCATGAGGTTGGGCATGCTGTACAACACGCACAAGCTTATAGTTGGTTGCAAATGCGATCTACCTTAGTGCCTGTGGTTAGTGTAAGTTCTGGTATGTCTCAGTGGTTAATTATAGGCGGTTTAGTTTTAGGTGGTGCTGCTGGTTTAGGTTTAGGCTGGTGGGTTGCTGTTGCAGGTGTTGTATTAATGGGGCTGGCAACATTGTTTAGCTTTATAACATTGCCTGTTGAGTATGATGCCAGTAACCGCGCATTGGCTTGGTTAAAAAATAAAAATGTTGTAACTCCAGATGAATACAAAGGTTCTGAAGATGCTTTAAAGTGGGCTGCAAGAACATACTTAGTTGCGGCTATTGGTGCACTTGCTAACTTATTATATTGGGCGTTACAAGTATTTGGTAGAGACTAAATTTAAAAAAATAGTTTATGAAAGCTCTGAAAATTTCAGAGCTTTTTCTTTATTAAAAAATGATAGATACAAATAATTTTTACAAAGAAAACGTTGCACTATATAAGGCAAAAGCCAAAGCTAGTCATAAAAAAATGATATCTCTAAGCTTGGTAAGGCTAATAGTATTTGTGTTAACGGGTTTAGGTGTTTATTTTACCTTTAATACTTGGCAAGTGGCTGTTTTAATAGCCTTAGCGGGTGTGGTTATTTTTGTGAAATTACTATCCAAATACACCGATGTAAAAAATGATAAAGCTTTTTTTGAAGCTTTAGTAACTATTAATGATGATGAAATTGCCATTGCATCGGGTAAATTTCATGATAGAGATAGCGGTAGTCAATATCAAGATCCTTCACATTTTTATAGTCTAGATATAGATTTGTTTGGTCGTGGTTCTTTTTTTCAATTTATAAACAGAACTACCATAAATGAAGGTGGAGAAACACTTTCAAATTTATTAAAGGCTAATAATATTAATAATATTCCGGTAAGGCAAACGGCTATTAAAGCCCTAAGTAATATGCCTAAGTGGCGCCAGCATTATTTAGCGGCATCTAGTTTGGTAACCATTGAAACGCCTGCAAAAACAATAATTAGCTGGCTTAAAAATTATACATTGTTTTTACCTAACACTATGCGCTGGCTGCCATTGGTGTTTTCAATAATAACAGGTGTTTTATTGTTGGCAACTTTAGGGAGTTTTATTGCGCCGTCTATTATTGGGTATTGGTTATTTGTTGGTTTAGGTGTAACAGGTGTTTATGTTAAAAAAATTAATGAACTATCATTTAAAACAGATAAATTAAAATACACATTTAGGCAATACAGCGTGTTGTTAAAACATATTGAAGAGGCCGAATTTAATTCAGAGCTTTTAAATGAAAAACAAGCACTTATAACGTCAGAGCATAAAAAAGCATCGGTAATTTTTAAAGAACTTTCAAAAGCCTTGGATGCTCTAGATAATAGAAACAATATTATAGGCGCTATTTTTGGCAATGGTTACTTTTTAAACGATTTAAAAAATAGTTACAAAATTGAACAATGGATTAAAAATTACGGTCATAAAGTTAATGATTGGTTTGAAGTTGTATCATTTTTTGATGCTTATATTTCATTAGGTAATTATGCCTTTAACCACCAACAATTTGTTTTCCCTAAAATAACTAACGTACCCCAAGTTATTGAAGCTGAAAAATTAGGACATCCGTTACTAAATGCTTCAAAACGGATTGACAGTAATTTGCAAATTAATAATGAGGAGTTTTTTATTGTAACGGGTGCAAATATGGCCGGTAAAAGTACTTTTTTGCGTACGGTATCACTGCACATTGTTATGGCCAATGTAGGTTTGCCAGTATGTGCAAAATCTAGTAACTATAATCCGGTAAAATTAATTACTAGCATGCGAACTACAGATTCTTTAACCGATGATAGTTCGTATTTCTTTTCAGAATTAACCAGACTTAAATTTATTGTTGATACCATTAAAAATGAACCGTATTTTATAATTCTAGATGAAATTTTAAAAGGCACTAATAGTACTGATAAAGCTATTGGCTCTAAAAAATTTGTTGAAAAATTAGTAGCATCAAACGCTACTGGTATTATTGCTACACACGATTTAAGTTTATGTGCTATTGAAAATGAACTTAAAAATGTAAAAAACTACTACTTTGATGCAGAAATTATTAATGATGAACTTTACTTTGACTATAAACTAAAACAAGGTGTTTGCCAAAATATGAATGCATCCTTTTTACTTAAGAAAATGGATATTGTATAAAATCAAGTAATCTAAAAAGTAAAACCATTAACCGATACATACAAGAGACTTTATCGATAAACGATAAAATGGATTATAACAATCTATAAATTTGCTATAGTAAATTGTTTAATCCATTAAATATCAAAAGTATGTCAATCTTCAACATATTACTTATATTACTAGTTTTCGTCATCGTTTTTGGCGTATTATCATGTCACATATTAATAGTTTCTTACAAGTTAGATAAAGATTTATCTAGAGTAATTAATAATGCAAAGCACTATTTAGAAGAAGTTTCAGAAAGTAAAATACAACCTGAACATTTTATATAAATAGAATAGCTAGCCAGTACTTCACCTAAATCTAACCTAAAAACTTTAAAGCATGTTAATTATAAAAATACTTTCAGTGGTTGTTGTGTTATACATTATTATAACACTATATTTTTTAATTCAATCATACAACATACAAAAAGATACAAATAGCTTAAAAAATGCCCATAATGTAATGCCAAATACCTTTTTTAAAGAACAAGAATTACATAAAGACATTATTTCTCAAATAAAAATGCCCAAAGAGCACTTTGGTTTAATGCAATGCCTAAAGACATTAGATTTTATTCAGGCCATGGAAAATTTCTATGATTGTGAACATAAACCTTGTAAAGAAGATGTTGAAAATAATTTAAGAGAAATGCAAAAAATTAAATGTAAAATGAAAAGAAGAATTATTAAGCTTTTGAGAGGAAAGCGAAATTTGGTTTAATTTAAGGTTTAACCATTTGTAAAAGTAACGTTTAAAAATCCAACCTAAACGTTACTTTTTTTGTTTATGTAACTTTTTTATAAGGAATGTGTCTTAAATAAAAATAACATACAATGAATATAAAATATTTAATATTAGTACTAATTTTTGGACTTTTTAGTGTTGCCCTTAATGCCCAAAACACTCATGTAAAAAATGCTAACTACACGTTAAAAGGCAGTAAAATTTATAAAGATGGTAAAGATGTAACAACAACTTTAACTGAAGCTGAACAAGAAATTATAAAAAAATCATTACAAGAAGAAAAAGACGAAACTAAAGCTAAACTAAAGCAACAGAAAGATTTAAAGAAGGCTGAAAAAGAAATAAAGAAAGAAACACAAAAACGAAAAAAAGCAGCTAAGGCATTAAAACGAAAAGAAACTATACAGGCTAATTACAATAAAGCAAAAAATAATTTAGAAAAAACACAAGCTAAGTTTGAACGCTTAAAAGCAAAAGGAAAGCTATCTCCAATTAAAGAAATTCAATATGAGCATAAGCTAGAAAAACTTAATGAAAAGTTTATTAAAGCCGAAAAAAAGCTAAAATCTATTTAAGCGTAAACTTTGTTTATGTTTGGTTTTGCTGTTTAAAATAAGTAATTTTCAATATGCAAAACGAACTAAATATAGCATTAATTCAAACCGATTTAGTTTGGGAAAACCCCGAGCAAAATCGGTTTAATTTTTACAATCAAATAAAAGCCATATCAAGTAGTGTAGATGTTGTTTTATTACCCGAAATGTTTACAACAGGTTTTACAATGAATGCCAAAGCTGTTGCCGAAACCATGCAAGGTAAAACAGTAAATTGGATGGCGAATACTGCAAAAAAATACCAAGTTGCTATTGTAGGTAGCGTAGTTATTACAGAAAACAACAACTTTTATAACAGATTAATTTTTGTTGAACCTAACGGGAAATTACACAGCTACAACAAACGTCATACATTTACGTTAGCTGGTGAAAATAAAGTATACACCAAAGGAATTAAGCAGCTTATTGTTAATTATAAAGGTTGGAAATTTTGTCCTTTAGTTTGTTATGATTTACGGTTTCCTGTTTGGGCAAGAAATATAGCTGATTATGATGTGCTTTTATATGTTGCCAATTGGCCAGAAAAACGTATTACTGCTTGGAATACGCTTTTAAAAGCGCGTGCTATTGAAAATATGAGCTATTGTATTGGCGTAAATAGAGTTGGTGTTGATGGTTTGGGTATAGAATACTCAGGAAACTCTGCAGTTTATGATGTTTTAGGTACTAAAATTACAAACATACAGCCAAATAAAACACAGGTTGAAGTTGTTACACTACAAAAACAACATATTTTTGAATATAGAAATAAGTTACGCTTCCTGGATGATAAAGATGCTTTTAGTCTAAAAATTTAAGTGTTTGTATTAATCCCCAATTGGCTCTTATTTCTTCATCATTATCAAAAATAAAGTGGCTTACGTGTTCTGGTTGTATCTTTTTTAAATAATTACCAGAGTCGTATTTTTTGTTACCATTAGCATCATGTATGGCTCTAACATAATATTTTCCGGGTGTAACGTTTAAAACGTCTACTTCTTGTTGTTTTTCAACGTAAGTTTCAAATTTAACATCGCCTTTATCATTAGTTAACTGCAGTATTAGTGGGTATTTAGCATTAACTAGTGTAAAACGAGCGTAACCATAATCAGATTCTTTTCTGGTGCTAACTTGGTAGTTTAAAGTATCAGTATTAAAAGTGCCATAAAAATCTTCAAAAGCTTCGGGTTTTATTTCAAAGTTATATTTGTTTTCGTATGTTTTATTGAATTTGAAAACATAAGCGTTGTTAATAGTATCAAAAACCGTTGTAAAGTTTACTTTGGTTGAATCTTTGTCTATTAGTGTAACTTTTTCAACATCAAAATAGGTAAGCGGTGTTGTGCCAGAAATTTTAAAATCTTCATTTAAAGAAATAGAACTTGTAGGGTTAGCGTTAAGTGTTAATGAGTCGCGTTCTTGTACGCTAATTCTAGCTGTAAAAGCTTTTTCGTAATTGGTATTTGTTACGTTAAACAATAGCGAGTCTGCTTCTAACCTTGGTTTGTACCAATAATAAAGTGTATCTGTTTCTTGGTCTTTGGTAATTTTATATTTAAAATCTTCAGGTGTTTCAGACTGTATGTTTATTTTCATGTTTTTATAATCTCCTTCATAACCAAAAGCAATTTTTTCACCAGAAATAAGCTTTGGGTTTACAGCTTTAAAATCTAGTGCTTCTTTAAAAAGTTTTAATGTGTAAGTAGTGTCTGTAGGAACATTTATAAATGTTTTATGAAATGCAATTTGATCTGTTTTTTGCTGAAATTTATTATCGCCATTATTATCTTTTAAAGCCATAAGCATGTATTTGCCAGCTTTAATGTTTTCAATAGAAAATGTGGTAAGGCTATCAAGTGTGTTGGTTATATATTTTGGTACTTCTTTATAAACAATAGAGTCTGTAAATGTAGAGTCTACTTCATATAAAGCAACATTTACAAAGGTTTCAGGCGCTCTGTTATAAGCATCAATTATATTACCTTGTACTTTTAACGAATCTATATAATCTCCGGTAGAAAACACATATCTGTAGTAAGGGTAGGGGTTTCCTTCGTTATTATCTACAATACTATTTCCAAAATTAAAAGCATAGGTAGTGTTTGGTAAAAGTGTATCAATAATTTTAATTTTTATTGATTTGCTAGCACCACTCATGGGTCTAATTTCTGGTTGGTATTTCATTGGAGGCGAAATAATGAGTTGCTTTTCAATATTTTTAATTTTTATGTACTCATCAAATTCAACTTCAATTTCGTTTCCTTTAAAATTTGTAGAATAGTTTTCAGGTGAAGATTTTTCAATTTTTGGAGGGTCTTCATCTTTTGGGCCGCCATCGGGTGTGCCGCGGTTAGCGCAATTAATTAAAAGTGTTCCAAAAAAAACTAATAAAACAATGTTTGAAAGGGTTTTAGTCATTACCAACTTAATTTTGCACAAACCTACATAAAATTAGAAATATAACGTGCAAATTATGGTACTATTGCCATGGTGGCAATGCTAATTTTTATGTTTTTGGCTTGTTGCAATACCGTAGCACATGCCTCTAAAGTAGCGCCAGTTGTAATAATATCGTCAACTAATAAAATGTGCTTATTTTCAATATTTTGCATGTTTTTTAATGCAAAAAGTTCGTTTGTGTTTTTCCAGCGGGCTATACGTGTTTTATTGGTTTGTGAAGTGGTATTTGTAATTTTTACCAGTACATTATCTATAAAACAAGCGTTTAAAGCCAGTGCCAGTTGTTGTCCAAATTTAGTAACTTGATTGTAACCGCGTTTTTTAAGTTTCTTTTTATGCAACGGTACAGGTATTACACAATCAATGTTTTTATAATCATTTATGGTTTTAAGCTCATTACCTAGCCAATTGCCAAGTGTAAAGCCAATATTTTCATAGCCTTTATATTTTAAACCATGTATAAGTCTTTGTACGTTGCTCTTTTTTTCAAACCTAAAAAGAGCGGTTCCTAATTCAATTTTTACACGGCCATAAAGTACTTTTTTTACACTGTTATTATTATCAAAATGAAAGTTTGTAACGGGTAAATCGTGCCGGCAATCAACGCAAATAACACTTTGGTTATCTTGCAGTAAGTTATGGCATGCATAACAAACCTTTGGAAAAAATAAGTTTACTACATTGGTTAGCATTAATTTTTTTTATAAACTTAATAAAAAAACAGCTGATCTACGTGCATTTTTATTCCATTGGGTTGTGCTACTATTTTGTAATATTGGTATTTACCATTAGGAACTTTTAAAGAAATATTTTTTATATCTTCTAAGTTTTTTGTGTTTTCGTAGTTTTTTCTTTGTGCAAGTTTCCATTGTTGCTTATCATTAGAGATCCATAATTCAACATATTTTACAGGACAATGTTTAATTCTATTTTGATAAAAGGAATATCCTACACTAAGAATAACTTCGTTAATGTTTGGTGTTTCAGTTTTACCAAAATCAGCTATAGCTATTAACGGTTTTTCTTGAAAACCCGCCCAAAATTTAGACACATCAACCTTATTATTATTCATAACCACATTGTCTAACAAAATTCTTTTTGCAGAACCCGTATATTCTCCTAAAATACCTTCGTATTCTAGCTCAAAAGCTTTAGGAACAAAACCTTTGTCTAGAAACGTAAAACTTTTAACACTGCTGGGTTTCCATCCGTTTTTATAAGCAATAGTTTTTATGGTTTTAAATTTTTTACCGTCTAGCATTACTTTTAAATCTGAATTAAGTAAGGTAGAGCTACTATCGGGCTTATCTCCATTATCGGTGTAGTGTATTTTAACACCATTCATTTTATGCCAAATTTTTACTCTATCTCCAGAGTTTATAACATTAATATTTCCTTCAAGAATAGGAGGTGTAAGGTTTGCCAGCGTATTAGTATCTGAAACATAGCCTTTATAAAATGTAACCAAAGGAAGTTCTTTTTCAAAAACAGCTAAATCATTGGATGTTATAGGTGTATTCCATAGAAAAACTTCTTTAAGGTTTTTAAAGTTTTTTAATATGCTTAAAACTGAAGCATTTACTTTGGTACTAGACAATGAGATAGATTGAAGTTTTAAACAAGTTTTAAGCGCCTGTAAATCATTGTTTTTTACATCAGTACCATTTAAAATTAAGTGCTCTAAATTATTAAGTGTGCCAATAAATTCTAAGGCTTTATTGTCTACAGGTAGTTTTGCAACGTTAAGAAACACTATTTGTTCCTTAATTTCAGATAAATCAGTTAAAAGTTTTAAACTATAAGTTGATTCTCCATATATGGATACATCTATAGCAGGCGAATTTGAAGATTTTTGTATTACTGTTCTGTAAGGGCTACTGTTTAATGATTCAACAAGTTTTGCATCAGCAAATTCAAACGTATATTTTGGTATTGTAGAAGCTTTTTGTTTTTGCCATTTTTTCTCAATAAGTTTTTTTAAAGGAGCTTCTGGTTTTAATTGAGCAAAAGAAATGGTGTTATTCGCGCCTTGAAGAATCCAAGTTTCTAATAATTCTATTTCTAAAGGCGTTAATTGAGGTTTGCCTTCAGGAGGCATATGTTCCTTATCATTTATAGGTAATTGTGCGCGTTGCATGAACTGGCTGTTTTCTGGTTTATGAGCTACCCAGAGTGGGCCATTTTTGCCGCCTTTTGTAATGCCTTCAATTGTACTTAAATCTAATGCGCCTTTACGTTTTTCAGGGTTATGACAACTCACACATTTTGCGTTTAAAATGGGTTTTATATATGCTGAATATACAGGTGTGCTTTCATCTATTTTTTTAGTTTTAGCAGCTAATAATGGTTCAGTTATAAAGTTTTTGCCATGAGTTAAACCAGCTCCGTAATGACCAACTAAAACAATGCCTATTAACCCAATATATAGCAAAGTTTGATATACTATTTTTTGTTTGCGAAGTAATACTAAACTATAAATTAAAAAACATAATACAATACCAGCCCATTTATGTAAGTTCATTAATTGAGATTCATAACCTTCAAGTGATAGTAAAAAGCCCATTAAAGTAGCTAATGCAGTAGTTATAGCAGTTATTAATAAAAGGAATAAATTAATTTTATTAAAAGCATGCTCATCAAGTTGTTTTTTTAATGTGTTTAGTAATGCTAACAAAACAACAAAGGCCACAGGGAAATGGAGTAAAATAGGGTGCATTCTTCCTAAAGGTTGTAGCCAAAACGGAACTTTAACAGAGGTTTCAAAAACTATTAAAAATAATAATAAACAGTGAAGAAACAACAATGCGTTTAAAGCAAAAGATGTGATTTTTTTCATGGTTATGCTAAAATATCCTTTACAACATGCCCGTGTACATCTGTGAGCCTAAATCGTCGACCTAAATACTTGTAAGTTAACTTTTCATGATCTAAGCCCATAAGATGCATAATGGTAGCATGTAAATCATGAATATGAACTGGGTTTTCAATAATATTATAGCCTAATTCATCTGTTTTTCCGTACACTTTTCCGCCTTTTACACCACCACCGGCCATGAATATGCTAAAGGCTCTTGGGTGATGGTCTCTACCATAATTATCTTTAGTTAGTTTTCCTTGGCAATAATTGGTTCTACCAAACTCTCCACCCCAAATTACTAGTGTTTCATCTAATAAACCACGCTGTTTTAAATCTGTTATTAAAGCTGCAGAAGCTTGATCTACATCTTTGGCTTGCCCTTTAATTTGCCCAACTAAGTTATTGTGCTGGTCCCAACCTTGATGGTATAACTGTACAAAACGCACACCGGATTCTGATAATTTTCTGGCTAATAAGCAATTGGCGGCATAGGTACCAGGTATCATACAATCTGCTCCATATAGTTTTTTTATATGATCTGGTTCTTTTGAAACATCAGTAATTTCGGGTACAGCAGTTTGCATTCTGTAAGCCATTTCATATTGCTTAATTTTAGAATGAATTTCAGGATCTTTAAATTCTTTATACCCCATTTCATTTAAAGTTCCTAAGTGATTTAACATATCCCTTCTAGATTTCATATTCATACCTTTTGGGTTGTTTAAATATAAAATAGGATTTTCACTAGCACTTAATTGTACACCTTGGTGTGTACTGTCTAAAAATCCGTTGGACCATAATTTTGAGTACACACCTTGTCCAGTACCACCGCCTTTTGATAATAATACACAAAACGCAGGTAAATTTTTATTTTCGCTACCCAAACCATAACTAAACCAAGACCCCATGCTTGGGCGGTTACCTACTTGAGCTCCAGTTTGTAAAAACGTTAATGCAGGATCATGGTTAATAGCATCGGTATGCATGCTTTTTACAATACAAATATCATCAGTAATTTTAGCAATATTTGGTAATAGTTCACTAACCCAAGCACCAGAGTTGCCATATTGTTTAAAACCAAATTTTGAACCTACTAAAGGAAAACTTTTTTGGTAGGCAGTCATGCCTGTTAGCCTTTGCCCTTGCCTAATAGACTCTGGTAAATCTTGCCCAAACATATCTCTAAGTTTAGGTTTAAAATCAAAAGTTTCTAGTTGTGAAGGGGCACCGTTTTGTACTAACATTATTATGCGTTTGGCTTTTGAAGCAAAATGTTTTAAGCCTAATGGTATTTGGTTAGCAGCATCTTGCGATCCTTTGAATAAATCTGGCGCTAATAATGAGCCCAAAGCAACCCCACCAAGACCCATAGCGGCTTTTTTAAAAAAATGCCTACGATTTATATTTAAATGATGTTCAAAAACGTCTTTTTTCATGTGTTTTAGTTCGTTTAAATTTTAACAATGGCTTCTTCCATATTATACATAGTGTGAATTATTTGCATAAGAGCAGCCACCTCACTTTTATTTAAATTTGTTGAAGGGTATTCGCCTACATTAACAAAATCATTAGCTCTTTTAGTATCATTTTTAAATATTTCTTTTTGCTGGTTGTAATAGTTTAGTAATAGTTTTTTTTCTTCGGGTTTAATTTTTCTGCATAAAATACTTCTAAAAGCTTTATTTATTTTAGCTTCATCAGTGCTGTTTTCTTGTAACAGTTTTTCAGAAAATACTCTAGAGGCTTCCAAAACCGTAGGATCATTTAAAAGTACTAAAGCTTGCAGAGGTGTCATTGTGCTAAGTCTTCTTACCTCACATTGGTCTCTAGTAGTCGCATCAAAAATCATTTGAACAGGAGGAAGTGAAGTTCTTTTAATAAATGTGTAAATACCTCTACGATACAAGTTTTCATTATGATCTTGTACGTAATAAACTAGCATACCTCTGCCAGATGATGATGTTTCCCATAAACCATCTGGTTGATATGTTTTAACGCTACGGCCACCTATCTCTCTATTTAATAATCCACTACTGGCTAGTATATGATCTCTAATCATTTCTGAAGTATATCTAGCTCTTGGCATATAAGATAAATACTTGTTTTCTGGGTCAATTGCTTGCTTTTTATTGTTTACTATTGAAGATTGTTTGTAGGTGGAAGACATAACCATTTTTTTAATTAGTTTTTTAATATTCCAATCATTTTCAATAAAATCTGCCGATAGGTAATTTAATAAATCTACGTTAGAAGGTAATTCTCCTTGCATGCCAAAATCTCCCGAGGTTTTTACAATGCCAGTTCCAAAAATTTCTTGCCAAATGCGGTTAACATACACACGACTGGTTAGCGGGTTTTTTTCATTAAATAACCACTTTGATAAACCTAAACGGTTTGATGTGTATTTTTCTGTATCAAACGTTAAAATAGCATTTGGTAAATTTGGTGTTACGGTATCTGTTTTTGCATCATAAGCACCTCTATCTAAAATACGGGTTGGTCTTTTTTCTTCTAGCTCTTCCATTACCATTACTTCAACATTTTTATAGCCGTTTTTCTTATTTATGAAAGGTAAACTGTCTTTTGCTAATTGATTTGATATGGATAAAAAGGGAGGCTCTGCAATGACTCTTAAATTTGCATTTACTGCACTAGATTTTTTATAAGGTGTATTTTCAAAAAAAGCAAAAGTACTGTAGTAGTCTTTTTGCGAAATGGGGTCATATTTATGGTCATGGCATTTGGCACATTCAAAAGTTAAACCTAAAAATGCTTTGCCAAATGTGTTGGTTCTATCTGTAATGGTTTCAATTCTGTATTCTTCTACAACAATACCGCCTTCTTGGGTTATTTTATGGTTTCTATTAAAACCTGTGGCTAGAATTGTTTCCAAATGTTTGTTAGGGAGTAAATCTCCGGCTAACTGCCAAGTAACAAATTTTTTATAGCTGTAGTTTTCATTAAATGCATGTATAACCCAGTCTCGCCATGGCCACATGGTTCTTAGTTCATCATCTTGGTAACCATGTGAATCTGCAAAACGAGCTATATCCATCCATGAACTAGCCATTTTTTCGCCATAATGTTTGCTGGCTAAAAGCTCATCTACTATTTTTTCATACGCATTTTCAGAGGTGTCGTTTATAAACTTTTTTTGCATTTCAATAGACGGAGGAAGTCCTGTAATATCAAAAGAAACACGTTTTAATAATTGTTCTTTAGTAGCCTTTTCGTTTGGGGTTAAACCTAAGTCTTCTATTTTACTAAGAATAAAATAATCTATATCATTTGTTGCCCAATCTGCTTTTTTTACTTTAGGTAATTGTGGTTTTGTAATTGGTGTAAATGCCCAATGTTGTTTGTATTTAGCACCTTGTTTAATCCATTTTTCAATAACTTTTATTTCGTAGTTTGAAAGTTTTAAGTTAGACTCTGGAGGTGGCATTACTGTTGCTGTATCTTTTGATACAATTCTTAAATATGCTTCAGATTTGTTGGGTTTACCACTAACAATGGCATGTTTTTTTGGAGATTCTTTTAATGCAGCATAAGCACCTTCTGCGGTATCTAATCTTAAATCTGCAAATCTTTTATTGGCATCTGGCCCATGGCAATTAAAGCATTTGTCTGACAATATTGGTCTTACATCAAAATTATAATCTACTACTTTGGGTACTTTTTTTTCGGGTATACTTACGTAATTATCGCTCTTGCTATTGCAAGAAAAAAAGCTAAGGACTAATACTAAATAAAATGGAAAAAATAGTTTCATTTATACTCTTTCTAATTTAATTGGGTAAGATTTTTTAGCATTCCACTGGCAGATGTATAAGTTTTTATCTTCATCTATACACACATCGTGGCAATGGTTAAACAATGCTGTGTTTTGAAGCATTAGTTGAAGCTCTCCGTTTTTGTATTTAGGCTTGGTGCCACCGGGATTAGATACTACCTTATTGTTTTTATCTAAAATGGTTACAAAACCAGAATTTGGAACACGTTCAAGGTATTTCATTCTAGACCAGCATACGCCAGCGTAAATATTTTCAGCATCAATAACGGGCCTGCATACATAGGCTCCTGGTAAAAAAATGGTTGATAAATATTTGCCTTCTAAAGTGTATCTTTTAAAAGCATTATGTGTTCTAGAAGTGCATAAAAGGGTAATGTTATTGGGGTCTCTATCATCAATAGCAACGCCATGAGCGTTGTTTAATTTTTCATCTTCATAACCTCTCCCTCCAAATTTTCTAATAAATTCTCCGTCTTTGTTAAACTGTAAAATCCAATCTGAGCCATAGCCATCAGAAACGTAAATATCTCCATTTGGAGCAATGGCTGTTTCAGTTGGTTTGTATTGCATGTTATTGCTGTAAACACCAATGTTTTTAGGGTTAGGTAATTCCATAATAATTTTGCCATTTACAGTGGTTTTTACAACTTTACCCGCACTAGGGTCTGTTATAAATAAAACATCTTCTTCGCCTTCTTTAAAAAGTGTTAAGCCATGGCCAGCGTTATATGTGTGCCCCCAAGTGGTAATTAATTTTCCAGACTTATCATAAATAATAATATTGTTTTTGGTTTCATCTGTAATCATTATTAGTCTACCCTTAGAGTCTAAAACCATTTCATGGCAGTTTTTAATTGGTGTTGTGTTAGGGTTTAAATTACCCCATTGTTTGTGAACACGATATTTAAAATTTCCATGACCAATTATTTCATTACTTAAGGTTGGTTTATTTATAATTGTAAAACTATATGAAGGTATGGTTGCAGCGGTACTGGCTAAAGCCGTTTTTTTTAGAAAATCTCTACGAGAATTTTTCATTTGTGTGGTGTTAGTTTAGTTGTAGTTTTTTAGACTTCCAAATATATTCTAGACACCAAAAAATGAGGTGGATTTTTTTTGTAAAATGGTGTATTTATTAAACAAATACAGTGAAATTAACCCTTTGGAAGGTAATGAGACGGCGGATTACCAAATTCTTTTTTGAAAGCACGACTAAAGTATCGGTTGTCATTATAGCCAACTTTGTAAGCTATTTCTTTTAAAGTGTACCGGCCTGTTTTAATTAATTGCATTGCTTTTGTAAGCTTGTAGAAATTTATATATTCTATTATAGATTTTCCTGTTAATGCTTGTATTTTTCTGTAAAGTTGAGATCTTGTTATAGTGAGCTCTTTGCATAATTCATCAATAGAAAATGTTGAATCATCTAAATGTTCATTTAGCTTTAAGTTTATTTTTTCAAGATATTTATCAGGTGTGCTATTTTGTGTGTTGGCTTCTTGGGTGTTGTGTGCTTTTAAATGCTTTTTTAGTAGTTGTTTTCTGCTTTCTAAAATATTATTAATTTTAAGTTTTATTTCTGAAATATTAAACGGTTTTTGAATATAATCATTAGCACCCGAGTTTAGTCCTGAAATTTTGTTTTGCTCTCCTGTTTTGGCTGTTAAAAATAGCAAAGGTATATGTGCTGTAAGTTCATTACTTTTTAGTTGGTTTGCAAGTTGTAAGCCGTCTGATTCTGGCATCATAATATCGCTAATAATAACATCAGGTATAGTGGTAATGGCAATTTGAAACCCTTTTTTGCCATTTTCGGCTTCAACTATTTGGTACGTGTCTTTAAGTTCTTCGCTTATATAATTTCTAATATCTGCATTATCTTCAACAATTAAAATTAAAGTTTTTTCAGTGTTTATTTTTGGTAAAACTGTTGTTGTAACGTTGTTAAGGTTATTGTAATCATGCAGGCCAATGGGTATTTTTACCTTAAAATAACTGCCTTTTTCTTTGCTGCTTTTTAACTCTATGCTGCCTTTGTGAAGTTTAACTAGCTCTGAGGTTAATGATAAACCAATGCCACTACTATAACCAAAATCTGGGTTTTCATCTAATTGATAAAAACGTTCAAAAACCTTTTCTTGGTATGCTTCAGGTATTCCAGAACCATTGTCTATTACATTAATTTCCAGAGTTCCATTTAATAGTTTGTTATTAGTATCTACTTTAGTGTTTAAATAGTTTACTAATAAAGATACTTTGCCGCCTTTTGGGGTGTATTTAAAGGCGTTAGAGAGCAGGTTTGTGGTTATTTTTTTTATTACATCGGTATCATAATAAATCTCGTAGTTTTCATCAGGAAATTTACTTTTGTAGGTTAAGTTTTTTTCTTTTGCCCAATATAATAATGATGCGTTTATGGTATTAAATACTGATACATCTCTGTGTGTAGTTACGTGTAGTTTTTGTGTGGTTTCTAGTTTTCTAAAGTCTAAAATTTGATTAACCAATTCTAACAACCTAGAGCTGTTGCGATACATCATTTCTAAAACTTTGTTGTTGGGTTTGGTTTGCTCTTGAATATATTTGTTTAATGGAGCCGATATTAGTGTTAAGGGTGTTCTTAACTCATGAGAAATATTGGTGAAAAATTTTAATTTTAATTTGGTTAGCTCTTCTGCTTGTAAAACGCGTTCTTTTTCTATTTCAAATTGTGAGCGATGTCTTTCGCGTTTAATTATTAACCAAATAACAAGAAAAAATAAAGCTATAATACACAGTGATATTACTATTTTAAACCATATTAAATTCCAAAAAGGAGGTTTAATATGTATGTTTAATTTTTTAATGTTATTGCTCCAAACACCATCTTCATTACTGGCTTTAACTAAAAAAGTATATTTACCTGAAGGAATATTAGTGTAGGTTGCCTTTTGGTTACCGTAAACATTAATCCAGGTTTTGTCATAACCATCTAGTTTATATGCAAATTTACAGCGTCCGTTATTGTTGTAGTTAATAACTTGAAATTCAAATTCAAATTTTTTGTCTTTGTAACTTAAATTTACTTGTTGTTCTACTTCAATATTTTTAGAAATATATTTACTATTGGGTTTTACAATGGTATTGTTTACCCAAAGTTTTGAGATGTAAATGTGTGATGGTTTATGGTTTTCTTCAATGGCTTTTGGGTTAAATAGCATTAAGCCTTTATCAGTTTCAAAAACTAATTGGTTTGTATCTAAATGTAAGCTAGAAAGACCTATTTTATGAGATAACAAGCCATCTTGTTCATTTAAAACACGAATTTCATCAGTTATGTAATTATATTTAATTAATCCGTTTAAGGTTCCAATCCATAAATTGTTTTCTTGATCTTGTTCAATAGCATTAATTATTTTGTCTTTAATTACAGGGTTTTCACATTGAAAAAATGTGCCAGTTTTTTCATTTAGCCTACATAAACCTACTTTTGTTCCAATCCATAAATTATGTTTATTGTCTTCAAAAATTTCATTTACAAAATTGTTGTTTAGGCTTGTTTTGTCTCCAATTTTATGTCTGTAATGTTCAAATTCATTGGTTTTAGGTAAGTATTTTTTTAAACCATCGCCATTAGTCCCAATCCATATTTGGCCTTTGCTATCTTCAAAAATTACAGAAGCCCAATGAAAATACCCAATACCATTAGGAGTGTCTGAGGTGCATTCAAATTTTAAAATACTATTTGAGGCAATATTGTATTTTTTAACGCCTAAAATTTCTCCTAACCATAAATTGCCATTGTTTGATAACATAATACTTCTAGGGTCAGACTTTAAGGCCGTGGTATTTAATAATTCACCCTTTACAGTTAACTCATAAATGTTTTTAGAATCGGCTATCCAAACATTTTTATTAAAGTTTGTTGCAACGTATGGTTTTCCAATAAAACTAATTTTAATTTTATTGAAGGTGCTATCCTTTTTTGTGTAAATAAATACGTTGTTGTTTTTTACAATCCAATAATTTAAATGGGTTTTACTTATGGTGCTGTAGCCAGAAATATGTTTTGTGAAGTATTTAAACGGACTGGTTTTCTTTTCAAAAAGAAAAAAACTACCATTATTAGCTGCTACCCAAGAGGTGTTTTTATTTTTGTTATGAAACACTTTATTTAAAACTAAATCATAATCTAGGTTAAATAGTTTATTTAAATAAATTTGTTTTTTTAGTTTAAAGTCTTCATTTAATATTGAAATGGTATTATTGCTTAAAAACCAACAGCTGTTACTGTTTTCTTTTTTAACGTATCGCCCAGTATAATTTGAAACTTTTAAGGGTTTAAAAGCACTATTGGTTTTGTAAATAGAAAAGTTTTTAAATGATGTTATTAATTTTCCATTGTAATACTCAAGGCTAAAGTGTGGCTGTGTTTCTTTACTTGGTAGCACACGCTTAAACGTTTTGTTTTTGGTGTTAAAAATGTTTAAGCCAATCCATGTACCAACAATTATATTACCATAAGGATCTTCTTCTAAAGCTAATACATTATTGTGGCTAAGGGTAGTAGTGTCAGAGGTTTTATGTTTATACCATGTAAATGTATTGGTGCTTCTGTTAAGTATGTTTAATCCGCCACCATCTGTACCTATATATAATTGTTTGTTTTTACTTTCAAAAATGGTTCTAACCTCATTAAAACTTAAAGATTGTGGGTTGTTTTCATTGTGTATAAACCTATCAAAACAATCACATTCTCGGTTGTACTTTAATAATCCACCACCATAGGTGCCTACCCATAGTGTTTTTTCGGTATCTTCATATAAACATGAAATATTATTATCAGTTATACTGTTTTTATCGTTTTCATTCTTGCTGTAATTTTTATAGTTGCTACCGTCATAACGCCACAACCCGTTTGATGAGGCAATCCATACAAAACCAAAGGTGTCTTCTAAAATATCATTTGTATGGGTTTCTATTGGTAACTTAAAGTGGGTAATTTTATAGTTGTCTGTAAACTTTTGAGCATGAAAATTATATGCTATAAAGAATAGCATAAAAAAAAGTAGAAAGACTTTTTTTAAATTATTTGGCATCATGCAATTTAAAGTTTTACAATAATAACATATTACAAATGAATTTTAAAATAATGGTTTTTAAGGTCATTTTTGGTATAATTTTAATAGCAAGAAAACTAAAAAAATATTTTAATACTTATCTTGCTATATTTAAGTAAATGTCTGTAGCTATTAGTAAAATAGTTAAGTAGAAGTAAATAATCATGAAATTATATCAAATTTTATTAAAGAACTGTAATAGTTAATTGTCGGTTTTATATTTTTGCAGCTATGGCAAATCAAGACGATAAATTTAAGAAGGTTATATCGCATGCAAAGGAGTACGGGTATGTATTTCAAAGTAGCGAAATTTATGATGGTTTAAGCGCAGTTTATGACTATGCACAAAACGGTGCTGAACTTAAGAAAAACATACGTGACTATTGGTGGAAAGCCATGGTGCAAATGCATGAAAATATTGTAGGCATTGACGCTGCCATTTTTATGCACCCAACCACTTGGAAAGCCTCAGGACATGTTGATGCCTTTAATGACCCATTAATTGATAATAAAGATTCTAAAAAACGTTACAGAGCTGATGTTTTAATAGAAGATTATTGTGCTAAAATTGAAGCAAAAATAGATAAAGAAGTAGCTAAAGCCGCAAAGCGTTTTGGTGAAGCCTTTAATAAAGAAGAATTTGTAACAACTAATGCTAGAGTTTTAGGTTATCAAGAAAAAATTGATACCACGCTATCTAGAATGGCAAAGTCTTTAGAAAACGAAGATTTAGCCGATGTTAAAGCCTTAATAGAAGAATTAGAAATAGCAGACCCATTAACTGGAAGCAAAAACTGGACAGACGTAAAACAGTTTAACCTTATGTTTGGTACCAAACTTGGTGCTTCTGCCGAAAATGCTATGGATTTATACCTAAGACCCGAAACAGCCCAAGGTATTTTTGTAAACTTTTTAAACGTGCAAAAAACTAGCCGCTTAAAAATTCCGTTTGGTATTGCGCAAACAGGTAAAGCGTTTAGAAACGAAATTGTTGCTAGACAATTTATTTTTAGAATGCGTGAGTTTGAACAAATGGAAATGCAATTTTTTATAAAACCAGGCACACAAAAAGAATGGTATGAACACTGGAAGGAAACCCGTTTGAAATGGCATTTAAGCTTAGGTATGGGTGAAGATTTATACCGCTTTCACGATCATGAAAAATTAGCACATTATGCTGATGCCGCTGCCGATATTGAGTTTAAATTTCCGTTTGGTTTTAAAGAATTAGAAGGTATTCATTCACGTACCGACTTCGATTTAAGTCAGCATGAAAAGTTTTCAGGAAAAAAATTACAATATTTTGATCCTGAAGAAAACAAAAGTTATGTGCCTTATGTATTAGAAACATCAATAGGCTTAGATCGTATGTTTTTAGCAGTATTCTCTAATTCATTACAAGAAGAAGAGCTAGAAAACGGAACAACTAGAACCGTATTAAAATTACCAAGTGTTTTAGCACCTGTAAAAGCGGCTATTTTACCATTGGTAAAAAAAGATGGATTACCAGAAATTGCACGCCAAATTGTTGATGATTTAAAATGGGATTTCAATGTAATTTATGATGAAAAAGATGCGGTAGGGCGCCGTTACCGTAGACAAGATGCTAACGGAACACCATTTTGTATTACTGTAGATCATGATACATTAAATGATAATACAGTAACCATAAGGCACAGAGATACTATGGAGCAACAACGCGTTAAAATTGATGATTTAAGAAACATTATTAAACAAGAAGTTGATGTGCGTAATTGGTTAATAAAAATGAGGTAAAGCAAGTATTTACAACGTATTTTAAATTTATGATAAATCACAAAGCCCGAATAAAACATTCGGGTTTTTTTGTAAGAAATTTTTCTAATTGTTTGATTTAGTGGGTTCAAAGGAATAATTATGTGTTTTTTAGTACAACAAAAGGTTTTTCCGCAACAAATTGTTTTTCGTTTAAAATAACTTTAAGCAAACCTAATTTAAACTAAATAAACATGAAAAAATTTGTTAGTAAAACAATGGTAATCTGTTGTTTGCTTTTATTTGAGACTCTGTTTTCTCAAAATCAACCCTCATTTTCTGCGGGTCAAGATCCTAAACCAGGAGGAAAAAAATGGGAAAAAATTGAAAACTTATCTGATGAATTCGATAATGGTTTCGTAACAACTAAGTGGGCAAAAAACATACCCACATGGGAAGGTAGAAAACCAGCGCGTTTTGAAACAGCCAATGTATCCGTGTCTGGAGGTGAATTAAAATTAGTAGCAAAAACAAAAGATAACCCATATGATGGATGGACACATGAAGGGGCTGCCGTAAGAAGTGTTAATAAAGCTCCTTTTGGTTATTATGAAGTAAGTATGAAGGCAAACAAAACTTTTATGTCTTCAACATTTTGGCTAATTAATGAGGTGCCATCTAATCCAACAGCTTGTGAAAGACGTACTACAGAACTAGATGTAGTAGAATGTGTGGGTATTAACACTAATGGTGGTAACGGTTTTACTAATGAGATGAGTTCAAATTCTCATAGCAGACCACCATGGTGCCCAAACCCTCCAGGAGGCAAAGTAATAAATTGCCCTTGGCCTGCAGGTTGCAACTACCAAACTGGTACTCAGGGTAACAATGCTCCTTTAGGAGGATTCAATTGGGCAGGTTTTCATACATACGGAGTTTGGTATAAAAACAAAGATGAAGCAACATTCTTCTTAGACGGACAAAATGTTGGTACTATAAATTTACCGTCAGATTTTAATCTTGATATGTACTTAAGATTTGTTGTAGAAACATATGATTGGATTGCACCTAGTCCTGGTGCTGATGGAATGAACAGTTCCTTATCTGACAGAACTACTAGGTATGATTGGGTAAGGTCGTGGAAGTTGGTAGATTGTACTGGTAATGATTGCGGAACACCTTCAACTGCTACCGTTAACTGTAACAGTCTTCCAGACGACTTAACAACATCTACAGCAATTAATGTTTCTATAGGTTATACAGCTGATCAGCAAAGAGATGTGGTTGTTGAATTATGGAATGCAACAACCAATTCTTGGTTAGCAGAAGGTAAAGCTACTGTATCGGCAGGAACAAGTACAGCTTCAGTTACAATGAATATTGGTACTGCACCACCTGCTGGTAGTAATTATTTATTAAAAGCTAGTATTCGTCCTGTTGGAGCAAATTGGCAATCAAACATTGATGCTTGTACAAAAACGGGTGTTAGTTTAATAAGTGGTAATACTGGAGGTCCTCCAGATGTTGATTGTGCTAGTTTACCAAACTCATTAAGTACTTCAACATCAATTAATGTTCCTATAGTTTATACATCAAATGGTCAATTAGATGTTGTTGTAGAGCTTTGGAATGCATCTACAAATTCATGGTTAGCACAAGGAAGTAAAACAGTAGGTGCTGGATCTGGAACAGCAATAGTTACAATAAATACAGGAACAGCGCCATCAGCAGGAAGCAACTATTTATTAAAAGCTAGTATTCGTCCTGTTGGTTCAAGTTGGCAATCTAATATTGATTCTTGTACAAAAACAGGTGTTAGTTTAATTAACGGAAGTGCAGGCTCTCCAGATGTTGATTGTGCTAGTTTGCCAAGTTTATTACAATCTTCTACTTCAATAGAAGTGCCAATATCTTACACTTCAAATGGTCAATTAGATGTTGTTGTAGAGCTTTGGAATGCTTCTACAAACTCATGGCTAGCCGGAGGTACTACAACTGTTAGTGCAGGATCAGATACAGAAATAGTAACAATAAATTTAGGAATATCGCCTGCAGCAGGAAGCAACTATTTGTTAAAAGCTAGTATCCGTCCTGTTGGTTCAAGTTGGCAATCTAATATTGATGCGTGTTCTAAAACTGGTGTAACTTTAACAAATACTGCTAATAAAAATATAAAGGCTAAATCTGTTGTTAATAGTGATGAGGTTTTGAATGATAAAGTAATTATTTATCCAAATCCATTACATCAAAATGAAGAATTTAATATTATTTTAGGAAATTCTGAAGTAAATAAAAATGTGAAAATTTATGATTTAAGAGGTAAAATCATATATAAAACAACAACTACTGAAGAAAAGATAAATATTGATTCAAAAACCGTATTTAAAACCCAAGGTTTGTACTTCATAAAAGTACAAGATGAAAGCGGTGATTTAAAAACACTAAAATTAGTGGTAAACTAAATTTGTAAGCAAGTAAATAAAACCCCCGAGCATATGTTCGGGGGTTTTAATTTTATATCTTCATTTGGCGGTCAATTTGTTGATCTAGTGATATAAATGTTTCAGTTCTTGAAACGCCCGAAATAGTTTGTATTTCATCATTTAATAAGTGCATTAAATGTGCATTGTTTTTACAAATAATTTTAATTAATACATTCCAGTTGCCAGTTGTATAATGGCATTCTAGTACTTCGGGTACTTTTTTAAGTTGTTTAATAGCTTCTGGGTTATGTATGGCTTTATCTAAATAAACACCAATAAAAGCTACTGTTGTGTAGCCTAATACTCTTGGGTTTATTACAAATTTTGAACCAGTTATTAAACCAGATTTTTCAAGTTTACGTAAACGCTGATGTATTGCAGCTCCAGAAATACCTACGTTTCGGGCTATTTCTAAAATGGGCGTTCTAGCATCTACCATAAGGGCACGCAATATCTTTTTGTCTATTCCGTCTATTGTTAAAGCTTTGTCTTTTGATTTCATTTAAAATGATTTCTGTTTAAAAGGCTAATTTAATAATTTGATTTCAAATTAAAACTAAAATATTAAAATTGATTGACCCGGTTAATAAATTAATAGTTTTAGTTCGTTAATTTTGCAATATTAACACAACATATAATGACAAAAAAAATATTAGTAACTGCTGCTATACTTGGCGTAATAGCTATAGTTTTAGGTGCTTTTGGTGCACATACATTAAAATCATTAATTTCAGTTGAAGCTCAAAAAACTTTTGAAACAGGTGTGCGCTATCAAATGTATCATGCGTTATTACTAATGTTTGTAGGTGGCACTTCTTTTTTAACAGAAAAAACTAAAAGCATTATTTTTTATTTAGTTGTTTTTGGAGTTTTATTTTTCTCGGGGTCAATTTATGGTTTGGCAACAAATAATCTATTTATGTTTAACTTTAAAACAATTGGTTTTATAACACCAATTGGTGGCTTACTATTTGTGCTTGCTTGGGCTGTTTTTAATTGTAGATTTTTTAATAATTAAAACAAAATAGCTGTTTAAAAAGTATAATTATTAAAATAAACCGCTATTTTTGCTTAAAACTTAAATTTTTACGAATTTATGGATAATAATACCCAAACTACGAAAACGATTTCGTTAGAGCGTTACGGCATTAAAAATGCCAAGTTATATTACCAACTTTCTCCAGAAGAACTTCATGAAATTTCTATTAAAAAAGGTTTAGGTGTGCAGGCTTCATCTGGTGCTTTGGCCGTTAATACAGGTGAGTTTACAGGGCGTTCTCCTAAAGATAGGTTTATTGTTAAAGATGATATTACTAAAGACCGCGTTTGGTGGGGCAATATCAATATTCCTTTTGATGCTGATAAATTTGATAAACTTTACAGTAAGGTTGTTAACTACCTGTCTAACAAAGAAATATTTGTACGCGATTCTTATGCTTGTGCCGATGAAAATTATAAATTGAGCATACGTGTAATTAATGAGTATCCTTGGAGCAATCAATTTGCTTACAATATGTTTTTAAGGCCTACCGATGAAGAGTTAAATAACTTTAATCCGCAATGGACGGTTGTTAACGCACCAGGTTTTATGGCAAATCCTGATGTTGATGGTACAAGGCAACATAATTTTGCAATTTTAGATTTTTCAAAAAAAATAGCACTCATTGGTGGCACAGGTTATACTGGCGAAATTAAAAAAGGTATATTTTCTGCATTAAATTTTATACTACCAGTTTTTAAAAACACATTGCCAATGCACTGTAGCGCTAATGTTGGTAAAAATGGAGATACCGCTATTTTCTTTGGTTTATCTGGTACAGGAAAAACCACGCTTTCAACAGACCCTAATAGAAGTTTGATTGGTGATGATGAACACGGTTGGACAAACGAAAACACCGTTTTTAATTTTGAAGGTGGTTGTTATGCTAAGGTAATTAACCTTTCTAGAGATAAAGAACCTGAAATTTATGATGCTATTAAAAAAGGAGCCATTCTTGAAAATGTTATTTTAGATGATAACGGTGTGGTAGATTTTGCTAACACTACCATTACTCAAAATACAAGAGTAAGTTATCCAATTCATCATATTGAAAATATTAAAGTGCCTTCAATTGGAAAAAATCCTAAAAATATTTTCTTTTTAACTGCAGATGCTTTTGGTGTAATTCCACCAATTTCAAAATTAACGCCAAGTCAGGCTGCATATCATTTTATTTCGGGTTACACAGCAAAAGTAGCAGGAACTGAAGCAGGTGTTGTTGAGCCTGTACCTTCTTTTTCTGCATGTTTTGGTGCGCCTTTTATGCCCTTACACCCAGCAAAATATGCAGAAATGTTAAGTGATAAAATGGTAAAATCTGGTGTTAATGTTTGGTTAGTAAATACTGGGTGGACGGGTGGCCCTTATGGAGTTGGTAAACGTATGGAACTTAAATATACACGTGCTATGATTAATGCTGTTTTAAATGGTGATTTAGGCTTGTATAATTATGATGATTACCATATTCACTCTGTATTTGGTGTAGCCCAACCAAGAACTTGCCCTGGTGTGCCAACTAGTGTATTAAGCCCAAGAGCAACTTGGAACAATGATGAGGCCTATTACACCACAGCATTTAAATTAACAAATGCTTTTAGAGAAAATTTTAAAAAGTTTGAAGCGCATTGTAGCGAAGAAATAAGACGTGGCGGACCACAACGCTACGCATTTTAAGTGTTTTATTAGTTAAAGAAAAAAGGCTGGTTTTTACGTAAAAACCAGCCTTTTTAATAACGATAAAGTTAATTATTTTCCTTTATTAACTTTGTCTATGTATTTTTCTAAAGCCATTGTCATAGATGGTGTTTCAGGTGTTGGTGCAGCAATATCTACACGTAAACCTTTGGCTTCAACAGCTTTTATAGTTGTGTTTCCAAAAACAGCTATTCTTGTATCATTCTGTTTGAAATCTGGGAAGTTTTGAAATAAAGATTCAATACCAGATGGACTGAAAAACACCAAAACATCATAATAAACATCTGCTAAATCCGATAAATCACTTACAACAGTTTTATAAAATGTAGCTTGTTTCCATTCTACACCTAAAGCATCTAAAGTATCAGGTACTTCTTGTTTCACTTTATCAGTGTTTGGTAATAAAAACTTTTCGTCTTTATACTTTTTTATTAATGGCGAAAGCTCAGAAAATGTGCGCTTACCCACATAAATTTTGCGTTTTCTGTAAACAACATATTTTTGTAAATAATAAGCAACAGCTTCTGATTGGCAAAAGTATTTCATGGAATCAGGAACAGTAAAACGCATTTCTTTAGCAACCCTAAAAAAGTGATCTACAGCATTTCTACTAGTTAAAATTATAGCTGTGTACTTTGATAAGTCAACTTTTTGCTGCCTAACGTCTTTGGCAGAAACACCTTCTACATGAATAAAAGGCCTGAAATCTATTTTTACTTTTTGCTTTTCTTGTAAATCAAAGTATGGTGAGTTCTCTATTTTAGGTTCTGGTTGAGATACTAAAATTGTTTTCACTTTCATAGGCACAAGTAGTTTGTTCTGTATTAACTCATAAACACCTTGTATAATATAAGATAGGGTGTTATTTCAAGTGCGCAAAGATACAAAATAAAATAGAATAAATAGTTTTTTATAAAACTTTGATGCATTTTAAATGATGTTATTATTCCTATAACATTTGCTATTAATAAAATAATAACCATTATGTAAATTACAGTTAATGATACTTGTATTTTGTATAGTAAAATGGCATTAATAGGTAGTAATAATATACCAATGTAATTTTTATAACTAATTTTTTGAAAAATATAATTATCAACCAACTTATCTATTTCAAAAAGGCTGGCTATAAGTCTTTCAATAAGTACTTTTATAAGTATAAAAGCGCCAATACCAACGCCCATTTTAAATAATAGGTTAATATTTGTGTTTTTTGTGTTTGTGAAATATCTAAATAAAATATATAAAAAAGTAGCGCCACAAATTATTAAATTACAAAATAAAAGTGCATCAAATTTGTCAAAAAACTTTTGATCTCTAGAGTAAATTTTCAAGTACTTAGAGTTTCCTATTACATAAATAAAGTCGTTAAAACGCTTTGGGTCAGTTAATTTAGCAATGGCTACTAAGGCAATGCCAATAACTAGCAATATAGTAAAAAGTCCATTATGTGTAATTTCTCTAAGCATGCCTTAAAATTATTATATTTTATTAATAAGAACCTCAAAATTATTAAGGAAAATTTAAAAAAAGTACGGGCTTATTAATGTACATTTGCCAAAATAAATGTTCAAGAAAATTAGAATGATAGGAGCTGTAGTTATTATTCCAACGTATAATGAAATTGAGAATATTGAAGCTATAATAAAGGCAGTTTTGGGGCAATCTAATGACGTTCATGTGCTTATTGTTGATGATAATTCACCAGATTTAACGGCTTTAAAGGTTAAAGAGCTTCAAAACACCTACACTAATAGGTTGTTTTTAGAGGTTAGAAAGGAAAAATCTGGACTTGGTACGGCCTACATACATGGGTTTAAATGGGCGTTAAGTAGAGAATATGATTTTATTTTTGAAATGGACGCCGATTTTTCGCATAACCCAAACGATTTACCAAAACTATACAATGCATGTGCTATTAATGGCGCCGATGTATCAATAGGTTCGCGTTACAAAACAGGAGTAAACGTGGTAAATTGGCCCATGGGAAGAGTGCTTATGTCGTATTTTGCATCAAAGTACGTACGTTTTATAACGGGTATGAATATTACCGATACCACAGCGGGTTTTGTATGCTATAAAAATCATGTGCTTAAAGCTATAAATTTAGATACTGTAAAGTTTATTGGGTATGCATTTCAAATTGAAATGAAATTTAAAGCCTATTTAAAAAACTTTACAATTGTTGAAGTACCCGTAATTTTTACTGATAGAACAAAAGGCGAATCTAAATTACACCGTGGTATAATATCTGAAGCTATTTTTGGTGTTATCTCAATGAAAATTAAAAGCATATTTAAAAAGTAAAACGTAATTCTATTTAAATATTAAAAAATGAAAAAAACACTAATTAAAAATGCCAATATAGTTAATGAGGGGGCTATTTTTAATGGCGATATATTAATAGAAGGCGAGTACATAAAAAAAATAGGAGAATCTTTAACACCAAAATCTGCCGATGTTTTAGTTTTAGATGCAGAAGGCAAATACCTTTTACCTGGTGTTATTGATGATCAAGTGCATTTTAGAGAGCCTGGTTTAACACAAAAGGCTACAATTGAAACAGAATCTAAAGCAGCCATTGCAGGTGGTATTACATCATTTATTGAAATGCCCAATACCAATCCGCAAACTACAACAATTGAAAAGTTAGAAGAAAAATTTGCTATAGCAGCCAAAACATCATCGGCTAATTATTCATTTATGTTTGGAGGTACAAACGATAATTTAAACGAAATTTTAAAACTAGATGCTAACCAAGCTGCAGGATTAAAATTGTTTTTAGGGTCTTCAACAGGTAATATGTTGGTTGATGATCCAGAGGTTTTAAAAAATATCTTCAAAAATACCAATTTAAGAATATCAGTACATTGTGAAGATGAAACTACAATAAAAAACAATTTACAAGCACATATTGAAAAGTATGGTGATGATATTCCTATTTCGCAGCATCCTATAATAAGAAGCGAAGAAGCTTGTTATTTATCGTCTTCAAAAGCAATAGAATTAGCAAAAGAAACCGGTGCAAGATTACATGTTTTTCATTTATCTACAGGAAAGGAAACTAGCCTGTTTGAAAACAAAACACCTTTAAAAGATAAAAAAATAACAGCCGAAGTATGTATACATCACTTGTGGTTTTCAAGTGAAGATTATGAAAAGAAAGGTACATTAATAAAATGGAATCCGGCAGTAAAAACGGCCGAAGATAGAGAGCAACTTTGGGAAGCTTTACTAGATGATAGAATTGATGTTATAGCAACAGACCACGCTCCACATACTTTAGAAGAGAAAAAAAACGTTTATACAAAAGCACCTTCTGGTGGGCCGTTAGTACAACATGCATTGCCAGCTATGTTAGAAATGCATCATAGAGGTAAAATATCTATTGAAAAAATAGTTGAAAAAATGTGTCATAACCCAGCTATTTTATTTGATGTTGAAAGACGTGGCTATATAAAAGAAGGCTATTTTGCAGATTTGGTGTTGGTAGATTTAAATAACCCTTGGACAGTAACAAAAGAAAACACACTATATAAATGTGGGTGGTCTCCTTTTGAGGGTACAACTTTTAAATCTAGAATAACGCATACTTTTGTAAATGGAAATGTTGCCTACCAAAACGCTAAATTTAGTAACGTAAAATATGCTAAACGCTTAACTTTTAATAGATAATGTTGAAACGTTTTTTAATAGTTTTTATAGCCATTTTAGGTTTTATTGGGTGTAATGGTCCAAAAAAACCAAAGAATTTAATATCTAAAAACAAAATGGTTAACATTTTAATTGATGCTAAATTGGTAGGGTCTGCAAATGCTGTAAACAGAAAAACATTAGAAGACAAGGGGATTTTGCCCAATACATACATTTACAATAAGTATAATATTGATAGTTTACAATTTGCCGAAAGCAATATATATTATACATACCAAATAAAAGACTACGAAGAAATTTACCAAATGGTAAATGACAGTTTAGAAAAGTTAAAAGAGCATTATAAAAATATACAAAAAGAAGAGCAAAAAAAGCGGGTTAAAAAAAGCGAAGATTCTTTAAATGAAGTTTTAAAAACACGCGATTCAATTAAGTTTCCAAAGGGTAAAAATAGCGCAAAACCAGCACCTTCAATAGATGATAAAACAATTCAAGAATTAGAGAATTTAGATATTGAGTTGTAATTATTTGTGCTTTAAAAAACAAGCGCCAATTTCTTGTATTGTTTCGTTAATAGGTGTAAACGTATAGTTTAATGTAGCTTTTAAGTGTTTGCTACTATAGTTTTTTTCAGTGGTTAATGCTGTAACTATATGTTTTGTTAGTACACGCCTTTTTCCTGTAAGTTTGCTTTTTATCCAGTCTAATTTCCAAGCTATTTTTAATAGAAAAATAGGTGCTTGTTTTTTTGGTGCTTTTTTATTCACAGATTTTGCCAGCGTTTGTAAAAAACGTTTGTAAGTCCAATTTTCTGCAACTAAAACAAAGCGTTGGTTGGTAATTGTGCTTTTTAAAAGGGCTATCATAATATTTACAACATCATCAACCGCCACCAAACCAACAGTGCCATTAGTGTAATACGTAAAGCCTTTGTGTGCACGTTTAAATAAATTTCCGGTACCATAACGCCAAATGCCAGCGCCTAAAATAACACCAGGGTTTACAATAACGGCATTTAAACCTTCTTGTGTACCGCGCCAAACTTCCATTTCAGCACCATACTTTGTAATGCTATAAACACTGTTATCGGCTTCGGGGTTCCATATACTACTTTCGTCAATAGGTTTGTTATTATTACTATTTCCTAAGGTAGCAATAGAGCTTACATGGCAAAGTTTTTTTATGTTATTTGCTAAACACATGTTTACAATATTGGCAGTGCCTTCAATATTTGTTTTTCTAGAAAGTATGTATTTATGTGGTTCAAATGATACAAAAGCAGCGCAATGATATACGTATTCAATGTTTTTAAAAGCATTGGTTAATAACGAAATATCTAAAATATCGGCTTCAACAAATTCAATACTATTATAAAGTTCAAGGTAATTGCTAGTATAACAAGAAAATACATTTTTAATATTTTCAAGTTTTTTAGGGTTTCTATAAATAGCTCTAACTTTTTCGCCATTACAAATAAGTTTATAAAGCAAATGAGACCCAACTAAACCTGTACCGCCTGTAACTAAAATCATGAGGCTAAAATAATGAATATTTTATATAGCTTTTGCTAAAATGCTTCAGAAAGAATACTAATTATAACCTACTAATTGTATGGTATTTTTATATTTGCAGCACAATAAATTATATTAAAGATGAAAATGAATTTTGTTGAAGAATTAACATGGAGAGGTATGCTACATGATGCCATGCCAGGAACCGAAGAACATTTAATGTCTGGTATGCAAAGCGCCTATGTAGGCATTGATCCTACGGCCGATTCTTTACATATTGGGCACTTGGTAAGTGTTATGATGTTGCGTCATTTTCAGTTAGCAGGCCACAAACCTTATGCGCTTGTTGGTGGTGCTACCGGTATGATTGGTGATCCGTCAGGAAAATCTGCTGAACGTAATTTGTTAGATGAAAAAACGCTTCGCCATAACCAAGAAGCTATAAAAAGCCAGTTGTCACGTTTTTTAGATTTTGAAAGCAACGAAGCTAATGCTGCAGTTTTAGTTAATAATTATGATTGGATGAAAAACTTTTCGTTTCTAGAATTTATTAGAGACGTTGGTAAACATATTACCGTAAACTATATGATGGCTAAAGATTCTGTTAAAAAACGTTTGTCTTCTGAAGCTAAAGAGGGCATGTCTTTCACAGAGTTTACATACCAATTAGTACAAGGATATGATTTTCTTCATTTATACAAAGAAAAAAACTGCACCTTACAAATGGGTGGTAGTGACCAATGGGGTAATATTACTACAGGTACAGAGCTTATAAGGCGTATTGGTGGAGGTAAAGGTTATGCACTAACTTGCCCGCTAATTACAAAAGCCGATGGTACAAAATTTGGAAAAACCGAAGGTGGAAATGTATGGTTAGATGCAAACAGAACATCACCCTACAAATTTTATCAATATTGGTTAAATACCAGTGATGAAGATGCTGAAAAGTATATTAAAATTTTCACGTTTTTAACAAAAGAAACTATTGAAACTTTGGTTGAAGAACATAAAGAAGCTCCCCATTTACGAACTTTACAGAAACGTTTAGCTGAAGAAATTACTACAATGGTACACTCTAAAGAAGATTTAGAAAATGCTATTAAAGCTAGTAATATATTATTTGGCAAATCTACAAGTGAAGATTTAAAAGCATTAAACGAACAAACGTTTTTAGATGTTTTTGATGGGGTACCATTAACTGAAATTTCAAAAAGTGATATTGAAAACGGATTAGATATGGTTGCTGCGTTGGCAGAAAAAGGTAACTTTTTAAAATCTAACGGCGAAGCAAGACGCGCTTTAAAAGAAAATTCAATTTCAGTAAATAAAGAAAAGGTAAAAGAAGATTACGCTATTACCTCGTCAGATTTAATTAATGAAAAGTTTGTATTGTTACAGCGTGGTAAAAAAAATTACTTCATACTAAGAGTGGTATAAAAACATAAGGCTTGGTGTAAAACCAAGCCTTATTACTAACCAATTAAATAAAAACTAATCTTTCTTTTTCTTAGCTCATTAGTTTTGTCGGTATAAATACAAATAGCTTACACAGTTATAATCTTAATTAAAAGTTAAAGTATTAAACTGAATTTTAATGAAGTTTTTACATATATAACCTAAAGTGAATAGGTTATGCTTTGTATAAGTTAAAGCACCATAAGGTTGCAGCCCCTAATATCAGAATGGTCAAATCTGCCAATAATTTCAAAAGAGCCATTGGTATTTAACCGGCCCAAGTCTTGGGTGGCAATAAACGCACAAGAATTAATATTTGCTAAATCTATAATGTTTAAACCACCTGTTTTTCTTGGTTTTTGTATGCTTAAAGGGTCTTCAGTATCACGGGTTAAAACACGCATCCAATGTGGACAATTAAAAATACCATTGCCCTTGGAATAAGCCTGACTTAAAAGTTCGGTCATACCATATTCGCTATGTATTTCATCAACACCAAAACCATGTTTTAATATGTTGTGAAGCTCATTACGTATTAATTCTTTTCGGCGCCCTTTCATACCGCCAGTTTCCATTATTATGGTGTTTTTTAAATTGAATTTATAGGTTTCAACTAAATCTAAAAGTGCAAATGAAACACCAATTAGTAATATTTTTTTTCCTTCACAATCTAAAGTTGTTAATGTGTTTTTTAATTCAGATAGGTTGTTTAAATAAAAGCCGCTTTCAGGCTGTTTTGATTGTTTTATGAGTGCATCAACCATGTAAATTAGTGATGAACCTTTGCGCTCTAAGTATGATGGTAATAGAGCCAAAACCACATAATCTTCAATATTACCATAAAAATGAGAAAACCCTAAATTAAAGCTGTCTTGGTAAACTTTTAAGTTAGTTACATGGTGTTTGCTAGTGTTTTGGCCTGTAGTACCAGAGCTTGTAAAAATAGTTTCAATAGCAGAGTTTGAGCTTAAAACGGTACGAGATTTAAAAAATTGAATAGGTAAAAACGGTATATCTTCAATGGTTTTTACATCACTAGGTGTTTTGTAAAGTAAATCGCAAAAAGATCTGTAAACACTATTGTTTTCAAATTGGAACTTGAAAATTTCAAGCGCTTTTTTTTCAAATGCTTTGTTAGTTTTAATGTTAAAAATACTCTTGTAGTCTATCATTTATCAAGCAATTCTGTTTTAAAAAACACAGTACAAAAATAGTTAAAATAAAAAAGCGCTGCTATTGCAACGCTTTTAAATATATGGTATAAATAGTGTTTATTTAACCACTAATCTTGTAGTGGTTGTGGCATTATCTTGCACGGCTCTAAGCATATAAATGCCAGTATTTAAGCTAGAAATGTTAACAGTTTCGTTATTTGTTACTGTGTTAATTACTTGTTTGCCTAACATATCAAAAATAGCAACAGATATTTTAGCATTGCTTTTGCTAGAAATATTAATAAAACCATTTGCAGGATTTGGGTATAAAGCAAACCCTTTAATTTGGTTTTGGTTTGAAGACAACGTGTTGTTTGTAACACCAGACGATGGTGCAGCAAGATAAAAAGTTCCATCACCAGATTGGTTTAAAGAATTTGAAGTATCATCATTATATTGTACAGTTTCACCCAGAGCATTCATTAGGGCAGTATCGTCACTATCATTAGTTCCGTATACTACAGCGTCTACAAGATTTGTAGTTGTTGGAGCGGTACCATTAGGGAAGTTTGAGGCACTATCCATATATAATGCAATGGCGTCTGGTCCATTTTGTATTCCGTTTGAAGGGAAATTAATAACAAAAAATCCATTAGCATCAGTTGTTTCGCCTGTTAAATCAACAGTGTTGTAGCTTATGTCTCCGTTGCCATTAAAAAGCACAATAATATAGCCGTTTAAAGAAGTATTTGGTGACCATTGAATTTCAATAAATTCAGCACTATCAGTACCTGCTTGGTCAGCATCAAATTCACTAATAATTTGACCAAAAGACATATTTGCTAATAAAATAGTAAATAGGAAGAAGTAAAGTTTTTTCATAAAATGAGAGTTTAATTAATTAAACCTCTAAATTATGTATAAACTTTAAGGTATTTTAATGGTTTTGGTGTAATTGATATTTATTTTACAAGGAAATAACGTTATCTTTACTTTATCACTAATTTTCTAGTCTCACTAATATTATTTTCAGTTATTTTTAAAATATAAACACCTTTACTAAGGTTGGCAATATTTAATTCTTTACCAATTAATTTAGTGTTGTAAATTAGTTTTCCAATAACATTAAAAAACTCAACGTGTTTTACTAAGTTTTTTTTAGAAGAAATATATATGTAAGTATGGCCACTGTTAACAGGGTTTGGGTAAATAGATAAACCCTCAATATTTTCTTTAACAGGCGTATCTGTAGCATAATTTTGAGATGTACCTTTATAGTTACAAAACAAAAATGCTAGAATAAAAAAAACAGATAAAAAGTAGTTTTTTGCCATAAAGTACCTTTTAGGTTATGTAAATTTAAGAAAACACAACAAAATTTATACCAAAAAAGTGTTAAACATTTACGTAATACATCGAAAGGTTAACTCTGGGTAAGTACTTTGTTACCTTAACGTTATTAATTAACCAATAATGAGTATATTGTGCTTTTAGTTTTATCTTTACCTTTTGAAATTATTAAAAAATGAAGAAAAAGGACATTAAAATACTGTTAGTTGATGATGAGCCAGACATTTTAGAAATTGTAGGATACAATTTAACTAGTGAAGGCTACCAAGTAATAACTGCCGAAAACGGAAGTGAAGGCGTTAAAAAAGCAAAAAAAGAATTACCTCAACTCATTATTTTAGATGTTATGATGCCTGAAATGGATGGTATTGAAGCATGTGAATTATTGCGTAAAAACCCAGACCTTAAAAACACTATAATTACCTTTTTAACAGCAAGAGGCGAAGACTACTCTCAAGTAGCAGGCTTTGATGCAGGTGCAGATGATTACATAACAAAACCTATAAAACCAAAGGTGTTGGTTAGTAAAGTAAAAGCATTACTACGCCGTTATAAAGAAGAAGATGTTTCAGATACTGTTAAAATTGGCAGTTTGGTTATAAATAGAGACGAATACAAAGTAACTTCAAAAGGCAAAGAAATCATATTGCCAAGAAAAGAATTTGAATTACTATCTTTGTTAGCCTCAAAGCCAGGGAAGGTTTTTAAACGCGATGAAATTTTAGATACCGTTTGGGGTAACGAGGTAGTTGTAGGTGGTAGAACCATTGATGTTCACATTAGAAAACTACGCGAAAAATTAGGAGATGATAGTTTTAAAACCATAAAAGGCGTTGGGTATAAATTTGTAGATTAGTACCACATGCAAGCGCAAACAAAATTTAAAAAATCATATAGGTTTGCTATTAACACTTCGTTATACATAACCGCATTCATAACGCTTTTAATAAGCGTTTTTTTATATTATTTTCATCAACCAAAGTGGTATTATATTCCCATTTTTGCAGTAAGCGTTTATATATTTTGTTTTGTAATTATTCAATTCAGAATAGAAAAATTTATTTATAAACGTGTAAAAAGAATTTATGATGATTTAACGTTGTTAGAATCGGCTAGTTTAAATAAAACGGCCATAACAACCGATATGAAAACACTTACCCAAGAAATAGATAAGTTTGCGAAAGACAAAAAAATTGAAATTGAAACTTTAAAAGTACGCGAACAATACCGTAAAGAGTTTTTAGGTAATGTATCACATGAATTAAAAACGCCATTATTTACAGTGCAAGGTTATATTTTAACACTGCTTGATGGTGCTATGGATGATGAAAACATAAGAACCAAATACCTAGAAAGAGCAAGCAAAGGTATTGAAAGACTTGGCTATATTATTAAAGACTTAGATATGATTACCAAACTAGAAGTAGGTGATTTAAGTTTGAAAACCGAAGCTTTTGATATTGTTGAACTTGTTGAAAACGTATTTGATATGTTTGAAATGAAGGCCTCAAAAAAGAAAATAACCTTAACCTTTGATATGGATTACCCTGAACCAATAATGGTAAGGGCAGATAAAGAACGTATACAACAAGTGTTAGCTAATCTTGTGGTTAACTCTTTAAAATACGGAAGAATAAAAGGAACCACAGAAATTAGTATAGAAAATCTTATAAAAAATAAAGTTATTGTAAGAGTTACTGATAATGGCGAGGGTATAGAAAAAGAGCATATTAAACGTTTGTTTGAACGCTTTTTTAGGGTTGATAAAAGTGGCTCACGAAGAGAAGGCGGTTCTGGTTTAGGCTTATCAATTGTTAAGCATATTATTGAAGCACACAATGAAAAAATTTATGTAGAAAGTGAATATGGCGTTGGTAGTGAGTTTTCATTCACCTTGGAAAAGGCTGAATAATTTTTTGTAATCTATATCAAAATCAAAAGCTTTTAAACCTTCAAAATTTTTCACAGTTTCAATCTTATCAATTGTAAAATTATCTTGTATGCAACTTGGTACAAGGTTCATTTCGGTTAAGCGTTTTGCTAAATATTCTTGCTCAAATTGTCCAGGGGTTGGTATAAAAAAAGCTTTCTTATTAAGTTTAGCTAAATCCATTACTGTGGTGTAACCCGAACGCGAAATGACTATGTCACTTTCATTTATAGTTTTTTCTAAAAGTGCCGATGTCATAAAATTATAAACCGTAACATTACCCATAATTTGTATGGTTTGTTCATCTTCCATCAAGCCTTTAACCAAAATAGCTTTTTCAGGGTAATCTTTAAGTTCTTTAAGTAGTTTATCAACCAACAAACCACGTTGTGGCTCAGGGCCAGAAATTAAAGCTAATAATTTGTTGTTTTTAACTGTAGCTTTTTTTTCAAATCTACTTAAGGGGCCAATGTAAGTTAACGGAATATCAAAAGTATTTGTGTGCCCTAGTTTTCCGCTTAAATTCATATCACCTTCAATGTCTGGCACCCAACAGGCGCTAAACTTTTTAATAATTTTTTGGTGCATTTTGGTACTAAGCCAAGTGGTGCTTCCGCTAAGTACATTAAGTTGATGGGTTATAAAAACTGAAGGCACTTTTTTACTGTAAACACCCAATCTGTTATCAGAAATTATACCCGAAATTTGATGTGTTTCAATAATATCTTTAACTGCTTTTTTTTCGTTTTTAACCGCTTTTAAAACTTTAGGAGAATCTTTTAAAAGTTTCATTTTAAAGTTTTTTCCATTTTTGGCATAGGTTACATTATACCCTGGTAACTCAATAGAAGAGAGCATGGGAAATTCTTTTTGTAAAAGTTTTAAAGCAACACCATCACTAGCAATAATGGGTGTAAACCCCTGGTTTAACAAGGCTTTAATTATAGGTATACATCGGGTAGCATGCCCTAAACCCCAATTTAAAGGCGCCACTAATATTCGTTTTTTGTTGTGTTTCACAAATGTGTATTTGGGTGTATTTTGCAAAACCAAATGTTGGCTTTTTACATATTTGCTGTAATGCAGCACCAAAAAAGCATTGCAATTACAAAAAATAAGAAAAACAAAGGTAAGCATATAAAGGCTTCTGTATATTTCCTTAATTTTACCAAATATTTTCAAATAATAAGAAATAGTTAAAACACAGTGGGAAGTAAAAATAAGCTAAAGCGATTTAGAGAAAACGAAACATTTTCTAATGTATATCAGCCAAAAAGAGAAGATTTAGTTGAAGGTACTTTTGAGTTAAAGGGTAACTGGCGCTCAAAAGTTTTTAAAAATAATAACCCTTTAGTTTTAGAGCTTGGTTGTGGTAAAGGTGAATATTCTGTGGCTTTAGCACAAAAATATCCAGATAAAAACTTTGTAGGCATAGATATTAAAGGCGCACGTTTTTGGCGCGGAGCTAAAACAGCTATTGATGAAAACATACCCAATGTTGCGTTTTTACGTACTCAAATTGAATTGATAACCTTTGCTTTTGAAGCGCAAGAAGTTGATGAAATTTGGATTACTTTTCCAGACCCACAAATAAAATATAAGCGCACTAAACACCGTTTAACCAATGCCGATTTTTTGGCTAAGTACAAAACAGTGCTTAAACCTGGAGGTGTTATGAATTTAAAAACCGATAGTGAGTTTATGCACGGTTATACTTTAGGTTTATTGCATGGTGCAGGGCATAATGTACTATATGCTAATAACGATGTTTATAATCAAGAAGGAAGCCCTGATGAGGTTACTGCAATTCAAACATTTTATGAATCACAATACCTAGAGCATAACAAACCAATTACGTATATTAGATTTCAAATTAATTAATTTTGAGTATTACCATCATTTTTTTTTTAGGTTTAATAATTGCATTAGTTGGGGTAATACCACCTGGGTTGTTAAACATGACAGCCGCTAAAATTAGCTTAAAAGAAGGACACAATCGAGGTATAATTTTCTCTATTGGTGTATGTGTAATTGTTGCTGTACAAACCTATTTAGCATCAGTGTTTGCAAGGTATTTAAGCAAGCACCCCGAAGTGGTTGATGTATTGCAACGCGTGGCTTTTGTAATTTTTGTGCTCATTACTGTGTATTTTTTATTTGTAGCCAAAGCTACTACCAAACAGCAAATAAAAACCAAAACAAAAAGTAAACATAGCCGTTTTTTTCAGGGTATATTTTTGTCTTCAATAAATGTATTTCCAATTCCGTATCAGGCATATATGACTATTACTTTGGCGTCATTTGGGTGGCTTAATTTTGAACAAATTAATGTAATATCATACGTTGCGGGTGCAGTTTCAGGTACATTTGTTATGCTTTATATGTATATATTCTTTTTTGATAGGGTTAAAAACAAAGCATTTACATCGCAAAAAAATATGAATTATATTATTGGTGGTATTACCGGAATAATTTCGGTTGTCACATTAATTAATATTCTAAAAGAACTTTAAAATACTTTGAAACCAGAAACTTTAAGTTTTTTTGAAAAAGTTTACAGCATAGCGCGTTTAATACCTTATGGCCGTGTTACAAGCTATGGTGCTATTGCAAAATACCTTGGGGCAGCAAGAAGTGCAAGAATGGTAGGCTATGCCATGAACGGATCTGGCGGAAAAAATGTACCTGCACACAGAGTTGTAAATAGAAACGGTTTGCTTACCGGGAAACATCATTTTGAGGGTACTAACCTCATGCAGCAGCTTTTAGAAAGCGAAGGCGTTGAGGTAGTTAACAATCAAATTCAAAATTTTAAAACCGTGTTTTGGGATCCTTCCGAAGCCTTATAAAATCTATAAATACGTATTTAAAATCACTTTACAAGTTCTATAGCTAAATTAAATAGTATAATAAGCAAAACTTGTGTTAAGGTAACATTTCTTCAACCTATAATCGTTATCTTTGCATATTAGAATAAATTATAATTACATGAAGCTTAATAAGCAAGATATATTTAAAGCATTAGAGCGCATTACAGTACCAGGAGAAGGGCAAAATATGGTTGAAAGTGGCGCTGTAAAAAACGTTGTAACTTTTGGTGATGAAGTTGTTGTAGATATTACAATTAATAACCCAAGTTTACAAGCTAAAAAACGTGTTGAGGTTGATATTTTAAAAACTATACATGAGCACGTATATCAAAAAGCAAAAATAAAAGTAAATGTAAAAGTTGATGCGCCTGCAGCCCCAAAACCTAATGTAATAAAAGGTAAACCAATACCCGGTATTAAAAATATTGTAGCAGTAGCATCAGGTAAAGGTGGTGTTGGTAAATCTACCGTTACAGCTAATCTTGCAGTATCATTAGCAAAAATGGGCTTTAATGTAGGCGTTTTAGATGCCGATATTTATGGGCCCTCAATACCTATTATGTTTGATGTTGAAGCTGAAAAACCCCTAGCGGTTAATGTTGAAGGAAAATCTAAAATGAAGCCTATTGAAAATTATGGCGTAAAAGTATTGTCAATTGGGTTTTTTACACAACCAAATCAGGCTGTTGTTTGGCGTGGGCCAATGGCAGCAAAAGCTTTAAACCAAATGATATTTGATGCACATTGGGGAGAATTAGATTTCTTGTTATTAGATTTACCTCCTGGAACTGGTGATATTCATTTAAGCATCATGCAATCATTACCAATTACGGGAGCTGTAGTAGTTAGTACACCACAAAATATAGCCTTAGCCGATGCTAAAAAAGGTGTAGCAATGTTTCAGCAAGATAGCATACAAGTACCTGTTTTAGGAATTATAGAAAATATGGCGTACTTTACACCAGAAGAATTGCCAGACAATAAATACTATATTTTTGGTAAAGAAGGTGCTAAAAATTTAGCCGAAGATTTAAAAGTACCATTTTTAGGACAATTACCATTAGTACAAAGCATAAGAGAAGCTGGAGATGTTGGTAGGCCAGCAGCATTACAAACAGCTACTGTTTTAGAGCAAGCTTTTGAAAAATTAACTCAAAATGTAGTGCAAGAAGTAGTAGCACGTAATGAAAATTTACCACCAACCGAAGCCATAAAAATAACAACCATGGCAGGTTGTTCGGCAGTTAAAAAGTAATAAAATGACTTCAGAAGAACTAAAACTAAATGTTGAAAAGGCATTAGATGAAATTCGTCCATTTTTACAAAGTGATGGTGGCGATATTTCGCTTTTATCAATTGAAGATGATAAATTGGTAAAAGTACAATTACAAGGTGCGTGCGTTGGTTGTAGTGTTAATCAAATGACATTAAAATCGGGCGTTGAAATGACTATAAAAAAGTATGCACCTCAAATAGAACAAGTAATTAATATAAGTGCTTAGTATTACTGCAAATGTTGTAATAATACTAAGCTATTTTTATAAAATCTTCAATTTTTTTAATTCCTATTAAATTAGTAGAGTAAACATTTAGATAAATGATTTTCTTAAACTAAATTTGTGGCATAAATTATGATATGCCTTTGGCAATAAACATTTTATAATGCAAGACGTAAATATAAAAATTACAGATAGAGATGGTGTAACACATGATATTGTAGCACCAACAGATATGGCCATGAATTTAATGGAAGTTGTGCGTTCATATGAGTTAGCTCCTGAAGGAACTATTGGTGTTTGTGGTGGTATGGCTATGTGTGCCTCTTGCCAATGTTATGTGCTTAGTGATAATAATTTACCTCCAATGACTGATGATGAAGAGGCTATGCTATCTGAAGCTTTTGATGTAAAAGATAATAGCCGTTTAGGATGCCAAATACAAATAACGCCCGAAATGGAAGGTTTATCTGTAGAGCTTGCTCCTGAAAGTTAAGCTACTTATAAATTTATAAACGTTAAATTATTTTTTTGTTTTTATTTATTCTAAATAAAGACTATATTTGTGCCTGTGAAAAATGTAGTTAACACAAATAACAGTTATCAAATACAGCATATTACTTTTTGCAAATATGCTTTAATAACGCCTAATAAAATTATAAATTTAAGCTTTCCGCAAATGCTTGAATTAAGGCGTAAAATAAATGCATTAACAACTTACAGTGCTTTAAATAGCATAATTGATAACGAAAACTTCGTACTACTTTTTGTGGCCGATAAGCAACATTTAATTTTCTTAGAAATTCCGCAGTTATTAAAGCTAAAAGATGAAATAGCAGCATTTTTTCAAGAGGCTGTACTTGCATAATTCTGTTTATTTAGACTTTATTTAAATTTTGTTCACATTCTCTTACACCAATTTTTTATTGTAAATTTGTGTAAAAGCGTATAGTTATGAATACAATTGTTAGAAAACAAATGTCTATTAACACTGATGTTATGGACATGCTAAATAATCAAATTGCTATGGAAATGAAAGCATCAGCTTCATATTTAGCCATGGCGTCTTGGTGTGACCAACGTGAGCTATTAAATAGCAAAGCGTTTTTTTACAAGCAAGCAGAAGAAGAGCGTGAACACGCCATGAAAATATTTACGTTTATAAATGATAATGGTGGGGCGGCAATTTCGCCTAGTGTTACCAACGTAAATAATGATTTTGAAAGCTTAAGAGCTATTTATGAAACTGGTTTAGAACAAGAAATAGCCGTTACAGAATCTATTTTTAAAATATTTAAAGCAGCTAGAAAAGCTGATGATTTTATAACCGAAGTATTTTTACAATGGTTTATTTCAGAACAATCTGAAGAAGAAGATACTTTTAGAAGTATTATTGATGTGTTTGATTTAATGGAAGGTATGCCATTAAAAATGATTGATGAAAGATTACCTAAAGAATAATGTTAGTTAAGTAAAATATATTATTATAAATAGAAAAAATGTTTTTAGTTTACCACCAAACTAGAAACATTTTTTTTATGCTTCCGTTTTTAAATTTTACCCAACAAAGTGTAGAGAATTTAGTATTAAAATAATTTTCAGTAATTGTTTTTATAGTAGTGTGGTTTTTCCAGTTTACATTAGGGTGCGGTGTTATTAACCAGTCTTTTTTTGTTGGTATATAGAATTTACAATTTGAAAGATTTTCTAAATCTTCTTTATTAATATAATAGCCCGCAATACAATTATTATTTAACGTTTTAAGTTGAATGTTTTGGTTGCTGTAAGGCAAAAATAATTGAGCCTTAAAATATACATATTGTGAAATGGTATTTACATTTAAACTTAAATTTTTTAAATAGTTTTTACAAGTTTCAGAATAGAGTAGAGGAAGTTGTTTTTTCTTAAGTTTTAATAGTTTTTCAACCAAAGCATCTTTTCTGTTAGGCCCTATAAAATGATCTATTTCTGTATTACCAACAGAAGCATCATATAAGTAGAATTTATAAATAATTTCTAAATGAATAGGTTGTTGGTTTTTTAGTAATAAACAATCAAGTTCACCCAAAGTAATTTTATCTTTTTGTATTTGAATGTTCTCTGCTATTATTGAAATATCAGGCTGTTGCAATAATTCAAAAGATACAAAACGTTCAATATATTTACCCAACCGAAGTGTTTCATCTATTTCAACATCAATTTTTGAAAATTGCGTTTCAATTTCAAACTGTTGTAAATTGAATATAGACTTGCTTTGCCATAAAACAGGTGTTTTTAAAAAACCATAGTAACGTTTTTGAAGCATACTTATGTTCTGTAATCAATTAAGTTTACAGGGCCTTCTAATAATGTTCTAACAATTTGTAGCGTACCATCATCTTTGGTGGCAATATGCCATTTAATTAATGAAATAGCGCCGTTTTCAATTTCTAAACCCGTAATGCTTCTAGGGTGTACGCAGCTTCCATCATTAAAAAAGGCAATATCACCAGGCTCAGGAAAACGTGGTCTGTGTGTGTGGCCAAAAATGGTTAGTAAATTGTTGTTTTCGGCAATCCATTTTTTAGCACGTTTTTCAACTTTAATTAACTCGGTATAGTTTTTTGCAGGACTTGTGGGGTCTGCAATACCCATAACATTTAAGGGTTTCCATAGAATTCTTACTAAAAAACGGCTCCATTTCCAAAATAGAAAATTCCACCAATCGGCTTGATGTCCGTGTGTTAAAAATAACTCTTGCTTGGTGCCTTCATGCTTTAAAATAATGGCTTCATTATAGGTAATGTTGTTAAAAAGTTCAACATCTTTACCAACTTTTGGGTCAAAATACGTTGATAAATATTTTTTTACGTAGTTGGGGTTTCGGTATACCATATCGTGGTTTCCCCAAATCATATGTAGTCTATTCTCTTTGTGAAACTGCTTTAAAAGCATGTACACATTTTTATGTGCGTTTAAAATTGATGAGAACGATAGGTTTTCCCATAGCTCATCACCATCGCCTAATTCACAATAATTAAAACCTTCATTATAATAGTGTTTTAAAGCATGAAAATAAATGTTGCGGTTGTTTGCAAAATCATCAGCAAAACTATTGTCGCCACGGTGGCAATCACTAAATAAAATGAATTTACTAGTGTTGTTAAATGTTACAGTTTTAGCATTTTTGTAGGCGTTGTTTAAGCGTTTTTTTGATGAAAACATGTACTGAAAACTTTAAGCTAATATAGGTATAATTAGTTTGAGCTGTAGCCAATTTTAAACAAAGCTTCGGGTAATATCAAACTTACAAACTTGCTGTAGGCTAATGTTGATGGGTGCAAACCATCACTAGCTACAAGCGCTGGGTTTTCAAGGCCTTCGCGGGTAATGTCTGTAATGTTTATATAAGTTATGCCATATTGGTTGCAATAGTTTTCAATGAAGTTATTGTACTTATTTATTTCTTCACTAATTGTAGTGTCACCGTTTCCAAATGGTGTATATGCGTAATCTGGTATTGAAACAATAATAACGTTTTCTTTTTTTAATTGAGCAAAAGTTATGGCGCTACTAACAAGCTCAGGAAACTCTTTTTCAAAAATACTAAAGGGTTGCCGTTGGTATTGGTTGTTAACGCCAATTAGTAGTGTGGCTAAGTTGTAATCTTCATCTAAATTGTCATTATTTATGGCATTTTTTAAGGCTGAAGTTGTCCAGCCAGTTTGTGCAATTACTTTTAAAGAAACAGTATTGTTACCAATTTTTTGAATGATACTGTCTTTTAATTGCTCAGGAAAACGGCAGGTGTTGCAAACACTTTCGCCAATGGTGTAACTATCACCTAATGATAATATTTTTACAACATTTTCTGGTGTGGTTTCTGGTGTGGTTGTACTAATTTCTTCATTTTTAGTATTGGTTGTGTCTTCATTTTTAATATCTGAAGAAGAACAGCCAAAGTACAGTATGCCAGAAAAAACAAGACTTTTAAGTAGCTTTTTCAAAATCATTTTTTCTTTTAAAGATACAATTTTTGAAGTTTAGTTGCGCAATTAAAAAAAAGCGCTTCAAAAAATGAAGCGCTTCTTAATCAATTAAATTTTAATTATTTATTACGGATTGGTTGTCCATAAAGCAGCTGTTTTTAACATGGCTCTTCGGGGTAATTTTAAGCCAGATACTATTAGCTGCGCAAAATCTTCGGGTTGTAATACGTTTTCAGAGCCTTTTTCTAACATGCCTAAACCAACAGTCATGTCAGATTCTATAGTGCTTGGTGTAAGTGTAATAACTCTAATATTGTTTTTTCTAACTTCTTTCATTAAAGATTCAGACATGCCAATTACAGCAAATTTAGATGCTGAATATGCTGAAATATTAGGGTTGCCATTTAAACCAGCTGTAGAAGCTACATTAAAAATATCACCTTCATTTTTATCAATTAAATGCGGTAAAACTTCTTTGGTAACATAATACATACCCATAACGTTTGTTTGAATAGTTTGTTCCCATTGCTCTACAGGCATTTCAAGAAATGAACCAATAGCTGCTATGCCTGCGTTGTTAACTAAAATATCTACACCACCTAAACGAGTAATAATATCATTAATTCCTTTTTTTACAGCGCTGTAGTTGCCAACATCAAAAACTGCATAAATGGCTTTTACGCCTAAGCTTTCAAGTTCTGTAATTGTTTCTTTTAAAACAGTTTCGTTTCTTCCGGTAATAGCAATATCAATACCTTCTTTTGCAAAAGCAATGGCAGTTGCTTTGCCTAAACCTCTGCCACCTCCAGTTATTATGGCTTTTTTATTTTTTAAATTACTCATTTTTATTTTAAGAATGTTTGTTTTTAATAGTTTACTCTTCAGTCCAATAATCCATAACTACGGCATCGGCAAAGAATTGTGCGTATTTATTAATTAAGCCTAGGTGCGCTTCATGAAATAAGTATTGTTCTCTAGCATTTTCATCTTTAAAGGTAATTACAAACGAGTGAGTAAGTCCTTTGTCATGTTTCTCAGTGCTATCGTTTTCTCCCCATTCAAAAGCAGAAATTGAAGGAATTTTGTTTTGTAAGTCTACAAAAGCTTGAACCGCTTCATTAACCTGTTCATCAGTTGCTTCATCTTTATATTTTAGGTGAACAATATGTTTTATAACTTTGTTTTTTCTATCAATTTTAGGAGCAATTTTATATGATACAGCTTTACCAAAATCAAATCTGTTAGAGCCCGCAATTAAGAAATTATCATCTCCTATTTTGTGCGATTTTAACCCGTAATAAATTGAAAAGCCAGTTTCTAAGTAATTAATTGGACTTAAAATACCATCTTCACTTAATTTACATAGCTGAATGGCTGCATCGTCTCTAGTTCCTACAGCAAAGACAGCTTCTTTTCCGTTGTTAGAAATTAGTTCTATTCTTGTTTGCCCCTGAAGTTTGGTGGTTTCATCATCTTTTAAAACAAAATGAGGAACTAGTGCACCTTTATTGTTGAGTTTAAAAACGCTAACACCATCACCATGATATGTGAAATGGGGGTTTTTTATAAATCCGCCTCTTTTGTAATATTTATGATGTCTATGCCCAACTACTATATAGTTATTGTTTCCTAAAGTTGCACCAGTTACTGGGTATGCGCCAGTTAAATACCTGTCTGTTGTATTGTCGTGAATATTGTTAACATTTTTGAATTTTCCGTTATCATAAATTCTAAAACTGCTTACACCGTTATCTTGGAATCCGCTAGTATATAAAAAGGTTTTTCCTTTAATTTTAACCGTATACATGCCAATAATACCATCGGTATGAAGGGCTTCGGTGTCTTTCATAGATTGCACGTGTGTAAGGCTACCATCATTATTTATTTTGAAAGAACTTAATCCTGGGTTTTCTAATTCGAGTCCGCCTACAAATAAGTATGATGCCTTTTTCATGTGTACTACTTGTAGTGTTATACCAACTGCAAGGTGTGTTTCTTCAGTATCTTCAACCATAGCAGCACGTTCTAAAGACCCATTGTCTTGAATTTTGAAGGTTTCAACAACGTTGCCAAATTTATTAGCTACAAATAAAAAATCGGTACCACCAATATTGTCTGCAACCATGCCTCTGGCAGGACCTTTCTTTTTGTATAATTCATGGCTACTAATTGGGCTAAGTGTACCTGTTTTATCTAAACTGAATACATCTACATCTCCGGCACCACCAACAAAAACAAGGTGCTTGCCGTTTTTCAGGTAGCTTGTTACAGAAACGGTGTTTTTACCAGCTATATTTTTAAAATCTTGCCTGTAAAGCATTAAATTATCAGCATTTTGCCCAAAGCAAATATGTGAAATTGTAAGCATTAATAGTAAAGCTAGGTTTTTTATATAATTCATAAGTTCTAATTGTTTATCAAAAGTAATTAATTTAAAATGGCTTGCGCCCCTACGGTTGCTATTTCTCTATCTTGTTCAATGGTGCCACCACTAACACCAATAGCGCCAATAATTTTATCTTCTTTATTTTTTATAGGAATACCACCAGGAAATGATACTAAACCGTTATTAGTTAATTCAATGTTATAAATAATGCCTCCAGGTTGTGTAAGTTCACCTAATTTACCAGTATCAATGTTGAAGTAGCGTGCAGTTTTTGCTTTTTTAATGGCTACATCAATACTACCAAGATAAGATTCATCCATTCTTACAAACGCTTTTAAGTTTGCGCCAGCATCAACAACAGCTATGTTAACAAGTACGTTATCTGTTTCGGCTTTAGCTTTAGCAGCTAAAAGTACTTTAAGGGCTTGGTTGCTGGTAATATCGTTTGTTATTTGTGCTTGTAAAGCACAAGAAAATAGAGTAATAGCAAGTATTGCTATACAAAAGTTTAGTTTCTTTAAAGAGTTCATGTAATTGTTGTTTTGTTTAAAAACACAAAAATTATAAACTGTTGGCAGAAAATTGTTGAACAAGTTCAACTGTTGTAAAAATTATAATATAAGTTTTTTACTGTTTGGCTTAATTTTATAACTACTGCTGTTTTTTAATTTTGCTTAAAAACTCGTGTGTAATACCTAAATAACTAGCTATTTGTTTATCTGTTAGTTTTGAAGCAATGTTAGGGTAGGTTTTTGAAAAGTATAAATAGCGTTGTTTAGCAGTTTCACATTGGTTACGTATTAGCCTACGTTGCCACGCAACAAGGGCTTTTTGAGACATAATACGGAATAGTTTTTCAACTACAGGTAGTGTTTGGTATAGTGTTAATTTATCGGTTCTATTAATTAGTAACACTTGGCTATCTTCTAAGGCTTGAATGTTTAAGTTTGATGGTTTTTGGTTCATAAAGCTATCAATATCCATTAGCCACCAATCTTTTGCTGCAAAATATAGGGTGTTTTCGTTGCCTTTTTTATCAATAGTAAAAATTCTGAAGCATCCATCAATAACAAAGCCTTCGTATTTGTAAATATTGCCTTGTGTTAGTAGAAAATCTTTTTTTTTAATAGATTTTAGTTTGAAATAACTGCATATGGTTTCTAAGTCTTCAGAAGAAATTTCAATGTTTTTTTTAATATGTTCTTTTAAAGCGTTTAAAACCATTGATAGCAATTGTATAACAGCAGCCTAAAATATTGTTTTATAATGAGAAATTAAAATTTATAAAAAAAGCGCTTCAACATTTATAATTTATAAATGCGAAACGCTTTTACGCTTAAAATGAAATAAACTACTTTTTAAATAGTGGGTCTGTACCAATGGTGCCCACTAAGCTTTCTAAATACGCATCTGTTTTTGCGTTTTCATATAATTTTTTAGTGGTTTCTAATTTGTTATTAATATTCATTTCTTCCACTAGTTTGCTATTATTAGGTTTTGCTATAAAAGTTTCTAAATATGTTATTTGAGATTTGTAGTACGCCAAATCTTTTTGTTGTTTAATTTTTAAACGTTCTTTGTACCAACTGCTATTTAAAACATAATCTCTAGTAAAAAATTTGCGTAACTCTGGGTTGCTAATATCTTTACCTTCATAGTTGCCATAAGCCATAATGTGTAATAGTATTTTTAGCGGTGGTATAGCTGCTTCAACACTACCGTCTTCAAAATAATTTAAGGCTACTTTTTGTTGTGCTTCAACTATGTTGTTTATACCATCAACATAATCTTCCATACCTTGTAATTCAGGTTTTAGCATACGTTCACTAAATACGGCGGTTGGCTCATCAAAAATTCTATTTAAACATAATAAATCGAACTTTCTTGTTATTCTGTAGCCCAATCTGCTTGCTAATACTTTTTTGCCTTGGTATTCAAAATCTTCAAGTTTTTCTAAAGAACCATTGGCAATTAAGTTTTTTGGATCTCTATCAGCAGGTGTCATTCTTGCCCAAATTTCGGGTATTAGTAAACTCACGTCGTGGTCTATTTTGTTTTCGGCACCAACATAGCCAGCAGCAGTGCTAAAACCGTTAGACTCTGTTAAAATATGTGATAGAAGCGCGTTATTTAAATCTGTAGTTGGTGTAAGCATGTTAAAAGGTGCTTTAGTAAGCGCTCCTTCAGAACCCGCTCCGGTTGTTGAAGGAGACTTACCTGTTAAACTACAAACAAAATCCATAAACAATTCTGGTGTTTCTTGGTAGTGAATTGGGTTGTAAACCGCTAGTGGTCTAATACCAGCTTCTTTATCAACCGGATTGTTTCTTCTACCGGGTAACACCGCATTTACAACATGTATTACAGGGTCTTGTGGCTTAATTTTACGGTGTAAACGTACGCCAATATCTGCAATATATGATGCTTCGGTTTCGTTAAAAAACCTGTTAGGCTCTAAATAACGAGGGTTTTTTGTTGGTAAACCATCTTCAATAATTCTTGGATGCGATGGTAATACAAACTGAATGTCGTCATCATTACTATTAACAATTTCTAAAATGAAATCTTTAACAGGTTGTGTGTATTTATCGTAATTTATTGTGTCTTCATAAATGGCAATGGCGTCTTTTTTAGTTAACATTTCATAGTTGGTTAAAAATCTGCCATTTGAAATAATATCTAATTCAGCACCTTTATCATACCCTCTTACAATAGCTTCATCTGGTCTTTGAAACAGGTGTGCTTCGCAGTTGGTTAATACTTTAACACTTTGGTTTTTATACTCTGGGTTTAAGTTTTTAAACTGATTTCTAGGAAGTGTTATTGATGCTGAAATATCATCTTCTGTTTGAATTTTTTCACTTGCAGAGAAATCTGAACGTAGTTTGTTTAACATCCAGTTACCTTGTTGGTTAAAGCCAATACGCACATAACTGCCAACTACGGGTGTGTTATTATAAATGAGTTTGGTGCCCTTAACGCCGTTTATAATTTCAACAGTCATCATGTCTTTCCAGTTTAAATCGGCACCATGTGCTTGCCTAAATAAACGTTTTACAAATAGCACTAAAGAGCGTACGTGAACCGGAATGTCTTTTAACCATTCATTAAACTCATCAGAGTTTTCTTCAGAAGGCGTTAGCAGTTTAACTACCGAACCTAATGTACGTTTTTCACTTAAAAATGAGCGTGATTTTGGGCGGTTAGGATCTTTAACCTTCCATCTTGTTGAATAATCAAATTCAATAATTTCATCGGCTTTTTTAAAATCTTCTTCAATATCATGAATGTTGAAAGAGCTATACGTTATAGCGTTTTGCATAGATTTTGAAATCTCTGATTTACCACCACCAGACACAGTACAAGGTTTGTGGCAAAATACACCTTCAGGATAGGTTTCAACCATACGCCATAAATTTATTGACGGATGTTTTTCTAAACGTAATTTATTACCAGATGGGTGTACGTAGGTTTTAAATGGCGATAATGTTAACTTTTGCTTTTTACCGTTGTGTTTCCAGCTAATATTATTTTTATTTATGTTGAAGTAAGCCGTTTCTGGAACATAAATAATATTTGGATATTTTTTATCAACTGCGTAATTTTCTGGTTTTACTTCAATTCTATCAGCTAAAAGTGTTTTTACATCTTCAAAAGTGTGGTCTAAACCATAATTTTCAACATAATCTTGTCCGTTTACAGTATCGCCCATTATACGTCTTGCATAGGCAATAGCACCGCCCGCATGTTCTTCTTCAACTAAACCATAAAGGTTTGCAGAGTAGCTAATTTGTGTTTTTATTTCTTTTTTAGAGTAGCCGTAGTAATTATCAGCAATAAGCGTAACAACCACACCGCGCTCATCTCTACAGGTTAATTTAAAGGCGCCCCCGTCATTGTAAAGTTCGTTTTCATCTTTATAGCACATACCATCTTTACGTTGGCGTTCTGTGGCATCATTGTAATGTGGTAGCCCAACATCTTTCTTTTTTAAAGACTTTAAATGTGGTGCCAAAATGATACAGCCTGTATGCCCTGTCCAGTGTTCTGTATCTAAGGCAGCATCATTATGAGCTAAACTTGGGTCTCCGGCATTACCAAAAATATTTTCAACAAAATCTAAATTACTTACTAAGTTGCCTGGTGCAAAAAAGCGCACTTCTAATGATTTTTCTTCAATAACACCCTTTACTTCAGGGCAAACTATGGGTCTTAATAACATAGACACCATTACTTTTGCTTGTTCTTTTTGTAATGATGTAAATGGTAATACTTTTAAATCATCGGGTGCGTTAAATGCAGCGTTTATAAAGTGAGCAAATACAATTTTTGGTACTTCTTTTTTATCTAAAGGTACAGGTAATGGGCCTTCAACTATATGAAATGTGCCTTTTGTAGTGCGTTTATCGTGTAACGGATTATTTAAAATGCCTTGTTTAAGTCTTTTTGATGTTACTAAATCACTCACAAACGAATTGCCGTTTGCTGGTAAACTAGCTTCTCTTGCTTGCCCTTTTTTTGATAATATAAGTGTATCATTTGGGAGCTTATAAGTTTTACTAAAAGGAACATCTTTTAAATAATCGTTTATAAAATTTTGAATTCTTGCATCAGCAGGAGAAAGATGATCGGCTAGAAGTCTGGACTTCTCTCTTATACTCATTATTAGTCCGGTAGTTAACTCATCAAACTTTGTGTCGTTAAAAGATTCTTTACTACCCTCTTCATTTTTAAATGTTGGTTGCCCAATAGCAGCTAACTTTAAATTGATAGATTGAACAGTGTCTTTTCGTAATTTTTCCATAGGTTCTAACTTTACTAACTGTATGCAGTTGGTTATTGTGTTAACAAAGTTAGATTTACAACTTCTGAAAAAAACTGTCAAAAGTCATATTGCCTAGAGATTTTTTACTAAAACGATGTAGTGTGTAAGGTTATGTTTTTATGCTAACAAGGTGTTACTTAAACCCATTTAACCCAGTAATATCTAGCCCAGTAATAAGTAAATGAATATCATGTGTGCCTTCATAAGTGATCACGCTTTCAAGGTTCATCATATGGCGCATAATAGAAAATTCGCCAGAAATACCCATACCACCTAACATTTGGCGTGCTTGTCTTGCAATATTTAAAGCCATGGCAACATTATTACGTTTTGCCATGGAAATTTGAGCAGAAGTTGCTTTACCGTCATTTTTTAAAATACCCAAACGCCATGCTAAAAGTTGGGCTTTAGTTATTTCGGTAATCATTTCGGCTAGTTTTTTTTGTTGTAATTGAAATTGGCCAATAGGTTTACCAAATTGTATACGTTCTTTGCTGTAACGCAAAGCGGTGTCATAACAATCCATAGCAGCGCCAATAGCGCCCCAAGCAATACCGTAGCGTGCAGAGTCTAAGCAGCCAAGTGGCGCACCTAAACCGTTTTTGTTAGGTAGTAAGTTTTCTTTGGGTACTTTAACATTATCAAAAATAAGTTCACCAGTGGCGCTAGCGCGTAAAGACCATTTGTTGTGAGTTTCTGGAGTAGTGAAGCCTTCCATTCCGCGTTCAACAATGAGTCCGTGTATGCGGCCATCTTCGTTTTTAGCCCAAACAACAGCTATTTGAGCAAAAGGCGCATTGCTAATCCACATTTTAGCACCGTTAAGTAAATAGTGGTCGCCCATATCTTTAAAATTAGTAACCATACTGCCAGGGTTGCTACCGTGGTCGGGCTCTGTTAAACCAAAACATCCCATCCATTCGCCACTAGCAAGTTTTGGTAAATATTTTTTGCGTTGAGCTTCGTTACCGTATTTCCAAATAGGATACATAACTAATGATGATTGTACTGAGGCCGTACTACGCACACCAGAATCGCCTCGTTCAATTTCTTGCATAATGAGGCCATAGCTAATTTGGTCTAAACCAGCGCCACCATATTCAGCAGGAATATAAGGTCCAAAAGCACCAATGTTAGCTAAACCATCAATAATTTGTGAAGGGAATTCAGCTTTTTGAGCATAATCTTCAATAATTGGAGATACATGGCGTTTTACCCAATTACGTGCGGCGTTGCGTACTAATTTATGTTCTTCGGAAAGGAGCTCATCTAGGTTGTAATAATCTGGAGCTTCGAATAAATCTGGCTTCATAATTTGATATTATTCAGTTTAAAATCAAATTTATTGAAAAAAGTGAAAAAAATAATATGGTTTTTAAGGAATTTTTCACTTTATGATTTAATATTGAAAAGTTATGATACTAAGTGTGTTGCGTATTTATAGGTTTTTTCTCTCTTTTTGGAAAATATTGTAAGGTTAAAAAAAATGGTTTGATGATTTATTTTAAAAATATCACATTTTAAGATAGAATTCTTTTGTTAATTCAATGTATTCGGGTGTGTATTGGTGTCTTTCAGTTTCAATAATTAATTCGTTAGTTAATACATTATTTTCAATAAACGAAAACTCAATTAAACTACGTTTTACCTCAGTTGTTGGGTTGCCTTTAACGTGTAAAATATGGTTTGGATATAGTGAAAAATGTTGTGCTAATGCTATGAATTTTTCTTCTTCTTTAAACGGAATAACTACACAAAAACTGCCATTTTTTGCTAGTAATTTAACACTACATTCAAGCAAATGTTGAAATGGCATAGCGTCTTGAAATCTTGCAGTGTCTCTTGAGGTATTTTCGGTTTTAAAATCTTCGGAATAAAAAGGCGGGTTTGATATGATGAGGTCATATTCATCATCAATTTCATTGGCAAATTCTTCTAAAGATGCATGATAGCAAAATAGACGATCTCCCCATGGCGATTGTTCAAAATTATCAACACATTGTTCATAGGCATCGGCATCAATTTCAATAGCATCAATAACTTCGGCATTACTACGTTGCGCAAGCATAAGTGCAATAATGCCTGTGCCCGAGCCAACATCTAGTATGGCAAATGGTTGCTTTTTTATACTAGCCCAAGCCCCAAGTAAAACACCATCTGTACCAATTTTCATGGCGCAATTATTTTGGTTTACTGTAAACTGTTTGAAAGTAAAGGGTTTTTGAGACATTTGTGTGTTTTTTGTAAGCGCAATAGTAAAAAATAAAAGTTAATTGTTAACAACATTTGTTAAAACTTTATACTATAAAAATCAAAACAGAGTTGTTATTACGTATATTTAAAAACGAAAAATTTTTTTGGGATTTGAAACAGACAGATTACATTGTAGAGAAGTTAAACGATTTAGTGATTTTAAATGAAGAAATAGAAAGCGCTTACAATAAAGCTAGTAATGAACTTAAATTTGCCGATAATGTTGCATTTAGCAAACAAAGTGCTTCACAGCGTAATAAGTTTATTCAAGTGTTAAATAAAGAGTTGAAGCGTTATGATGAAAATAACGAAATGCAAATTGTTTTAAAAAGACGCTTTCATTTAATTAGAACTAATTTTAAACAACAAGTTAAAATTGGTAATGATTTAGATTTCTTATCAAAAGTTTATAGTAATGAGCTGTTGTGTGTAAATAAATATGATGAACTGTTATCACAAATAAATTTACCTTTATCACTTTGTAGAGCTTTGTTAAAACAGCGAGATATTGTACAAGCAAGAATACATCTTATTGAAAGAGGAGAGCCTATAGTTGCTGCGCTTTAATTGTTTAAGTACAAATCTATTAAGCCTTCTGGGGTTTCTACAATAATAGTTTTGTTTGTTCTGTTTACTTCTAAAATAAACTCATCATTCATTGGTATTAAAATTTCAGTACCATTACGGTCTATTTCAAAAAGTGCTTGAGCAGTACTATCATTTATAGCTTTTAGTGTGCCTACGTTGCCAAAGTTTTTATCTGTAATGGTAAACCCAATAACTTCATGGAAATAAAACTTGTTGCCTTCTAGTTTTGGTAGCATTTCTAAAGGTAAAAATAAGTTTGTTTTCATTATAGCATCAGCATCAGCTTCAGTATCTACATCTTCAAATTTAATACGTAATAAATCAGATTTATGTAACTGCGATTTTTCTATAAAAAAAGGCACAAGATTATTTTTAAAGTCTAAAAAAATAGCATCTAAATTTTCGTAAATATCAGGCTGGTCTGTATCAAGTTTTGCTAAAACTTCACCTTTAAAACTGTATTTTTTTACAATTTTTCCTAAATAAAAACAGTTATCTTTTTTCATGGAAAAGGTCATCTTTTTTATTTCCGCGCATGCAGAAATTTTTTTTTGAGAAATTTATTATTGGTTTAAATTCTCACTTTCGTGGGAATAAAAAAACTCCGATACATTGTACCGGAGTTTAAAAGTATAAAAAATTAATTTTTATTCTTCTTCGTTTGTAGCTTCAGTTTCGGTAGCAGTTTCTTCAGTAGCTTCCTCAGTTTCTTCAACTACTGGTGCAGCAGCAGCAGCAATTCTTGCTTCGTTAACAGCTTTCTCAGCAGCAAGCGCTTCAGCTTTAGCTTTAGCATCAGCTTCAGATAAACCATCAGCTTTTGCTTGAATTTTAGCAGCTTTGTCTTCTAACCAAGCATTGAATTTAGCTTCGGCTTGCTCTTCAGTTAAAGCACCTTTTTTTACACCACCTGCTAAATGGTTTTTTAATAATGCACCTTTGTAAGATAATAATCCTTTAGCGGTATCTGTTGGTTGGGCACCATTTTGTAACCATTTTACAGCACCATCAACATCTAAATCAACAGTTGCAGGGTTTGTGTTAGGATTGTAAACACCTAATTTTTCTAAGTATCTACCGTCTCTTTTTGCACGCGAATCTGCGGCAACAATCCAGTAAAAAGGTTTTCCTTTTTTACCGTGTCTTTGTAATCTAATTCTAACTGGCATAATTATTAATTAATTGAGGTTCACGACCTCGGGTTATTAATGAGGGCGCAAAGATACTCTAATATTTTTAATTTTCAAGCAATTAGCTAAAATAATAAGCATACAGGTGTAGGTGTTTTAACATCATATAAAAAGTTGAGGTGGCCGTTAGTTGTATTTATTTTAAATACTGATATGTTGTTGCTATTTTGGTTAGCTACTAAAAGGTAGTTACCGCTGGGGTCTATGGTAAAGTTTCTAGGCCAATTGCCATGAACACTTACATTTTCAATACGCTTTATTTTCCCGTTTTTTTGGTTTCTTTCAAAAATAGCTATGGTGTTTTCACCACGGTTTGAGCCATATAAAAAACGCTCGTCTTTAGATAGGTGAATATCAGCACACGCATTTTTTCCGTTAAAATCTTTTGGTAGTGTAGAAACCGTCTCAATAAGTTTAAAACCTTTTTTTGTTCTTTTTGCTACTGTTATAGAGCCAGCAAGCTCATTAATTATGTAAACAAATTGACCATTTTTAGTGAACTTAAAATGTCTTGGGCCAGGGTTTCCATTTACGTCAACAATAGCATTATTTGTTAATTTATATGTGTCGTTTTTTTGTAGTTTGTATTGTGAAACAGCATTTTTACCTAAATAGGCTACATAAAGTTCGTTTTCATAAAAAAAGGCAGCATGTGCTCTAGCTGTTTTGTTTTCTAAATTTTTATTTAAAACCTGTGAGGCTTCAGCTAATGTACCATCAAAATTTATGGGTAAAATAGCAGAAGTGCCGCCGCCATAATTAGAAACTGCTGCTTTGTTGCTAGTGGCATTAATAGCAATGTGGCAAGCGCCTTTTCCTTCGCTTTTAACGCGGGTTAATAGTGTTAATTTATTGTTGTCTTCAATTTTATATGATGATACAAACCCATTTTTATGTGCAGAATATACATATTTTTTGTTTGGTGAGTAGGCTAAAAAAGATGGATCGTCAATAGCAATAGCCAATTCAATAGGGCCTAATTGGCCTGTTTGGGTATTAAATGTTGTGTGGTAAATACCTTGGCTGTTTTCATTAGTAAAAGTACCAATGTATAAGGGTGTTTCTTGCGCAATTAATTGCAGGTTTGAAATTAGTAATGTGAAAATTAAATATTTGATCTTCATGGTGTTTAGTTTGTTGGTTTTCAAAAATAAGCTAATAAAAGTTACTATTAAAACCTTTTTGAGTTGTTAAATTGTATTAAAATTCTGCTAAACACTGTTAAACGCTTTTAATTGGTTAATATGCTTTGTAGTTTTATAACAAATGGATGTGAAATAATAAACTATTATTAAAAATATTGAAATTTAAAATGCAAATGAATTATGGAATATAGAGATAAAATTTCTAATGGATTAAATGAATTATTACTTAAAAACTATCATACGCAAAAAGGGTATTTAAATGCTATTGAAAACGTTGAAGATGATAGGCTTAAGTTGTTTTTTGAGCGCTGTGTAGCCGACAAAAATAAATTTGACACACAGTTAAGGCACGAAATTGTAAACTTTGGTACAAAGCCGCAAAGTACTGATAGTTTTGCGGAATCTTTAAATAGAAATTGGATGAATTTAAAAACACTTTTTAGTAACAATTCTGAACTTATGGTTTTAGAAGAGGCTATTAAAGAAGAAAAATCGAACCTGAATACCTATGACGATTTTATAAAAAACACCAAGTTGCCTAAAAGTACAAGTAATATGTTGCAGGCTCAAAAAGCATCAATAAGAAATGTAATTGATACAGAGCAGTCATACCTCAAAATTATACTTTAATTAAAATGTTAATACGTTCTTAAAGGTATTTTAAACCTTGTTAAATAGCTTGACAAAAATTAGGTTAAGCCTTATATTTACAATGGATGTGATACAATAAGCATCTCAAAAGAAATTATTGAAATTTAAAAATGAAAAGATTAGAATTATGAAGTACACAGAAGAAATTTCAAATAAGTTAAATGAACTTTTAGTAAAAAATTACGACGCTGAAAAAGGGTATTTAAATGCAGCTAAAAATGTAGAAAGTACCAACTTGAGAATCTTTTTTAAACGAAGAGCCACAGAGCGTAGTGAATTTGCTAAACAAATTAGAACCGAAATTTTAAATTACGGTGAAACGCCTAAAGAATCTGGTAGCTTTACAGGGTTAATGCATAGAAATTGGATGTCATTAAAATCAATGTTCACATCAAATGATGAAGAAGCTATTTTGCAAGAAGCTATAAGAGGCGAAGAAGCAAGTTTAAAAGAGTATAACGATATTTTAAAAGATAGAACGTTGCCACCAAGTATTGATTCTATGTTGTTTAATCAAAAAAATGCAATACAGGCAGCCATTAATAGCGAAAAAGTTCACGAAGAATTAGTTTCATAAAAACAATTTTAGTTGGTTAGTTAGTTTGAAAAAGCGCAGCTCAATGCTTATTGAGTTGCGTTTTTTTATTGTTTAAAACTCATAACAAGTTCCTGTAGAAAAAGCCGAAATTCTACGTATTTTTATAAACTCATTTTTTGTAAACAACAACGTTACAAAGCAATACATAAATTTTAGCGCATGTACTTAATTTTTGATACCGAAACTACCGGATTACCAAAGCGTTGGGACGCCCCAATTACCGATGTAGATAACTGGCCAAGGTGTATTCAAATTGCATGGCAATTGCACGATGCTATGGGTAATTGTATAGAGAGTCAAGACTATTTGGTACAGCCCAATGGATTTAACATACCGTACGATGCCGAAAAAATTCATGGTATTTCAACAGAGTTGGCAGCCGAACAAGGTGTGCCGCTTACCGAGGTTTTAGAAAAATTTAATCTAGCTTTAAGTAAAACTAAATTTGTAGTAGGGCAAAACGTAAAGTTCGATTTAAACATAATGGGAGCAGAGTTTGTACGAGAAAATGTTGCAAACTCATTACAAGAATTACCAGTTTTAGATACTTGTACAGAACATACTGCAGAACTTTGTAAAATTCCAGGTGGCCGTGGCGGAAAATTTAAACTACCAACATTAACAGAGTTGCATGAGTTTTTATTTAACCAGCCATTTGCCGAAGCGCATAATGCCACTGCCGATGTTGAGGCAACTACACGTTGTTTTTTAGAACTTATTCGTTTACAAGAATACACTAAAGAGCAGCTTGATGTAGAGCCCGATTATTTTAAAAATTTCAAGGAAGCAAATCCGCAAGAAATTCAACTTATCGGTTTAAAGCACATTAATCTTAAAAAAGAAAGTGCTAAAATTAGGGCGAAGCTTCAAAAAAATGAAGGGTCTCAAATATCTTCCGAAGAAATAAAACAAAATATTTCCGAATTAAAGGAAGTAGATTTTGTTCATCTTCATAACCATTCGCAATTCTCAGTGTTACAGTCCACCATGAGTATTCCAGATTTGGTTGCAGCAGCGGCATCACACAATATGCCGGCAGTAGCATTAACAGATCATGGTAACATGATGGGGGCTTTTCATTTTATAAACGCAGTAAATAATCAAAATAAAGGCATAAAGGCAGCCATTGAAGCTGCTGAAGAAAAAGGTGAAACTACCAACAAAAAATTAATAAAACCTATTATTGGTTGTGAGTTTTTTGTATGCGAAGACCATAAAGATAAAACCAGAAAAGATAACGGTTACCAAATTGTATTAATAGCAAAAAATAAAAATGGTTACCATAATTTGGCTAAGTTATCGTCACATGCCTTTGTAAATGGGTTTTATTACGTACCGCGTATAGATAAGAAACTCATTGAGCAGTATAAAGAAGACATTATTGTTTTAACGGGTAACCTTTATGGTGAAGTGCCAAGTAAAGTGCTAAATATTGGTGAAAATCAAGCCGAAGAAGCCTTAATTTGGTGGAAAGAGCAGTTTGGAGACGATTTGTATGTAGAGATTATGCGTCATAATCAAGAAGATGAAAATCGTGTAAATGATACCTTGGTTAAATTGGCTCGCAAACACAATGTTAAATTGGTTGCTACAAATAATACCTATTACCAAAAGCAAACCGATGCCAATGCACACGATATTTTATTGTGTGTAAAAGATGGTGAAAAACAAGCCACACCAATTGGCCGTGGCCGAGGTTATCGTTACGGTTTACCAAACCAAGAGTATTATTTTAAGTCTTCTGATGATATGAAGGCGCTTTTTAAAGATTTGCCAGATGCCATTGCTAATACCGAAGACATTGTAAATAAAATTGAAGCCTTTCAGTTGGCGCGAGATGTACTTTTACCTGCCTTTGATATTCCAGATGAATTTAAACATGACGAAGATTTAGTTGATGGAGGCAAACGGGGTGAAAATGCCTATTTACGTCATTTGGTTTACGAAGGTGCAAAAAAACGTTACGGTGAGCCTTTAACTGAAGAAGTAACCGAACGACTCGATTTTGAGTTAAGCGTTATAGAAAACACAGGTTATCCCGGATATTTCTTAATTGTAGAAGATTTTATTCGCGAAGCTAGAAACATGGACGTGTCTGTAGGTCCAGGGCGTGGTTCGGCAGCGGGTTCGGTAGCTGCTTATTGTTTATGGATTACCAACATAGACCCCATGAAGTACGATTTGCTTTTTGAGCGTTTCTTAAATCCAGATCGTATTAGTATGCCCGATATCGATATCGATTTTGATGATGAAGGCCGAAGTAGAGTAATGGACTACGTAATAGAAAAATATGGTGCCAACCAAGTAGCGCAAATTATTACTTATGGTACTATGGCTGCAAAATCTAGTATTAGAGATACCGCTCGTGTGCTTGATTTACCGTTGTTTGATGCCGATAGAATTGCTAAATTAATACCCAACATGTCTAAACTAAATAAAATTTTTGGTTTAGATGAAAAAGCTTTGGCAGGTAAATTTAGGGCCGAAGAGTTAGAAAAAGTAAACGAACTTTTAAATATTTCTGAAGGAAGCGGCTTAGAGGCAGAAACAGTAAATACAGCAAGAATGCTTGAGGGTTCGGTACGTAATACGGGTATTCATGCTTGTGGTGTTATAATTACACCCGACGATATTACTAAGTTTGTGCCGGTTTCTGTAGCAAAAGATTCTGATTTATATGTAACTCAGTTTGATAACTCCGTAGTAGAATCAGCAGGTTTACTTAAAATGGACTTTTTAGGGTTAAAAACACTAACCTTAATTAAAGATACTGTTAAAATTGTAAAAGCACGACATAATGTACAACTAGATCCAGAAAGCTTTCCTTTAGATGATGAAAAAACCTATGAGTTGTTCCAACGTGGTGAAACAGTTGGTGTGTTCCAGTACGAATCTCCTGGTATGCAAAAACACTTACGCGATTTAAAACCCACGGTATTTGAAGATTTAATTGCCATGAACGCCTTGTATCGTCCAGGGCCAATGGAATATATTCCAAGTTTCGTTCGCCGTAAACATGGTGATGAAGAAATTGAGTACGATTTACCAGCCATGGAAGAATACTTAAAGGAAACTTATGGTATTACAGTTTACCAAGAGCAGGTAATGCTACTCTCACAAAAATTAGCCGATTTTACCAAGGGTGAAGCCGATATTTTACGTAAAGCCATGGGTAAAAAACAAATTGCAGTACTTGATAAAATGAAACCTAAGTTTATTGAGCAAGCTACTGCAAATGGGCACGATGCTAAAATTCTTGAAAAAGTATGGAAAGATTGGGAAGCATTTGCAAGTTATGCTTTTAATAAATCGCACTCTACATGTTATGCGTGGATAGCCTACCAAACCGCTTATTTAAAAGCACATTACCCAGCAGAATATATGGCTGCTGTACTATCTAACAACATGAATGATATTAAAACCATTACCTTTTTTATGGAGGAATGTAAGCGGATGAAGTTGGATGTTCTTGGGCCAAGTGTTAATGAAAGTTATTACAAATTCTCAGTAAATAATGATGGGGCTGTACGTTTTGGTATGGGTGCTATAAAAGGTGTGGGGCATGGTGCTGTAATGACTATAGTAAATAATAGAAAAGAAGAAGGGCCATATAAGTCTATTTTCGATTTAGCAAAACGTATAGATTTACGAGCTGCAAATAAAAAAGCTTTTGAAAATTTAGCTTATGCTGGTGGTTTTGATTGTTTTGAGGGCACTCATAGAGCGCAATATTTTCATAAAGAAAGTGATTTAACCTTTTTAGAAATGGTTATAAAATATGCGCAAAAGCACAAAGAAAACGAAAATTCGGCACAAGTAAGTTTGTTTGGCGAAGCCAGCGATGTACAAATTGCTGAACCCACAATTCCACCATGTGAAGATTGGGGAACTATGGAAAAACTATCTAAAGAGCGCGAAGTGGTTGGTATTTATATTTCAGGGCATCCGTTAGATGATTTTAAAACCGAAATGAAAACCTTTTGTAATGCTACTGTTGGTATGTTTAACAATTTAGAACCTTATGTAAATAGAGAATTAGTTTTTGGAGGTGTGGTAACCGATGTGCAACACCGCGTAAGCAAACAAGGTAAAGGTTGGGGTATGTTTACAATTGAAGATTATACCGATAGTTTTGAATTTAGAATTTTTGGTGAAGATTACTTAAAATTCAGGCATTTTTTAATGGTTAATAGTTTTGTATTTGTTAAAGCCTTTGTGCGTGAAGGTTGGACTAATAAAGATACTGGAAAAAAGAGTGACCCTAGAATACAGTTTAATAGTTTTCAGTTATTACATGATGTGATGGAGCAGTATGCAAAAAAACTATCGCTTCAACTTAATATTAACGATTTAAAAGAAGATACTATTTTAAAAATTCAAGATTTATTAAGTATGCATCCTGGTAATCATGCTTTAAATTTTATAGTGTATGATACTAAAGATAAGATTAAGCTTAATATGTCAAGTAGAAAACAAAAAGTACGTGTTTGCCAAGAATTGATTTCAGAACTAGAATCGCAACATATTCATTATAAATTAAATTAAAAAAAGAGCCTCTAAAAACTAATTTAGAGGCTTTTTTTTTATTGTTACATTTCAAAAAACTTCCAGTCTGTCCAAGATCCGTTTATTTTTTTTCTGAATTTTGTACCATCTTCAGTAGTTTCAAATACTAACTCATTGGTACTATTAAGGCCGTAACTTCCTTTACGCCATTCATAATTTGGTTGTGATGATTTGTTGGTGTCAGTTGTGTAAATTGTAATATTTTTTACACTGTTTTCGTAGCATGAATTACTGCTATTGCAATGTCTTTCTAATTTGAATAAACTGTTGTTTGCGTAGCTATAATTGTCAATGTAACCATGTTGCTTGTTTTTTATTTCTCTCTTAATAATGCGTGCTTTATCATCAAAGCTAGCAATGTTAAGTTCTGTGTTGTCAGTTGTTGTAATACTAAAACTAGTGTTGTTTAAAGTTTTAAATATGTACTCTTTGTTAAAGTAAATTTCGGGATTACTGTTTTTATTTTCGTACCTATATATAACTCTTTTCGTTTTAATAGCATCATTAGTGTATGTGTAGCTTTTTTCTTCTTTAATGTTTTTCTTCTTTTTAATTACATTGAACTTTTTTACTGATTTTAGGCGATTTTTGTCATCATAAGTTATGTTATAAATTTCGGCATTTCCGTTTTGCCAAGTTTGAGTTGCGGTTATGGGTAAATTATTATTATAATTTATTTTGAAATTAAAATCGGCTCTACTAGCTATTGAAATGTTGTTAATAATATCATTATTCCAACTTAGTTTTAACTTAGTTGATTCGCCAAATTTCACTTCAGTAATTGTATTGTTTTTCCATATTATAACTATATTTTGATATAAATTATCAAGCACTGGATATTTTATTTTTTGACCTGTTATTCTTCCTTCAGTATCTGTAATGTAATCACCTTCAACAAAAGATGCATATTGCTTATCAGTGGCAACTATAATATTTTTCACAGTACTTATTAGGTTTTTAGCAACTTTATTGTCTTTATTAATATTGCCTTCAGAATAATAAAAATTTGGATTTTTTATGGTGTTTGTTTTGGTTCCTGAGGCCGTTTGTTTAGGTGTGCTTTTAGCAACAGTTTCAGTGGGCTTAATGTTGGTGCTTAAGTTTTTAGTGGTAACCTCAAAATGTCTTGTGGTTAATTCATTCTTTTTAAATTTTTCAATTAACTTATCGGAAATGCTGTTAAAATATTTTCCGTCAGATTTGTCATAACCATTTTCAATTAACTTGTTAGCATATACTTTAGTTTTTTCAGGCATATCTAAAAAATAAAATATTTTAGCTATGTTATAGAAACTAGCATAACGCATTTTAGCCATTTTTTTCTTTGGCCCTTGGTATTTAGAAACTACGCTTTCAAAATAATCAACTATAGGTAATACTTCAGTTTTAATATTTCCTATAGATTGGTTGTATTTCATATTTGAGAAAATACGCTTTAGGTTTTGGTAAGCTTCAGTATGTTTTTGGTATTCAGGGTGTTTTTTGTTGCCCAAAATCCAGAAATGTTCTTTAGCGTTAGTGTATGGTACATAGCCATATGTGTTATTTAAAGCTTGCTCAATTTTGTTAATTATTGCTTTTTTATGTTTTGTATTGTATTCCGCTGCTAAGCTCAATTTGTTTTTTGTAAAGTAGGTATTAGCATCCTTTTCTGAGGTGTATTCGCTACTATTATAAGTGTCTTTCTCTGTGAATTCTGACTTATATCCATTTTCAGAGTTTTCAGAATTATTAACAACAACATTAGCCAATGTTATAAAGCTTACTTTAATAGAGTAAGTGTAGCTAGTAGATATTACATTGCCGTCTTTATCTTTTTTTTCGTGTGTATGTTTAATTATTTCTGTGTTACCTGTTTTAGTGTCATAAATTTTGTAATCAATATGCAAAGTAGCGTTGTTGTTTATTTTAGTGTAACCTTTAATTTGTATGTTTTTTTGATTTGATGAAAACGTTCTTTTACTTTCATCTAATGTTGGTTTTAAAGGAAGTTTTACATAAGAAACATTAAAATATTCCCTGTCTAGATTTGCGTTTTGTGATAATGAGACTGAGCTAATTATTAGTGCTATTAATAAAAGGAGTCTTGTTTTCATAAAAATAATTTTAGTAATTGTTGTTTTTAGTATTGGCGAATATAAAAAAAACATTTTTTTACTTTTTTAACATAAAATTGTATTAAATGGAGTTTTATGTGTTGTTTTATGTTTCAATATGTAATAAATTTGTGTGTTTAGTCTCTTTAGTAATATCTTAGCTTTTTGTTGTTAGTGTGGTGTTTTGTTTAACTTGTAAGTGTTAATAAACCCAAATAATAACGATATAAACAAAACAAATTGTTAGTTTGTAAGCTTCGGCGTTTTTTTTGACTAATTTTGTAATTAAATAATTTGATAACATTTAAAAATATATATTATGGCATTAGAAATAACAGATGCATCGTTTGAAGAAACAGTATTAAAAAGTGATAAACCCGTATTAGTAGATTTTTGGGCTGCTTGGTGTGGACCATGTAGAATGGTAGGGCCAATTATTGAAGAAATAAGCGGTGAGTACGAAGGTAAAGCAGTTGTTGGTAAAGTTGATGTAGATGCTAACCAAGAGTTTGCTGCTAAATACGGTGTACGTAACATACCTACGGTTTTAGTATTTAAAAACGGTGAGGTTGTAGATAGAAAAGTAGGTGTAGCTCCTAAAAACTCATACACTGAGGCTATAGACGCTGCTCTATAATACATATAGAAAAAGAAAATAGGTAAGGTTTGCTGTAATGGCAAACCTTTTTTTATTTTAGAGTAATTTTTAAAATCAAAAAACATAAAAAAACTATGAGTAAAAAAGGTAAAGTACAAGATGCTATAGATGCTAAATTAATAGAAGAACGTAAAGTGTTTTTATGGGGGCAGGTTGATGATGATTCAGCTAAACATGTAATAGATCGTTTAATGTATTTAGATGCTTTAGAAACAGCTACTATTCATTTATATATTAATAGTCCTGGTGGTTATGTAACCTCAGGTTTTGCAATTTACGATTGTATAAAATCGCTAAAAAGCAGCGTATCTACAATATGCACCGGTTTTGCCGCCTCTATGGGTTCAATAATTTTATCAGCAGGAGAAAAAGGCAAACGCTTTATACAGCCACACGCCAGAGTAATGATTCATCAACCAAGTGGAGGTGCGCGTGGGCAAGCAAGTGATATTGAAATAACAGCCAAAGAAATTATTTTAACTAAAGAATTAAGTGCTCAAATTTTAGCTGATAATTGCGGGCAAACCTTTGAAAAAGTAATGAAAGATTTTAACAGAGACCACTGGATGGGAGCTGAAGAATCTGTTGAGTACGGTATTGTTGATGCTGTTATAAAGTAGAATTATTTTTAAATGGATATTCGTCAAGAACTAAATAAAGCTGAAGGTTTTAAGCATATAGGGCTACTTGCCAAACAAGTAGTTGAAGGCTTTATTGCGGGTATGCACAAAAGTCCGTTTCATGGGTTTTCATCAGAGTTTGCTGAGCATAAAATATATAATAGAGGAGAAAGTACACGCCATATAGATTGGAAGCTCTTTGCAAAAACCGATAAGCTTTACACAAAACGTTATGATGATGAAACCAATTTACGTTGCCACATCATTCTAGATAATAGTAGTTCAATGCATTATCCTGAAATGACTCAATTTTCAATAAGTAAATTGAATAAAATAGCATTTTCAGCACTTGCCGCAGCAGCTTTAATGCAAATGCTAAAAAAACAACGCGACGCTGTAGGTTTAAGTATTTATAGTGATGCATACAATTTTTATGCACAAGAAAAAGGCAGTGAGCGCCATCATCAAATGCTATTAAATGCTTTAAGTGAAACAGTCATTAAAAAACCTTTAAATAAACACACCGAAACCTATACCTATTTACATGAAATAGCTGAAAAAATTCATAGACGATCTATGATATTTTTATTCACAGATATGTTTCAAACAGCTGAAGATGATGTTAAACTGTTTGAAGCGTTAAGGCATTTAAAATACAATAAACATGAAGTGGTATTGTTTCATGTTTTTGATAAAGAAAAAGAATTTGCGTTTAATTTTGATAACACACCCAAACGGTTTATTGATGTTGAAACAGGCGAATTTATAAATTTATATGCCAACACCGTAAAAGAAAATTATGTAAAAAAAGTAGAGGCTTATTTTAGTGCTTTGAAATTAAAATGCGCACAGTATAAAATAAAATATGTTGAAGCAGATATTAATAATACGTTTAATCACATATTAACAACTTATATGGTTGAAAGGCAAAAATTTATATAACAGCTAAAAACCTTGTAAACAGCAGGTTTTATTAGTGTTGAATTTTTATTTAAATATTTTTCAAAAAAAGATTAAAAAATGTTTGTGATATTTAAAAAGCCTTGTATATTTGCATCCGCAATCATGCAACGGTCTGGTAGTTCAGCTGGTTAGAATATCTGCCTGTCACGCAGGGGGTCGCGGGTTCGAGTCCCGTCCAGACCGCAAAAATTGCTCAAAAGCCTTAAGACACTTAAGGCTTTTTTTGGCACTTTAAAGAAGTTGTGTTGTTTTATCTCAATATAAGTTGAGGTAAAAAGGTTGAAGATGCTGAAATAAATTCAGCACGAAGCCAATGGAAAGCTTTCCTTTTTTCATTTTTGAAAATTGGGATGCTTTTTTGTTTGTGGTTACAGCAAAAAAAATGAGCTACTAATAGCTCATTTTAAAACTTAATATTGTTGGGGAATATTAAGGAATTACTATGTATTTAAAACCATCACCTTCAGAAAAGTATAGTTTTTTCTTGTTGCTATTAAACCATTTTTGCCATTCTTTTGCAGTGCTAAAAGTTTCATTAGTATACCTTTTTAAAATGCGTTTAGCCATTTCAGTTCTGTCTTTTTTAGCTAGCATAGTAATAGCTGTTTCCAAAATTTTAATGTTGTTATTCGCTATCCCTAAAGCTTTAGCATCTTCATCTACAGCACTCCAATATGTATATCTTTCATCAGGGATAGGATAAAAATAATCCATATTCTCTTTGTAATAGTCCTCATACATTGCCCAGTTTTCTCCAAATTTTTCTTTTAAATGCTTTGGTTCATGCCTAATAGTCCATATCCTAGTTTCTTTTCTAATAGGCATATTTAATTGCATTTTTTCTAATTCAGAAAGTTCTTTTCCTGCTGCTTTTTTAGCTTGTATTTTTTCTTTAGCTAATCGCATTTTTAAAGTGTCTTTATTTATATAATGCAACCAAGCTGCCGAACCTTCATCTGAAACTGTCCATTGGCTTTCTCTCAAATATTGTCTTAAAGGCATTCTTTTTATTTTTCGGGTAATTTGTTTAGTGCCTTTATATTTGGCTATGTAGTGTATAGCATTTATAAAAGCTAGTTTAGCGCTTTCTGTTAAATACTCAGGCGCCGCAGCAAAACCCCAATGCAAAAAGTTTGCATGACGCCCAATAGCAGTGGCCTCTACACCTTTAGAGTTGTAACCGCCAGAAATCCACTCTGCATCTATACCATTATCAAAAGCATAACCTGTAGATACTAAACCTATAGGCATTCCTTTACCTTCTGCATAACCTTCTGTTTGTATACGCCACATTTGTATTGTTTTATCTAAGTCTCTACCGCCATATCTTGCCTTGTAGTTAGCAGGAGTTTCTTTGGTTTCATAAGTTATATTTACTTTGTGAGGGCTATTAAAAATTGGATGTTCTAACTTCATACCGTGTGCATGCGCATCTAAGCATAAGCAAAGATGATCAATTTTTAAATCTCTACCTTCACCTATAAATGCAGAAGGTTCACCTATCATTATAGTTGCTGCATTATAGTTTTCTGTTAAAAACTTTCTGGTGCTATAGCCTATTACTTTTCCGTTTTCATCTTTTTCATACCCACCTGCATAAGGCTTTAAATAATTATCTATAATTGTTACATCATAATCAGATGCCATTTCTTCTTTAAAATCATCTGCATAGACTACAGTAACAAATTTAAAATATTGAGTAATTAAATTTTTAAAATCGTTTGCCCTAGTTTTTCTTAATGCAACTTTGCGTTCTATGTTACTAGATAATCTTTTCTCTCTATCTGTTAATGGTTTGTATGGGTTTGTGCCTACGTATAGAATTTTTAAATCGGACTTTTTTGTTTGACAATAGCTTAGAGGCACTAGTGCTATAATAAAAGTGAAAAGCAATAATTTATGAAGTGATTTTTTCATATCATTAATTTTTTAAAGTTAGTAAAACGTCTTTTTGTGTAGGCGGCAAACATATATTTGTATTGCAGGTTTGGTAAAACAAACCACACTTTATAACATTATTGTTATAGTTTGAAGCTACTTTTATTTGCTGTTTAAACTGAATTGTACCTGTATGTACATACAATTCTCCTTTACCAGGGTAAGCTGTGGGAGTGGGGGTTTGGAGCTCCCCGAAACTTGTAACACCTTCAGGAAGTTCTAATTCTAACTTAGACTGGATGTACGGATCTTGAGGAGATACATAGGCATAAATATGATAACCTTCTAAAATTGTAGCATTAAAAATTAATGTTTTAATAGTAGAATCTTCTGTAGACTCTATGCTTGCATTAACTTTTACAGGATCTAAAGGTGTTGGCGCATCAAATTCATTGCCCGTAGTTTGTGCAACAATTGTACAGTTAATAGTAATAAAAGCTGTAAGTACTATAAAATGTTTTAAACGCATCATTTTTATATTAGCTTTTAAGTAGTTCTTCAAGCATCTTAAAGGCTTCTTCTCCGCTACCTACAAATCGTTTAATTATTTTTCCTCTTCTGTCAATTATAAACTTCGTGGGAAACCCTTGTACGTTGAACCTGTTTACAAAATTATCAGGTGTATTATTTTTATCGCTCATTAGCTGTATCCAGCCATAATTATTCTTATCTACAAAAGCTTGTATTTTTTCTTTTGTGTCCCCAGAGTTAATACCAAGAACTACCAAATTATCTTTATGTTTTTCTTGAAATTTTTTAACTTCTGGCATTTCTGCAACACAAGGGCCACACCAAATACCCCAAAAATCTATAAGTACATATTTTCCTTTTAGGCTATTAATATCAAAAGTACCTCCATTTAACGTTGCATTCGTTTTTATGCTAGGTACAGGAGAGCCATCGGCAGTTTCTTTAATACCTTGTACTCTTGTTGCCACATCTTTATAATCTGCATATTCTGCTAAATCTGTAGATAATAAATTAAACAATTCTTCTGCCTGCTCATTGGTAATTTGAGTACGTAACATTAAATCATTTAAATACCAAGCCGAAGACAAATCATTAGGATTATTTTTTATATGATTAACTAAAGCATCTATAGATTTTTTAAAGATGATTTCAGATTTTTTTTCAATTTCTTCTTTTTTAGTTTCATCATCAGCATAAGTACTTTCTACGGCTAGGTTACCCATTTCGTTATACATTGGATACATAAGTTTATTTACTTTTGCTAAACCATCATTAAAAGCATCACCACTTGGGTAGGCATCAAAAAAATCTTTTGCTTCGCCTTTAATTGTAATATTTGCCCCTGGCGATGCATATACCATAATGTAACCGCATTTTACAGGGAAATAACCTCTGCCGCCTTTAGGAATTTTAGATAGTTTTTTATCTGGTCCTTTAAATGAAGGGAACACTCGTATCATAGCTAGTTTAGATATGTTTGTGGTTAATTTAAACTTGCCATTAGTAACCACAATAGAGTCTGATGGTGTATTTCTTGTATATTCCTTATCTGGGTGCCTAAAGTATAAATTACCGTTTAATCCTTTGATTTCTCCAGTAATTGTAAATGATTTATTGTTAGTTTGAGCATTATTTTGCTTAAAACTAGTAAGTGCAATAAAGCAAACTAACACTGTTTTGTAAATATTTTTCATTTTAATTTTATTTTAATTATTATGGTCTAAACAATTCTTTAAGTTTAGCATCTAATTCTTCTTTTGTAGGGTTTCTAAGTATAATTTTCAGATTATTATCTAGCAAATAGGTAGTTGGTAAAAAGGGTACGCCATAAGCATCAGCTACATCTCCATTACGCCCAATGCTTTTTTTGTTAACATCAAAAACATGTAGCCAAGGAGTTTGGTCTTTTACAATGGCATCTCTCCAATTTTTATCTTTATCACCAGTGGCAACGCCTACAACCTCAAAACCATCATTTTTGTATGTACTGTAAACCCTTTTTAACTTAGGAAAAGATGCCCTGCAAGGTACACACCAGCTAGCCCAAAAGTCTACCAGTATATATTTTGCGTTAACCTTAGAGAGTGTTAAGTTTTCTCCAGATACTGTTTTTAACGTAAAATCTGGAGCTACAGAACCTGGAACAAATTTTTCTACATAATCTTGGTATGTTTTTTTAATAAAGGCAAAAGAACTAGCCTTAACTGCATCACCTTTAAAAAGGTTGTAAACTGCTTTCATTTCTTCTCTAGACATCATAATTTCACTAAAAGCTATGCCCATAATTTTAGGACCAATTGGCGAGCTAGGGTTATTTTTAACAAAGTTTATTTTAAACGCTTTAAGCTCTTCTTGCTGCTGTTTTTCCAATGGTTCTAAAGCATCCATTTTTTGTTTTACTTGCTCCATTAAAACACTGTCTTTAGACTGTTTTGCTGCCATAACCATTTCTCTGAATCCTTTAAAAGCACTATACTTATCTTGGTTTCTTATACTATCCATTTTTTGCATTTGTAACTCGTACAAATCTTGTGTTATAGAACCTGTTACTTTAGCAGGATTGTATCCGTTTCCTTTATCAGATTTTGATATATCTATGTTTATTGCAATAGCACTGTTTTCTAAGTAAAAATAAACATTGGTGTTTGGCTCTATTTGTATATTCACCATATCTATATAATCTACTTTACCACTAAACATAAATGTGCCATTGCTAATTTTAACACTATCTAAAACTACAATGGGGTCTGTAAATAAAGATGGTGTACTTTTAAGTCGCACCCAAGTGCCATCTTCTGCACCGTTAACAGTTCCTGTAATAGTGTAACCATTATGCGCTTTGTTTTTTGTGCAACTTATACATAATAGGCAGCTAATAAGAAGGGCTCCTGTTAATTTTAAAAAAGAATTTTTCATAGTTTATTTTTAATAATGGTTAATACCCGAACAATTCTTTTAGCTTAGCATCTAACTCTTCTTTTCTAGGATTTCTTAATATTATTTTTTGATTGCTATCTACTAAAAAAGTAGTAGGTAAAAAAGGTACGCCATAAGTAACAGAAACTTTGCCATACGCACCTTTACCCTTGCCTGTAGGGGCATCAACAGCATCAAAAAGATGTATCCAAGGGGTTTGGTCTTCTTCTATAGCTTTACGCCATTTATCTTCTTGATCTGCAGTACCAATACCAACTACTTCAAAGCCATCTTTACTGTATTTTTTTCTAAGTTCTTTTAAATGCGGAAACGAAGCTCTACATGGCACACACCAGCTAGCCCAAAAGTCTACCAACTTGTATTTTGCATCTATTTTAGATAGGGTAACAGGTGTATCATTTAAATTGTTTAGTGTAAAATCTGGTGCTGTTGCTCCAGGTGCTAATGATTTTAAAACCTCGTCATATGTTTTTTCATAATAGGCAAACATAGCGGTTTTTTTAGCATCGTCTTTAAACACATTATAGTAAGTTTCTAGTTCTTCATTAGTCATTCTACTTTCGCCATAAGAAAATCCTAAAATATAAATAGCTACTGGTGAAGAAGGGTTATTTTTAACAGTGTTGTATTTAAACTCTTTAACCTCTTTTGCTTGTTGTAGCAGCATTTCTCTTAAGCCTGAAATTTTATTTCTATAAGCTTCTATCTTGCTTTCGTCTTTAGATTTATAAGCAGCATCCATTTCTGCCCTAAGATTAAGTATTGGGCCAAATTTAGGTTGGTTTCTTGCACTGTCTTCTTTAGCCTTTAGTGTATTGTATGTTTTTTGATGTACAGAACCTGTTACTATTGGGTTTGGTATTAAGCCACCTCTTTCTGCATTGGTTGTGTCCATAGCAATAGTTATGTTACTATTGTCTAAAAATAGATACGACCTGTATTTATCATTGATAACTATATTAACTTGATCTACAAACGCTACTTTACCTTTAAGCTGAAACTTTCCGTTTACAATTTGAGCACTGTCTAGCACTGTAATTTTTCTTTTTGGATCTCTGTTGCCATAATCGTTTAAAGTTATAAGTGCTTTACCAGAGTTTATACCATTTATGGTGCCATTAATTACAAAACCATTTTCAGTTTTAGGTTCTTTTTGTTGATTTTTACAAGAAGCCAGACTTAATGTAATAACTGTTATTAATAATATATTTTTTAATGTATTCATCATATAATTAATGCTTAAAAACGTCTTTTAATTTAGTATCTAACTCTTCTTTTGTTGGGTTGCGCAGCACTATTGTATTATTGGCATCTAATAACAAGGTTGTTGGTAAATGCGGTACACCATAGGCTTTAGCTACAGGGCCATAACTTGCTCTGCCTTTAACTACTGGTGCTACATCAAAAACATGTAGCCAAGGGGTTTGGTCTTCTTCAATAGCTTTTTTCCATTTCTCTTCTACATCGGCAGTACCTATACCAATAATTTCAAAGCCATCTTTTTGGTATTTTTTTCTAAGCTCTTTTAAATGTGGGAAAGATGCTCTACAAGGTACACACCAACTAGCCCAAAAGTCTACTAACTTATATTTAGCATTTACTTTAGATAGGGTTATGTTAGTGTTTTCTAGGTTTTTTAAAGTAAAATCGGGCGCTGTATTGCCAACACCAATATTTTCAAAATTATCTTTATAAACTTTGGTTATATAACTTTTAAAAAAGTTTGTTTTACGTGCATCTCCAGTAAATAGGTTATAATACTCTTTTAATTGTGCATCGTTCATTCTGCCTTCAGAATATTGATAGCCTAATACATGCACTGCAACAGGAGAGCTAGGGTTTTGCTTAACAAAATTGTATTTTACTTTTACACGTTCTTTTGCTTGTTCTTCAATTAAAGGCATAAGCTCTTTTTGAGCAGCTAAAGCAATATCCATATCTTTTTGGTTTTTAGATTGCTTAGCTTTGTCAAATAAAGCACGTAGTGTATCTATTTTTTTAAATTTAGGATTATTTAAGGCTGCAATAGATTTTTCTTCCATTTCGGTATACAAATCATGACTTTTAGAGCCTTTTACAATTGGTTTAAAGTATGTGTTTCTTTCGTTTCTATCAGTAACATCAATATCTAAAGTAATATTGCTGTTTTCTATAATAAAACGGCCATTGTATTTATCATTTACAATAACACTTACCATATCAGGGTGTTCAACGTTTCCTTTAAACTTAAACGTACCATTAACTATTTCTGTACTGTTAATAGTTTTAATTTTAGAGCGGTCTTGCACACCTTCTTCGTTTAGTTTTATAGTGCCATTATTTACACCCTTAACAGTGCCTGTAATAATGTAACCAGTGTGGGTTTCTTGTGTTTCAGGTTTATTTTTACAGGCTAACATTGTAATTAAAGTAATTATTAGCAAAATGTTTTTTTTCATAATTAAATGTCTAAGGTGTTAAATAGTTCTATTAGTTTTTCGTCAGAAGGTCTAGGAGCATTTGCTTGTACAATATTGCCTTGAGGATCAATAAGTATAAATTGAGGAATGCCCATTATTTTATATTGTGAAATGAATGATGTGTTAAAATCATTATCAGTTATTAATTGGATACCGCCCATTTCTTTTTCGGCAATCATTTGTTTCCATTTGTCTTTATCCTTTTGCTTATCTGTTGAAATACTAACAAAGTGAATGTTTTTATCGTGGTATTTTTCTTCAACTTTTTTTAAGAATGGAATTTCATATTTACAAGGTCCGCACCAAGTAGCCCAAACATCTATGTACACATACTTCCCTTTTAAGTCATCTAATGATGTTGTGCCTCCTGCATAATTTTCATAGTTATTAAATTTAGGTGAAGGTTGCCCTTTATCTAAGATCTTTAAAGATTCGTGAAGTTCTTTTATTTTACTTATATGTTTTTGGTTTGTTGAAGCATTTATAAAATCTTGAAGGTCTTTATCTTTATTTTTAGACATTGGTAAACGCATTGAAATAGCTTTGTATAATTCGGCATTTTTAATGGTTTGGTTGCTTATTTCATATAATGCTTTAGCGTTAGCTTCTTGGTAAGGTAATGAGTCTTTTTGGTAATACTCATAGGCTTTTTGCCTTATGTTATTGCTAACCATTGCTTGGTAATCTGATGAGTATAAATAATCTTCGGCATTATTAAGAGATAGGTTGTTTAGCTCTTGTTTAAATGTTCCTGAGGCTTTAAAATCTCTGTTTTTTGAAAAATAACCATGCATTCTTTCGTATTGAGATTTTTTTGTTAACCTTCCGTAGTTAATGGCTCTTAGTTCTTTTGTTTTTATGTCATCTGGTATGTTTTGTATGGCATTTAGGCGTTCTTCTAGGTTGTTTTTAAAATTTGTAATTTTTGTTTCAAAAGTAGCTTCGTCAGCACTGTAATTATTTTCTCTATTTTCCATAAAGCCAATATTTTGAGCTTCTTTGTAAACAAAATAATTGTTTAACTCTGCATTGCTTCCCGATAGTTTTAGGCTTTTTATAGCATCTTTTTCATTAGCTTCAAGGCTAATGTTAGCGCCTTGTGTTATGTAGGTTGCAAATCTTAAATTGCCAAAGCGTATATTGTATAAGCCATTTTCTTCAATAAATAGTGTATCTGAAAACGCACCGGTGTCTTTAACATTTATAGTTTTAGTAAAGCCGTTAAGTGCACTAACTTTAAGTTCGCCTCCTTTTGTGTTACTAATGTTTCCAGAGAACAAAGCGTAGTTAACAGGAGTTTCTTTTTTGCATGCCCAAAGCATAATAATTGAAAATGCAATGGTTATAAATTTTATTTTGCCCATACTTTAAGGTTTTTAAATAGAGTTTTGTGTTTTTATATATGAAGAATTTTAGGCTATGCTACCCTTAAATATTTTAGTTAATAATTTGTTAATTAACTGTGGTTTATGCAATAGCTTACAGAGAAAACAAGGCTTATAATTTATATTTATAAGCCTTGTTTGAAAAAATAACTAACAAAATAATTAATACTGATTTTGTTCTAGCTCTCCGTTGGAAATTAAAATTTCTTCATTTGGAATTGGAAAGGCGTATTTTCTAGATTTTACATCAAGTGTTGTAGTTACGGGTGTTTCTCCTCCAAAAATAGCACTTGAGTTAAAAGGGTAGAATGTTCTTGATAAGATAACATCATCAGCAGGGTTATCATTATTGTTATAGCGTTTAATATCATACCATCTGTGAACAAATGGCATTTCTCTACGGCGCTCTTCAATAATTTTAGTTAACGCTTCTTCTTGTGATGCTGCTGTTAAGTTAATAGCATTTGTAGGTGCAGATGCATCCATACGAGCAGCTCTTAGAATATTGGCGGTTTCTAAACCTTCTGCCCAAGCATTTTGACGAATTTGACACTCAGCTTTTATTAGAAGCATTTCTGGTACTGATGGGCCGTTAGGAATATCACTCTTAAAAAAGAAAATGTAACCAGGGTAGCTAAATGGCGGAGAAATAGCACCACGAGCATATGAGTAATTTTCAACTACGTGAAATTTATATCTTAAATCATAATCTTCATCATACAGGCTTAGTAGGTCTTGCGAAGGCCAATATGCCCATGCAGTATTTACTAACATTCTGAAGTAGTATGATTCACCAAACTCTAACCTGTCTTCAACTACGCGTTGTTGATCATGAGTATATGGGTAGAATATTTCAACTTGCTCTGGTGCAGGATTAAAAATAGTAGCAAAGCTTGGGATATCTGAAAAACGCATACCAGTATTGTAATTTCTAAGTGTGTTGTATTTATCTAAAGCTTTTTGTGCATATTCTTGTGCTAAACTATAGTTGTTTAAAGCTAAGTAAAACCTAGCAGCAAAACCATTTACGGCTGCAGTACTTGCGCGCCAAGAATTGTTTAAACCATTTTCTGTGCCAAAGCTGCGTGTTATTTCTAAGGCATTCATTAAATCAGATTCAATGAAGTTGTAAGTTTCACCTAATGTGGCTCTGGCTGTACTTTCACTAAAACTTGTGGTTTGTTTAATGGGTAAGCCTAGTTCATCTAAATTAGCATCAGAATATGGTAAGCAAAAAACATTTGCTAATACAAAATAGCTATAGGCTCTAATAAAGTAACACTCGGCCTTTATGTTAGCTTTTTCTTCTTCTGAGGCAGCAACACCATCAATTTGTTCAATTATATAATTGGCTGTAAATACTTTTTCCCATTCTGCAGGCCATCCAGAAAATCTGGCCGATTCATTGGCTGCCAACTCAGTGTTCCAAGTACCATAAATTGCATCTGATGCAGAGTAAGCTCTATTAAAATTATCAAACATTGTAGTGGTTAACTCAAAATCATCTGAAGAGAAAATTAGAGGGTAAATGGATTCCTGATAGAACTCATTATAGTTGTTTAGTAGCGCTTCAAAATCTTCTAAAGATTCTGGTGTTACAGAGTCGTTTTTAGAAGGATTTTCTTCTAAAAAATCATCACAACTAAAAAAAGCTGTAATTAGTAGTAATGTTACTATATATTTATATGTTTTTTTCATAGTGTTTTTTTTTAAAAGTTTAAATTCATACCAAATGTAAAAGTAGCCTGTGGCCTTAAGGTGCCTTTAGGGAACTCAGGGTCTTCATCAAAATCATTAAATAAAACTACACCAACATTATTTGCTTGTGCGTAAAGACTAAAGCTATTTAACCCTAATTTAGAAGTTAGTTTTTGAGGTAAATTATAGGTTAAGTTAATTTCTTGAAATCTTATATGATCTGCGTTTTCAGTTAAATAGTTCATGTAAGGGTAAAACCTACCGTAGAAAAAATATCTAGGTTGGTTCTCAGGTATTGGTATAATGCTATTAGGGTTACCATTGGCAACTTCATTATATTTTTCATTAACACTAGAGTTTCCTCCTGTAAAAGCATCGTAATTAAAGCTTTGTCTTCTAAATACATGTCCAAACTTACCTGTTACAATAAATGATAGGTTAAAATCATATAATTTAAAAGAGTTTCTAAAACCAACAATTGTAGGCGCATTGGTAGTACCTTGTGCCTCCATAAATAATCTTGCATCACCATTTACAAATGTAGTTAAAGGTGCAAGCTCACCGTTTACACCTATTACGGTTGGTTCTGGTGTACCACTGCCAAAATCAAACATGCCTCCGTATTTATAAGACCAAAGTGTATTAGCATCATAATCTTCGCGGTATGAGGTTGTGGGACCTGACGTTAATTCAGTAGCATCATAAACCCCTCTTTTAAAACTAGTAATTTCATTTTTGTTATGTGAAAATGTTAAATTACCAGACCAAACAATATCATTGCCGCTAATTGGTAGTGTGCTACCTAAGCTAATTTCAACACCTTTATTTACCATTTCGCCTCTGTTTAATAACTGGCTTGTTGTGCCGTAAACCGATGTTAAGTTTTGGTTTACAATTAAATCTTTACCTTGTTTGTTGTAAACATCTATGGCGCCATTAATTTTATTATTGAATAATGAAAAATCTGCACCAATATTCCAGCTATACGTTTTTTCCCAACGTAGCTCAGGATTTCCAAGGTCTGTTATACTTGCTGTTATTTGGTTTGTAACATCGTTTAAAGAATTACTTAAATTAATTAATGGTGTGAAAGAGGCACTAGGTATAATATTACCACCAGCACCATAAGTGGCTCTTAACGATAACCTATCAACCCATGTTAGGTTTGCCATAAATTCTTCTTTTGAAATATGCCAACCTAAGCCAACTGACCAAAAAGGGTCATAGCGTAATTCTGGGTCTGGAGCCACAATATTAGCTGCATCTGTTCTGTAGCTACCAGAAATGGTGTACTTATTATTGTATGAATAAGCTAAGTTACCATACATAGAAAAGAATCTGTTAGTTCTTTCTGTAAATGTGTGTTCTGGTGCTAGGTTGAAATTATAGAAAAAACTAGTAAAGCGTGCAGGAAAAAAGTTCCATAGTGAGTGTGTGTCTACATCAGCTAATAAGCGTGATGTTGTTAATCTTTCAGGGTCATAACCAAAGGCTGTTGGGTTTGACGTTGTAGAAAACACTCTGTTTGATACCTCTGTGCCTGCTATAAAATCTATGTTGTGTTTATCTCCAAATGTGCGGTTGTAGCTTAATTGGTTTCTAAAGTTATAAGACCTAATTTCACTTTTTCCTTGTTCTAAAATACCGCCTTTAGGTACTAATTGTGTTGGTACTCCGCCAAAATTCCATTCAGGACCAGATGTTTCGTTAACAAATTGGCGTACATCAAATGTTTTTTCGCTATAATAGTTTTCGGCATCAGAGTTAAAAATTTCGTACTGAATTCTAGATGATAATTTCATGCCTTTAATGAGGTCTAAAGTTAAGCCTGCATTAATTCTAGCATTTAATTGTTTGGTGTTTAAATCTCTGTTGTTTACTTCAGTTATTGGGTTGTATGACCAATCTGAATACGCAAAATTATTAAAAGGAACAAAGGCGTTTAAGTTTGGCCTGTAATATTTTAAATAAGACATATCTGTTAAACTGCCATCATCATTTCTAAGCATATCCCATGGTGCTAAAGATTTAATGGTGTTTAACATGCCGCCTGTACCAAATAAAGGGTCTTCTTGTCCAGAGTTTGTATCAATATCGTTATGCTGTAGCATAGCGCTAAACTCAAAATTAAGTCTTTTACTTAGCTTGGTGTTATTTCTAAAATTTACCAAGTATTTTGTTTGTTTATCACCTTGAAAAAAAGTTTTACTATCTTCATACATTAAAGATAAGCTGTTAGACATTTTTTCATTGCCACCATTAATGGCTATATTGTGTTGGCTTACTAATGGAGCGTTTAATAAATTATCTCTAATTTGTTTTTTATTGTCTAAAGATGCTAAATAGGCAAGAGTAGCATCTCTATCGGCTTCAGATATTCTACCTAATCTAGCTTCGTTCATAGCTACAATAGCTTGAGATTGTGCTCCTAAATCTCTTGGGCTAATTCCTGGAGGGTTGCCTATAACGCTACCAAAAAAGTTTGTGTTAAAACCAGCCTGTTCATAGGCTAGAGTTTCTTGTGAGTTAGCTCTTGCTAAGGCATAATCTAAATCAATTTTACTAGAAGCTCTTACAAACGAAGACACTGAAACACTGGTTTTTCCTTTTTTTCCTTTTTTTGTTGTAATTACAATAACGCCATTTGCAGCTTTAGCACCCCAAATAGAGGCCGCAGCGGCATCTTTTAAAACAGTTACACTTTCTACGTCATTAGGGTTTATAGTGCCAAAACCACCTTGAATGTTAGGGCTGTTGCTGCCAAAAATGCCCAAATCTCCTGCAATATTTAAACCAGAATCTATAGGGAAACCATCTACAACAATAAGCGGTTGTGCGTTTGCTGTTAATGAAGATTGCCCTCTAATTTGAATATCAATAGAACCATCGGCATTAGTAGTTGTTTGTAAACCAGCTACAGCACCTGTTAATCTTTCAGCAATACTGGTTGAAGGTTTTTCAATTTGAGTTTTAGAAACACCCACATATGACCCTGTTGCGCGTTCTTTAGAAATTTCGCGGTATCCTGATGAAACAATTACAACTTCATCAAGAGAGCTTAATTCTTCTTTTAACTCAATGTTATAAAAAGTTTTACTTGAAGTAATTTGTGTTTTGAAATATTCATAACCTAAGCCAGAGGCTACTAAATAATATCCAACTTCAGCTTTTAATGAGAATTTACCATCAATATCGGTAGCGGTTCCTCTAATTATAAAATCGCTAGATATTTTACCAGAGCCAGGTTCTCTACTTGCTACATACACAGTAATACCGGGTAAGGGCATGCCATTTTTATCAGTAATAGTTCCTGTTAATACTATATCTTGTACATCAGCAGCTTTTCTAATGGTAATGGTATTGTTGGCAGAAATATTAAACTTAAAGTTGCCTTTTGAGAGGCTTTTTTCTAAAAGTCTGTTCGCTTTTACAATACCTTTTTTTACATCTACTTTTGGGTAGTTTCTAAACATGTCAGACCTGTAAATAAATCTGTAATCTGTTTGTGCTTTAATTAGATCAAAAACTTCATCAACAGAAAGGGTTTGGTCTGCTTCAATTTTCACCTTAGCATTTTGAGACATAATGTTTGTGGATGAGAAGCCAAAAACTGTGGTACATAATAAGAATATAAATGTTCTCATAATGATTTTAGGGAGCTTTTTTCTTAACAAGAAAAAAACCTTTGTTAATTTAAATTCCATAAATTTGTTAGCGTTAATTAGTTAGACATTAATTAATTGATTAGGGGGAACTTGAGGTTTGTGTTGTGAGAATTCCTAGCCTCATTTCCCTTTTTTTTACCTAAATATTATAGTTTTATTATTTATTTCATACGGTACATTGTTTGTGTTGTAAATTGTATTTAGTATTTCTTCTATAGTTTGGTTTTTATCTAGTATTCCTGTAAACTCAATGTTTTCTACGTCTTTATTAACAAAAACAACATCAGAGTCATACCACCTTGTAAGTACTTTCATTATTTTATTAAGGGGCATATCTTTAAAACTAAATACGCCACTTTTCCATGATACTACGCTATAAATATCGGTTACATTGTTTAGGGTAATATTGTTGGTTGTTTTGTTTAATACTGTTTGTTGGTTTGGTTTTACAGCAACAATACTAGCGCCTAATTTTAAATTTATTTTACCTTCAATAAGTGTAGAGTAAATTTCATTTTCGTTGTTATATGCTTTAATATTAAACTCTGTGCCTAATACTTCAATTTCTTGGTTATTTGTAGTAACACTAAATTTAGTGCCGTTGTTTTTGTGACTTGGAGACACATCAAAATACGCTTCGCCATAAACTAGCTCAACCTGTCTTTTTTCTGTGTTTGCAAAACTTACAGGATATTTAAGTTTAGATTCTGAATTTAACCAAACCTGTGTGCCATCATCTAATTTTAAATAATATTGCCCGCCTCTTGGTATGGTTAAATAATTGTATGCAGTTTCAGTGCTTTTTTGGTTAGGCTTGTTATAAACTATTTCTTCGCCATTGCTAGAAATGTTGCTTGTAATGTAATTTTGGCCTTTGGCTAGTGTTATGTTTGTACCGTCTCCTAGGGTTAAAATAGCTTTGTCTGTACCCGTTTCAATATTGTTATTTACAATAATTGGTGTGTTGTTATATTGGTTTTTATTGTTTAAAAAGAAAGAAACAGCTAATAATAATACCACTGAGGCAGCAGCTGCATATTTAAATATGTTCTTTTTATAAAATGGAATAACCTTAGGTTTTTTGTTAATTTCTTTCCAAACATTATTTAGGGCTTCATCAACATTTACACTTGTGTAGGTGTTGTTTAGGTTAAAATCGTCCGTTATGAAATTTTTAAATATTTCTTGGTTTTTGGGTTTTTTTAACCAGTCTTTTAGCTTATTTAGTTCTATATTATCAATAGAATTGGTTAAGTATTTAATAATTATCTTTTTCAATTTTTTGTAAATTATGTGGTGTTATATTTATGTGTCGGTTTAGTTTTATAAAAACCCTTAAAAGAATTTAACATTTTTTTTAAATTTTTTTTTTAGGATTTATATTTTCACTTTTGTGTATAAGAATGGATTAATTAATGCAGGATTTAGATCTTATACATGCTATAAAATTAGATGATAAGAATGCTTTTGAAGTATTGTTTCAAAAGTATTACACTAATCTTGTGAATTATATTTTGGTTTACACACAGCATAAACCTACGGCCGAAGATATTGTGCAACAGGTGTTTATAAATATTTGGGTTAAGCGTAGTGAACTTAATGTTACCAAATCTGTTAAAGGATATTTATATACCGTGGCTCATAGAGCTTACATTGATTTTTATAGAAGTACTAAACGTAGAGATGCTTTTTTTGATGAGTTAAAAGAAAAAGCTTTACGAGATGCTATTAAAGAAAATAAACACATAGTTAAGCAGCGCATAAGAAAATTACAACAAATTGTAGAAACACTGCCACCTAAATGCAAGGAGATTTTAGAACTCAATAAATTACACGGATTAAAATATCAAGAAATAGCTGAGAAACTTCAAATTTCGGTTAAAACAGTTGAGTCTCAAATGCGTATAGCTTACCAACGTATTAGAGAAGGTTTTGATAATGATTCTACAGTGTTAGTATTTATTACAGATTTGTTTACTTAATGTTGTAATTTATAAGCACTGGGTGTAAAACCAATGTGCCTTTTAAAATACTTTGTAAAGTGTGAGTTGTCTTTAAAAGATAGGGTATAAGCAATTTCGGTAATAGTTTTATCTGTGTAAAGCAACAGGCGTTTGGCTTCACTTAAAATATAATCTGAAATAACTTCTGAAGCAGATTTTCCGCATTCATTTCTGCAACTTGTATTTAAATTTTGCGGGCTAGTATTTAGCAGTTCAGCATAATATTCAACACTATTTGATAGCTTATTTTCATTAGCTAATAAATCTGTAAATTTATGATACACACTGTTGTTTAACTGTTGGTCATTGGTGTTAAATTGTAAAAGTTTACCTAATAAAGCTTTTAGCAAACCTTCAATAATACTTCTGCTTTTAGTTTTACTTTTATATTCAGTAGATAACAGTTCAAAAATTGTAATAATAGAGGTGTTGTCTTTTGGTGTAAAATGAGTAAACGCACTTATTTTTAATAATAATTGATGTAATTCAAAATCAGCACAATCATCAATAAATTCTTTTTTAATAATAATTACAAAGCCTTCAGGTTCTGTGGTTATGTCCCAAAAGTGGACTTGCTCTTTTCTTACAACAAAAAAAATAGGAGGTTTAATAGTAATTTTTAAGTTATCAATAGCATGATACCCAGTTGCATTTGTAAAGTAAACAAACTCTAAATATTTGTTGTGTTTGTGGGGCGCCGTTTTTCTAACACTTTTTTTAAAAGGTTCAATTTTTATTGTGTCTATAGATTGAGTTTTGTCTTTTATTTTTAAAACTGCAGCGTCTTTCATTATTTAAAATGTCAATTTACAAAAACACAAATTTAGTGCTTACTTTTAGTTAATGCTTAAAATTTAAGTTCAAATTAGGTAGTAAAAGGGTTTTATTTGGCTATATATAATTTTTATATAGTTTTTACATGTTATAAATTCATACTTTTTTGCTTCAAGTTATTTTGTAAATTGCGGGGCAGATTAATAGTTTAATATATGGTAACATTAAAGCAGTTAGCAAGAGAGTTGAATGTTTCAATATCAACGGTTTCTAAAGCACTTAATAATAGTGAAGAAATTGGAGAAGAAACTGTAAGGCGTGTAAAAGAGCTTGCAGAACTGTATAATTATAAGCCAAATAAAGTTGCTTTAAGCCTAAAGCAAAACAAAACTAAAACTATTGGTGTAATTATTCCTAACATATTAAATCATTTTTTGGCTAAAGTTTTATTTGGTATAGAGCGTGAAGCCACTAAACTTGGTTACAATATAATAACGTGCATATCAAACGAATCTTTAGATAAAGAAAAAGAAAGTTTGCAAATTCTGGCAAATGGTAGTGTTGATGGTTTTATATTAAGTGTTGCCGAAGAAACCCAAATTAAAAACGAAGTTGATCATTTTAAAAAAACCATTAGTCAAGGCTTACCTATTGTAATGTTTGATAGAGTGGCACATGATGTTATGTGCGATAAAGTTATTGTTGATGATTTTGATGCTACTTATAATGCAACAAAAGGGCTGTTAAATGAAGGAAGAAAGCGTATAGCATTTATTAGTAATATAGATCAAATTAGTGTTGGTAAACTTAGAGAGCGTGGTTATGCAAAAGCCATTTTAGAAAACCATGACATGGAACCTATTACGCTAATAATTAAAAAGAAAGACGATCATCAAAAGAAGATAAAATCGTTTTTAAAGAAAAATAAAGATATTGATGGCGTTATTGCTGCCGATAGCTCATCAGGCATTATTGCAATTAACACAGCGGTAAACCAGGGAAAGAAAGTGCCTAAAGATATATCTGTTATAGGTTACGCTAGTAGAGCAGATTCAAATCATACACTCCCACGATTAACCACAATAAGGCAACATGCCAAAGTTATTGGAGCTAATGCAGCCCAAATGCTGGTTCATAGGTTACAGAACATGCACTTAAATGAAGATGTAAAGACTAAAATAGTGAAAACCAGCTTAGTAAAAACAAAATCTATTTTGAAAGAAAATAACCCATAATCTGTGCTTTAACGATTTTATTTACTTTTTATCGATTTTATAATTACTATAAGTGTATTTTAACCTAGTTTAGCAACGCTTAACAGAAATATCACCCTCAGTTGTTAAGTAATTTAATCCATTTTAAATAGTGAATTTCTTTCACAACCTTCCCTCATAATTAAATTGCGTGTTTTTTTCGCGTCAATTTAAGGTTAATTATTCCATTGTACCCTCAACAGTCAGGTTTTGATGTATTTCAAAATCTAATAGAAATGAGTTTTTCAAAAATTTAAATAAATAATTAAACCTTAAAAACCGAAAAATTATGAAAGCCCTAAAAATTACTTTAGCAATTGCAGTTTTATTAGCAACTTTAACTTCTTGTACTAAACAAGATTTAAATGAAGACGATGTATTAGAATCTCCTGACACTAAAGAAGCACCATACACTGGTGGTAATGGTCAAGACTAGTTTTAATTCTTAATCATATTTGTAAAATCCTGTGCCATGGCACAGGATTTTTTTGTTTAAGCATTTTTAATTTTAAAATATTACTATAAATTTGAGAATATAAAAATTATTATTTTCTTGAAGTTTAACTTACTGCATATAGTTTTAATGTGTGTTTTTTTAACTACAAATGCACAAATAACTAAAAATTTAGAATCTGTAGATTCTATTCAAAAACAACTGAAGTTGTTAAAAACAAACGATTCTTTAGAAATTGCAGGTAAGTATTTTCAAATTGGCGAAATTTATAGAAAATCTTTGTTAGGTGATAGCGCATATCATTATTTAAGAAAAGCCGAGAAACTATTTAAAGCCTATAACAGTAAATACGAAAGTGCCATGGCACTTTATGGTATAGCAGTAAGTCAAACTTATGATAAAGATTATACAGGAAGTGAACTAACATCTACCGAAGCTAGAGCTATTTTAAATGAATTGCCACCTACAAATAATGTAAATATGTATAAAGCTTACATATTTAATAATTTAGGTATTGTTTATGATGAGTTAGAGCAGTTTGAAGAATCTATTAATTATTATGAAAAATCATTACAATTAAAACGTAGTTTAGAAGGTGATTTTGAGAGAAGTATAGGCTTAACTTTAAATAATTTATTAAAAGTATACAGGCGGGCCGGAAAGTATAATTTGGCCATTGAAAAGTTTAATGAAATAGTTGCAAACAAAAATCTTATTAAAAATTATCCTGATGTATATGTACTAGCATTAGGTAATTACGCCTATACATTATACCAATCAAAAAACCATGAACAATTACCAGGTTTATATTTAAAAGCATTAAAAATTAGTGATAGTATAGGGGGCAGATATAATTCCATAATACTACATCAGCATTTAGCCGAATTTTATAATGATTTAAACAAGAAAGATTCAGCTAAATATTATGGCTACAAAGCCAAAGCGCTTTCAGAAGAATTTAATAATGATGATTTATTAAAATCCTTACGCATTCTTTCAAAAATTGAAACAGGTGAAGTTGCTGCAAACCACTTAAGAAATTACGTTGTATTAAACGATAGTTTGCAAAAAATTGAACGCGCCAGACGTGATAAATTTGCCAGAATTAGGTTTGAAACTAAACAAATTGAGCAAGAAAATATTCGTATAAACAAAGAGCGCATGTGGCTTTTAATTATAACAATAGTAATTATTATAACATCATTTTTACTATACCTAATAATACTTCAACGTAATAAAAATAAAGAATTACAATTTGCACAAAAACAACAAGCTTCCAACGAAGAAATTTATAATTTAATGCTATCTCAAAATGAAAGTATTGAAGAAGCCAGAACTTTAGAAAAAAAACGTATTTCAGAAGAATTGCATGATGGCGTTTTAGGGCGCTTATTTGGTACACGCTTAAGTTTAGATAGCTTAAATATGAACAATACAGAGCAAGCTATAAAAACCCGTAGCCAATATATAAATGAGTTAAAAGCTATAGAAGAAGATATAAGAAAAGTATCACATGAATTAAATACCGATTTTGTGTCTGGTGCTGGATTTATAGATATAATTAAAACCTTAGTTGAAACCCAAACATCAGTATATAATTTAAAATACAAACTATTACATGATGATACCATTAATTGGGATGCTGTAGCTAACAAAAATAAAATTCATATATACAGAATTATTCAAGAAACCCTTCATAATATTCACAAACACGCCAATGCTTTATTTGTTAAAATTAGTTTTAAACTAAAAAATAATGTAATTTGCTTAACGCTTGAAGATAATGGAAACGGTTTTGATGTAGATAAAGCTAAATCGGGCATAGGCTTAAAAAATATGACATCAAGAATAAAAGACATTAAAGGCAAACTAAACATAACATCAACAAAAAACAAAGGAACAACAGTAACAATTGAAGTTCCTATAGCATAAAACCATTGTTTTTATGACTGAAAAAATTAAAATTTTAATGATTGATGATCATCCAATGATTATTGAAGGTTATCAAAATACACTCTTATTCACAAAAAAAGATACTCAAGATTTACAAATAGATATAGCTAATAATTGCGATGAGGCGGTTAAACTTATGGATAAGTCTGTAAAAGAAAATTACCCTTATAATTTATTATTCATTGATATTAGTTTACCACCGTCAACAGATGGTAGAATGAGTTCTGGCGAAGACTTAGCGGAATATGCTAGGTCTATTTTACCAGACGCAAAAATTATAATCTTAACTATGTTTAATGAATCATTTAGAATTCATAACATTATAAAAAATATTGAACCTGAAGGTTTTTTAATTAAAAGTGATTTAACATCTAGTGAGCTAGCAAGTGCATTTCAGGCTGTATTAAACAACCCACCTTTTTACAGTGGCACTGTTAATAGTTATATTAAAAAGGTAATAGCAAGTGATATTGTTATTGATGAAAAGAATAGAAAAATATTATATTTGCTTTCGCAAGGTATTAAAACTAAAAACTTAGCTTCGCATTTAGATATTTCTTTAAGTGCAGTTGAAAAACGAAAAAAACAATTAAAAGAACTCTTTTCTGTAGAAGACGGACAAGATGAAACGCTATTAAACGAAGCCAGAAAAAAAGGTTTTGTTTAGTTTTATTAATTTATTCGACGAACGGTATTTTATATCGATTATTTTGTAAGCGCTTGTGTTTTAAAGGGTTTTGGTTAAAAAATACGCGCGTACTACTCAAAAAATACTCAATTCCATAACTAATTTACGGTTTTTCCACAGTAAATATTGGCTTACATTATGTATCTTTGTACTGTCAACACTTCAAAAATTAATTAATCCCTCAATTTTTTTTGTTGATAATAGCAATTTACAGCCCTGTGGAGGTGAGAGACCCACAGGGCTCTTCTTTTTTTAATTGATTATTAGGTTTTTATATTCCCAAAGTATTGATAAGAATAAACCTAAATACACCATAGCTACAATAAATTTTATAAAAGTAGAAGTTAAAAACCCCACTAAAGAACCAAAAGCAGCTTTTAATGCTGTTGCGCTATCTGCTTTATTTAAAATTTCGCCAATGTAGGCGCCTAAAAATGGTCCTATTATTATACCAAAAGGTATAGGAGTTATTATGCCAATAATTAATCCAACTGATGTGCCAATAACACCATATTTACTTCCTCCATATTTTTTTGTGCCTATAGCGGGTATAATATAATCTAATACCCAAATTATAATAGCAACTAATAATGTTACTATTAAAAAAGATTTATTTGCGGGTATTGCATTGGTTAAATGTAAAATTAAAAGGCCAACCCAACTAGTTATTGGTCCTGGTAAAACCGGTAAAAAGCTACCAATAATACCTAAAACCATAAATAGCATTGCTATGATAATTAATAAAATGTCCATAAAAATAGTATTTATTATATAGACCTAATAGGAGAATAATTGTTACAAAGTATTATGTAATATGTTTGTTTTTAGTTGTTTGCTTTTTAAACATCGATGAAAAGTATGTCTATTGCAACAAAACAACTAATATATGCAACATATGTTTTTAATTAGAATTTTGAGGTGTAATTATGGGTATATTGAAAATACCAATAAACTTTTTAAAACCTTTAACATTAATTAAAATGAAAAACAAATTACTTATTTTACTATTCTTTTTAGTAGTTAATTTTTTAAACGCTCAAATATTTTATTCTAATGGAGGTACTACAGATGTAGCAGCTCAACAAGTAGGTGAGCCTAACCAACCAAACGGCACTGTTAGATTTAAAACAGCGCCAACTACACCAGATAATAGAGCAAATTCACGAACAGCTTATGAGAATGCTGGAATTCCTAATACAATTATATATAATAATAGATTTTTAGGAGATGGTACATTTGCAAGACAAATTTCAGACATGTGGGCTACAAAACAAACGGCTCAAAATGTTAGAAAAGTAACATCAATTTCAGCAACACCTCCTGCGGCTTCAAGTACAGTAATCTATATAAATTCTAGACAAATACTAGATAATAATAGAAATAGAATTGCTAGTAATGATAATTTAACTTTTGTATTTCAAGGTTGGATTAACCCAGGGTGGCCAATTGCAGTAGGTTCTAATACAACCATATGGGTAGATGGTACTTTAAGCTATGATGGATATGATGCTCCTAGAACAGCTACTGGAGCTGCTTTTACTCCAAGGCCATCAAAATATGATGGTGTTTTTAATATAAGACCTCAAGGTGCTTTTAAAGATGAGCCAACAAGTACAGCAAACAAAAATGATAATGAAGCTTTATTAAACCAAAAGTTTAGAGGTAATAATAGATTTAACTATGATATTCAAAATGTTAATGTTTATGGCACAAGACAAGGGCAAATAATTGTAGCTCAAGGTAATTATACTGATCCTTCTAACCAATTACTACCGCAAGTAAATGGTATTACGGTAATGAATGCATCTAAAATTAATATAGAAGGTGTAACCATAAAGAATTCTTTTCAAGGGTTATTCTTGTCTCAATATTCTTTTGATATAAATGTAAATAACAATTTTATTGATAATACATTGTATAGAGCTCTTCACTTAAAAGGCGCTTGGAATACCAATGGTTGGGGCTCTATTAAAAATAACTTACTTACTAATTCTAAATTTGATGGAATAGATCTAGATTCGTATGTGTCTGGTTTTAATGTTAACGAAAACGTTGTTATTGGTGCTAGAGACAGACTTTTAATTTGGACTGAAATTGACGCAAATAATAATACTATTAATAATAATGTAGGTATTGTTTTAGATGCAGCAACAGAAGGGACACCATTGGGTAATGCAGGTAAAGGTGCATACCAAGAAAACGGAACAGAGGCTTCAAGAGAAGGTGTTCCTGGTTTTAATGGTACTAATAATAACACGTGGACAAATAATCATAGCTTTTATGCTGAAAGATTATTTGATGGTTTTGTAATGCGTAAAGATCGTTTTATACAGTTTAACACAATTACTTTTACTAATAATTATGTATGGACAACAAAATCTAATCTAGAAAAACATAACCCAAAATCTGGAGTAGCTAATGATGTTTATTATTTATTAGGACAAGAAAACAATAATAATAGTTCTATTCCTTTTGGGCAAGAAATTGCTATTAGAAAACATTCACATGCAACAAAACCTTTTTTACAGGTTAACCCCAATACTGGAGCTAATTTAGCCTCAACTGGCGGTGTAAATCCACCAAATGAAGCGTGGCAAACTTGGGAGCGTTTTGTTGTTAAACAACATCCTAATGGTGGAGTGGCTATATATTCTTTAGCGAATAATAAATATTTACAAGTTAACGGAACTAATAGGAGTACGCCATTAAAAGCTAATGGGCCTTTAAAAACAAGTGCTCCTTTGAGTTGGGAGCAATTTGAATGGAGAGACCTAGGAGCAAATAAATTTGCTTTAAGGTCATATGTTTTTGGTAATAATAATGCATGGGTACAATGTACACCAGATAACAATGCACAAGTATTTGTAAATGGCGCTGCTCCAAATTTATGGGAAACTTTTGAGTATATAGTAGTGCCAAACCAACAGGGTAGAAAACAAGGGAAGGCTACTTATACAAATGAAATAACTGAAGAAAATTTGAATTTTGAAGTTTATCCTAATCCTATAAAAAAGGGTAATGATATGTTTATTAATACTTCACTTTCAAAACCAGGACCTGTACATGTTTATATAACAGATTTATCTGGTAAAACTATTTATAAAAACATTAGCAATAATGTACAATCCGGTTCAACCTTAGCCATTAATACTAATACTTATGTAAATGGTGTTTATATTCTAAAGGTTATATCTAATGAAGCATCAATAACTAAAAAGATAATAGTTAACTAGTAATTAGTACTTCAGCTGTTTAAAGCCGTATGTATAATGCGGCTTTTTTTATTAATATTTCAACTAATTTTTTAGTTTAAACTAATTTTTTAGTTATATTTGCTTTAACTAAAAAGTTAGTTTAATAAAATGTATTGAAAATGAAACAGTTAACAAAAGCAGAAGAAGATGTAATGCAAATATTATGGTTTCTACAAAAAGCCAATGTAAAATCTATAATAGAACAAATTCCAGAGCCTAAACCTGCATATAATACGGTGTCAACCATTGTAAGAATTTTAGAGAGTAAAGGTTTTGTAGGTTATGAAAAACAAGGGAAAGGACACGTATATTTTCCAATAGTTGAAAAAAACGATTATAGTAATCAAACCATAAATAAGCTTGTTGATAATTATTTTCAGGGCTCTTTTAAAAGCATGGTGTCTTTTTTTGTCAAGAAAAACGATATGAATATTAAAGACCTAGAGGCTGTACTTAAAGAAATAAATGAAAAAGACTCTTAATTATGGTTCAATATGTTATACAAACCATTGCATTTCAACTTTTCTTTTTAATTATTTACGATTTCATTTTAAAGAAAGAAACCTTTTTTAATTGGAATAGAGCATATTTAATAGGCACAACTCTTTTGTCATTAATAATTCCATTAATAAAAATTGAACGTTTTAAAAATGTAGTTTCTCAAGAATATATAATCTCTTTACCCGAAGTTTTTTTAGGGAACAAAAAACAACAAGAACTAGATGTTATTTTATTAGATCCATCAATTATTTCATCAAAAACATTTTGGTATGGGGAGTTAATTTTCTTTTTAGGGGCCTTAATAGCTGTTATACTTTTAGGTTTTAAGTGTCTTAAAATATTTAATTTGTTTAAAAACAATCCGAAGAAAAAGGTAAGAAACTTACACATAATTAATTTGCTAAAAAGTAATGTTGCCTTTTCATTTTTCAAATATATTTTTTTAGGTGAATTAATTGATGAAAATAAAAAGAGAACCATTTTAAAACATGAAATGGTACATGTTAAACAATACCACACATTAGATTTATTGCTTTTTGAGGTATTAAGAATTTTCTTTTGGTTTAATCCTTTAATTTATATGTATCAAAATAGAATAGGAGAACTTCATGAGTTTTTAGCTGATGCTAACGCTGTTAAAACTGAAAACAAAAGTATTTATTATCAGAATTTATTGTCACAGGTTTTTGATACTGAAAAGATATCATTCATCAATCCATTTTTTAAACAATCATTAATCAAAAAACGAATCGTTATGTTACAAAAATCAAAGTCAAAACAAATCAATTTATTAAAGTATGTTTTATTAATTCCGCTTGTTTTTGGAATGTTAATTTATACTTCTTGTACTCAAGAAGAAGTAAAGAGTGAAACCAATCAACTATCAATTTCTGAACAGGTAGAAAGCCTAAAATTATCTCTAAATGCAAAGGAAGGGCAGCTAACAGACGAAGAAAAAAGTATTTTAATGGGGTTAGTTAAAAATGTAAATATTTCTGTATCAAATTCATATCCTTGGAAAATGGCTATAAAACAGAATGGGGCTTATCAAGACCTTGACGTTCCTTTTGGAGTTATTGAGCAGGTGCCAGTTTTTCCAGGCTGTAATGGTTTGTCAAGTAATAATGATCGTAAGGCATGTATGTCTAAGGAGATAAGTAGCTTTGTGAATAAGAATTTTAACACTAAAATAGCTAATGAACATAATTTAACAGGCAGACAGCGTATAAGTGTTATTTTTAAAATTAACAAAGAAGGTAATGTTGTAGAAGTAAGGTCAAGAGCATCACACCCTGCTTTAGAAGAAGAAGCTAAACGTGTAATTAATTTGCTACCTAAAATGATTCCTGGTGAACATAAAGGTAAAAAAGTAAATGTACCCTATAGTTTACCAATTATTTTTGAAGTTGTTAAAAAGGACAGCACGAAAGAATAAAAATAAGTTAACTAATTTTAAAAAAAACCAAGGTGTTAGCCTTGGTTTTTTTATTTAAAAACCAAAAAAATCGTACTTTACGCACATAGTTTTAATCCATGAAGCAGGCCTTTGGTTTTATAATATTAATTTTTTTTACTTCGTGCCAGTATTTTGAGGCTAAAAAAACAACTTCTGAAGCTATTTTAAACGAAGAGCTTAAAACCTTTAATTGGGATGAAGTTGATGTATATCCATCGTTTTCAATATGCGATTCTTTAGTAACCAAAGCAACCAAAAGGGCGTGTTTTGAGCATACATTGTCAGCACATATTTTAAATTTTTTACAAGAAGAAGTTATTGTGGTAACACAAGATGTAAATGATACTATTACACTTAATTTTAAAATTTCTGAAAAAGGTGCTATTACACTTAATAAAACTGATATTGATAGTGTAACATTGCAAGAAATACCTAATTTAAAAGTGCTTATTAACAATAGTTTGCAAACATTGCCTAAAGTATATGCTGCAATTAAGCGCGATCAGTATGTGAAAACAACATTTACGTTGCCTATAATTATTGGGGTAGAATAGTTGTTGTGGTTATTATTTTTTAAAGTGCCTGTCTTTCCATTTGTAAGTTTTAAAAACCGAAATAAAAACAATAAATACACTGAAAAATGGGTAGCATAAAAACGCTAAACCGTAGTACTTTAAACTGTGTTTTTGGTTAAAAAAATGAGTTGCTTTGTGCAGTAAAATAAAATCAATAATAAACTTTAAAATAGCAAAACCTAACAGTAATTTAAAATTAGTAATATTTAATAAAAATAATATTGCCAAAACTAAAAGTAAACTGTTAGTTAATAAAACAATTACTCCGGTAAGTTTGCCAAACCAATGTTTGTAAGCGCTAGCCTTTGATGCCCAACGTAACCGCTGATATATCAAACTTTTAAATGATGCTTGTGCTTTGGTGCATACAATAGCATGCTCACTTTTTAAATAATGTAATTTTTTAGGGTGGTTTTTTGCAACCTTTTCTAAAAAAAACACATCGTCACCACTAGCAATAGTTTCATTGCCATTAAAGCCATTAAGCTTGTTAAACAGTTTTTTTGTGTAAGCAAAATTTGCACCATTGCACATAAAAGGTTTGTTAATACCAAAACTACCCATTGTAGTACCTTGTAAACTTAAAAAGTCTAAAAGTTGAAACTGTTCTAAAAAACCAGATACATTTTTGTAAGTAACGGGAGCTACAATACACGCTGTATTATGCGTTTTTATAAAACTATTAAAACAACTAAGCCAGTTTGCAGGTAATATACAATCGGCATCAGTGGTAATAATCCAAGAATTTTTCGCCTCTTTTACAGCGGTTGTAATGGCATCTTTTTTTGGTGAGTTTGATACACGTGCATTATCAATTACTTTAAAATTTATGTTACTATTTTGAAGATGATTTTCAATAATTTTAACTGAATTATCACATGAGTCATCATTAACAAAAATACACTCAAAATTTGCTTTAGTATAGTTTAAATTGAGAATACTTTCTAATAAATCGGGTAAATTATCAGCTTCATTTCTAAAAGGAATGATTATAGAAAATAGTGTGTTGTTTTGAGTTTCTGTAATTTTAAAAATGTCAACTTTATTAAATCCGTAAACAAAGCTTCCTATTAAAAAAAAGTATAAAATTATAATACAACAAGTTATTGGCAGCATGTTAACTTTTGGTGTTAGGTAATTTAAAAATAAGCACAAAATAGCTTCCAAAAATGCTTGGTAGTACAAAATTTAAAAGCCACATGATGGTTGTAATGCTTAAAATAACTATTGAATTAACGCCTAAAAAATCAAATAAATATAAGGCAATACTACCTTTTATAACCACATCAAAAATTAATATTGATGGTATAACAGATGCTAATAAATACATTGATGTTATGTAAACCATAGCATTAAAATATAAAATATCAATTTTAAACATAAGCAGTAATAAGTAAAACTGAAACGAAAAAGTTATGTAGCGTAATAGCGAAAAGCTTACTGTTGAATAAAGTATTTTTTTTGGTAAGGCTTTAAAAAAAGCTATCAATTTATTAAGTCCAAGGGCATCATTTTTTTTCAATATAAATACCGCTAAAACTAATAATAGTAAGGTAACAATAATACTGGTATTTATAAGTTTAGTATAATTTACATGTATACTGTGTTTTTTTATAAAAAAAAATAAACCTATAACGCCAAAAATTGATGTTATAAACATTAAAGATGTGTTGCCAATAAGATTCAATAACATTATTTTTTTTCTGAATGTTTTTTGGTAAAACAAGGCTTTTGCACCATATTCGCCAATACGGTTTGGGGTAATTATTGAAGCGGTTAAACTGCCTAAACACTGTTTTAGTGCTTCTGTTGTGCTAATTTTTTTTAATGTTGAAACAAGTTTTTGCCATTTTAAAAACTCTAAAAACCAATTAAAACCCGTAAAAACCAGTAATAAAAGCACATTTTTAAAAGAAAACAGGTTTGTTTTGCTTAAAAAAGTGATGAAAATGGATGTATTAAATTCTGGATTACTTTGTAGTTTTTTAATAATAAAATAAAAAGCGCCAATTACAATGCTTAACTTAATAAGTACAAAAAAGAAATGCTTAGTTTTGTATGAAAGCGCAGTATTCATTTGTGCAAATTAAACCATATTTTAGGTATGATAATAGCTTTTAAAAAATATACATTAACCTTTTGTTTGTTGTTTGTGTTTTTTGGTATAGATACCATGCAATCTCAAGACAGCAAAAGTAGGTTAAAAGCGCAGTTTGCTTTAGGGGTAAATAGCCCATCAAGTGACGGTTTTGTTACGGGTTTTGAAGGACAAACATATAACTTTCCGTCAGTAAATTTAGGCTTGCAATATATGTTTACACCTAAGCTTGGGGCTAAGTTAGATTATGGTTTTAATCGTGTTAAAAATCAAGATAATGCTCAAGAATTCAAATTAAATTATACGCGTGTTAATGCACAAGCGGTTTTAGATGTTAATGAAACCCTTAATTTTTTACCACCAAGGTTAGGCGTATTTTTACATGCAGGCCCAGGATATTCTATAGTGAAGCCTCTTGGAAATTATACCGAAAATAACATATCATTTTTAAATATAATGGCTGGTGTTGAGGTGCACTACGGTATTTCAGATAAATTATCTGTTTTTACCGATGTTTCTTACATACAAGGGTTTGCTAAAAATTTTAACCCAATTCAAGATGGTTTCGGCGCATTTAATGGTAATATGCTAACACTAAACTTTGGTGCTTCTATTTCGCTTAGCGGTTGTTATTTTTGTAATCAGTAAATGGAAGAACGCATTATTTTAGGCATAGACCCAGGAACAACCATTATGGGGTTCGGACTCATAAAAGTGGTAGGTAAGCGCATGCAATTTTTACAATTGAATGAGTTAGATTTAAAAAAATACGATGACCACTACCTAAAATTGAAACTTATTTTTGAGCGCACCATAGAACTTATAGACACGCACAACCCTGATGAAATAGCTATTGAAGCCCCTTTTTTTGGTAAAAATGTACAAAGTATGTTAAAATTAGGTAGAGCTCAAGGTGTTGCTATGGCTGCGGGTTTAAGCAGAGAAATACCTATTACAGAATATTTGCCAAAAAAAATTAAAATGGCCATAACAGGCAATGGTAATGCTAGTAAAGAGCAGGTAGCTAAAATGCTTCAAAGTTTATTGGGTATAAAAACATTACCTAAAAATTTAGATGCTACTGATGGTTTGGCGGCTGCGGTGTGTCATTTTTATAACTCTGGCCGCGTTAAAGTTGGTAAAAGTTATTCTGGGTGGGCAAGTTTTGTTAAACAAAACCCCGATAAAGTAGGTACTAAGAAATAACAAATAAACACTAAGTTTAGGCTGAATACTATATTAAATGGCTGGCATTTACATTCATATACCTTTTTGCAAACAAGCATGTTATTATTGCGATTTTCATTTTTCTACTTCACTTAAAAAGAAAGATAGTTTAATAAACGCGCTTATTAATGAAATTAAACTTCGTAAACATACATTACAGAATAAAAGAATTGAAACTATTTATTTTGGTGGTGGCACACCTTCTTTGTTAAATATCAGTGAGTTACATTTATTGATTGAAACTGTATATAATAATTTTGAAGTTGTTGAAACTCCCGAAATTACTTTAGAAGCAAATCCTGATGATTTAACTACAGAAAAAATTATTGAATTATCAAAAACCCCAATTAATAGGCTAAGTATTGGCGTACAATCGTTTTTTGATGACGATTTAAAAATGATGAACAGAGCCCACAATGCTTCCGAATCTAAAAAATGTTTATCAGTAGCAACACAATATTTCAATAATATTACCATAGATTTAATTTACGGCATACCTAACATGTCTCTTCAAAAATGGCATAAAAATTTAGAAATAGCCTTTAGCTTTTCTGTTAATCATATTTCAAGCTACGCACTCACTGTTGAGCCCAAAACAGCGTTGCATAGCTTTATAAATTCAGGCAAATATCCGCCATTAAATGAGGCATTAGCACTTCAACATTTTAATCATTTAGTTGAAACAACAGCGCAACAGGGTTTTGTGCATTATGAAATTTCAAACTTTGGGAAACCTCAATTTTTTTCAAAACACAATACAAGCTATTGGCAAGGTAAATGGTATTTAGGTATTGGTCCATCGGCGCATTCATTTTTTGGTGACCAACGGGCTTGGAACGTGTCTAATAACGCAAAGTACATTGCTGCAATTGAAAAAAAAGAACCGCCTGTTACACATGAAAATTTATCTAATAATGATAGGTTTAATGAATATATAATGACAGGATTACGAACCATTTGGGGTGTGTCTTTTAATAGGGTAGAAACAGAATTTGGAAGTAATACACTTAACCGTTTAAAAAAAACAGCTGAAAAATTTATTGCAGAAGGTTTACTCAATATTGTGAATGAAGCAAAACCATCTTCAACACCAAAAAAAGGTGAGTTTTTACAAAATACAAGTAGTAATAGTGTTTTAAAAACAACAAACAAGGGCAAGTTTTTGGCAGACGGAATTGCTGCCGAACTATTTATCCTGAGTTAAAAAACTTATATTTGAAAAAAGCATGTAAACACACAAAATCCTGAAAAATTTCATAAAATTATAATGATTGCTACTATTCAATATAAATCAAGAAAACTTAAAATAGATTTAACTCAACCCATTGATATTTCAATAGCTATAAATGCCAGCAAAAACAATGTAAACGCGTGGTATGTAGCACCACCAAAAATAACTCCAGTTGTTGATGGTAATTGGGTTGCAAATGTTAAAAATGGCGCTTGTATAAATTTTAATAACATTGAATTTAACCCGCATGCACATGGTACGCATACCGAGTGTGTTGGCCATATAACTGAAGAGGTTCAATCTATAAACAAACACTTAAAAACATATTTTTTTTTAGCCGAAGTTATAACCGTTGCCCCCGAGAAGTTAAATGATGATTTTGTGATTTCAAAAAAGCAATTACAATTTGCCATAGGAAATAAAAAACGCGATGCCATTGTTATTAGAACATTGCCTAATACCAATGAAAAATTAACACAGCAATATTCGCATACCAATCCGCCGTATTTGTTAGAAGAAGCAGCTGTTTACTTAAGGCAAAAAGGGGTGAAACATTTACTAATAGATTTGCCAAGTGTTGATAAAGAAAAAGACGATTGCCAACTTTTAGCCCATAATGCCTTTTGGAATACTAAAGGAAAAATTAGAAAGCACGCTACCATAACAGAGCTTATTTATGTGCCCAACAAGGTAAATGATGGTATGTATATTTTAAACCTTCAAATAGCACCTTTTGAAAATGATGCAACACCAAGTAAACCTATTTTGTACAACATTTTAGAATAACATTTATGGAAACGTTTTTAGCCATTATAATAACAGCATTAGTAACTTTAGGTATAGTAACTGTTTTTAAAAGCATAAAGAAAAAACAGCTAGTAAATGCACAGTCTGTAATACTTTTAGATAAAATAAAAAAGGTGTGTAAATTTATTACTGTTGAAGGCGATTTTGCCGAAATTTACCATTATGAAGATGTAAAACAGAAGTTTTTAAAGTTAATAAGCAGCAAAAAAAAGGCATTGGTTGTAATTAATGCCAAGGCTCATGTTGGGTATGATTTATCTAAAATTCAACTAACAAGTAATACTGCCAATAAAACCATTGTTTTAGAGCATTTTCCTGAGCCAGAAGTATTATCAATAGAAACTAATTTAAATTATTACGATAAATCTGACGGCTTTTTTAACAAGTTTGAAGCCACTGATTTAACTGATTTACACCAAGAAGCAAAACACCACATACAAGCAAAAATACCTGAAAGCGGACTAATACAAATAGCACAAGCCGAGGTAAAAGAAACCATTCAGTTAATAGAAACCATTGTTGAAACTATTGGATGGCAGTTAGATTATTCAACATTAAAATTACCAAGTAATAATAAAAAACAGTTAAAAGAGTGATTAAAATTTCTAAAGACAAAAGTTTACTTCAAATAGATGTTATTCATGGGTTTTTAACCAATGCTTATTGGGCAAAAGGTAGAACTATTAAAGATGTTGAAAAAAGCATAAGCCATTGCTTGTGTTTTGGGGTATATTTAAACGAAAAACAAATAGGCTTTGCTAGAATAGCTACAGATTACACCATTTTTGCCTATTTAATGGATGTGTTTATTTTAGAAGAATACAGAGGCAAAGGCTATTCAAAACAATTAATAGAAGCTGTAACTTCTGATGAGGCATTAAAAACCTGTACAGTTTGGATGCTTAAAACATTAGATGCCCATGGGCTTTACAAACAATTTGGATATAAAGAATTGAGCAACCCAAACTTATTAATGGAACGCTTGCTATAAAAAACCTTTGTGTTAATTAAAGATATTTGAAACGCTGAACATACACTTAAAATATGCTTTATGGATATAGAACAAATACGCTCATATTGCCTAAGTAAAAAAAGCACAACAGAAAATTTTCCTTTTGATGAACATACCTTGGTTTTTAAAGTACATGGTAAAATGTTTGCATTAGCATCATTACAATGGTGGGAGCGTGGTGAAGCAGCAATCAATTTAAAATGTAACCCTGATTACGCCGAAGAATTACGCGCTGAGTATAGTAGTATTCGTCCGGGATATCATATGAGCAAAAAACATTGGAATACAGTATATATTCATGAAGGTGAGTTATCAATTCAATTTATAAAAGAACTTATAGATCATTCTTACGAAATGGTTATAAAAGGCTTGCCAAAAAAACTAAGAGAAAGTTTGTAATTTATAGTATTATTGCACAAAATTTCATGCATGAGCGTATTACAAACATTAAAAGAACGAAGCAACAATACTTGTGAGCTTTGTGGTGCAACAAATAATGTATCTCAATATACAATTCCGCCGTCATTAAATGAAAATGTAGATAATGATTTGTTGGTTTGTTCTACTTGTAAAAACCAAATAAATGGCAATGAAAATATGGACGTTAACCATTGGCGTTGTTTAAATGATAGTATGTGGAGCGAGCATGTGGCAGTACAAATTATGGCGTGGAGAATGCTACAAAGATTGCGTAATGAAGGTTGGCCAAAAGATTTGTTAGATATGATGTATTTACCCGATGAGGCTTTGGCGTTAGCAAGAGCCACTGGAGAAGATAAAGACCCTAGCGAAAAAATTATTCATAGAGATGCTAATGGTGTTCAGTTACAGGTTGGAGATGCTGTGGTTTTAATAAAAGACCTTAAAGTAAAAGGTTCTAGCATGGTGGCAAAACAAGGTACTGCCGTAAGAAATATTAGGTTAGACCACGAGAATGCTAAATATATTGAAGGTAAAGTAGGCGCACAATTAATAGTTATTATTACAGATTATGTTAAAAAGATTTAATTGTTTCCATTCTTATTTTTAAACCAATTAAAACTAAAAGGTACCATTAACAATAAAAAAAGTACTTACCAGTAATAACCCCAATAGCTGTAATTATTAATGATAGTATTAAAAGTACAAATAAGTAGTTTTTTTTCAAGGTTAATTAAGTTGAGGTATCAGCAATAATTTTCCACGCACCATCAATTTTTTTAAATACAAGCATAAAAATACCATCGGCATTACCAACATCGCGTTTTATATGGTATTCGCCTAAAACATAGTAAGCGCCTTCAGTAATTTTAGTAATGGCGTTAATTCTAAAATTCAACTTACCTGTGTGTTCTTTAGTTGGGTAAGCTTTTAAGTACCTTTCTAATGTGTTTTCCCAACCTTGAGTAATACCATTGGCACTATAAAAAGCTAGTGAGTCACTTTTCCAGTAGCCTTCCATATATTCTTCAATATTATCTTTAGACCAAGCAAGCCTTTGTGCTTTTAAAACGGCTTGTATATCTTTTATGTCTTTTTCTTCAGAATTTTGCGCTGTAGCAATAAAAGTGGTAGCCAAAAATAGTGATAAAATAAGTGTAAGTTTCTTCATTGTAAATGTTTATAAGCGTGGTAAAAATAAATAAAACAAAGTTTATAATGGTTATTCATCGGAGTTTTTGACACACATTTTTGGTTTATCTAATGTTCCTCTTTATTCATCGATTTAATAATGGATTTGAAGCTTTCTAATGTAATTTTATTACAAAATTAAATATCTCCCTCAAATTTAATATTAACTTATAAAAATGCTATTATGGATTTAAGAATTACTAACTGCAACAATTTTTTTAAAATTAGAGGTGTTTTAAACAAAGAAAGTATTGTGCTTTTCAACCAAGAGTTTAAAAATATTTTTGAAAAAATGGATAACCTAAAAGTTAGCATTGAAGGTGTTGAAAGTATGGATAGACACGGTGTTAATGCTATAACTAAACTTCATAGAGAAGCTTTAATGAAAAACAAAAGTTTATCTATTATTGGTTATGGTTGTAAAGATTTATACAATCATTTTAAAGCAACAGCAGCTGCATAAAATAGCAATTGGTCTATACTTATTGGTTATTTAACGCAACAAATATGTATTTTGGTATTATTTAGCAGAAACTTATTTTTTTTGCATTATCTTTATTTGCTAGTCTTATTTTTTGATTAGTCCCTAAATTTATTGTAAAATTTAAATCGTAAGTTATGAGTTTGATAATTAACACTGCTAAAAATAACTACCAATTAATTGGAGAGTTAACCAAAACTAATGCTAAAGATTTAGAAAAAGTACTAAACAAAGGCCTTAAAAAATTTAATAAGGTTGTTATTAATATTGAAGAGGTTAGTGCTATAGATAGGCATGGTGTAAATATTATTACTAAAGTGCACCAAGCAGCTTTAAACTCTAATAAAAGTATTGCTATTATTGGTTATGGCTGTAAAGATTTATACAACCATATTAATACCAATACGGCAGCATAAGCTAGAGTACTTTTGTCTGATTTTTTAAAAAAGCATTAGCTTGTAATTGCATTAGCTCTTTTGTTGTTTGGTGTTTGTGCTTGTACAGTGCATCATCATTTTCAATGTCTGTGTAAATACGATCATTAATATTGCTGTCAGTTTGTAACATAAGTGCTCTTTGTTTTTTGTTTTGCGTTACGTTTGTTTTAATCATGTCTTCTTGGTCTTCAAGCCTTAAGTCATAGGCGCCTTTGGGTGCTAATAATTTAGCTAAAATGGGTGATGTTTCTATAGCTAAAAACAATAGAAAAATAAACAAAGAAGGTAACCAAGGCAACTTATTCAATGCATTTACACGTGCCATTAAACCATCAAAATTATTAATTATAGGTTGTGTGCTATCAACCTGTGTTTGGTAGTTTTTTTGTAGTTGCGCAATGTTTAGTTCTGCTGTTTTAATTTTTTCTTTATGTTCTTTTTTTAGTAGTTGCAATTCTGCTAAAAGCGCATCATGTTTATCACGTTTTTCTTTGTAAACAGGGCCTTTGCCAACACGTTTTGTGCCTGCTGTTCCTTCGGCTTCAGCTATGTATGTGTTGTAAAGCTCATTAACTTCGGTTTCTTTACTATCTATTTCTTGTTCAAGTTTAGTAATATTTTTTTTTAAAGCATCAATACTTGGGTTGTATTGTTCAGCTATTTGCGCCTTATTATTAAGTGTTAATTGATTTTTTTCTTCTAATAATACTTGATTGATTTCTTTTTCAAAGATTTTTAATTCTAAAGGTTTTGAAATAACTATGGCTATTATAATGGCTAGTAGTATTCTGGGTGACGCTTGTATAACTTCGTCAACAAAATGGCCTGTTTTTTTTATGGTAGAAACAATGTATCTGTCTAAATTAAAAATGAGTAAACCCCAAACTATACCAAAAAATATAGCGCTAAATGCGTTGTTAAAAACGGTATAAAGTGCATAACTTGCAGCTAGTGTTGCCATAAGCGCTGTAAAAAAAACCGTAGCGCCAATTCCGGCATATTTATTTTGTTCTCCTTTTGAGCATGCCTCTAAGATATCGGTATCTGCACCAGAGCAAATAATAAAGAATTGCTTTAACATAGTATGATTGTTTTTTGATTGATTGCTTTAATAGATTGATGATAAACTATTAGAACGTAAAAAATGATAATATGTTACAAAAAAAGTCCCGAAATTTCGGGACTCTCTTTTTCAAGAATTCTATTAGGGATAATTCAAGAAACGCTATTAATCAGACAATTAATATTATTTAATTACAATTTTTTTGCTAATACTACTTAATTGAGTTTCAATTTTAAAAATGTAAATACCGCTGTTTAAGTTTAGCGGAATGCTTTCAGTTTCAATAACACCTTGCTTTATTAAATTGCCGGTGGTATTGTAAATGCTGTATTTTTGATTTATTAATGTTTTAGAAATTTTTATAAAATCTGAAGCAGGATTTGGATAAATAGATACTATTTCAGCAACATTATTTGTAGTAGAAAGTGTTGAAGGATCAAAACTATAAAGTTCATTGCCTGTTATATCATTATCGCCTTCAAAATATACTTTTCCGTTTAAAACTGCTAGATCATCTACGTCTTTAATAGTGCTATCTATTTGAAGAATTGAAGTGCCATCGGTTCTATAAAGGTGGTAGCTACTGTCATTGCCATCTTTACCTTTATAATATAAAAATCCATTATTTACTACAAATTCAGCAGGGTCATGGTTAATGTTTGATCCTGAAATATTACTAATTTGAGTTACAGTATCTGTAGTAGGGTTGTAGGTGTACAATTGGTCTCCGTTTAAACCATCATCACCTTCAAAATATAAATTATTATTCCAAGCATAAAGGTTTGTTATGCCTGATAAAGTACTTGCTTGCGCCACAGCTATTGTGCCTGCTTCAGTACCGTTGGTTTTCCAAAGTGCATTATCTGCCTCAAAGTATACTTCATTATTTAATACAGTTAAAAAGCTAATGCTTGAAGGACCTGTACCCGTGTCAATATCTTTAATTAAAGTAAATAATCCAGTACTTGGGTCGTATTCATAAAGTTCAAGACCAACGGTAGATACATCATTAGAATAACTCATATAACACAATAATTTGTTGTTGAAAGCTACAGTATGACCTCCAAGAATATTCTCAGTTCCAGTACCATTATTTGTTACTGTAGATGTATTAGTGCCATCAAATTGATAGAGTTTATTACTATCTGTAGTTAATACAAAGTATATTAAACCACCAGTTTCAACAGGTTTAGATATAAATAAGTTTCCTGTTGCATTAGTACCACTTTCTGTACCGTCGGTTGAAAATAATTCACTAATACTAGTAGTTTTTGCAGAAAAATAGAGTGTATTATTGTACTCAAAAAAACTATTGGGGGTAGAATTATCAAAGCCTGTATTTAAATCTTTTACAAATGTGGTTCCTGCTTCTGTACCATCTGTAACCCAAAGTTCTTTGCCTAGGTCTGCACCACCAGGAGTGTTAGAGCCGTTAGAATCATCGGCTGCAAAATAAATTTTTCCGTTGTAGGTAAATAAGTTTGCTGGATTAGAGCCAGAAGTGCCGTTATCATTAATTTCTTTTACTTGTGTTATTTGTGCATTTAAGCTAACAATAGCTAGTAATGTTATAAAAAGAAGTAGTAATTTTTTCATAAATTTTAAGTTTTAAGGAGTTATTAATTATTACATAGGAAGTTCAGGAATCATGGTTCTGCCTTTATTAGATTTTAAGCTCTCTAAAAAGGCAATTAGGGCAGTAATTTCTGTTTTTTCTAAGTGTAGTTTTTTTAGAATTGGAGATGTAGTTGGTATTAAAGAGTCTCTACCAACACCTAAATATTTTTTTTGTATTGGTGCTGGGTTACCAAGGTTGTAGTATTCAATAATATCTAAAAGGCTAGGGAAGTTGCCGTGGTGCATCCAAGGGCCAGTTCTTGATATTTCTCTTAAGGTTGGTGTTTTAAATTTTCCAATATCTTCCATGTTGTTTGTTACATGGTATCTGCCAAAATCTTCATCTTTTGTTCCAAAAAGGGTTTGCCCATCATTATGGAAATTGTTGTCACTAAAATAAGGTGTGTTATGGCAGTTTATACAACGTGCTTTGGTTCTAAATAGGTGTAAACCTAGTACTTCTTGGTTTGTAAGTTTAGTAGAGTCGCCTTCAACAAATTTATCAAAGTTACTTTTGTAGCTGTTAACAGTTCTTTCAAAAGTAGCTATAGCATATTGTATGCGTTTTAAAGATACAGAATCGTTTCCAAAAGCAGCTTTAAAAAGTGGTTTGTAGCCTTCAATGTTAGCAATTTTATCAACAGCTATATTTAGCTTCTCATTCATTTCTAAAGGGTCTGCAACAGGAAATCTTGCTTGGTCTTCAAGGCTGCTTGCACGCCCATCCCAAAACAAGGTATGTGCAAAAGCACTATTTAAAATAGTCATAGAGTTTCTTTTGCCTGTTTGCCTATCATGACCAAAGGAGCGGGTAGAATTATCTGTCCATGCTAGTTCTGGGTTATGGCAAGAAGCACAAGCAATTTGCCCGCTTACAGATAGTCTTGGGTCAAAAAATAGGGTTTTACCAAGTTTGGCTTTTTCAGCTGAATACGGATTGTATTCTGGGTGTGTTACTTTTGGTAATGCGCCAATATCTTTAAAGGTAGTTTTATCTATTAGGCTATCTAAATTTGGTGTTGGCCATTTACTTGTGTTGCCGCTAGAGTAAACTTTTTTTAAATAAGAAATATCAGTGTACTGTTCTGTGGTTTTTTGTTTGCATGAAAAACATAATACAGCAAATAAAAAGATAGTTGTTAGGGATTTTTTCATTTTCTTATAAATCGTAATCAGTTATACAATTGTTGTTGGTTAATGGTTCAGGGTCTGTGTAAGAGTTGTTGTTATATATTCTATATTCAGAGCTTACAGTACCTCCAAAAAGGACATCGTTGGTAGCGTTTAGAGTAAAGACTATTTCAAACAAGCCATCTTCAATTTCTTCATAAGTGCCTTCGCCAGAAATTGCAATGCTGTAACTTGTGCCGCTGCTACTAGAAATAGTTATAAATTGAGGTGTTATAATTACGTTGCCCTTGGTGTTGCTGTTTCCGTTTTCAGGGAAAAACTCAATAGCATCTTGTACATTAAAACCTGGAGAATTTGCTGATGAAATAGATTCGCCATTAAACCATCTTTTAAAATTAAAAGCGTTTGTGGTAGCCGTTGGGTTAATAGTTGCATTAAAACCTATTTTAAAAGCATGATGGTAAATATCATCATCAGTATTTGGTGTGCCATTATCATTAAAAAGCACTGCATTTTCATCATTTTCATCTACAACCACCGGATAGGTAAAAGCAAAAAAGCCTTGCCAATCACAAACACCATCATTGTTAGAGTCGTTCCAGTGTTCGCCGTAAGTTCTGTGAAATTGATCAGATGCATTGTAGAAATTTGATGCAGTGTTAACGCTTACGTCTCTATTAGTTTTTATTGGTTTTACAATTTGAAGGGTGTTGTTACCAACGGTACTATAAAGTTCGGTATCTTGTAATGTTACAATGGTTTGATAATATACATTATCATTATCTATGCTTTCATTTAATGTAATGGTATAGTTTATAAAGGTTCTATCTTCTGCCATTTCATTTAAAGTAAGCGTGTAATCAAAACCGTTTAAAAATTCAAACATGTTAAGGTTTTCAACTTCAGAAGGAATAAAACCGTTTGGAAAATTTACTTTGAAATTAATTTCTTCACCAGCATTACCAGCTATTTCAATACGGTTTTTAGGAAATGTGTAGGTTGTATTAGGCGCTTCTAAATTAACTGTAAAAACATCGTTTTTATAAGTGTTGTTAAGGTTGCCTATGGCTATTGAAGGGTTTGAGGCGCTTTCTAATTTTAAAGTAATATTTTGAGTGTTTTCCCAACGTTCATTAAAATTTATATAAATAGTATCAGTAAGTTGTGTGTTTTCAAAAGAAACTTGGTTAATTGGTGCTACGCTAAATAAGTTGCTATTAGCGTTGGTTGAAATACTATAGTTTACTGTTACAGTTTCGTTTAGTGTTTTAGATGAAAGTGTTACAGGAATTTTTAATGTTTTTAATACATTATTTGTGAATGATTCTTTGGGTAAAAGGCCACTATTTATAAGCGGATTTACCAATGGTTCATTATTTGAGTTTGCTAAAAAGTTAAACCTTACAAACGTTGTGTTTTCAGTAATATTTGTATCATCATCATTTGAGCACCCCAATACTAATGCTAATAATATTAGTGCTAAAAATGGTATTTTTTTAGTATGATTCATTTTGTTGTAAGTTTGAGTTAAGGTTGATATTGTCTTGCGGAATTGGTAAAATATATTTTGCAGACGGATAGTTTAAATTACATGTGTTTGATATACAATCATTGTTTCTAACAACATCTTTATGCCATCTGGCTAAATCAAAAAACAAGTGTCCTTCAAAACAAAATTCTTTTCGGCGTTCTTGTAAAAGGTGGTCTTCTAAATTATTGTTGGTGGTTAGTAACTCTATATTAGCACGCTGTTTAATAACATTAATGTCGTTTTTTGCGTCATCTAAATTGTTAAGGTTTAATGAAGCTTCGGCACGTACTAAATACATTTCGCTTAATCTTAAAACAGGGTATCCTGGGTTATCTTGAAATTTTTTAGTGAAATAATACGGTGCATCTTCAAAATCATTAATAACAAATGTTGGTAAGTGTTGCTCTAAGAATAGATTTTTTCTAATATCAGATTCATCAAAAAGCGCCATCAAATCGGTAGAGGCAACGTATTTTTCATAATCTGAATTAGAGAAAAAACCAAAGTGTTGTGCTAATGAACCACCAATGGTGTCTTCTTCATCTCTAGGAATAGAAAACTCTAAAAGTATCTCGCTAATAGCATTATTGGGGTCTTCCCATTCGGTTATATAATTATCAGTTGATGTAAGGTTTACACCAGCGCTGTTAATAACGTTGTTTGCAGCGTTATAAGCGCTATCCCAATTGTTAGTGGTTAAATAAATTCTGGCTAAAAGTGCTTCAGTATTTATTTTATTAAAAAACGAATAGTTAACACCAGCTAAGGCCGAATTATTAGTATATAAATCTAAAGCGTTTGTAATATCATCAATAATATAATTGTAGGTGTTTTTAGCAGTTTCGCGTTTAGGATATGCTATACCATTGCTTAAAGTTGAGGTGTTGTAAACAATACCTGGATGACTAGCATCTGTTGTAAAGGTATAGTTTTGAGAATATAGTAATGCTAAAATATAGTGTGTAAACCCTCTAATAGTTAAGCATTCGGCGGTAATTTGGTTTTTTTCTTCGGGTGTAGTATTGGGTAAAGCATCAACATATTCCAATATTAAATTAGCCTGATTTATAATGTCATAGCTTTCATTGTAAAACGAATCAAAATTACTTTCAATGGCTAAATCTTCAAACGCATAAACGTTTTCAATATTTATAGGGGTTGTTATTTTACCAGCATTACTACCTGTAATTATTGGTGAAAACGTTAGGTTACCTCCTTGTAAATCGGCATATACAGCAAAGCGTTCACCTCTTACATGCGCTTCTAAGCTAACATAAGCGCCATTGAGAGCTTCTAAAACACCCTGTTTGGTACTTAGCTGTTGTGTTATTGAGGTTTGAGACCCAGGTTCTTGTTCTAAAAAATCACTGCAACCAAACACTAAAACAACAAGTAAAAGTGCTTTGTAAGGTGCGTTTTTAATAGTTTTTATTGTGTTTTTCATGTTTTTAAAATTTTCCGTTAATACCAAATGAAATGGTTCTGGCTTGTGGGTAAGTAAACCTAAATTCTCTAATACCGTTTCTGTTACTTGGGCTTTTGTCTTTATACCAATACGCAACATTTGATACATCAATAAATGCACTTAGGGTTTTTAAAAAGGGAATGCTGTTATGCGGAAAACGGTAACGTAAATTAATATTGTTAATTTTTAAGTATGTAGCGTCATATAAATGCTTACTTAAATTTGAAAGAGGCGGATTATTACTGGTTACAACAGGTTGAAGTGCAACATCACCTTGTTGGCGCCAATAATCATATGCGTTAACAGATAAGTTTCTGTTTGATGTTATATTGTATTTTGAAATAAGCTCATCTTGTGCTAAATAATCGCCACCAATTTGAAATGAAGCTCTCACCGAAAAATCAATACTATTGTTAATAGAAATAGTGTTACTAAAACCACCAAAAGCATCTGGTTGGCTATCGCCAATTGGTACCCAATCATCAGCATCAAATAATGAGTTGTAGGTAGCTGCATCATATATTTGGCCGTCTTTTTCAAGTAAATCTCTACCAGTTGCGGGGTCTATACCAACCCAGTTAATACCCCAAATAGTTGATGTGCTATGGCCAATTTTTTGAGCCAAAGCACGCTCAGAAGTAGAAAAGGCATCGCCTAAACCTACAAGATCTGTTACTTCGCTATTTAAGGTTGAAATATTAAAAGAAGTTGACCATTTAAATTTTTCAGAATTTATCCATTTTACACGTGTTGAAACTTCTAAACCTTTATTATACATACTAGCAGCATTTAGTTGAACTGAAGTATACCCGGTTTCCGAAGGAATGTTTCTGCTTGTAATTAAGTCTGTTATGTCATCATGATAATATTCTACAGATAAGTTTACAGTATTAAAAACATTAAAATCTATGCCAGCGTTAAACTTGGTGTTTTTTTCCCAGCTTAAGTTGCCGTTTGGAGCTGTTGATGGTGTTGCATAAGGCGTACCATTATACCCAAAATCAAAGATGTTATAAAGCCCTTTTGAGCGGTATGAGCCAATTCTAGAGTTTCCGGTTGTACCGTAACTTAGTTTTAGTTTTAAAAAGTTTATCCAACTACTATTACTTAAAAAGTTTTCGTTACTGGCAATCCAGCTAATACCAGCACCACCATTGTAAGCTATATTAGTATCATCACCAAAAACCGAACTTTCGTCTCTTCTAAAGTTTCCTAAAAAAAAGTAGCGTTTTTTATAGTTGTAATTTATTTGAGAAAAATATGAAACTCTAGAGTTGTAACTAATATCATCTTTAAAGCTTTGGCTGTCAAAAGTTTCGTCAGATGGTGTGCTTGGGTTGTCATCTCTTATGGCATTAGAAATTGGGTTTACCACATTTGGTTTTGTAAAACCACGACCACTTGTGTAATTAAAATCTACTTTATCTTCAGCTAGCTCAATACCTAAAATACCGTCAATGTTGTGGTGTTCATTTATTTGTTTGTTAAATGAAGCTTGCCCCTGCCAGTTCCATTTTGTAGTATTTCTTTCGTTTAGTAAACGCATACCCCAATTAGGGTAGGTTATGCCGTTAAGTGTAAAAGTTCCACTAAACCTTCCGCTTTCATTAGCACCAGAAAAATAACGGTCTTGGTCTTTGTTTGAATATGATAAACCAAACAATGATGATACTTTAATAGCGCTTGATATTTGATAAGCAGCTCTTAAACTTCCTAACATACTGTATGTATTAGCTACATTTTTATTTTGCTCAATAGCTGCTAGTGGGTTGCCTAAACCCAGTACGCCAACATTGGCATATGAGCCATCTTCATTATATGGAGACAGTGTAGGAACAAAGGCGTAACTGTAATAAATGTTTGGAGCATCTTTTTTTATATAACTAGGGTTTAAAGCTACACTAACATCAAATTTATTTTTTTTGTACCCTAAATTTATACTTCCGTTAAGTTGCTTAGTATTGTTGCCTAATTGCGGTTCTTCAATATCTTTGTAGCTTATACTTGTTCTATAAGAAAATGTTTCTGTAGCTCCAGAAACGTTAAAGTTGTAACTTTTAAAAACACCTGTGTTATTTAAAAGGTCAAACCAATTTGTGTTAACGCCATTATAAGGTGTTGGTGTATAGCCTATTGATGTGTTTTTTAGGTATTCGTTTCTTAATTCATGGTATTGCTCGCCGTTTAAATATTGAATTTGATTAATGGCTGAAGAAATACCTAATTGTGTTGAGAATTCAAATTTAGGGCTTCCTAATTTTCCTTTTTTTGTAGTAATTATAATAACGCCATTGGCACCATCTGCACCATAAATACTTACTGCGGCAGCATCTTTTAAAACAGATATACTTTCAATGTTTTCTGGTGATATTTGAGCAAGCGGATTTGATAAGTCTTCAGCGAAACTACCACTACCATCAAAAAAAGAACTATCTATTCCAGATTCTTCAGTTAATATAATACCATCAATTATAATTAAGGGCTGTGTTGAGGTGCCTAAAACTGCGTTTCCTAAAGGACTTAAACTACCTTGGCCACGAATATTTATTTTTACCGGTGTACCAACACCTGATGTGTTTTCAACCAAAACACCTGCCATTTGCCCTTCAATCATTTTATCTATACTTTCAACTGCTTGCTCTTTTGGTATATCATTAGCGTTTATTGTAGAAATACTTCCAACTACCTCTTCTTTTAATTTTTCTGTACCGTATGAAGTTGTTATAACTACTTGCTCTAAGTTATCAGCATCTTCTTTTAAATAAATAGTGAAATTTGATTGGTTTCCCACCAAAACATCTTGGGTTTTCATACCTAAGTAAGACACTTCAAAAATGGTGTTACTAATATCTGCGCCTTTTAGTAAGTATGTAAATTGGCCATCTAAATTGGTAATGGCGCCTTTGGCTGTGCCTTTAATTTTTATGGTGGCGCCTGGTAAGGGAAAGTTATCTGCTGTACTTTTTACAGTGCCTTTTACCAAACGTTCTTGTATTTGCTGAGGTGTAATGGCGTTAGTTTGTGTGTTTTTTGTAGTAAGTAAAACTTGATTGTTGTTTATTATAAACGCAATGTTTGTGTTTATAAATAGCGCTTTTAGTGTTTCGGTTAGTGTTTTATTTTCTGTTGAAACACTTATTTTTTTGCTACCATCAATTTTTTTTGTGTTATAAATAAAACGGTAGTTGGTTTCTTTTTCAATATACTTTAGTATGTTGCTTAAGGGTTCTTTGTTGTAATTAAGAGTTAGCTTTTTATTTTGTGAAAACCCGTTTAAGCAACATAAAAAGAGCGTAACGGTTATTAGTTTTTTAATTAAGTGGTTAGGGATAGTTATTGTCATATACATTAATGAATTAATGAGGTTGTGTAATTTTTATAGTCTTGTTTTTTATGCTATAGTTAAAAGGGGTGTCAATTTTTAAAAGGTTTAAAATATTGGTAACATCATCTTTTACATTTACAGAGCCCGTAAATTGTTGTTGGGCTAATGTTTTGCTATTGTTGGTTATTGTAACGTTATAGGCACGTTCAAGTTTTTTTAGCATTTCAGGAAACGGCATGTTTTTAAAAATAAGTTCTCCATGGATCCATGAAATGTGGTTGTTTATATCAATGGTATTAAGTTTAAATGTTTTTGTTGTTTTGCTCCATTTAGCTTGCAGGTTTGGTGCTAAATGCATGGTGTTTTTAGGGTTGTTAGTTTCAGAAACTAATACGGCACCCTCCATGAGTTCGCAGTGAGCAAAATCATCGTTGTTATATGTGCTTAGGTTGAATTTTGTACCTAAAACTTCAATGTTTATATTATTTGTTTCTACTATAAATGGGTGTGCTTTATCTTTGGTTACTTCAAAAAAAGCCTCACCTGTTAGTGTTACTTTTCTGTTGTTTAATCCGGCAAATTGCACTGGGTATTTAAGTGTGCTTCCAGCGTTTAAGTGAACAATAGTACTGTCAGAAAGAACTACTCTAAATGTTTTTCCGTAAGGAACTTTAAGCGTGTTGTATGTTGCATTATTTGTTATGGGTTCTGTATTAGTGTAAACAATTTGGTTTGCTTGTTGTTTGCCTAAAACATGTCCTTCTGTATCTGTTATTACTTTGTTTGTAGTGGTGTTTGTAAGTTTTTGGGTATTGCCATTACCAAGTTCTAGTACCACTTCATTTTCAATAGGGGTGTTGCTGTAGTGGTTTTTAAAATAAAAACTTACTGAAATTAATAACACAACAGCAGCTGCATATTTAAGTATTGTTTGTGTTGTAAATGTTGGTTTCTTTTTAATTTTTGCTTGTAATTGTTTTAAAGCAATTGTTTTACTAGTTAAGTTTTCGGCAGGCGCCATTGCCCATGCTTTTTTAAGAGCAATAAATTCTTGCTTATTGTTTTCAGAAGTTTCTATCCAGTTGTAAATTTTTTGGATTTCAGTTTCTGAAGCTTTGTTGTTTAAGTATTTGTAAATTAACTTTTTATTCATGTTAAAAATGCTTAGTTGTATTGGTTTTTATTAGAAGATTAATGTGTTCTTCTAAATGGCATGATATAATAAGTACCCTTAAGGTTGAAGTAACCCTATAAAAAATTTTGATTTTTTTGTAAAACCTGTGTTAAATGAAGTTTAAAACAAAGAAGAAAGGTATGAGGCTAACTTAACCCTAAGTACTTTTAATGCTGTTGTCATGTGAGATTCAACAGTTTTTATACTAATGCCAAGTTCTTTAGCAATTTCACTGTTTTTTTTATTATCAAAACGCTTTTTAATAAAAATGGTTTTTGTTTTTTTAGGTAGTTCGTTTAAAGATTTGTCTATAAGTGCTTGTAATTCATTGAGTGATAAAGTGTCAAACTCCATAGATTTTAAAACCTCTAAATTAATGGTTTGTTCCTTTTTGTTTAAAGTGTGGTTTTTGTATTTTTCTTTCACCTTATTATGCCTAATGGCATTTAAGCATTTAGATTTAGCATAGGTATACAAATAGGTTTCAATGCCTTTAGGTTTTTTTATGTTTTTGCGGTGTTCCCAAAGGTTTAAAAAGGCTTCTTGCGTAATGTTTTTAGCATCACTTTCATCATATATAAACTGAATACAAAAGCCTAAAATATGGCTGTAGTGTTTATTGAAAAAAAACTCAAACGCTTTTTCGTTTCCTGATTTAAATTGTTTAAATAGGAGTAGTAGTATGTCTTCTTCATTGCCTTTTATCATGTATACTTGTTAAAAAAGGCAATAAATGTAAGTAATAAATATTATTAAATAATTATTTAACAATCCTTTTACTTCAAAAAAATATTTTTTTGTTAGTTGGCTTGTTTCTTGCTTCTTATGCTTTCAATAATTACAGTAGTTAAAATTAAAGCACCGCCAATATAAGTGTTTGGTGAAGGTATTTCGTTTAAAAATAAAAACGCCAAAATTATACCAAAAATGGGCTGTGTGCTTAAAATAATACTGGCCGTACTTGCCGAGAAATGTTTTAAACTTTTTAGAAAAAGAGAATGCCCAATGGCAGTGGCAAATAGCGCTAATAAAATAATATATGGGTATTGTGTTTTTATGCCCGAAGTATCAAAGAAATAAAGCACTGGCGATAATATTATGGTTACAACAATGAGTTGATACGTCATTAGCATAGTGCCATTGTATTTTTGAGCTCTTTTTTTTAGTAGAATGTTTCTTAAGGTGAATAATACTGCTGAAATAAGGCCCCAGATAACACCAATAAAATCGGAATTTTGAAGGTTGAATTCTGGTGCTAAAACATAAATACCTATGAGTACTAAAAGCGCCAAAGGTAAATGTGCTTTATCAAATTTAGTATCTGTAAAAATAGGTTCTAAAATAGAGGTAATGGCAGGAAACGTATAAAGTGATAACATGCCAATTGATACGTTTGAAACTTTTATTGAATGAAAATATGTTATCCAATGAGCAGCTAAAAATAAGGCGCTTAAAATTATTACGGCTTTATCTGTAAATGAACTAAATTTAAACGTTATTTTTTTGTACTTGCAAAATACGTAAAGTACCAATAATGCAATAAAAGCACGCCACCAAATTATAATGGCTGCTGGCATTTGAATGTATTTACCTAAAACTGCAGCGGTACTAATTAAAAATGTGGCAAAACTTAGTTCTAGGACGTTTTTTAAATGTGTGCTTTTCATTGTGTTAGTGATTGTAGTGGCATCCTTTTTTTGCTTTAATAAGTGGCAAAAAAAGATATAACGGAAAGCGCGCCCAATAAGGTGTTACCAATTATAAACACCTTATTGGGAACACCCAAATTTTATTTAGATAATGCTGTGAAATGTTTATAAAAATACGGTATGGTTTCAATACCTTTTAGGTAATTCCATACACCAAAATGCTCGTTTGGCGAGTGTATGGCATCACTATCTAGCCCAAAGCCCATAAGTATGGTTTTACTTTTAAGTTCTTCTTCAAACAAGGCTACAATTGGTATGCTACCACCGCTACGTTGTGGTATGGGTGTTTTGCCAAAAGTTTCGGCATATGCTTTACTAGCTGCTTGGTACCCAATGCTGTTTAGTGGTGTTACATAACCATTGCCACCGTGGTGTGGTTTAACGTTTACTTTTACGCCTTTTGGTGCTATGCTTTCAAAGTGGGTTTTAAAAAGTTTAGTAATTTCAGCCCAATCTTGATTAGGTACTAAACGCATTGAGATTTTTGCATAGGCTTTACTTGGTATTACGGTTTTTGCGCCTTCACCTATGTAACCACCCCAAATACCATTAACATCTAAAGTTGGTCTTATAGAATTGCGTTCGTTTGTGGTGTAGCCTTTTTCACCGTAAACAGCTTCAATATCTAATGCTGTTTGATAGTTTTCTAAAGAAAATGGTGCTTTGGCCATTTCTGTACGCTCTTCTTTTGATAATTCTTCAACGTTATCATAAAAACCAGGAATGGTTATATGATTGTTTTCATCATGCAAAGAAGCAATCATTTTTGTTAAAATATTTATAGGATTAGCAACGGCACCACCGTATAAACCAGAGTGTAAATCGCGGTTTGGGCCCGTTATTTCAACTTCAACATAGCTTAAGCCTCTAATACCTGTGGTTATTGATGGTGTGTTATTAGCAATCATACCGGTATCAGAAATTAAAATAACATCGTTTGCAAGTTTTTCTTTGTTGTTTTTTACAAACGTGCCAAGGCTTTTGCTACCAACTTCTTCTTCGCCTTCAATCATAAACTTAACATTGCACGGTAATTGGTTGGTTGTGGTCATGTATTCAAGGGCTTTTACGTGCATAAACATTTGGCCTTTGTCATCGCAAGCACCTCTGGCAAAAATGGCGCCTTCGGGGTGTTTTTCTGTTGTTTTTATAACGGGTTCAAAAGGTGGCGAATCCCAAAGTTCAACGGGGTCTGGTGGTTGTACATCGTAATGCCCGTAAACTAAAACGGTTGGTAAGTTTTTGTCTATTATTTTTTCGCCATAAACAATGGGGTAGCCTTCGGTTTGGCAAACTTCAACAGTGTCGCACCCAGCTTGTTCTAAACTTGTTTTTATAACCTCGGCAGTTTTTAAAACATCATTTTTATAAGCAGAATCTGCGCTTATTGATGGTATTTTAATAAGTTGAAAAAGTTCGTCTAAAAAACGCTGTTTATGGTCTTTTATATATGTTTTTATTGTATTCATAAAATGATTTTTAAGAATCAAATGTATAAAAAAGAATGTTTTTTTACTTAAGAAGTTTGCAATTTAAAACTATTGATTATATTTGCATCCCGATTTTACGATAGTAAAGTAGGAAAGTTGCAGGCGTGGTGGAATTGGTAGACACGCTAGACTTAGGATCTAGTGCCGCAAGGTGTGAGAGTTCGAGTCTCTCCGCCTGTACAACGAGAAAGCCTTTCAGGAAACTGAAAGGCTTTTTTTATGTGTAAAAAACCCAACGTAAACAGTTTCGTGTTTTTTCATGAAATTATTGTGTTTTTGCCACCTCAACTAATTAAAGATTATATATTTGCAAAAAATATTTTTATAGCTAATAAAACTTGATTCTTTTCAAATTTAAGTTAGTTAAAAACAAATTAATACGAGTTAGTAAATAGTAAATTAACCATACATTAAAATGAATAAACAAATAGACCAGCAAGCGGCCGATAATATAAGAGCTTTAGCTGTAGCAATGGTAGAAAAAGCAAATTCAGGACACCCAGGAGGCCCAATGGGCGGTGCAGATTTTATGCACATACTGTACTCTGAGTTTTTTAACTATGATCCAACAGATATGACTTGGCCATTTAGAGACCGTTTTTTTATGGATGCGGGTCATTTATCTACTTTAATGTATGCACAATATTACCTTTTAGGTAACTATAAAAAAGAAGATATTGCTAATTTCAGACAATGGGGTTCTATTACACCAGGGCACCCAGAAGTTGATTTTGAAAGAGGTATTGAAAATACATCAGGCCCATTAGGCCAAGGTCATACTATGGGTGTAGGTGCCGCCATTGCTGCAAAATTTTTACAAGCACGCTTTGGAGATTGGATGAACCATAAAGTTTACGGATTTATTTCTGATGGTGGTATTCAAGAAGAAATATCGCAGGGTGCTGGTAGAATTGCAGGGCATTTAGGGTTAAGTAACTTTATTATGTTTTTTGATTCTAATGATATTCAATTATCAACATCAACTGATGAGGTTACTACTGAAGATACTGCTATGAAATACGAATCATGGGGATGGCATGTTGTAACTATTGATGCTCATAACCATGACGAAATTAGAAAAGCATTAACCGATGCTAATAACCAAACCGAAAAACCAACCCTTATAATTGGTAAAACAATAATGGGTAAAGGTTGTGTAGCTGCCGATGGCACTATGTATGAAGGCCGCTGTGAATTACACGGTAAGCCAATTGGAGCAACAGGTGCAGATTACGCAAAAACACTATTAAACTTAGGTGCAGATTTAGATAATCCGTTTGATATTTATGCTAATGTGGCTAATTATTATAAAGATGTAATTACTGCTAAAACAGCTGCTGCAGCTAAGAAAAAAGAAGCTATTAACGCTTGGAAAAAAGAAAATACAGCATTGGCTGATAAATTAGATTTCTTTTTATCAGGAGCGTTACCTGAATTAGATTTTGAATCTATTTCACATAAAGATGGTTTAGCAACTAGAGCTGCATCATCAAACGTGTTAGCATATTTAGCTGAAAATGTTGAAAACATGATTGTGTCTTCAGCAGATTTATCAAACTCAGATAAAACAGATGGTTTTTTAAACAAGACATCTGCGCTTCAAAAAGGAAACTTTAACGGATCATTTTTACAAGCAGGTGTTGCCGAATTAACCATGGCTTGTATTGCAAATGGTATTGCTTTACACGGTGGTGTAATTCCTGTAGTAGCAACATTTTTTGTGTTTTCAGATTATATGAAACCAGCAATTAGGTTAAGTGCTTTACAAGAATTACCAGTAAAATATGTATGGACGCATGATGCCTTTAGAGTAGGTGAAGATGGCCCAACACACCAACCAATTGAACAAGAAGCACAAATAAGATTACTAGAAAAACTTAAAAACCATAAAGGAAACATGAGTTTCTTAGCTTTACGTCCTGCAGATTCTGCTGAAACATCAGTTGCATGGAAAATGGCTATGGAAAACACCGGTACGCCAACAGGTTTAATATTATCAAGACAAGGTATTAAAGACGTACCAGCAATTGGTGCATCTAGATATGAAGAGGCTTTGGCGGCTGAAAAAGGTGGGTATTTAGTGAAAGAAGTAGAAAATCCTGATGTTGTACTTGTTGCAAACGGATCAGAAGTATCAACGTTAATTGCTGCTGCCGAAATTTTAGAAACTGAAAATAATTTAAAAGTAAGTATTGCTTCAGTAATTTCTGAAGGTGTATTTAGAAACCAACCAAAAGCATACCAAGAGCTTGTAATTCCTTCTAATAAACCTAAATTTGGCTTAACAGCAGGATTACCAGTTAACTTAGAAGCTTTAGTAGGTGCCAACGGTAAAGTGTTTGGTTTAGAGCACTTTGGCTATTCTGCACCAGCAGGCGTGCTAGATGAAAAATTTGGTTTCACTGGCCAACAGGTAAGTGAAAATGTATTAGCGTACTTAAACACTATTCAATAATAAACAAAACTAAAAACTATGAAATTTTTTATAGACACTGCCAACCTTGATGAAATTGCTGAAGCGCAAGCACTAGGTATTTTAGATGGTGTAACTACAAACCCATCATTAATGGCTAAAGAAGGTATTACAGGTGAACAAAACATCTTAAACCATTATGTGAAGATTTGTGAAATTGTTGATGGTGATGTAAGTGCCGAAGTAATATCAACAGATTTTGAAGGTATGGTAAAAGAAGGTGAAGCGTTAGCTGCTTTACACCCACAAATTGTGGTAAAATTACCTTTAATTGCTGATGGTATTAAAGCATGTAAGTATTTTTCAGATAAAGGTATTAGAACTAACGTAACATTAGTGTTTTCAGCAGGACAAGCATTGTTAGCTGCTAAAGCAGGTGCTACGTATGTATCGCCTTTTTTGGGTAGATTAGATGATATTTCAACTGATGGTTTAAACCTAATTGCAGAAATTCGTCAAATTTATGATAACTATCAATTCAATACGCAAATTTTAGCAGCATCAATCCGTCACACAATGCATGTAATTGATTGTGCTAAATTAGGAAGTGATGTAATGACTGGGCCATTAAAATCAATTACAGGTTTATTAAAGCACCCATTAACTGATATTGGTTTAGCTAAATTTTTAGAAGATTATAAAAAAGGAAACTAAACAGTTTTCAAATATTATAGTATTAAAAAAGCTTCTCAATTTTGAGAAGCTTTTTTTTACAACTAAACAACTATGAAAAACTAAACTATAGTTTAATAATTTTAAACGCTTGTGGCGTTTCCAAAACACTATTGGTTTTTACTACATATATACTTTGTGGTAGTGTTGAAATATCAAAAGCAAACCCTTTAGAAAAGTTGCCTTTAAACGATTTTACCAACTTACCAGTGGTAGTGTAAATATGTAATTCATTTATATTTTTATTTATTGAAAATGTATTTTGAGTTGGGTTTGGGTAAACCTTTACTGTTTCAGATAATTCAAATTTTGAATTATTTAAACTAGCGGTTTGGGTGTACAATCTGTATTCTCCAGGTTGTAATGTAATGCCTGCGGTTGGGCTGGTTACATTAATTGATGTTTCAGTAAATGCATCATACCAAGTACCTGTATTAGGGAAATTAGGGTTTATAGTTTGTGCGGTTACATTAAAGTTTGCAATAACTACAGCGTCTAAATTACCAACGTTATCATACAAGTTTACGCGTTTTAATAATCCGCTTACGCTCATGCTGAAATTATCTGTATTAAAAGTAGATGGATATTGTTTTTTTAGGTTAATCATTTTAGCGGTAACATTATACACATCCATTCTGTTTGTGTTGGTATCATAACCTAAAGTCCATGCAACAGGTTTTCTGTCTAATCTGCAAGAGCTATCATTAATATTGCTTTCACAATTTATACTTTTATCATAACCTAATTCACCAAATTGCCATAGCATTTTTGGACCAGGAATGCTGTAAAAAATAGCTGTAGCAGCTTCAATTCTATCTAAAGCAGTGCTAAGTTGTTTTGTGTTATAGCTACCATTTGAATTTCCGTAGGCTATGTTTCTTACCATTAAACGTTCTTCGTCATGGCTTTCCATATAGCCAACAATATGCGGGTTACTCCAACCTCTATTTTGGTATGATAACCAAGATATATCAGCATCGGTGCTAAAACCCATAGTGTTTTGGTTAAAACTATGGTTTAAATTGCCCCAAAGCATAAACCCGTAATTAGCAAGAATGGTTTCTTCAGAGTTATTAGCAAAATGTTCTAAAATTAAATAAGCATCAGTTGATACGTTGTTCCAAATATAATTGGCGTAATCTTGAAGAATGGCAATTCTGGAGTTATCCTGACTGCTCCAAGCTCCTACATTACTTGGGTTATTTGTTTGCGTGAATCCTTTTGATAAATCAAACCTAAAGCCATCAACTTTAAACTCTTCAATCCAATATTTTAAAGTTTGCTTTACAAATGTTTTAGTGTATTGGCTTTCATGATTAAAATCATAACCTACGTTAAACGGATGTTTAGCATCAGGGTTTAACCATGGATTGTTAGTGGCAGGTTTATTATTAGCGCTATCCCAATACATTTGAGCTAAAGGACTTTGCCCAAAGGCATGGTTATAAACTACATCTAAAATTACGGCAATACCTCGGCTATGGCAAGCATCAACAAACGATTTGAAATGGTTTTGGGTGCCATAAGCTTTATCTAATGCACCGTGAAACGAAGGGTTGTAGCCCCAGCTATCGTTTCCTTCAAACTCACTAATGGGCATTAATTCTATGGCGTTAACACCAAGTGTTTCAAGATAATCTAAATGCGTCATGGCTTCAATGAAAGAATCGTTTTCAGTGAAATCTCTTATGAGCATTTCGTAAACTATTAAGTTTTCTTTGTTGGGTTTAGTAAAAGTAGTGTTTTGCCATGTATAAGGTGTAGGGTTTATTTTAAAGGTAGATACATTACCCGTTGCTAAGCCAGTTGGGTATGCTTTTAAGTTTGGGTATGTTGTGTTTGGTATGTATGGATCGTCATCTGGGTCTAGGATTTTTTTCGCATACGGATCGGCAACTTTCAAACTATAATCAATAAAATATTGGTATGCAAACTCGGTGTCAGCATCTAAACCATTAACCGTTAGCCAAAAAGTATCGTTATCTTTTTTCATTTGATACGCAGCGTTTAACGACCAATTATTGAAATCTCCTATAATGAAAACATCATTTTTAAATGGTGCTTGCAATACAAATGTTACAGAACCATTGTTATTAATATTAACTCCATTTTCTAAATTAGGGGGAATTGATTCATTTTGAGTTGGTGTTTTTACAAATACTGAAATAACATCAGTCTTTGTTTCAGAATTTTGAGAAGCAACAGCCTCAATGGTGTAATTTCCTGGTGAGGTAAATGTGTAATTAGATGAAATGGTTGTGGCGTTTGTTGCAGTTTGTATTGTACTGTTGTTAACCTTTAAATTTAAATTGGCATTTATGCTAGACTCTGCAGTAATGTTAACATTGTCGTTTACATTAAAAACAGCTTCATCTGATGGGTTTGTAAGAGCAATATTTAAACCGTTAGCGTATATTTTTATAAAAATGTCAGGGTTTGTTTGTGCGTTTCCTGCGCTGTTTCTAAAAACCAAAGCAATGTCTGTAACAACCTCTGATCCAGAACCGTAAAATGAGGCTATGTTTGGAGTTATAACAAGTTCATAACTATTAGCCCCTAAGCGTGTTAGCTTAGGTTGTGTAGCATTATTGCCCCATGAACCAATAACATGTTTCCAATCGGATTGACTTGTTGAGTTAGTTGTTAAAACACCTGTGTGCGCATAGACATCGCCAGTGTAACCCTCTAAACCAGTGCCAACAGCATTAAACGTTATGGTTATAGCATCAGAAGCAGTAGGTATTGTTGGAGCGGTAGATACTTGGGCGTTTACCGTTATAGATAATAATAGTAAAATAAGGCCAAAAAGCTTCTTCATAATTTATAGTTTAAGACATAAAAAGGCTGAATTAATCAGCCTTTTTATTAGTTTCTGTGGTGTTATTAATTAGGTATTATAATGTAACTTCCGTCTAAATCATTAAACCAAACATTGTAACTACCCGTTGGAGCATTAAATACAAAATTATCTCCACTACCTGCTAAAAGTGCAGTACCATGTAATTCTGTTGAGCCCGTATATCTCCAAACATCGCTCCAAGCGTCATTTGCTCTAATTAAGAATTCTTCACCCTCAGTAAATGTTACATTTTGAGCATTCCAAATATGCGGATTATTCATGTCTGGTTGTGTAAAGTTCACTTCATCAGCATCACCCCATCCGCCAATAGCGTTGCCAATAATACCCATTGCAGTGTATGTTGTAGCGCTTGAAGCATCATAAGTTTCAACACTAAAACTACCAGACTCACCAACAGTTGTAAAAGTATATGTGTAGTAGCCAGCAGCAGAAACGTTAAAAGTTCCAGGATCTGAACCACCACCTGGGTTGACGGCTAATGTAGAGCCATCATTTGTGCCCCATTGTGGCTGCCATTGCCCAATAACTTCAATTAATTTGAAAGCACCTGCGTTAAAATAACCCGTGTAAACGTAAGCGTTTGGCGTATCTTGATCTCTAAAAACAGGTGTGTTATTATTATCAGGATTCCAACCTGGATTTGTGGCATCGCCTACAAAATATAAGTTAGGGAATGATACACTATAAGGTGTTATAGAAAAGATTACAGACTCTGATATTCTTTCTAAAGTATTACCGTTTTCGTTTGTATTTCTAGCTATTACTCTAATTTCCATATTATTCACTTCGGCAGGTGTTAAACCAATACCTAAGGCAGCAGCGTTTAAATCGGCATGAGTTGATGTGATAGAATCATCATTAACAATTGTGCCAACTAAAACAGGTGATGCAAAGTCTGTGTTTGCAACAGCTGCTTCAACAGTATAGGTTATTTCTAAACCTAATGTTGAGTTTAAAACAGCATCAGCCCAAGTAACTGTAAGTGCAGTATCATTAACAGTATCTATTGATAAAACAATGGCGTCACTTGCGGTAGGACTTGTAATTTCAGGCGCATCAGTAGGGTAGCTAGTAACAAGCAATAAAATATTATTTGATACTGCATTACCTGCTAAAACACGCATGTAAACAGGTACATCTCTAAAAGTGGTTACGCCTGCATTTCTAATGGCATTGTTTAGCTCAGAAACGGTCATTGAGAAATTGTTTTTGTCTGTAGTTCCTAATGTTACGGGCGTTAAAAAATCTGCATCGGTTGCCATTTCTACGGTGTAATTACCACCGTAAATTTCATCATTCCATGTTATTGTAAACGCAGGATTATCTGGTAAACTGTAATTTAAAAATACACTACTTATTCCTGGTGTGTTTAAAACAAACTGTGGTTCTGGTTCTATTATAGTTAGGCTTTCTTCGGTTTCACACGCGGTGAAAATAAATGCTGAAAACAGCAAAAGAAAGCTTATTTTATTAATAAAATATTTCATGTCTTTTAGTTTAAATTAATTATAGGTTTAAAGGAATAAGAATGTAACGACCTGTTAAATCATTAAACCAAATATCATAATCATCTTCTACTGGTACAGGTATTGCACCACCGCCATTTGTAGCAACTCCAGAGAATGCCGTTGTGCTTCCCCAAGTATTTCCATCTGCCATAAAAGATACTTCGCCTGGAGTTAAACGTACACCGTTGGCATACCAAATATGGCCATCAAAAGCTAAAGGTGTTAATGCTGTGTTAGCAACACTAGAACCCTCAATAGTTAATGAAGTAGGACTAGTAATACCCGAGGCATCAAAAGGTTCAAAAGTAAACGTGTTACTTGAAAAGTTAATGGTAAAGGTGTAAAAGCCTTCTGGAATACCATCGCCACCGCCATAAGGGAATCTTTCTGGGTCATCGCCGCTTCCTAAGTTTGCACCTACTGTACTGCCATCATCTGTTCCCCATTGTGGTTGCCATAATCCTTTTTCTTGTAATACTTTAAAGTGACCGTTTTCTGCAAATTTACCTGTATAGTAATATACGCTGCTGTTGCTTTCATCTCTAAATAGTGGTGGGTTATTATTGTTATTATTCCACCCTGGTGCAGTAGCGTCTCCTACTAAAATATAATCATTAAAAGTGTAGTTGAAATACGGATATACTTCAAAACTAACAGTGTTTGATGTAATAGGTTCACTTTGTTGTGTGCCAAGTGAAGCTACTACTCTTGCATATAATGTAGCCCAAGTAAACGGATTTAAACCAGCGTTACCTGCAGCTGTGTTTATTTCGCCAACAGATAATGTTAAAGCTGTTTGGCCAGTAATAGTTGCAGCAACTTCAGTTGTTGTAAAAGCTTCATCTTTTGAAAACTCTATGGCGTAGTTTACGGCTGTTTGTTGGCCGTAATCAGACTCAGACCAATTAAGCGTTACGGCTGGGTTTCCTGTATTAACAGGGTCTAGCTCTAATTCTGTAAAATTTAAATCTGCTAAAATTGGTGCAGAAGGGTCTGTTATGTTAAATGTATCAGTAGTATCATCACAAGATGTTGCAAAGAATAGCATAACCAAACCAATGATACTAACTGCTGAAAATTGTTTTAAATTTTTCATCATTTTAAATTTTTAATATTAATATCCTGGATTTTGAGTAAGATTAGGGTTTGAAGCTAAACTAGCAGTTGGTATAGGATATAGGTTTAAGTGTGATGCTAATGAAATACCATTGCTACCATTACCTTTCCAGGCCCAATTGTAATTTCCGCCAGTAAATCTGCCGTATCTAATTAAGTCTTGTCTTCTGTGAGCTTCCCAGTGTAACTCTCTTGCTCGTTCATCTAAAATATAATCTAAAGTCATTTCGCCAGCGGTTAATACAGCAGGATTATTTGCTCTAATTCTTAAAGCATTTAAGTAATCTAATGCTGTTGAAGCGCTTCCGCCTCCGCCTCTTAAATGAGCTTCAGCATACATTAGGTATACATCGGCTAATCTAAATAAAGGGAAATCAGTATCAACAAATGTTAAGTCTATACCAAAGCTACCTGTTGTGGTTGCATTTGAATATTTTTGAATGATATAACCGCTATCTCTATCAGAAATATCATTAATATCAATTGATCTACCTTCAGAAATAATGGTGTTTCTATCATCATCAGCAAAAGGTCCTTCAAATAACTGAGCAAACTGCTTGCGTACTCTTAGGGCACCGCCCCAACCGCCTTCAGTAACACCAACTTCAGCACCGTTTTGTTCAATACTACCAACAGAACCGTTAACCATAACAGTTGTTGGGCCATAGTTTTGTGTTGTAAGACCATCAGAAATTATTGGAAAAATAATTTCATTTACTGCAGAGTTTGAATTGTTATCTGCCATAAAATTGTGTAGGTAATTTGTGGCTAAAGTAAAGCCGCCACTAATAACTTTTTCACAATATGTTACACAATCGTTATATCTGTTTTCGTTTACGTAAACTTCAGCATTTAAATAAATTTTAGCTAAAAGCATGTAAGCAACAGCTTTGTCTGCGCGCCCGTATTCATTTTGTTTAGCATCCACTAAATCTGCTTCAATGGCTAATAATTCAGATTCAATAAAGTTGAATAATTCTGTTCTGCCATAAGCAATTGGTTGGGTGTTTAAAGCATCGTTTTCAGTGGTAAAGTTTGCTTGCCCAAATAAATCCATTAAATAATAGTAGGCCATAGCACGCATTAATCTGGCTTCGGCTCTGTAAGCAGGTATTTGATTTCTAACTGCAGTTGAAACATTTCTGCTGTCTAATTTAGCATCAGTAGTTTCTCTTAAAAAATCATTAGCTAAAGCAACTGATAGGTGCGCTCTACTAAACATACCAAGTAATAATGGGTTTTGCGCTGTCCAGATGTTTCTTTGGATTTCTCTGGTTCCAGGGTCATTTTCGTAAGACCATATCATTTGATCTGCAGCCAAGGTTTGTGTGTATAGAAGTACGCGCCCAAATTGGCTAGTACCGGCATCAATACCATCTAAGTTAGAGCTTTCAGGTCCGTCTGTTCCAGTAAGTGCTAAGTTTGCGTATATGCCTGCAAGTACTTGTTTGTAAGCACCTTCGTTGGCGTACAAATCGTTACTAAGTGTTGTTTGGTCGTCGTTTGGAGTTATATCTAAATCGTCTGTACAAGCTGTTAGCGTTACAACACATAAGAATATAAAACCAAGTGCTTTGTGTATTTTAAATCTTGTTTTCATAGTTAATTTTTTTAAAATTTAAAATTAGCTCCAGCCAAAATGGTTCTTGGTCTTGGGTAAATTAAGTTGTCTATACCTGGGTCTGTTCCTGTAACTTCAGGGTCTAAGCCAGTGTAGTTTGTAATAACAAATACATTTTGTACACCACCCCAAAGTCTAATACTTTTTAGTTTTTTAGAAATGTTGTTGAATGTGTAGCCTAATGTAATGTTGTCCATTTTTAAGAATGAAGCATCTTCTAAATATAAATCTGAAGTAATAACATCTGAAGTTCGTTGGAAATTAGTGTTAAGCACAGAAGTTGGTACATTACCTAAAACAGCATTGTCTTGTAATTGACCTAATTGTGCTCTAGATGAGTTTACGTTGTTGTATACATAGTTGCCTAAGTTGGCACGCATGTTAAAAGATAAATCGAAGTTTTTGTAGTTAATGTTAGATTGGAAACCTAAAATAACATCGGCACCTGGGTTTTCTTTAATGTAGCGGTCATCATCATTAATAACATTATCACCGTTAAGATCTGCATAAGCCCCTTCAATTGGGTTTCCTGCAGTATCATAAAGTTGTTTGTAAACGCTAAATGAATTGGGCGCTTCGCCAATTCTGTGCATTTGAATGTTATTACCTGTACCGCCCGCAATACCACCGGTTCTTACGTCTTGCCCTAAGGCTAAATCTGTAATTTCTCTATCTAAAAATGTAGCGTTAAAGTTTACGTTTACATTAAAATCTTCTTGTTTAACAACATCGGCATTTAAAGAAAACTCTAAACCTTGTATGCGTAACTCACCAATGTTTTGAATAACGTTGTTTGAAAAGTTTGCGCCATCGGCCACAGATGCTTCAAATAATAAATCTTTTGAGTTTTTTTGGAAAACGTTTAATGATCCTGATAACTTATTGTCAAATAAACCATAATCTACACCAAATTCAAAAGTAGTTGTTTCTTCCCATTTTAAATCTGGATTAATTTCAGAAGCAATTAAAGACTGAATAACAGTGTTACCAAATTGGTATTGTGAGTTAGGGTTACCACCACGGTAGCGGTTTAAAAAGATATCTTTTTGAGATACTTCTTGTTGCCCTGTTATACCATAACCAGCTCTTAACTTTAAGTTTGAAATAACGTTTGAGTTTTTTAAGAAATCTTCATCGCTAATATTCCAAGCTAAGGCAGCTGCAGGGAAATTACCCCAACGGTTTTCTTCGCTAAATCTTGATGATCCATCACGTCTGTAAGTAAGTGTTAATAAGTACTTATCGGCAAAGGTTAAGTTAGCTCTACCAAAAAAGCCAATTAAAACCACGTTAGGATCTGCGTAAGTATCTGGCGCACTGTTTGGGTCTAATCGGTTCCCTGTATTATTACCTTTAAAAGTGAATTTTTGATATGAGTAACCAGCAGTAAACTCAGAGCGTACTTTATTAAACTCTTTTGAGTAGTTTAAATAACCATCAAATAACTCGTTGGTTCTTTTTTCAAATCTATCAAAAACATTACCTCTAACATCATCATTAGTAGCTACTAAGGCAGATGTTCTTTGTATTTCTTTTGTTTCAGTTTCATCATAACCAATATTTAAAACAGCTTTTAGCTCTGGTAAGAAATGAAATTTATAATCTAAATTTAAATTACCGTAAGCTCTGTTTGAATCACCTTGGTTATTAGTTTGTAATAATGATGCTACTGGGTTTGTCGTACCATTTAAAAGAGTGTTTCCGTTACGGTGTTGATAAAAACCACCAAACGGCGATGTTGGGTCATACACTGGTTGTGTTGGGTCATAGCGTAAAGCTGCACCAATTTGCCCAGAGTCTGCAAAACGGTTATCTTCAAATGATAAGTTTGCGTTTAAGTTAATTTTTAAATGATCATCAAAAAGGCTTGGGTTTAAGGCTAAGCCTAAATTTCTACGTTCAAATTCAGAAGTTGTAATTGCGCCTTCTTGATTTGTTATTCCGAAAGAAAATCTAGTAGGAATGGCTTTAAATAAAGATCCTTGTAAAGATAAATTATGCTGAGAAGAAACAGTGTTTCTAAAAATTTCGTCTTGCCAATTTGTGTTAGCGTTACCTAATAACGTTTCATCTAAGTTTGAACCATTTATAGGTTGCGATGCTACTAAACTTCTAAAATCGTTAGCGCTAAAAACGTTAATTCTGTCGGTTAATTCGCCAAAGCTATATTGCGAATCTAAAGTAGCGCTAAAAGTAGATTTGCCTTTTTTGGTTACAATAATAATAACACCATTTGCTGCTCTAGAACCATAAATAGCTGTAGCAGAAGCATCTTTTAATACCGAGAAAGAGTCAATGTCATTGGGGTTAATACTAGCCAAAATACCACGAGACCCACGGTTAGAGTCGTTAGTAATTGGTAAACCATCAATAATAATTAACGGATCATTTGATGCGTTAATAGAAGAGCCACCACGAATTCTAATTTGAGACCCTGATCCAGGAGCACCACTAGTATTAATACTAACACCAGAAATTCTACCACTTAAAAGGTTTTCAGGCGTTACTATATTACCTCTTGTGAAATCTTCTGAGGTTATGGCTTCAACTGAGCCTGTGGCATCTTTTTTGGTTGTAGAACCGTAACCTATTACCACAATTTCATCAAGTAATGCGGCGTCTTCGGCCATTTCAACATTTATTGTTGATTGTCCTGTAAAAGGAATTTCTATTGGTAAGTAGCCAACATAAGAGAATACTAAAACATCGCCTTTTTTGGCTTGTAATTGGTATTGCCCGTCAAAATCTGTTGATGTACCTGTTGTAGAATTTTTAATTACAACATTTACCCCTGGAAGCGGAATGGCTGTTGATTTTTCAGTTACTGTTCCTTTAACAATATTTTGTGCAAATAAACTTATTGGCACAAAAAACAAAAAAAGGAGTAACCCATTCATTGTTGTTTTCATACAATAATTTTTAAATTAATGTCTTTTAGTTAGTCTTGAGTATATTTTCACTTCTCGAGAATAAAACTATGTAAAGAAATTGTAAACAAATAATTTATAATTACGAAATATTCATCGAAAACGTTTTCGTGTTAACAACTTTTTATTTTAAAGGCTTTATTTTGCTTATTTCATATATTTTGATTGTTGTTAACATGTTGTTTTTGTGTACCTTTACTTTAACAACTAAATTGTACTTTTTACACTAAATGAAAAGAAAAATTACACTAAAACAAATAGCAAAAGAGTTAGATGTATCAGTTTCCACAGTTTCAAAAGCGTTGAGTGATAGCAAAGAAATTAGCGAAGATACTAAGCAAAAAATACAAGCTTTCGCAAAATTATACAACTACAGGCCAAATAACATTGCTTTAAGTTTAAAAAACCGAAAAACAAAAACTATAGGTATTTTAATACCAGAAATTGTTCATCACTTTTTTTCTACGGTAATTCGTGGTATTGAGCGTGTAGCTAACAGGCGTGGTTATAATGTAATTGTTGGGCTTTCTAACGAGTCGTTTACCAAAGAAATTATAAACATGGAAATGCTTGCTGGCGGTAGTATAGATGGGTTTATTCTCTCTATTTCAAAAGAAACAATGCTTAAGCAAGATTATCATCATTTTAACGCTACTATAGATCAAGGAATTCCAATTGTTATGTTTGATAGAGTTGTTGATGAGGTAGATTGCGATAAAGTAATTGTAGATGATTTTAAAGGTGCTGTTAAAGCTACAGAAAAACTTATTGTAAACAAATGCAAAAATATAGCGCTTATAACAACCATGGATTATATAAGCGTTGGAAGGTTAAGAACACAAGGGTATTTAGAGGCTTTAAAGAGTAATAATATTGAGGCAAACCCTAACTTAATTTTAAAAATTGATGATACGTTAGATGTTGAAAATCATATTGAAGTTTTAGAAAATGAAATTGAACAATTTTTTAAAACCAATCCTAAAATTGATGGTTTGTTTGCTGTAAATGAGTTGTATGCAGTTACAGCCATGAAAGTTGCCCGAAAATTAGGTTTAAGTATTCCAGAAGATATGCAAGTTATTGGTTTTACAGATGGTGTTTTGTCTAAACACGCTACGCCAAGTTTAACAACGGTAAGCCAACATGGACAAAAAATAGGAGAGCAATCGGCCAATTTATTAATAGATAGATTAGAGGCTATGGATTATGATAAGCCCTCGTATTTGGCTAATAATGAGCCTAAAAAAGATTTTATAAAGTTGGTGATTGAAACAGAAATCATTGAAAGAGAATCTACTAAATAATTTTTTTTTGTAATAGTTTAAAAACTTTTACATATCTTTGAGCCAAATTCAAAACTTATATTTTCACTTCTCACATAAGTTTTGATAAGTACATATCGCTTATCAAATAGTATTAATTTAAACATACTATTTAATGGAAAAGCGTAAGTTAAGTTTCTGGGAAATTTGGAATATGAGTTTCGGTTTCTTAGGAATACAATTTGGTTTCGCACTACAAGGAGGCTTTATGTCTCGCATTTTTCAAACATTAGGAGCTAATCATGATGATATCCCATTACTCTGGATTGCTGCACCTTTAACAGGTTTGCTAGTTCAGCCTATTGTTGGGTATTTAAGTGACAGAACGTGGCATTCTAAACTTGGTAGACGCAGACCATACTTTTTAATTGGAGCTGTTTTAAGTTCAATAGCTTTATTTTTTGTACCGCATTCGCCTGCATTATGGGTAGCCGCAGGGTTTTTATGGGTGTTAGATGCGTCTATAAACATATCTATGGAGCCTTTTAGAGCATTGGTGGCCGATAAGTTGCCAGAATCACAAAGGTCGTACGGTTTTGTTGTGCAAACTTTAATAATTGGTATTGGTACTTGGGTGGCTAGTAATTTACCATGGATGGTGTCGCAACTTGGTTATAGCGATGCGGCTCCACAAGGCGTTGTTCCTATGTCAGTTAAAGTAGCCTTTGCTATTGGCGGCTTTGTTTTTCTATTAAGTGTATTGTACACCATTTTTACTACAAGCGAATATCCTCCAGAAGACCTAAAAGCATTTCAAAAGGAAAAAGAACAAAAAGGTAGATTCATAAAAGATATTACTGAAAATATTGGAAAAATGCCAAAAACAATGAAACGTCTTGGTGTTATTCAGTTTTTTTCATGGTTTGCTTTTTTTACCATGTGGAGTTTAGCTAATCCTGCATTAACAGAGCATGTATTTAATGCGCCTGCACCCGTTGAAGCTAATTTTAACATGGAAAATATAACTGAAAAAGAAGCCTTCAATGTGGCTAATACGGCGTTTCAAAAGGCGTCTAATTTAGTAGGGTCTGCAATGGGTATTTACGGGTTGTCATCTATGGCTTTTGCCTTGTTGTTAACCTTTTACACATCAAAACGAACAATAAACCGTAAATACGTACACATGGTATCACTCATGTTAGGTGGTTTAGGGTTTATATTAATGTATTTTATAAATAATCCCGATCACTTAAAATATTGCTTTGTACTTATTGGTATTTCATGGGGCAGCATATTATCTATGCCTTATGCCATGTTATCAAGCTCTGTAGACCCCAAAAAAATGGGCATGTTTATGGGCATATTTAACATGTTTATAGTTATACCACAAATTATAGCAGCTTTGGGTGGAATAAATTTTATTTCAGGATTATTAGGTGAAGAAGCAATAAATGCAATGCTAGTTGCAGGAATGAGTTTAATTGTAGCAGGTTTATGTAACTTTTTAATAATCAATAAATCTGCCATATCATATCAAACACAAAATGAGTAATATAGGTGTAATATTCGATTTAGATGGCGTTATAGTAGATACTGCCAAATACCACTTTTTAGCTTGGAAAAAATTAGCCGATAGTTTAGGTTTTGAGTTTACCGAAACCCATAATGAGCTTTTAAAGGGCGTAAGTAGAGTACGTTCTTTAGAAATTCTTTTAGAGGTTGGTAACAAAACCATTACTGAAGCACAAAAACAAGCCTTTTTGGTAAGTAAAAATGAAGATTATTTAGAGTTTATTACAAAAATGACAGCAGATGAAATTCTACCTGGTGTGAATAAACTACTAAACTATTTAGATGAAGCAGGCATAAAATACGTATTAGGTTCTGCAAGTAAAAACGCACCATTAATTTTAAAGCAAGTTGGCTTGTACAACAGGTTTGCAGCTATTGTAGATGGTAATAGTGTAACTAAAGCAAAGCCAGATCCTGAGGTGTTTTTATTAGGTGCCGAAAAAATGCATATAAAACCAGAGCATTGTGTGGTTTTTGAAGATGCCATTGCTGGTATTGAAGCCGCTAAAAATGCAGGTATGTTTGCTATAGGTGTGGGCGATAAGAAAACACTACATAAAGCAGATTATAACGTAAACAACTTAACTGAAATTTCAGAACGTTTTTTTGAAACGTTAATGACATTAAATTGAAAGAAAAATGAATCAAGATTATATAAAACCAAATAGCTGGTCTATCATAGAAGAAGGTTTTGATGCTAGTAGAGTAGAGGCTTCAGAAAGTTTGTTTAGTATTGGTAACGGCGCCATGGGGCAACGTGCTAATTTTGAAGAAAGCTATTCGGGGCAAACCTTCCAAGGTAGTTATATTGCTGGTGTTTATTATCCAGATAAAACCCGTGTAGGCTGGTGGAAAAACGGCTATCCAGAGTATTTTGCAAAAGTGTTAAATGCACCAAATTGGATAGGGATAGGTGTTGAAATTAATGGTGAAACTCTAGATTTAAATACTTGTACTAACATTGAAGGTTTTAAACGCGAGTTAAACATGAAAGAGGGCTGGTTAGCTAGATCGTTTACGGCAACCATGCCAAACAACATAAAAGTAAAGGTAGAAAGTCTTCGCTTTTTAAGTTTATCAATAGACGAATTAGGTGCTATTAAATATAATGTTACACCTTTAAATGCCGATGTTGAGGTTGTTTTTAAACCTTATTTAGATAATGGTATTACAAATAAAGATACCAATTGGGATGATACCTTTTGGGATGTTTTAAACGTAAGCAGTCAAGGTGAACAAGCATTTATTGAGGCAAGAACCATGAAAACAGATTTTCATGTGTGTACCTTCATGCAGTCTCAAATTAGTGTAAACGAAAAAGTATTAAACGTAGCACCTTCACTTACAACCGAAACAAATAAAATTACATTTTTATATAAGCTCAATGTAAAGCAAGGCGAAACCTGCACTATAAACAAATACGCAGGATATACAGTAGATAGAAATCACGATAAAAAGGCCTTAATTTCAGCTGCAAAACAAGTTTTAGAGAAGGCACAAACTTTAGGTTTCAATACGCTTTTAAACGACCAAAAGGCGGCTTGGGCCAACATATGGGAACGTGCCGATATTACTATTAGCGGCGATGTAAAAGCACAACAGGGTATTCGTTTTAATATTTTTCAATTAAACCAAACGTATTTAGGTACAGATTCTAGATTAAATATTGGGCCTAAAGGGTTTACAGGTGAAAAATATGGCGGAAGCACTTACTGGGATACCGAAGCCTATTGCATACCCTTTTACATGGCAACTAAAGATCAAAGTGTTGCAAAAACTTTACTTGAATACAGATACAATCATTTAGATAGAGCTATTGAAAATGCTGAAAAATTAGGTTTCAAAAATGGCGCAGCATTATACCCAATGGTAACCATGAATGGTGAGGAATGCCACAACGAATGGGAAATTACTTTTGAAGAAATTCACCGTAACGGGGCCATAGCTTTTGCTATTTATAATTACCATCGTTACACGGGAGACTACAGTTATATTCCAGAAAAAGGATTGGAAGTTTTAATTGGTATTGCTCGTTTTTGGCATCAACGTGCTAATTTTTCAAACGAAAAAAATAAATACGTTATTCTAGGGGTAACAGGGCCAAATGAATACGAAAACAACGTAAACAACAATTGGTATACTAACTATTTGGCGCAATGGTGTATTAATTATACGCTAGAAAATTTAGATATTGTAGACTCAAAATACAACGATGATTTTGTAAGAATTGCAGAAAAAGTAAAACTTACAAAATCTGAAATTGCCTTATGGAAAGCAGTTGCAGATAATATGTATTTTCCATATTCAGAGAAACATAATGTATTTTTACAACAAGATGGTTTTCTAGATAAAGAATTAATTACTGTAAATAATTTACCAAAAGAAGAACGCCCCATAAACCAACATTGGTCTTGGGATAAAATTTTACGTTCGCCTTACATAAAACAGGCCGATGTATTACAAGGGTTTTACTTTTTTGAAGATAAGTTTTCTACAGAAGATTTACAGCGTCATTTCGATTTTTACGAGCCTTATACAGTACACGAAAGCTCTCTTTCGCCATGTGTTCATAGTATTCAAGCTGCAAAATTAGGCAGAATGGAACAAGCTTACACTTTCTATTTAAGAACCTCAAGGTTAGATCTAGATGATTATAATAAAGAAGTTCATGAAGGCTTACATATTACAAGTATGGCGGGCACATGGATGAGCATTGTTGAAGGTTTTGGTGGTATGCGTGTAAAAGATAATACGCTTCATTTTGAGCCAAAAATTCCAGAACAATGGGAAGCATTTTCGTTTAAAGTGAATTTTAGAAATCACATTATAAAAGTGAATGTTACACAAACCGAAACCAGTTTCGAAATGGTAAACGGTAACGCACTCAATATTTGTGTAAATGGCAAACCACAAATGGTAAAACCAAAGGCACTACAAACCTCAAACTAAATAAAAATTTTCGTAATGAAACAAATAGCAATTTTAGTAACACTCTTTTTTGTAGCTACAATAGCCCTAAATGCACAAGAGCTAAAATCGCCTAACGGTAAATTAGTTATGACTTTTAGCATGCAAGATAATGGCGTGCCTACTTACATGTTAACTTACAACAATAAAGCGGTTATTAAACAAAGTACATTAGGTTTAGAGTTAAAAGATGATGAAAAATCTTTGTTAAATGACTTTAAAGTTGTTACAACAAATACATCAACATATAGCAATACTTGGCAACCAGTTTGGGGTGAGCAAAAAGAAATTTTAAATAACTATAACGAGTTAGCTGTAATCTTAAAACAAAACGAAACCAATAGAAAAATGACTCTGCGTTTTAGGTTGTTTAACGATGGTTTAGGTTTTCGTTACGAATTTCCTGAGCAAACCGAATTGGTATATTTTGTAATAAAAGAAGAGCGTACACAATTTGCTATGGCAGGTAATCATACAGCGTTTTGGTTACCCGGAGATTACGATTCTCAAGAGTATGATTACACCGAAAGTAAATTATCTGAAATCCGCGGGCTTTTTGATACAGCTGTAACACATAACGCATCACAAGAACAATTCTCTAAAACAGGTGTTCAAACCTCTTTAATGATGAAATCTGATGATGGTTTATACATCAATTTACACGAAGCTGCATTAATTAATTATTCGTGTATGCACTTGGAGCTAGATGATGAAAACTTAATTTTTGAATCACACTTAACACCCGATGCTCAGGGTAATAAAGGCTATTTACAAGCACCGTGTACTTCGCCCTGGCGAACCGTAATGGTTAGTAGTGGTGCTCGCGAAATTTTAGCATCAAAATTAACCTTAAATTTAAATGAACCATGTGCTATTGAAGATACATCATGGATTAAACCTGTAAAATATATGGGTGTTTGGTGGGAAATGATTACCGGAAAAAGCAGTTGGGCATATACAGACGATTTGCCTGCGGTTCAATTAGGAATTACAGATTATACCAAAGTTAAACCCAATGGAAAACATGCAGCTAATAATGAGAATGTAAAACGTTATATCGATTTTGCTTCTGAACATGGTTTTGACGGTTTATTAGTTGAAGGTTGGAATGAAGGTTGGGAAGATTGGTTTGGTAAATCTAAAGATTATGTGTTCGATTTTGTAACACCATATCCAGATTTTGATGTTGAAGAACTTCACGCTTATGCCAAGTCTAAAAACGTAACAATGATTATGCATCATGAAACCTCTGGTTCTACAAGAAATTATGAGCGCCATATGGATAAAGCTTATCAATTTATGAAAGATAATGGTTACGATGCCGTAAAAAGTGGTTATGTTGGCAATATTTTACCGCGCGGAGAGCGCCACTATGGCCAGTGGGCTGTTAATCATTATCAATATGCCATTGAAAAAGCGGCCGATTATCAAATTATGGTAAATGCGCACGAAGCGGTAAGGCCAACAGGAGTTTGCAGAACATATCCCAATTTAATTGGTAACGAATCAGCAAGAGGTACAGAGTTTCAGGCTTTTGGAGGTTCTAAACCAAACCATGTTACGGTATTGCCTTTTACACGTTTAATTGGTGGCCCAATGGATTATACACCGGGTATTTTTGAAATGGATATTAGTAAGCTAAACCCTAATAATAATTCGCACGTAAATAGCACTATTGCAAATCAATTAGCACTGTACGTTACTATGTATAGTCCCTTACAAATGGCAGCCGATTTACCAGAAAACTACCAACGTTTTATGGATGCTTTTCAGTTTATAAAAGATGTTGCCGTAGATTGGGATAAAAGTATATATTTAGAAGCAGAACCTGGGCAATATATTACGGTAGCACGTAAAGAAAAAGGAGGGGATAGTTGGTTTGTTGGCAATGTAAATGGTATGAATACCAGAACATCTTCTATAAAATTAAACTTTTTAGATAAAGATAAAAAGTACAAGGCTACTATTTATGCCGATGCTAAAGATGCGCACTATAAAACCAATCCACAGGCATATAAAATTTCAACAAAAAAGGTAACACATAAAAGTAAATTAGCGTTACAGTCAGTTCCTGGAGGCGGCTACGCAATTAGTATTACAGAAATAAAATAATTATGATGCAACCACTAAAACTAAACACATTAAAATTAGTACTTTTCACGTTAACTATTTTTGCTTTATCTTGTAAAAACAACGTTGAAAACGCTGTTGCAAAAGCACCAGTAATTGATGTTGAAAAACACGATATTGAACGAATTGAACCCTTAAATTGGTGGGTTGGCTTTAAAAACAATGCTTTGCAGTTGTTGGTAAAGCATCCTAATATTTCTAATGCAACACCTCATGTTTCGTATCCGGGTGTGTCTATAAAAAAGATACACAAAGCAGATAGCCCAAATTACTTGTTTATAGATTTAATTATTGAAGACAATATACCAGCAGGTAAATTCAATATCGTATTTACCGAAGCTAATAAAACCGATTTAGTGTACACCTACGAATTAAAAGAACGCACCAAAGCAGCCGAAGATTTTGTAGGTTTTAATAGTAGTGATGCAGTGTATTTAATAACGCCCGATAGGTTTGCAAATGGTAATACCACCAACGATGTAAACACACAATTATTAGAAAAAACTGTTGATAGAACCAATGATTATGGTAGGCATGGTGGCGATATAGCTGGTATTACTAAGCATTTAGATTATATTGATGATATGGGTTTTACTGCCATTTGGCCTTGCCCATTATTAACTAATAATATGCCTAGTTCTTCATATCATGGGTATGCAATGACAAATTTTTATCAGGTAGATCCGCGTTTTGGTACTTTAGATGAATACATCAATCTTTCTAAAAAGGCACAAGAACGTGGCATGAAATTAATTATGGATCAAGTAGCAAATCACTGCGGTTCAGAGCACTGGTGGATGAAGGATTTGCCGTTTAAAAACTGGTTAAATCAGCAAGATACGTATTTAAAAAACAAAGAAAATCTATTCAATTCTAACCACCGAAGAACAGCCAATCAAGATATATACGCTTCTAAAAGTGATAAAGCAATGATGAGTGAAGGGTGGTTTGTACCAACAATGCCAGATTTAAATCAGAAAAATCCTTTTTTAGCAACTTATTTAATTCAAAATAGTATTTGGTGGGTAGAAACTTTAGAGCTTGGTGGTATTCGTCAAGATACATACCCATATCCTGATAAAGATTTTATGAGTGATTGGGCAGGAGCCATCATGCATGAGTATCCTAATTTTAATATTGTTGGTGAAGAATGGAGCTACAACCCATTACTAATTGCCTATTGGCAAGACGGTCACAAAAATAACGATGGTTACGATTCTAACTTAAAATCGACCATGGATTTTGCAATGCAAGCCAAAATAACCGAAGCATTACGTGAAGAAGAATCTTGGGATGGAGGTTTAGTTAAAATTTATGAAGCACTTGCTAACGATTTTGCTTATGCAAGGCCTCATGATATTATGGTATTTAATGATAACCATGATATGAGCAGAATTTTTACCCAATTAAAAGGCGATGTTACCAATACAAAAATGGCGTTAAGTACTATTTTAACATTACCACGCACACCACAAATTTACTACGGTACCGAAATTTTAATGAACGATTTTGATAAACCTGGAGATCACGGTTTGCTTAGAGGAGATTTCCCTGGAGGATGGGATAATGATACTGTTAATGCATTTACTGGCGAAGGTTTAACCGATGCTCAAAAAGATATGCAAAAGTACCTTAAAACACTTTTAAATTTTAGAAAAAACAGTAAAGCTATTCATAAAGGTAAAACCATTCATTTTGCACCTAAAAATGGAGTTTACGTACTTTTTAGAATTTTTGAAAACGAAGTTGTAATGCATGTATTAAATAAAAATGAAGGCAAAACAACTCTTAATTTAGAAAGGTTTGAAGAAATAGGATTGCAAGGTAAAACACTCAAAAATATAATGTCTAACCAAACGTTTGTTTGGAATGACGTGTTAGAATTAAACCAAAAAGGAAGTTTCATTTTTTTATATAGGTTATAATTATGTATAGATTAATAGCATTTGTGGGCTTCCTTTTACTTTTTAGCGCTTGTAAAAATGAACCTAAACAAACAACTCAAATTAAGCGCATAAACCCAGTTAAAATAACTGAAAATATTAGTGGTGGTTTTTTAGAGCGTTATACCAATTTTAAAACCGATTTTATCAAACCAAGAACGGTTGATGTTTGGTTGCCTAATAATTATTCAACAAATAAAAAATATGCAGTATTATATATGCACGATGGGCAAATGTTATTTGATAGCACAACCACATGGAATAAGCAAGAATGGAAGGTTGATGAGTGGGCAAGTAAGCTTCAAAATGAAGCCTTAACGCAAGATTTTATTGTTGTAGCAATTCATAATATTGCTGAAATAAGATGGCAAGATTTATTTCCAGAAAAAGCCTTTTCAAATTTAAATAAGGAAGAGAAAACCTTGATTTCAACTCAGAAAAATGAAATTAAGCAAACCAGCAATTTGTCTGGTGATAATTATTTGAAGTTCTTAGTAAAAGAGCTAAAGCCTTTTATAGATAGCCAATACGCAACGTTACCAAGCAAGGAGCATACATTTGTAGCAGGCTCTAGTATGGGTGGTTTAATGAGTATGTATGCTATTTGCGAATACCCAGAGGTTTTTGGTGGAGCTGCATGCATGTCTACACATTGGCCAGGAGCTGCGCCAATAGACAACAACCCATTACCTAAAGCTATTTTTACATATGTGAAAAATAATGTGCCTAATGCAAAAAATCATAAATTATATTTTGATTACGGAACCGAAACCCTAGATGCTCATTATCCGCAATACGCTTCTACCGTAGATAGTATTTTTTTAAATAACGGTTATACAGCTTCAAACTATAAAAATTTAAAATTTGAAGGGACAGACCATAGTGAAAATTCATGGAATAAACGCTTAAACGAGCCACTAACATTTCTGCTAAAAAAATAAATTTCAATAATAAATACTTATGAAAAAAGTAGTATTTTTAGTATGTTTATTGTCGTTTTTGTTTATTGTTTGTTGCAAAAATGATAAAGCAGAATTATCCAAAAAAAACATAGTATTGAAAGAAAAATATGTTGTTTATCAAGTGTTTACAAGGCTTTTTGGAAACACAAACACTACAAATAAACCTTGGGGTACTATACAAGAAAACGGTGTTGGTAAGTTTAACGATTTTACTAATAAAGCACTAAAAGAAATAAAAAAATTAGGCGTTACGCATATTTGGTACACAGGAGTGCCGCATCACAATGTTATTACAGATTATACCGCTTTTGGTATTACTAACGATGATCCTGATGTGGTTAAAGGAAGAGCCGGCTCACCTTACGCGGTTAAAGATTATTATAATGTAAACCCAGATTTAGCAGTTAATGTTGAAAATAGGTTAGAAGAATTTAAAGCTTTGATAGAGCGCACGCACAATGCTGGTTTAAAACTTATTATTGATATTGTGCCCAACCACGTTGCCCGAAATTATAAAAGTCTTACAAACCCTGAAGGTGTTAAAGATTTTGGAGCTGATGATGATAAAACGGTAACGTATCACGTAAATAATAACTTTTATTATAATCCAGACGAGTCTTTTAAAGTGCCAAATTGGGAAAATGGTTATTCGCCTCTAGGTGATTATACACATCCGTTAGAAGATGGTTATTTTGATGAGCAACCTGCAAAATGGACAGGTAACGGGTCTAGGTTATCACAGCCTAAAATGAACGATTGGTATGAAACTGTTAAAGTTAATTATGGTATAAAACCTGATGGAAGTAAAGATTTTGATACACTTCCGCAAGGTTTCGATGCTAAAAGTTATAAAGCGCATTTTCAGTTTTGGCAAGATAAAACGGTGCCTAATTCGTGGGTTAAATTTAAAGATATTGCTTTGTATTGGACGTGTATGGGCGTTGATGGTTTTAGGTTTGATATGGCAGAAATGGTGCCCGTTGCGTTTTGGAGTTATATGAATTCGCATATAAAAACCGAAAATCCTGATGCTTTTTTATTGGCAGAAGTTTACAACCCAAAGTTGTACAGAGATTACATAAAAAAGGGAAAAATGGATTATTTGTACGATAAGGTACAGTTATACGATACCATTAAGCATATTATGCAAGGGCATGGAAAAACAGATAATATTCCGCCAATACAAGACAGTTTAAAGGATATTGAGCACCACATGCTTCATTTTTTAGAAAACCATGACGAGCAACGTATTGCAAGTGCTGAATTTGCTGGAAATGCAGAAAAAGGTAAGCCAGCAATGGTGGTTTCGGCAACCATAAGTACTGCACCAACAATGGTGTATTTTGCGCAAGAAGTTGGTGAAGATGGTAGCGAAAATGCAGGTTTTGGGCAACCATCAAGAACTTCAATTTTCGATTACATTGGAGTTCCAGCGTACCAACGTTGGGTAAATAATAAACAATTTGATGGCGGCCAGCTTACCCAAAATGAAAAAAGCCTAAGAGATTTCTACAAGCGCTTGTTAAACCTTACTGTATCAAATTCTGCTTTGGCAGGTAATTATGAAGATATTCATGTTTACAATAGGAAACATACTGAAAATTATTCTGATAAAGTGTTATCATATTTACGATGGAGTAACGAACAAACCTTATTAATAGTAACAAATTTTGATGCAAAAAACGCATCAGAATTCAACTTAAAGATTCCTAAAAGTAGTATTGAAGCACTAGGGCTTAAAAATGGAAATTATAAAATGCATGATATTTTATATAATAATTACAAAACATCTTTAAAAATTGAAAATTTTCAAGGAGAATTAGCACTCCATATTAAACCCTTGGAATCCTTTATTTTAAAACTTCAAAATTAAACCAAAACGCATTTCAAAATAAAATATTGCCTAAAAAGTGTAACTTTTTTAATGTTATGATGTCTTGTATTTAACGACTAAGTTAAATATTTGTAAATTTGCAGCACAAGACGCTTAACATGATAAATATAAATGACAACATAGAATCTCCCTTAATTCTAAAGGTGAGCTTTAATAAGCTACTTCAGTATTATGAAGACTTGCTAAAGCATGATGATGAGTTTGTTGTGGCAAAAGCTAAACGTGTTTTAAGTACAGCAAAATCTTACCCTGTATTGCGTGAGGGCTTTACTGAAACCAAAATTTTAGAAGAAAGAAAAAAAGAAATAGGCATAATTTTACAAGATTCTTTTAGCCCTCTTCTAACAAAAAACGAAATAAAAACAGCATCGGTACCATTTCATGATTTAATTTTTAATAAATCTGAAAGGTTTGAAAATATTATAAAAACAGCGGGTAGTAGTTTTGAACTTCAAATAAAAAATATGCCCGAAGATTACCGATATATTATAGCGTGTACAATAATTTTAAATTTCTGTTATGGCTATGATATAAATTTTAAGCGTCCGTTTTACTACGAAATTCCTGATGCTAATGGTATTATGCGTTATTATAAAATAATGTACAATGCAGATTTTTGTGAAATTAAACCAACAGGAACAGGACCTAAAATTACACAAGAAGATTATGATGAATTACTTGATAATTTTGATAATTTAGAGCTTTGGAAAGAAAAATTTCCACCCAATAGTTATCTTTTTGAAGGCTTTGTAATTTCTAACATTTTTGATATTACAGATGACCAATCTATATCAAACATAAAATCTACATTAATTAGAGATGACGGAAATAAAGATGAAAGTTTCATGGAAAGCTTTTATGAAATATTCCGTTCATTATTAGGTATTAAAGATATTAAAGTAGGTTTTTCAATTTATAATGAAGAAGAAAACAGTTTTGAGCATGTTTATGGTGTTAAAGCTAGTAGTTATTTGTTAGGTAATATTGAAAAAGAAAATTGTAAAACCACACTTTGCAACTGGTCTTATGACCGAATAATAAACGAGCATAAAAACGTTTCGGTATCTGATATTGAAAAGCTTTATAAAAAATCTGAGGGTCAATTACCACACATAAAAAAACTACATGACCAAGGTATAAAAAGTGCCATTTTTGCACCTATAGCAAATGAAAACGGCCTTATGGGAGTTATTGAAATTGTATCAAATAAACCCAAAGTTTTAAACAGTATTAATGCCAACAAATTGGTAGATATAATGCCGTACATAGTATCTGCGGTAGAGCGTTCAAAAACTGAAGAAGAAAACTTAATTGAAGCTGTAATACAAAAAGAATGTACATCTATACACCCAAGTGTACATTGGCGTTTTGCAAAGGAAGCAAAAGAGTTTATTAAAAAAGACATGTTAGGTCAACAAGCAAGGTTTAAAAAAATTGCTTTTGATGGTGTGTACCCACTTTATGGGCAAATTGATGTTAAAGGATCGTCTGATGCTAGAAATCATGCAACTCAAAAAGACCTGGCACTACAATTAACACTTGTAGATAAAATTCTTGATGTTATACCGGCTAATGAAAAATTACCAGTTTATGAGCAGCTTAAGTTTGAAATAGCATCTTTTGATAAAGCTATTAAAACCGATTTTAAAGTTGATACAGAGCAACAATTAACACGTTTCTTTAAAGAAGAAATAGAGCCTTTATTTATTTTCTTTTTAGAAAAAAAGAATTTTGCTAAAGAAGAAATAGAAGATTATTTCAGTAAAGTAGATACCAATCTTGGTGTAATTTATTATTACAGAAAAAATTACGATGATACCATTGCTTTAATAAACAAAAACATGTCTGCATTACTTGATGAGAAACAAGTGGAGGCACAAAACATGTATCCGCACTTTTTTGAGCGTTTTAAAACCGATGGCGTAGAGCATAACATGTACATTGGCGAGTCTATTACAAAAGAAGATAGTTTTAATACTATTTATTTGTACAACTTAAGACTATGGCAATTACAGGTAATGTATGAAATGGAAAACAGCTTTTACCAAAACCAAAGCGAATACCCAATTGGTTTAGATGTAGCATCAATGATTTTGGTATTTAACCAACCATTATCTATTAGGTTTAGAATGGATGAAAAACAGTTTGATGTAGATGGTACTTATAATGCGCGCTATGAAGTAGTAAAAAAACGTGTTGATAAGGCCTTTATAAAAGGTACAGATGAACGTGTTACTGCCAAAGGGAAAATGACTATTATTTACTCGCAAAAAGAAGATGAGGTTGAGTATTTAAAATACATTAGTTTTATGCAATCTAAAAACCTATTTGCAAATGATGTTGAAATAGTTGAGTTAGAAGATTTGCAGGGTGTAACAGGTTTAAAAGCTATTAGAGTTAGCATGAATTACCAAAAGCGTGAAAATGAAAACACGTTTTATTCATACGATGATTTAATGAATGAAATTAAGGCTTAAATTAATTTATAAGCCTTAATTTTATTAAAGTTTTTTTGGTAATTAGAGTTTATTAAAGTTTCACTAGCGCCTTCAGGTAAAACATCTTTAAGTTCTGCGTTATTTGTTTTCAAAGCAACACCAAATGACAGTACAGATACAATCATACCTATCATAAAAATAGTATAAGTAATACGTAAAATACGGTATTTACGTTCTAAAACCTTACCTAAAAAATACAAATCTTTAGTTAATGAGCTGTAAACATAATCTTTGTCTTTTATAAGTTCTCTTACGGCCCAATCATATTCTTCTAAACTCATTTTATGAAAGTTTCCAAAAAACGTAAGATTTACATTTTTGTTGGCTACATCTTCTTTAGTAAACTCGCCACTTGTAATGTTAGGGCGTGTGGCAATAATTGATAAAACCATAGAAATAACACACGATAACGTAAATATAGCTGTAGGCCAAACCAAATAAGGGTTGCTGTCTAATTTTGAAATTAAATTAGCCAAAACCAATGAAATAATAATAGCATTAACAGATAGTAAAATATTGGCTTTAGTATCTGCAATATCACTAAGTTTAATGTGGTTTCTTAACGCTACGCGATAAAAGGTTTGAATGCCACGTTCCGGACTTTCATTTTTGTACTGTGCTTTGTATTTGGCTTTTATTTCTTCGGTTTTTAATTTTGTTTTACGCTTTTTCTTAGATTTTATAAGGTTAGCTAAGTTTTTTTCTTTTCTAGGTTGCCAGTTTTTTAAAGCGTAATCGGTGTAAAACTCATGTTTTTCAGTAAGTACCGTTATGTTTTCGTTTTCCCATTCAATTGGTGAATAATCGGCAATACCTTGTAGTTCAAATTCTTTACGTAAAAACTCACTAGCTTCATCAAAATATTTTTTTCCAAAGTGAGAAGCATCGGCATCACGTATAATTTTGTCTAATTCTGTTTTTGGAGAATCTTTAAATTTAGTAGCCATTATACACGCATTAACTGCTGTAATTACTTTTTCATCAGTACCTTGTTCTGTTAAAAATTTAGTAGCTATTTTAACACTTTCTTCCTCGTGGTCATCTCTTGTTTTTGTATAACCTGTATCATGTAATAAGGCTGCAAGTTCAAGTATTTCAGCATCTTTATCACTCACATCGGTGTTTTCAATAATTTCTCTAGTGCTTCTTAAAACACGTTCTGTGTGCGTGTAGTTATGGTATAAAAAACTTTGATCTAATTCGTTTTTTAACAAATCAAATACAAATTTTTCGGTCTTTTCAATTAATTTCGACATAAAAACAAGTTGAATTTTAACCACAAAGTACTAAAATTTATGTGTAATTTTTGAACTTTATGAATAAAGATTTTGTTTGTAAGAATTACACGTAATAAACGACTATTTATTAATTGAATTGTAAAGAAAAATTATTTTAAATGCTTACCTGGAAAGATATTATAAGTTATAGTGTTAACGGAAACCCTAAACCTAACAAGCGTGTTGAAAAAACAGAGACCGAATGGCAACAACAACTAACAGCAGAACAATACCGAATTACACGCTTAAAAGGTACTGAGCGCCCGCATAGTGGTGCACTTTGTACAACTCATGATGCGGGTAAATATAATTGTGTTTGTTGTAATGAGCCTTTGTTTGATTCTACCATAAAATTTAGCTCGGGTACGGGTTGGCCAAGTTTTACGCAACCAATAGCTGAAAATGCTATTAAATATGAAAAAGACACATCATATGGTATGGTGCGCGTTGAGGTTATGTGTAATGCTTGCGATGCGCATTTAGGACATGTTTTTCCTGATGGGCCAGAACCTAGTGGCTTGCGTTACTGTATAAATTCAGAATCTATGCAACTAGAAAAAGCTATTTAATATGAGTAAGAATATACAAATTGCTACAGTTGGTGGTGGCTGCTTTTGGTGTACAGAGGCTGTTTTTCAAGAGGTGAAAGGTGTAATAGCTGTGGTTTCAGGTTATTCTGGAGGCACTGTGCCAGGGCATCCTACGTACAGAGAAATATGTTCTGGGTTAACTGGGCACGCCGAAGTTGTACAAATAACTTTTGATGCTAATATTATTTCTTTTGAAGAAATTTTATTAATTTTTATGACCACACATAATCCTACAACTTTAAATAAACAAGGGGCCGATGTAGGTACACAATACCGTTCTGTTATTTTTTACCATAATGATGTTCAAAAAGATATTGCACAAAATGTAATTAATAAAGTAGCGCCGTATTATAATGATTCTATTGTAACTGAAGTAACAGCTTTAGAAACATTTTATAATGCCGAAGATTATCATCAAAACTACTATAAAAACAATCCAGATCAAGGGTATTGCAGTTTTGTAATAGCACCAAAGCTTGCAAAATTTAGGCAATTATATACCGATAAGCTCAAATAATTAATAACAAATGAATAATACAAAACTTGAAATAGATAACAGCAAAGGCCAAAAACTTAGGGCGTATTTAGAATTGCCAGCAAACCAAAAGCCTAATAATTATGCTGTATTTGCACACTGTTTTACCTGTTCAAGTTCATTAAATGCTGTAAAAAATATTAGCAGATCACTAACAACCCATGGTTTTGCTGTTTTAAGGTTTGATTTTACGGGGCTTGGGCGTAGTGAAGGTATGTTTGCTGATAGTCATTTTTCAGCAAACGTAGAAGATTTAGTGTCTGTAAACAATTACCTAAAAACACATTACAAGGCACCGTCACTTTTTGTTGGCCACTCATTAGGTGGTGCAGCAGTATTGGTTGCGGCTTCAAAACTTGAAAATGTAAAAGCAGTAGCAACTATTGGTGCACCTTCTTCTGTATCGCACGTAAAACACTTGTTTTCTCATGGTATTGATGAAGTTAAACAAAAAGGTGAAGTAACCGTGAATATTGGAGGCAGGCCTTTTAAAATTGATAATGCGTTTGTTGAAGATTTTGATAAAACTAATTTACCACAAATTGTTAAAAACTTAAGAAAACCGCTCTTGATAATGCATGCGCCTTTTGATGCTATTGTGGGTGTTAATAATGCACAAGCGCTTTATGAATATGCCCATCACCCTAAAAGTTTTATAAGTTTAGACGGAGCAGACCATTTATTGAGTAGTGATAATGACAGCATTTACGTTGGCGATGTTATTGGTAGCTGGGTAAAACGTTATTTTCCTTTTGAAAACAATGAAATACTTGATATAAAAGGGCAACAGGTTGTAGGTTATTTAAATATTTTAGAAAACAATTTCACAACAACTATTCAAACAAAAAAACATAGTTTGGTTGCCGATGAACCTGAAGATGTTGGGGGCAATAATTTTGGGCCATCGCCATATGAATTGTTAAGCGCCAGTTTAATTGCTTGTACAGCTATGACGCTAAAAATGTATGCCGAAAGAAAACAATGGAATTTACAAGAGGTTTTTGTGTATACTAATCATTCAAAAAAACATAGTGATGATTTAAATATTGAAACTGATACACCTAAGTATTTAGATTTTATAACCAAACGTATAAAACTCATTGGTAATTTAACACAACAGCAAAAAGAGCGCTTAATAGAAATAGCATCAAAATGCCCAGTGCATAAAACCTTAAGTAATGGAGTTGTGTTTAAAACAGAGCATATTCCAGATTAAATTGCCTATTTTTGTTTCATAAAAATCCCTCGTTAATGGTAGTCAGGTCACAATATATTTTCACCGTAGTTATATGCTTTTTTTTAAGTGCATGTTCAACCTACAGTCCGCAATACGCAACACCAAATAAAAACCAACCTAAAACACCATCACAAAGCATAGATAAAACGTTTTATTTAATTGGAGATGCTGGTATATCTCCTCAAAACGGAATGTCTAAAGCCTTAACTGCTTTTAATAAGCATATTGAAGGTAGAAAAACCAAAGGTGATTATACCTTGTTTTTAGGCGATAATATTTACCCTGCAGGTTTACCAAACAAAGAAGATAAGTATAGGCCAACGGCCGAAAATGCGTTAAATGCTCAAGCAAAATCTGTAAGTAATTTTAAAGGCGAAACTATTTTTATACCAGGAAATCATGATTGGTATGCAAACGGGTTAAAAGGATTAAAACGTCAAGAAAAATACATTGAAAACGCTTTAGGTAAAAACACATTTCAGCCTGAAAATGGTTGTCCTTTAGAAAGTATTGATGTTAGTGAAACCATTCAATTAATAATAATTGATACACAATGGTATTTAGAAAACTGGAATTCACATCCAACCATAAATGATAAATGTGAAATTAAAACTAGAGACCGTTTTTTTGAAGAAATAGAAGGCGAACTCAAAAAAGCACAAAACAAAACAACCGTGTTTGCAATGCACCACCCAATGTATACTAATGGTACGCATGGTGGTAAATACCCGCTATCAAAGCATATATTTCCATTTCAACAAAAAATACCATTGCCAGTTATAGGTTCGTTTATAACACAGTTACGTACACAGGGAGGTGTTTCAATTCAAGACCGCTATAATGAACGCTATCATGAGCTTATGAGCCGTTTAGAAACCTTAACCTTAGGCGCTGAAAATGTTGTGTTTGTATCGGGGCATGAGCACACACTGCAGTATATTGAAAAAGGTAGTATAAAACAAATAGTATCTGGTTCAGGTGCAAAAGAATCGCCAGTAGCTTTGGGTAAAGATGGGCTTTTTTCATACGGTAAACAAGGTTTTGTAGAACTTAATATATTTAAAAACGGTAGTAGTTGGGTAAAATATTATGGTGCTGAAAATGGAGAGCCTACATTACTTTTTGAAAAAGAAATTTTTCCTGTAGCCCAAAATTTTGATGTTTCAACATTGCCAGATACATTTCCGCAAGAGGTTGAAGTTTCAATTTATAAAAAAGAAGAAACTGATGTTTCAGGATTTTTTGAGTCTGTTTGGGGTGAGCATTATCGTGATGTTTACAGTACCAAAATTAAAGCAAAAGTTGTAACGCTAGATACCCTTTATGGTGGCTTAGAAGTTGTAAGAAAAGGCGGTGGCCACCAAACACGTTCTTTGCGTTTAAAAACTAAAGATGGTAGAGAATTAAATATGCGTGCGCTTAGAAAAAGTGCAACACAATATTTGCAAACCGTACTTTTTAAAGATAATTATATACAAGAAGAATTTGAAAAAACAGCTATTGAAGAGTTGATTTTTGATTTTTACACAGCAGCACATCCGTATGCTTTTACCGTGGTGCCAGATTTGTCAAATGCCGCTAAAATATTTCACACAAACCCTAAATTGTATTTTGTGCCCAAGCATAAACATTTAGGCAAATATAACGCAGAGTACGGTGGTGAGTTGTATATGATTGAAGAAAGACCTGAAGATAATTACGAAGGCAAGCGTAACTTTGGTTATGCTGATGATATTGAAAGCACGCATGATATTATTGAAAAAGTGCGTAAAGACGAGAAATATAAAATAGCTGAAAATGAGTTTATAAGAGCGCGTTTGTTTGATATGCTAATTGGTGATTGGGATAGGCACCAAGACCAATGGCGTTGGGCACAGTTTGATCAGTCTAATGGCGATAAATTTTACCATCCAATACCAAGAGATAGAGATCAAGTATTTTCAAATTTTGATGGTGCATTGCTAGATGTTATGAAATTTATTTCAGGCTCAACCAAACAACTTCAGGTATATGATGCTGAGCTAAAAGATATTAAATGGATGAATAGTGCGGGCATAAAGCTAGACCGTGTACTTATTCAGCAGGCAAATAAAGAGGTGTGGTTAAAACAGGCTGAGTTTCTTCAAAAACACATAACAGATGATGTAATAAACAAAGCATTTACAAAAGTGCCTAAAGCAGCACAAGATGAAACTTTAGCCGATATTAAAACTAAACTAAAAGGCAGGCTTAATAACTTACAAAACATAGCAACCCGCTATTATAATTACTTAAACGAGTTGGTTATTTTAACAGGAACAGATAAAGATGATTATATAGAAGTTATTAGAACCGGCAACAAAGAAACTCGCGTAATTATTTCTAGAATTATTGATGGTGAAAAAGGCGAGGTTATTGTTGATAGAACGTTTAATAGAGATATAACCAAAGAAATTTGGATTTATGGTTTAGATGATAAAGATGTTTTTGAAACATCAGGAAAAGCAAATAATCCAATTTTTACACGTTTAATTGGCGGACAAGAAAATGATACATACATAATTAAAAACGGAAGGCGCATAAAAGTGTATGACCATGAAAGTAAACCAAATACAATTAAAGAAAACAAAGGTGCAACCATTAGATTAACTGATGTTTATAACCTTAATTTATTCAATTTCAACAAAAATATTGTTAACACAAGTGTTATTACACCAGCTATTGGTTTTAATCCTGATGACGGATTTTTACTTGGGCTTCAGTACGTAAGAACCAAAAAAGGTTTTCAACGTAATCCGTTTTCGCAACAACATAAGTTTAAGGGCGGTTACTACTTTGCAACTAGTGGTTTTTCATTAAATTATGATGGGGAAATTGCTAATATAATGAACGATTGGAATTTACACGTTGGTGCCAAATTTACAAGTGCAAATTTTACAAATAACTTTTTTGGTTACGGAAATGAAACCGTAAATAATGATGATGATTTAGACCTAGATTATAACCGTGTTAAAACAGGTATTTATGGCGTTAAAGTTGGTATTGTGAAAAAAGGAAACTTTGGAAGCGATTACGGCTTTAGGGCAATTTTAGAAGGTGTTGAAATTGAAGATTCTCCCAACCGTTTTATCACAGATTTTATGCCCACAACAAACGAAGAATTTTACAAAACTAGGTTTTTTGGTGGTTTAGAAGCTCAATTTAATTACGAAAGTTTTGATGATAAAATAAACCCTAAAAAAGGGATGGCTTTTATGATACAAGTTGGTGGTAAAACAGAGTTTAAAGAAACCAAAAACACATATGGTTACTTAAACTCAAACTTAGGGTTTTACAATGCATTAACAACAAATAAAAAACTAGTTTTAAAAACCGACGCCCGCACACAAATACGTGTTGGAGACGATTTAATTTTTTACCAAGCAGCTAATATTGGAGGTAATAATGGATTAAGAGGTTTTAGAACTGAACGCTTTACAGGAAAAAATGCCTTTGTTGGTAGTGCAGATTTACGCTACAGTTTCAACTCATTTAAAACAAGTTTTTTACCAATGCAAATTGGTGTTTTTGGTGGGTTTGATATAGGTAGAGTATGGTTGAAAGGTGATTTTTCAGACAAATGGCATAATGATTACGGTGGCGGTTTTTGGGTAACAGCAGCCGAAAGCTTATCTGGTACGTTTAACTTTTTTAATAGTACCGAAGGCTTACGTTTTTCATTTGGGTTTGGCTTAAACTTCTAATTTAAACTAAACGTATAAATATTACCGCCAGTACTGTTTTTTTGCTCGTCAGAAATAACTACCGTATTGTTGTTGGTAAAACAAATACCTTCTTTTTGCGAGTTATGTTTAAAGGCATGAGCAGTAATATCACCGTTAAAAAAATTATCACCTTTAAAGTTTGTTAATTTCCAAAGTTTATCATGGTTCAATAGCACTACAGTTTTTCTATCTGGGCTTATAGCAGCCGATGTTACTTTGTTGTCTTTACCGTCATCAAGTTTAAATTCTGTAATAAGTTCTGCTGTGTGTTTACCAATGCTATTAGGTACTTTAAGTAAAACGTTTTTTTTGTTGTCTTTACTAAAAATATAAAAGGCGTTGTTAAGTAAAAAGAAGGCTTCAAAATCTTCAGATTTTACACCTTTTGGCATTTTAAAATCAATAATGTCGGCGTTGGTTTCATCGGTTTTATTGGCAATGTTGCTTATTTTGTATATGGTAAATGTTTTTCGCTTTTTACTATTATTACCAAAATCACCAATGTAAATATTACCCATTGTATCAGATGTTAAATCTTCCCAATCATCATTTTTTGCATTATCAACATCAATATCTTTAATTATATTTCCTTTTAAATCTAAGCCATAAATATTGTTTTTGTTTCCGGCGTCTTCAATAGTCCATAGTAAATCTGAGCCTTTAACAAGTTCAATTGCAGAGGCTTCTTTAAGTTCAGAATCTATACTTGCTACAAGGTTTAAATTACCTGTTTTACATGCGCTTAACAGTAATGTTGAAAATATAATGGTTTTGTGAATAATGTTCATAATAGTATGTTTTCTTCCGCAGAAAATATAAGTATTTTGCAATGCTTAAAAAAAATATAACACTTAAATTAGTGCTAAAATTTAATAGGCAAAATAAACGAAAACATGAATGAAATTATTGTAATTGGTGGTGGTGCAGCAGGTTTTTTTGCCGCTATTAACATTGCAGAACAGCATCCGCAAGCAAATGTTACTATATTAGAAAAAGCTAAGCAAGGCTTACAAAAAGTTAAAATTTCTGGAGGCGGACGCTGTAATGTAACACATGCTGAGTTTATTCCGCAAGAATTGGTAAATAACTACCCAAGAGGAAAAAAAGAACTATTAGGGCCGTTTCATCAATTTATGACGGGCGATACTATTGCATGGTTTGAAAGTAGAGGTGTTGCACTTAAAATTGAAGATGATGGGCGTATGTTTCCAGAATCTAACACATCACAAACCATTATAGATTGTTTTTTAAACGAAGCTAATAAGTTTGGAGTAAATATTAATTATAGTTGTGGTGTAAAATCTGTTAAAAAAGAAGGTTCTACTTGGTGTATTGATACTAATGCAGGTGTTTTTACTGCAGATAAACTGGTTGTAGCAACAGGCAGTAGTGTAAAAATTTGGGAAATTTTAAAAACCTTAAATCATACTATAGTAAAGCCTGTTCCGTCATTATTTACCTTTAATGTAAAAGATGCACGTATTACAAATATTCCAGGTGTTGTGGCGCAAAACGTAACTGTAAAAGTAGTGAATACTAATTTAGAATCTCACGGGCCTTTATTGGTTACACATGTTGGTTTTAGTGCGCCAGCAATTTTAAAACTTTCGGCTTTTGGTGCGGTAGAACTTGCCCAAATGGATTATAAATTTCAAATAGAAATTAATTTTATTCAACAAGATTTTAATGGTTGTTTAAGTAGTTTAAAAAACCTAAAACAAACATTGGCAAAAAAAACAGTATTTAAGTTTTCGCAATTTGATATGCCAAAACGTTTATGGCAACAATTGGTTTTAGCAGCAAATATTGGTGATGGTACCACGTGGGCAGATTTAAATAAACATCAGTTAGAGGCTTTAGCAGCACAACTTACTAAAGCTATTTTTAATGTTAATGGAAAAAGTACTTTTAAAGAAGAGTTTGTTACTGCAGGTGGTGTAGATTTAAAAGAAGTTAATTTTAAAACATTTGAAAGTAAGTACCATAAAAACCTATATTTTGCTGGCGAAGTTTTAAATATTGATGCGGTTACAGGCGGCTTTAATTTTCAAAATGCATGGACAAGCGCTTTCATTGTAGCAAAAAATATAATGTAATTAAATGAAAACATACATAGCTTTATTGCGCGGTATTAATGTTAGCGGAAAAAACAAAGTACCTATGGCAGAACTAAGAGCACTGTTAAGCAAGTTGGGTTTTGCTAATGTGCAAACGTACATTCAAACAGGTAATATAATTTTTCAATCTGCAAATAATAATACATTGGTTTTAGCGGCTGAAATTGAAAAAGGTATACAATCTTGTTTTGGTTTTCAAGTGCCTGTTTTAGTTTTGCAACCAAGTACATTGCATACAATATTTAACAAGTGTCCGTTTCCGCAAAGCGAAAATGAAAACAGCTATTTTATGTTGCTTTTTGCTAAACCCAATAATGCATTAATAAATGATGTGTTACAAATTAATTGCCCTAATGAAACATTCAGTATAACAAATAAATGTGTGTATTTTTACTGTAAAACTGGCTACGGAAAGGCAAAATGTAACAACAATTTTTTTGAACAAAAATTAAAAGTAACCGCAACAGCAAGAAATTATAAAACAATGTTAAAGTTGTTATCTTTGTCTACTCAATGAAAATTATGACAGCACAAAATTTCATCCCAAAACCCTATACCAAAACCATAGAAAACGGTAGTGTAACTTGGCAAGCACCCAGTAATATTGCCTTGGTAAAATATTGGGGGAAAAAGGAAAACCAAATTCCAGCAAATCCATCTATAAGTTTTACTCTAAGTGGTTGTAACACAAAAACAACCTTAACTTATTCAAAAAAAGATACGAATAATACCTTTTCTTTTGATGTTTATTTAAGCGGCGAAAAGCAAGATAGTTTTAAACCTAAAATTGAAACCTTTTTTAAGCGTATTGAAATTTATATGCCTTTTTTAAAAGATTTTCATTTTAAAATTGAAACCGAAAATACATTTCCGCACAGTTCCGGTATTGCTTCATCGGCTTCTGGTATGAGTGCTTTAGCCTTGTGTTTAATGGATTTAGAGCGTTTGTTAAGTGATGCTGAAATAAGCAATAACTACTTTGGCCAAAAAGCCTCTTTTTTAGCACGTTTAGGCTCGGGTAGCGCATGCCGTAGTATTGAAGGAAGTTTAGTGGCTTGGGGTGAGCATCATGATATTTCAGAAAGCTCAAATTTATTTGGGGTTAAATATCCGTTTGAAGTGCATGATAATTTTAAGGATTACCAAGACACCATTTTGCTAGTAGATAAAGGCGAAAAGCAAGTTAGCAGTTCAGTAGGTCATGGTTTAATGCATAATCACCCATTTGCTGAACAGCGTTTTAAACAAGCGCATCAAAATCTTTCAGCTTTAATTACAATTTTTAAAACAGGTAATTTAGAGGCGTTTATAAAAATTGTTGAAAGTGAAGCTTTAACGCTTCATGCAATGATGATGACAAGTATGCCGTATTTTATTTTAATGAAACCCAATACATTAGAAATTATAAATAAAATATGGACTTATAGAAGCAGCACAGGCTCAAAGTTATGTTTTACGCTAGATGCTGGTGCCAATGTGCATCTTTTATACCCAGTTAACGAAAAACAAGAAGTGCTAGAATTCATTAATAATGAATTAGTTGTATATTGCCAAAACGGACATTATATTTGCGACCAAATTGGCTTAGGTGCCAATAAAATAGATTAAAAACTTGGTTTTTGTTTAAAAATACTGTAATTTTATTAAACAAAAATTAAGGTAACGCCCCTTAATCTGACTGGAAATTATGAAAGGACCATTATTTTATTCTAAAATTTTACTCTTTGGTGAGTATGGAATTATTAAAGATTCCAAAGGGTTATCAATACCATATAGTTTTTATAATGGTGCTTTGAAAACTGATGAAAATCCATCAGAAACTGCTATAAAATCTAATCAAAGTTTAAAAAAGTTTACAGATTATTTAGCTACAATTGATGCTAATTTAGTGTCTTTTGATATTGAAGCCCTAAAAAATCATGTAAATGCGGGTATGTATTTTGATTCTTCAATTCCGCAAGGTTATGGTGTTGGTAGTAGTGGTGCTTTAGTTGCTGCCATTTATGATAAATATGCCCATGATAAAATTACCGTTTTAGAAAACTTAACAAGAGAAAAGCTTTTAAAGTTGAAAACCATTTTTTCGGCAATGGAATCTTTTTTTCACGGAAAATCATCAGGCCTAGATCCTTTAAATAGTTATTTAAGTATTCCTATTTTAATAAATTCAAAAGATAATATTGAAGCTACAGGAATTCCTTCGCAAAAAGCAGATGGTAAAGGTGCTGTATTTTTATTAGATAGTGGTATTATTGGAGAAACGGCACCAATGATTAGCATTTTTATGGAAAATATGAAGCAAGAAGGTTTTCGTAAAATGATTAAAAATCAATTTATAAAACATACCGATGCTTGTGTGGAAGATTTTTTGAAAGGCGATGTGAAATCATTATTCAACAATACAAAGCAATTATCAAAAGTAGTTTTAAGTCATTTTAAACCTATGATTCCAGTGCAATTTCATGAGCTTTGGAAAAAAGGATTAGAAACAAATGACTATTATTTAAAGCTTTGTGGTTCAGGTGGCGGCGGCTATATTCTTGGTTTTACTGAAGATATTCAAAAGGCAAAACAAGCACTTTCCGATTATAAATTAGAAGTAGTTTACAACTTTTAATACCTTTATATTATCTAGCGTTTTTTAAGATAATATATTCCATTTTTTATGCTTTCACGAAAACAGAAATACATATTGTTGAAGTTTTTTAGTATGTTTTCTGTGGTTAGAGGCTACAATATTTTGGTTGTTGTAGTGGCGCAATATTTAACATCTGTTTATATTTTAGCCCCAGAAAAACAGTTAAGAACCGTGGTTTTTGATGTTAATTTGCTTATGCTTGTATTAGCATCGGCAGCAGCAATTGCTGGAGGTTATATTATTAATAACTTTTATGATTCTGAAAAAGATTTAATCAACAGGCCAATTAAATCTAAACTAGATAAATTAATAAGCCAAAATACCAAACTGTCTTTTTATTTTGTGCTCAATTTTATAGCCGTAATATTAGCCAGCTATGTTGCGTTTAATGCGGTTTTATTTTTTTCGGTATATATTTTTGGTATTTGGTTTTATTCGCATAAATTAAAAAAAATGCCAATGGTTGGTAATGTTACTTCGGCGGTGTTAACCATATTACCTTTTTTTGCCATTTTTATGTACTACAAAAATTTTGACACCGTTATTTTTGTACATGCTACTTATTTATTTTTAATAGTTTCAATGCGCGAGCTCACAAAAGATTTAGAAAATATTAAAGGAGATTTAGCTCAAAATTATAAAACAATACCCATTACTTACGGTGAAAAGGCATCAAAAGCAATGCTAACCATATTGTCGGCTTTAACATTAATACCAACATATTTACTACTGTTTAAATACAGCATTGGGCACATGTACCTTTTCTTTTATTTAAGTATTGCATTACTACTTTTGTTTTTAATTATACTTTGGAAATCACAAACAAAAACACATTATTTAATACTTCACAACATTTTAAAATTTATTTTATTAGTAGGTGTTTTTAGTATTTTATTAATTGATGTAGGTGTTATTTTGAATAGAATTTAGAGCTGTTTTAAGGTGTTGAAACAGTTTTTTTAATGGCTTCTAATCAAATATAAATCAGTTGATAAAAAATCGAAAATCACAATTTAAAGCATATCTTTGTCAAAAATTTCAAGTATGAATAGGCAACGCGGAGGAAAACCACAAGGCAGAAAAGCATTTAGTAAAAATGCAAAAGATAATGAAAAAGATAGAGCGCCAAAACCCAAACCACAGGTAAAAAATAATAGTAATAGTACAGATATTAGGTTAAATAAATACATTGCTAATGCGGGTATTTGTTCACGTAGAGAAGCTGATGTACACATTGCCACAGGTTTAGTTACCGTAAATGGAAAAGTGGTAACTGAAATGGGTTATAAAGTAAAACCAACTGATGAAGTGCGTTATGATGGTTCTAGAATTAGCCCAGAGCAAAAAGCGTATGTGCTTTTAAATAAACCAAAAGGATTTGCTACCACCACTAGTGAGGGTAAAGGAAGAACAGTTATGGATTTGGTAGCAAACGCCACATCATCTCGTATTAAACCTATTGGTCGTTTAGGGCGAAACTCAAAAGGATTATTACTCTTTACAAACGATAAAGATATTGAAGACAAATTTAAAAGTTCAAAAAAAGGCGTGCCACGTTTATTTCATATTGAACTAGATAAAAATTTGAAATTAGAAGATTTAAAGAAAATTCAAAACGGTTTCAAAATTCAAGATAAATTAATTTCTGTTGAAGAAATTAGCTATGTTGATGGCTCATCAAAAAAAGAAGTTGGTTTAAAAATTAAAAATACGGGTAACACAATAATTCGTACAATTTTTGAGCATTTTAATTATGATATTTTAAGTATAGATTGTGTTGCTATTGCACATTTAACCAAAAAAGATATACCACGCGGGCATTGGAAACACCTATCAAAAGAAGAACTTACCATGTTAAAAATGATATAAAAAAAAGCCACACTAATTTACAGTGTGGTTTTTTTTAAAGTTAACAATTACATAATACAACCGTTTTATTTTTCATGTTTCATTTGTAGCGGCGTTATAAACAATAATTTTCAATTTATTTTTTAGTTGTTTTTAAAAATAATTTTTAATTTAACACTATTGTTTAAGTAACCATTTTACCAAATAACCCCAAAAATAAAATGATACGTAAAATTGTAGATTACCAAAAACTGAATCAAGATATTTTAAATCTTCTTGTAGAAAAGTTTCCTGATGGGTATGATGATGATGACATTATATCGTTCAGAAATGCTAAAAACGAAATAATTGAAGCTGTTGAAGTTAAAACAGATGATACCGTTTATTTAGTAAAAGTTGGTAAGCGCCTGGTACAGGCAATGCAAGATTTTGGAGACGATGATGATGATAATGATGACGACTCTAATGACACGCCACCACCAACGCCAGAAGGCGACTTTGATGACGATGAAAATTAATTATAAGATTCCTTTTTACAACGCATGAAAACCGCAGTTTTTAAATCATATCAAAACGGATACTTTACGTTTTGGTTTGATAATGGGGATGAATTGGCTTTTGAAGAAGTGCATCCCAAAGCTTTATACAAATACAACTTAAAAGAAGATAAAGCTCTAATAGACCAAACATTTAAATTAACCTATTCTGAAATATATGATGATTTAGATAGTTCTGTAATTTACAGAATAGACTCGCTTACGCTACTTGCTTAGGTTGGTTAAAAATTTCCCAAATAAATACGCTGTAAACAATTAAATACTCAATACCAATTATAATGAGGTTTTCTTGTTTGCTAGCATTACCTATTTGTATGTACGCTAAATAGCTTAAAATAATTATATAGCTCCAAACTAACGGAAATTTATAATTTGTAAAAATAGATAGTGCTAGAAGTGTAACCACATACCAAGGGTGTACAGTGGTAGATATAAAATAATAAAAACTTAAAGCCATTAGCATGGCTACAATAAGTTGTTGTAGGCCAATACGTTTTTTTAAAAAGGTGTTAATTAATACAAATAAAATTACCAAAATAGGTATGGCTTTGCCAATAATAGCTATTTCATTATAACCTCTAAATGTATAACCAACAGCGCGTGCTATGTAATAAATACTAGCATTAAACTCAAAGTTTTTAAACCACAACCCAACCGTTTGAGTGTAGTTAGAAACAAATTGTAAAGAAAAAAATGGCGCAAAAAGTAAAACTGTGGTAATACCTACTACAGTATAAAACACAATAAGTTTTTTTATATTTTTGAATAGTAATGATTTATTAATGCTGTGTTTATCATGATGTTTTAAATTACTTTTAAGATGTAATATTTTACTAGTATTTAATGGATACGTAGTAAACCATTGAAAAAATAAAGGTAAAAATAGTAATGGTATTAATTTAGTAGCTATTGATAGTGCTAAAACTACAGCACTCCAAATCCAATTTCCTTTTTGAAGTAAATATAAACTCCAAATTAAAAAGAAAACCATAACACCTTCAAAATGTAAATTTCCGGTTAGTTCAATAATAATAAACGGGTTTAACAATAGCCAAAATATATTGTGTATGGGTAAGCCAAGGGCTTTAAGTAATTTTTTTCCAAAGTAAAAAGATCCAAAATCAGCAGCAATTATAATAAGTCGTAAGCCAATTACGGAGCTTAAAATACTATTTCCTGGTATTAGGTTGGCCAAAACAAAGCAAAACTGGTTTACTGGTGGGTAGTTTGTAAAGTGGCTAGCATTTAAATAGCCCATGCCATAATAAAGGCTTAAAGCGTTTTCAAAAGGGTAATTATTAGCATCTATAAAACTAGAAACGGTGTGTAAGTAGGGGTTGTAACCTTCTAAAATCATGTTGCCATCCCAAATAAAACGGTAAAAATCTTGTGATAAATTAGGTATAGCTACAATAAAAACGGCTCTAAATAAAAATGTAAAAGCTGTTAAAAGGGTAATGTTTTTTTTATAAGTACTAACAAGCCAATAAAAAAAGGCAAAAAGCGCTGTGTAAAGTGCGGTAAGTTTTAAGTATTCTGTACGTTGTAAGTTATAAGCAAAATTAAAATACACAAATAAGCTTAATACACTTAATAGAATTGGTGTTTTAAGAGGTTTTAGAATAGAAAGATTAATTTGCATAGGTTAAATATACTACTATTTGTTTGTAGTGAGAATTTTATAAAACTTACCTAAATATTTAAAAAAGGTGATTGAATAGTGTATAAGTATAACCATTAAAAAAAGAGCACTTAATGTGCTCTTTTTGTTTCGGACGTCTGTAGTTTTAATTGTGTTTTGGCGACTAACTCAAATAATTAAATGATTGTTGACTGTCCTAAATGTATGTTAGTAAAGTTTAGATTGGTCTCGTCTGGATTATGAATAAAATCTTCAATAAAATCACCCACTTTAGTGGTGCTTATATTGTCATATTTTGTATTCAAATCTGGTGTTGTAATGTGTAGTTTTAAAGCTTTATCAACACCTTCTCTAACCAAAGATGCCTCGTCATATAAACCAAAATGATCTAACAACATGGCAGCTGATAAAATAGATGCTATTGGGTTTGCAATACCTTTATTAGTAGCTTTTGTGTATGCACCGTGAATAGGTTCAAACATAACATGGTTGTCTCCTATTGAGGCTGAAGCTAATAAACCAATGGAACCAACAATTACACTGGCTTCTTCAGATAAAATATCGCCAAACATATTTTCAGTTAAAATAACATCAAACTGTCTGGGGTTAATAATTAGCGCCATGGCTACATTATCAATATAACGGCATTCTAAAGTTACATCGGGGTATTCAGTAGCAATTTCTTTAACTACTTTACGCCAAAGCCTTGAGCTAGCAAGTACGTTGGCTTTGTCAACTAATGTTAATTTTTTCTTGCGTCCCTGAGCTGCTTTAAATGCTTGGTGCGCTATACGCTCAATTTCTTTACGGGTATATTTGCAAACATCAGAAGCTTCGGTATCACTGTAGTGTTTGTCTCCAAAATAAATACCACTGGTAAGTTCTCTGTAAATTAAAATATTAGTACCCTTTATTTGTTTTACTTTTAATGATGATTTGTTTAATAAATCTTCATAAGCAATAACGGGCCTAATATTGGTGTGTAAATCAAAGGTTTTGCGTAAGCCTAAAAGACCTTGTTCTGGGCGTACATCAACTGATGGGTCATCGTACTTTGGGTTTCCAATGGCGCCAAATAAAATAGCATCTGCTTTGTCACAAGTGCTAATAGTTTCTTCGGGTAATGGTACACCAGTTTTTTCTATGGCACTAGCACCAACTATAGCTGTTTTAAAAGTAAATACATGGTTAAACTCCATAGCTATAGCTTTTAAAACCTTAACGGCTTGTGCTGTAACTTCGGGTCCTATACCATCGCCTGGTAAAACAGCTATATTTAGTTTCATACCTATTATTTTTATGCCGAAACGATATCTTTGTAAACAGAGCTAGACTCTACAATTTGATGAATATCATTATCGTCTATTTCTTTTTTCTTATCAGCAAATTCTAAAAATTTAGTGTAAACTTCATCTAATTGAAGTTTTGTTAACTCATAACCTACATTTTTAGCTCTGTAGGCTAATGCAGCTCTACCACTTCTAGCTGTTAATACAATAGCAGATTCTGTTACACCAACATCTTTTGGGTCTATAATTTCATAAGTTTCACGGTTTTTAATTACACCGTCTTGGTGTATGCCAGAACTGTGTGCAAATGCATTGGCACCAACAATAGCTTTATTTGGCTGTGTGTAAATACCCATGCTATCTGAAACTAATTGGCTTAAACCGTAAAGCATTTCAGATTTTATGTTTGTATCAAGATTTAAGTAAGGGTGTTGTCTTAAAATCATTACTACTTCTTCTAAAGCGGTGTTTCCTGCGCGTTCACCAATACCGTTAATTGTACACTCAATTTGTCTGGCGCCGTTAATTACACCTTCAATTGAATTAGCGGTTGCTAAACCTAAATCATTGTGGCAATGACAAGATAATATGGCTTTATCAATACCTTTTACATTTTCTTTTAAATATTTAATTTTTGCACCGTATTCATGCGGTAAACAGTAGCCTGTAGTATCTGGAATGTTTAAAACTGTAGCACCAGCTTTAATAACAGCTTCACAAACACGTGCTAAATATTCATTATCAGTTCTACCAGCATCTTCAGCATAAAACTCAACATCTTCAACAAACGATTTTGCATAACTTACAGCCTTTACTGCACGTTCAATAATAGCTTCTTGGGTAGATTTAAATTTGAATTTTATATGAGATTCAGAAGTACCAATACCAGTATGTATTCTTGGTTTTTTAGCAAGTTTTAATGCCTCTGCCGCAACTTTTATATCGTTTTCAACTGAGCGTGTAAGTCCACAAACAGTTGCGTTTTTAACTATTTTTGAAATAGCTTCAACAGATTTGAAGTCACCAGGACTAGAAACAGGGAAACCAGCTTCAATAATATCAACGCCTAAAAGATCAAGCTGTTCAGCAATAACTAACTTTTGTTCAGTATTTAGTTTACAACCAGGAACTTGCTCGCCATCTCTTAGCGTAGTGTCAAAAATTTGTACCTTATTATCAGACATTTATTAAAATATATTTTCTTATTCTTTTACGAATGTATATTTTGGTTTCGTAAAACACAGAACTTTAATTGCTTTTTTTACGATGTTTAACCAGTTAGCTTTAGGGTTAAATATTTGTTTTACAGTATTTTAACTATGTTTTTAAGCCTATGACAAGAGAGCAAAAAGATAATTTGTTTGTTTTGGTAAAATCATTATCTAAGTCAGAAAAAAGACAATTTAAACTTTATGTTGGCCGATTGGGGGTGAATGAAGACTCAAAATTTTTGTTATTATTTAATATTTTAGATAAACTAACCAAATATGATGAGGCTGCCATACTAAAAAAGGGTATTGTAAAAAAGCAGCAGCTATCAAACCTAAAAGCGCATTTATACAAGCAAATACTAATAAGTTTAAGGTTAAACCCATCACACCAAGATGCACGCATACAAATACGCGAACAGCTTGATTTTGCTACTATTTTATACCATAAAGGGCTTTATAAACAAAGTTTAAAAATATTAGAAAAAGCTAAAAACATGGCCATAGCAAATGAAGAAAAAAACATTGCTTATGAAATTGTTGAGCTTGAAAAAATAATTGAATCACAATACATTACACGTAGTTTAAGCAATAGGGCTGATGAGCTTACCATACAAGCCAAAGCGTTAAGCCAGCAAAATGTTGTAGCAAGTAAATTGTCTAATTTATCACTGCAATTGTACGGGTTGTTTTTAAAAACAGGCTATGTTAAAAACGATGCCGAAACCAAACGTATTACAGAATATTTTAATGCCAGATTACCAGAATATGATATAAACGATCTTGGTTTTAGAGAAAAACTATGGCTTTACAAAGCGCATTTATGGTATAGTTTTTTAACACAAGATTTTTTATCATGCTACAAATATGCTACAAAATGGGTTACTTTATTTTATGACAATAAAGACATGATAGTGCTAAATCCCGTATTCTTTTTACGCGGAAATCATTATTTATTAGAAGCATTGTTTTACCTACGCCAGCATGAAAAATTTAAAGAGTATTTAAATAAATTAGAAACAGTAACCCAAGAAAAATGGTTCCCGTCTGATGATAATATTGAAGGCTTAACCTTTTTGTACTTATACACAAATAGGTTTAATCTTCATTTTATTGAAGGTAGTTTTAACCAAGGATTACCCTTAATTGATGAGGTTTTAGAACAGTTGAAAAATTATCAAGACAGAATTGATGAACACCACATAATGGTATTTTATTATAAAATTGCCAGTATGTATTTTGGTGCCGGAAACAATAAAGGATGTATTGTGTATTTAGAAAAAATAATAGATAATAAATCACTACAAATGCGAGAAGATTTATTATGTTTTTCGCGTATTTTAAATTTGGTAGCGCACTACGAAGCTGGTTTAGATTATAATTTAGACACCCTAATAAAAAGTACCTATAAATTTTTAATAAAAATGGAAGATTTATACGAAGTACAAAAAGAGTTTATTAAGTTTTTACGAAGATTGGGTGATATTTATCCGCATGAGGTTAAAAATGAATTTATAAAACTACACAAAAAACTAAAAGAGTTTGAAGAAGACCCTTACCAAAGCAGAGCATTTTTGTATTTAGATATTATTTCGTGGTTAGAATCTAAAATTGAAAATAAACCAATAGGACAAATTATTAGAGGTAAATTTGAAAAGAATTTAAACTGATTTTTAAAATTTCTTGTTAAAAATTTGGAAAATACACTTTTCTATTTGAATATTTGCATTCACAAAGTTCAAAACACTTATTGAAATGTTATCAAGAAAGGTGGAGGGAATAGACCCTGTGAAGCCTTAGCAACCTCCCGAATTTATCGGAAAAGGTGCTAAATTCTACTTAAACTACCAATTCATTTATTGGTGTTTGGATAGATAACTTAACAAAACTACTTCCTGTAGTTTTATATTTCTTTATAACATTTTTCTATTAAGTACGCTTCATTTTGAAGCATATTTGGCTTTTTGTTTACAAAAGAATTTTAAGATGTTTTTCATCTATATTCTTTAAAAATGAATATTCTTACAAAAACGAGAATTTATATAATTAACTAAAAAGATATTAGAAAAATGAGTAATCAAAAATTAGCAACAAACGCATTACACGCAGGGCATGATGTAAAAGCAAACGGAGGTACAAGGGCAGTGCCTATTTACCAAACAACATCGTATGTTTTTAATAACTCTGATCACGCTGCAAACCTGTTTTCATTACAAGAATTAGGCTTCATTTATACACGTTTAAATAACCCAACAAATCAAATTTTGCAAGAGCGTTTAGCTGCTGTTGAAGGTGGTATTGGTGCGGTTGTGTTTGCATCAGGTACAGCAGCTATTTCAACAGGTTTATTAACACTTTTAAAAGCGGGCGATCATATTGTAGCTTCAAGTAGTTTATATGGTGGTACTTACAATTTGTTAAATGTAACTTTACCGCGTTTAGGAATTACAACTACATTTGTTGATGCCTCTAACCCTGATAATTTTAAAGATGCAGTGCAAGATAATACTAGAGCCTTTTTTGTTGAGTCTTTAGGAAACCCTAAATTAGATGTGTTAGATTTAGAAGCTATTGCTGCACACTCAAAAACAGCTGGTGTACCGTTTATTGTTGATAACACAGTGGCTACACCTGCATTGTTAAACCCAATTAAGCATGGTGCTAATATAGTAATTCACTCATTAACAAAATACATTGGTGGGCAAGGTACATCACTTGGTGGTGCTATTATTGATGCTGGAACTTTTGACTGGGCAAACGGGAAATTCCCTGAATTTACTGAGCCTTCAGCGGGTTACCACGGGTTAAAATACCATGAAACACTTGGTGCAGCATCATACACATTTAAACTAATTTTAGAAGGCTTGCGTGATTTTGGTGGTGCTATTAGTCCTACTAATGCGTTTAATATTTTACAAGGTTTAGAAACTTTACCAGTTAGAATTAAACAACATAGTGAAAATGCCTTAGAGTTAGCAAAATGGTTAGAAGCCCAAGATGAAGTTGCATGGGTAAACTATCCTGGTTTAGAAAGTAGTAAGTATAATGCTTTAGCTAAAAAGTACTTACCTAAAGGGCAAAGCGGTATTGTTACTTTTGGCCATAAAGGTGGTTTTGATGCGGCTAAAACTATTGCAGACGAAACTCAAATTTTCTCATTATTAGCCAATATTGGCGATACAAAATCTTTAATAATCCATCCGTCAAGTACTACGCACCAACAGTTAGATGAAGCGCAACAAGCTAGTGCGGGTGTATCTCCAGATTTAATTAGGTTATCTGTTGGTATTGAAGATATTGAAGATTTAAAAGCAGACCTTAAACAGGCTTTTGCTAAAATATAATTAACATTTATACACAAGCCTGCAAGAAACATAAACTTGCAGGCTTTAATTGATATTGGCAGGTATACCTGCGTTAGGGATAGAAACGGCATCCTTTTTTGTGTAGCCAAATATGCCGCTGTTACGAGGTGGCACAACGAAGTAATCTGTTGCTATTAGGAGATTGCTTAACAATGTTAGTAATGACATGATGAACTATAAAACAAAAAAGATATAGTGTATAGCCCGACCTGATAAGGTAACGCCCAAAATTTATAATACTTTGAAAAACGAATTGCAACATATAACAATTAGTAATTACACTACCGAAAGTGGTGTTACTAACCCCGAAATTAAGCTTAGTTATCAAGTGTTTGGTAAGGCTTTAGGTACAGCGCCAATAGTATTGGTAAATCATGCACTAACGGGCAATAGTAACGTGGCAGGGAATGATGGTTGGTGGAAAGATTTAATTGGAGAAAATAAGGTGATTGATACAAATACGTATTCAATTTTAGCCTTTAATATTCCAGGAAATGGGTTTGATGGTTTTGTAATAGATAATTATAAAGATTTTGTAGCGCGCGATGTTGCTAAACTTTTTTTACAAGGTTTGCAGATTTTAAAAACAGGAAAGGTTTTTGTTACCATTGGCGGCTCTTTAGGAGGCGGAATTGCTTGGGAAATGGCTGTTTTAAAACCTGATTTCACTGAGCATTTGGTAGTTGTGGCAACCGATTGGAAATCTACCGATTGGTTAATTGCTAATTGCCAAATACAAGAGCAGTTTTTATTGAATTCTAAAAACCCAGTGCATGATGCTCGCATGCATGCTATGTTGTGTTACCGCACGCCAGAGTCATTTAAAGAGCGTTTTAAACGTACTAAAAATGAAGATTTAGAGATTTTTAATGTAGAGAGTTGGTTGTTGCACCATGGAAAAAAATTGCAAGAACGTTTTCAATTATCGGCTTATAAATTGATGAATCAATTATTAAAAACTATTGATGTTACTAAAGGCAGAGAAGAAGATTTTAATGTGTTAGATAACATTAAGGCTAATATACATATTGTTGGCGTAGATTCAGATTTGTTTTTTACAGCAGAAGAAAATAGAGAAACACACAAACAATTAGCTTTAACACACCCTAATGTTACTTACAACGAAATTCACTCTGTTCACGGGCACGATGCTTTTTTAATGGAGTATGAGCAGTTAGAGCATATTATTGAGAGTATTTTTGTGCCAAACTCTAAAAATAAACGCATAAAGGTGTTGAAATTTGGTGGAAAATCTTTAGCCAATGGCAAAGGTTTAGAAACCGTATTGTCTATTATTGAAGCTAAAGTAAATGCCGGAGAGCAAATAAGTGTTGTGGTATCGGCAAGAGGTTCAGCTACTGATGATTTAGAGGCTATTTTAAACAAAGCCATTAAGGGTAAACCTTATAAAAACGATTTAGAGGCTTTTAAAAAATACCAACAGTTACCTGCTGAAAGTATAGATTTTTCAGAAGAATTTTTATTGTTAGATAAGTTATTTGAAGGGGTTAGTTTGTTAGGAGACTACAGTAAAAAAACAAAGGATAATATTTTGGCGCAAGGCGAATTATTATCGGTTAAACTTATTGCTAATTTATTAAATGCTCGTGGTATAAAGGCTAAAGCTACCGATGCGCGAAACTTAATAAAAACCGATGCCGCTTTTGGTAATGCACAACCGCTATCAAAACTTTCAAAAGAAAACACAAAAAATTATTTCAAACAAAATACAGGTGTTGTAAATATTGTAACAGGTTTTATTGCTTCAAATTTAAATAATGAAACTACTACTTTGGGTAGAAACGGCAGTAATTATACAGCGGCTTTATTAGCTAATTTTTTAGATGCCGAAGAGCTTCAAAACTACACACATGTTAACGGTATTTATACCGCCGACCCTAATTTAGTGCCCGATGCTAAACAAATTAGAGAACTCTCTTTTAGTGAAGCTAATGAGTTGGCAAACTTTGGTGCCTCTGTTTTACATGCTAAAACTATTATTCCGCTGGTTGAAAAAAACATTAACTTACGTATACTAAATACGTTTAATGCAAATGATGAAGGTACATTAATTACGGCTAAACCAAGTGCCAAGGAAGTAACATCATTATCTGTGTTAGATAATGTGGCGCTTTTAAACTTAGAAGGCCGTGGGTTATTGGGTAAAATTGGCGTAGATGCAAGAATTTTTGGTGCATTAGGTAGTTCGGGTATTAGTGTAAGTATTGTATCTCAAGGCTCTTCTGAAAGAGGTATTGGCTTAATTATAGATGCAAATCAGGCAGCACAAGCGGTAGCTGCTCTAGAGCGCGAGTTTGCAACCGATTTTCAATCGCAAGATGTAAACAATATTGCTGTAAATAATGATGTGGCTGTTATATCTATTGTAGGTATTGAGTTGGCCTCGTTTCATAAACCTTTCAACGCATTAATAAAAAACCAAATTACACCATTGTTATTTAACAATACAGTAACGGGTAAAAATGTAAGTTTAGTTGTTAAAAAAGCACAATTACACAAAGCGTTAAATGTTATACATGGCGAAGTATTTGGAGTTTCTAAAAAAATAAACATAGCCATTTTTGGTCATGGTGGTGTTGGTGGTGCGTTAATTAATCAAATATTAAAATCAAAAAACGATATTGAAAAACGCAAGGGCATCAATTTAAATGTGTTTGCTATTGCTAATTCAAAAAAACTACTGCTAAATAAACAAGGCGTAAATGCCAATTGGGAGCAAGCTATAATTGATAGTCATACAGAAAGTAGTGTTAATGATGTTATATTGTTTGCTAAAAATAATCATTTAGAAAACCTGATAGCTGTAGATAATACTGCTAGCGGTACATTTCATAATAACTACAAACCTTTAGTTGAAGCTGGTTTTGATTTAGTGTCGTCAAACAAAATAGCAAATACTATTTCGCATGCATTTTACAAAGATTTGCGAGTGCATTTAAAAGAACATAAAAAGCAATACCTTTATGAAACTACTGTTGGTGCAGGTTTGCCCTTAATTGATACAATTAAATTATTACATGAGTCTGGTGAAAATATAACCAGGATACGCGGTGTGTTTTCTGGAACCTTAAGTTATCTATTCAATAATTTTTCGGTTGAAAATAAGCCGTTTAGTGAAATTATACAGGAAACAATTGATAAAGGTTTTACAGAACCCGATCCGCGGGAAGATTTCTCTGGAAATGATGTGGCTAGAAAATTATTGATTTTAGCCAGAGAGTTAGATTTGCAAAATGAGTTTGAAGATGTTGCTGTGCAGAATTTAATTCCAGAGGCTTATCAAAACATATCGGTTGCAGATTTTTTAAGTCAGTTAAATGTTCTGGATGCGCAATACCAACAAATAAAAGATAGCCAAAAAGCAGGACATGTGTTGCGCTACGTGGGCGATTTATCGGGTGATTTATCGCAGGATAAAGGTAATTTAGAAGTAAAATTAGTATCTATACCCGAAGATAGTACCTTGGGGCATGTAAAAGGGAGCGATGCTATTTTTGAAATTTTTACTGAGAGCTATGGCAAACAACCCATTGTAATACAAGGTGCTGGTGCAGGTGCTGAAGTTACAGCGCGTGGTGTTTTTGGTGATATTTTAAGGTTGAGTAAGTATATTAATTAGTAAAACAAACAGCAAAAAGCTTGTAAATAAACCTGGTGTTTGGGTTTGAAATTATACTTAGCATTTGGTGCATTAGGGATTGAAGCGGCATCCTTTTTTGTTTTTCTCAAAAAAGATATAGCGTAAAGCCCGACCTGAAAGGGAATGCCAAAAAATAATAATTAAATTAAAGTTTTTAAGGTTTTAATGACTTTTTAAAGTGAATAGATAAGATGAGCAAAGAAAAAAAACAGTTTGAAACAGAATCAATACGAACACAGTCTGAAACCACGCAGTTTTCAGAACATTCAGTACCATTATACATAACTTCTGGTTTTGTGTTTGATGATGCTGAAGAAATGCGCGCATCATTTGCAGAAGAAAAACAACGCGATTTATATAGCCGTTACAGCAACCCTAATACAAATGAATTTATTGATAAGGTATGTAAAATGGAAGGGGCAGAGGCTGGTTTTGCTTTTGCAAGTGGTATGGCAGCTGTGTTTTCAACGTTTGCGGCATTACTAAGTGCAGGAGATCATGTGGTGTCATGCAGCTCGGTTTTTGGTGCTACGCACGGGTTGTTTACTAAATACTTACCAAAGTGGCATATAGATTTTTCGTATTTCAATATTAATGAACCCGAAACTATTGAGGCTTTAATTAAGCCAAATACAAAGTTTATTTATGCCGAAACACCAACAAATCCGGGGGTTGATGTGTTAGATTTAGAGTTTTTAAGTGCGCTTTGTAAAAAGCACAATTTATTGTTAATAATTGATAATTGTTTTGCTACACCGTATTTACAAAACCCTATAAAGCACGGTGCAGATTTGGTAGTGCATTCGGCTACTAAATTAATGGACGGACAAGGGCGTGTACTAGGTGGTGTTACTGTTGGTAAAAAAGAACTTATTAGAGACATATACTTGTTTTCGCGTTTAACAGGGCCATCTATGAGTCCGTTTAATGCTTGGGTATTATCAAAATCTTTAGAAACCTTGGCTGTGCGTGTAGAAAAGCATTGCGAAAATGCTTTAAAATTAGCAACGTTTTTAGAGGGGCACCCAAAAATAACATGGGTTAAATATCCGTTTTTAAAATCGCACCCAAAATATGATATTGCCAAAAAACAAATGCGTTTAGGTGGTAATATTGTAGCTTTTGAAGTTGAAGGAGGTATTGAAGGCGGGCGTAATTTTTTTGATAACATAAAAATGTGTTCGCTTTCTGCAAATTTAGGTGATACACGCACCATTGTAACACATCCTGCAAGTACCACACACGCCAAAGTAGAACCCGAGGTTAAAGCTGCTGTAGGCATTACTGATGGCATGGTGCGTTGTTCTCTTGGTTTAGAACATATTGATGATATTATAGCAGATTTTGAACAGGCTTTGAAATAGTTGAAAAAATGTCAGCCTGAAATTTTTTCAGCTATTTAAATGTAATATTGAACAGTAATTTTAAATAATTACTGTTTTTTTTGTTTAAAAAAACTGACAAATTTTCATTTATGATTTCACATCTTGTTAAAAAAACAGTTGTAAATAGTTTTGGTATTTTTTTTGTTAAAATTATTCTATAAAGATTTGTAGAAAAATCATCTTCTTAGAATAGTTTTAACTACAACCAGTTATTAGTTTTTTGTTTAATTATTATAATTTTTTATTATGGAAATAAATAATTTTAATAAGTATGTGAAAAGCTTAAAATCTCAGCCAATAAATAGCTTTAAGCTTACGCAACTAAAAATGGATTTTGAAAATGATAACCTACTCAAAGTTCAATTAAAAGCACCTTTGCTAAATAATGGCAATTACAAAGTTGATATTTCTAATGGAATTTTAACATTAAAAGTAATGATTGCAAAAATTGAAAGTAATTTTGGTGTTGTTAAAAAGAAACCTGTTTTTGTAGAAAGCTTTTTAGTTTTGCCTAGTTCAGAATTTAGCGAACTTTTGAATGCAAAATTTCATAATAATGAATTAATTATAACAATAGCTAAAAATAATGACATGCCTTTTGTTTCAAGAACAAACGTAGCAGGCGTGGCATAATATTAAAATAATATCTGTTTAATTTTATTTGTTTAACTAAATTTTTTAATCATGAGCAACTTAGTAACAACTCAAAAAAATGGAAGTTTAGCGAAAGCAGATGGGTTTGCTGATTTTCCAGCTTGGTCAAATTGGATTGACAGAATGTTTACATCTGATTTACCGTCAATTATGATGTCAAACTTTAACACGGGTATAACCCTGCCAAAAGTTAATATTAAAGAAACGGCTGATGCCTTTTATGTTGATATGGCAGTGCCAGGAATGAAAAAAGAAGATTTCTCTATTGATTTAGATAATCAAGTATTGTCTATTGCCTCTGAAACGAACAAGGCAGAGGTTGAAGAAAGTTATATCCGTCAAGAATTTGGTTATGCTTCTTTTAAAAGAACATTTTCGTTACCAGAATACATTGAAGAGTCTAAAATAAAAGCAACTTATAATGATGGTATTTTGAGTGTGCACTTGCCTAAAAAAGAAGAAGCCAAACAAAAACCGCCACGTACAATAACAATATCTTAGTTTTAAAAAGTGAATTAAAAGCCTCATTTATTGAGGCTTTTTTATGTTTAATCTAATTTGTATTTAGTTTTTTATTTTATCTATATTAGCAACATGCTATCTAAAAAAACTAAATACGGGCTAAAAGCTTTAACCTTTATTGCTAGAAACGAAGGAGAAAATCCTGTTAGAGTAGGTGAAATTGCTGAGAGCGAAAACATACCACAAAAATTTTTAGAAAGCATTCTTCTAACCTTACGTAAAGCAGGACTTTTAGGATCAAAAAAAGGAAAACACGGTGGTTACTATTTACGAAAAGAACCAGCTGATATTTTAATGACTGATGTTATGCGCGTGCTTGAAGGCCCAATAGCTATGGTGCCATGTGTAAGCTTAAATTTTTACGAAAAGTGCGATGATTGCCCAGACGAACATCAATGCAGCGTGCATAAATTAATGATTGAAGTTAGAGATAGTACGCTTAATGTGTTTAAAAACACAACCTTAGCCGATTTGTCGGGTGTTTAGTATTAGCAAATTCTCAAAATTTAAAAAAATCATTATGTATTTTGGTACGTTAAACCTAAAATAGTTTCATTATTCTAAAAAGTTGTTAATTAGGTTTTTTATCTAAAAAAAAGTTTTACATTTGTAATCCCTATTAAATTGATAGGATTAATATAATAAAACGACAAATGATAGCGCAAATGTTATTAAAAAGTAAAGAAAAATCTACTTACAAAGAAGATACTGCTGGTGAAAAACCAATTAGAAGCGTTGCTAAAGCATTAAGTTGGAGAGTAGTTGGTACTTTAGATACGTTAGTTGTTTCTTATTTTTTAACAGGAAAAATAGCGGTTGCAGCGTCAATTGCATCGGTAGATTTTATTACAAAATTAATTTTATACTTTTTTCATGAACGCGTGTGGAACGCTATTAAATGGGGAAAATAATATATAAAAACATGTTTACAGAAGAACAAATACAAGGTTTAAACAAGGAATTTAAAAACGCTACACCTTCAGAAATTATAAAAAAAGCTTTTGAACTTAATACTAAAGCTGTAGTAACAACAAATTTTAGGCCGTACGAAGCTGCTATATTACATGCAGTTAGTAAAGAGGTTAAAGATATTCCTGTAGTATGGTGTGATACTGGTTATAATACACCGCAAACATATAAACATGCAGAGCAAGTTATTAAAGACTTGAGTTTAAACGTATTCTTGTATGTGCCAAAACAAACAGCCTCACATAGAGATGTGGTTATGGGTATACCAAGTATAGATGATCCAAAACATGCTGAATTTACAGAGCAAGTTAAATTAGAACCATTTAGAAGAGCTATGGAGGCGCATAAGCCAAAAGTGTGGTTTACAAACTTGCGCCAAGGGCAAACAGCTTTTAGAAATAGTATTGATATTTTTAGTTTAAGTGCCGATGGTGTTCTTAAAGTAAGTCCGTTTTACTATTGGTCTGATGAGAAATTAGATGCCTATTTAGAAGAAAATAATTTACCAAACGAATTTAAATATTTTGATCCAACAAAAGCATTAGCAAATAGAGAATGCGGATTGCACGCTTAACAACATAAGATTATGAAGAAAGATACATCATATATTAACGCTTTAGAAAACGAAGCTATTTACATTATTAGAGAAGTAGCTGCTCAGTTTGAAAGACCAGTTTTATTATTCTCAGGAGGAAAAGATTCTATAACACTTGTAAGGTTAGCGCAAAAAGCATTTTATCCGGCAAAAATTCCGTTTCCTTTAATGCACATTGATACAGGACATAATTTCCCTGAAACTATAGAATTTAGAGATAGGCTAGTTGAAGAATTAGGTTTAGAGCTTATTGTTAGAAACGTACAAGATTCTATTGATCAAGGAAAAGTAAAAGAAGAATCTGGCCGTTATGCAAGTAGAAATATGCTGCAAACAACCACACTTTTAGATGCTATTGAAGAATTTAAATTTGATGCTTGTATTGGTGGAGCCCGTAGAGATGAAGAAAAAGCAAGAGCAAAAGAACGTATTTTCTCTGTTCGTGATGATTTTGGGCAATGGGATGAAAAAAACCAAAGACCAGAATTGTTTGATATGTTAAACGGTGAAATTGAATTAGGGCAAAACGTTCGCGTATTCCCAATTTCAAACTGGACAGAGTTAGATGTGTGGTCTTACATTGAAAAAGAAAACATTGAAATTCCGTCAATTTATTTCGCACACAAACGTAAAGTATTCTTAAGAGACGGTATGATTTGGTCTGCTGAAGATGGTATTGTTTATAGAGACGACGAAGAAGAAGTAATTGAAGAAATGGTGCGTTTTAGAACTGTTGGAGACATGAGTTGTACAGCAGCTGTATTGTCTGACGCTACAACTATAAACAAAGTAGTTGAAGAAATTAGAGATTCTTCAATTTCTGAACGTGGTGCCAGAATTGATGATAAACGTTCTGAAGCCGCTATGGAAAAACGTAAACAACAAGGGTATTTTTAATAGACCGATTTGTCATTTCCGCGAAAGCGGAAATCTTTTAAACGAATTAAAATTTAGGCTAAAAGCCAACAACAATATAACATGGAAGTATTAAAAATTGCAACAGCAGGAAGTGTAGATGACGGTAAGAGTACATTAATAGGTAGAATTCTATATGATACAAAATCATTAACTACAGATAAGCTTGAAGCTATTGAAAAAACAAGTAAACAACGTGGGTATGATTATTTAGATTTTTCTTTAGCTACCGATGGTTTAGTGGCAGAAAGAGAACAAGGTATCACCATTGATGTAGCTCATATTTATTTTTCAACAAAAAAGAAAAGTTACATAATAGCAGATACACCTGGGCATGTTGAGTATACACGTAACATGGTAACTGGTGCATCAACATCACAAGCTTCAATTATTTTAATTGATGCCAGAAAAGGTGTTATAGAGCAAACCAATCGTCACTTTTTTATTAATAACTTATTACGCATTAAAGATGTTGTAGTTGCTATTAATAAAATGGATTTAGTTGATTACTCTGAAGAAGTTTACAACAAAATTAAAGCAGATTTTGAAGATTTAATGAGTAAACGAGATTACCAAGGACAAAACATTTCATTTATACCAGTAAGCGCTTTAAAGGGCGATAATGTTGTAAATAAATCTGAAAAAATGTCTTGGTATAAAGGAGAATCATTATTAGAGCATTTAGAAAAATTAGATAAAGCCGATATTTTTAACACAGGCACACCGCGTTTTCCAGTGCAATATGTAATTCGTCCAAAAACTGAAGAGTACCATGATTACAGAGGGTATGCTGGTAAAGTTTATGGTGGTAATTTAAGTGTTGGTGATGAGGTTGTGGTATTACCATCGCAAACAAAATCTAGAATAAAAGATATTTATTTCTACAACGAAAAGTTTGAAACAGCATCAAGACGCTCTTCAGTTACTATAACTTTAGAAGATGATGTAAACGTTAGCAGAGGCGATATGATTGTTAAAGCTGATGATTTACCAACAATTGAAAAGCAATTTACAGCAAATGTATGTTGGATGGATTCTAAGCAATTAACACCAGGTGCAAAATATACAGTACAACATGGTGTAAATAAAGTATTAGCTAAAGTAAATGCTATTCACCATAAAATAAACCCAGACTATTCAGGTATAGAAGAAGATGTAACAGGTATAGGAATGAATGATATTGCTGAGGTTAGCTTCAAATTAAACAAACCTATTTTTTACGATAAATTTAAAGATCACAGAACAAACGGTTCATTTATAATTATAGATCCGCAGTCAAACAGTACAGTTGGTGCAGGTTTTATACAGTAAAATTTAGTTAAAAGTAATAAGTTAAAAGTTAGTCAGCTTTTTAATTTAAAAAGAAATTTATAAACAAGAATAACAAGTTAAAAGCATAAAATATTAAAGTAAAGTGCAAACGTATTAAGTTGTAGCACGGAACTTTAAACCTTATACTTTTCAACTTTAAAACTTATACAAATGCAAAGTTTTGAAACAGAAATAGAAAATCCGGTTGTTCAAAAAGATATAATTGAATTAGCTAAAAAAATTGAATTATTTCACAACGGAAAAATTGATGAAGAAAAATTTAGAAGTCTTCGTTTAGCGCGTGGTGTGTATGGGCAGAGACAAGAAGGCGTTCAAATGATTCGTATTAAAGTGCCTTACGGTAAATTAAAAAGTAATCAATTACGCCGTATTGCTGATGTTTCTGATGAATATTCTCGTGGGCGTTTGCACATAACAACACGTCAAGATATCCAAATTCACTACGTAGATTTAAATAGAACACCAGAGCTTTGGGCAGAACTTGAAAAAGATGAAGTTACCGTGCGTGAAGCTTGTGGTAACGTGGTAAGAAACGTAACTGCTTCTGAAACTGCAGGTATTGATGTTAATGAACCTTTTGATGTATCACCATATGCAGATGCTTTGTATAAATTCTTTTTACGAAACCCAATTTGCCAAGAAATGGGCCGTAAATTTAAAGTGTCTTTCTCGTCTTCTAATGCAGATACAGGTTTATCATATTTACATGATATTGGATACATTGCTAAAGAAAAAAATGGTGTTCGTGGTTTTAAAGTGATGGTAGCTGGCGGACTTGGGTCTCAGCCACGTCATGCCGATGTGTTGTATGATTTTGTTGAAACCGATAAAATCATCCCAATAATGGAAGGTGTTTTAAGAATTTTTGATCGTTACGGTGAGCGTAAAAGTCGTGCCAAAGCAAGAATGAAATTCTTAGTAAAAGATATAGGTTTAGAAGCATTTAAAGAACTAATTGATAACGAACAAAAAGCCATAGAGTTTAAAAGTGTTCCAATTGATGCCAATGCTTACGTAGCATCTAAACCAGTTCAAGTTGAAGCACCTAAAGTTGAAATTAAAAACGAAGAAGCGTTCAATTTATGGAAATCTACAAACCTAATACCTCAAAAGCAAGCAGGTTATGTTGCTATTGGTATTAAAGTTTTATTAGGTGATTTCTATACAGATAAAGCACGTTTATTAGCCAAATTAGTAGATAATTATGCAGCTGGCGAAGTGCGTTTAACATTACGCCAAAACATAGTAATTCCTTTTGTTAAAGAAGAATTAGTGCCATTTTTCTATCAAGAATTAGAAAAGTTAGGTTTTGTAGAGGCAGGTTACAACAAAGCAGTTGATATTACAGCATGCCCAGGTACAGATACATGTAATTTAGGTATTGCAAGTAGTACAGGAATTGCCGAAGAGTTAGAGCGCGTTATAAAAACCGAATATCCGCAATATTTAAAAAACGAAGATTTAGTTATTAAAATTAGTGGTTGTATGAATGCTTGTGGGCAACACAATATGGCAAATATTGGTTTCCAAGGTATGACAGTGCGCACACCAGATAAATTAGTGGCGCCCGCTTTACAAGTGCTTTTAGGTGGAGGAAACCAAGGAGATGGAAATGCAACTTTTGCTGATAAAGTTGTAAAAGTACCAAGTAGAAGAGGGCCTGAAGCTTTACGAAGAATTTTAAATGATTATGAAGCTAATGCAAACGGAAAACAGTTTGTTGAGTACTATTTAGAGAAAGGACAGAAATATTTTTACGACTTCTTACAAGACTTACAAGACGCAACCAATTTAACAGAATTAGATTTTATTGATTGGGGTACAGAAGAAAAGTACGTTAAAGCTATTGGTGTAGGTGAATGTGCCGGTGTAGTTATAGATTTAATTGCTACATTGTTTTTTGAAAGCGAAGAGAAAATAGATAATGCTAAAGAATCTTTTGAAAATGAAGTATATTCGGGGGCAATCTATTTAGCATATCAGTCGTTTGTAAATTCTGCCAAGGCACTATTGCTAGCAGAAAACAAAAAAACAAACACACATGCAGGTATTATTTCACAGTTTGATGAAGTTTTTGTTGAAAGCGAAAAAATTAATTTAGGAGCATCTTTTTCTGATATAATTTATCAAATAAATAAAAATGCGCCGTCTAAAGAATTTGCTATAAACTACATTGCTAGTGCCGAAAAATTCTTAGCTGCAGTAAGAGCTTTTAGAGAAGCTGAACAAACTAAAACTGCTTAAGCAATAAAATAAAATGAGTATAAAAACCCCAATATTAACAGTTGTAGGCGCGGGCCCAGGTGATGAAGATTTAATAACACTTAAAGCAATTAAGGCTATAGAATCTGCAAACGTTATCCTATATGATGCGCTTATAAATGAAAGTTTACTAAAATATGCTTCTGCTGATGCAGAACTTATTTTTGTAGGTAAACGTAGGGGTTGCTATGCGTTTCAGCAAGAGCAAATAAATGAACTCATTGTATCAAAAGCCAAAGAAAAAGGTCATGTTGTAAGGTTAAAAGGTGGTGATCCATTTATTTTTGGTCGTGGTGCCGAAGAAATTGACTATGTGAGACAATTTGGGTTAGAAACTTTTGTGGTTCCTGGCATTTCGTCATCAATTGCGGTGCCGGCATATCAAGGTATTCCGTTAACAAAACGTGGCGCAGCCGAAAGTTTTTGGGTAATTACAGGCACAACCAAACAACATAAATTATCTAATGATGTTGCTTTAGCTGCAAAATCAACGGCCACAATAGTTATTTTAATGGGTATGGGTAAGCTAGGTGAAATAGTAAACATATTTTCAAAAGAAAATAAACAAAACACACCCATTGCTATTATTCAAAATGGTACGCGAGATAACGAAAGTGTAGGGATTGGCACTATTCAAACCATAGAAAAAATTGTTGAAGAAAAACAATTAGCAAACCCAGCAATTATTGTTATTGGAGATGTTGTAAAAGAAAGAGCAATATTAACTCAGGTTTACCAAGAAGTAACTGGAAATTAAATTATGGAACGCAATAATTTATACCCTATTTTTTTAAAGGTAAAACAGCTTAATGTACTAATTATTGGCGGTGGTAATGTTGCTGAAGAAAAATTAACGTTCTTATTAAAGTCTAGTCCAGATGCTTGTGTAACAATGGTGTCACCAATGTTTAGAAACGGCACTGTATATTTAGCAAAAAAAGGTAATGTTACACTAATAAATGATGTTTATAAAAAAGACTATTTACAAGGGCAACACATGGTAGTTGCTACTACCGATGTTCCAGAGGTAAATGTACAAGTGTATAAAGATTGTAGGGCAGAAGCTAAATTGGTAAACGTAGCAGATAACCCGCCCTATTGCGATTTTTACATGGGTGGTATTGTTACCAAAGGCAACGTTAAAGTGGCAATAAGTACCAATGGGAAATCGCCAACAATGGCAAAAAGATTACGACAGTTTTTTGAGGAAGTCATTCCTGAAAACATTGATGATCTTGTGAAAAATTTAAATGAATATAGAAAAACAATAAAAGGGGATTTTGAAGAAAAAGTTGAAAAACTTAATGAATTCACCAAAGGAATAATTGAAAACAAAGATTCAGAGAAATGATTAAAACAGATATAATAATAATTGGAGCAGGCCCAACAGGGTTATTCACAGTATTCGAAGCTGGATTATTAAAACTAAAATGCCATTTAATTGATGCATTGCCACAACCAGGTGGACAGTGCTCTGAGTTATATCCAAAAAAGCCTATTTATGATATTCCAGGGTTTCCTGAAATTTTAGCAGGCGATTTAACAAAAAACTTACTAGAACAAGGTAAGCAATTCGAGCCTGGATTTACTTTAGGCGAGCGTGCTGATACTATTGAAAAACAAGAAGACGGTTCGTTTATTGTTACAACAAATAAAGGAACGCAACACCAAGCGCCAGTGGTAGCAATTGCTAGTGGTTTAGGTAGTTTTGAGCCACGTAAACCACAACTTGAAAACCTTGCCGATTATGAAGATAAAGGTGTAGAGTACATGATAAAAGAGCCAGAAATGTACCGCGATAAAAATGTGGTAATTGCTGGTGGAGGTGACTCTGCTTTAGATTGGAGTATCTTTCTAGCCGATGTTGCAAAAAGTGTAACATTAGTACACCGCCGTAATGAATTTAGAGGGCACTTAGATTCTGTTGAAAAAGTTGGAGAATTAAAAAGAGAAGGGAAAATAAACCTTATTACACCTGCCGAAGTAACAAATATTTTAGGCAACGGTAAAGTTGAAGCTATTGAAATTACAAAACAAGGTGAAGCTCCTTATACTTTAGAAACCGATCATTTTATTCCACTATTTGGCTTATCGCCAAAACTAGGTCCAATAGCAAACTGGGGCTTAGAAATTGAAAAAAATGCTATTAAAGTTAATAATGCTTTAGATTATCAAACTAACATTCCAGGTATTTTCGCCATAGGCGATGGTAATTATTACCCAGGAAAGTTAAAGTTAATACTTTGTGGTTTCCACGAAGCAACAATTATGTGTCAAGCAGCATATAAAATTATCAATCCTGGTAAAAAATTCGTATTAAAATATACAACAGTTTCAGGTGTAGATGGTTTTGATGGTACACGTAAAGAAGCCCCAAAAGCAGTAGTGCAAGCTATAGATTAAAACGTTCAGTAAAATACTATAAAATTAAATCCTGCAAGGCTTCATTTACCTTGTAGGATTTAATATTTTTGAAACATACGTTTCTTTATAAATAATAAACTAATGAAAAGTTACAACGTTTGTTTAAAAGACACCGTTAAAACATTTACTAAAAAATTGTTTTATTCGTTGTTTGATTGTGAACAGGAAGAAGAACACGGTAAATATTTAGAAAAAACGTTTTTAAAAGTTCTAAAAAAATTGAACGTTGAAAACGCCGAACAAATTTGGAAAACCTTTAAAACTAACTTGCCCGATATTAGAAGGCGGTTAGATTTAGATGCTATTGCTTTTGAAAACAATGATCCTGCATCACACAGTTTAGAAGAAATTTATTTGGCTTACCCAGGCTTTCATGCCATTTCAATTTACCGTTTAAGTCATGCGCTTTACAAATTGAAAGTGCCAATTTTACCAAGAATGATGAGTGAATATATTCATGGTATTACAGGTATTGATATTCATCCAGGGGCAACCATTAATGATTCTTTTTATATAGATCATGGAACAGGTATTGTAATTGGAGAAACTTCAATAATTGGTAAAAATGTAAAAATTTATCAAGGTGTAACATTGGGGGGCATATCGGTGGCTAAAAGTTTAGCATCAACAAAACGGCATCCTACCATTCAAGATAATGTATGCATTTATGCAAATGCAACCGTTTTAGGGGGCGATATTGTTATAGGAGCAAACAGTATTATTGGTGCCAATGTTTGGATAACACAATCAGTTCCTGAAAATTCATTAGTAACGTATCAAACCGAAATAAAAATCAGACCAAAAAAAAATGGCATTAAATAACACAATTATTGATTTTATAGGCAATACGCCTTTAGTTGATGCTAGTCATTTAGTGTCTAAAAAAGACGTAACATTACTTTTGAAATTAGAAGGTAATAACCCTGGAGGTAGTGTTAAAGATCGGCCTGCTTTTAATATGATTAATGAAGCGTTAAAACGTGGCGATATTAAAAAAGGAGATACGTTGGTTGAAGCAACTAGTGGTAATACAGGTATTGCTTTGGCATTATTTGCGCAAGTTTTAGGGTTGAATATGGTACTTGTTATGCCCGAAAATTCTACCGAAGAACGCGTTAAAACTATGAGAGCTTACGGTGCTGAAGTAATTTTAACGTCATCAGATGTTGGAATTGAAGGCTCACGAGATTTAGCATTCAAATTACGAGATGAAAAAGGTTACACGCTTTTAAATCAGTTTGAAAATGACGATAATTGGAAAGGGCATTACAAAACCACAGGGCCTGAAATTTGGAATGATACTAATGGCAAAGTCACCCATTTTGTGTCTGCCATGGGAACCACAGGAACTATTATGGGGGTTTCAACCTATTTAAAAGAAAAGAATAAAAATATAACCATTGTTGGCGCGCAACCCGATGATAATTCTAGAATTCCGGGTATTCGTAAATGGCCAGAAGAATATGTGCCTAAATTTTTTAATAGAAATAAAGTAGATCAGGTTATTGAAGTTACACAAGCACATGCAAAAGCTACAACCCAACGTTTAGCTAAAGAAGCCGGCGTTTTTGCTGGTATGAGCAGTGGCGGCTCAGTGTATTGTGCGTCGCAAGTAGCAAAATCTATTGATAAAGGTGTTATTGTTGCTATTATTTGTGATAGGGGTGATAGATATCTATCATCAGATTTGTTTGAATAATAGAAATTTAATTAAATAGGAAAACAAAAATATAGTTAGTATTTTTGTGCTCCAAACTAGGTATGAGTTCTTAAATGTAATATTGTTATCAAGAAAGGTAGAGGGAATAGACCCAATGAAACCTTGGCAACCCTTTAACTTGTAAAGAAGGTGCTAAATTCTACTAATTCATAAAATTAGGAAGATAACGAAGCGTTTTTCTATTTGCTTTTCACGATAACTTACAGAACAATAATAAAACATATCAATCTTAACGCGCTTAGGTTTGATATTAAATAAATTCATTCTGTTGATTTGTCTTCAGATGAAAAATGCAAACGAAATGTCAGATATTAGAAAGGCTTTACAAAACCGTATTTTGGTGTTAGATGGTGCCATGGGAACCATGCTACAGCAGTATAAATTCACCGAAGATGATTTTAGAGGCGAACGCTTTAAAGATTACCCTATACCGCTACAAGGAAACAACGATTTGTTGTCTATCACACAACCCGAAGCTATAAAAACCATTCACGCAAAGTATTTCGATGCCGGTGCCGATATTATTGAAACCAATACCTTTTCGGGTACAACCATTGCTATGGCCGATTATCAAATGGAAGATTTGGTTTACGAACTTAACTACGAATCTGCTAAAATAGCCAAAGAAGTTGCTGTAGAATTCACAAAAAAAGAACCGCATAAACCACGTTTTGTAGCAGGTTCAATTGGGCCAACAAACCGTACAGCAAGTATGTCGCCCGATGTAAACGATCCGGGTTACAGAGCCGTAACGTTTAATGAATTACGAATAGCATACAAACAACAAGTTGAAGCTTTAATGGATGGTGGTGCAGATATTTTATTAGTTGAAACCGTTTTCGATACATTAAATGCAAAAGCAGCTTTGTTTGCAATAGAAGAAGTAAAGGACGAAAGAAATTTAGATATTCCAATTATGCTTAGTGGTACCATTACCGATGCTTCAGGGCGAACTTTATCAGGCCAAACCGCCGAAGCGTTTTTAATTTCGGTGTCGCATGTGCCATTGCTTTCTATTGGGTTTAATTGTGCTTTAGGAGCTAATTTGTTACAGCCACATTTAGAGGCCATTGCCAATAAAACCGAATTTGCAATTTCGGCACATCCAAATGCAGGTTTACCTAATGCTTTTGGTGAGTACGATGAATCTCCAGAAGAAATGGGCGAGCAAATTGAAGCTTACTTAAAAAAGAATTTAATAAATATTATTGGTGGTTGTTGTGGTACAAGTCCAGAACATATTCGCGTTATAGCTAATATTGCGGCGAAATATAAACCGAGGGAATCGGTTGTTAGTTGTTAGTTGTCAGTTAGAAGTGATTAGTTATTAAATATCGACAACTAAAATAGAATAATTTAAAAAATGAAATCATATCGAGATTTAGATGTATGTGAGGAAGCCAGAAAATTGGTTAGTATTGTATATGCATCAACTCAAGAATATCCTAAAGAAGAAATTTACGGAATAGTAAGCCAAATGAGAAGGTGTGCAATTTCTATCCCTTCAAATATAGCAGAAGGATGTGGTAGGCAATCTTCAAAAGAAACAATACATTTTCTATATATTTCAAGAGGTTCTTTATATGAGTTAGAAACACAATCTTTTTTGTCTAAAGATTTAAATTTTCTTTCTGAAGAAAAACTAAATAAAATATTAGAACAAATAGAAGCTTGTATGAAGTTGCTTAACGGATTTATCAACTATTACAAGAAGTTATAAGCATGGATACAACAAGTAACAAGCAACGAACAACAATTAACCAAAGTCGTTATATGAAGTTATCTGGTTTAGAGCCTTTGGTTTTAAACGAAAACAGCAACTTTATAAATGTAGGTGAGCGAACTAACGTAGCAGGTTCACGTAAATTTTTACGCTTAATTAAAGAAGAAAAATTTGATGAAGCTTTAGATATAGCACGTCATCAAGTAGATGGCGGTGCGCAAATTATCGATATTAATATGGACGACGGACTTATAGACGGTAAAGAGTCTATGGTTCGTTTTTTAAATCTTATTGCCGCAGAACCAGATATTTGTCGTGTGCCAATAATGATTGATAGTTCTAAGTGGGAAATTATCGAAGCTGGGCTTCAAGTAGTACAAGGTAAATGTGTGGTAAATTCCATTTCGTTAAAAGAAGGCGAAGAAAAATTTATTTGGGAAGCCAAACAAATAAAACGCTACGGTGCCGCAGTAATTGTAATGGCTTTTGACGAAGTTGGGCAAGCCGATAATTATGAAAGACGCATTGAAATAGCCGAACGATCTTACGATGTTCTGGTAAACAAAGTAGGTTTTCCATCAGAAGATATCATTTTCGATTTAAATATTTTTCCGGTAGCAACCGGTATGGAAGAGCATCGCAAAAACGCTATCGATTTTATTGAAGCAACCCGATGGGTGCGTCAAAATCTTGAAAATGTTAGTGTAAGTGGAGGTGTAAGTAACGTGTCGTTCTCGTTTAGAGGAAACAATGCGGTTCGCGAAGCAATGCATTCCGTATTTTTATATTATGCTATTCAAGCAGGTATGAATATGGGTATTGTAAACCCAACTATGTTGGAAGTTTACGACGATATTCCTAAAGATTTATTAGAGCATGTTGAAGATGTTATTTTAGACAGAAGAGACGATGCTACCGAACGTTTGCTAGAATTTGCTGAAACTGTAAAAGGCTCAAAAGCCGAAAAAACAGTCGATTTATCTTGGCGAGAAAACCCGTTACAAGAAAGAATTACGCATGCTTTAGTAAAAGGTTTAGATGCTTTTATTATTGAAGATATTGAACAAGCGCGACAAGAATCCGAAAAACCAATTGATGTTATTGAAGGCCATTTAATGATTGGTATGAATGTGGTTGGCGATTTGTTTGGCGAAGGTAAAATGTTCTTACCACAAGTAGTAAAATCGGCACGTGTAATGAAAAAGGCCGTGGCTTACTTAAATCCTTTTATTGAAGCCGAAAAAACTGAAGACTCAGAGCCTGTTGGTAAAATTTTAATGGCAACAGTAAAAGGCGATGTGCACGATATTGGTAAAAATATTGTAAGTGTGGTGCTGGCCTGTAATAACTACGAAATTGTAGATTTAGGCGTTATGGTGCCACCAGAAAAAATTATTGAAACAGCCATAAAAGAGCGTGTTGATGCTATTGGTTTGTCTGGTTTAATTACACCATCGTTAGATGAAATGGTGTATTTAGCTAAAGAAATGCAACGCGAAAATTTCGACATTCCATTGTTAATAGGTGGTGCAACAACATCTAAAGCGCATACGGCTGTAAAAATAGATACGCAGTATAAAAACGCGGTAGTTCATGTAAATGATGCGTCTAGGGCGGTAACAGTAGTGGGTGATTTGTTAAACAAACAAACAGCACATGAATATGTTGCTAAACTTAAACAAGATTACGACGAATTTAGGACTAAGTTTTTAAAACGAGGTAAAGAGAAATCGTATATAACTATAAACGAAGCTAGAGCGCGTAAATATAACATCGATTGGGAAACTTCCGAAATTGTAAAGCCCAAAGCTATGGGAGTGCAAATGTTTAAGCAATTAAGCTTAAAAGAATTGTTGCCGTTTATAGATTGGAGTCCGTTTTTTAGAAGTTGGGATTTGCACGGTAAATATCCAAATATTTTAAAAGATGATGTTGTTGGCGAGCAAGCTACAGTGCTTTTTAATGAAGCACAAGACATGATTCAAGACATTATAGCTAAACAACTATTAAAACCTAAAGCGGTTTTCGGTTTGTTTGAAGCTAATACCATAAACGATGATGATATTTCTGTTAAAAAGAAGGGTGAAGAAATTGCCGTTTTTAGAACATTAAGACAGCAATTAAAAAAACGAGAAGGTATACCAAATCATGCTTTAGCCGATTTCATTGCACCAGAAAGTTCTGGAAAAACCGATTATATTGGCGCATTCTGTGTTGCTATTTTCGGGGCTCAAGAATTAGCCGAAAGTTATAAAGCTAAAGACGATGATTATAGCGCCATTATGGCACAGGCCATTGCAGATAGATTTGCTGAAGCTTTTGCCGAATATTTGCATAAGGAAGTAAGAACAAAACATTGGGGTTATGCTGAAAATGAAGATTTAACCAACGACGATTTAATTAAAGAAAGCTATAAAGGCATTCGTCCAGCACCAGGATATCCTGCGTGTCCAGATCATTTAGAAAAAGAAACCATTTGGGAATTGCTGGAGGTTGAAAAAATTATTGGCGTAACGCTAACAGAAAGTTTAGCCATGTGGCCAGCAGCTGCGGTTTCGGGGTATTATTTTGCAAATTCTGAAGCAAAGTATTTTGGTTTAGGTAAAATAACCGATGACCAAGTTAAAGATTATGCAGAGCGAAAAGGTATAGCTTTAGAGAAAGCTAGAAAATGGTTGCACCCCAATTTAGCAGATTAGAAAATAAGATGAAATTTATAGAGTTAACTTTAGGAAGCCATATGGTATGCCATGGTTTTGATGAAAATAATAAAGAAATATTAGAACGTGTTGATTTAGATGGTTTTTCAAAAAAGTTGGTTGCTGTTTCTAGAATAAAATCGGTGAGTGAAAAATATATTTTAATCGATTATTTAGATGGTAGATGGGTGTATTGGGAATATGAAGATGATTACGAAACGGTAAAAAATTTATTGAATGGTTAACTTAACAATTTGTTGCTTTTTCGGTAACAAATTGAAGCTTTACAAATAAGAATTTTGCAGCAAAAAAACGATGAAAATGAATAGACTTAAATTTTCTGCAGAGGTTAAATTTTTTATTCAGCTTTTAATGTTAACAGTTGCTGCGTTAACGGTTTCTTATTTTGTGTAACAACACGTTGGATGTGTCATCCTGAACTTGTTTCAGGATCTTTTTAAAGTTAACGTTGTTTTCTTGTTCTGATTTTTTGTTGGGATTGTAACAAAATTTCGGTATTAGAACTGTAAGGTTTTTATAGCCTGACAGGACTGAAAAAAGCTTTAAACCAAGGTTAGCCAAAGGACATAATTTTATCAAATTGTACCCTTGGCAAGCCCGCGTTAACGATTGTAGTGGCATCCTTTTTTGAGGTACGAGAAAAAGATATAACGGAAAGCGCGACCCGATAGGGTAACGCAAAAAAATAAATAATAATTATTGAAGAGATTTCTGCCTTTGCGGAAATTACAAAAGCGAGTTATGAAGGTAACAGACCATATTAAAAACGCTAACGGAAAAACCTTGTTTTCGTTTGAGATTGTAACCCCGGTAAAGGGTAAAAATATTCAGGATTTGTATAATAATATAGATCCGTTAATGGAGTTTAATCCGCCATTTATTGATGTAACCACCTCGCGTGAAGAATATGTTTATGTTGAAAAAGATGGGCTTTTAGATCGTAAAACGGTTAGAAAACGCCCTGGAACTTTAGGTATTTCGGTGTCTTTAAAACATAAATACAATATTGATCCTGTACCGCATATTTTATGTGGTGGTTTTACTAAAGAGGAAACTGAGTATATGTTGGTAGATTGCCATTATTTGGAAATTGATAATGTGGTGGCGCTTCGTGGTGATGCCATGAAACACCAAAAATATTTTGAGCCAACTAAAGGCGGACATACCTATGCTTGTGAGTTGGTGCATCAAATATCAGATTTAAATAACGGTAAGTTTTTGCACGAAGAGAATTTAACCGAGTTTAAAACCGATTTTTGTATTGGTGTTGCTGGTTACCCTGAGAAACATATGGAAGCACCATCGTTACAAACTGATTTAAAACGCCTAAAGGCTAAGGTTGATGCGGGTGCAGATTATGTGGTTACACAAATGTTTTTTGATAATCAAAAGTACTTCGATTTTGTAAAAATGGCTAAAGAAGCTGGCATTAATATTCCAATTATTCCAGGTATAAAACCGCTTGCCGTTAATAGGCATTTGCAATTATTACCACATGTGTTTAGTATAGATTTACCAGAAGATTTAATTAATGCTGTAGATAATTGTAAAAATAATGCGGCAGTTAGGCAAGTGGGTATAGAATGGGCTATACAACAATCTAAAGAATTAAAAGAGGCCGGAGTACCGGTGTTGCATTATTACTCTATGGGTAAAAGTGATAACGTACAAGCTATTGCACAAGCATTGTTTTAATTAATGCTTTTAGGTATTATAGCCAAAGTTTATGAGGTATTTAACCTACTTTTTATACGTGTTGTGTGTATGTTGCTTTGCTCAAAAAAAGCACTATACATCTTATATTGATGTTAATTATTTTAAAGGAAACATAGCGGAGCATAACAGTGATATTTTGCACTTAATTAAAGGGCATCCTGAAGGGTATATTATAAGTTGGAACAAAAAAACTTTTGGTTTTAAAGATTGGGAGCAACGTTTTAATTACCCAGACTATGGTGTAACGTATGCTTACCAAAACATGAAAAATCCTGATGTTTTAGGTACAGTTGCATCGTTATACGCGCACTATAACTTTTACTTTTTTAAAAGACATTTAATGTTTAAAGTAGGGCAGGGTTTAGCATACGCTAATAATATTTACGATAAAGAAACTAACTTTAGAAATGTAGCTTATGGCAGCCATATAATGAGTAGCACTTTTGCTATGTTAGGTTATAAAAAAGAGCGCATTTTTAATAAGTTTGGTTTGCAAGCGGGTTTAACTTTAATTCATTATTCTAATGCCAATGTAAAGGCGCCAAATACCAGTACAAATACCCTTGCTTTTAATGTAGGTGTTACTTATAATTTAAATGAAATTGAACCCAATTATCAACAAACATTAAGTGATACTGATAGGAAATTTACACAACCCATAAAGTATAACGTTGCTTTTAGGTTTGGTATAAATGAAAGTGATGTGGTAGGTAGCGGGCAATTTCCGTTTTACATAGCTTCAGTGTATGCAGATAAACGTATTAATAGAAAAAGTGCTTTACAAATAGGAACCGATGTGTTTTTTTCAAAATTTTTAAAAGAGTTAATTTATTACAAAAGTGTGTCTTTTCCTGAGGAAGATGTCTCTGCTGATGATGACTATAAACGCGTTGGCATATTTGCAGGGCATGAATTGTTTGTAAATAAAACATCATTACTAACCCAGTTTGGGTATTATGTATATTACCCTTTTGATTTTGAAGGACGCACTTATATACGTATTGGTTTAAAACGCTATTTTGGTAAAACGTTTTTTGGTGCTTTAACATTGAAATCGCACGGAGCCAAAGCCGAAGCTGTTGAGTTTGGGGTTGGTGTTAGGTTGTAATTTTTAATGTTGTTTCTCAATTTTATAACATAAATGAAAAAACTAGTTTATATAATTGTTTTAACTTTTGTTTTCTCTTGTGATAGTGAAAATGCAGGTGACTGTTTCCAGAAAACAGGTACTATTATACAAGAAGAAGTTTTAGTAGATGTATTTACAAAAATACTTGTAAATAGAGATATTGAATTAGTTATTGAACAAGGCCCAACACAAAAAGTTATTATTGAAACAGGAGAAAATTTAATAAATGATGTTGAAGCAAAAGTTGTTGAAAACAAATTAATATTAACCGATAATAACAGCTGTAATTACGTGCGCAATTATGGTATTACAAAAGTGCACGTAACAGCCCCAAATATTACAGAAATTAGAAGCTCAACACAATTTGATATAAAATCAAAAGGGGTGTTAAGCTATCCTAGTTTAGTCATTTTATCTGAAGATTTTGGAAGCCCTAATACAATTACCAGTGCCAATTTTTATTTAGAAATTGATACTGATACGTTTAGAGTTGTATTTAATAATTTATCAAATTGTTTTGTTTCAGGAAAAACAAATAATCTAAATATTACGTTTGCAGCAGGAACTTCGCGTTTTGAAGGGCAAAACTTAATTGCGCAAAACGTATTTGTTAATAACCGAAGTTCAAATGATATTATTGTAAACCCACAACAACGTTTAACTGGTAAAATTTCAGGAACAGGAAATGTAATTTCGTTAAATAAACCAGCAGATGTTAGTATTCAAGAACTTTACAAAGGGCGCTTAATTTTCAAGTAAATTAACAGCTTGTTTTGCAATTTCTAATTCTTCATTAGTTGGTACAATAAGTATTTTTACTTTAGAAGTTTTGGTGTTTATTGTTCTAATATCACTAGAGCGTAATTTATTCTTTTCACTATCTAAATTAATACCTAAATAGTCTAAATTTTCACAAGCTAAACGTCTAATTATAGAAGAGTTTTCGCCTATACCTGCCGTAAAAACAATAGCATCAAGTCCGTTCATTATGGCCGCATAGCTTCCAATATATTTTTTTATACGGTAAGCATTCATATCTAAAGCTAGTTTACAGGATCTATTACCTTTTTCAGCGTGCTCTTGTATATCTCGTAAATCACTAAAGCCTGTAAGACCTAACATGCCACTTTGCTTTTGCAATAGGGTGTTAATATTATTTAAATCGAAACCATGACGTTGTGCTAAATGGAAAATAACCGAATAATCAACATCGCCAGAGCGTGTTCCCATAATTAAACCACCAACAGGTGAAAATCCTAAACTATGGTCTATACTTTTGCCGTTTTTAACAGCTGTCATGCTGCAACCATTTCCTAAGTGAATAGTGATGATTTTTGAATTTTCTTTGCCTAAATGCGTAATGGCTTTTTCTGAAACGTATTTGTGGCTAGTGCCGTGAAATCCGTACACACGAATATTATATTCATCTAAAAATTTTTGAGGAATAGCGTATTTATGAGCAATTTCAGGAATGGTTTGATGAAAAGCTGTATCAAAAACAGCTACCTGTTTTGCATTAGGGAAAATGCCTTCGGCTACTTCAATGCCTTCTAAATTATGCGGATTGTGTAAGGGTGCTAATGAAAATAATGCCTTTATTTTTTGTTTTACTTCAGCATCAACAAGTGTGGTTTTGCTAAAGTGTTTCCCACCGTGTACAACTCTGTGCCCAACAATAGCTATATCATTGGTGCATGAAATTACACCCGTTTCTTTGTTTAAAAGTTGTTGTGCTACTAAATTTAAGCCTTCTTTATGGTTAGCAATAGGTGTAGTTTTTTCAAAGGTTTCTTTTTCAGATTTAAATTTAAAAATAGCATCATTAAAACCAATACGCTCAATTTGGCCAGAGCAAATTATGCGTTCATTTGGCATTGAAAATAATTGATATTTTAATGATGAACTTCCGGAGTTTAATACTAATACTTGCATAATTTTATTGGTCTTGGGCTTGAATGGCAGTTATAATTACAGTGCTGTAAATGTCATCAGATGTGCAACCTCTACTTAAATCGTTTACAGGTTTATTAAGGCCCTGTAGCATAGGGCCAATGGCTAAGGCACCGGTTTCGCGTTGAACAGCTTTGTAGGTGTTGTTACCGGTATTTAAATCTGGAAAAATTAAAACACTAGCTTGTCCTGCTACTTCAGATTCTGGTAGCTTGCTTTTTCCAATGCGCATATCAACAGCTGCATCATATTGAATTGGGCCTTCAATTTTTAAATGAGGCGCTAAGTTTTTAGCAATTTCTGTGGCTTTTCTAACTTTATCAACCTCTTCACCTTTTCCTGATGAACCCGATGAGTATGATAACATGGCAACTTTAGGTTCAACACCAAACTTTTTTGCAGTTTGAGCTGATGAAATAGCAATTTCGGCTAATTGTTCTGCATTTGGGTTTGGGTTAATGGCGCAATCGCCAAAAATAGAAACTCTGTCTTCTAAACACATAAAAAATACTGATGAAACAATGTTTGCGCCAGGTTTTGTTTTTATAAATTGAAGTGCAGGCCTAAGGGTGTGTTGCGTAGTGTGTACAGCACCAGATACCATGCCGTCTGCATGCCCTTTGTGAATCATCATTGTGCCGTAGTATGACACATCAGACATGGCGTCTTTTGCCATATCAAGGTTTACACCTTTATGTTTTCTTAATTCATAAAACGTATTTACATAATCATCAAAATGTGGTGATTGTGTTGGGAAAACTACATTTACTTTATTTATATCTAAAGGAATATCGTATCGTACAATACGTTCTTGTATTTTTTCTTTTTCGCCAATTAGTGTAATATCAACAACTTGTGCGCCAACTAGTTTAGCGGTGGCTCTAAGTACGCGTTCATCATAACCTTCTGGTAAAACAATATGTTTTTTGTTTTTAAGCGCTGTTTGTAATAGATTGTATTGAAACATTCTAGGGGTGAATATTTCAGATTGAAAGGTTACAAGTTTATCGGCTAACTTGTCAGTATCTACATGCTTTTCAAACGTAGCAATAGAGGTGTTTATTTTATCTGTGTTTTCAGCGTAAATTCTAGATTTAACTTTGCCAATGGCGTTGGTAGCATTAAATGTACCTTTGTTAACGCTTATAATAGGTACAACGCTTGATAGTCCTTCAATAAGTTTTAAAATAGGTTCTTCGGGTAGTAAGCCACCAGTTAAAACAATACCTGAAATTTGTGGATAATTTTTTGATGTGTGCGCTTGTAACGCACCAAGAATAATATCGGCTCTATCACCCGATGTTATTACCAACGAGCCTTCTTTTAATTTTGTAATATAGTTTCTTAATTGCATAACACCAACTCCCGAGTTTTGTACTTGGTTGTTAAGCATATCTTTACCAAAAAGTACTTTGGCATCAAGGGCTTTAACAATTTCTTTTATGGTTGGGTTTGCTAAACTTTCAATTTTAGGTATTACAGCAAAATCTGTACTGTTAATACGTGCGTTAAGTTCGGTTTTTAAAGTAGTAATAGCATCATTATTTACTTTATTAACCATTATTGAAAGTACATCAACTTCCTCTTTAAAGGTATCATGTGCTAACTGAACGCTGTCTAAAATATCTCTATTTTTTTTGCCATCACCATGAATAACAATAATAACAGGTAAACCAAGGTTTTTTGATATGAGCATGTTAATATCAAGCTCTAAACTAGAGTTTTCGTGAGAAAAATCGGTGCCTTCAACCAAAACTAAATCGAAATGTTCTTCAAGGCGTTTGTATTTTTTTATCACTTCATCAATAACATACCCAGATTTGCCTTGGTTGTACAAATCTAAAACTTCACTACGTGTAAAGGCGTACGTTTTTTTGTAATTAATATCAATTTCAAAATGCGAAATAACGGTGTTAATATGGTTATCCATTTCGCCAGCAGCAACATCTTCAATAATGGGTCTAAAATATCCAACTTTTGCTGTTTTACCTAAAAGCATACGCATAAGCCCTAAAACCACAACAGATTTACCACTATTAGGCTCTATGGTAGCTACATAAATTCCTTTGCTCATTATACCTGATTTATGTTATAAAGATACGCTTTGTAGCTTAGCAAAACACGCACCTTTACTAGTTTAATTTTATATTATGCAACAAATGTAATGTAGGTGTGTTTTTTTTAAGATGACAATTATCATGAATTTACAGAAACATGAAAATTGGTTAACCAATAAGTGCTTTTAAGATGTAGTTAAATCTCTAAATAAATTTTACAGGCTTATATTTTATTTATTTTACGTTGTTGTATAACCAAAACAAAAAGTATAAGTATCGTGTTTTGGTAGTAAAGTAATAATATCAATGCTTTGTTGTGAAATTAATATCATTAGATTTTTGAGTAATTATCAATACGCCGAAAGGGTTTCGTTAGTTTTCGTAAAAGAAGTGTTTATTTTTTTTGGATTTGATAAAAACTTGATTTTCAATAATTAATTTTATTGAAATTAAACTAAATAAAACCAAATAATTATGAATGAATTTAAAAAATTCACAGCAAAACTTAAAATTACATTTTTACTTTTTACTTGTCTTTTTGTAGGGCAAGTCTCTTTTGGTCAGCCACCTGGAAGTGGTTGGGGTAACCCTGTATTTCAAGATGATTTTTGGGGGAACTATAATACACCAACAGGATTAAATCCTGCAAAATGGAGGTGGAAAAATAATAATGATAGTACAGGTGGAGATGAAGCGCAGTTTAGAGAGAATATGGTAAGCGTTTCTAACGGTATTTTAACCATTAGCAATAACCTTGTTAGCGATAATAAAGCTGGTAGAAGAGGAGGATGGGTAGATTCCAAAGTTTTTTTTGGTAATGGAGGAACATTCCCCAAGTATGGATATTTTGAGGCAGATATAAGGATAAATAGACAAGGTATTAACTTTAATTGGATAGGAGGAAAAATATGGCCCACATGGTGGATATGGCAGTCTCAGCAAAATGGTTATACACCAACTGAGTTTGATATAATGGAGTATAGCAGATGGACTAATTTTAAAGCAGATGATAATGCCACAAGCTCACATCATTATAGAAATAAAGCAGCTATTGGGCCTAACGGAGCTCAAAAATTTGCCATAACAGATAAGAACTCTCCTAGGGATGAATTTAATTGGCATAAATGGGGTATGCTATGGACGCCTACTGAAGTTACTTTTTATTATGATGGAGTTCCCTATGGTTCTTCTGATAGACCTGGAGATGCTGCTCAAGAAAATATTCCTTTAAAACTAATTTTCTCTTCTAGTCCTCATGTAGTTACTCATCAAGATACACCACCTATTTATGCTCCAAAAGTTTCAGATATTCTTCCGTCTTTTCAAATCAGATCTGTTAAAGTATGGCAAGGAGGAAATCCTGGAAATGGAGGAGGCTCTTCTAATGATGCCCCTGTTGGGGCTACAATTACTATAAAACCTGTAAAAGCTTCATGGATTAATAATACGTTTGATAATCTATCTGCAAGATTCAATGAAAATGGTATAGTTCGCCCAAATGTTAATGGAGCTGGAGAATGGGAAAAATTTGTAGTTGAAGCAGGAGCGAATGGAAATGTAAGATTGAAAGTTAAAAACTTTGGTAATGGATATAGATATTTAACTACTTCAGGAGATAATGCTTTAGTAAACGGAACTTCTGCAACAGCTGCTGGAGCACAATATAAATGGGTTAAAGTAGGTAGTAACACTTTTGGTTTGCAAAGTGTGGCTACAGGAAAATGGATTCAAATTCCTCAAAATCAAAATAAAAACACGGCTACCTTAAACACTAAAGGCGCGCAACGAGGTGATTGGGAGTTGTTTTCTTATACAATAGTTGGTACAGCTAAAAATACAAAAAGTAAAGCAGAGGTTAGCAATGATGTTACTTCAATTAAATTGTATCCTAATCCAGTAAAGTCAGGAGATGTTGTTAGTTTAGGATCAAACCTAGAAGATGTAAATATAAAAGTTTATAATTTAAATGGTTCACTTATTTTAAAAAGTAGAAAAGCTGCATTTAGTACAACGGGTTTAACAGCTGGCTTGTATTTTGTAGATGTAACATCAAAAAGTAATCACAAAATAATGAAATTAGTAGTAGAGTAAATTTAAATTCTATTAAATTTTAAGAAGCTACCTTAAAATAAAAGGTAGCTTCTTTTGTTTTTTTAAGATGTAGTTAAATCTCTAAATAAATTTTCTAAGCTTGCGTTTTTTTGATTTAGTTGAAGAATTTTTAACTTATTATCATGCGCAAAATCAAAAACATGCGCACGCATATCTTCTGAGGTGTTAAACGTAATTTCGTAAACAAAATCATGTGTGTTGGTAACCTTACTAACTTTTGGTAGTTGTTTTAAAAAGGCATCTTCAACACGGTAATCAAACTCTACAATAACAGTTTGTTCTTTATCGTTTCGTAATTCTGAAAGCTTTTTGTCGGCAACAATTTCGCCTTTATTAATTATAATTACACGGTTGCACATGGCTTCAACCTCTTGCATTATGTGTGTTGAAAGAAATACTGTTTTGGTTTTGCCAATGGTTTTAATAAGGTTTCTAATATCAATTAACTGGTTAGGGTCTAAGCCTGTAGTGGGTTCATCTAAAATTAAAACATCGGGGTTATGTAAAAGTGCAGTTGCTAATCCAACACGTTGCCTGTAACCTTTTGATAGTTGTCCAATTTTTTTATGCGCTTCGGGTGTTAAACCTGTAAGTTCAATAACATCATTAATACGTGTTTTTTCTACTTTATAAACACCAGCATTAAAAGCAAGATATTCTTTTACGTATAAATCTAAATACAACGGATTGTGTTCTGGTAAATAGCCAACACTTAATTGTACATGTTTGCTGTTGGTTATATTATGGTTGTTAACACTTGCTCTGCCGTTAGTTGGTTGTAAATAGGTGGTTAAAATTTTCATCATGGTAGATTTACCTGCACCATTAGGCCCTAAAAACCCAACAATTTCGGGTTTCTTTACTTCAAAAGACACATTATTAAGTGCTTTTTGGTTGCCGTAATGTTTTGAAATACCGTTAACCGTAATAGACATAATACTATATTGTTTATACCAAAAGTAAACGTTTTTTTTTATTTGAAGTATTATATGCCTTGGCTAAACCCTTAAATATGATTTTTCAATGAAAAATTTAGTTTTTTGTACAGTAAAAACAAACGATAACTCAACGTAAAGTGTTATTTACTGTAAAATCTATAAAACTGTTTTAAAATGAATAAAAAAGTATTTTTACAATTTTGATTTCCTAAAATATTATTTACTTTAGCCACATAATTATGAGAACAACAGCAGTTTATACATATTTTGGTTTTTATTATTTCTTTTTTAGCAAAAGGAACGAGACATTGTATGTATAAATTTAAATAATAAATTAAAGTATAAGTCTCGGTGAAAATCGAGACTTTTTTTTATGATAAAATCAGTAGCAATACAAGGAGTTAAAGGATCTTTTCATCACATTGTTTCTCAACAGTTTTTTGATGAAAACGTAAACCTAATTGAGTGCTTAACCTTTGATAGAGTTGTTGAAGCCCTAATTACTAAAGAATGTGATGCGGCTATAATGGCTTTAGAAAACTCTATAGCAGGTTCAATAATACCCAACTATGCATTAATTGATAATTATAATTTGCATGTTGTTGGAGAGCATTATTTAGATATTCAGCATAATTTAATGGCATTGCCAGGGCAAACTATAATTGATATTAAAGAAGTATACTCGCACCCAATGGCATTGCTACAGTGCAAAGAGTTTTTTAAAAATCATCCGCATATTAAATTGGTAGAAGATAAAGACACTGCCGAAGTTGCTGATAGAATACATAAAAATAAACTAAAAGGTGTTGGCGCAATAGCTAGTGTACTAGCAGCTAATATATTTAATTTAGATGTGTTGGCGCATAGTATTCAAACTATTAAACACAACGAAACACGTTTTGCTATTGTAAAGCGAACAAATTCTGAAGTAGCAAAAGAAGCCATTAATAAAGCATCGGTTAAGTTTGAAGCTAACCACAAACGCGGCAGTTTAGCAGCCATTTTAAATGTAATGAGCGACTGTAAATTGAGTTTAACAAAAATACAATCGTTACCAATTATTGATACGCCGTGGAAATATGCCTTTTTTGTTGATGTTACTTTTGAAACATACGCCGATTTTGATAAAGCAAAATCATTAATAAAAATTATGGCCGAAGGCTTTAAAGTTTTAGGCGAATATAAAAATGCCAAGTTATGATACAAGTTGCTAACAGGTTGCATACCGTAGAAGAATACTACTTTTCAAGGAAATTACGCGAAGTAGGCCAAATGGTGGCTAGCGGTAAACCTGTAATAAATTTAGGTATTGGTAGCCCAGATTTACAACCGCCGCAAAAGGTTGTTGAGGCTATTGTAAATAGTTTGCAAGATGCAACAGCTCATAAATATCAAAGCTATCAGGGTTTACCTGAGTTACGCGAAGCTATGGCAGCTTTTTATAAAGATCATTTTTCGGTAAACATCAATGCCAATACCGAGGTGCTACCATTAATGGGTAGTAAAGAAGGTATCATGCACATATCAATGGCATACCTAAATGAAGGTGATGAAGTATTAATACCTAACCCAGGGTATCCAACATATCAATCAGTAACAAAACTGGTTGGGGCTAAAGCCGTTTTTTACAATTTAAAAGCCGAAAACAATTGGTTACCAGATATTGATGCCCTTCAAAAGTTAAATTTAAGTAAGGTTAAATTAATGTGGGTTAATTATCCGCATATGCCAACAGGCGCGCAACCTTCAAAAATAGCTTTTAGAGGGTTAATAGATTTTGCAAAACGTAACAATATTTTAATAGTAAATGATAATCCGTACAGTTTTGTGCTTAATGAAAATCCTACCAGCATTTTAAGTGTAGAAGGTGCTAAAGATGTTTGTTTAGAGCTTAATTCGTTAAGTAAAACATTTAATATGGCCGGTTGGCGTGTAGGTATGGTGTTGGGTAGCAGTACGCATATTCAAAATATTTTAAAAGTAAAAAGTAATATGGATTCTGGTATGTTTTATGGCATTCAAAAAGGAGCTGTTGAGGCGCTAAAATGCTCTAAAATGTGGTATGTTACTTTAAATAGTGTGTATAAAAAACGCCGCGAATTAATTTGGAAGCTAGCCAAAGCATTAAACTGCACCTATGATGAAAACGCTACAGGCATGTTTGTGTGGGCAAAACTACCACAAGGTATAAAAGCCGAAGAATTTATAGATACTGTATTAATAGAAAATAACATTTTTATAACACCAGGAACTATTTTTGGTAGCCAAGGCGAAGGTTACATAAGGTTTTCTTTATGCGCTTCAACAGAAGCTATTGAAGAATGTATAGCAAGAGTAAATAGGTAAACAAACGTTAATGACAGTTTACCAAACAACATAATAATAAAAATTCTATAACCCGCTTTTTTTGTGTGGGTTGAGAAATGATATGAAAAATATATACGTAATAGGCGTTGGTTTAATTGGTGGTAGCTTAGCAAAAGATATTAAGCAACACAACCCCAATGTGGTTATACACGGCATTAGTAGAAAAGATGCTACCCTAGAGCAAGCATTATCATTGGGCTTAATAGATAAAAAAGCTACTTTAGATGATGTTCAGTATGCCGATTTAGTTATAGTATCAATACCTGTTGATGCTACCGTAAAACTATTGCCATCTATATTAGATAAAATACCCGATACAGGTTTAGTTATAGATGCGGGTTCAACCAAAGAAGCCATTTGTAAAGTGGTTGAAAATCACCCAAAACGCCGTAATTTTTTAGCGGCACATCCAATTGCAGGTACAGAGCACTCAGGCCCTAATGCAGCAATTAGCGGCTTGTTTGAAGGTAAAACTAATATAATCTGTGAGGTTGAAAAAACGGCTTTTAAATTGCAAGAACAAGCTCTAGAAATTTTTAAAGCATTAGGCATGCGCATTCGTTACATGAATCCGGAGGCACATGATAAACATATAGCCTATGTATCGCATTTATCGCATATAAGTTCATTTATGTTAGGTAAAACTGTTATTGAAAAAGAAAAAAATGAACGTGATATTTTTGATATGGCAGGTAGCGGATTTGCATCAACAGTACGTTTAGCTAAAAGTTCTCCAGAAATGTGGACACCTATTTTTAAACAAAATAAAGTAAACGTTATTGAAACTTTAAATGAATACATAAACAACTTAACTCAATTTAAAGAGTTTATGGAACAAGATGATTTTGATGCCATTTTTAAAGAAATGCAAGACACAAATCATATAAAAGATATTTTAAACGGAATAAATTAAAACAAGAATACAACTAGTAAACCCCATTTTTCAAGAGAAAATATATTTGAAATTTGGAATTTGAAATTTTATTGAAGATTATGGAAAACAACAAAGAAATGAGAGCTTGGTTAGATGATTTAAACTTAAATCATCCGTTAGTAATTGCAGGACCTTGTAGTGCTGAAACTGAAGAACAAGTGCTTAAAATTGCACACGATTTAAAAGATACTGATGTTAGCTACTTTAGAGCCGGTATTTGGAAACCAAGAACCAGACCAGGTAACTTTGAAGGTGTAGGCGCTTTAGGCTTAAAGTGGTTACAAAAAGTTAAAGCTGAAACAGGTATGAAAGTTTGTACCGAGGTTGCAAATGCAGCACATGTAAAATTAGCTTTAGAGCATGATATTGATATGCTTTGGATTGGTGCACGTTCTACTGTTAGTCCATTTATCATGCAAGAAATTGCCGATGCCCTTGAAGGTACAGATAACCCCGTATTAATTAAAAACCCTGTAAACCCAGACTTAGCATTATGGTTAGGTGGTATAGAACGTATTTATGCATCGGGTGTAAAAAATATTGGTGCTATTCATAGAGGATTTTCAACATACGAAAAAACTAAATATAGAAATAACCCAGAATGGCAAATGGCTATTGAGTTTCAAAATAAATTTCCAGACATTCCTTTAATTAATGACCCATCGCACATTACAGGAAAGCGCGATATGGTTTTTGATGTATGCCAAACAGCTTTAGATTTAAATTTTGATGGATTAATGATTGAAACGCATTTTGATCCTGATAATGCATGGAGTGATGCAGCACAACAAGTAACACCATCTACCTTAGTGCAAATTATGCGTGATTTAAAAGTGAAAAAAGAAGGTGATGCTGAAGCTGAATACAACAGCAAATTGAATAATTTAAGAGCGCAAATTGATGTTATTGATAATCAAATTATTGATATGTTAGGTAAACGTATGCAAGCATCAGATGGTATTGGGCAACTTAAAAAAGACAGAAACGTGGCTGTATTACAAAGCAAACGTTGGAACGAAATTTTAGGCAGAATGGTTTTAGAAGGTGAACAACACGGTTTAAGTGAAGAGTTTATTTTAAAAATGTTTAAAGCTGTTCATCAAGAATCTATTAATCACCAAGAAAAAATTATTAACGGTTAATTTAATAGTTTAATAGAAATATAAAAGCCTCACTAATGTGAGGCTTTTTGTTTTTTATTGTTTTGGTCTTTTAAAAAGATATCTGGTTATAAAAATACCTTGCCCGTCGCCTTTACCGCCTTCACTTTCAACAGCACTAGTTACAAAAGCAAGTTCCCAGCCTTCTTCTATCATTGTGTTTATTTTAGATTCTATAATAGCATCATTTGCCGCAATGTTTTGAAATCTAATACCACCTAAGTTGTAAAAATTTAAAAGCTTAGTTTCATCAAAGCCTTTAACCCTAATATCACTGCGTTTAGATTTGTTTCGGGTATTATCTTCTTCAGTTTGAGTAGAGGTGTATTCTTTATAATCTTTAGTGTCATTGGCACTAATAATTCTAGAACGCCCTAATCCGTTAGGTACAATAGATTCTACACTTGTAACTACTTTGTACTCTACTTGTGCATTCATTTCAGCTAAGCCCAAAACGGCAATAGCAATACTTAAAATTAATTTTTTCATGTTGTTGATGTTTGTTATTAAACGATAAAGCTAAATAAAAAAATACAATCAAGTTAAATGTTATTTTAACTTAAATAATTTAATAGCTTTCTTATAGAGACAAATCATTTTTTTAAAGGTTGCATAAATTGTTTATTTTTTTCAATTATAAAAAAGCAATTTAACTGTAGTATTAATCATTATAAATATTGTTAATTTTGTAAAACAATTAAATTAATGACAGGACGCGTTTATAAATCTACCGGAAGCTGGTACACCGTTAAAACTCAATTAGGTGAAACCTATCAATGCAGAATTAAGGGTAAATTTCGTATTAAGGGTATTAAAAGTACAAATCCAATTGCTGTTGGTGATGTGGTAGATTTTGAGTTAGAAGAAGCTAACAATTTAGAGTCTGGTATCATATTTAATATTCATGATAGAGCAAATTACATTGTTAGAAAATCTGTAAACCTATCAAAGCAAACACATATAATTGCCGCAAATTTAGATCAGGTTTTTCTGCTTGTAACCATTAACAATCCGCCAACATTAACAAGTTTTATAGATCGTTTTTTAGTAACTGCCGAGGCTTATTCAATAAAAACTGTTTTAATATTTAATAAAATTGATGCGTATGATGATGATACGTTACTTGAAGTTAAGTATTTGGCCCACATATACCGAAAAATTGGTTATGAATGTATTGGGGTTTCGGCTAAAACTGGTAAAAATGTAGATAAAATAAAAGCCTTAATGAAAGATAAGGTTAGTATGTTTTCGGGGCACTCTGGTGTTGGTAAATCTACCCTTGTAAATGCCATTCAACCAGATTTAAATTTAAAAACTAAAGAAATATCAAACTTACACATGCAGGGGCAGCATACCACAACATTTGCTGAAATGTATGATACAGATTTTGGAGGGAAAATTATAGACACACCAGGCATTAAAGGTTTTGGTGTTGTTGATATGGACAAAGAAGAGGTAGGTGATTATTTTCCTGAAATTTTTGCCCTAAAACAGCATTGTAAATTTAATAATTGTTTACATGTAAAAGAACCTAAATGCGCAGTAAAAGATGCTTTAGATAATGATGAAATAGCCTTCTCTAGATACAGAAGCTATTTGCAAATTCTTGAAGGAGAAGATGAGCATTACCGAACCGATAATTGGGATAAAGATAAATGAAAATTGTAATACAAAGAGTATCGCAAGCTAGCGTAACTATTAACAAAACACAAGTAGCAAATGTTGAAAACGGTTTGTTAATACTGTTAGGTATTGTTAATGATGATACTATTGAAGATATAAAATGGCTAACAAATAAAATAGTGAATCTTAGGGTGTTTGCAGATGAAAATGGTGTGATGAATAACAGCATAAAAGATGCTAATGGCAACATTATAGTTGTAAGCCAGTTTACCTTACATGCACTTACCAAAAAAGGGAATAGACCAAGTTATATACAAGCAGCAAAACCAGATGTTGCCATACCACTGTATGAAACATTTGTAAAACAATTAGAAACTGATTTAGGTAAGCCTATACAAACAGGAGTGTTTGGTGCAGATATGCAGGTTGCTTTAGTTAATAATGGCCCCGTAACCATTATAATAGATTCTAAAAATAGAGCTTAAAAAACGTATAACTGTAACCAAATAAATTTTCTTATATTAGCTGTAAGATTTTTTGTTTCGCTAAATGTTTAATGGTTTAAGTTTAGTTTTTATTGAGGGCGTATTGCTTAAAATCTTACTAAACAACTAAACCTAATTACATGAAGCAATATTTTGTGCTAGCACTACTGCTAACTATTCACTTTACTATTTTAGCACAAGAAAATTTATACACAACTAAAGCAATACCAGAAAGTTTATTAACTAATGCAAATGCTGTTATTAGGCTTAATGAAATTGCCGTTTCTATTGAGTCTCAGCAAGAAATGGTAATAACATCAAAACGAATAATTACGGTTTTAAATGAAGCGGGTTTTAAACATGTTGGAGCATATTTAGGCTATGATAAATACAGGAAAATAAAAAAAATTGAAGCCATAATTTTTGATGAAAATGGTAACGAAATAAAAAAAATAAAAAAGAAAGACTTTGTTGATCATAGCGCTGTTGATGGTGGTACTTTGTATTCAGATTCAAGAGTTTTATATATGTCTTACATGCCAGTAAGTTACCCTCTTACAATAGCTTTTTTCTGTGAAGTAGAAACGCCTAATACAGCAGCAATTCCTAGTTGGCGCCCAATTGATGATTATTATTTAAGTATTGAAAAAGATGTTTACTCTATTACAGATAATGCAAATTTAGGTTTAAAAACTAAACCAATTAATTTTGAAGATTTTAATGTTGAAACTAATGAAATTAATAATACATCAATTTTTAAACTAGTAAATACTAAAGCTATTAAACCAGAAGCTCTAAGCCCAAGTTTATCATGGTTTACCCCCAAAGCTATATTTACTTCAGAAAATTTTCATTTCTACGGGGTTAATGGTGAGGCAAGCAATTGGTTGGAGTTTGGTAACTGGGTAGAGAACAAGCTTTTAAAAGATAGAAGAGAAGTGTCTGAAGCTACAAAAAATAAAATAATAAGCTTAACAAAAGATTATAGTGACCCTTTAAAAAAAGCCGAAATTGTATATAAATATGTTCAAGACAACACAAGGTATATAAGTGTTCAAGTAGGTATTGGCGGTGTACAGCCTATTTCAGCAATGGATGTTGATAGATTAAAGTATGGAGATTGTAAAGGCCTAACAAATTACACACAATCTTTATTAAATATTGCCGGCGTAAAATCATACTATACAATAGTAGAAGCCGGTAATGAGAAAGTAGATTTTTATGATGATTTCTATTCCTTAGCTCAAGGTAATCATATTATCTTGTGTATTCCAAACTCCAATGATAATGTATGGATAGATTGCACAAGTCAAAAACACCCGTTTGGCTTTATTGGAGATTTTACCGATGATAGAAACGTTTTAGTTGTTAAGCCTAATGCAAGTCAGGTGGTAAAAACTACAGCTTATATAAATGAAATAAATCATAAAAAAACAAAAGCAAATATTTTTTTAGATGAAACAGGAGATATTCAGGCTAATGTAAATATTAAATCATATGGTATTAACTATGATAGAAGATTTTTTGTTGAAAGTGAATCTGATAAAAATATAAATGAATTTTATAAAGAATTGTGGGATTATGTTAATAATTTAAGCGTAAACAATTATGCCTTTACCAATGATAAAAAGCATGTAGAATTTACAGAATCGTTAAAAATAAATGCACAACATTATGCTGCTAAAATAGGCGACGGACTAATTTTTAAACCCAACACCTTCAATAGAAATTTATACATACCTAACCGGTATAGAAATAGAAAAATGCCATTGAAAATACAACGCGGCTACTTTGATGAAGATGAATTTACTATTCAAATTCCAGCAGGTTACACATTAGAAGCTGTACCAAACAATGAGCAATTAACAAATAAATTTGGCGAATATTCAATATCATTTGAAATAAATCAAAAAGAAATCCTATACAAAAGAAAATTACTAATTAAGGCAGGAAATTATCCAAAAGAAGACTATGCTTTATACCGAAGTTTCCGTAAAAGTGTAGCAAAGTTTGATAATTTAAGTTTGGTAATCCGTAAAACAGAATAAATGAAAAACAAAATAACTATTATCCTATTCTTTTTAGGGTTGTATTTAAATGCGCAAGATTTTAAGTTTGGCAAAGTATCAAAAGAAGAACTTTTGGAAAAAACATGCCCAATAGATTCATCAGCAAATGCCGCAATACTTTATAACTATAGGAGTACATACTTTACCCTTACCAACACTGGTTTAGAGTTGTATACTGAGATTCATAAGCGCATTAAAATTTACAATAAAGACGGTTTTGATAGTGCTACCGAAGAAATAAACCTTTTTAAAACCAACGGTAGTAATGAGTTTTTAAGTAAGCTTAAAGCTTACACTTACAACTTAAACAATGGTAAAATAGAAAAAACTGAGCTTAAAAAAGATCAAATATTTAGAGAAGAAGTAAATATGAATAATGATCAAGTTAAGTTCACCATGCCTAACGTTAAAGAAGGGGCTGTAATAGAGTTTAGGTATAGAGTAGCTTCTCCTTTTATTTGGAGTATAGATGATTTTGTATTGCAATATAATATTCCCGTAAAAAAAGAGCTTTTAAGGCTAAAAACTATTGATGGTATTGATTTTAAAACAACATCAAAAGGGTATTTACAAGCATACCCTAAAAGAAGCTCAGAGCATGATTTGAATTTAGATATGGGAATGGTCATTAACACCTATGAATTAGAAAACGTACCAGCCTTAAAAGAAGAAAAATATGTAGATAATATAGATAATTACAGAGCAGGCGTAATGTTTGAACTTGTATCTATAACACTTCCAGGAACTTTTAGTAAATATTATGCACAATCATGGGGAGATGTGGCCAAAACAATAGGAAGCACTGATGATTATAGAAACGGGTTAGATAAAACAAAATCTTTTGATGATGATTTAGAAAGCCTCATTAAAGGTACAATCAATCAAGTAGATAAAATGAAATTAATATTCAAGCATGTTAAAGATAATATTGCTTGGAATGGAATGGATGGAAAATATTTTTATAATGGTATAAGAAAAGCATTAAAAGAAAAAAAAGGAAACTCTGCCGATATTAACCTAACATTAGTAGCAATGCTAAGAGTAGCTGGTATACACGCAAATCCAGTTGCAATAAGTACCAAAGATAATGTGAAACCTTATTTTCCTACTGTTGATAGGTTAAACACCGTAATTGCCTACGCTAAAATTAACAACGAAGAATATTTTTTAGATGCCACTGAAGAGTTTAGTGATATTAATGTTATGCCTGTAAAAGATTATAATTGGTCCGGTATATTAATTGATAACCCCAACAAAGTTTGGCAAAAAATAAATTTGAAAGAACCAGAAATGGCAATTGGCCAATACGCCATAAATGCTAAGTTAGACGAAGAAGGTGTTATTGAAGGTAATTTTAAGGCTAAATATTTAAAGCATAAAGCTTATGAGTTTAGAGAAGCTTTTAAAGATCAAGTTTTAGAAGACTTTATTGCTAACCGAGAATCTACTTATAATAATATTGAAATATCAAATTATAAAGTTGAAAACGCAAAAACGTTTAGTGGAGCAGTCCAAGAATCATTCAATTACTATCAAGAAAATGGTGCCGAGGTAATTAACAATAAAATATACATTCAACCATTTTCAATTTTAAAAATTGAAGAAAACCCTTTTAAACCCAATGAGCGTTTATTTCCTGTTGATTTTGGATATGCTTTCTTAGAAAGAAGTGTTTTAACAATTGAAATACCCGAAGGCTACAAAGCCGAAACGCAACCAAAGCCAGTATTATTTAAAATGCCTAATAGTTTGGGGGAATTTAAATATATGCCAACACTGCTTGGTAACAAGCTTAAGCTAATGGTAGAGTTTAAAATAAAAAAATCCGTTATAAATGCCGATAAATATTTATTTTTAAAACAATTTTTCAATCAAATTATAGAAAAAGAAGCCGAACAAATAGTTTTAACTAAAGCATAATGAATATAAAAAACGCCCAAAAAGAAGTAGATAATTGGATTAAAGAACACGGTGTACGCTATTTTAACGAGTTAACCAATATGGCACAATTAACCGAAGAAGTAGGTGAGGTTGCCCGTATTATAGCGCGCAGATATGGTGAGCAAAGTGAAAAGGAAAGCGATAAAAATAAAGATTTAGGTGAAGAATTAGCTGATGTATTATTCGTGTTATTATGCTTAGCAAACCAAACTGATACTGATTTGCAAGCCGCTTTTGATAAACGCATGGATAAAAAAGCAAAACGAGACCATGATAGGCACCACAATAATCAAAAATTAAAATAATGCTTAAGTGAATATAGCTTTCAGCATAAAAACTTCTAAAAAAACACGCAAATTCATAGTATAAATCTGTATTAAAAAGTAAATTTGACGCTTGTTTACAACAAACCATAATTAGCATGCAAATTACGCTTCAAAAATCTGATGTACTTCAAAAATCTTCAGTAAAAATTACAGGTTCAAAAAGTGAATCAAACAGATTATTACTATTAAAAGCGCTTTATCCGGTTTTTAATTTAGAAAATGTTTCAAATTCTGATGATAGTAATTTAATGACAAATGCATTAGCTACATCATCAAACATAGTAGATATTCATCATGCAGGTACTGCTATGCGTTTTTTAACAGCCTATTTTTCAATTCAAGAAGGCAGAGAAGTAACACTTACGGGTTCTAAACGCATGAAAGAACGCCCCATAAAAGTACTTGTTGAAGCATTAAAAACCTTGGGTGCTAATATAACCTATGTTGAAAACGAAGGGTTTCCACCATTAAAAATAACCGGTAAAAAGCTAACAAAAAACAAAGTATCATTAGCAGCTAATGTTAGTAGTCAATACATTTCAGCATTATTGCTAATAGCTTCAAAATTAGAAAATGGCTTAGAGCTTACTTTAGAAGGTGAAATAACATCAGTGCCATATATTAAAATGACACTTAGTTTATTAAATCAAATAGGTATTGAAACATCATTTGAAAATAATGTTATAAAAGTTAAGCCAACAACTAACAGCCAACAAGCAACAACTTTAACCGTTGAGTCAGATTGGTCATCGGCTTCATACTACTTTAGTATTGTGGCAATTAGTGCTATAGGAACAGAAATAACATTGTCAGCATATAAAAAATCATCACTACAAGGAGATTCTGCACTGGTTGATATTTATAGGCATTTTGGTGTAGAAACCTCTTTTGGTGAAAATACAATAACACTTAAAAAAGTAAGATTAAATGTAGCACCATTAGAGCTAGATTTAAAAAACGCACCAGACATTGCGCAAACCATTGCTGTAACTTGCTTTCTGCTAGGTGTAGCCTGTAATTTATCGGGGCTTCATACCCTAAAAATTAAAGAAACCGATAGGCTAGTGGCCTTAAAAACCGAAATTGAAAAATTAGGTGGTAATGTTGAAATAACAAATAAGTCTTTACATTTAAAAGCAGCCACATCAATAAATGAAATGGTATCAATTGCTACCTACAATGATCACAGAATGGCTATGGCATTTGCCCCAGTAGCACTAAAAGCACCGGTGGTAATTGAAGATGCCATGGTGGTTTCAAAAAGTTACCCAACCTTTTGGGAAGACTTAAAAACAATTGGTTTTAAAATAGATACTAAATAATTACTTAAATACTTGACAACCCCTATTCTCAGATTGTATATTTGCAACTTTGTGAAAAATAATAACATAAAGTAAAATGTTGCTTTATGCTAGTTTCTTTTTTAAGAAACAAATAAAATAACTAAAACAAGCGTACATGAAATTATCTAACTTCGGTTTTGACTTACCAAATGAGCTTTTAGCAGAATACCCATCAGAAAACAGAGATGAGTCTCGTTTAATGGTTTTAAACAGAAAAGAGCAAACTATTGAGCACAAACTGTTTAAAGATGTGATTGATTATTTTAATGAAGATGATGTGTTAATTCTAAACAACACCAAAGTATTTCCTGCAAGACTTTACGGTAACAAAGAAAAAACTGGCGCAAGAATAGAAGTGTTTTTATTAAGAGAATTAAACGAAGAACAACGCCTTTGGGACGTTTTAGTTGATCCTGCACGTAAAATAAGAATTGGTAACAAACTCTATTTTGGTGATGATGATACCCTAGTAGCAGAGGTTATAGATAACACAACATCACGCGGAAGAACATTACGCTTCTTATACGATGGCTCATACACAGAATTTCGTCGTAAACTAAAAGAATTAGGCGAAACACCACTGCCAAAGTACATAAAACGTGATGTACAACCAGAAGACGAAGACCGCTACCAAACCATATACGCTAAAAACGAAGGCGCCGTAGCAGCACCAACAGCTGGTTTACACTTTTCAAAACACCTACTAAAACGTTTAGAAATTAAAGGCGTAAACTTTGCCGAGGTAACACTACACGTAGGTTTAGGTACATTTAACCCTGTTGAGGTTGAAGATTTATCTAAACACAAAATGGATAGTGAAGAAATTACTATAGAAACCCCAGCAGTAAACACCGTAAACACCGCAATACAAAACAAAAAACGCGTGTGTGCTGTAGGTACAACCGCTATGCGAACCATTGAAAGTTCAGTATCATCAAGTGGTATGTTAAATGAAATGCAAGGGTGGACAAACAAGTTCATTTTCCCGCCGTATGATTTCAGTATAGCAAACTCAATGATAACCAATTTTCACACACCAAAATCAACATTATTAATGATGGTTTCAGCCTTTGCAGGGCATGATTTTGTAATGCACGCCTATGAAGAAGCAGTAAAAGAAAAATACCGTTTCTACAGCTACGGAGATGCCATGTTAATCATCTAACAAACAAAATATAAACAATAAAAAGCCTCGTAAATCGGGGCTTTTTTTTAATAAAAACACAAAGCACCTCACAATATATTAGCTAAAAATATTTAGGGCATTACCCACAAGGGGTCGGGCTTTCGGCAGTCGCTTTTTTGTGTTGCATAGGTGCAACAACACAAAAAGAGCTTCAACAAAAGCCTCAATCCCTAATGCAAAACCAAGCATAATTCTACACCAAAAATCGTATTTAGGTTTCCTTTCACTATTTTTGCAAACATATGGCACAAAATAAAACAGACATACGCGCTTTAACCAAAGAACAACTTAGAGATTTCTTTGTAAAACAAGGCGATAAAGCATTTCGTGGCAATCAAGTTTATGAGTGGTTGTGGCAAAAATCAGCACACAGTTTTGATGATATGACAAACATTTCATTACAAACACGCCAAATGCTAGAAAACAACTTTGTAATAAACCACGTTGAAGTTGATACCATGCAACGCAGTACAGATGGCACTATAAAAAACGCCATACGCCTGCATGATGGTTTAGTAGTAGAATCTGTTTTAATACCAACCGAAACCAGAACCACCGCATGCGTGTCAAGTCAAGTAGGTTGTAGTTTAGACTGTAAATTCTGCGCCACCGCACGCCTAAAACGCATGCGTAATTTAAACCCCGATGAAATATATGACCAAGTAGTGGCCATAGATAAAGAAAGCAAACTATACCACAACAGGCCATTAAGCAATATTGTATTTATGGGCATGGGCGAACCACTCATGAATTACAACAATGTATTAAAAGCCATTGATAAAATAACATCACCCGAAGGCTTGTCAATGTCGCCAAAACGTATAGTAGTATCAACATCAGGTGTGCCAAAAATGATAAAAAAAATGGCCGATGATGGTGTTAAATTCAAATTAGCTGTATCATTACACTCGGCAATTGATGAGGTACGCACTACAATAATGCCATTTAATGAAAATTTTCCACTTAAAGATTTAAGAGAAGCGTTAGAGTATTGGTACGCAAAAACTAAAAACAGAATAACCTATGAGTATGTTGTTTGGCGTGGTATTAATGATAAACGTAAAGATGTTGATGCATTAGTTAACTTTTGCAAGTTTGCACCAAGTAAAGTAAACTTAATTGAGTATAACCCCATTGATGACGGTATGTTTCAGCAAGCAAACCCTGAAGCTTTAAACATGTATAAAAACGTATTAGAGGCAAATAATATTACAGTAACCGTACGCCGTAGCCGTGGTAAAGATATTGATGCCGCTTGCGGTCAATTAGCTAATAAAAGTAAATAGCAACTCTTATCTAAAACTGTAGTGTTAAATGCTATGCGCTAGATACATAAAATGGCATTAAAAATAATTATAAGTACAATTGAAGTGCTATCTTTGTAAACTCTCAAAAACTACACATTGAAAATAGTAGAGCAAATTAAACAACCCATAGCTTTTGAAATGGAACTTTTTGAACAAAAGTTTCAGCTTTCAATGTCTAGTAAAGTGGCATTGTTAAACAGAATAACCCATTATATTGTAAACCGCAAAGGCAAGCAAATGCGGCCAATGTTTGTGTTTTTAGTTGCTAAAATGGTATCTGGTGGCGAGGTTAGAGAGCGTACTTATCGTGGTGCTTCAGTAATAGAGCTTATTCATACAGCTACTTTAGTGCATGATGATGTTGTTGATGATAGTAACCGAAGACGCGGATTCTTCTCTGTAAATGCACTTTGGAAAAATAAAATAGCCGTTTTAATTGGAGATTTTCTACTGTCTAAAGGTTTGTTGTTATCAATTGATAATAATGATTTTGACTTGCTTAAAATAATTTCGGTAGCTGTACGCGAAATGAGTGAAGGCGAGTTGTTGCAAATTGAAAAGGCCAGAAAACTTGATATTACCGAAGAAGTTTACTATGAAATTATTCGTCAAAAAACAGCAACTTTAATAGCAGCTTGTTGTAGTTTGGGGGCGGCATCCGTTAAACCAGAGTCTCAACATGTTGAAAAAATGCGCAAGTTTGGTGAGCTTATAGGTATGGCATTTCAAATTAAAGATGATTTATTTGATTATGGTAATGCAGCTATAGGAAAACCAACCGGTATTGATATTAAAGAGCAAAAAATGACCTTGCCTTTAATTTACGCCCTTAATAATGCCAATAAAAAAGATAAGCGTTGGTTAATAAATTCTATAAAAAATCATAATAAAGATACAAAGCGGGTAAAGCAAGTTATAGAGTTTGTTAAAAATAATGGAGGTTTAGAGTATGCTATTAATAAAATGAAAGCATTTCAAACGGAGGCCTTATCAATGTTAAATGATTACCCAGATTCAGAGTTTAAAACCTCTTTAGAGTTAATGGTAAATTATGTAATTGATAGAAAAAAATAGGCAATACCAACCCTTTTTTATTTTCTTAAAAATAACTTTTTATTAAAAGCCTACTTTTTTTGCATGTAAAAATTCTTGTAACTTTACCCCAATGCATACCCCAATACAAAACTATATTCCGCAAGCGGCATGGGCACAATTACAACAATTATTAGCACATGATAATTTAGTAGTTAAAATTAAAAATGAGCGTAAAACCCGTCACGGAGATTATAGGTCTTTGCCAAATGGTAAACATCAAATAACCGTAAATGCTAATTTAAATAGCTACCGTTTTTTAATAACACTTGTACATGAAATTGCCCATTTTGAAGCCTATAAAACATACGGAACACACATAAAACCACATGGTAAAGAGTGGAAATATACATTCCAGCGTTTAATGTTACCATTTTTAAATCCTCAGGTATTTCCCCATAATTTGTTGCCTTTGTTGGCCAATCATTTTAAAAACCCTAAAGCATCTAGCGATACAGATACGCAATTGGCCTTAGCATTAAAGCAATTTAACGCGCCCAATAATAAAGTTTATGTGTTTCAGTTACCTTTAAACAGTATTTTTAAACTCTATAACGGTAAAATATTTAAAAAAGGGAAAAAACGTACAAAACGTTTTGAATGTGTTGAAATAAAAACAGGAAAATTGTATCTTTTTAACCCAAATGCAGAAGTAGAACTTATACAAAACAACCATGAATAAAAATTATTACGCCATTTTAATGGCAGGAGGTGTAGGCTCAAGGTTTTGGCCGGTAAGCACACAAGAATTTCCTAAACAGTTTCATGACATGTTAGGAACAGGCGATACGCTTATTCAAAAAACATTTCAAAGATTATCACGCTTAATTCCTAAAGAAAATATTTTCATTTTAACTAACGAGCGTTATAATGATTTGGTTTTACAGCAGTTGCCCGAAGTTAAACAACGCCAAGTAGTTTTAGAACCCGCAATGCGTAATACGGCGCCTTGTATTTTATATGCATCATTAAAAATTCAAAAAGAAAATCCAGATGCTGTAATGATTGTGGCACCAAGTGATCATTGGATTGAAGATGAAGTAATCTTTGCCAAAAACGTACAAACAGCATTTGATTATTGTGCCGATAATGAGGCGTTAATGACACTTGGTATTCAACCAACATTTCCAAATACAGGTTACGGTTATATTGAATTTGATAAAAATGCTTCTGAAGCTATAAAAGCAGTAAATCAATTTAGAGAAAAGCCAGATTATGAAACTGCTAAATCGTTCATTTCTCAAGGTAATTTTTTATGGAATGCAGGTATTTTTATGTGGAGTGCAAAAAGCGTTGTAAAAGCTTTTGAAAGTAATCAACCCGAATTATACAAACATTTTGAAGCAGGTATTTCAGTGTATAACACAGATGAAGAAGAAGCTTTCATTAAAGAAAATTATCCGTTAGCCGAAAATATTTCTGTAGATTATGCTATTATGGAAAAATCTAATAACGTAAAGGTTATTGCTGCAGAATTTGATTGGAACGATTTAGGAACTTGGGGAAGTTTATACAATAAATTAGGCGCTAATAACAATGGGAATGCCGTTGTAAATGCCCGAACTTTAACCGAGGATGCCTCAGGAAATATGATTAGAACCAAAAACAATAAAATTGTAGTTGTAGATGGTTTAAATGATTATATTGTGGTAGATAAAGAAGATGTTTTACTTATTTATCCTAAAGCAAAAGAACAAGACATTAAAAAAGTACTTCAAAAAGTAAAAGACAAATTTGGAGAACAATACGGGTAAAATTTTATGAGCGAAGAAAGCAAATTCAATTTCACTGATGATGAGGTGAAACCACAAAAAAGCGTAGAGCAATCTAAACAAGCAGTAAAAAAAGATGCGCAAGGTTTATTTAAAAGTATAAAAACCTTTTTTAGTGAACTATTAGATTTTAGAGATGATACTGATAGAGATGCCACTATTGCTGCCATTAAAGGTGATATACCCTTTAAAGGCGCCACCGCTTGGATTTTAATTTGTTCTATTTTTGTGGCTTCTATTGGTTTAAATGCAAACTCAACAGCAGTTGTAATTGGTGCCATGTTAATTTCGCCACTTATGGGGCCAATTTTAGGCGTGGGGCTTTCTATTGCTATAAACGATATTGATACATTAAAACGCTCGTTAATAAACTTGGCTATTATGATAGTTTTAAGTTTGCTAACAGCGTTTTTGTTTTTTAGGTTTTTCCCGTTAAGTGAAGATACTTCAGAGCTTTTAGGACGTGTAAAGCCAGATATACGTGATGTTTTAATAGCATTTTTTGGTGGTTCAGCATTAATAATAGCACGTACCAAAAAAGGCACAATAGCATCAGTAATTTTTGGTGTTGCTATTGCAACGGCTTTAATGCCACCATTGTGTACAGCAGGTTATGGTTTAGCAAAAGCAAATTGGGAATACTTTGGGCAAGCTATGTATTTATTCACAATAAATACCATTTTTATTGCGCTTGCAACATTTTTAGTGCTTAAAATTTTACGCTTTCCAATGCTTAAATATGCCAACTCTAAAAAGCGTAAGCGTATAGCACAACTAGCATCATTAATAGCAATAATAGTAATGATTCCGGCATCATTTACATTTTGGAGTGTTTACAAAGAAAGTACATTTAACAGAGATGCTATACGATTTATAGAAACCGAATTAGGCGCATTACCACATGCCGAATATATTAAAAAGAATACAACATATAAATATGGTGATGAAGCTGATGGTATTATTGAATTAAACTCTTTTGGTTTAGATGAAATTCCGGAGTCAACCATTACAATACTTAAAAAAAGACTTGAAGATTACCCTGCATTGATTAAAGAAAACACACAACTTGTCTTTAATCAAAACCGTAATAGTTCGGTTGATGGGTTTAAGTATATGAAAGAATTACGATTAAGAGATTCTTTAGATTTACTTTCGCAACAAGGTAAAATTAACTATTTAGAACAACGTTTAAAATCTTTAGAACGTTTTGAAAAAAACTTTATTCCGTTTGAAGAACTCATTGCTGAAGTTCAAATTAACTACGAAAAAATAGAAAGTATTTCGTTTTCAAATGTTATAAAATCTAACTTTAAAAAAATTGATACCATATCAGTTTTTGAAGTTAAATGGATTGATTCACTAACTAACGATGCTACCCGAAAAACCGAAAGAGCTAAGCTTGAAAAATGGTTTAAACAAAAGTTAGATTTAGATTCTTTGGTAGTTAAAAGGGCCAATTAAAAAACACTACAATAAAAATATTTTTTATAAATGAATTATATTTTTATTTTTGAAAAATACAATCGATTGTATAGTATGTTATTTCAACTAAACTAAACTATTTCATGAAACAAATTATCTTCTATTTGATGGTTATATTTTTATGTTTCAATTGCGAAACAAAAGACGAAACTATAAAAACACCAAATCCTAAAGAAGTTTTAAAACTTACAGAAAAAGTGGCCAATTGGCAAATTGAAACTTTTGAAGACATGGGCAAGTATAGAGCTTTGCCATCTGAAGAACATAGAAAAAAATGGCATAACAGAAAAAAACATCATGAATTAGATTGGACAAACGCTGCACTTTACGCAGGTATGTTTCAGCTTTCAGAAGTATCACACTATCCAAAATATATTAACTGGCTCACGCAAATTGGTAACAAAAATAAATGGCAATTACATAAACGTATGTACCATGCCGATGATCATGCTGTTGGGCAAATGTATCTCAATCTTCATCAAAATATTAGGTTAAAACATATAGCTAAAATACAACCCACAAAACAAAGGTTCGATTCTATAATAAAAAGTGAAAGAGGAAAAGAATATCAATGGAATTGGTGCGATGCCCTTTTTATGGCACCACCAGTTTGGGCTAAACTAGCAAAAATAACTAAAGATACTACGTACTTACATTACATGGATACCCAATACCACAAAACCTATAATGAACTTTGGGATGAAGAAGCGCAGTTGTTTTTTAGAGATAAATCGTATTTTGATAAACGTGAAAATAATGGTAATAAGATATTCTGGTCACGCGGTAATGGTTGGGTTTTTGGTGGTTTAGCACTCATGATTCCAGATTTGCCTAAAAATTGGAAAGGCCGCACGTTTTATGAAGATACTTTTAAAAAAATAGCACAAACATTATTAAAAACACAACGTAATGATGGTACTTGGTCTGCAGGTATTTTAGGAGGGCTAGATGTTTATGAAACTGTAGAAACCAGCGGCACATCGTTTTTTACTTACGGAATTGCATGGGGTATTAATAACGGTTTACTTGATAAGGCTACATATGAGTCTGTATTATTTAAAGCTTGGAACGCTCTAACAAAATGTGTAAATGAAAACGGCATGTTGGGCTACGTACAACCAATTGGTGCAGCACCAGGAGAGAGTTTTAAAGATTACACAGAAGTATATGGTATAGGTGCTTTTTTAGCTGCAGGAGCCCAAATGTATAAATATTTAAACACATTTCATCCATTAGCTAGAGATACACAATACAAAACCTTTATGACTGATGGTGGCTGGTGTTGGTATCAAGACCCAAGAGCTATTATTAATAATAATAAATTATTAATTGCAGGATTAAGTGGGCAAAGTGGAGATGTGCGTTTGGGGGTTTACGACCTAAAATCTGAAAAAAATGATAGTACCATAACGTTACACAAACAATTACAAAGAGATGACCATAATGTACCAGCATTATATGTAAAACCAGATGAAAGCGTTCTGGCAGTGTGGGCAAAACATGGTAATGAAAAGGTGCATTATTACAGTACAGCTTCTGCTCCAAATTACTTAAAATGGGAAAAAACAAATACTATAAAGCATGAGTATAACCATAAAAATGGTGTTACTTACATGAACTTGTACTATTTAAAAAATGAAGATAAATTATATAATTTTTTCAGAAGCGGTGAAACATTCAATCCTTCGTTTATAACGTCTTCAAACCATGGCAACACCTGGGGAGAATATACCCATTTTATAGCAAATGATATTAAAGGCTACCAGCGTCCGTATGCTAGATATTTTCAAGTGAATGATAATACTGTTGGTATTTCGTATACAGATGGTCATCCACGTCAGTACGGAAATAATCTTTTTTATGTAGAATTTAAAAATGGCGCATTTTATAAAGCCGATGGCACAAAAATTAAAGATTTAAAAGCGGGTGCTTTAAGAACTTCTGAAGGCGAAAAATTATATATTGGAAGTAATACTTACAATAAATCTATTATAACCGAAAGCGTACCAAATAGTGCATGGACTTGTGCCATGGCCACCGATGAAAATAATAACCCACATATTGGATATTCTTTATATATAAATGATGCTGACCATAGATATAGAATAGTGTCATGGGACGGAAAACAATGGCATGATAGAGAAATTGCCTATGCAGGAAAGTATTTATATAAAGAAGAAAGCAGCTATACAGGATTAATGGCTTTTGATCCTGAAAATCCTAGTAAAGTATATATTTCATCAGATGTTGATCCTTCAACAGGAAACGATTTGGGTGGTGTACACGAAATTTATGAAGCTAATATTGGTTTAAACGATGATATTAATACTATTTCATGGAAAGCAGTTACTTCAAATTCAAATTACAGAAACATTCGCCCTATAGTAGTTGCTAACCAAGGGTATAAAGTATTGTTGTGGCTTAATGGCCCATGGTATGATTATGAAAATTACAACTCGAATGTTCAAGGTATAATTTTAGAAAAACCCGAGTAAATTTAAATTAATTTATGCGTTTTCTTCTAAGTACATTTGACGTACTTTTTTAAATAAATTTGAAGAATACACAAAGTCTGTAACAGATTCGTTATCGGTTTTAAAAATGGTTTTATTGGAACCTTCCCAGGCTTTTAATCCATTTCTTAAAAACACAATTTTTTCGCCAATTTCCATAACCGAGTTCATATCATGAGAGTTAATTACTGTTACAATTTGGTACTCATCGGTTATTTCTTGTATTAAATTGTCAATTACAATGGCTGTTTTAGGGTCTAAACCAGAGTTTGGTTCATCACAAAACAAGTACTTAGGGTTATTTACAATGGCACGTGCTATAGCTACACGTTTTTGCATACCACCAGAGGCTTCACTAGGCATTTTATTATGAGCATCGGGTAAGTTTACACGTTTTAAAACAAGGTCGGCTCTATCTTCCATTTCGCTTTTACTCATTTTAGTAAACATTTGTAGCGGGAACATTACGTTTTGTGCAATGGTCATAGAATCAAAAAGAGCACTTCCTTGAAATACCATGCCAATTTCGGCACGTAAATCGCGTTTTTGGTCTTCGGTTAAACTAGAAAAAATTTTACCATCATAAGCAATGCTTCCTTCTTCATAACTAAATAAACCTAATAAGCATTTTAAAAATACAGTTTTACCTGAGCCACTTTGCCCAATTATAAGATTGGTTTTTCCTTTTTCAAAAGTGGTGCTAATACCTTTTAAAATTTCGGTATTACCAAATGATTTATGTAAATTTTTAACCTCTATCATTATCCTAAAAGCATTCCGGTTATTATATAGTTTAAAAGAATTATAACTACAGATGTCCACACAAAGGCCGTGGTACTAGCTTTACCAACTTCTAGGGCGCCACCTTTCATGTAATACCCATAAAACGACGGTACTGTTGCTAAAATAAAAGCAAACACAAAGGTTTTTATAAAAGCATAGGTTACATGAAATGTATCAAAATCTGTTTGTATACCAGTTATATAATCTGTTAGGGTAGAGTAACCACCAAAAATACTAGCAGCCATACCGCCTAAAATGCCTAAAAACATACCAATAGCAATGGCAAATGGGTAAAGCATTAAAGCTACTGTTTTTGGAAAAACTAAGTAGTTTAATGAGTTTATACCCATAACTTCAAGCGCATCAATTTGTTCTGTAACACGCATGGTACCTATACTTGACGTTATAAAAGAGCCTACTTTACCAGCCATAATGATAGAGGTAAATGTTGGTGCAAACTCTAAAATAACCGATTGCCTAGTGGCAAAACCAACCAAATACCGTGGTATTAAAGGGTTATCTATATTTAAAGCAGTTTGTATGGTTACAACACCACCAACAAAAAACGATATAAAAGCAATAATACCTAGCGAGTTTATTATTAAATCGTCTATGTCTTTTAGTATTAATGAGCGCATAACAGGCCATTTTGTTGGCTTTTTAAACATTTCTGCAATCATTAAAAAATATAAACCAATGTTATGAAGGTATTTCATAGAAAATTTTGTTACTGCTAAAGTAAAAAAAACTTAGTGGTATTTAACCTTAATTTTAAATAATGCTATTTTAAAAGTACTATTTTTGGTGCCTTTAAAATATATAAATAGAAAATGAATAGAGGTTTTGTATCCATAATTATGGTGTTTATGAGTTTATTTGTTCAAGCTCAAAATAATAAAACAAAGTTAGTAGTAGGTATTGTTGTAGATCAAATGCGGTATGATTATTTAACACGTTTTGAAAGTAAATATGGTAATGGCGGCTTTAAACGAATGATAAGAGAAGGCTATAACTGCAAAAACCATCATTACAATTACATACCAACCTACACAGGGCCAGGTCACGCCTCAATTTATACAGGAACAACACCCAAACATCATGGTATAATAGCTAACGATTGGTATGATAAAGCAATTGATGCAATGGTATATTGCGCACAAGATGATAGTGTTATGCCCGTTGGAACAACTTCTTTAAAAGAGCGCATGTCTCCTCATAGAATGAAAACCACCACCTTTGCTGATGAAAACCGATTGTTTACTCAAATGCGCGGAAAAAGTATAGGGATATCAATTAAAGATAGAGGTGCTATTTTACCAGCAGGACATACTGCCAATGCAGCATACTGGTTTAGGGGTAAAAAAGAAGGTAATTTTGTTAGCAGCACTTATTATATGAAAACATTACCAAAATGGGTTCAAAAATTTAATAACTCAGGCGTTGTTAAGTCATATTTAAAAGAATGGAATACTTTATATGATATTGATACTTACACTGAAAGTGGTACCGATTTAAATACATTTGAAGGTAAGTTTAATGGTAAAAAAGAAGCTACTTTTCCGTATAATTTAAAATCTATGTTTTTAATTAATGGCGGTTATGATATACTTAAAGAAACACCTTACGGTAATAGCATTGTAACAGATTTTGCAATTGAAGCCATTAAAAATGAAGACTTAGGAAAAGATAGTGATACAGATGTGCTTACTGTTAGTTTTTCAAGTACTGATTATGTTGGGCATAAGTTTGGTGTTAATTCAAAAGAAGTTGAAGACACCTACTTACGTTTAGATAAAGAATTAGAACGTTTGTTTAAAGTTTTAGATGATGAAGTAGGAACAGGAAATTATACGGTGTTTTTAACTGCCGATCATGGTGCTGTAGATGTGCCTAATTATTTAAAATCTGTAAAAATTCCTGCGGGTTATGTAACCTACACCGAAACTAAAGAAAAACTAAATGCGTTTATGCTGCGTATGTTTAAAGCAGATAGTTTAATTAAAAATGTTAGTAATCATCAGGTTTTTTTAAATAGAGAAAAATTACTAAGTTTAGGTTTAAAATTATCTGAAGTTCAGGAAACCTTAGTTAATGAACTCATTGCATACAAAAATGTATATAAAGTATTTTCGGCAACAACAATGAGTACCACATCATTTGATAAAGGCATTGAAAATACTTTACAAAACGGCTATAACCAAAAACAATCTGGTGATGTTTTAATAATACCATATCCAGGGCACATTTATTACAGAGCCACAGGTACATCACACGGTACAGGTTTTAATTATGATACACATGTACCATTACTGTTTTTTGGTAACGGCATAAAAAACGGACAAACATTACAAAAAACAGTAATTCCTGATATTGCACCAACAGTTTCAGCACTTTTAGGTATAAGTTTTCCTAACGGTGCTACAGGGCAACCTTTAGAGTTTGTTTTAAAATAATATGCGTAAAAAAACATTTTTTTCAATACTGGCAATACTCATTCTTTTAGTGGTTTTTACTTATGAAAACCTTTTAAATGAAGAAGAAAAAGCCAAAATAGTAACTCATGGTACAAAGGTAAAAAACACTACTAATTCGTATTTTTTACCAACATCAACTACGGGGCAAATAATACATCATAATAATTACTCATTATCATATAGCGAACTACATGAGCAAGCTGAATGGGTTGCTTATGAATTAAAAAAAACGCACCTTTCAAATACAAATTTTAAAAGACCATATTTTGAAATTGATAAAGCTGTAAAAACCGATGCCGCACATTGGCGTAATTATAAAAATTCCGGATATGATAAAGGGCATTTATGTCCTGCTGCAGATAGACGATTTAGTAAAGAAGCTCATGATGAAACATTTTTAACAAGCAATATTAGCCCGCAAAATCATGCCTTTAATTCAGGTATTTGGAATAGGTTAGAGCAAAAAGTGAGGTATTGGGCTCAAAAATACAATGGTGTTTACGTGGTTACAGGCGGTGTTTTAAAGGGCAATATGAAAACTATTGGTAATGAAAATGTTTCTGTACCAAACCAGTTTTATAAAGTGTTGATTGATGCCAATACTGCTAACCCAAAAATGATAGCTTTTTTACTACCGCATAAAGATTCTAACAAACCTTTATATGAATTTGTTGTGCCAGTTGATACTATTGAAAATTTAACAGGTATAGATTTTTTCCCTGCTTTAAATGATACTATTGAAAACACTTTAGAAGCTTCAAAAAGTTATAAAGGTTGGAGCTTTTAGTTTAGTTTTTTTGTAAAAACATTTTAAAACTAAAGTATCTTACCAAGCATACCTTTCCATCGTAAATTTCTAATAAATTTACCTTGTTCTTTGGTTACAAGTTGCTCTGGTTTTTCTTTTGCAGCTTTAAAAAAACCGCTCATATAATCTTTAAAAAGTTTGAAGCTTTTCTTTTTGTAAGCAAGTTTTAATGCAGAAATACAAGTTATAGTAAAGCCATAACGCATTTTGTACATAGCTTCACCTTGCATGTATTTTGAAGCTTTGTTGTAACTAATTCCCGTTGGTTTTAAGTGTTTTACATGTAACGAAGCATCCGTTAAAATTTCCCAATTATAGTATTTAGCTAAAAGTTCATCAACAGTGTCCCAGCCCATTGATGGTTTAAGTTTTCCTATATCAAAAAAACAGTCTTTTTTATAGGTTTTAAGGGCTCCACGAATGTGGTCTTTTCTGGTAAGGTTTTCTAAAACCCAATCGTTATTTTTTTTAATATAACAAAAGCCCGCTGCCAAACCTAATTTTGGGTTTTTCTGAAAATGATTAGCTATGGTTTCAAGATAATTTTCTGGAAAAATCAAATCTGCATCAAACTTACAAATAGCATCATAATCATCATCTAAAACATTAAAACCTTTGTAAAAAGCGTTTATAATTTTGGCTCCGGGTAAATGTTGATTGGTAGATTTTGAATTGACGAGTTTTATAAAAGGGTGTTTGTTAGCCAAAGCCTCAACAATACTTCCTGTTTTATCAGTAGAATTATCATTTACAACCACAACTTGTTTGGGTTGAAGCGTTTGATTAATAAGCGAATTTAAGGTTAAACCAATTGAGGTTTCTTCGTTATGTGCTGGTATTACAACATAAAATTTCATTTGATAAATTTCAATATAAAAAAATCAAACAGCAAGTTTTTTATGAGGCTTATTTGTGTATTCTTTCAGCGTACACAATATAATACCTTGGGGTAAACCAGCGTAAAAAGGGACGAATACCAATTTTTTTAGTTGGGTTAGTCCATTTTTTACTATCAATAATTTTCCAGCCAGTTTTTTCAAGTAACCAATCAAATTGCCAATCTTCAAACTCATGGTAATGTCTGTCCCAAACATCTGTTTTGCTTCTGTAAGCGGCAGAAAACCATAGCTTTAATGGTATGCTAGCCACCAATTTATTGGCTTTTATATTTTTTAAAACAGTGTATGGCGACAGTAAGTGTTCAAAAATTTCAAAGGCAGTAACCACATCTGTTTTTGCATTAATTATGGTGCTAATATCTTCGTCTAAATCTTCACCATTAGTGTTTTTAACTGAAAAACCTTGTGTTTTCATTATTTCAGAAAACGGATTTTGTACACCTAAATCTAAAATTGTTTCGGTGTTTTTTATATGCTTTTGTAAAAACGTTAACGTGTGTTTAAAGCGTTTATTAGGAAAGCTTTTTTCGTACATTTTAATATTTATAAACAATGGCGTTTATGTGCATACCGGCGCCCACACTTGCAAAAATAACCACATCGCCTTTGTTAATGTTGTGGTTTTCTAATTGGTTGTTTTTTACCAAATCAAATAGTGTAGGAACGGTTGCAACCGAACTATTTCCTAATTTTTGAATGCTCATAGGCATGACGTTTTCAGGAATATCGGTTCTATAAAGCCTATAAAAACGTTTTAAAATGGCTTCATCCATTTTTTCATTGGCTTGATGAATGAATATTTTTTTAACTTCAGAAATATCAGTTCCACTTTTATCTAAACACGCTTTCATGGCTTTAGGAACGTTTAAAAGTGCAAACTCATAAATTTTACGGCCGTCCATTTTTATATAACGCGTGTCTTTATCTAAATCAGGATTATTTGAATTTCCAAAGTATAAATAATAAGCTTCATCATAGGTGAAACTAGCCGATTCATGTGCTAAAATACCGCCTTCTTCATTTGTAGCTTCAACAATAGTAGCACCAGCGCCATCAGAAAATATCATAGAATCTCTATCGTGTTTATCAACCACTCTAGATAGTGTTTCGGTACCAATTACTAAACAGCGTTTAGCCATACCAGCTTTAATAAAAGCTTGGGCTTGTATAACACCTTCTACCCAGCCAGGGCAACCAAAAAGAATATCGTAGGCTATACATTTTGGGTTTTTAATGCGTAAACTATGCTTAATTCTGGTTGCTAAAGAAGGAATTATATCTGCTTGAATGGTGTTGTGTTTTACATCACCAAAGTTATGAGCTACAATAATATAGTCTAAAGTTTCAGGATCTATGTTGGCATCTTTAATAGCTTTTTCGGCAGCAAAAAAACCTAAATCAGATGAGGTGTGATGTTTTTTTGCATATCTACGTTCAGAAATGCCGGTAATAGCTTTAAATTTTTCAACAATAACCTCATTAGGGGCATTAATTACAGAACCATCTGTGTTTAAAAATTCATGGTTGTGAAAACGTTCATTTTTTTCAATGGTGTCAGGTATATAGCTTCCTGTGCCGGTTATTTTAATAGTCATAATGCAATTTAGTTTACTAAAAGGCTAATTTACCTTGTAAAAACAAAAAAGCAATTTTAATTACTTTTTTATTACGATGTTCAACAAGCAAAATTAAGCCTCTATATAGTCTTCTATAGGTGCGCAAGAGCATATTAAATTCCTATCTCCGTAGGCATCATCAACACGTCTTACGGTTGGCCAAAATTTATTATCTCTAAGGTAATCTAATGGAAAAGCTGCCGTTTCTCTAGAGTAAGGATAATACCACTCATTGGCGGTAATAACATCTAAAGTATGTGGTGCATTTTTTAATACATTGTTAGCATCATCTTTTGTAGTGTTATCAATTTCATTTTTAATAGAAATCATGGCATCACAAAATCTATCAATTTCGCCTTTGCTTTCACTTTCAGTAGGTTCAATCATTAATGTGCCCGCTACCGGGAATGATACTGTTGGGGCATGAAAACCGTAATCCATTAAGCGTTTTGCAATGTCTGTTACTTCAATACCATTTGCTTTAAAAGGTCTGCAATCTACAATCATTTCATGTGCAGCTCTACCGCGTTCACCTGAATATAGTGTGTTAAAATGACCATCTAACCTGTGTTTTATGTAGTTGGCATTTAAAATAGCCATTTTAGTAGATTGTGTTAAACCCTCAGCGCCTAACATTTTTATATAGCCATATGAAATTAAGCATGCTAATGCAGACCCAAAAGGGGCAGCTGAAATAGCAGAAATAGCTTTTTCGCCACCAGTTTTAAATAATGGATTACCAGGTAAAAATGGTGCTAACTGTTTGGCAACACAAATTGGGCCAACACCTGGGCCACCACCACCATGAGGTATTGCAAATGTTTTATGAAGATTTAGGTGACAAACATCGGCACCAATGCTGCCCGGGTTTGTAAGACCTACTTGCGCATTCATATTAGCTCCGTCCATATATACTTGTCCGCCATTGTCATGAATTATTTGTGTTATTTCTCTAATGGCAGATTCAAACACACCGTGTGTTGAAGGGTAAGTTACCATTAAAGCTGCTAAATTATCTTTATGCTTAATGGCTTTTTCTCTTAAATCTTCAACATCAATATTACCTTCTTCAGTAGATTTTGTTACTATAACTTTCATACCCGCCATAACAGCACTTGCAGGATTTGTTCCGTGTGCAGATGATGGAATTAAACATATGTTTCTGTGGCTTTCATTACGAGATTCATGGTATGCTTTAATAACCATTAGGCCAGCAAATTCACCTTGAGCACCAGAGTTTGGTTGTAATGATGTAGCAGCAAAACCTGTAATTTCAGTAAGTTGGTTTTCTAAAGCTTTTAAAACTTTTCTGTAACCACGCGCTTGTTTTTTAGGTGCAAAAGGGTGTATGTTTCCCCATTTAAACCAACTTAGAGGTAGCATTTCAGCAGCTGCATTTAATTTCATGGTGCAAGAACCCAATGAAATCATAGAGTGGTTTAATGATAAATCTTTACGCTCTAATGTTTTTATATAACGCATTAACTGCGTTTCAGAGTGGTGTTGGTTAAATACTTCTAACTCTAAAAATGGTGTGGTTCTTTTTACTGAAGGTTCTATATTATTAGCTGGTGTTGCTTCAGAAACTATAATAGGCTTTTTGTTTGCCGCCTCAGCAAAAACACTAATTAAATAATTTATATCACGTATTGATGTAGTTTCATTAATGGAAATGGTAACCGTGTTTTTATCGGGGTAACAAAGATTTACTTTTTTCTTTGTAGCTATCTTTTTTATTTTGATAGCTTTAGTTTTTATTTGAAGCGTATCAAAAAATGATGTGTTTACTTGGTTATAACCAAGTGTTTCTAAAATTTCGGCTAATTTTGATGCTTTATTATGTACTTTATTGGCTATAAACTTTAAGCCTTTTGGCCCGTGAAATACAGCATACATACCGGCCATTACAGCAAGTAAAACTTGTGCAGTACAAATGTTTGATGTGGCTCTGTCTCTTTTAATATGTTGTTCGCGGGTTTGTAAAGCCATTCTTAGCGCTCTGTTTCCATTGGCGTCTTTGGTTACACCAATAATACGTCCAGGAATATCACGTTTATACGCTTCTTTTGTGGCAAAATAAGCTGCATGCGGCCCTCCATAACCCATTGGTATACCAAAGCGTTGCGTGGTGCCTACAACAACATCGGCACCAAAATGACCAGGCGCTTCTAGTTTTACTAAGCTTAAAATATCGGCAGCTACAGCTACTTTAATTTGCGCGCTTTTTGCATTTTCAATAAACGATTTAATATCGGTTATTTGACCGTCTCTTCCGGGGTATTGTAAAATAGCTCCAAAAAATTCTGAAGAAAAATCAAATGACTCTTCATTACCAATAACCAATTCAATACCAATAGGGTTTGCTCTGGTTTCTAACAAAGAAAGTGTTTGCGGTAAAATATTTTCAGAAACAAAAAACTTATTTACACCAGCTTTTTTTTGTTCACGTTCTCTCACCGCAAAAAGTAAACTCATAGCTTCGGCAGCAGCCGTACTTTCGTCTAATAAAGAAGCATTGGCAATTTCCATACCTGTAAGTTCAATAACCATGGTTTGAAAATTTAAAAGAGCCTCTAAACGACCTTGAGCAATTTCGGCTTGATATGGAGTGTATGCGGTGTACCAACCCGGATTTTCTAAAATATTACGCTGAATTACAGCAGGCATAACGGTTGGGTGATAACCTAAACCAATATATGTTTTATAAGCTTTATTCTTTTTTGAAACATCATGAATATGAAGTAAATACTCATGCTCGGTCATTGGCTCGTCTAAATTTAGAGGTTTTTTTAAACGAATATCGTCTGGAAGCGTTTCGTAAATTAACTGATCTAAAGACTCTAAGCCTAGGGCGTTAAGCATTTCTTGTTGGTCTGTTTCATTAGGACCAATATGACGTAAAGCAAAAGCGTTTGTGTTCATTTAATTTCAAATTGTTAAATAATTCGCAAAAATAAGTAAAATTTAAAGGGTTTTGTTGCATAAAATGGAAAGTTTTTAACTATTTGAAGGTGTTGTTAACAGTTTAATTACTTTTGTTTAATGCAATATTTTAAACAGCTTTTAAATTTTTATATAAATAGTAGTGTTCACGTAGCTTTATCGGTGTGCGCATTAGCGCTTGTTACGTTAATAGAGTTTAGCATTTCTACAGATATTGTGTTGTTACTATTTTTGTTTTTTGCCACCATAAGTGGTTATAATTTTGTGAAGTTTTTTGGGATAGCTAAATTTCATCATAGGCGTTTAGCAAACTGGTTAAAGGCTATACAAGTGTTTTCGTTTTTTTGTTTTGTTTTTATGTGTTACCACGGTAGCCAATTGCCTGCCCAAACGCTTGTGTATATTGCTTGTTTTGGTGTAGTTACTTTTTTTTATGCTATACCGTTTTTACCAAAACATTTATTTGTTGATAACCAGCAAAACTTAAGAAGTATTGGTGGCTTAAAAGTGTATTTAATAGCATTGGTTTGGGCTGGTGTTACCGTTTTATTACCAGTAATTAATAATGCTTTTAGTGTTACTACAACTGTTGTTTTAACAGCTTTACAGCGTTATATTTACATTATAGTATTAATGTTACCTTTTGAAATTAGAGATTTACAGTTTGATAGCGTAAAACTATCTACTATACCGCAAAAAATAGGCATAAAGCGTACTAAAATAATTGGAGTGTTATTATTAGTATTAATAGTTGTTTTAGAGGTTTTTAAAACTGAAAAGCAGTTAATACACACATTGGTTATGTTGCTTATACTGCTAATTACATTACTGTTTTTGTTGTTTGCCAAAAAGCAACAAACTAAATACTATAGTGCGTTTTGGGTTGAAGGAATACCTATTTTGTGGGGTGTAATTCTACTGTTTTTAGCAAACTAACTAGCTTGGTTTTTTATAGCCTTTTCAAGTTCTTTTTTCATGTTTTCTTTACACTCTGGTGTTAGGCAATCAACATTAGCTTCATTAATTTTTTTAGTTAGTTTGGTATTGCGCTTGTAATATGCTCTGGTTACTCTGCACCAAGAAAGTCTTAGGTTAAGTTTTATTTTATCAAATAAACTAGCCTCATTATATTGTGCCTTGTCACATAAATGTTGCGCTTCATCACAGCTTACAAATAAAAAGCTCTTCTTCATATTTTCCATTATTAAAACCAGTTTTTTTCTAGGCAATCGGCCATAGCAGTACGTGCTCTGTGTATAATTACCCATAGGTTAGACGGTGTAATGTTTAGTTCATTACAAATGGTTTCTGTTTCATAGCCTAAAATGGTTTTCATTTTAAAAACATCGGCTTGTTTGCTAGGTAGTTTGCCTAAGCAATTATGTATGGCATTACCAAGCTCATTGTTTTGCATGTCGTCTTCGGCAGTTTTATCAAACGGATCTGCTACGCGTTCTTCTAACCAATCACCTTCGGTTTCAGCATCATTGTAACTCATTCTTACTTCGGCCTTACCTTTGTTAGAATTTATTTTTCGGTAATAATCAATAATTTTTCTTTTAAGAATACTAATAAGCCAAGTGCGCTCGCTGGCTTCTCCTTTAAAGTTTTTCATTGATTTTAAGCCCGCCAAAAATGTATCTTGTACAAGGTCTTGCGCAATGACTTTATCATTTACACGGGTTATTGTGTAATTGTAAAGATAGTCGGAATATAAATCGATCCACTTATTTGGATTAATTTGATGATTGGGCATATTGCTTGTTTTCTTTTATCAAAAGTATAATAAAAAAATGAAATGGTTTAAACATAGAATATACAATACAAAAATTGTTATTTCTTCAGTAACCCTGCCCGTTTTAATAAAGCTTCTGGTTTTGGTTCTTGGCCTCTAAAGCGTTTGTAGAGTGTCATTGGGTTTTCGGTGCCGCCTTTGCTCAAAACGTTATCTTTAAATTTATTGGCAACTTGTTTATTAAAAATACCTTCTTGTTTAAAATATTCAAAAGCATCAGCATCTAAAACTTCAGCCCATTTATAACTATAATAACCTGAAGAATATCCGCCCTGAAAAATATGTGAAAAAGCAGTACTCATACAGTTTTCTTCTACTTCAGGATATAGTTTTGTGTTACTAAAGGCTTTGTTTTCATGCGCTTTAACGGTTGTTATTTTTGATGGGTTTTCATTGGCATGCCAACTCATATCTAACAACCCAAAACTTAATTGACGCAGCGTTTGCATACCTTCATGAAATGTTGCAGAATCTTTAATTTTTAAAACCAAATCCATTGGTATAACTTCGCCTGTTTGGTAGTGTGTAGCAAATAGCTCTAACGCTTCTTTTTCAAAACACCAATTTTCCATTACTTGACTTGGTAGCTCTACAAAATCCCAAAATACACTGGTGCCTGATAAACTTGGGTAAGTAGTGTTGGCTAACATACCGTGTAGTGCATGACCAAATTCATGAAAAAGTGTAGTTACTTCATTAAATGTAAGTAATGATGGTTTGCTTTTTGTTGGTTTTGTGAAATTACAAACTATAGATATATGTGGCCTTGAGTTTTCACCATTTTTAATGTATTGTGGTTTGTAAACCGTCATCCACGCACCGTTTCTTTTTCCTGGTCTTGGAAAAAAATCGGCATATAAAATGGCAACATAATCGCCGTTGGTGTTGGTTACTTTGTATGTTAAAACATCAGTATGGTATTTGTCTATAGTATCAATTTCTTCAAAATGTAAATTGAATAATTTTTTAGCTACTGTAAATGCGCCCTCAATTACATTTTCTAATTTAAAGTAAGGTTTTAGTTTTTCATCATCTAAACTGAAAAGTTTTTGTTTTAATTTTTCGGCATAATAAGCACCGTCCCATTTTTGTAGTTGCTCAATACCATCTAAGTTTTTAGCAAATTCTTGAAGGTTTTTAAATTCTTGAGTTGCTGCTGGTTTAGCTTTTTCTAATAATTCGTTTAAAAAATTTGATACATTCTCTGGGGTTTGCGCCATTCGTTCTTCTAAAACAAAATGAGCGTGTGTTTTGTAACCTAAAAGGTTGGCGCGTTGGTGCCTTAGTTTTACAATGTTTAAAACAATTTCTTGGTTGTCTAAACTGTTGTTTTTAAAACCTTTGCTACCTGCTGCTAAGCTTAGTTTTTTGCGTAGTTGTCGGTTATTTGCGTAGGTTACAAAAGGGATGTAGCTTGGGTAATCTAAAGTGAAAAGCCAACCTTCTTTATGTTTGCTTTCGGCTAATTGTTTTGCGGCTTCAATTGTACCTTCGGGTAAACCACTTAAGTCTTTTTCATTGGTAATTAACATTTCAAAGGCATTAGTTTCAGCTAAAACATTTTCGCCAAATTTAAGTTTTAGCTTGCTTAACTCTTTGTCAATAGCTCTGAGGCTTTCTTTTTTTTCTTCAGAAAGATTAGCACCGTTTCTAGAAAAACCTTTATATTTTTTATCAAGTAAGGTTTGTTGTTCAATGGTTAAATTTAAAGTATCTTTAGCATTGTAAACGGTTTTTACACGTTGGAATAAAGCTTGATTTAAAGTAATATCATTACTAAATTCAGAAAGTAAAGGCGATACTTCTTGAGCTATTTTTTGAATAGTATCATTAGTTTCAGCAGAGTTTAAATTGAAAAATATACTAGAAATACGGTCTAATTGTTCACCTGAAAAATCTAAAGCTTCAATAGTATTTTCAAATGTTGGAGCTTCAGAATTATTAACTATGGCATCAATTTCAGCTTTAGCTTTTTTTATAGCTTCTTTGAAGGCAGGAAGGTAAAAACTATCTTCAATTTTTGAAAACGGAGCTGTGTTAAAAGGTGTATTGAAGGTTTCAAGTAATATTTTATAAGACATAATTTCAAGTAAAATGTTAAAGTTTAGTTATTATGCATGCATAATAAAAAAAAGTTATATATTTGCACCCGACAGATTTTTGCGAGTGACTAACTCATAAGGATTATATGTTAATAGCTTGAAAACCTCGAATTTTTATTCGAGGTTTTTTTATGGCTATAAATCTTTAGCAGATTCGTTTACTTTTATTTTTAATCCTTCTTTATAGGCTATAATTTTATCTAAAACACAGGTGTCATGCGCTCCAATAATTTGAGCAGCTAGAATACCAGCATTTTTAGCGCCGTTTAAAGCTACTGTAGCAACAGGTACACCACCAGGCATTTGTAGAATAGATAAAACAGAGTCCCATCCGTCAATTGAATTGCTGCTTTTTACAGGCACACCAATAACAGGTAAAGGTGATAATGAGGCTATCATACCAGGTAAATGTGCAGCACCACCTGCACCAGCAATTATTACTGAAAAACCACGCGAGTGCGCATTTTTTCCGTAGTCAAATAACTTTTCGGGAGTACGGTGTGCAGATACTATATCTACTTCAACTTCAATATCAAACCCTTTTAAGATGTCTATAGCATCTTGCATAACAGGAAGATCACTTTTGCTTCCCATAATTACGCCTATTTTACTCATAACTAAATTTTAAGTTCTAAATATTCAAACATTAAATTTTAAATTTACTTGGGCAATTTTTAGTAATTTAATGGTTGTTTATTGTAATTTATTCGCTTATTACTTTAATGGATTTTTTAACTTCTTCGGCAACACGTCTGGCTTCATTTAAATTTTCATTTACAATGGTAACGTGCCCCATTTTTCTAAACGGTCTGGTTTCTTTTTTTCCATAAATGTGCGGTGTAACGCCATCCATTTGCATAATGGTTTCAATATTTTGGTATACCACATTGCCTGTAAAACCCTCAGCACCAACAAGGTTTACCATAACGCCACCAACTTTACTATCGGTTCTGCCAAGAGGTAAATTTAAAATGGCACGTATGTGTTGCTCAAATTGTGATGTGTAACTAGCTTCAATAGTTTGGTGCCCAGAGTTGTGAGGTCTTGGGGCTACCTCGTTAACCAAAATGTCATCATTTTCAGTTTGAAACATTTCAACGGCCAAAAGCCCAACATGGTTAAATGCTTCAGATACTTTTAAAGCAATATCTTTAGCTTTTTTTGCTACGTTATCATCAATTCTTGCCGGACAAATTACGTACTCAACTTGGTTGGCTTCAGGGTGAAATTCCATCTCAACCACTGGGTAACTTTTAACGTCACCATTGGCACTACGGGCAACAATAACAGCTAATTCATTTTTAAAGGGTACCAATGTTTCGGCTATACATTCTACGTTTGGTAAATTTTGTAAATCATCAAGTGTTTTAACAATTTTTACACCTTGGCCATCATACCCAAATTGGGCACTTTTCCATACAAAAGGCAGTGTTAATCCGCCATGATTTATGGCTTCTTTAATTTCTGAAGTATAAGCAAAGCGTGTAAAAGGAGCTGTTGGTATGTTATTATCAACATAAAACAATTTTTGTTTTGCTTTGTTTTGTATGGTACGTAGTGTTTTTGCTGCGGGGTAAACTTGTATGCCTTTTTTTTCTAAAGCTTCTAAAGCATCAACATTTACATTTTCAATTTCAATAGTTAATACATCAACTTGTTTTCCAAAGTTAAAAACGGCATCGTAATCCATTAAATCACCAAGTGTAAAATTGTTGCAAGCTAATTTACTTGGAGCCTCTGGGCTAGCATCCATTACGTTGGTTTGTATATCAAACTTTCTAGTGTTGTAAAGCAGCATTTTACCTAATTGACCGCCACCTAAAATACCTAGTTTAAAGTTAGAAGAGAAGTAGTTCATTACTATTTTTTTTGTGAAACTGATTTAAGTTATGCAAAAGTACATGAATTTTTTCATTCAGAAATTCTTAAAACCGAATGAAAACATTGTAAATAATGCGCATTATATTGCCATAAAACTAAAATTTACGCAATTATTACACACATTTTTTTTGGGTTAATTATAAAAATGTACTTAAAAGTTAAAAAAAGGATTCTAAAACGTAATTCAAAAACCTAAAAAGGTAAATCATTTAATTATCTTTGCTGCTTTAAAATAAGTTTAGGGTGGTAAAATTACATAACAAATATTTTAAACCGTTTATTACTGCAAATCAAATTGATACAGCTATTGATAAATTGGTTGAAGAAATAGCAAACGATTTAGGAGACGAAATACCTGTTTTTATAGGCATACTAAACGGCTCTTTTATGTTTACAAGTGATTTTGTGAAAAAATATCCAAAACCATGCGAGGTTACGTTTATTAAACTAGCATCATATGAAGGCGTAAAATCTACCGAAGATATTCAGCGTTTAATAGGTTTAACACAAGATTTAACTGGGCGTACAGTTGTTATTTTAGAAGATATTATTGATACTGGTAATACCTTAGCCGAAGTGCATCGTATTTTTCAAAATGAAAACGTTAAAGCATTAAAAATAGCTACCCTTTTTTACAAACCCGAAGCTTATAAAAAAGACTTTAAACTACATTATGTTGGTATAGAAATACCTAATAAATTTATTGTTGGCTATGGTTTAGACTACGATAATTTAGGTAGAGATTTACCAGAAATATATCAAATAAAAGAAACACAACACATGACAAATTTAGTGCTATTTGGCCCTCCAGGAGCAGGTAAAGGAACACAAGCAAACTTTTTAAAAGAAAAATACAACTTAGTTCATATTTCAACCGGTGATGTTTTTAGGTTTAATATTAAAAATGAAACAGCGCTTGGAATGCTTGCAAAATCATACATTGATAAAGGTGAGTTAGTGCCAGATCAAGTAACTATTGATATGTTAAATGCCGAGGTTGAAAAAAATGCCGATGCTAACGGTTTTATTTTTGACGGTTTTCCACGTACTGATGCCCAAGCACAAGCTTTAGATACATTAATGGATTCTAAAGACTCTTCAATTAACGCAATGATAGCTCTTGAAGTTGATGATGAAGTTTTAGTACAGCGTTTACTTGAAAGAGGTAAAACTAGCGGAAGACCTGATGATGCTGATGAATCTATTATTAGAAATCGTATTAAAGAATACTACAACAAAACAGCTATTTTAAAAGATTATTACTCTGCACAAAATAAATACTACGGTGTTAATGGCGTAGGTAGCATTGAAGATATTACAAAACGTTTAAGTACAGTAATAGACGCGTTATAGTAAACGTTTATTTGTTTAGTTGTTTAAAGTGCATATACGACTAAACGACTTAACGCAAAACAAATAAACATAGATAAATGACAGAAGGAAATTTTGTAGATTACGTAAAAATGTATGTTTGTTCTGGTAAAGGCGGACAAGGGTCTGCTCACTTACACAGAGAAAAATATATTGAAAAAGGTGGCCCCGACGGAGGCGATGGTGGTCGTGGTGGGCATGTTATAATACGCGGTAATGAAAACTTATGGACATTACTACACCTAAAATTTAAAAAACATATACGTGCTGGCCATGGTGAACATGGAAGTAAAAGTAGAAGCACCGGTGCCGATGGTGAAGATGTTTACATTGATGTGCCTTTAGGAACCGTTGTTAGAGATACTGAAACTAATGATGTGCTTTTTGAAATTACAGAGCATGAACAGGAGCGTATTATTGTTGAAGGAGGTAAAGGTGGTTTAGGTAATTGGCATTTCAAATCGTCTACAAATCAAACCCCCCGATATGCGCAACCAGGAATGCCAACGCAAGAAAAATACGTTACTATTGAGCTTAAAGTATTAGCCGATGTTGGTTTAGTAGGTTTCCCTAATGCGGGTAAATCTACATTGCTATCTGTAATAACATCAGCAAAACCTAAAATAGCCGATTATGAGTTTACAACCCTAAAACCTAATTTAGGTATTGTGAAATACCGAGACTATCAAACCTTTGTAATGGCAGATATTCCAGGTATTATTGAAGGTGCTGCTGAAGGCAAGGGCTTAGGGCATTATTTTTTACGCCATATTGAGCGAAATTCAGTGTTGTTATTTTTAATTCCTGCCGATGCAGATGATATTAAAAAGCAATATGATATTTTACTTGATGAACTTAGGCGTTACAACCCAGAAATGCTAGATAAAGAGCGTTTTATAGCAATATCTAAAACTGATATGTTAGATGATGAGCTTAAAGCTGAAATGAAGCAAGAGCTTGATAATAATTTACCAATTCCGTATATGTTTATTTCATCGGTGGCACAAAAAGGCATTACAGAGCTTAAAGATATACTTTGGAAAATGCTAAATGATTAATATTTCACAATCAGAGTCAATTATAAAAAAAGGCATTGGAATAATTTTTGATTATCTTTAAATTAAAAATTAGCTAAAAATGAAACATATACAAATACTTCTGCTTGTATTTTTAATAGTAAGTTGCGCGCCAATTAGAGTGAATTATGATTATGAGCGCACTACTAATTTTTCAAAGTACAAAACCTACCAGTATTTTGGTGACATGAAAACGGGTTTAAGCGCATTAGACACCAAACGTTTTTTAGATGCTTTTGATGCTAAAATGACCGCTTTAGGATTTTCAATTTCTGAAACCCCTGATTTTTTAATTGATATAAAAAGTGCCGAATTTCAAGGAACACCAAGACAAAGTGTGGGGGTTGGTTTAGGTGGCGGTGGCCGTAATGTTGGTGGTGGCGTATCAATTGGTATACCCATTGGGCAACCTAATGTAAGCCGCCAAATTACTGTTGATTTTGTTGATGAAAAAGGTATTGGTTTATTTTGGCAAGCTGTTAGTGAATCTAGTTTTAACCCAAACGCATCACCAGAAAACAGAGAAGCACGCTTAAAAGCTATTACCGATAAAATTTTAGCGGGTTACCCGCCAAAGCCTTAGTGTTTTACTACTTTTTTACTTGCAATAAGTGTATTGTTTGCATAAATGTTAGCAATGTAAATTCCTGTTTTTAAATAACTTGTGTTAAGTTGGGTTGAAGTATTTAATTTTTTTGATATAATTTTTTTACCATCAATTGTATTTAAAACTACACGTAATGTTTGGCTGTTATTATTTTCAATAGTGAAATTTAAAAACTCATCAGTTGGGTTTGGAAACATTTTTATTTTAAAACTATGGCTACTGCTAGAAATAGTTTCAACACCCAAGGCACTGTAATTTATAGTCCAATTCACATTGTAAATGTGAAACGTTTCGTGGTTATCAACCTTAAGCATATTAGAATTATCAGTAACGGTTACTGAAAGCGTGTTGTTACCTTCACTTAAATTAGTTTCATTAATAGAAACGTCATCAACATTGTTGGCATAATTAACGTTGTTAAGTGTCCAAACACTTTCTAAAGTATTAGGTATTGGTTTAATTAAATTAAGCTGAAAATTTAATGGAAAGCTTAATGCTTCTAAAGTAGTTTCTTCAGGGCTAAAACTTTCAATAGGCGTAATAAGGCTATGTGTTTTTTCAATCATCCCTTCTTTACAAACGGCACAAAAAGGTTTGTTTAAAACTTCCATTTTGCACTCGGCATGTCTTGGTTTATACCATAATGAAGCATTGCCATTGCCCGTATGCTGGTGTATGCCAATATTATTAGTACCAATCCAGTTTTTCCATTTTACAGTGTTAGGGTTTGTATCTTGAGTCATGTTTATGGCTTCGGCAGCCAATTCATCTCCAGGATAATATTCGTCTTTTAAATCAAAAAGTGAATGTCCTAATTCATGAACAGCAATTTCTAACGAACTTGAACCCGTTGAAGCCATTGGAAATTTACCACCGCTACCGCCATAATAAGGCGAGTTTACAAGAATAAGTGCTTGGTCATAGGTGGGAAAATTGTTAGCTAAAACAGTTTCTATTTTAGCTTGAGTATTATTGGCGCTAAGTCCATCAATTTCATAGTACAGTAAAAAATGATTCCCAAAAGCGTCATAAGTTGCATTAAAATACGTGTCTACTGTTTGTGTGGGAACTGGCCAACCAGATTCATGAGCAACGTTACCAGTGCCTGGGTGGTCTGCGCCACTTTCATTTGAAGGTACTTTTACAGCATACACATTAAAATAATTAGCATATTCTAAAAAAGGCGATTGGCTAAAAAGGTAATTGCTAAAGTTTGTAGCATCTAAAATAAACGTGTTTAGCTCTTGGGTTTGGTAGCCTTCACTTAAAATAACTAAGTTTATACGTGTGGTATTATCTCCAGCTATTTTTATAGCTTCAACATCAAAATTTTGAGCAAAACCTGGTGCCAAACTTATAAATATAACAATAATATGTAGCAGATGTTTCACTAGTTAGTTGTAGTTGTAATTAATGGTTTTGATTTTTTGTTTAATGTATCAATTTCAAAAATACTTAAATAATGCACATTAGTGTATGCTGGGAACCGTAATGTGAATGATGTTTTTGTTAGCTGTACATGTTGGGTTTGTAGTTGCTTATTATCGTTAATATATTCCATATGTTTCTTTAACGGATTTTTTATACTGAATTGTTTAAGCGTGCGCCCTTTTTTATTTAGTAAGTTACAAAGCAAATCTCCTTGGGTGCCATTATTTAAAAGGGTATTTTGTTTGGGAGCGCCTTCGGTTTCAATTTTATTAATTAAGCTAATATGTTTGCCATTATTAGTTTGCGTAATATTAAAATTTATAAAAAGCAGCTTTGGTTTACCGTTTTTAGTAAGGGTTGGTGGCTCAATATTTTTACTTGCGCATGCCGTTATGCTTAATAACAACCATGAGTTAAAAAAAAGAGAAAATAATAAAGTGGGGCGTTGCATAACACAAAGTTACTAAAAACCGTTAAGTGTTGTTTGTTAAAACTACAGAAGCTCCTTTTTTTAAGAGCTTCTGGTTTTGTTGTTGTTTTAGTTAAATTATTTAACCTGTATCCTTACGCCTTTACTGTGACTGCTAAACTCAGGGGCATACATACTTTGTATGGTGGTAATACCGTTGCTCATGTTTCCGGCATTGTTTACGCGTAAATCATATTCAAACACAAAAACACCTTTTGGTAAATAATCAAAAAAGAAGTTTGTACTGGCATCTTTTGTACTTTCATAATAGCCTAATCCGTCGTGCCATTTGTAAGTAGATATAACGTTTATAGGTTCTAAACCAGCGGCACGCATGTCTTTCATATGTACAAATTCCATAGGTCTGTCGTTTTTAATTTCAATTCTAACCCTTACTAAATCACCAACAGTTAATGATGTTTTTGGGGTTATTTCACTAATTTCTTCACCAGTATCTGTGTGTTGTTTTAAAAATAATTTTTTAGTTATGTTTAATGATATTGCAGCTGATGTTATTTTATCTAAATCTTCAAAATATTGCCAATACAATCCGCCCCAAGCAACACCATTATCCTTTTTTGTAAGTGTAACGTTGCCCATATTGGGTTTAATTTCTTGAGCATTCCAAGAAGTTTTAAAATACCCAGTGCCGGCTTCAATTTTAGAGTTTTTTAATTTTGAAGGATTTATAATTGAACCGCCAACGGAAACATCAACCATTTCGGTAACACTAATCCAATCATTACCTTGAAGTAGTAATGCATAAACCGCCTCGGTAGTTGCCTTTGTAGTTTTCCAACGGTTAGTTTGTTTGTTTTTAAGTAGCCAAATTTTAAGATTGTCAATAGTTTCTAAATTTTTAGCTTCATTTTGAATAAGTGTACCAGTTTCAGAAAACGCTTCAATTAGTAGCGCTTGCGTTTCTATAGGTGCTTGATACCAAAACCAAGAGTTGGTATTTTCTTTCCAGTACATGCCTAACTCTTGGTTGGTAATACTGTTTTCTTTTAATGATTTTAAAATTTTCGAAGCTGTTTGTGTGTCATTAGTTCTATATGAAATTAAAGCCATTAAACCTTTAGCGTATAATGAACGGTTTAACCAGTATTTTTGAATTTGCGATTGGTAATATGCAATAATGTTTTCAACTTCTTTAGATGTTTTTATCTGCGGAAAGAAGCTTCGCATATATAAATAATGCAACTGATTATGGCTTAAATGGTCTTTATTTAAATCAATATTTTTATTATACTTTTTTAGGTTTTTGTATTCTTTTACAAAAGCTTCATCTAAAAAATTAATAGCCGTTTTAATCATTTGAGATACTTCGTTATTGTTATGAATTACCTCAAGTTTTTGCAAGTGCCCAAAACCAGTAATAATATGTTGTGTAATCCATCGGTTTTCATAGCCGCCATTAAACCAAGGCCATGCGCCCGATGACATTTGATTGTTTTTAAGTTTGTTTAAAGCCAATTGCAATTCGTTATTCATTTTGTTTAAATTGAATAATAAAGCAATGCGTTTTTTCTGTTCGGTTTCGCTTTTAGCATCACGTAACCATGGTGTTTCTTGAATTAAGATAGACTTTAATTCTTCATTTTTTTCAAGGTTAGAAATGAGCGCGTCTTGTGATGCCCACTGATTAAAAACTTCTTTTATTCTTGGGTTAGAATTTACTATATGGCTAGCCAGCGCATTGGCATAATACCTACTAAATGTTTGCTCATTACATTCATAAGGGTATTCCATTAAATATGGTAATGCTTGTACTGCATACCATGCCGGGTTTGAAGTTATTTCTAAAGTTAACTTGTGGTGTTTTAATGTAGATTTTTCGTTGTTTTTTGAAGTAGAAACAAGTTTTTCTAAAGAAAAGGTTTTTGTTTCATTGCTTTTTATCCACATGGGTAATGTTTCTGTTACCAACATGCGGTTTGAAAGTACAGGTAAGGCGTTTTGCTCGCCATCACTAAAGCTTTCAGATTTTGCAACTATTTTATATTGAATAGCTTGCACATCATCAGGTATTAATAAACGCCATGATACTTGTGTGTTGTTTTTTGATGATACTGTGAAATTTTGCGCTCTTTGAAGTGTTGAAGCGTTATTTTTAGTACTCACAAATAATTTTGATGTTATATCTTTTCCTGAAATAGCATCTGTTAAAATTAATAGCGCTTTACCTGATAATTCCTTTTCAGTAAGATTTGAAATTTTTGTACTAATACTAATGCTATCACCTTCGCGTAAAAAACGTGGCGCATTAGGTGTAACCATTAACTCTTTTTGAGTTACGGTAGTTAATGTTTTTGTAGCACTTTCTAAATTTTTAGTATGCGCTAATAATTGTAATTTCCATTGTGTTAGGGCTTCGGGTGTTGTAAAACTGAAACTTACATTGCCTTCATCATCTGTTTTTAAATGCGGAAAGAAAAAGGCGGTTTCGTTTAAGTTTTTACGGATTTTAATATTACTGAAATCTGTTTTAGTTTGTTTTTCTGGTTTGGGAGGCGCAGGTATATTAAGTTCATTGTCGTTTGCTTGCCCTTTTATCATTGCTTGCCCTTGTGATACTTCAGCTTCTTCAACCACAACTTCAGCTACGGCTCCTGTTAATTCCTTTCTTTTTTGGGTACCGTACCCAGTCACAACAACTTCATCTAATTGAGCACTATCTTCAACTAGTGTTATGTTTAATACATTGTTTTTATTAATTGTAACATTATAGTCTAAATATCCTAAAAAGCTAATTTTAAGTGTGTTTCCTTTTTTTGCTTCAATAGTAAATTTCCCATCAAAATCTGTTGTTGTTTTATTATTTGTTCCTGTAATAGTAATGTTAGCACCAGGTAATGGTTCTCCTGTTTCATCATAAATAGTACCTGTAATAATACCCTCTTTAAATGTTTTATTAAACGTTTCTTGGTGTTTTGGTGTATGTTTTGGCCTTAGCGTATTTAAATACCGGTTATAAGTCCATTTATTAAAATTCATTGAAAAACCAAACCAATTCCATGAGTCATAATACAGGTTTGGGTAATGGTGCGAAATATTGTAGTTACTATAAGTTTTAAAGCCTTTGGTACCAAAACTTTGTTGCATATTATTTCTAAAAGCGCTGTAATAATTAGGTTTGTAAATAGGGTTGAAGTGCCAGTTGTGATCTTTAAACTGGTCTAATGATGCATCATACATACTCGCTAAAAGTTCAGCACTAACTTTATCGCTTTTTGGACCTTTTATGTTAAAGCTCCAAGTTTCATTAGTTCCTGGTTGTAACCGGTCTCTAAACGTGTTGGTTTCAATTTGCAAATTTGTTATAGGGTATGGTACTGAAATGGGTAACGTACCTTGGTGTGCGCTGTTATAAGCTGCATAGCTGTAATGAATAGCAAAGCCACCAATATCATTTTGAGAAACAGGAATGCTTAATACTTTTTTATTGTTGTTTAGCTTAACTATTTGGGTTTTTATAATATCATGATTTTTTTCAATTGATACGGTTACTGCAATGTTTTTTGCTGCTGAAGCTAATGTTACATAGGCTATTTCACCTGCATTATATGTGGTTTTGTTTGTTGTAATATTGAATAATTGATTATCTGCTAAACTATCATCTTTATCACTAAACAATGTTATTTTAGTTTCGTCTTTTACCGCTTTACCAAACTTATCTTTAGTTTCTAGAATGATAATGTATTGTCCTGATTGCCATTTTTTAATTTTACCTAAATGGAGTGTTTTTGAGGTTTCAGTATTAAACGTTTTGTTTAAAACTAGTGCGCCTTTTTCCCATTCATTTGGTAAATGTTCGTTTGTGTAAGCTTCGTTTGGAAATAAGTTTTTAAAGTTTTCTTTTGAAAAATCTTGATAATCTGGTGCAGGCCATGGGCGAGGTCTTACAACGTTATTAGGGGCTTTAAGTTTATAAATTTTAATACTGCCTTTAGCAGGTGCAAATTCGCCATTTAAGTTTTTAGTTTCAATGTTTATAGTGTGTTCTTTATTACTTTTATTAAGAACACTGTTTACAATAATGTTGGCGGTTAACGCATGATAACCAACATTTACAAGTGTTGTTGCGCTTCGGGTTTCACCATTTAAATCGGTAACATCGGCGGTAATTTCATATCTGAAAATAGGAAGACTTTCTTTATCTACGCTTGAATCTGGCAGCGCTTTAAACGTAATGCTGAATTCACCATTAGCATTGGTAACTGTTTCACCGTGGGTTATTTCTTGAGGTTCACTATTAAAATTTGGTCTGTACCAATAAAACCAATGCGGGTATTGTACTTTTCGGTGTACACGGTATACAACTTTAGCATTTGTAATATTACTGCCTGTAAAAGCAATAGCATTACCTTTTACAGTTACCGAATCGTTAATTGTATAGGTTTCTTTTACGGTTTTAAATGTGGTTTCAAATTTAGGGCGTTTGTATTCTTCAACCGAGAAATAATGATTGGTGTATAAATCACTTCTATCTCCATCAATTTCAATGTAATATTGGCCATTTAAACCTGTGTTGGGTAAAATAAATTGGCCATTAACAGCGCCATATTCATTAGTTTTTAATTCTAGTTCTTTAATTTCTTCACTATTTGCGTTGTATAAAACGGCATATAAATTTTCATTGGCTAAAACTTCAGAAGTATTGTTTTTAGTTTTAAGCGCAATTGCTTTAAAAAATACCGTTTGTCCTGGTCTGTAAATACTTCTATCAGTAAAAACGAATGCTTTATATGCTGTTTTTGGTTGTTGTTTATTTTGGCGAGAACCCATCCAGTAATTACCAAAATAAGCAGTTTCATTATTGTAGCTTGCTTCTATGGTAATATTGCGGTAGTAGCTATTTGTTTTTTTAATGCTTATTCTTCCTTGACTATCTGTGGTGTAATTTTGTAGTTTTCTTTTGCCATTGTATGGTGTGCTGTATGACATTTCAATGGTGGCATTAGCCATGGGTTCACCGTTATTTCTGTTAATTAATTGGAAAATTTGATGTGTGTTATTTTCGGCATCAACCAATGCTATGTTAGTAATTTGTATGGTTGTATAGGCAAAAAATACACTATTGTTTTGTTTATTTGTAGCTAAAATAATGTAACGGCCATTATTTAATTTTGGTAATAACAACTCGGTGCTGTGTTGTAGGTAATCGTTTTCATTTCGCAGCGTATTACTCCACGATTTTGTAGCATTTAATTTGTTTAAAAATTCCCATTTATCATCTTTATTGTAAATTTTACCAAATTTTTCAAATTGTTTTTCATTAAGCTTATAGGCTTTAAAATAAAGTGAATCAATATTTTTATAGCTAACTAAAACCTTAGCATGTTGCTGTGTTGGTAAATAATTTTCGGTAGTAATGTTTAAGGTAGGTTGTAGTATTTGAGTTTTAAGTATTTTACATTTTTGGGCGCCTAAACTTTCAGAAAAATTAGTAATGGCTGTATTGCAAATAGCAAGCGCCTCTTTTGCTTTAAAACGGTGTTCCTTATTGGTTTTTGTATTATACGTTTTGCTTAAATTAACATACATAGATGCTATTTCAAAATCATATAAAGCAGATGTTTCATGTGTTTTATTTTGAAGCCTTTCGGTTTTTAAAGCGTTTAAAAGCAGTGTTTGTTGGTTGGTAAAAGTAGCGTGTGCTTCAACAAATTTTAGGCGTTCAATATTTACATTAGCTAAAGCCTTGGGGTTTTTATTTTTTAAATGAAATTGAATTAAATGTTGATAAATTTTTAAAGCCTGTAATTGTAAAGACGTACTGTCTTTTGAGGTGATATTTAAAGTAGAAAAGATTTTAGCATTGGCTAAAAAATCAGGATTATCAATTTCAAACTTATAAGCAGGTTTGGTAATGTGTGTTTCGTTGGTTTTGTAAAATTCTAAAGCATTATGGTTTAAAAAATCAAAAAGTGTTGGTCTATAAATTTTAGAGTCTTTGTGGGTGTTTAAAATGGCATCATAATTAGCTAAATTTTCTAATTGAAGCATTAATCCATTTTGTAAGGAGTTTTGGTAATGTACATGAATTTCGGTAAATAAAGTTTGTAAATCCCAGGTTCTAAAATCGGTAGTATTTATTTTTTCATCGGTTTTAGTACGGTTGTAAAATTGCCACCTATGTTGTTTAAAATACTGCCAGTATAAATTAGCTAGTAGGCTTTCTAAAACATTTTTTACAGGAAAACTGCTGGTTTCAATATTAGTTTTAAAATCATTAATTATACTTAATTGAGCATCATCTTCTAAAATTAAAGCAAACTTGCTCTTAAATAAAAGTGTTTTAATAAGTTGTGGGGCGTTATTATCTTTTTTAGCTTTAAGGGCAATATCATTAACAATTTTTAATGCAGATTTTGGTAAACCTTCAATTTCAAATTTTTCAACTTTTAGCCAAAGCGCTTCGTAATTGTTGTGTTGTGCATTGGTTATGTTGGCAAAAAATAGAATCATTAAAATAAGTAGTGAATTTTTCATGAATTGTGTGTTGTAAAAGGTTACTTTATAATAGCTTATTTTGCTAAGCTAAATTCAAAAGCCATACCAAAAAATAGCCAATGAGCAAACCTGTATTTTGGGTGAGTGAATTTACTCATTTTAAAAGAAACTTGTAATGTTTAACTTTGTGAATCCGACAAAAAACTTATGAACAAATTAATATACCTACTGTTGTTGCCCGTTTTAACTTATGGTCAGTTACATATTGAGCAAGCACAAGCCATGTTAGCAAAAAAACAGTATGCAAAAGCCGAAGTTGTTTTGGTAAAATTTGTTGAGCAAAACCCTAAAAATACTTTAGGTATAGAGCTGTTAGGTGACGCCTATGGGCATCAAAAAAAATGGGATAAAGCCATAAGTAATTACAAAGTTTTAGTTAATACCAATCCTAATAATGCCAATTACCAATATAAATATGGTGGTGCTTTGGGCATGAAAGCCCTATCGGTAAGTAAAATAAAAGCCTTAACTATTATTGATGATGTAAAAGCTGCATTTTTAAAAGCTGCCGAATTAGATAAAGAACACGTTGATGCCCGTTGGGCTTTGGTAGAATTATACATGCAACTACCCGGTATAATAGGCGGCAGTAAAAGCAAAGCATTGCACTATGCCAATGAGTTGCAAAACCTTTCAAAAGTAGATGGCTATTTAGCAAAAGGCTATATTTATGAATACGATAAAGAACCCGAACAAGCTGAGAAATACTATAAATTAGCACTAAATACTGGCGGCTCTGTAACGTGTTTTGAAAAATTAACCAATTTTTACGAAAAGCAAAATAAACCCCAAAAAGCCATAGAAAATATTGAGCACGCTTACCAAAAACACAACCGTAACGCCATGCATTATCAAATAGGAAAAGTGTGTGCAGACTATAATATTCAATTAGAAAAAGGCGAAAAATGTTTACATGCTTATATTAAAAATCATTCGGTTAAAGACGGTGTGCCTATTGAATGGGCGTATTTTAGATTAGCGCAAATTCACAAAAACAAATTAGATAAAACAGCGGCATTAAAATGGATAGACAAAGCCCTAGCAACCCGTGCAAACTTTAAACAAGCCAAAGAAGAAAAAGCAAAAATATTAAAACTTTAAGTTATGGGCGTTACCCATAAGGGGTCGGGCTTTCGGCAGTCGCTTTTTGCTCGTGCCTCACAAAAGAGCTCCAACAAATGCCTCAATCCCTAACGCAAATCAAAACCAACTAAATTATACCAATATCATTAAGGTATTAAACTTTTCAACAGTTAAACTTTGTACTTTGAAATTAGAAACAGATATTTGTTGTAAAGCAACAATATGAACGTACATTTTATAGCTATAGGTGGCGCTGCAATGCATAATTTAGCATTGGCATTACACAACAAAGGATACCACGTAACTGGTAGCGATGATACTATTTTTGAGCCTTCAAAATCTAGATTACAAGCAAAAGGCCTATTGCCAAATGCGTTTGGATGGTTTCCTAATAAAATTACAAGTAATTTAGATGCTATTGTACTGGGTATGCATGCCAAAGAAGATAACCCAGAATTATTAAAAGCTCAAGAATTAGGTGTAAAAATATATAGCTATCCAGAGTTTTTGTATGAGCAAAGTAAACACAAAACCCGCGTGGTTATTGGTGGTAGCCATGGTAAAACAACCATTACATCAATGATTTTACACGTTATGCATTACCATGACAAAGATGTAGATTATATGGTAGGCGCACAGTTAGAAGGTTTTGATGTTATGGTGAAGCTTACCGAAGAAAATGATTTTATTGTGCTTGAAGGCGATGAATACCTAAGTTCACCCATTGATAGGCGTCCAAAATTCCATTTATACAAACCAAACATTGCGTTGTTAAGCGGTATAGCATGGGATCATATTAATGTATTTCCTACCTATGAAAATTATGTAGAACAGTTCAGTATTTTTGTAGATTCTATTGTAAGCGGTGGTAGTATAAATTTTAACGAAGAAGATGCTGAGGTAAAGCGCGTAGTTGAAGCAAGTAATAATACCATTAGAAAAATACCATACCAAACACCCCAATATACCGTTGTAAATGGCGAAACACTTTTAGAAACCCCTGAAGGAGATTTGCCTATTGAAGTATTTGGCAAACATAACCTTAATAATTTAGCTGGAGCCAAATGGATTTGTCAGCACATGGGTATTCAAGAAGATGAGTTTTATGAAGCTATAGCCACTTTTAAAGGCGCTAGTAAACGACTAGAAAAAATAGCCGAAAGCTCAAATAGTGTTGCTTATAAAGACTTTGCACATTCTCCAAGTAAAGTAGAAGCAACCACAAAAGCGGTAAAAGAACAGTATGAAAATAGAACCTTAGTGGCTTGTTTAGAATTGCATACCTACAGCAGTTTAAATGCCGAGTTTTTAAAGGAATACAAAGGCACATTAAATGCTGCCGATGTTGCAGTTGTATTTTATTCACCTCATGCCGTTGAAATTAAAAAACTTGATGCCGTTTCACATGAACAAATAGCTGATGCTTTTCAACGAGAGGATTTAATAATTTACACAAACCCTGATGATTTTAAAAACTATCTGTTCTCTCAAAAATTTGATAATAAAGCCTTATTATTAATGAGTAGCGGTAATTATGGCGGCTTGGATTTTGATGCCATTAAAGGATTGATAGAGTAGTAGATATTTATGCTGTTTCAAAAACAGGGACAATATTTTCAAGTTTAGCAAAACTTAAAGAAAATCCGTTATCTCTTATATCGTCTAATAGCCATTTTCCTTCGTTATATTCCATAATCCAAATTTTGGTTTCATCATCAAAACCTCTTTTGCCTTCAACAATTTTTCTAGTTTGTTTGTTAATTAAATAATCTTCAATATTTGCGGTTATGCTAAAAGCAATTTTAGAACCTTCAAAATTTTTACTATCAGATATCTCAAGGTATAAAGGCTTAACGTTTTTAATACGTTCTAATTTGCAAATGTTTTTAAGGTTTTCGCTTTTCCATCGGTCTAAATGAATTAGTTGTTGGTTTTGCCAATACCAATGGTTAACATAGTTAGATACTTCACTCATGTCCTCTTTATCCCAAGCTATATGTACTCTACTAAACACATTAGAAACATTTTTTTGAATGTTTAACCACATAAAGTCTTTGTTAATTCTGCCAAGTTTAGCTAACTGTTTTTTTGCTTTTCTAACAGCAATAAATTCAATAGTTTTTATATAAAATATTAGAGGAAGTAAAATTATTGCCAGAAGAGACATTATTAATTTACCCCACCAAGTTTTAAATAGTGCTTTGGCTACAGTGCCTCCTGGACCTGCATAAACAGGGTCAATAAATAAAAAAAGTATGAAAAATATACTTAAAATTAATGTGATTTTTTGCTGTTGTTTCATGTTTTTTAGTAGCAATTTTAGTGTCTTTAGTTTATTTTAATAGGGTGGTTAAACTCCAAATTGTTTAAAGTGGTGATCTAGGTGTTTATATTGAGCTTTTCCCCATTGGTCTGCAGTAAAACTTCCAAAAATAGGATGCTTCTTTTTTGGTTCAAAATAACCTTTTGAGCTACTCATTTTTTCAATTTTTTCATTCAGAATGTTTTTTTCAGTATCAAAATCTTTTTGGCCAGCAATAACAAACTCATTAGCGGTTGGTAAGCCCTGTTTCCAAGGTTTATCATTATATAAACTGGGCGCTACCATTTTCATCATTAATCCTACTAAAAAGTTAGGTTTTTTTATTGTTATTTCATCAAGGGCTAAAGCTATAGGTCTTTGGCAATGCACAAGCATTTGGTTAACATTCATTTTACCCCATTTTGCTTGAGATTTTGGTGATAATTTATTCAGCCTATTAAGTATTTCAGCTTTTGCTTCTTTTTCAAATAAAGATTTCATGGGTAAGTTAATTTATTATTGCAGCAGTAATTTACAATAATTATCTTTATCAAATGCAAGAAAAAAGCACATCGTTTTCAATAAAAAATTGGTCACAAGATGATCAGCCCCGTGAAAAGTTACTCTACAAAGGAAAAACAGCGTTAAGTGATGCCGAATTAGTGGCTATTTTAATTGGCTCAGGGAATAGAAACGAGAGTGCTGTAGCACTTTGCAAACGTATTTTAGCTAGTGTTGACAATAATTTAAGTGAACTTGGTAAATTATCTATTAAGCAACTCATGGCATTTAAAGGTATTGGTGAAGCTAAAGCTATAACTATTGCCGCAGCTTTAGAGTTGGGAAGAAGAAGGCGAGGTGAAGAAGCACTGCAGAAAAAACAAATAACTTCAAGTATCTCAGTTTTTGAGCTCATGCAACCCATAATTGGTGAGCTGCAGCATGAAGAGTTTTGGATTATCTATTTAAATAATTCAAATAAAGTTTTACAAAAAAATCAGTTAAGTAAAGGCGGTATAACAGGTACTTTGGTTGATGTACGTTTGGTATTTAAACAAGCTTTAGAGCTAGGTGCTACTGCTTTAATTTTGGTACATAATCATCCATCAGGAACTTTAAAACCAAGTGAAGCCGATAAACAAATTACTAACAAACTTAAAATTGCAGCACAAAGTTTAGATATTAAAGTGTTAGATCACTTAATTATTACTGAAAAAGCCTATTTTAGTTTTGCCGATGAAGCTATTCTATAGGTATTCAAATAAATTTTAAAGTTGTAATGTTATTAGTTTATACACATAAAATATCACCCAGAGTTAAGTATGCTTTTAAGCATGTTTGTACGCGTGTTTTAGGTATAGATGTAGATTTTACAACAACTATTGAAAAATTTATAGCGCATGATAGCCTAAAAATGTCATATACCAAACAACAGTTAGGAAATGAGTTTTTTATAAAAAGTCATGAAATAATGTTTGAGCAAGGGTTGTCTGATATCAGTATAAACGTGCATGAATGGGAAAACACCAAATGCTTTTTTTATACAGGTGAAAAAAGCGCTATCCCTTTTGATATATTTTCGGCCGCATTTTACCTGCTTTCTCGTTATGAAGAGTATTTGCCACATGTAAAAGATGAATACGGCCGCTTTACAGCAACACAAAGTTTAGCGTATAAACACGGTTTTTTACACCAACCTGTTGTAGATATTTGGGCATATAAATTTAAAGCAGCATTACAGCAACAGTTTCCAGATTTTGAATTCCCAAATAGAACATATAGTATAAAACCCATTATTGATGTACCCTGTGCTTATAATTACAAACTAAAGGGCATTGTACGCACAATGGGCGGCGTTGTTAAAGATGTGCTCAGATTTAGGTTTAAAAGTTTATACTTAAGGTTTGCAGTGCTTTTAGGCTTAAAGCATGACCCATATGACGCGTTTAAGTATATAATAAACAGACAAAAATCTAGCAATTATAAATTTTTGTTTTTCTTTTTAATTGGCGATTATTCTACTTTTGATAAAGGTATAAATCCGAATAAAAAAAACTTTATATCGTTAATTAAACATGTTGCCGATTATTGCAATGTAGGGCTTAAAGTATCTTATTTTGCTATTGATGATGTTGAAATTCTTAAAAAAGAAAAAAACAGAATGGAGTCTATAGTAAACATGACCTTGCAAGCCTCAAGGCATTCATTTTCTAGATTAAATCTGCCTGAATCTTACAGGAATTTAGTGGATTTAGAAATTAATGAAGATTATAGTATGGGTTATGTAAATCATGCCGGTTTCAGGGCAGGTTCATGCACACCTTTTCTATTTTATGATTTAGATTATGAGGTGCAAACACCTTTAATGATTCACCCGTACCATATTATGGATTTTGTGCTGTTGCAAAACCGTTCATTGTTAGATAAAAAACAAACACTTTACAAAATTATTAACCAAGTTAAGCAAGTAAATGGACAGTTTGTGCCTGTTTTTCATAATTACACCTTTTCTGATGTTTACAGATGGAAAGGATTTAAAGAACTATTTAATATAATAATAGAATCTGCTCAAAATGACTGAAAATATAACTGATGTTTTTTTTGATTTAGACCATACGCTATGGGATTTTGATAAAAACTCTGCACTTACCTTCAATAAAATATTCACACTAAATAATATTGATATTAATGTTGATGAGTTTTTGAAAGCTTACGAGCCTATAAACCTTAACTATTGGAAACTATATCGTGAAGAAAAAATAGATAAAGAATCATTACGTTTTGGCAGACTACATGATGCTTTTTCAGCGTTAAGTAAAAATGTTGAAAAAGACCTTATTTTAAAACTATCCAACGATTATATTACACATTTATCAAGCTATAATTATTTGCTAGATAATGCCATAAATGTTTTAAATTACCTAAAAAACCAGTATAAATTACATATTATAACAAATGGGTTTGATGAGGTTCAGCATAAAAAATTAACAAAATCTAATATTTTACATTACTTCAAAACCGTAACAAATTCTGAAATGGTAGGCGTTAAAAAACCAAATCCTAAAATATTCAATTTTGCTTTAAATAAAGCGCAAGTTAATCCTGAAAATAGTATTATGATAGGAGATAGTTATGAAGCCGATATTATAGGCGCTCAAAATATAGGTATGCATGTAATTTACTTAAAAGTGAATAATACACCTTACGTTAATGGCGTTAAAACAATAGATAATTTACTTCAGTTAAAAAAATATTTATAATAAAACGTATATTTACAATTACCACTAATAATAAAATATTACAATGAAATTTAAGTTTATATCAATACTAGTTACATGTTTACTTTTTACATCAGTTTATGCGCAACAAAATTTGAATAATTATAAATATATAATTGTACCTAATAAGTTTGATTTTTTAAAAGAAAAAAACCAATATCAACTAAATGGTTTAGCGCAATTTTTATTTAATAAATACGGTTTTACCGCCATTATGGAAGGTGAAGAATATCCAGATGATTTAAAATTTAATCGTTGCTTAGGTTTACGTTCAGATGTTTTAAAAGATTCAGGTATGTTTAAAACGAAGTTGCAAGTTGAATTAAAAGATTGTAATGATAGAGTAGTGTACACATCGCCTGTTGGAGAAAGTAGAGAAAAAGAATATGACAAAGCTTATAACTTAGCTTTAAGAGCTGCTTTTAATCATATTGCAAACTTAAATTACACGTATAAACCAAGTGAGGCAATTACATCAATTTCTACAGTAGCAAAAGCACAACCACAAAATTCTTCTGAAAAAAATGAAGTATCAAAAGAAATAGAAGCTTTAAAAGCTGAAATAGAAAGCTTAAAAACTTCAAAAAAACAAGTAGCAGAAGTTAATACGCCCACTCAAACACCAACAGAAACACCAAAAGTTACAACAAAAGTAGAGCAACAACCAACCAGTAATGTTTTATATGCACAAGCTATTGAAAATGGCTTTCAGTTAGTTGATAGCTCACCTAAAGTAGTTTATAAAATTAAGGCCACAGGTTTAAATAATGTGTATTTAGTTGAAAACACATCGGCTATTTTATACAAAAAAGAAAGCGTTTGGGTTTTAGAGTATTACCAAAATAGCCAGTTAAAACAGGAAACACTTAACATTAAATTTTAATTTTTTAATAATTGTATTTGTCTTTCCAGCGTTGTTTTAAAAATTCACGGTGCGCGTTTTCGCGTGCATTATTTCCGGGTTTATAAAATGTAGTGTTTTTTATTTCATTTGGTAAAAATTCTTGTTCGGCAAAATTGTTTTCGTAATTATGTGCGTATTTGTAGTTTTCGCCATAACCAAGTTCTTTCATAAGTTTTGTTGGGGCATTTCTAATAGTTAAAGGCACACTTAAATCACCAGTTTCGCGTACTTTTTGTTGCGCTTCGTTTATAGCCATATACGCTGCGTTACTTTTAGGTGAGCAAGCTAAATATGTGGCGCATTGACTTAAAATAATACGAGATTCAGGAAACCCAATAGTTGAAACCGCTTGAAACGTGTTATTAGCAATAACCAAAGCCGTAGGGTTGGCATTACCTATATCTTCACTAGCCGAAATTAGCAAACGGCGTGCAATAAACTTTATATCTTCGCCGCCTTCAATCATTCTAGCTAGCCAATACACAGCGCCATTGGGATCACTACCTCTAATAGACTTAATAAAAGCCGAAATAATATCATAATGCTGCTCACCAGTTTTATCGTAGCGTACGGTGTTATTTTGTACCTTATCAAGCACAACAGCATCAGTAATTACAATTTTTTTATCGTCTTCAAAGGTGCTTACAATAAGTTCAAAAACATTTAAAAGTTTGCGTCCGTCACCTCCAGAAAGTCTCAAAAGCGCAGCAGTTTCCTTTAATGTAATATTTTTTTTAGCTAAAAATTCATCATGTTTAATAGCGCGGTTAAGTAGCGTTTCTAAATCTTTCTTTTCAAAAGCATTTAAAATATATACTTGACAGCGCGATAGTAGTGCAGAAATAACCTCAAAACTTGGGTTTTCAGTAGTAGCGCCAATTAGTGTAACCCAACCTTTTTCAACAGCTTGTAATAATGAATCTTGTTGCGATTTGCTAAACCTATGAATTTCATCAATAAACAAAATAGGGTTTTTAGTAGTAAAAAGCCCACCACTTTGTTTCGCCTTTTCAATAACCTCTCTAACCTCTTTAACACCAGAACTTATGGCACTTAAAGTATAAAAAGGTCTGCCAGATTGTGTAGCAATAATATTAGCAAGTGTTGTTTTGCCAGTACCAGGTGGCCCCCAAAAAATCATAGACGGAATTAAACCATGCTCTAAACTCTTAGTTAAAGCACCGTTTTCACCAACCAAATGCTTTTGGCTTACATAATCTTGCAGTTTTTTAGGACGTAATCTCTCAGCTAAAGGTTCATTCATACAGTAAAATTAATCTATTTTTTTGTTTTAGCGTGCCCCAAATGCATTTGGGTCGGGCTTTCCGCTAAATCTTTTTTTCGTGCCTCAAAAAAGGATACCGCTGCAATCCCTCACGCAGGTATCTGCCAAAATAACATCTTTATCATAATTGGTTTACTATTTGCTATTTTAGTAGTATGAGCAGCAAGCACTTTAAATTTAGTACAGGCGTAATAGCATATCCAATATTTTTTGTATTAATAATATGGTCTGTTATGTCTTTTGAAGTGCAATTTCATGCAAATTTCAATAAATATGGTATTTATCCTTTAACCCTAAAAGGCTTACGGGGTGTTGTATTTAGTCCATTTATTCATGGCAGTATAGCGCACTTATACCATAATACTGTGCCGCTTTTTGTATTAACAATGGCCTTGTTTTATTTCTACAGGCCAATAGCATGGAAAGTTTTACTATACGGTATTTTACTATCAGGCTTTTTAACTTGGTGCATTGGCAGACCATCATACCATATTGGCGCTAGCGGACTTATTTATGTGCTTGTAAGTTTTACATTTTTCAAAGGAATTTTTGCAAAACATTACCGTTTAATAGCGCTTAGCTTATTGGTGGTGTTTTTATATGGCAGTATGGTTTGGTATGTAATGCCTATAAAAGAAGGTGTCTCTTGGGAAGGGCATTTATCGGGTTTAATAACAGGTTTGTTGTTTGCTATGTTTTTTAAGAATAATATAGCAAAACCTAAAAAGTACGATTGGGAAAAGGATGATTATAATGAAAACGATGATCCTTTTTTAAAGCATTTTGATGAAAATGGTAACTTTATTGAAACTAAACCACCAGAAGAAACTCAAGAAAATGCAACAATAAATTACATTTATAAAGAGGAAAATAAATAATATTAAAAATACAATTATTAATTGCTAATAGAAATTCTTTGTCTAACAGCTTCGTATAAAAATGCACCACAAGCTACAGATACGTTTAATGATTCAATATCACCCAATAACGGTAGTTTTGCTTTTTCATCTACAACTTTTAATGTAGACGGATTTATACCTCTATCCTCAGAACCCATAATGATAGCACATGGCTCTTTAAATGATATATCATACAGTGAATTTTCTGTTTTTTCAGTTGCAGCAATTACTTTAATACCCGACGCTTGCATGTAAAAAACGGCATCTTTAATATGGTCAACTTTACATAAAGGTATTTTAAAAACAGCTCCTGCACTTGTTTTAATAGTATCACCATTTACAGGTGCTCCGCCTTTTTTCTGGAAAATAATACCGTTTACTCCTGTACATTCAGCAGTTCTAATTATAGCACCAAAATTTCTAACATCACTAAGCTGATCTAAAAGTAAAAATAACGGTGTTTTACCGGCTTCAATAGTGTTTAAAACCAAATCTTCAATATTAAAAAAATCAACAGGTGAAATGTTTGCAACTGCACCTTGATGATTTTTTTTTGTGAGCCTATTTAATTTTTCAATAGGTACATAAGCCATGTTGATGCTTTGCTTTCTAATAAGAGTTTCTAATTCAGAATATAAATCACCTTTTAATCCTTTTTGTAAGAAAACTTTATCTATTGTTTTATCAGCGTTTATGGCTTCAATAATGGCTCTTATACCGAATATTTGTGTTTGGTTTTGCATGGGGTAAAGGTAAAAAAAAACCAGAGAAATTATTTTCTCTGGTTTAATTTAAAAATTAATATAATTAAAGTGGCTTAGTTTGAAGCATCAACCTCTCTAATAGGAATTTGATAAATCATTTTTTCATCTAAAGCAGGGATAACTAAATCTGCACCAGGCATTACTAAGTTCTCTCTACCATCTTTTCTATCTAATCCAACACCTAATCTAGCCATATCAAAAGAAGCAACACCGTCACCCCATAATTCTATGCGTCTGTACATTAGAATTTCATCAATTAAATCTTGACCAGTTTTAGTAGATAATGTATAGTTTTCATCTCTAACAGAATTCAAATCGAAAAGTACTTGTTGCGCTTCAGTATCTTTGTTCTGTCTAGCCAAAGCTTCAGCTTTTGTAAGATAGAACTCTGTATTTCTTAAATAAATGTAATCACCAATAAAAACTCCAGGACCTGGTTGTGCTATAAATTTTAAACTAGTGTATTTAGGGGTTATGTTATAGTGCCCCCAAGTACCAGGTACTAAAATTACACCAGGGTCGTATTGCTGGTCTGCAAACCAACCTTTTCTAAGATCAGTGTCAGGTATCATGTCATAAAGGTTTGAATTTACAGTTTTAAAATGATTCCAACCACTGTAACCATCGTTTATTTGGCTTACATGAGAGAAGAAAGACTGATAAACTTCACTTGTTGCTTCAGTTACTTCAGCACCCCAGATAACTTCTGATAATGCAAGCTCATCAAAACCGTGCATAACATCACTTTCTATACTACCAACAGACATAGCAATATCTGCATATTTTTCTGCTTCAGTCCAGTTTTCATAAGTTAAATGATAACGCGCTAAATATGCGGCAACTACACTTGCATCAACTTCTTCTTTTGATTCTCTTGCGTAGTTTTCCAAACCATTATAAGCTATTGTTAAATCATCTAAGATAAGTTGTTTTACTTCCCCTACTGTAGATTTAGGTTGGCCAACAAAATCACCAAAATCTATAGGAATAGCTTCTGTATCATCACTAGCTTTTGTGTGTTGATAAATTCTTAACAAATAGAAGTATGCTATTGCTCTATAAGTGTGTGATTTGTATTTGAATATTAATGTTTCTTCAGGTGAACCTTCTGGTATTGTATTAATAATTCCATTTGCATTATTTATAACTTTATAGAAGAACTCCCACATGAAGTCATTGTCATTTGATGTAAGGATGATATTATCATAATTGTTGAAAGCACCAAACCAAGTGTTTCTACTCATATCCATATCATTACTTCTTAAATCCATTCCTAGATCAACTGCTTTTATACCGAATTCATCAGTAACAGCTTCACCATCTCTTAGGTATGATAGTATTGCCCCATCAAGTGCTTGTAAGCCAACTGTACCACCGGCAGCATTGTTAGCTTCAGCATGAGAAGAAGTTAGGTATCTTTCTTCTTCAAAATCTCTGTCAAAATCAGCACACGAAACGAAAAGTGTTAATGTGATGATGTAAGCAAAGCATCTGCTAAAATTCAATTTTATAAATTTATTTTCTTTCATCTTTTTCATTTTTTTTAATTAAGATTTATATTGACACCAAAAGCAATAGTTCTGTTGGCTCCATACTCAGCAGAAGAAGATCCAACTGAGTTTAGACGTGGGTCATAACCTTGTCTAGCTCTATATAACAAAAATGCGTTATTAACTGTTCCGTAAAATCTAACATTTTCAATGTGGTATTTTTTCAAGGCTTCGGTTTGTAATGTATATCCGAAGTTTATGTTATTTAAACTTAAATAACTTAGGTCTACAAGCCACATATCAGAAATTCTGTATTGATCAGGACTTAAAGGATCAACCCTTGGTAAGCTAGCTGTTGGGTTATCTACAGTCCAAGTTTTATTGTAATCAGCAAAGTTAGTTACATTTTGTGTGGCTCCTAATAATCCAAAATATTCGTTATCAATACCATATCCACCAACTTGGTAGGCGAATTGTAAACCAAGAGAGAAATTACCTAAGGTTATGTTAGTGCCAAAACCACCTGTAATATCAGGAATAGCGGTTTTATCTAAAAACGTTCTTCCGTTGCTTACAGCATCAGCGTAATCTTCAGTTATAATTCTTTCTCCTGTAGTTTCATCAGTAGTGTAGTACTGAGCATTACCATTATCAGCATTTACACCGGCAGATTGAACCATGAAATAATCATAAATACTTCTACCTACAACTCTACGGAAATTACCTGATTGGATCGAATCTCTCGGTAATTCTGTAATTTCATTTTTAAGAGTAGAAACGTTAGCATTAAAAGTAACGTTAAATTTTTCTTTTTTAACAGCATTCCATGAAACTTCAGCTTCAAAACCACTGTTTACCATAGAACCAAAATTTTCAGGTCTAGAGGCTTGTCCTGTAGATAACTGTAATGGATTGTTGAATAATAAATCTTCAGACTTTTTTCTGTAGTAGCCTAGAGATAAATTAAGACTATTGAATAAGCTCATTTCATAAGCTATATCAAGACTTGCTGCCTTTTCCCAAGTAATCTCTTTACTTCCTAAGCTATATAGCGTTTGTGTTAACTGCCCATTATTTTCTCCAATTGAATATTGGTTTTCATAGGCAACTAAGTTTCTTGTAGTTGTTCCTTCATAAAAAATTCTATCATTACCTGTTGTACCGTAGTTTAGTGCTAACTTAGCATAATTGATAGTTGATGAATTACTTAAGAAATCCTCGTTGCTAATTATCCAAGAGGCACCTGCAGACCAAAATGTACCCCAACGAGCATCTGGATGGAAAACAGAAGAAGCATCATGTCTTGCTGTTAAATTTGCATAGTAAGTATTGTCTAAACCATAAATAAATCTTGAGAAATAACCTTCTGTAGTATAGTTTGTATTATAATTACTTGCTGAAGCGTATACAGAAGTATTATCTAAAATAGGGCTGAAATTCCCTATGATGTTTCTTTTAGAAAGTGAGAGTGTAGTGAAGTTTTCTTCGTAGGTTTCATGACCTAAAAGCACATCAAAACTATGAATTCCAAATTCTTTATTCCATGTTAATAATTGCTGATTAGTAAAGGCAGAAAAATTATCTCTATTGTTGGTTAATAAACCATTGTTAGCCTCAGCGAAAGCACCAGCTCCAGGTTTTGTGAAATCAGTACCTTTATCAATTTCAGTCAAGTAGTTCATTACATATTGAAATTTAAATCCAAAAGGTAAATCTACTTGAGCTCTTAATGCTGCATTGAAATTGTCTCTGTCATTGGTTTCTTCAGTATTTTCAATAACGGCAAGTGGGTGTTCACCCGGTGCATAGTTTCTTGGACCCCTACTTGTACCGTTAGCAAAGTTTTGTGGCTGACCAAAATCATAAGCATAGCCATTTGGGTTGTTGGGATTTAATATATGATTCCAGTTTTCATCATATTGATATACAGGATAAATTGGTGCAATTCTTCTGTTCCAGAAAAATGCATTTGCAAAGTTTGTTGTTGGCACGCCAGCAGCATCAACTGTACTAGGCACAGCTTGACTTTTAGATTTTGCGTAGGCAACATCTCCAGATAAAGTGATAATTTCAGCAATATTTGTTGCATTTACTTTTAATCTAGTTGTGTGTCTTTTAAAGTTACTTCTTACAGTGTATCCATTATTTTCTTCAGTTCCTAAAGAAAAGTAATAGTCAATGTTTTCAGAACCTCCTGATATATTTAAATTAGTAGAACTAAAAGAAGCATTATCTCTAAATAGAGCATCTTCCCATCTATCGTTAACTAATAAATTTGCAGAAGTATTTAGTCTTCCAGTTGTAGGGTCAATTAAAACATTATCTGCAACATCGTATAAGTTGTAACCCAACCTATCAATTAAATTATCTGAAGCAAATTGTCTAGCTTGTTCAATAGTTATAGGTGTACCTGCTTCGTTTTGACGATAAAATTCTGAGTTAGTTAATACACTATGGTACGCTTCATAAAATTCTTGTGGCGATTCAGTAATATTATATTCTTTGGTTGCTCTTTGAGTTAAACCGTACCTAGTATCAAAGCTGATTTTAGGTTTTCTATTCTTTTTACCAGTTTTTGTTGTAATTAATAAAACACCATTAGATGCTTTGTTTCCATATAACGATGTAGAAGAAGCATCTTTCAAAACTGTAGTTGATTCAATATCTTGAGGGTTAATACTACTTAAACTACCTGAGTAAGGAACTCCATCAAGAACAATAAGAGGAGCGCTATCAGCATTAATAGAGCCAAAACCTCTAATTCTAATTAAAGGATCTGAACCTGGTTGACCATTAGCTTGAATAACTCTAAGTCCTGATACTAAGCCTTCTAAGCTTTTTACAGGGTTTGAAAATGTTGCATTTTCAATTTGATCAGATTTAATTACACTAACAGAACCTGTAATTGATTCTCTTTTTTGTGTACCATAAGCAACAACAACAACTTCTTCTAATGCTGCTGCATCTTCACTCATTACTATATTAATTGTGTTTGAAGCTCCAACAGTTACTTCTTTGGTAATATAGCCTACAAAACTATAGACCAATGTGGCACCTTGGCTAGCTGTTATGGTATATTTACCATCAAAATCTGTTGAGGTTCCTGATGTTGACCCTTTTACTAATACTGTAGTTCCTGGCAACGGTAATCCGCTTTCATCACTAACAACACCAGAAATTTTTTTGTCTTGAGCAAAAGAGATTTGCACAACAAACGCTAGGAATAGCATTAAAATTCCTTTAAACTTTGTTTTCATATTTATAATTATTTGAATTAGTCAACTCCAAAAATCATAATAAAATGTTAATAAAACAATAAATTTGACTTAAAACTTTCTAATTTGTGTTAAAATATGTGTGTTTTATAAAATTTGTTGATTTAAATTAGATATTGATAAATGATTGTACGTTTAATCATTATTTTTCAATGTTAATGTAAGTTTTGGTTTTTAAGCCTCATTTTAGATAGCTAAGATTTGTAGTGATAATCTAATATAATAAAAAAACCACCCTTTAAGGGTGGTTTATATTCTACTCTATTTTAATTAGAGTTTAAATTATGGATTTTGATCACCAACGTTTATGTTAGGGTTAGAATTGATTTCTCCTTGTGGTATTTGCATTTTAAAGAAATCACCTCCAACAGGAATATCTATTGCTCCAAAACTTCTATGGTTAGAGCCTTCTCCAGTTCTATCTAATGGTTTCTTTAATCTTTTTAAATCAAACCAAGAAACGCCTTCTCCCCACAATTCAATTCTTCTTTGTAAATATATTTCTTCAACTAAATCCATGCCTGTATTTGTTGATTTTGTATAGCCAGGATCTCTGTTGCTAACTAATTCAAACAAAACATCAGCAGCAGTGGCGTCTCCTAATCTAGCTTTCGCTTCTGCCTCAATTAGGTACATTTCAGCAGATCTCATATATGAATAATCTCCTTCAAATGACCCGCCAGCATCAATAAACTTTACGTTAGCATATCCAATGTAACCTTCTTCAGCAGGAAAATCAGGGTTTCCATCTACAGGGTCAATCCATGCAGCTTTACGTAAGTCAGTATCAGGAATTTGATCATATAGTCTAGCGTCAATCATTTTAAAACCAAAACCAAAACCTACACCACCATAGCCGTCAGCAGTACTGTCAAAGTGAGAAAAGAAAGAAATAAAAGTAGTAGAAGTAAGATTGTCTATGTCAGCTCCCCACATCCATTCTACATTGTTTATATCATCAAACCCATCAGTAGCGTAATTTTCTCCAGGCATTAAAGTATATGATGATCTAGCAGCAGCAGCGTTATCTGCAGCTAATTGCCAATTGCCAGTTTCTAAATAAACATTTGCAAGAAAACCTTCTACAACATTCTTGTCTATCTCTTGTTTGTTAGCTCTAGAGTATCCGTCTAAAAGAGTTTTTGCTAGCTCTAAATCAGGGATGATTTGGTCATAAACATCTTGAACTGTTCCTCTACTTTTTCCTGAAAAATCAACACGATCTGGAATTGGTACACCAGGTGAATTTTCATTACCTATGTAAGTATCTGAATAAACACGGACTAAGTTAAATAAAGAAAATGATTTTATAGCTAAAGCTTGACCAAGTAATGCGTCTTCACTTGCTGTTCTAAATTCTTTATCTTGCAAGCCATTAATAACAATATTTGCATCAGCGATAGCAGTATAATATGTATTCCAAACTATATTGGTTCTAGAACTTGTTTGTTGTCTTCCATTGTAGTTATACAAAAATATATACCAGTTGAAATTATTTAAAACAATGTCTTGACCCATCATATCTGTAATGGCCATAATACCTTTTTGACCATAATCTACATCTACTCGAGCTGGATTACCAACTCCAAAAGACCTTAAGTTGGCGTATATACCTCTTAAAATAGCTTCGTTAGCCGCAGGTGTACTTGCTACCTGTTCATCCGAAATAGAATTTGCAGGTTCAGTATCTAAGAAATCTTCTTCACAAGAGAAAAGACCTCCTAGTAATATAATAAATAAAAATTTAAATTTTTTCATAGTTTTTTAGAAATTAAGAGTTAAACCTAAAGAAGTAGTTCTAGATAAACCAAACTCATTAACGGCATTACCCGTAATACTTAATCTAGGATCGTAGCCTTTTCTGGCTTTTGACCATAAGTGTAAGTTATTGCCTGTAGCATATATTTTTGCTCCAGTTATACCTAATCGGTCTAATAACCTACTGTTAAAGTTGTAAGTTAAAGTTACATTTTGAAGGTTTAAATATGATGCATCAACAAGGAAAAATGAAGATGTTCCAGCTTGGTTAACATCACTAATATCTAACCTTGGTATTGATGCTGTAGGGTTTTCTGGTGTCCAAGATTTAAATACATCATTATGAAAATTATCACCAGCAGATGTTGTTCCTAATAAGTTTTGGTAGACACCGTCATAACCATAGCCTCCAATTTGATAAGAAAAATTAATTCCTAATGAAAAGTTTTTATATCTAAAGTTTGTAGAGAAACCTCCGTATAAATCAGGGATAGCAGATTTGCCAACAAAATATTCAGTAGCATTAACTCTGTCATTAGTAGTTTCTCTTTCTCCTGTAGGCTCTCCGTTTTCAATAACATCGGTATACCATAATCCGTCTCCGTTAGTTTCATCTACTCCTGCAAACTCTCTAATAAAGTAATCATATCTTGATTGACCTTCTTTAAGTCTAAATAATCCATCATCAATGAACTCTTCTGGTAAAGATGTAATTTCATTTTTATAATGAGTACCATTTAGTGATAAGAACCACTGAAAGTCCTCTGTTGAAATTATATCACCTGATAATGAAACTTCAAAACCTTTGTTTTCCATGTCTCCAACGTTAGCAGGTTTTGTTCCTACACCATCACTTTGGGCTAATGGTTCAAAGAATAATAAATCTTCAACTTCTCTAACAAAGTATTCTCCGTTAAAAGTCAATCTATTATTAAATAATGAAAACTCTATACCGGCGTTTATGTTTGTTGATGTTTCCCAAACTAAATCTTTGTTTCCTAGTTGGAAGAAAGTTATTCCAGGAATGTTACCACCAGCATTAATTATATCAGATTGGTTTGTATAAGCGTAATAGTTACGATTATCATTGTCTCCAACAATTGTTCTAGTGTCTTCATAAAGAATAGCATCATTACCTTGTTGACCATAACTAGCTTTTAAACGTAAGCTATTTAACCAAGAAACATTGAAAAAATCTTCTTTGTGAACAGACCAAGCACCACCTAAACCGTAAAAATTTCCCCATCGGTTGTCAGGGTGGAAAACTGATGAGCCATCTCTTCTAAAACTTGCGTTTAAGAAATATTTATCGTCAAAATCATATGTTAACCTCGATAAATAACCTTCAACAGTATAGTCTTTTTGATAACCCGTTAAAAATTGAATATTAGTACCATTATTTAATACTGGTAAACCTGTAAGTACAGTTTCTGTAACTTGACCAGCTAAAAGCCTAAAGTTGTAATCATTGCTTTCATGCCCTACTAAAACAGATAAGCTATGTTTTCCTAAATCTTTATTCCAGTTTAATAATTGCTGGTGTGCAACGGTTATGCCTCTGTTAGATCTGGTTGTTATTCTTCCGTTAAAAGAAAGAGCATCACCACCTTCAGGAGTTGCATATCTTGTTATGTTGGCTAGTGTTAAATCAGCAGAAACATTGTAAGTGAATTCAAAATCTCTTAAAAATTTTGCAGAAACACTAAATCTACCAGAAAGGTTGTCAGAGATATTATCATTAACATCTAAGATACTTGTACCAACAGGATTTGAATTTGATTTAAAACTGGGTCTTGTGCCAACAGAACCCCCTGTACCTAATCCAAAATCAAATATTCTTTTTCCATTTGAATCAAGTATGTAGTTGCCATTAGCATCTCTACTATATACAGGATAAATAGGGGCTGTTCCTCGTGCCCAACCTGCTATATTACTAACACTATTAGAGCCAAAACCTCCTAGAGGGTTGTCTGCAACAGTATTTGAGTAATTAATACCTGCACTAAACTTTAACCAATCTTTTGCTTGATATTCAGAACTTAGTCTGGCAGTTATTCTTTCAAACCCAGAATTAACTATTATACCTTCATCATCAAGATGACCTAATGATAAGAATGTGCTTAGTTTTTCATTTCTGTAACGTAAACTTAGATAGTTTTCGTGTCTAACCCCTGTTCTATAAGACTCATCTAACCAGCTATCCTGATATAATAAATTAGCAGAAGGGTTTAGTCTTCCTGTGAGAGGATCTATTATTTGATCTTCAGAAACATTAAAACTATTGTAACCAAGAGGGAAATCTGGGTTTGAAACAATATTTGCAGCAGCTGTTTGTGCAGCATCAGCGGCAGTAGCACCTCCATTAATTAAGTCTAACCTAGTTCTATCAAAAACTGCTTCATAATAACGACCGGAATCGGTAATAATATCATATTCAGGTACAGCTCTGTAATTAAAACCTACTTTAGTGTCTAATGTAACTTCTAATTTTTCAGAAGCGCCTTTTTTTGTTGTTATGATTATAACACCATTAGCACCTCTACTTCCATATAATGCGTTTGCAGATGCATCTTTCAGGAAAGTCATAGATTCAATATCTTGGGGGTTGATTGCATTTAGGTTTCCATTGAAAACAATACCATCAACAACATATAAAGGGGCGCTAGAAGAGTTAATAGAGCCAATACCTCTAAAACGAACAGTTGGGTCAGCACCAGGAGCACCAGATTGATTAATTATTTGTACACCAGAAACCTGCCCTACAAGACCTTGCACTACAGATGCTGATGGGACATTGCTTAACTCTTCAGTTTTTAGAGTTGTTACTGATCCCGTAATTTCTTCTTTCTTTTGTGTACCATAGGCAACAACTACAACCTCTTCTAAAGAAGCAGCATCCTCTTTCATGGTTACGTTTAACGTACTTGAACTACCTACGGTAGCTTCTTTAGTAGTGTAACCAACAAAACTAAACACAAGAACGGCTCCTTGTTTTGCTTTAATTGAGTATTTACCATCAAAATCAGATGATGTACCAGATGTGGTACCTTTAACTAAGACAGTTGTTCCTGGTAGCGGTAGGCCAGATTCATCTGTTACCGTTCCTGAAATTGTCTTTTCTTGCGCAAATGATATATGCACAACAAACGCTAGTATTAGCGTTAAAATTCCACTAAACTTTGTTTTCATTTTATAATTATTTGAATTAGTCAATGTCAAAAATCAAAATAAAAAGTTAATAAAACAATAAATAATGGTTAAAACTTGTGTTTTACGGGTAAATTTTAACAAATAATAAAGAAATAGTTTCAATTTTTTGCATTGCGTTTTTTTTGGCTAAAAAATTGTAGTTAAGCTAATGTGTACTTTTGAGTTGGAAAATTTAAACTGCTGTCCTTCACTTTTTCCGTTGGCATAATTAAGTTTGAATAAACCAGATTTGGTAAAAATACCGAACCCGAAACCATAACCAAAAAGTTTTTCATTTACATTAATTATTTCATTTTCATAATAACCAGCATCAATTACAGAGTGTATGTAAATGTTACTATTTAGTTTTAGTCTGTACTCTGTATTCATAACGCCAAAAAGTGTTGCGTAAAGACTGTTTTCTTCAAAGCCTCTTATGGAGTTTATGCCTCCAAATCTTAGTAATTCATTTTCAAAAAAAGACCTCGAATTTATTACAGCTCCGCTTAATTTAAAATATAAACTATTTTTTTTATTTAGGTTGAAAATTTTAAAGGTGTTAATTGCTTGTGAACTTTGTTTTGTAGTGTTGTTTTTTTGTTTGCGTTCACCAAAATTGCTTTCTATGTAAAATAATGTGTTTACAGGAAATAGAATGTCGTTGTTTTGTGGTTTTGAGTATTGGTAACCTATTGTGAAATAGTTTTTCTTATAATCAAAAAAAGCTGTTTGCGTGTTGTTTAGAAGATTGCTTGATGTTTCGTTAATAATACCGGAGTAAAATTTTTGTTCAGGATTTATTTGGTAATGTAATTTAGCACATTGTATGGCGGTAGTGAATGTTGAGTCTTTTTTAAAAATATTTAAACCTAAATCTAAACCAACAGGAGATTTGAATATGTATGGCAATGATAGGTTGGCATTAAATGTTTTTTGGTCGTTTTCATCACTTTTGTAAAGTAGCTTAAATGACTCGCCAAAATTTAAGTTGTTAACAAGGTTTAGGTTTAAGTAGCCATCAAATTCAATTTTATTGGTGTCTTCATTACTGCCAAATCCTAAAAAACCATCAAAAGCATTGCTTTGTTTTTTGTTTATATAGAGGTAGAGTGTTGTTGAGTCTTTTGTGAATAAAACTTCAGGAGTTTTAATTTCAGATGCAAATGATAAAGATTGTAACGCGCGTATTTGTTTTTTTATTTTATTCAAATTAAAGGTTTGTTTAGGTTTAATTTTTAAATAATATTTTAAAAATGACTTTGGGAATTTTTCATAACCTTTAACTACTATATTATTAATGGTTCTTTTTTTTGAGGTATCATCAATAACTAAATATGCTGTTACTGTTTTTTTATCTTTAATTTTAAAATTGTCTAGTTTAAGTTTTATAAAAGGAAATCCTTTATTCCCTATGTTTTCGTTTAGTTCATTTAAAGTAGATTCTGTTTTTGAAAATTTTAAAGTAAAAGGGTTTGGGTGTTTATCTCTAAGTATATCTTTTAAAAGGTCTTTTTTTGTGTTATAAAACACTTCTAAATATTCATATAAATTGTTCAGGTTTATTTTGCAGATAAATGAGCTGTCATTAATTTTTTTAATGTTTTCAGCGTAGCTTTCTAAATACCCTTTTTTATAAAGCGTTTGTAATGATGTGTTGATTTCGTTTTCTAGCGAAACTAAATCTTTATGTTTTTTTTGATAGTTTAATGAGTCAATGCTTAGTGTTTCAACTTCTGAAGCACCATAAATTTTCAAATTTAAATTTTGACCAAACGCGCAAAAAAAGCAGCAGGATAATAACAGGGAAAGAAAAATATATTTCTTCACAGTAGTTTTTTCATGTTTTGTTATGTAAAACTAACGTAAAAATAATTAGTAACAATATATAATGTTATTGTAGGCATTTTAATGATTAGGTTGTATTATTCATGTTATTTAAAGTGTGGTTTTAATGTTTTTATTAGTTTTTAATTTGCTTTAGAAAAATAAATATTTCTATCTACTTTGAAAATTAATGAATTAGGGTTTGAATTGTTAAATATAATTTCTACCTTTGCAGCCCTCTAAGAAGAGGATTTTAAATTTATATAAGAATTTATATGCCAACAATTTCACAATTAGTAAGAACAGGAAGAGCCAAAATAACCAAGAAGAGTAAATCGGCTGCTTTAGATTCTTGTCCACAAAGACGTGGTGTATGTACTCGTGTTTATACAACAACGCCTAAAAAACCTAACTCAGCAATGCGTAAGGTAGCAAGGGTTCGTTTAACAAACGGTAACGAGGTAAATGCATACATTGGTGGAGAAGGGCACAATCTACAAGAGCACTCGATAGTATTGGTTAGAGGTGGAAGGGTAAAAGATTTACCAGGAGTTAGATATCACATTGTGCGTGGTGCTTTAGACACAGCAGGTGTTAACGGTAGAACGCAACGTAGATCTAAGTATGGTGCTAAACGCCCTAAAAAGTAATTAAACTTTAACAAGAAGACATGAGAAAAAGACAAGCTAAAAAGAGACCTCTTTTACCAGACCCAAGATTTAATGATCAGTTGGTAACACGTTTTGTGAATAACTTAATGTGGGACGGTAAAAAGTCTGTAGCGTTCAGAGTATTCTACGATGCAATTGATATTGTAGATGCTAAAAAAACAGATGATGAAAAATCTGCTTTAGAAATCTGGAAAGATGCCCTATCAAACGTTATGCCTCACGTAGAAGTGCGTAGTCGTCGTGTTGGTGGTGCTACATTCCAAATTCCTATGCAAATTCGTCCAGATAGAAAAATTTCTACAGCAATGAAATGGTTAATTGGTTATGCTCGTAAACGTAATGAGAAATCAATGGCTCAAAGATTAGCTTCAGAAATTTTAGCTGCTTCAAAAGAAGAAGGTGCTGCGGTTAAGAAAAGAGTTGATACCCATAAAATGGCAGAAGCAAATAAAGCATTCTCACACTTTAGATTTTAAAAATAATGGCTAGAGATTTAAAATACACAAGAAACATTGGTATTGCTGCTCATATTGACGCAGGTAAAACAACAACTACAGAGCGTATACTTTATTATACAGGTGTATCTCACAAAATTGGAGAAGTACATGATGGTGCTGCTACTATGGACTGGATGGAGCAAGAGCAAGAAAGAGGTATTACAATTACTTCTGCTGCTACAACTTGTACTTGGCAGTTTCCATTAGAAAATGCACAACCAACTCCTGAAACTAAAGGATATCATTTTAATATTATTGATACTCCTGGTCACGTAGATTTTACGGTTGAAGTAAACCGTTCTTTACGTGTATTAGATGGTTTAGTGTTCTTGTTTTCAGCAGTTGATGGTGTTGAGCCACAGTCTGAAACTAACTGGCGTTTAGCAGATAATTATAAAGTTCCTAGAATTGGTTTCGTTAATAAAATGGACCGTCAAGGATCTAACTTTTTAGCTGTTTGCCAACAGGTAAAAGATATGTTAAAATCTAACGCTGTGCCAATCGTATTAAATATTGGTGATGAAGCAGATTTTAAAGGTATTGTAGATTTAGTTAAAAACCGTGCTATTGTATGGCATGATGAAACTCAAGGAGCTACTTTTGACGTAGTTGAAATACCAGATGATTTAAAAGAAGAAGCTAGAAAATACAGGGCTTTACTTATTGAAGAAGTAGCAACGTATGATGAGAATCTTTTAGAAAAATTCATGGAAGATGAAGATTCTATTACAGAAGAAGAGGTGCACGCTGCACTTAGAGCTGCTGTAATGGATATGGCTATTATACCAATGGTATGTGGTTCTTCATTCAAAAATAAAGGAGTACAGTTTTTATTAGACGCTGTATGTCGTTATTTACCATCTCCGTTAGATAGAGATAATATTGTAGGTACAAACCCTAATACTGAAAAAGAAGAAGTTCGTAAGCCAGATGCTAGCGAGCCTTTTTCAGCACTTGCATTTAAAATTGCTACAGATCCTTTCGTAGGGCGTTTAGCTTTCTTTAGAGCGTATTCAGGTCGTTTAGATGCAGGTTCATATGTGTTAAATAATCGTTCTGGTAAAAAAGAGCGTATTTCACGTATTTACCAAATGCACTCAAATAAACAAAATGCTATTGATTTTATAGAAGCAGGAGACATTGGTGCTGCTGTAGGATTTAAAGATATTAAAACAGGTGATACATTATCTGATGAGAAATCACCAATTATCTTAGAATCTATGGATTTCCCAGATCCAGTAATTGGTATTGCTGTTGAGCCAAAAACAAAGGCTGATGTAGATAAATTAGGTATTGCATTAGGTAAATTAGCTGAAGAAGATCCTACATTTACAGTTAGAACAGATGAGGCTTCAGGTCAAACAATTATTTCTGGTATGGGTGAGCTTCACTTAGATATTATTGTAGATCGTTTAAAGCGTGAGTTTAAAGTTGAAGTAAACCAAGGTCAACCTCAAGTAGAGTATAAAGAAGCTATTACACAACGTGCTGAACACAGAGAAGTTTACAAAAAACAATCTGGTGGACGTGGTAAATTCGCAGATATTGTATTTACAGTGGAGCCTGCAGAAGAAGGTAAACAGGGTCTTGAATTTATTTCAGAAATTAAAGGTGGTAACGTTCCTAAAGAATTTATCCCTTCAATTGAGAAAGGATTCAAAATGGCTATGACTAATGGTCCATTAGCTGGTTATGAAGTTGATGCTTTAAAAGTGACTTTAACTGATGGTTCTTACCATGATGTGGATTCGGATCAATTATCATTCGAGTTAGCTGCGAAATTAGGTTTTAAAGCAGCATCAAAAGCAGCAAAAGCTGTAATTATGGAACCAATTATGAAACTTGAAGTTATTACTCCTGAAGAAAACATGGGTGATATAGTAGGTGACTTAAACCGTCGTCGTGGTCAAGTAAATGATATGGGTGATAGAGCTGGTGCTAAAGTTGTAAAAGCAAGTGTACCATTATCTGAAATGTTCGGATATGTTACATCATTACGTACATTATCATCAGGTAGAGCAACCTCTACAATGGAATTTTCACACTATGCTGAAACTCCTTCAAACATTTCTGAAGAAGTAATTAAAGCAGCTAAAGGCGTTGAAGCTTAAATCTAAAAGAAAATGAGTCAAAAAATCAGAATAAAATTAAAATCTTACGATCACAATTTAGTAGATAAATCTGCTGATAAGATTGTAAAAACAGTAAAAAGTACTGGAGCTGTTGTAACGGGACCAATTCCATTACCAACTCACAAAAAGATTTTTACTGTATTACGTTCTCCACACGTAAACAAGAAATCAAGAGAACAGTTTCAATTATCTTCTTATAAAAGATTATTAGATATCTACTCTTCGTCATCAAAAACTATTGATGCGTTAATGAAGCTTGAATTACCAAGTGGTGTTGAAGTAGAGATTAAAGTATAGTTTTCATTATCGCGAAAGCGGTAATCTAACATGTCCCACCGATGCGGTCGCGGGAAAAACGGAAAAATACATTTCAGGGACGAAACGTATTTTGTCCCTGATTTTTTTTAAATAAGTAATAAATAAATTAATAATTAAATTATGTCTGGGTTAATTGGAAAAAAAATCGGTATGACCAGCATCTTTGATGAAAACGGGAAAAACATTCCTTGTACAGTAATTGAAGCAGGTCCATGTATCGTTACCCAAGTCAGAACTGAAGAAGTTGACGGTTATGAGGCTGTGCAACTTGGTTTCGATGACGCGACAGAAAAAAGTGCTACAAAAGCAGACTTAGGTCATGCTAAAAAGGCAGGTACTTCTGTAAAACGCAAAGTTGTTGAATTCAAAGGTTTTGATGCGGAGTACAAATTAGGTGATGCTATCAATGTAGATTTATTCAACGAAGGTGAGTTTGTTGATATATCTGGTACATCAAAAGGTAAAGGGTTTCAAGGTGTTGTAAAACGTCATGGTTTTGGCGGTGTTGGTCAATCAACTCACGGTCAACATAACCGTTTAAGAGCTCCTGGTTCTATTGGTGCTGCATCTTATCCTGCAAGAGTATTCAAAGGCATGAAAATGGCCGGAAGAATGGGTGGAGAAAAAGTAAAAGTACAAAACTTAAAAGTGTTAAAAGTTGTTCCTGAAAAGAACTTACTTGTTGTAAAAGGATGTGTTCCTGGTCACAAAAACGCTTATGTAATCATTGAGAAGTAATGAAAGTAGCAGTTTTAGATATAAACGGAAAAGACACAGGTAGAACAGCAGAGCTTTCTAAGGATGTGTTTGCTATTGAGCCAAATGATCATGCTGTATATTTAGACGTTAAGCAATACTTAGCTAACCAACGTCAAGGTACTCACAAATCTAAAGAAAGAAGTGAGATTGCTGGAAGTACACGTAAGATAAAAAAGCAAAAAGGAACTGGTACAGCCAGAGCTGGTAGTATAAAATCTGGAGTTTTTAAAGGTGGTGGTCGCATGTTCGGTCCAAGACCAAGAAACTACAGTTTTAAATTAAATAAAAACTTAAAGCGTTTAGCACGTAAATCTGCATTAAGTATTAAAGCCAATGAGAAAGCTATAACAGTTTTAGAAGACTTCAATTTTGAAGCTCCAAAAACTAAAAACTTTACAGCTGTTTTAAAGGCATTAAGCTTAGAAAACAAAAAATCATTGTTTGTGTTGGGTGGGTCAAATAATAACGTATATTTGTCATCGCGTAATTTAAAAGGTTCTGAAGTTATAACTAATTCAGAATTAAGCACTTATAAGATTTTAAATGCAAATCAAATTGTGCTTTTGGAAGGCGCTTTAGAAGGAATTGAATCTAACTTAAGTAAATAAGAAACAAATGAGTATCTTAATTAAACCTATAATCACAGAAAAAGCGACTGCTGATAGCGAGTTAAGAAACTGCTATACATTCGCAGTGAATACAAAGGCGAACAAGGTGGAAATAAAAAAAGCTGTAGAGGCTACTTATGGTGTTTCTGTTGAAAAAGTTCGTACTATAAATGTCCGTCCAGATAGAAGAACCCGTTATACAAAAACAGGTATTCAACATGGTAAAACAAATGCTGTTAAGAAAGCAATTGTACAACTGGCGGAAGGTGAAATGATTGATTTATACGCTAATATGTAATTAGACAACAATGTCAGTAAGAAAATTAAAACCAATCACACCAGGACAGCGATTTAGAGTGGTAAATGGATTTGACGCCATTACTACTGATAAGCCGGAGAAAAGTTTATTAGCTCCGAAAAAACGTACTGGTGGTAGAAACAGTCAAGGAAAAATGACCATGCGCTACAAAGGTGGAGGTCATAAGAAAAAGTATCGTATCATTGATTTTAAACGTAACAAAGTAGGTGTGCCTGCTGAAGTTAAAACTATAGAATACGATCCAAACAGATCCGCTTTTATTGCTTTATTGAACTATCAAGATGGTGAGAAAAGATATATTATTGCTCAAAATGGTTTGCAAGTTGGGCAAAACGTAGTGTCTGGTAATGAAGGTATAGCACCTGAAATAGGAAATGCAATGCCATTAAGCCAAATTCCTTTAGGTACTATTATTTCATGTGTAGAGTTACGTCCAGGTCAAGGTGCAGTTATGGCACGTAGTGCTGGAGCTTTTGCTCAATTAATGGCAAGAGATGGTAAGTTTGCAACTATTAAGTTACCTTCAGGTGAAACACGCTTAATATTAACTACTTGTATGGCTACAATAGGTGTTGTTTCTAACTCAGATCATCAATTGTTAGTATCTGGTAAAGCAGGTAGAACAAGATGGTTAGGTAGAAGACCAAGAACAAGACCAGTAGTAATGAACCCAATTGATCACCCAATGGGTGGTGGAGAAGGTCGTGCCTCAGGTGGTCACCCACGTTCTAGAAACGGTGTTCCTGCAAAAGGATTTAGAACACGTTCTAAAACAAAATCTAGTAATAAATATATTGTAGAACGTAGAAAGAAATAAGACATGGCAAGATCATTAAAAAAAGGACCTTACGTTCATTATAAATTAGAAAGAAAAGTAGCTGCAAACGTTGAAGCTAACAAAAAAACAGTAATCAAAACTTGGTCTAGAGCCAGTATGATTACACCAGATTTTGTAGGTCAAACAATAGCAGTACACAACGGCCGCCAATTTGTACCTGTTTATGTGACAGAAAACATGGTAGGTCATAAATTAGGAGAATTTTCACCAACACGTTCATTCCGTGGACATGCAGGTGCTAAAAACAAAGGTAAAAAGTAGTAAGCTATGGGAAGTCGTAAAAAACAAATGGCAGACGCTATTAAGGAGCAAAAAAAGCAAGTTGCTTTTGCTAAACTTAATAATTGTCCTACATCACCAAGAAAAATGCGTTTAGTAGCTGATTTAGTAAGAGGTGAAAGCGTTGAAAAAGCACTTAATATCTTAAAGTTTAGCCAAAAGGAAGCATCAAACCGTTTAGAAAAGTTATTACTTTCTGCTATTGCTAACTGGCAAGCTAAAAATGAAGATGCAGATGTTGAGTCGGCTGAATTATTTGTACAAGAAATTAGAGTTGATGGCGGATCTATGTTAAAAAGATTACGTCCAGCTCCTCAAGGTCGTGCACACAGAATTAGAAAACGTTCTAACCACGTAACATTAGTGGTTGGTTCTAACAATAACACACAAAGCTAAGATAGAGATATGGGACAAAAAACAAATCCAATCGGGAATCGCTTAGGAATTATCAGAGGATGGGAATCTAACTGGTATGGAGGAAATGATTATGGAGATAAATTAGCCGAAGACGATAAGATTAGAAAATACGTTCACGCACGTTTATCTAAAGCTAGTGTGAGTAGAGTAATTATTGAAAGAACTCTTAAGCTTGTAACCGTTACTATCACTACGGCTCGCCCAGGTATCATTATTGGTAAAGGCGGTCAAGAGGTAGACAAGTTAAAAGAAGAGCTTAAAAAAATTACCGGAAAAGAAGTTCAGATTAACATCTTTGAAATTAAAAGACCTGAACTTGATGCGTTCTTAGTAGCTTCAAGTATTGCAAGACAAATTGAAAACCGTATTTCATACCGTCGTGCAATCAAAATGGCTATTGCTGCTACTATGCGTATGAATGCTGAAGGAATAAAAATTCAAATTAGTGGGCGTTTAAACGGAGCTGAGATGGCACGTAGCGAACACTATAAAGAAGGTCGTATTCCTTTATCAACATTTAGAGCCGATATTGACTATGCTTTAGTTGAAGCACACACTACTTATGGTAGATTAGGTGTTAAAGTATGGATAATGAAAGGTGAAGTATATGGTAAAAGAGAGCTTTCTCCGCTTGTTGGATTATCTAAGAAGCAAGGAAAAGGTGGCGGTAGAGGTAATAATAACAAAAACCCTCGTCGTAGAAAGTAATTTTTTAAAGTAAAGAAACATGTTACAGCCTAAAAGAACAAAATTTCGTAAGCAACAAAAAGGACGTATGAAAGGTCTGTCTCAAAGAGGACACCAACTTTCAAACGGAACTTTTGGAATAAAAGCATTAGATGCAACGTTTATTACAGCTCGTCAAATAGAAGCTGCGCGTATTGCTGCTACCCGTTACATGAAAAGAGAAGGGCAGTTATGGATTAAAATATTTCCAGACAAGCCTATCACTAAAAAGCCTCTTGAAGTACGTATGGGTAAAGGTAAAGGTGCAGTAGAACTATATGTAGCTGTTGTAAAACCAGGACGCGTAATGTTTGAAGTTGGTGGTGTGCCTTTAGAAGTAGCTAAAGAAGCATTACGTTTAGCAGCTCAAAAATTACCAGTAAAAACTAAGTTTTTAATTGCTCGCGATTACGAAGCATAATTTATTTGATATTATGAAACAATCAGAAATTAAAGAATTATCTACAGCTGAGTTACAAGAAAAACTTGGTGAGACAAAAAAAAGTTATTCAGACCTTAAACTGGCTCATGCAATATCTCCTTTAGAAAATCCAATTCAATTACGTTCTGTAAGAAGAACCGTAGCTAGAATTGCAACCGAATTAACTAAAAGAGAATTACAATAATTCTGCTGAAAGATGGAAACAAGAAATTTAAGAAAAGAACGTATAGGAGTTGTTACAAGTAACAAAATGCAGAAATCAATTGTGGTTTCTGAGGTGAAAAAAGTAAAACACCCTATGTATGGAAAATTCGTATTAAAAACGAAGAAGTACGTTGCACACGATGAAAAAAACGACTGCAACGAAGGTGATACAGTAAGGATTATGGAAACACGTCCTTTAAGTAAATCTAAGTGTTGGAGATTAGTTGAAATAATTGAAAGAGCTAAGTAATTATGGTACAACAAGAATCAAGATTAAAAGTAGCTGATAACACAGGAGCTAAAGAAGTTTTAGTAATTCGTGTTTTAGGAGGTACAAAAAGAAGATATGCTTCTGTTGGAGACAAAATAGTTGTATCTGTAAAAGATGCTACACCTAACGGAAACGTTAAGAAAAAAGCAGTTTCTACAGCAGTAGTTGTTCGTACCGTAAAGGAAGTAAGAAGACCAGACGGATCTTATATTAGATTTGACGATAACGCTTGCGTTTTATTAAACCCACAAGGTGAAATGAGAGGTACACGTGTATTTGGTCCTGTTGCAAGAGAACTTCGTGATAAGCAATTCATGAAGATTGTATCATTAGCACCAGAGGTGCTTTAATACATTATTAAAATGACAAAGCTTAAAATAAAATCAGGAGATACTGTAAAAGTAATTGCCGGAGACCACAAAGGAGCTGAAGGTAAAGTACAAAAGGTATTAATAGATAAGAATAAAGCAATCGTTGAGGGGGTAAATATGGTTAAGAAACACACTAAGCCAAGTGCACAAAACCCTCAAGGAGGCATTGTAGAAAAAGAAGCGCCAATTCATATTTCTAACTTATCATTGTTAACTTCAAAAGGAGAAACAACAAGAGTAGGTTACAGAATGGAAGGCGATAAGAAAGTGAGATTTTCAGTAAAATCTAATGAAGTAATATAGTTATGGCATATTCACCAAGACTTAAAGAAGAGTATAAAAGCAGAGTAATTGCTGCTCTTACAGAAGAATTTGGATATCAAAACGTAATGCAAGTTCCTAAACTAGAAAAGATAGTAATATCAAAAGGTGTAGGTGCTGCAGTTGCTGATAAAAAGTTAATTGACTACGCGTTAGAAGAATTAACTACCATTTCAGGACAAAAAGCAATAGCAACAATGTCTAAAAAAGATGTTGCGTCGTTTAAATTACGTAAAGGTATGCCAATTGGAGCTAAAGTTACTTTACGTGGCGAAAGAATGTATGAGTTCTTAGATAGATTAGTAACATCTGCATTACCACGTGTAAGAGATTTTAACGGAATTAAAGCTACAGGTTTTGACGGAAGAGGTAATTACAACTTAGGAATTACTGAGCAAATCATATTCCCAGAAATAAATATTGACAAAGTGAATAAAATTTCTGGTATGGATATTACATTTGTAACTTCTGCTGAAACTGATAAAGAAGCAAAATCATTATTAACTGAATTAGGGTTACCTTTTAAAAAGAACTAAGATATGGCTAAAGAATCAATGAAAGCCCGTGAGGTAAAAAGAGCTAAAACAGTAGCTAAATATGCAGCTAAACGTAAAGCTTTAAAAGAAGCTGGTGATTATGAAGCATTACAAAAGTTACCAAAAAACGCTTCTCCTATTCGTCAGCATAATAGATGTAAACTAACAGGAAGACCTAAAGGGTATATGAGAACTTTTGGTATATCTCGTGTAACATTTAGAGAAATGGCTAATCAAGGCTTAATTCCTGGAGTAAAGAAAGCTAGTTGGTAATATTATTTATATAATCAGATTTAAGGTTCAGTTACCAACACTGAAAACCAAAATCGCAAAATCAATTAATTATGTATACAGATCCAATTGCGGATTATTTAACAAGAATTAGAAACGCAGTGCGTGCTAACCACAGAGTGGTTGAGATTCCTGCATCTAATTTAAAGAAAGACATAACTAAAATATTATTCGAACAAGGGTATATTTTAAGTTATAAATTTGATGATTCTACTACACAGGGTACCATTAAAATTGCACTTAAATACAATAGTGTAACTAAAGAACCTGTTATCAAGAAAATTCAAAGAATAAGTAAACCAGGTTTACGTAAGTATGCTGGTGCTAAAGAATTACCTAGAATACTTAACGGTCTTGGTATTGCTATAGTTTCTACTTCTCACGGAGTAATGACTGGTAAGCAAGCTAAAAGAGACAATGTAGGTGGTGAGGTATTATGTTATGTTTACTAATCTATAAAAAGGAAGAAAGCAATGAGTAGAGTAGGAAATAACCCAGTATCAATTCCAGAAGGAGTTACTGTAGAAGTAAAAGATAACGTAATTACTGTAAAAGGTAAATTAGGAGAGTTAACACAAGAGTTTGATACAGTTGATATCAAAGTTGAAGAAGGAAATGTACAAGTTTCTCGTTCAACAGATGCTAAAGCACACAAGGCAAAACATGGTCTTTATAGAGCTTTAGTAAACAACATGATTGAAGGTGTATCTAAAGGATTTACAAAAGAACTAGAGCTTGTTGGTGTAGGTTACAGAGCAAGTAATCAAGGACAAAAACTTGATTTAGCTTTAGGTTTTTCACACAATATTATTTTAGATTTAGCTCCTGAAGTTAAAGTTGAAACAGTAAGTGAAAAAGGTAAAAACCCAATAGTGAAATTAACTTCTCATGACAAACAACTTGTTGGCCAAGTAGCTGCAAAAATTCGTGGTTTCAGAAAACCAGAACCTTACAAAGGTAAAGGTATCAAGTTTGTTGGTGAAGTAATAAGAAGAAAAGCAGGTAAATCAGCTTAATAAGTAAGTTATGGCATTAACAAAGAACGAAAGAAGGTTAAGAATAAAAAACAGAATTCGTAAGGTAGTTTCTGGTACAGAAGCAAAACCTAGATTAGCTGTTTTTAGAAGTAATAAAGAAATTTACGCTCAAATTATAGATGACGTTTCTGGTAAAACTATTAGCGCTGCATCTTCTAGAGATAAAGACATTGATACCGCAAAAGCAAATAAAACTGAAGCAGCTAAACTAGTTGGTAAAGCTGTTGCTGAAAAAGCTTTAAAAGCAGGTATTGAAACTATTGCTTTTGATAGAGGCGGATATTTATATCACGGAAGAATTAAATCATTAGCAGAAGGAGCTAGAGAAGCTGGACTAAAATTTTAAGAAATTATGTATCAAAAATATAAAAGTGCAGAATTAGTAAAACCAGGTGGATTAGATCTAAAAGATCGTTTAGTTGGTGTACAAAGAGTTACAAAAGTAACTAAAGGTGGTAGAGCATTTGGTTTTTCAGCTATTGTTGTAGTTGGTGATGAAGCTGGTGTTGTAGGTCAAGGTTTAGGTAAATCTAAAGATGTAGCTAGTGCAATTGCAAAAGCTGTAGAAGATGCTAAGAAAAACCTTGTACGTATTCCAATTAGAAAAGGTACGTTACCACATGAGCAGAAAGGTAAATTTGGTGGAGCTAGAGTAAACATAATACCAGCTGCTCCTGGTACAGGAGTAATAGCCGGTGGTGCTGTTAGAACCGTTTTAGAGGCTGTTGGTGTGCATGATGTATTATCAAAATCTCAAGGTTCATCTAACCCTCATAATGTGGTAAAAGCTACATTTGACGCTTTATTACAATTAAGAGACGCCAATACTATTGCTAAAGATAGAGGTATTTCACTTGAAAAAGTTTTTAACGCTTAATAACATTAATAATGGGAAAAATTAAAGTAACAAAGGTTAAAAGCGCTATCAATCGTACGCAAAGACAAAAAAGAACTTTAGAAGCTCTTGGTCTTAAAAGAATTGGACAAGTTAAAGAACACGAAGCAACACCAAATATTCTTGGGATGATTGCTAAAGTTTCACATTTAGTTTCTGTTGAAGAAGCTTAAATAATACAAAACTGAAAATGGATTTAAGTAATTTAAAACCTGCAGAAGGTTCAGTAAAAAATCAAGGAAAAAGAGTAGGACGCGGACAAGGTTCTGGTAAAGGTGGTACTGCTACACGTGGTCACAAAGGAGCAAAATCTCGTTCAGGTTACTCTAAGAAACTAGGGTTTGAAGGTGGTCAAATGCCGCTTCAAAGACGTGTTCCTAAATTTGGTTTTAAAAATATCAACCGTGTAGAGTACCAAGGTATTAACCTAGATACATTACAACAATTGGTTGATGATAAAAAAATTAGTGATACTGTAGATTTTGATATCATCTTATCTAACAATTTAGCTGGAAAAAATGATCTAGTTAAAATTTTAGGTAGAGGAGAATTAAAAGCTAAATTAAAAGTATCTGCTCATAAATTTACTGCCTCGGCTAAAGCTGCTATTGAAGCTGCTGGAGGAGAAGCTGTAACATTATAAGACCCACTATAACGTATGAAATTTATAGAATCAATAAAAAATGTTTGGAAAATTGAAGAACTAAGAAACAGAATAGTGGTAACACTAGGTTTGTTATTAGTTTATCGTTTTGGTACGCAAGTTACATTACCAGGTATTGATGCTGAACAATTACAAAATTTAGCTGATAATACAGATTCTGGTATCTTGGGAATTCTTAGTGCATTTACTGGTGGTGCTTTGTCAAGAGCATCAGTATTTGCTTTAGGTATCATGCCTTACATTTCTGCTTCTATTGTTGTACAATTAATGGGTATTGCAATTCCTTATTTACAAAAACTTCAAAAAGAAGGTGCAAGCGGCCAAAAGAAAATAACACAAATTACACGTTGGTTAACCATCGCCATTTGTTTATTTCAATCGCCTGCATACTTAGCTAGTTTACCAAGTTTAGGTGTACCACAAAGTGCATTTTTATTAGGTACAGGCCCTTTATTCTATTTTTCATCAATTAGTATTTTAGTTACAGGGTGTATCTTTGCCATGTGGTTAGGTGAAAAGATTACAGATAAAGGGATTGGTAATGGTATTTCATTATTAATTATGGTAGGTATTATTGCTACGTTACCACAATCTTTTGTTCAAAATGCAGCAACAAGAATGGAAGGTAACAATGTAATGCTTATTCTTTTTGAACTTGTAATATGGTTTGTTATCATATTAGCATCTATAATGCTTGTAATGGCAGTTAGAAAAATAGCTGTTCAATACGCAAGAAGAACTGCTTCTGGTGGTTATGAAAAAGCTGCAGCAGGAGGATCTAGACAATACATACCTTTAAAATTAAATGCATCAGGTGTAATGCCAATTATATTTGCACAAGCTATTATGTTTGTTCCGGGTTTAATTGGAGGGTCTTCATTTATGAAAGACACAACGGCAGGTGCATGGTTACAAACAAATTTTTCAGATATTTTTGGTTTTTGGTATAATTTAGTATTTGCTTTATTAATAATTATATTTACTTATTTTTATACAGCAATTACAGTACCAACCAATAAAATGGCTGACGATTTAAAACGTAGCGGTGGTTTTATTCCAGGTATTCGTCCAGGATCAGATACTGCAGAGTATTTAGATAAAATAATGTCTCAAATTACATTGCCAGGTTCTATATTTTTAGCACTAATAGCTATATTTCCAGCTTTTATTGTTAAGCTAATGGATGTACAACAAGGTTGGGCATTATTTTTTGGTGGTACATCATTACTAATTATGGTAGGTGTTGCAATTGATACTATGCAGCAAGTTAATTCGTACTTGTTGAATAGGCATTATGATGGCTTGATGAAAACTGGTAAAAACAGAAAAGCAGTAGCATAAATTAGAGTATAGAAAGTTAGTGGTTAGTATTTATAAAATGTTTTATAAAAATATAGTTATAACAAAATAAAACTAACAACAACTAAAAACTAAAATATGGCAAAACAAGCAGCAATAGAGCAAGACGGAACAATTATAGAGGCATTATCAAACGCCATGTTTCGTGTTGAGTTAGAAAATGGTCACATTGTGACAGCTCACATTTCTGGTAAAATGCGTATGCATTATATTAAATTATTACCAGGTGATAAAGTAAAATTAGAAATGAGTCCTTACGATTTAACAAAGGCTCGTATAACTTATAGATATTAATTATATCAAGTTATAAAGTAATAAAGTTAAAAGTTGCAAAGTAGAGTTGTTCAACTTTTAAACTTTGAACTTTAAACTTTTAAACTATATAAAGATGAAAGTAAGAGCATCAGTAAAGAAAAGAAGCGCAGACTGTAAAATAGTGCGTAGAAAAGGAAGACTTTACGTTATTAACAAAAAGAACCCTAGGTTTAAACAAAGACAAGGTTAAATTAGAAACGAGTCATTAGTTTTTTAGTGGTTAGAATGAATCTGTTTGAAATAGAAATGTTTAGGATTCTAACAACTAAAAGCTAACGCTAGAAACTAAAAAATATGGCAAGAATTGCAGGTGTAGACATACCAAAACAAAAAAGAGGAGTAATTGCTTTAACATATATCTACGGAGTAGGTAAAAGTAGAGCAGCAGAAATTTTAGCTACAGCTAAAGTAGATGAAAACATTAAAGTTCAAGATTGGAATGATGACCAAATTAGTGGTATTCGTGAAGCTATTTCAGCGTTTACTATTGAAGGTGAATTACGTTCTGAAACACAATTAAACATTAAACGTTTAATGGATATAGGTTGTTTTAGAGGTATTCGTCATAGAGCTGGTTTACCATTAAGAGGGCAACGTACCAAAAACAACTCTAGAACTAGAAAAGGTAGAAGAAAAACTGTTGCTAACAAGAAAAAAGCATAATTAATAAGATATTAGTCATTAGTATTTAGACGTTAGATGAATCTGCTTGAAATAGAAATGTTTAGGATTCTAACAACTAAAAGCTAACAGCTAGAAACTAAAAGAATATGGCAAAAACAAGTACAAAAAAACGTAAAGTTATTGTAGAGTCTATAGGCGAAGCTCATATTACAGCTTCTTTCAATAACATTATAATTTCACTTACCAACAAAAAGGGCGATGTAATTTCATGGTCATCAGCTGGTAAAATGGGATTTAGAGGTTCTAAGAAAAACACACCTTATGCTGCTCAATTAGCTGCAGAAGATGCTGCTGGTGTTGCAAAAGAAGCAGGGTTGAAAAAGGTAAAAGTGTATGTAAAAGGACCTGGTAATGGTAGAGAATCTGCTATACGTTCAATACACAATGCAGGTATTGAAGTTTCAGAAATAATTGATGTTACACCACTACCACACAACGGATGTAGACCTCCTAAGCGCAGAAGAGTCTAATTAAAATTTAGATGAAGAATTAAATTTTTTAATTCAAAAATCATAAATAAAAATTAATATCATCTGATTATCAGATGATATTAATTTTTTATGTACATTTGCAAACTGAAAAATAATAACAAGTATCAACAAGAGATCATACGGTTATCGAAGGATAAGATTAAGACCTTAATTCATAACCACTCTTAAAAACAATTTAAAATGGCAAGATATACTGGTCCTAAAACTAAAATAGCTAGAAAATTTGGTGAAGCTATTTTTGGAGAAGATAAATCTTTTGAAAAAAGAAATTACCCTCCAGGTCAACACGGAAACAACAGACGCCGTGGGAAAAAATCTGAATACGCTATTCAATTAGCTGAAAAACAAAAAGCTAAATATACTTACGGTATTTTAGAGCGTCAATTTAGAGGTTTATTTAAAAAAGCAAGAGCTTCTCAAGGAATTACAGGTGAAGTTTTATTACAATTATGTGAGTCTAGGTTAGACAACGTTGTTTACCGTATGGGTATTTCACCATCAAGAAGTGGTGCAAGACAATTAGTGTCTCACAGACATATAACTGTAAATGGAAACCTAGTTAACATTCCTTCTTACCAATTAAAAGCTGGTGATGTTGTTGCAGTAAGAGAAAAATCGAAATCTTTAGAAGTTATATCAAATTCTTTATCTAATTCATCTCAAGTTTATGAGTGGATTACTTGGAATAACGATACTAAACAAGGAACTTATGTAGCTGTTCCTGCTAGAATTCAAATACCTGAGAATATCAACGAGCAATTCATCGTCGAATTATACTCTAAATAATAAATTAACAACATTGGTGTTTGGCCAAAGGGTTTATTTGTTCTTCTTCAAACTTATAAACCGCGCAACCAAATAACAATTAAAACGAAGAAACAAACAATATGGCAGTATTTAATTTTCAGAAGCCCGACAAAGTAATCATGATTGATTCAACAGATTTTGAAGGGAAATTCGAATTTCGTCCTTTAGAACCTGGTTACGGATTAACAGTAGGTAATGCACTTAGAAGAGTGTTGCTATCTTCATTAGAAGGCTATGCAATAACTTCAGTAAGAATTGAAGGTGTAGACCACGAGTTTTCTGCAATTGCGGGTGTGGTTGAAGATGTTACAGAAATCATTTTAAATTTAAAACAAGTACGTTTTAAAAGACAAATTGATGATATTGATAACGAGTCTGTTTCAATTTCAATCTCTGGTCAAGAAAGAATTACAGCTGGCGATTTCCAGAAATTTATTTCTGGTTTTCAAGTGTTAAACACAGAGTTAGTAATTTGTAATTTAGATCCTAAAGTTAACTTAAACCTTGAAATTACTATTGAAAAAGGTAGAGGTTATGTGCCTGCAGAAGAAAACAAAAAAGCTGCAGCACCAGTAGGAACTATTTTTACAGATTCTGTTTACACACCTATAAAAAACGTTAAGTATAGTATTGAAAACTATCGTGTAGAACAAAAAACTGATTATGAGAAATTAGTTTTTGAAATTATTACTGATGGTTCAATTACACCACAAGATGCTTTAACTGAAGCCGCTAAAACGTTAATTCACCACTTCATGTTATTCTCAGATGAGCGTATAACTTTAGAGGCTGATGAAATTGCACAAACTGAAACATATGATGAAGAATCATTACACATGCGCCAGTTACTTAAAACTAAGTTAATTGATATGGATTTATCAGTTCGTGCACTTAACTGTTTAAAAGCTGCTGAAGTTGATACTTTAGGTGACTTAGTATCATTTAATAAAAACGACTTAATGAAGTTTAGAAATTTTGGTAAAAAATCATTAACTGAGCTAGAAGAACTAGTGAATGTTAAAGGTTTGAATTTCGGAATGGATTTAAGCAAATATAAATTAGATAAAGACTAATTTTAGTCATAATTATTAATCATATTTTGCTCCCACAGAAATGTGGTTTGGAAGCAAGATGATAAAACAAATGTCATGAGACACGGAAAAAAAATTAATCACTTAGGTAGAAAAACTGCCCACAGAAAAGCAATGTTAGCTAATATGGCTTGTTCTTTAATTGAGCACAAACGTATTAATACTACTGTTGCTAAAGCAAAAGCTTTAAAGCAATTTGTTGAACCTTTAGTAACAAAATCTAAAGAAGATACAACACATAACAGACGTCTTGTTTTTGCTAAATTAAGACAAAAAGAAGCTGTTACAGAATTGTTTAGAGAAGTAGCTGTAAAAGTTGGAGACAGACCAGGTGGTTATACAAGAATCATTAAGTTAGGAAACCGTTTAGGTGATAACGCTGATATGGCCATGATTGAGCTTGTAGATTACAACGAAATTTATAATGCTGATAAGCCTAAAAAGAAATCTACCAGAAGAAGTAGAAGAGGTAGTGCTAAACCAGCTGCAGCTCCTGTAGAAAATACAGTAACTAACGAAGAGGAAGAATAAATGTTAATAAGCATTTAATATATAAAGGATAAACTATTTTTAGTTTATCCTTTTTTTTTGAATTTTTGTAAAACTTTTTAATGTGCAACTAAACAAGCAAAGGCACATAAAACAACAGTAATTAAATGAAATATCAAAAAAAACAAGATGCCGTAGTTCTTTTAGCTGATGGCACAATTTTTTACGGTAAAGCAGTAGGAAACAAACAAGGTACAGCCTTTGGTGAAGTTTGTTTTAATACCGGTATGACAGGTTACCAAGAAATTTTTACCGATCCTTCGTACTATGGCCAATTAATGGTTGCTACAAATGCACATATTGGTAACTACGGTACAAATGCTGATGAAGTAGAATCTGATTCTATTAAAATTGCAGGTCTTATTGTGAAAAACTTCAGTTATGAATATTCACGTGATGCCGCAGATGATTCATTAGAAAACTTTCTTGAAAAAAATAATCTTTTAGCCATTTCTGATGTTGATACAAGAGCGCTTGTAAGCTATATTAGAGAAAACGGAGCAATGAATGCGGTTATAAGTACTGATGTTGATAATATTGAAGGACTTAAAAAACAACTAGCCGATGTGCCAAACATGAACGGTTTAGAGCTAGCATCAAAAGTATCAACAAAAGAGCCTTATTTCTTTGGCGATGAAAATGCAACCTATAAAGTTGCGGCACTTGATATAGGAATTAAAAAGAATATATTAAGAAATATAGCTAGTAGAGATTGCTATATAAAAGTATTTCCGTACAACTCTAAGTTTGAAGATTTAGAAGCTTTCAATCCTGATGGATATTTCTTATCAAATGGTCCTGGTGACCCAGAACCTCTAGTTGAAGCCCAAGAAGTAGCAAAAGAAATTATAAAACGTAATTTACCATTATTTGGTATTTGTTTAGGGCACCAAGTAATAGCATTAGCAAACGGTGTTTCAACTTACAAAATGCATAACGGACATAGAGGTATTAATCACCCTGTTAAAAACTTAAAAACAGGTAAAGGTGAAATAACATCACAAAATCACGGTTTTGCTGTAAATAGAGAAGAAGCTGAAGCTAATACAGATTTAGAAGTTACACACGTACATTTAAATGATAATACTGTAGCAGGAATAGCTATGAAAAACAAAAATGTATTTTCAGTACAATATCATCCAGAGGCAAGCCCTGGGCCACATGATTCATCATATTTATTTGATCAATTTATTGAAAATATAAAAAAATAAAAAATTTAATATAAGCCTTATAAACCACTGTTTTTAAGGCTTATATTTTACTAAAACGTTATAGCGGTGTTTTTAAAAAAATATTATAAAACATCTCCAAAAAAACAAGATTTAACCTTAAATTTGAAGTATAAATTAAAGTAAATAAACAAACCAATTATGAGTTCAATAATAAATATTCATGCTAGACAGATTCTAGACTCTAGAGGAAACCCAACAGTAGAGGTAGATGTTATTACAGAAAATAATGTTTTAGGAAGAGCAGCGGTTCCTTCAGGAGCTTCAACAGGTGAACACGAAGCCGTTGAGTTACGTGATGGTGGTGATACTTACATGGGAAAAGGCGTATTAAAAGCTGTTGAAAATGTAAACACTGTTATAGCTGAAGAACTTTTAGGCGTTTCTGTTTTTGAACAAAACTTAATAGATCAATTAATGATTGATTTAGATGGTACAGCAAATAAATCTAAATTAGGAGCCAATGCCATTTTAGGTGTGTCTTTAGCCGTAGCTAAAGCTGCAGCAGCCGAGTTAGGTTTACCATTATACCGTTACGTTGGTGGTGTATCAGCAAATACACTTCCTGTACCAATGATGAACATTATTAACGGTGGCTCGCATAGTGATGCTCCTATTGCATTCCAAGAGTTTATGATTATGCCAGTAAAAGCAAAAACTTTTACACATGCCATGCAAATGGGAACTGAAATTTTTCACCATTTGAAGAAAGTGTTACATGACAGAGGTTTAAGTACAGCTGTTGGTGATGAAGGTGGTTTTGCACCTAACTTAGCAGGAGGAACAGAAGATGCCTTAGATACTATTGCAAAAGCTGTAGAAAACGCAGGTTATAAGTTTGGAGATGAAGTTATGATTGCTTTAGATTGTGCATCGGCTGAGTTTTATGTTGATGGTAAATACGATTACACAAAGTTTGAAGGCGATAAAGGAGAAGTAAGAACTTCAGAAGAGCAAGCAACCTATTTAGCTCAATTATGTGAAAAATATCCAATAATATCTATTGAAGATGGTATGGATGAGAACGACTGGGACGGTTGGAAATCTTTAACTGAAAAAGTTGGTGATAAAGTACAATTAGTTGGTGATGATTTATTTGTAACTAACGTAGAACGTTTATCAAGAGGTATAGAAAACGGTATTGCAAACTCAATTTTAATTAAAGTAAACCAAATAGGTTCTTTAACTGAAACTATTGCAGCCGTAAATATGGCTAAAAATGCAGGTTACACTTCAGTAATGTCACACAGATCTGGTGAAACTGAAGATAATACAATTGCAGATTTAGCAGTAGCATTAAACTGTGGTCAAATTAAAACAGGATCTGCCTCACGTTCAGATCGTATGGCCAAATACAATCAGTTATTAAGAATTGAAGAAGAGCTTGCCGATGTGGCTTATTTTCCTCAAGAAAAAGCATTTAAAATTAAGTAATAATACTTAGTTTTATAATTAATACTTAAAAAGCGATTATTTTTAATAATCGCTTTTTTTTTGCTATCAATTTTATCAATATTTTAATTTAGTAAACCTATGGTTAAAGTACTTTAAAAATCCTTAGATATTTTGTAAATTAGCGCTCCGCTTAAACAAAATAAATTTACTTAAACTTATGGCAAATAACGCAACCATAGAAATAGATGGTAAAAAATATGAATTTCCTCTAATAGAAGGAACTGAAAAAGAAGTTGCAATAGATATTAAAAGCCTAAGAGCAGCAACAAATGGTCTAATAACTTTAGACTCTGGCTATAAAAATACAGGGTCTTGTGAAAGTGCCATTACTTTTTTAGATGGTGAAAAAGGTATATTACGTTACCGAGGATATTCAATTGAAGAATTAGCTGAAAAAGCAGATTTCTTAGAGGTAGCTTATTTGTTAATTTTTGGTGAATTACCAACTTCAGACCAATTGAACAAGTTTCATACAGATATTATGAACAATTCAATGGTTGATGAAGACGTTCATAAAATTTTAGATGCATTCCCTAAAAATGCACACCCAATGGGGGTTTTAACTTCTTTAACTAGTGGTTTAATAGCATTCAACCCTTCATCAGTAAACGTAGATTCTGAAGAAGAAATGTACAGAGCTATAGTTAAAATACTAGGGCAATTTCCAGTATTAGTTGCATGGGTAATGCGTAAAAAGAAAGGTTTACCATTAAACTACGGTTCTAAAAAACTTGGCTACGTTGATAACATGATGAAAATGATGTTTGAAGTACCCATTGAAGAATATAAAATGAACCACATTGTTAGAGATGCATTAGATAAATTATTAATCTTACACGCAGATCATGAACAAAACTGTTCAACCTCAACAGTAAGAATTGTAGGATCATCGCATGCTGGTTTATTTGCATCATTATCTGCGGGTATTTCGGCGCTTTGGGGGCCACTTCACGGTGGTGCTAACCAAGCAGTGTTAGAAATGTTAGAGGCTATTAAAGCTGATGGCGGAGACACTAAAAAATACATGGCTAAAGCTAAAGACAAGTCTGATCCTTTCCGTTTAATGGGGTTTGGGCATAGAGTTTATAAAAACTTTGATCCTAGAGCCAGAATTATTAAGGTAGCGGCTGATGAAGTTTTAAATGATTTAGGTATTAAAGACCCAATTTTAGATATAGCTAAAGGTTTAGAAAAAGAAGCTTTAGAAGACCAATACTTTGTTGATAGAAAATTATATCCAAACGTAGATTTCTATTCAGGTATTATTTACCGTGCAATGGGTATACCTGTTGAAATGTTTACAGTAATGTTTGCATTAGGCCGTTTACCAGGTTGGATTGCCCAATGGAGAGAAATGCGTTTACGTAAAGAACCAATAGGAAGACCAAGACAGCTTTATATTGGTGAAACTGAAAGAAAATTCAAGGCAATTTCAGATAGATAATACATTGCTATTTTAAATAATTGTTAAGCTTTGCGGTTTTTCCGTGAAGCTTTTTTTGTATAAATACTTATTTTTAAGAATTATTCAAAAATTACTTTTTTATCACTAGCTTTGAAACTTTAAAATTAAAACGAAGTGAAGTTAAATATTCAAAATGAAACCTCTAGGTTAAGAGCCGTTATTTTGGGTACAGCTGAAAGTTGTGGTCCAACACCTAAAGTTGAAGATTGTTATGACCCTAAAAGTGTTGAACACGTTTTAGCAGGTACCTACCCAAAAGAAGAAGATATGATTTTTGAAATGGATTCTGTAGCCAAGGTGCTAGAAAAGTACGATGTTACAGTTTACAGACCCGATGTTTTAAAAAATTGTAATCAAATTTTTTCTAGAGATATTGCTTTTGTAATTGACAATAAAATTATTAGAGCAAATATATTGCCTGACAGAGATAAAGAAATTGAAGCTATTAGGTATGTTTGGAATAAAATTGATGAAAGCGATAGAATTATTTTACCCGAAGAATGCCATGTTGAAGGTGGCGATGTAATGCCATGGAACGACTACATTTTTATTGGAACGTACACAGGTAAAGACTACCCAGATATTATTACAGCTAGAACTAATATACAAGCGGTAAATGCCATTAAAACATTATTTCCGCATAAAAAAGTTAAAGCTTTTGAGCTTAGAAAATCTAATACCAATGCCAAAGAAAATGCATTGCATCTAGATTGTTGTTTTCAACCAATTGGAAAAAATAAAGCTATAATTCATAAAAACGGATTTTTAGTTGAAAGTGAATATGAATGGTTGGTTAATTTCTTTGGAAAAGAAAACGTATTTGAAATTACAAAAGATGAAATGTACCAAATGTACAGTAACGTGTTTTCAATTTCTGAAGATGTTATAATTTCTGAAAAAAACTTCACACGATTAAATAATTGGTTAAGAACACAAGGCTTTACTGTTGAAGAAGTACCGTATGCAGAAATAAGTAAGCAAGAAGGCCTGCTACGTTGTACAACAATGCCATTAATTAGAGATTAAAATGCAACAAACTACAAATACAATATTAATGATTCGCCCTATAAATTTTAGGATGAATGAACAAACAGCAGTTAATAATTACTACCAAAAAGTAGTTGATAATTTACTACCAGCTACCGTTAATAAGAAAGCACAAGATGAATTTGATGCTTATGTTGAAAAACTAAAAGCACATGGTGTTGATGTTGTTGTTGTATCAGATACAGATGATTTTGATACACCAGACTCTATTTTTCCTAATAATTGGATTTCTTTTCATGAAAACGGAACAGTTGCATTATACCCAATGTTTGCTGTTAATAGAAGACATGAGCGAAGAGAAGATATTTTAAACATCTTAGAGACAAACGGATTTGTGATTGAAAATATAGTAGATTATACATCAGCAGAAGATGAAAATGTTTTTTTAGAAGGTACTGGCAGTATTCTTTTAGATAGAGAAAATCAAATAGCCTATTGTGCATTATCAGCCCGAGCAGATGAAAGTCTGTTTATTGAGTTTTGTGAAGATTTTGAATATACACCGGTTGTATTTACAGCTAATCAAACGGTAAACGGAAAACGTAAAGCTATATATCATACAAATGTTATGATGTGTTTAGCTGAAACTTTTGCTGTTATTTGTTTAGATGCTATTGATGATAAAAAAGAGCGTAAACAAATTGTGAAGCATTTGCAACAAACCAATAAAGAGGTTATTGCCATAACCGAAGCGCAAGTAAATAATTTTGCTGGTAATATGCTGCAAGTAAAAGGAGAAAACAATCAGCTTTATTTGGTTATGAGTCAAGCTGCTTATAATAGTTTAACACCAAATCAAATTAAGCAAATTGAAAAGCATTGCCCTATAATTTCAAGTTCGTTAGATACTATTGAAGCTTGTGGTGGCGGTAGTGCGCGTTGTATGATGGCCGAAGTGTTTTTACCTAAAGCTTAATAATTAAGTGTAAATTTCAATTAACAACACAAGGTTATTTTAATTTATCAAAAACATAAGCGCCTTTGGTAGCACCCCAAACGTGATTTCCTAAAGAGTCAAAACCTCGATCCCAAGATAATACACGTTCTGAAGTAATTTCAACCTTACTAGTAGCAAAACTGGCACCTCTAAGTGAACTTTCACAAGATTTAAAAATGGTTGAACCTTTAAAATGTTTATTGCCTAGGCGTTTTAAAATAACTTCGCAACCTTGTTTTAAGGCAATATCTTGTGGTGTTATAGAGTCAAAAACTTTAGGTGTTTTCCATTTGCCAATCCATAAAGAATCAGTTTTTAAAGTATAAATAGCCGATTTGAATGTGCTGTCTGTATCTCTTGTAACTTCGTAAATACGCTGCCTGTATGGTTTATTTTGCATGCTGTTTAAAGCTTGTTCTACATACAGGTAATTTCCTTTATCTTCCCAAATTGGGTACATATGAAGTGAAATGTTGTAATATGTTGAGTCTGCTTTTGCTTGTGCTTCAGAATTAAATGATCCTTGCATTAAAGCAAATAATTCGTCAAGTTCTTTATCAGTTTTTGGAGTTTCAGTTTTTTGTTTGCAAGCAGCAATAGCTACAATAAGTAGCAGTAAGAAAATTTTTTTCAAAATACGTATGTTAAGTTATTTAACTTGGTTTAGATTTTGGTAACTGTACATAAAATGTACTGCCTACATTTACCGTACTTTCAACCCAAATTTTACCGTGGTTAAGCTCAACCAATTCTTTACAAATTGAAAGGCCTAAACCAGTACCTTTTTCGTTACTAGTTCCCATGGTAGTAAATGACGTATTTTTAAATAACTTTTCCAAATTTTCTTTAGAAATACCAATGCCCGTATCGGCAATACTTATAATACAACTACCGTTACTAATGTGGTTTGAAATGGTAATTGTATCGCCTTTTTTAGAGAATTTTATAGCATTAGCTAAAAGATTTTGTACCACAATTTCAAACATGCTTCTATCAGCATAAGCAAAATCACGTAAGGAATGATCAACTAAATTTATGCCTTTACTTTCAACGCGTTGTTCAATTAATTTAATTTTATCTTCAAAAACTTCTTGAACATCAAATAAACTTGGTTTAGGTTCTAAAGACTGCATTTGAGATTTAGACCAGTTTAGTAAATTGAAAAGTAATAATGATGCATTGTTTGCATTTTCACTAAGTTCTGGAATTAAGTTGTCAAATTCTTCTCTTGATAATGAGCCATCTTTTAGTAGCTCAATAAACCCGTTAATAGATGATAGAGAATCTTTCAAGTCATGTGATACTATTGAAAACAACTTGTCTTTTACATTGTTTACATTTTCAAGATGTTTAGTTTGTTCTAAAAATGCTTGGTTTTGTAATTCAATTTTAATGTTTTTTTCCTCTAATTCTTGGGTGTATTTTATGTTACTATTTCGTTTTAAATAAATTAAAACTAAAAAGGTTGTAACAATTGCTAAAGCTGCAAGCAAGCCGTAAAAAATAAGTTTAAACTTATCTAATTGCGTATCTTCATTATAAACAGGTGTACTGTTATTAATGCTTTGGTTATTAGTGTTTTTGGTTTCAGGTTTTTTTAAATCTGTAACAACAGCCAAATCATTTTTAGTAGATGCAGCGTTTTCTAAAGCAGCAATTTTTTCTTGGTCTAAGGTTTGTTTTAAATCATAATATTCTCTTTGCCAAACAAATGCTTTATCAAACTTTTTTCTAATAGAATCTAAAGACTTTCTTAGTTTATAATGTTTTAATAATTCTTGTTTATTATCTAAATCAATAGCAAGTTCACGTGCTTCTAGTAATTGTTTTTCAGCTACAACTAACCTATCTTGCTGAATGTTTAAATTAGCAAGGTTGTTTAAGGTGATTAATAAATTAGCTTTATCATTGGTGCGTTTTGTAACATTATAACCTCTAACTAAGTATAATGTTGCTTTTGAGTAATCATTAAATTTCAAATATTCGCCACCAAGTTTTGGGTAAATTTCGGCTCTTGCAGAATCTGTTTTAATACGTTTTAGTATCTTTTCATAATAGTTAATAGCTTTTCTGTGTTCCTTTTTTTGTGAATACAATTCTGCTAAATTACTGTATGATACATTTGCACCTTTTTCATCCTTTAATTGTTCTTGTAAAGCAAGCGTTTTTTCGTAGTAAGTAACGGCTTCATCAAAATTATTATTTTTAATGTAAGCAGAAGCAAGGTTGTTGTAAGCTATTTTTAAATGGAAAGGAGCATTATTAGCTTCAAGCGGTTTTAAGGCAGCTAAGGTGTATTGTAACCCTTTGTTGTAGTTACCACGTTTTATTTCAATACTACCAATACTGTTGTTAACTTTAGCAATGTGCAGTGTGTCATTTAAATTGTAAAAAAGTTCTTTGGCTTTTTTGTAACCGCTTAAGGCGTTTATATAATCGTCTTTTTGTGCATAAATTAATGCTTTGTAAAAAGTTATTTGTGCAATGCCTTTTTCGTAATTTATATCGCTAGATAAGCGCTCACTTTGTACAATATATTTAAGCGCTCTGTCATACTCTCCTATTTGGTACAGTGATTTTATTAAGTTTAAAGAAGTATCTACTTTTAATGAATCTTGGTTTTGGTAAGCTAGTTGTATGGTGAGGCTATCTATGTCATTGGTTTGGCTGTAACCAATGCACACAAATAAAAATATTAGTAAAGTAAAAATTCTCCTCATAAAACGTTTAAAATTGAACACAATAAACCAACCACAAAAGAAGTCTTATTTTGAGGGAAAATTAAGAATACTTTATAAAATAGTGATAGTAGTATGTGTTACCAACAATGTACAAGTAAAAATACTTGCAACTTATAATAGCTTTTTACAGAAACAAAAATTGAAAAATCAACCTTTAAAATCTAATTTTTAAGTTTTAATACCAATAAATCAGTTAAAATGACGTGGAAAAAATCGCGAAAAAATCGACGAATAGATAAACGGTAAAAAACATAGAAAAAATACACTTTTATCGATGAAATACATTGTCAAACACCCTAATAAACAAGGCATTTGCCTAGTTTATTAGGGTGTTTAATTTGTAGTATAATTACTATATAAACCGATGTTTTTTTCTTAAAACAATAAGTTGTAATTGAAACATTTTTTATTCACCAAGGTTTTATAAAAGTTTTATCTTTGCCACCTAAAAAAGTACAGTAAATGAATTTACAAGAAACCTTATTTAACCAAGTAAAGCAAGCCGTTTTAGCATCATATAACGTAGAAATTGAAACTGTAGAGTTTCAGGCAACCCGTAAAGAGTTTGCAGGTGATATAACAGTAGTAGTTTTTCCTATGTTAAAATTTGTAAAAGGTAACCCAGTTCAAATTGGCGAAACTATTGGTGCTTATTTAGTTGATAATGTAGAGGATGTTAAAGCTTTTAATGTGGTTAAAGGGTTTTTAAATATTGAAATTAGTGATTCATTTTACCTAAATTTTTTCAATGACATAAAAAACAATACAACTTACGGTTTTGTACAATCTAAAGCTAATAACAAAGCTGTAATGGTAGAGTATTCTTCGCCTAACACCAATAAACCATTGCATTTAGGCCATATTAGAAATAACCTTTTGGGTTATAGTGTTGCTGAAATTTTGAAGGCTAGCGGACAAAAAGTGTACAAAACGCAAATAATTAATGATAGGGGTATTCATATATGTAAAAGTATGTTGGCTTGGAAACGTTTTGGAAATGGTGAAACACCCAAAACTACAGGTTTAAAAGGAGATAAGTTAGTAGGTAACTATTACGTAAAGTTTGACCAAGAATATAAAAAAGAAATAGAGGCTTTAATTGCCAATGGTAAAAGTGAGGAAGATGCTAAAAAAAATGCACCTATTTTATTAGAAGCCCAAGAAATGCTACGTAAATGGGAAGCTGGTGATGCCGAAGTAGTTGCGCTGTGGGAAACAATGAATGGTTGGGTTTACAATGGTTTTAACCAAACTTATAAAAATTTAGGGGTAGATTTTGATACGCTTTATTACGAAAGTAACACCTATTTGTTAGGAAAAGAATTTGTAGCCGAAGGTTTAAAAACTAGCGTGTTTTATAAAAAAGAAGATGGCTCAGTTTGGTGCGATTTAACTGAAGACGGGCTTGATGAGAAAATTGTGCAACGTGCCGATGGAACTGCCGTTTACATGACACAAGATATTGGTACAGCTATTCAGCGTGTAAAAGATTTTCCTGATGTTACAGGCATGGTTTACACAGTAGGTAACGAGCAAGATTACCACTTTCAGGTGTTATTTTTAATACTTAAGAAATTAGGATTTGATTGGGCTGAAAATTTATACCACTTAAGTTACGGCATGGTAGATTTACCTAGCGGAAAAATGAAAAGCCGTGAAGGAACTGTTGTTGATGCCGATGATTTAATAGTTGAAATGGCTTCAACTGCCGAAGAGATTTCGAAAGAATTAGGAAAACTTGAAGGCTACTCTGAAGAAGAAAAACAAGCGCTTTACAAAACCATTGGTTTAGGTGCACTTAAATATTATATTTTAAAAGTAGATCCTAAAAAACGTATTTTATTTGATCCTAAAGAATCAATTGATTTTCAAGGAAATACAGGGCCTTTTATTCAGTATACTTACGCAAGAATACAGTCTATATTAAGAAAAGCAAATGTGAATGATAGTGATGTTTTAAATACTTCAGAAGAGTTTTCATTACATGCTAAAGAAAAGGAGCTTTTAAAGCAAATACAGCAATTTCCAGAGGTAATTCAAAACGCAGCTGAGCAGCATAGTCCTGCAATAATTGCTAATTATACTTATGATTTAGTTAAAGAGTTCAATTCATTTTACCAAAACGTATCTATTTTAGGAGCCGACAATGAGGTTGAAAAAACGTTTAGAGTTCAGCTCTCAAAAACTGTAGCTAATACCATAAAAAATGCATTTAGTGTTTTGGGTATTAACGTGCCAGAAAGAATGTAAAAGCACAATAAGTTATAAAAAAACCAGAGTTATAACTCTGGTTTTTTTATTTCATATAATTGTAATTTATTCCATACTAATATTAACTGTATCACTTGAACAGTTATTGGCACTTGCTGTTATTTCAACATTGCCCACTTTATCTTTTGCTTGAATTATTAATAAAATTTTACCATTATGGGTTGTGCCTCTGTTTGATTGAAATTTCTCTACACTATTTTTCCATCCACTATCTACACCTAGTAATTTAGCTTCACCATTTATTGTGAATGTAATTTTTTTATCATCACTTTTTACTGGATTTCCATTATCATCAAATAATTCGGCTACAATATGTACAACATCATTGTTATTTGCTTTAATAGTTTTGGTGTCATAAGTAAGTTTAATTTTTGAAGCTTTTTTTGCAGTTATTAGCTGGGTTTCTATACTTTGCCCATTTTTTGTGCCTTTTGCAGTTAAAGTGCCTTCTTCATAAGGAATAGCCCATTTATAAATATTTCCAACGGTTTCGGTTAGTTTTTGTTTGCCAAGAGATTTCTTGTTTAAGAAAAGTTCAATATCATCACAATTTGAATAAATTTCGGTAACAACGGTTTCTCCGTCATTGTAATTCCAGTGTTCATTTACATCTTGCCAACGCCATAAATAGTGTTTCCAACCGTCTTTTTTCTTTTCTATGAGTGCGTCTTTTTCAATTTTGTATAATGATTTATCTAAAGTTTGTGTAGCCATGTGTATCATAGGTTCATTTGTCCATAATGATTTCATCATAAAATAAGAACCTTTTGGGAAACTAGCTGTATTTAACATGCCAGATGGTTGTACTCTTGTTGGCCACTCTTGCCTTATTTCTCCCATATAATCGGCACCCGTCCATAAAAATGTACCAGCAATAAAAGGGCGCTCCATTATGGCTTTCCATTCATGGTATTGGGCAACATTTTCGGTGCCCATAATTGGTAAATTGGGGTAGTTTTTGTGTCCATAATCGTAAATAACCCTTCTGTAACTATAACCAATAATATCTAAAGCATCGGCGTAACCAGACTCGTAGCTAGACGAAGGTAAAATACAGTTGGCTATTACGGGGCGTGTGGTATCAATTTCTTTAGTCCATTTTGATAGTTTTTGTGCAGTTTTACCAATATCATATTTACCTCTGGGTAATGTTTTCATGAGGTGTTTAATTTGATCTATTGAGTGTGGTGGTTCAGACCAAAAATAATTTCCTTGCCAAGTCATTTTGTCAAAAAATCCTGTTGAGGCTGCATTTCTTGGGTACGTCCATTCTATTTCGTTACCTATACTCCATTGAATAATAGAAGGGTGGTTACGGTGACTAAGCATAACGTTGGTTAAATCTTTTTTTGCCCACTCTTGAAAGTGTTCGCCATAACCTCGCGTAATATAGTCTGTGCTTTTTTCTTCCCATTTATTATATCTTTTGTCTTTTGGGTTATCCCATTCATCAAAAAATTCATCTTGCATAAGCATACCCATTTCGTCACAAACTTCAAGCAAAACTTTTGAAGCGGGATTGTGCGAGCTTCTAATAGCATTACAGCCTCCGTCTTTTAGTATTTGTAGCCTGCGTTTCCATACGCCTTTTGGTACTGCAGTGCCAACTAAACCAACGTCATGATGTAAACAAACACCTTTAATTTTTATGTTTTCGCCATTTAAAAAGAAACCCTTATTAGCATCAAACTTTATGCTTCTTATACCAAAACGTGTTTTATGAGTATTAATAATAGTGTTATTTTTTTTTAGTGTGGTAACAGCTGTATATAAATTAGGTGTATTAATATCCCATAGTTTTGGTGTGTTTATTTCAACTTCTTGAGAAATGCTTTTGCTATTGTTTTGGGTTACTGTTATGGTGTTTGTTGTGTTTGTAACTTGGTTTTTAGCTTCATCAAAAAATGTGGTAGTAACTTCAATGGTTTCATCTGTTTTAAAAGCATTTTCAATAGTTACTTGTATATTTACGGTTGCTTTTTCTTTAGTAACTTTTGGAGTTGTTATAAAAGTGCCCCAAACCGGTATGTGTAGTTTTTTATTGGTTATTAAAGAAACGTCTCTGTAAATACCCGCGCCTGTGTACCAGCGGCTATCAGCATACCTAGAGTGGTCTATTTTAACGGCTAGAACATTGTTTTTACCATTTTTGTTTAAATATTTAGAAATTTCAAAATAAAATGGAGAATATCCGTAAGGGTGGAAACCTAATTTATGCCCATTTATAAAAATTGTAGAATTGTTGTAAACGCCGTCAAAAAGTACATAAACTAACTCGTCATTAGAAATTTGTTTATTGAAAGTTTTGGTATAATAGCCATAGCCTTCGCTTTTAATATAACCCGTTGCCCAAGCGTCTTTTCCTAATGATTTATCAAATTCCCCTTCAATAACCCAATCGTGGGGTAAGTTTACTGTTTTATATTGGTTATCTTTAATAGCACTGAAGTCAACTTCTTTTTCGCTTAAAAAAAACTTCCAATTTAAATTAAAGTTTTCACTAGGTGTTTTAGTTTCGTTTTTACTACACGCTAGAAGTAGTATAGATAGCATGTAAATAATTAGATGTTTGTTGTTCATGTTTGTTTAGTTTAAGCATCAAATATCTATAAGTATTATAAAAAATATTTATAATACTTATAGAATAAAACTTAACAATAAATGTAAAAGCACAAATTTAACTTTAATAAAGCTATACAGTTAAAAATACACCCTAAAACTTACGTTTGGTGTAATGCCTAAAGATTCGTTTTCAATGGTATTAATATTACCGTCATTGTCACGTGTGTGGTATGTGTTTATTATGTTTTTTCTGTTTAAAATATTCCAAACAGAGGTGCCAATGGAGGCATAGGTAGTTCTTGAAAGATTAAATTTATAAGTTGCAGAGCAATCTGTTCTTAAATAATCTTTTAAGTTGCTATTATTTGGGCTTTTGTACACTATTGCGTTGCTTTGGTTTTGGGTTTCTGCAGGTTGCGTTGTGGGTTTTCCTGAGTTCCAGTTTACGCCCAAAGCCAATTTAAAATCATTAAAAGTATATGTGCCAGCAAACGTTATGGCGTGCCTAATATTTGTGTTGTTAGGGAATTTTTTACCGTTATTTAAGTTTGAAAAGATATAATTATTATCACTAAATGAGTACGAAACCCATGTGCTAACTACATCATTAAATTGTTTGTTTAATAAAATATCAATGCCTTTAATTTCATAACTACCGGTGTCATTTACAAATTGATATTGGTTTTGAAAACCCTGACTACGGGTTGTAATGCCATTAACCTTTTTTATATAAGTTTCGGCACTTGCCATAAAACCATTTTTTTTAAAATGAATACCAACCGATGCTTGTTTACTTTTTAAAACAGGAATATTAGTGTTGTTTGAAAGTACCCAACGGCGTTTTTCAATGCCTAAAAAATCATTTTGTAAATCTATAATTTGTGATGTGGTTTGACTTTTATATTCGCCTAAAATTTCAAACCTAAAGTTATTTAAAAACCGTTGGCTAAAACTTAAACGCGGTTCAGCAAATAACATGCTAAATTTTTTAATATAATTTAAACGTGTGCCAAATATTAGTTTGGTGTTTGCGCCGTATGATAATAAATTAGTTTCGGCATATACAGCATGGCTTCTTATAACTTCTTTTATATAACTTCTAAAATTAGGGTTGTTTACATCTTCTAAATTACTAATGCCAACCTCGGTAAATTGGTAGCCACCATTAATTTTTAATTGGTTATTATGTGTGTAGTTTATATCAATTTTTGCAGCACCATCATATACTTCATTTTCTTGTACTAAGCGTTGGTTGTTTAAAATATCGTGGTTGGTGGCATCTAAATCATAGTTTGAAACATATATTAAAGCGGTTGTTTGTAGTTGGCTATTCCAGTCTTTTATATATGTTATACCTGCAGCCGTATTTTGCTGCCATAGCTTGCTGTTTAATACTTCGGGCCTGTTGTTTATGGTAGATTGTTCTTCATAATTCAACCTATTATTAACGTTTAAAGCATGAAAGCGAAGCTTATCTGTTTTTGAAATATCAAATAAGAATTTAGCCGAAATATCATAAAAATAAAATGATTCGTTTTGCGAAATGGTATTGGCGCCTTTGTTATTATTTGTAAAATCTGAATCTTGAAAAATACGCTTAAAATACTGATTGTAAGTACTGGTTTCAATAATATCGGTAACAGAACGACGTGTTGAAAGTTGTAATTCGGTATTTTTTGAAAGCGGAATTTTTGCAAAAATATCGGCATTTATAAAATTAACACCAGCACCAGTTTTAAACTCATTATCAATAGTATTGGGTAATTGCATGTCTATAACACTAGAAATACCATCGCCATACTTGGCACTTGACCCATTTTTATAGATGTTTATTTTTTTTGTTATATGCGGATTAAATGCGGAAATAAGTCCGAAAAAGTGCCCAGATTGATACATTTTTATACCATCCCAAAGTATTAAGTTTTGGTCGTGTGTGCCGCCTCTAACATTTATATTTGATACGGTTTCATCTGTACTTAAAATACCCGGAAGCGCTTGTATAGTTTGTAAAACATCGGGTTCAATTAAACCAGGTAGAATACCAAAAGCTTCAGGTTTTATAGTAACAGTGCCGTCATTTAATTTTGTTAAACCAGTGGTAAGATAATTGCTTATTATAACTTCATCTAAATTTTGAACTCTAAAACTAGAGCGCTTTTTTTTTGCAGGTTTTATAACAATAAATCTATTGTTTAAAAGTTCAAAATTTAAATGCGTTTCTTTTTCAAGTGTATTTAAAGCATCTTTTAAGGTTGCATTGTTATTGGGTAATTTGGCTTGTTTGTTTAGTATTGTTTTATCAGCGTAAGAAAAACTAATGTTATATTTTTTTTCTAATGTGTTTAAAATTGCAGAAAGCGGTTGTTTTTCTTTTTGAATGTTTTGTGCTTTTAAGATAAAAACATTTAAAAAAAACAAGAAAAAAGTAAGTGATAATAGCTGTTTACTGCGCACGCTTTAAAGTTATATTACCGTTATTATTGCTGTATGTTAATTGTAAAGGTAATGTAATAGATTTTAAAGCTACATCAATGTTGTTGTGTGTAAAACTGCCCGTAAAAAGCTCTGCAGAATTTACGCCAACAAGGGTAATATTAACATTATATTGCCTTTCAAACTCAGCAATAACTTGTTTGTATGGTAAACTTTTAAACTTACTTTCATTATTTAACCACGAAGGTGTTGTGTTACTTTCTTTTTGTTTAGCAATTTTTTTCCCATCAATAATTAAAAAACTGTCGCCAGGTTTTAATTTAGTTTCAATAGAATTAAAAGTAACACCAACTAACCCTTCGTAGCATATAACTTCAAAATAATTAGCTCTTTGTTTTACGTTAAATTGGGTGCCGTAAACAGTTACGGTGCCGGCTTCAGTTTTTACATTAAATGAAGCGCCTTTGGCCACTTTAAAAAAAGCTTCGCCTTGTAATTTAACTTCACGATTATTTTTCCATTTGCTTTTATTGTACACTAAAACAGATTTGGCATTTAAAAACACATTAGAAGCATCGGGCAATGCAACTTCGGTTTTTTGTGCCATATTAGTTGTAATAGTTGTGTTTAGTGTAGTTGTGTAATAATAAAGCCCAAAACAAATGGTAATAATTGCGGCAGCGCGCATAAATGGTTTTATCCAGTTTTTTTGCGACTTTTTAGTTGTTTTTATGGTGTTAAGTACATTGTTTAATGCTTGTTTGTCATCAAAATTAGGAGCTTTAAAGGCTTTAATGTTAGTGTTTAATTGTATTAAATCATTATAGTCTTCAAGTTTTTTAAATGCTTGAAGTTCCTGATCATTCAAATCATTATTTAACCATTTTAATATTAAAGCTTCTCTGTCCATTTTCTCTGTATTCAATTATAAAACAAGTTACTTTTATTTTTTCCTACCCTTGTATTTGTTTTTTTTCTAAGATTTAAATTTTTTAGTTTTTTGCTTACTAAAACTATCACTACAACTCTTTAATGTCTTTTCGTAATTTTTCCAAAGCACCATAAATACGTTTTTCTACCGCTTTTGTTGAAATACCTAGTATTTCGGCAATTTCTTTAAAACGCTTTCCTTCAATACGGTTCATTAAAAATGCAACGCGTTGTGGTTCGGTTAAGTTAGCCAAAGCCCTTTGTAATTTTTTATTGTATTCGTTTTCTTGCATTAAAAATTCAGGGCTTTCATTGGTGCTAAGCTTGGGTTTTGCTATTTGTTGGTGCTTTAAAACAACCTTTTGGTGTGCAACCTCATTGAGCATTAGGTTGTTAGCAGTGGTAAACAAAAAGCTTTTAGCTTTGTCTGGTGTTACTTTGCTGCAATTTTCCCAAAGTTTAACAAATGCCTCTTGGGTTTTGTCTTTTGGGTTTAAAAAATTGCCAAACTTATAGTATAGAAAATTGTGTAAATCTGTGGCGTGTTTTTTAAAAATAGACGAAAAAATACGCTCTTCACAAATATTATCGCGTAGTTGTTTGCTCATTTTAAGTTTAGTTAATGCCACTAAAATAAAGGTTTTAGCACTTTGTTTCAGGGTTTAAAATTAATTTTTTTGATTTTTTTTAACAAAAAGGGTAGGAGTTTTTAAACTTAAATTGTTTTATAACCAAAAGCTATGTGTAACCCAAAATTAAATACTATGAAAACTAAATGGAGAATTTTACTAATGCTACCTTTTTTTGCCCTAATGTTATTTACAGCATGCCAAGAAGAAGTAGTTGAAATTACAGAACCATCAGAATCTGAGGCCTTAGTTGCTGAGGCAGAATTAACAGCCTTTGTTAGTGCTACCGCTAAAATGGATGGCTCTAAAGATAATATTATAGACCAAGCAAGCTGTATATCAGTTAAATTGCCACTTACGGTTATTGTAAACGGTTTAGAAATTATTGTAGATTCTGAAGAAGATTTTGATGTCATTGAAGCCATTTTTGATGAATTTGATGATGATGAAGATAATTTAGATATGATTTTTCCAATTACAGTAATTAATGCTGAACATGAAGAAATTACCGTTAACAATGAAGATGAACTTGAAGCTTATGTTGAAGCCTGTGCTGGCGAAAACGAAGAGGATGATGATATTGAATGTATAGATTTTAACTATCCAATATCATTCTCAATTTTTAATGCCGATTTTCAAATAATTGACACCATTCAAATTGAAAACGATAAGCAATTGTTTCGTTTCATGAAACGCATAAAAAACAAAGAAGTAATTGCAAGTATTAATTACCCTGTAAGCTTAGTATTAGCCGATGGTACTCAAATTGAGGTTAACAATAATCAAGAACTTCACAATACAATTAAAGACGCTAAAAATGCTTGCGATGAAGATGATGATAATGACCATAATGATGACGATTTTACTAAAGAACGTTTAGATGAATACCTAAAAAAATGCCCATGGTTAGTTAAAGAATTTAAAAGAGATAACCAAGATAATACTGAAGGCTTCTTTGAGTATGCAATTAATTTTAAGGAAGATGGTGTAGTAATAATGAGAGACAGAGAAGGCGATATTTTAACAGGAAATTGGGAAACCAGAATTACCGATAGAGGAGCCAAAATAAAAATGACTTTTGAAAACTTAGCAGACTTTACACTAGATTGGTATGTGTATGAAATTGAAGAAGGTAAAGTTAAAATTTATCAAGAAGGCGGTAACCGTATTATTTTAAAACGTAATTGTGATGTTGTTATTGAACACACAAAAGAACGTGTAGAAAACTACCTAAAAGAATGTTTGTGGCGTATTACAAAAATTAATGTAGAAGGAACTGATAATGATAAGCAATACATTGGAACGCCTTTAAAATTTTACGATGATAATGTAGTTAAAATTAGAGTTGACGGACAATTAATTGAAGGCACTTATGAAGTAATAGTAAGAAATGCTGGTATAGGGTTAGAAATTAATTTAGAGGGCAGGCCAAATTTAAAATTACAATGGTTAATAACATTTCTTTCTGAAAACTTAATAAAACTTGAAAATGTAAATAACCAAATGGTTTTAGCTAGACATTGCCCAGAGCAAGACCAAGATATAAACTACATTTTAGATGTATTAGTTTCTAGTGAATGGAAAGTTGCAAACTACACAGATATGGGGGCAGATGAAACTCAAAACTACGCAGCATATGTAATTGGGTTTAATGAAAACGGAAAAGTATTTGCAGAAGGCAATGGCAACAACTTCTACGGCTCATGGTTATCATACAGAAACGAAGGATTGTTTTTAGGTTTAAACTTTAAAACACAAGATGAACCTTTTAGTGAATTTACACACCGTTGGAAAATTAAAGAAATATCACCTAACAGAGTAGAGTTAAAAGACTATTCATCTACAGGCGAAATAGAGCGTATTCTGGTACTAGAAAGCACACAATAATTAAAAATAGAAACTTGGATTTTCGGTTTTTAGGTTAATTAGCTAAGTTTCCTATTAAAAGGCTGTCAATATTGGCAGCCTTTTTTATGTATTTTACAAAAAACAAACTTTATAAATACAGGGCAATTCACTAAATTTGCAATTCTTAAAATTTAAAGAAAATTATGTTTAATAATTTAAGTGATAAATTAGATAAAGCTTTACACGTATTAAAGGGGCACGGAAGTATAACCGAAGTAAATGTTGCTGAAACCCTAAAAGAAGTAAGACGCGCTTTATTAGATGCCGATGTTAACTTTAAAATAGCCAAAGATTTTACCAACAAGGTAAAAGAAAAAGCACTTGGGCAAGATGTATTAACTACATTACAACCAGGGCAATTAATGGTTAAAATTGTAAAAGATGAGTTAACACAACTTATGGGTGGTGATGCAGCAGGTATTAATTTATCAGCTACACCAAGCGTAATTTTAATGTCTGGTTTACAGGGTTCTGGTAAAACTACCTTTTCGGGTAAACTAGCAAACTATCTTAAAAATAAAAAAACTAAAAAACCGTTATTAGTAGCTTGTGATGTGTATCGTCCTGCAGCAATAGATCAGTTACATGTTGTTGGAGATCAAATAGGTGTTGAGGTTTTTAGCGATAGAGGAAATAATGATCCTGTAGCAATTTCGCAAGCAGCAATAGCACATGCAAAATCTAACGGGCATAATGTAGTCATTATTGATACCGCAGGTCGTTTAGCCGTTGATGAAGCTATGATGACTGAAATATCAAACATTCATAAAGCCATCCAGCCACAAGAAACCTTGTTTGTGGTAGATTCTATGACGGGGCAAGATGCCGTTAACACAGCAAAAGCATTTAATGATGTATTAAATTTTGATGGTGTTATACTTACCAAATTAGATGGTGATACACGTGGTGGTGCAGCAATTTCAATTAAATCTGTTGTAAATAAACCCATTAAATTTATTGGTACAGGTGAAAAAATGGAAGCTATTGATGTGTTCCATCCTTCACGTATGGCCGATAGAATATTAGGCATGGGAGATGTTGTGTCTCTTGTTGAAAGAGCTCAAGAACAGTTTGATGAAGAAGAAGCAAGAAAACTTCAAAAGAAAATTGCAAAAAACAAGTTTGGCTTTGATGATTTCTTAAAACAAATTCAGCAAATAAAGAAAATGGGTAACATGAAAGACCTTATTGGTATGATACCTGGCGCTGGAAAAATGATGAAAGATGTAGATATTGATGACGATGCTTTTAAAAGTATTGAAGCTATTATCCACTCAATGACGCCAAAAGAAAGAGAAAACCCATCAATAATTAATGCAAGTAGAAAAAAACGCATAGGTAAAGGCTCAGGGACTTCAGTACAAGAGGTAAACCAATTGTTAAAACAATTTAACCAAATGAGTAAAATGATGAAAATGATGCAAGGTGGTGGTGGCCGTAAAATGATGCAAATGATGCAAAACATGCGTTAATCTTGTTAAAAGTTAAAAGTTAAAAGTGTCATGCTGAGCGCAGTTGTGGCATCTTAAAAAATAAAAAATAAAACTTGGCGTCTTTTACGCCTTTGCTAGAAAAACTATGACAATTTTAGACGGTAAAAAAGTTAGTAACGATATTAAAGAAGAAATAGCAGAACACGTAGCTGCTATGGTAACAAAAGGTGAAAAAGTACCTCATTTAGCCGCCATATTAGTTGGTAGTGATGGTGCAAGTATGACCTATGTAAATGCAAAAGTAAAAGCCTGCCAAAAAATAGGTTTTAATTCTACGCTAATTGAATTACCCGAATATACTTCAGAAGAAGAATTGTTAGAAAAAATACACGAGTTAAACAACAACAATGATATTGATGGTTTTATAGTACAGTTGCCATTGCCAGAACAAATAGATGAGCAAAAAGTGCTAATGGCTATAGACCCTGATAAAGATGTAGATGGTTTTCACCCAACAAATGTAGGCCGAATGGCTTTAGATTTACCAACTTTTTTACCAGCAACACCATACGGAATTATGGAGTTATTGGAGCGTTACCAAGTTGAAACATCAGGTAAAAATGTTGTGGTTATGGGGCGTAGCCATATTGTAGGACGCCCAATGAGTATTTTAATGAGCCAGAAACGTAAAGCAGGCGACGCTACAGTTACAGTAGTTCATAGTCGTTCAAAAAACTTAAAAGAAATTACTTTAGCTGCCGATATTATTGTGGCTGCCATAGGTATATCAGAGTTTTTAACCGGCGATATGGTTAAAGAAGATGTTGTGGTTATTGATGTTGGTATTACGCGTGTACCAGACCAAACCAAAAAAAATGGTTACCGTTTAGCAGGCGATGTTCATTTTGAAAGCGTAAGTAAAAAGGCAAGCTATATTACACCAGTTCCTGGTGGTGTTGGCCCAATGACTATTGCTATGCTTTTAAAAAATACGCTTTTAGCAAGAGAAAGAAAGGCCTAATTGTTAAAATAAGGAAAGTGTATTTGTTTTTATAATAGGTTTTTTAGTAAAGCTTAATAAATAATATTTACTTTTTCCAATTTAAAAATACGTTTAAAAAATGTTCTTTTTTACGAGTAGATACGGGTATTTTTTTGCCATTTTTTAAATAAATAATACCAGATTTATCATATTTATCTATAAATTTTAAGTTAACCATAAAAGATTGGTGCGGTCTTATAAACGAAGCTAATGTTAAGCGTTCTTCAAATTCTTTTAATGTTTTTGAAACTAAATATCTTTTTTCATTACTACAATGAAAAGTAGTGTAGCCTTTATCAGATTCGCAAAACAAAAGATCATTTAAATCAATAACTTGAAAACTATCTTGTAGTGATAAAATTAATTTAGAATCTTCATCATTCCATATATCTTTTACAGTTTTTATTTGTTGTTTCTGTTTAGCTGTAGGTATAGCTGTAACTTTTTTTACAGCAGTTTCAAGTTCTTCTAAATCTACAGGTTTTAAAATGTAATCAACAGCTCCAATTTTTATAGCTTTTAAAGCATATTCTTCATAAGCAGTAATAAATATAATTTTAAAATCTAGATGCTCTGTTTGTTCTAAAAAATCAAAGGCATTACCATCTGTTAGGTTAATATCTAAAAAAATTAATTCTGGTTTACAGCTATTTGTTACAATTACAGCATCTTTAACAGATTCACATTCGCCAATTACGTCAACTTTGGTGTCTATTAATTGTAATAAATTAAGTAAACCTTGCCTTATGTATGATTTATCTTCTACTATTAGTGCTTTCATTAATTTAAATTATTATGTAAGGAATTTCAAGTGTAACTAGAGTGCCTTGTTTTCCATAAATTTGTTTGTCTTCAATCTTTACAGAACCAGGTATCTTTAAATCTTTTGAAAGTATTTTAATACGTTCTGAAGTTATAGTTGTAGATAATGATTTTTTGTGCTTTGCTTTACTGTAGCGTTGGTAGTTAACACCAACACCATTATCACAAATAGTACAAATTAATTTTTTATTTAAATATCTTAAGCGAATATCTATTTTTTTGTTTTCTTTTTGATTAATAAAAGCATGTTCTACGGCATTTTCTACAAAGGGTTGAATGAGCATTGGTGGTACTTCAAATAATTTTGTATTTACAGTGTTTTCAACTGTAATAGTACATTTATACGCTTCATTTTCTAGATTTTGAAGTGTTAAATAATCTTGAACAGCTCTTAATTCTTGAGTTAATGAAACTGTTTTGTCTCTTGAGTTTTCTAGGGTTAGCCTAAGTAATTTTGAAAATTTTGATAGATAATGAATTGATTTTTTTTCTTCTTTATTTAAAATCATGCCCTGTAATACTGAAAGCGAATTGAAAATAAAATGAGGTGTCATTTGAGAGCGTAATAACTTTTGTTCCATGACTACATTTTGAGTTTTAGATTTTACATTCTTTAATTTTTGGGCAAAAATAATAGAGCCTAGTATAATAGAGATTAACAGTATTCCAATAATGGCCCATAAATAGTGCCGTTTAGATTTTTCTAAATTTTGAGAAGTAGTTTGTACTGTTTTTTTTAATTGTAATTCTTTAATACTAGCAGAATCTAGTGCTTGCTTATATTTATACTCGTACTCTAATTGGGTAATTTTTTCAATGTTTTCTTTATTAAAAAGACTATCGTTTAATTTTTTATACTCTATATGGCTAACTAAAGATTTTTTATAGTTTCCTGTTTCTTTGTAGATATTAAAAAGTAGTTTTTCTGTATCTCTTTGTATATCTGTTAATTTTAATTTATTGGCTATTTTTTGGCACTTTAAACCAAAAATTAAAGCCTTATTAAATTGCTTTTTTTTAAAATAAATTTTTCCTAAACCTAGATAAGATCCGCATAACCCGCGCTTATTTTCAATTTCAATGTTTATATTTTTTGCATTCTCAAAATAAGAATTAGCTTTATGTAGCTCATTTAGTTCAAAATAGATTTCGCCTATTTTGTTTAAAGTTTCGGCTTCATCTGATCTGTTGTGTTTTTTTATGTATACATTCAAAGCGGCAGTAAAATACTCAAGTGATTTCTCATATTCCTTTTTGTATTTATAAGATTCTCCTAGGTTGTGAGAAATTGATCCGTAATTATCATGGTTAGGTTCATTTAAGGCTTTTTTATGAAATGAAATAGCTTTGTCATAATCTTGTATACGTATATAAATATTACCTATTGATATTAGGGCGTCACTTATATTTTTTGGTTCTCTAAATTTCTTAGCATTTTCTAGTGCCTGGTTTAAATATTTTAGTGCCAAAGGATGATTACCTTGGTGGCTGTACATATTGCCTATAGAGGTTAAACATTCCTGAAAAATCTTATGATTACCATTTTTATCACTTATTAATAAAGCCTTGTTGTAATAAGAAATACATTCATCAAATTTGCCAATTTTATAATAGTAATACCCAATATAATATAAATCTTCTTCAACTTTTTCATTTCCAATACGTTCTCTATATTTTACACGCTGTTTCCTATAATGTATGGCATTATTAAAATTACCTTGGTTATTGCTAAAAATACTTAAATTCCTATAAGAATTTATAACTTGTTGATGCATGTTTATTTCATTAAACAATGAAATAGCTTCTTTGTAATACGTATCTCCAAATTGGTAATTTGAATTCCTGCTAATAATTAAACCTTTGTAAAATAAACTGATAGCTATACCTTTTTTAAATTTTACTTCTTTTGAAATGGTTTCAGCTTCATCTAGAAATTTTATATTTTCCTGAAAATCATTTTTATAATTATTTTCAACTATTTTTAGGAGAAGATTAACTCTTAATGTATCTTTTTTGTGCTGTAATTTCAACTCATTTTTTAAACTATCAATTTTTTTGGTCTGAGCAAAAACGTACGTGTTACATAAAATGAGGATTAGCATCACTAGATGTATGTGGAATGTTTTCATTTTACTAATAAACAATTTAATTTTGATAGTAAATAAAATAATTAGAGCTCTATATTCTCGGTCATTATAAAAATTAACCGCAAACTTTTTTAAAAGTATGCGGTTAGTTAATAATTAGATGTTGCGTTATGCTACTTTACAAATTTTTTAGCAATTCTACCTTCATTAAATTGTAACTCTAAAATATAAATACCATTTGATAATGTTTCTGTTGAAATAAAGGTTGCCTTACCTTGAGTAATTTTTGCGCCAGTTATATTGTAGATAGAATACTTTTTTAAAGTTAAACCATTATCTGATGTTATTTCTAAACCATTATCTTTTGTAATTACTTTAATTTGGTTATTAAGCTCAAATTGTGAAGCACTTAATGTGTTAACAGAGTTAAAACCAGTCCATAATGCTCCAGGGTTTGTAACGTAAGCACCTTCCGTTCCTGAAGGTATATGTAGGTTAACACTACTTCGTGATAGATTGAATGTATCTGAATTAGGGTTACTGCTTGTACTTATGGTAGGGGGCACTATGCCTTCACAATAAACATCTGTTATAATATCTCCCATTCCTCCAAAAGCAATAACTCCAATATTGGTAACACTTTCAGGTATAGTTATTGTTGTTAAACCTGTAAAACGAAATGCATAATCGCCTATAACAGAAACATTATTTCCTAATGTTATATTTGTCATATTTTGGTTTTGTGCAAAAGCACCATTATTAATAGTAGTTACATTGTTTGGTATAGTAACTGAAGCTAAATTGTTAATAAAGAAAGCTTTTTCGCCAATATTTGTAAGAGTACTGGGCAAGGTCACATCTGTTAGTCCTTTGTTTTCAAAAGCTTGGGTTCCTATTTCAATAACGCTATAGGTTATTAAACCATTTGGAATTGTAGTAGGAATATTTACTACGGTTCCGCCAGTAGTATTGTAATCTATTACTTTTACAGTGCTATTAGCAGCCGAAATAACTTCGTATGTAATATAATTATAAACATAAGTATCTCCTGTATTTAAATTTTCTGTTACGGTATTAAAACCTGTCCACAGAGCACCAGAGTTTGTAACATAAGCTCCCGTTGTACTTGTTGGTATGTATAAGTCTATGTTGCTTCTGTTTCCTCCTACAGCAAATGAATCGCTATTACTTGCTGCGGTTGTTATTGTTGGAGGTGCTGTAGCCAATGAGGTAACTGTTGTTAAGGGGTTTCCTCTAAAAGCACCAATACCTATGCTGTTAACATTTTCAGGTATGGTAATACCTTGTAATTGATTGTATTGAAAAGCATACTCGTCTATTGTAATTAAACTACTTGGTAATACTACACTAGTTAGGTTTGTGTTTCCAAAGGCTTGTTTTCCAATACTAGTTATTGTATTAGGAATACTAACATATGTTGTTGATGAGCCTTGAAAAGCATAATTACCAATAGAAGTAACATTATAGGTGTTACCTGCGTTAGAAACTGTGGCAGGAATATCTATATTATTGTTATTTAATGTACTACCTGATGTTAATGAAACAGTTGTAGCAGATGAAACAGCATATTGTAATTCGTTTCCGTAGCTATCTGTAAATGTAAACGTTTGCGAATTAACTATAGCTGCTATAAATAAAGAGACTATAAATAGTAGATTTTTTTTCATGTTGTTTTGATTTTTTAGGTTAAAAAAACCAAAGTACATGACTACTTTTTAATATTATATAGAGAATTTTTATGTGATGGTTTTAAAACAATTTACGCTATGTCTTAATTAATATTTGTTATTGTTTTCTCTTTACTGTTTTAGGTTTAAATTCTTTAGTAGAGTTACTAATAAGTTTACTTAATTCACTAAACTCGTCTTTGGTAAGTTCACGGTGTTTACCAACTGGTAAATCTAGTTTTATATTCATAATTCTTACCCGTTTTAGTGTTTGAACTTCGTAATTTAAATGAGCGCACATACGCCTAATTTGCCTGTTTAAACCTTGGGTTAAAACTATTTTAAAAGTGGTAGAATTTATCTTTTTTACTTTGCAGGGTTTGGTTGTTTGTTTTAGCTCATCAAGGTAAATACCTTTTTTCATGCGTTCAATAAAGGTTTGCGAAATAGGTTTATCAACCGTAACAATATATTCTTTTTCATGGTTGTTGCTGGCTCTAAGAATTTTGTTTACAATATCGCCATCATCGGTTAATAAAATTAAACCTTCACTAGGTTTGTCTAGCCTACCAACGGGAAAAATACGTTTGTGGTAGCCAATAAAATCTATAATATTATCTTTTTCAACACGTGTATCAGTAGTGCAAACAATGCCAACAGGTTTGTTAAAGGCCAAATACACAAAATGGTCTTTGGTGTTTTTAATGATTTCACCATCAACTGCAACCACATCGTTGGGCGCCACTTTAGTGCCCATTTCGGGTACAGTGCCATTAATAGTTACTCTGCCAGCATCAATAAGTTTATCAGCTTCTCGTCTAGAGCAATAGCCAACTTCACTTAAATACTTGTTTAATCGTGTTAAATTATCGCTCAAAAGTTAGTTGTTTATAAAGTTAATTATTGCATCATCAATACTTGCATCTTTTAGACCATGACCAAAACCTTCGGTGGTTTTTAAAGTTGAATTTTTATAATTTCTGGCAATAAGTTCAGCTTCATCATAACCAATAATTTTATCGTGTTTATCATGAATGATTAATCCTTCGGTTTCTATTTTTTTTGTGAAATTAGCCGAAGAAAAATAGGCAGTACTATTATCAAAACGTTCTTCAACCATTTTATTTAGCCCATTTTCAATTTTACTATTGAAATTTAACATGCGTACATAGCCTTTGAAAATTTTGGTAAATTCTGAAGGAGCACCCAACAGTACTAATTTTTCTAAGGTTTTAAATTGATAGTTATGCTGAAAAAATATGGATGCCATTCCGCCAACAGAATGACCAATAATTATATTAGGTTTATAGTGGTTTGCCACCTCATTTATAAATTCAGAATATAAAATAGCATTAAATTTAGTACCGCTAGATTTTCCGTGTGCAGGACCATCAAGCGCTACAATATTGTAATTAAATGCTTGTAATTTTTTAATTAAATTTTTCCAACGATAACTGTTGCTTTCCCAACCGTGAGCCAATAAAATAGTTTTGCCACTAGCAGGCCAATTGTAAGTTTGTATAGTATGGTTTTTGTATTGTAATTCTAGATGTTGTGCCGTGTCAAAAAATGCATTTTGTTTATTAGTTAAACGGCCTTTGCGTGGGGTCATAAAAATATCTAAAGCTTTTGAAGTTGCATATTTTGGAGCAATAAAGCTTAAGGTATTTAATGATGTTCCTATAATTTTAGGTATACTTTTTTGTATAATCTTTTTCATGTTCTAATCTTCTCTATGGACCAAATCCATTGAAAAAGCGGGCAAACAAATGGCTAAGTATTCACAAGGTTCTTTAAACGGATTTGAATACTGTACACGTGTGTGTTTTTCAATTTTTATAGATTGTCCGGCATGCAAAGTTACAACCTCGTCTTCAATTATAAATTGTTTTTTTCCTTTAATGATAAATGTATACTCATCAAATTCGGGCGTTTGAAAAGGTTCGCTCCAGCCTGCTGGCGCAATCATGTGAGCAATACTAATTTGTGAATTACCGTTTGTGGCGTTGCCAAAATGCTCTTTTATGGTTTTGCCATCACTGGTTGGTACTATAAACGGCTTGTTTTGTATGGTGTACTTTTTCATAATTTATAATTAATCATTCCACATTAAGAAAAAGTATTTAATTTTAGCATTATCAGGAATGTGAGTTTCTTCAAAATCTAAATTTAAATCAAATCGTAAATTAGCTGGTAGTTCTTTTTTATCAATAACAAAGTTGGCATTAATTTCTTTTACAGATAGTGCTACAGAGTTTATTAAGTTATCAATTTTAGAAATTTTATAAGCTGATGCTATATCTTTAAAAGTACTAGCTGTAGATATGCCTTTAACTGTTTTATACAAAGGATCAATAATTTGAATACTTTGTATTGTTGAGGTAGAGTCTAAAGCATTTTCAGGGGTTAGTACTAATAGTTTTTCACCAGTTTTTTTAAATACTTCTATGTTGTTTATGCCGCCAGCAAACTCATCACCTGCGGTGTATTTTGCCACTGAATCATTTATGAAAATAGTTTTTAAATCTTTAATTTGGGTTGAGTCTGTTAGTAAACCAACATGTTGTTTGGCAACTTCAAATGGGTTTTGTTCTTTTTTACAACTAGAAAAAAATAGGGTAAGCGCTAAAAGGCTAAAAATTAATTTACGCATGGGTTTTTGTTTTAAATAATACAGCTTATCTGTTTTTCATTACTTTGGTTAGTATACCAAAAACGCTTCTAATAAACGTGGCGCTTGTTAGTACTTTAACAACAGGATTCATTCTTGTGCTTCGGCGTCTGGTTGAGGTAGTTCTAGACTTTCTTTTTGCTTCAGCTTTTTTTAAAGCTTCTTGTTCTTGTTTTGCTTTTTCTTTGGCTTCATCAGCCTCAGCTTTTTTAATTTTTTCGTTAAGCATTTCATAAGCACTTTCTCTATCAATAGCTTTATTATATTTTTTTGCTAGTTTAGAGTTGGCTATAAGGTTGCTAAGTTCAGTATCTGTTAAAACATCCATACGGCTCATTGGTGCGCGCATCATGGTTGCAGCTAATGGTGTTGGGCGGCCTTTTTCGTCTAGAGCAGATACTAAGGCTTCGCCAATACCTAATGATGTTAAAACTTCGGTAGTATCATAATAATCAGATTCGGGGTAATTTTGCGCTGTAAGTTTAATAGCTTTTCTGTCTTTAGCAGTAAAAGCTCTTAAGGCATGCTGAATTTTTAAACCTAATTGCCCAAGAACTTCTTCAGGAACATCGGTTGGGTTTTGGGTTACAAAATATAAGCCAACTCCTTTACTACGTATAAGTTTTACAATGCTTTCTATTTGATTTAATAAGGCTTTAGATGCTTGGTTGAAAATTAAATGAGCTTCATCAATAAACATGACAAGTTCGGGCCTATCACTATCACCTTGTTCGGGGAAGGTAGAGTAAATTTCAGCCAATAAGCTAAGCATAAAGGTTGAAAATAGTTTTGGTCTATCTTGTATATCGGTTAGTCTAATTATATTTATGTAGCCTCTTCCGTTTTCATCAACGCGTAGTAAATCATCAACTTCAAAAGAGGTTTCGCCAAAAAATAAATCGGCACCTTGTTGCTCTAATTCAATAATTTTTCTAAGAATAGCACCTGTTGAAGCGGTAGAAATACGCCCATAAGCTTCTGTAAATTCGGCCTTACCTTCTTGTGTGGCGTATTGTAATATTTTTTTAAAATCTTTTAAATCTAAAAGCGGTAATTTATTGTCATCACAATATTGAAAAATAACTGATACAATACCACTTTGTGTTTCGGTTAAATCTAAAATTCTAGATAATAAAACGGGGCCAAATTCACTAATAGTTGCTCTTAGTCTAACACCATCTTGCTCTGATAAAGTTAAAACTTCAACAGGAAAAGCTTTGGCTTCAAAGGGTAAGCCTATTTTTTCATGGCGTTCATCAATTTTTGGGTGTCCAGCACTTGCTTGAGCAATACCACTTAAATCGCCTTTAATATCCATAAGTAAAACAGGTATGCCTTTTTCACTTAAATTTTCGGCCAATACTTGTAACGATTTTGTTTTACCGGTACCCGTTGCTCCAGCTATTAAACCATGTCTGTTTAGGGTTTTTAAAGGTATTTTTACATGTGCACCCGTAACAGTTTCGCCATTTAGCATAGCGGCACCAACAGGTATAAAATCACCTTTTGTTTTATGACCTTCAGTTATATAATTAAAAAACGTTTCTTTAGTATCCATGCCTTATAATTTTGCATAAAAATACACTAAAAGCAAAAAGAAAAAAAATAGATACTTAGGCTTTAATGTTTTAATTTGAAAACTACTGAGCAACAGTTATCTGTAAGCCTCGTATATAACTAAAATATCATCAGAGTGGTTTGTAACGTTTAGTGTAAAACCATTAGAATTAAAACTGGATAGCGATGCATTTGTTAGACCTAAAGAGTCACCGTTTTGGTTAGAGTATCTAATACCAATTGCATGACTACTAGATGCGTAACGCGAAATATCATTAATAGAGTTTCCACTACCACCAATGTACATTACTTGTTGTGCAATAGAGCCGCCAAAATTATTAGCGTATCCGCTCATCATACCAAAAGCATTGGCTAACCCAGAATTGTTGTTTCCTACACCGTTATCAGAATTTAGGTTGTTAGTTTCAACGTTGGCGCATGCCGTAAATTTTATTTGAGATGGCATAAATGGTAATCCGGTAATTGTTGTAGTGCCTGTGCTACTAATAATAAAACTACCAAAATAAGCTGATGATGATGCGCTTGTTTGTATAGCACTCCAAATAGGTGTTGAAGGTGAACCACTGTTATACTGAAACATATTTGTTGAGGTGTTAAACACCATTAAACCAATAGCAGGATTTGCAATGGCAGCAATTTGAGCATCGGTTAATCGGGGTATTAAAATACCTTTGTCGGTGCTTTCAACATCTAAAATAGATGAAGCATCAGGTGTAGTGGTACCAATACCAACTTGAGAAAAACTTAAACAAAAGTTTAGGCATGTGCATGCGAGTAGGCAAACTATTTTTTTCATTTTGAGAGAATTGAGAGATTTGGGTAAATCAGCAATTTATAATGTAAAAATACGTGTTTTTAATTGAATTTCAAAATTCATAAATATAAAACCATACGAATACGTATCTTTGTGCCCTTATGAACAGAGAGATACAAACATTGGTAGACAAAGGCGAAATGTTGCCTTTAATGGAAGAGTTTTACACCATACAAGGTGAAGGTTATTATAAAGGAACCGCTGCCTATTTTATTAGAGTTGGTGGTTGCGATGTAGGTTGTCATTGGTGTGATGTAAAAGAAAGTTGGAATGCTAATTTGCATCCACCAACAGAAACTACAAAAATTGTTGAAAACGCAAAAAAATACAGTGATACCATAGTTGTAACAGGTGGCGAACCTTTAACGTGGGATATGACGTTACTTACAACACAATTAAAAGCTGAAGGTTTAAAAACTCACATTGAAACTTCAGGAGCTTATAAATTAACGGGAGAATGGGATTGGATTTGTTTATCGCCCAAGAAAATGAAATTACCAACCAAAGAGGTAAGTAAAAAAGCTAATGAACTTAAAGTAATTGTTTATAATAAAGACGATTTTCGTTTTGCAGAAGAGCAAGCAGCTAAAGTGAGTGAAAATTGTATTTTGTACTTACAGCCAGAATGGAGTAAGCGTGATAAAGTAGTGCCGTTAATTGTAGATTATGTTATGCAAAACCCTAAATGGAAAGTATCATTACAAACGCATAAATATTTAAATATTCCGTAAACTAAAGGTTATGAAGTTACCAAGCTTTGGAAGACATTTTAAGCCCGATGAGAAAGTAATTTTAAGAGATTATTTAGCCATTGAACGTACACGTTTAGCAAATGAGCGCACATTGCTGTCATACATAAGGTCTTCATTATATTTATTGCTTGGTAGTATTGCTTTTTATCAATTGAAAGATTTTCCTAATTTTAAATATTTAGCAGGCGCATCATTAGTATTTAGTGGTTTATTTTTAATAATTGGTGTGTACCGGTTTACAACATTAAAACGAAGTTTGAAAAAACTCTATTACATGTCTGAAGCTTTAGAAAGTTTAGATGATAAAGCATAAAAAAAGCGCTGAGAACAAATTCAGCGCTTTTTTTTTATGTTGTAGTATAATTATTATTTAGTAAACGGTACAGCAACTCTTGTTGTGCCCCAACCTAAGTGCATAGTAACCCCGTTTTTAGCTTCAGTAAAAGCTATTGAAAAAGCTTCTAAAACATCGGTGCTAGTAGTTACAGGCACAGTAAGTCTTGCAACATCATTAGCTTCTTTGTAAAAATATGATCCCCAAACATTAACATCTTTACTAATTATAGCTGTCCATTCATCATCACCAGGAATGGTGTAAAATGTATACGTACCAGCTTTAACAGTGGTATTACCTAATTTCATATCTGTAAACAATGTAAGTTCTGCAGCTTCGTTAGCTCCAACTCTCCAAACTTTTCCGTTAGGAGCTAAAGTAGCAAGGTCTCTTCCTTTTAATTGTGGACGACTGTAAATTATTCTAATTAATTTATTTGAATCTTTATAGCTTGTAGGAAATGCAGCTGCATCCATTGGGCTTTTGTCTAAATCTCTAAATTCTTGAGCGGTAACATTGGTAGTTAAAAATAAGGTTAAAGCTAGTGTAATAGCACCTAAAAAAGATAATTTTTTCATGTTTTTTGTTTTATGTAATTCAATTAATGTGGTCTGCAAGTTAGTGTGAAACTTACCTTGTAAACGTTAAATTTTACATAAAATATGTTAAAGCCTGAAAGCTTAAAACTGAAAGTTATAATTTGATTATTTGTTTTGAAACTCTGCCTAAGTTATTGTGAAATTCAACAATGTAAATACCACTAGATAAATGGCTTACGTTAAAATTGTATGTTTTTGTTGTAGAGGCTGTTATAATATCTCGCTGAAGTTTTTTTATTAATTTACCATTGTTATCATACAAATTTATAAGAAGATTATCTGGTGAATTAAAGCCTATTGTAAAAGCTAAGGTTTCTTTAATTGGGTTTTTGGTTATGGTTATGTTTAACGGGTTTTTAGTGAAAGCTTCCTTTAAGTTTTCAGTGTTTAAAGACTCATTACTGTATTTATAAATACCAGTGCCGCTTGCATAAGCTAACGTGTTGTTTAATACAAAAATGCGGTTTAAATTTCCGCCTATGTTTAAGTTTGTCCAGGTTTGCCCGCCATTAGTAGTTTGATAAAAACCAGTATTATGCCCACCCATCCAACCGGTATTTTCATTAATAAAACCTACAGCTTGTACATCACTTTCAGGAGCATCAAAACTAGTCCAAGTAATACCAGCATTTGATGAAGAGATTAATTTACCGGGGTTAGGGGCAGTGCTATAAACTGCTCCAAAAAATATGTTGGGATTATTGTTTAAAATTTGAAGTTTCCAAACATATTCACCCGCAATGTTAGAGTTGTAAATTTCTGTCCAAGTTTGTCCACCATCAGTGGTTTTTAAAATAATAGCCCCAGTAGTGCTTTTGCCAGCAACATAACCAGTGGTTTCAGAAGTGAATTTTATTTCAACTAAAGCTGTAGCGTATGCAGACATATCAATGTATTGCCATGTGTTACCGCCGTCTGTAGATTTTATAACGTGAGCAGGCTCAAAATAAGCGCCACAACCATAAATTGTTGAAGCTCCAGCAGTATCAAGGCCACAAATAGCATTGGGGTTTGGGCTTATGTTGGTAACTTCTGCCCAAGTTTGTCCGCCATTAGTAGTTTTAAAAAAAGTATCATTTAATGTGCCTAAAAAACCAATATTTTCATTTAAAAAAATGATGTTTCTGAAATAATAATTGCCTGGTAAATTGGTTTCATTAAGTTGCTCTGTCCAAGTTAAACCGCCATCGGTGGTTTTGTAAACAGCCGCATGCCAACCGTTTGCGGCCCAACCTGTAGTTTCGTTTAAAAAGAAAACATCATCAAAACGTGTTCCATCTCCGTTTGAAACTAAGTTGGGCACTGTTTGCCAATTTGCTTGTGCAAAGGTGATTATACCTATAAAAAGAGGTAGTATTTTTATGAATTTCATATAACAAACTTAGCTAAAAAAGCTATAAGGCAAGTTTTGAAATATTTATTTTTTCATAACTTTTACATTCATTTCTTCAACCTTTTTATCAGATAAAAGTGATGGTGCGCCAAATAGTAAATCTTCACTGGTTCCTGTTTTAGGGAAAGCCATAACCTCTCTAATTGATGCTTTCTTTTCTAAAATCATCATTAAGCGGTCTACACCCCAAGCAATACCACCGTGTGGTGGTGCGCCATAATGGAATGCCTTGTACATGGTGCCAACACTTTTCATCATCTCTTCTTTGTTGTACCCCATATTACGGTAAGTGGCTTCTAAAATTTCAGGTTTGTGGGCACGAACAGAACCGCCACCAATTTCATAGCCATTCAAAATTAAATCATATTGTTGGGCTATAATTGAACCAATTTCTTCTTCTTTGCCGTTTATATGTTTTTCAATATCATAGGTTGCTGGCATTGAAAAGGGGTTGTGGGTAAATGTCCAGCTACCTTCGTCTGTTTTTTCAAACATAGGAAAATCTACCACCCAAGCAGGTCTTAATTCTTTTGCGTTTATTAGGTTTAGCATACGCCCCATTTCTTGCCTAACAGCATCTAAAGCTTTGTTTGCCGTGGCATAATCGGCGGCAGAGAAAAATACAATATCACCAACTTTAGCATTTGTTGCTTTAATAATATTGGCTGCTATAGTTTCGCCTAAAAACTTAATGATAGGCGATTGTAAATCATTTTCATTAACAATAATGTAAGCAAGCCCACCTAAACCATGTTCTTGAGCAATGCTTGTAAGTTTTTCAATTTGCCCTTTAGACATGCGCTTTTTACCTTGCTCTTTAGCTGATACTTTTATACATTTTACAATACCGCCTTCATCAATAGGTTTGCTAAATACTTGGAAAGTAGTATCTTTTACTATAGCGGTTATGTCTTGCATTTCTAAACCAAAACGAAGATCGGGCCTGTCACAACCATATTTATCCATGGCTTCTTTGTAGGTTAAAACTTCAAAAGGTTTTAAAATCCATTTTTTACCATAAATTTTAGTAACAATATCATTGAACATTTTGGTGTTCAAATCTATAATTTGTTGCATGCTGGCATAAGCCATTTCAATATCTAATTGGGTGAATTCTGGTTGGCGATCACCGCGAGAATCTTCGTCTCTAAAACAACGTGCAATTTGGAAATATTTTTCATAACCACTTACCATAAGCATTTGTTTAAATTGCTGAGGTGCTTGTGGTAAGGTGTAAAAAGCTCCGGGTTCTTTACGTGAAGGCACAATAAATTCGCGCGCACCTTCATCTGTTCCTGCACTTAAAATTGGTGTTTCAATTTCAAGGAAATCTTGTGCATCTAAAACATCGCGTATTAATTTTATAACCTTGTGGCGGTTTCTAATAACGCGGTGTACATCTTGATTTCTGTGGTCTAGAAATTTATACTGAAAACGTGTGGTTTCATTAGTTTTTAAAGCGCGTTTTATTTCAAAAGGTAAGGTTTTTGAAAGGTTTAGAATTTCTAAAGCTGATGTTTCTAATTCTATAGTGCCTGTTCTTAAGCTTGGGTTGAAATCGTCTTCTTTTCGTTTTACAATTACACCCGTAACCATAATGACAGATTCTGGTTTAAGCTTAACCAAATGATCAATGTTAGCAAAGGTTTCTCTGCTTAAACGCACTTGGAAAATTTCATTACTAGAATCGCGTAAATCAATAAACATTAATTCACCATGATCTCTAACACTAGAAACCCAACCCGCTAATGTTACCGTTTGTGATATGGCATCTTCTGAAAGTTGCGTTGCAATATGTGTTCTGTATTCATCTTTAATAACTAAAGGAATTTGTGGTAAAACTTCTTCCTTTTGTGTGGTTGTTGATTGTTGGTTGTTGGCTATTGATGTTTTTTTGCTGTGAACTTCTGCATTTTGTTTTTCATCATTTTCGGCAGAAAGTGCTTTTAAAATACTTTCGCGAATTACTTTACCAGAAGCACCTTTGCCAATAATAGCAATAACTTTACCAACTAGAATACCAGCTTTTCCTTGGTTTCCAGCTTTAATATCGTTGGCTACAGCTTCGTTTTCAGAAATTACTTTAGCAATAGCATTGTTTATAGTGTTTTCTGAAATAGTGTTTTCTTCAAAATAGGTTTTATAGTTGAAGTTATGATTTTCTATAAGTTTTGTAATAGCATTTTGAGCTAAAACAGGTGTAACTTTATCATTTTTTAGCAAACTGAAAACTTCAATAAAATCATTGATGTTTTTAATGCTTACGTAATCTTCAGGTTTTAAGTTATTGGTTAAGGTTTTTGCAACAAATGATGGTTCATTTATGGCGTTGTTTATAGAAACAAAGGTTTCAGAGCGTAACGCATCTGCAGTAAAAAATTTAGCATCTTGCGGTAGTACCCCACCTTTAATTAAAATACGCTCTACAGCATAAGGTAGTGCACTTGTATCAACATGTATGGTGTTAATAGCATCTTTTATGTTTACAAAAGGTAAGTCTGGCTCAGAGATAAAGCGGTAATCTGCCTCAAACTCTTTTTTACGCATGGTTTTAGTTTGCTTTAAATCGGCATCAAATAAAACGGTTGTTTGGTCTGGTCTAAACTTTTTATGCTCTAAAAAGTAGTTGAGTTGTTTGCCAACTTCTTCAATTAAAGCTTCTGTCATGAATTTAAAGGAGTTGAGGTTTTTAATCTCTGTTCTTGGGTTTAATTCATAACTATGTTTTTTTCTTAAAGATACTGATACATCAGATTTGAATTCACCTTTTTCAAGGTTAGCTTCAGATATTTTTAAGTTTTGAACAATACGTTGTAGGTATTGTGCGTAGGTTGAAGCGTCTTCAATATTTCTAATACATGGTTCAGTAACAATTTCAATTAAAGGCACGCCAGCTTTATTAAAATCTACTAAAGACACGTTTTTTTCGTGTATTAATTTAGCTGCATCTTCTTCAATATGTACTTGTGTTAAATTTACCGTAAATTCAGTGCCGTCGTTTCTAAAACATGATACTTGCCCGTTTGGAATTACCGGATTGTGAAACTGTGTGATTTGGATGTTCTTTGGGTTGTCAGGGTATTCATAATGCTTTCTGTCCCAAGAAATGACCTCATTACTAAAGGTAGATTTAACTGCTTTTCCAAAGTAAATAGCTTTGTTAATAGCTTCTTTGTTTACAGCAGGTAAAACACCCATTTGCCCAGTACAAACAGAACAAATATGATGGTTTGGTATATCTGTCTCTTCATTAGGACACGAGCAGAATAATTTGGTTTTTGTATTTAATCTAATATGGGTTTCAAGCCCAATAACCAATTCTAATTCGTGCGCTTTTAACGCTTCATTTAATTGCTCTAAATCCATTATAGTATGTCTTTTAAGAAGTTAGCAAACTTCAAAACAAGTTCATCATTATTTTTTGCAGCTGTAATTTGCAAGCCTGTTTCAGTGCCATTAGGAACGGTTAGGGTAGGTAATTGCCCTAAACTGAAACCAACAGTGTAAGCATCAGATAAATACATGGCTAGCGGGTCTTTTAAGCTATCGCCAATTTTAGGAGGTGCCATTGGTGTAACTGGAGAAATTATAATGTCAACTTCGTTAAAATCGTTTTCAAAATTTTGAGAAATTTGATCTCTTAATGCTAGCCCTTTTAAGTAAATTTCATCACTAAAGCCTTGTGATAATACTTGGTTACCGCCAACAATTCTGCGTTTTGTTTCTTCCGAAAGGTTTTCAGAACGCGTAATAGAATAGCTTTCTTTTAAATTATCGGCATCAATTCGGTTACCGTAATTTGTGCCATCTAAACGCGATAGGTTAGAGGCAGTTTCGGCCATTGCTAATGTGTAATAGGTAGATACTAAAGTGTCTGCTTCAAAAAAATCTAAAGCTTTTACTTCAATTCCTTTTGCTTTTATATTTTCAATTGTTGAAAGAAAATCTTTTTTTATGTTTTCATCAATAGCTTTACTATCAACAAAGTTTTTAAAGTAGCCAACGGTTTTTATGTTTTCTGCATTTAAAATGGCATTTTGCTCAATTTTTGAAGAAGCGTAAGTGGTTTGGTCTTTTACATCTTTACCGCTCATAACATTTAGTACAATACGGATATCTTCAATAGATTTTGCAATAGGGCCAACACAATCTGTTGATGAGGCATAAGCCATTAAACCGTAGCGAGAAATACGACCGTACGTTGGTTTTAAACCATAAATGCTATTGTAACCAGCAGGTTGACGTACAGAACCGCCGGTATCACCGCCTATTGAAAATACGGTAAAATTTTTAGCAACATTTACAGCAGAACCACCACTAGAGCCGCCACCTACTAATTCTGGATTTTTGGCGTTTTTAACAGCACCAAAAATGGTGTTTTCACTAGATGAGCCATGGCCAAAACTATCGCAGTTTTCTTTTACCAAAGGTATGGCGCCAGCATCTAATAATTTTTTAATGGCTGTGGCTGTGTAAGCAGATTTGTAGTTTTTAAGTAAAGTTGAACTGGCTGTGGTATAAGTACCTTCAACCATATATACATCTTTAATACCAAAAGGGATACCTTCTAACAAACCAATAGGTTCACCGTTGGCTATTTTTTCATCTACTTTTTTTGCCAAATTAATAGCAGTTTCATCAAGTAAACTATTAACAGTATTATGGGTGTTTGGTTTTAAAAGGGCTAATTTTTCTTTAACTAAATTAGTGCAAGAAATTTGTTTACTTACAAGTTTATTATGTAATGAGCGTATTTGAGAATCCATACTTATTCTTCTATAACTTTTGAAACAACTAAATATCCTTTTTTCTGTTTAGGAAAATTGTCTTTTATAATTTGTTTTTCAGTTTCTGAGCTTTCAATAACAACATCATCTCTTAAACTGTTAATTGAAACAGCATTGGTTTTATTGGTGTTAATAGTGTTGTTTGTTGCGTGTGCATTTTTAATAACATCAAACAACTTGCTTACAGCCTCTGAGGGTTTAGCGTCTTTGATACTCGACAGAACGTCGACTGTCATAATTTTGCTCATTGCTAAATTTTTTAGATTAAAAAAAGCCTTCCGCTATTGGAAGGCTTTTCAATATTTTAAAACAATAACCTTCCAATCCTAATGCTTAGGATTATTGAAATTATTATTGTTGTTATTATTTTGTCTCATTTTTATGGCCTCAAAGATAGTTAGAATATGCATAGAAAGCGCATTTTTTTTTGATTCGTATTTCATAATTAATAGATTGCTAAAAAAAATGATTTTAAATTGTAAGTTCTTTAATGTTATTGTGTAAATAATAAGTATTGTAAGTCTATTTATTGTAATAGTTTAATACAAACTAGCAAAACTATATGTTACTAACGTTAAATAGTGCATAATTATAACTTTTAAAATATAAGCTGTAAGATGTTTTTGTGTTTTTTATTAGAAGAAGTTTTATAGTGTAATATTGAAAATTTGTTTTAAGGTATTTTTAAGGGCTTTTAAGCAACTTTTTTAATTTGAAGCAATTGTTAATAATTTTTGAATAAACTCTTTTAAAAGCGTTAAAAAGGCTTTTTAATTTTGTATATTTGTTATTAATGATGATGCAATAATGCGTCATTTTTTGTGTTAACAAAAGTCTAAAAGCAGTAGCATGTAAAACAGCTGCAGTATAAATATAACTTGCCTTAGCGCAGTAAAAAAAGCAAAAATAAAATAAATATAAAAGTATGAGCGAAGAAGCTAAAAAGCACAATTATTCAGCTGATAGTATTCAAGCATTAGAAGGTATGGAGCATGTACGCATGCGTCCTTCAATGTATATTGGTGATGTTGGTGTACGCGGTTTACACCATTTGGTTTATGAGGTAGTTGATAACTCAATTGATGAAGCATTAGCAGGACATTGTGATACCATAAAAGTAACAATAAACGAAGATAACTCTATCACTACTGAAGATAACGGACGTGGTATTCCTGTTGGTTTACATAAAAAAGAAGGCGTATCGGCTCTTGAGGTTGTAATGACAAAAATTGGTGCTGGTGGTAAGTTTGATAAAGATTCATATAAAGTATCTGGTGGTTTACACGGTGTTGGTGTAAGTTGTGTTAACGCACTATCTACACACTTAAAAGCAACTGTACATAGAGAAGGAAAAATTTGGGAGCAAGAATATGAAAGAGGAAAAACACTTTACCCAGTAAAAACTATTGGCGATTCTGATGTTACAGGAACTATTGTAACCTTTAAACCCGATCCGCAAATATTTCAACAAACTTTAGAGTATAATTATGATACTTTAGCAAGCCGTTTACGTGAGTTAGCTTACTTAAATAAAGGCATTACTGTAGTGCTTACAGATTTAAGACATAAAGATGAAAAAGGTGAATTTATAACTGAAACTTTTCACTCTGAAGCTGGTTTAACAGAATTTGTTCAGTACCTTGATGCCACAAGAGAACCTTTAATGAAAGATGTTATTGCTTTTGAAGGTGAAAAAAATGGCATTCCGGTTGAGGTAGCCATGATTTATAATACATCATACGCTGAAAATTTACATTCTTACGTAAATAATATTAATACGCACGAAGGTGGTACACATTTATCAGGTTTTCGTCGTGGTTTAACACACACATTAAAAAAGTACGCCGATACATCTGGTTTAACAGATAAGTTGAAGTTTGATATTGCTGGAGATGATTTCCGAGAAGGATTAACAGCCATAGTTTCTGTAAAAGTAGCAGAACCTCAATTTGAAGGGCAAACAAAAACTAAGTTAGGAAACAGAGAGGTGTCTGCATCAGTAAGTCAGGCCGTATCTGAAATGTTAACCGATTATTTAGAAGAACATCCAGATGATGCTAAAACTATAGTTCAAAAAGTAATTTTAGCAGCACAGGCACGTCATGCAGCACAAAAAGCACGCGAAATGGTACAGCGTAAAACCGTTATGAGTATTGGCGGTTTACCAGGTAAATTAAGTGATTGTTCAGAGCAAGACCCTGAAAAGTGCGAAGTGTTTTTAGTTGAGGGTGATTCTGCAGGCGGAACAGCCAAACAAGGTAGAGATAGAAATTTTCAAGCTATTTTACCGCTAAGAGGTAAAATTCTTAACGTTGAAAAAGCAATGCAACATAAAGTATTTGAAAATGAAGAGATTAAAAACATATTTACAGCGTTAGGTGTAACAATTGGAACAGAAGAAGATAGCAAAGCTTTAAACCTTTCAAAATTACGTTATCATAAAATTGTAATTATGTGTGATGCCGATATTGATGGTAGCCACATTGCAACCTTAATTTTAACTTTCTTCTTCAGATATATGAAAGAATTAATTGAAAGTGGCCACGTTTACATTGCAACACCGCCCCTTTATTTAGTAAAACGAGGAGCTAAAAAACGTTATGCTTGGAGTGATAAAGAGCGTGATGCAGTTGTAGCTGAATTTGGTGAAGGTAGCAAAATACAGCGTTACAAAGGTCTTGGTGAAATGAATGCTGAGCAACTTTGGGACACTACAATGAACCCAGAGTTTAGAACCATGAGACAAGTACAAATTGATAACGGTTCTGAAGCTGATAGAATTTTCTCTATGTTAATGGGTGATGAAGTACCGCCACGTAGAGATTTTATTGAGAAAAATGCTATTTACGCTAATATTGATGCGTAATACCACTAAATAAGACAGTTTTTTTTGAAAGGCCTCGTTTTAAACGAGGCTTTTTGTTTAATCTATATTTTCTTTAGTTACTATAGTTAAAGGTGTGTAATAATGGGTGTTTGGAGTTTTATTCATAACCAAATAATCACTTAAAAGTTTAATACCTTCATAGCCTTGAGAAAATGGGTTTTGAGATATTAAAAAATCAATAGTGTCATTTTTTAAATAAGTTAGGTTTTTATTATTGGTATCAAAGCCAATAACTCTAACGTTTTTAAGGCTGCCAGCTTCTAAATATTTTGAAATTAAAAACGTGTTACTAGATGGAACAAATACACCGTGAAGGGTTGTGTTATTAAAGGCGAGGTTTAACTGCTTGGTAATACTTTCAAAATCTGTAAAATTAGGTATTTCAACCTCAGTAACATTTACAGGTGAATTCTTTTCTTCAAAATAGGTTTTAAAACCGTTAATTCGTTGGTTTATTGATGTGTGGTTCCCTTTGTTAAGTCTAAATACAGGAATTAAAATATTGCTGTTTTCGGGCAGCATTAATTTCATGAGTTTTGCTCCTAAATAGCCACTTTTAAAAGAATCTTGACCAATAAAGGATAATGGTTTCAACCCTTCAATTTGAGTGTTTATAAAGATATACGGAATGCTTTTTTGTTCTAGTTTTGCAACAATTTCAATAGTTTCTTTTTGAAAAACAGGCGCAATTAAAACAGCGTCAAAATTGTTAGTAATAATGGTATTAAAAGCATTAGTGTATGATGCGCTTTCAAATTGACTATACAAAAAAAAGGTGGTAGATACTCTAAAGTTTTTTACATCTTCAGTAGCAGCATCAATACCTTTTTTTGGAGCACTCCAAAATTCATTTTCAGTACTAGCTTCAGGTATTAATACAGCAATTTTATAGGTTTTATTTAAAGCTAAAGTGCTGGCAATTGTATTTATTTGAAAATTATGTTCCTTAATAATTTTCTCAATATGCGCTTTAGTTTTTTTTGATACACCGGGTCTGTTGTGTATTACTCTATCTACCGTTCCAGTAGAAACGTTTGCTTTTTTTGCTATGTCTTTTATTGTTGTCAATGTACTAAACTATTATAAACGCATATTTTAAGACTACAAATTAACATAAAATTGTGTATTTATTTGATATAGTAAAACTAAATTTATAATTTTACGTGCACGCACACGAAAAACTAAATAAGTATAATTAATAATTAATTTAAAATGAATGTAAAACGTAAATACGGAATTCTTTTTGCACTATTAATGTTGCTAGGTATGTCTGTAGAAATTGCTGCTCAAACCAATGATGATGGGTGGAAATCACTTTTTAATGGTAAAGATTTAAAAGGTTGGAAACAGTTAAATGGTGAAGCAGATTATAAAGTAGAAAATGGCGCCATTGTTGGTACATCAAAAAAAGGAACACCCAACAGTTTTTTATGTACAAAAGATATGTATTCAGACTTTATTTTAGAGTTTGAAGTTATGGTTGATCCTATTCTTAATTCTGGTGTTCAATTTAGGTCAAATAGTTTTAAAGATCACAATAACGGACGCGTTCATGGGTATCAATTTGAATTAGATCCTAGTAGTCGTGGTTTTAGTGGAGGTATTTTTGATGAAGCAAGACGCGGTTGGTTATACCCACTTTCTTTAAACGAAAAGGGTAGAAAAGCATTCCAAAACGGGCAGTGGAACTCTTGCCGAATTGAAGCTATTGGTAATTCAATTAAAACATTTATAAATGGCATTCAATGCGCTAATTTAGTTGATGATATTACGGCTTCAGGCTTTATTGGTTTACAAGTTCATAGTATTGGAGGTAATAACCAAAAAGAGGGAAAACAAATTAAATGGCGTAATATTAGGATAAAAACCAACGATTTAGAAAAAAGTAAAACACCTCAAGATCCTGAAGTTAAAGAAATGAGCTATTTAGTTAATACTTTAACTAATACAGAAGTTAGAAACGGTTGGCGTTTACTTTGGGATGGAAAAACAAGTAACGGTTGGCGTGGTGCTAAGCGAGATGATTTTCCGCCTTCAGGATGGGAAATGAATAACGGTGTTTTAACTGTTTTAGCTACCGATGGAGGCGAATCTACTGGACCTGGAGATATTGTTACAACTGATATTTTTAGCAATTTTGAATTAGAATTAGAATTTAAAATAACCGAAGGTGCCAACAGTGGTATTAAATATTTTGTAGATCCTAATTTGAATAAAGGAGCAGGTTCTGCAATAGGTTGTGAATTTCAAATTTTAGATGATAAAAAACACCCTGATGCTAAAAAAGGTGTAAATGGTAATAGAACAGTAGGATCATTATACGATTTAATGACTGCCGAGGGTTACACAGTTAAAGGAAGAAAGAAACAATTTAAAGGTATTGGTAACTGGAATAAAGCTAGAATTGTTGTAAATGGTGGTAATGTAGAGCACTGGTTAAACAACGAAAAAGTAATTGAGTACAACCGTTTTTCACACATGTTTAGAGCACTTGTGGCTTATAGTAAATATAAAAAATGGGATAACTTTGGGCAATGGCCAGCAGGTCATATTCTTTTGCAAGATCATGGTGATACAGTGCACTTTAGAAGCATAAAAATTAGAGAATTCAACTAAACTAATATATTAAACAATATGAACCCAACAAGACGACAATTCATAAAAAAAGCAGCCACAGGCACTTTGGCAGCTACTGTTTTACCAAGTATGAGTTTTGCAAATAGTAGCATTTTAGGCTCAAATGAACGTGTAAATGTAGCTGTTATTGGGGTACGCAGTAGAGCAAAATCGCTAATGCAAGCCATAGCAAAATACCCTAATGCTAAAATTATTTACACCTGCGATGTTGATGATAATATTATTGAAAAAAATAATGAATGGATGTTAAAAACCATTGGCTATAAAGCTAAGGTTGAAAAAGATTTTAGAAAGGTTTTAGAAGATAAAGATGTTGATGCCGTTTTTATTGCAACTCCAGAGCATTGGCATGCGCCTATGGCTATTTCGTCATTACAAGCTGGTAAACATGTATATGTTGAAAAACCTTGTAGCCATAATCTTTTTGAAAATGAGTTATTGGTAAAAGCACAAAAAAAATACAACAAAGTAGTGCAAATGGGTAACCAACAACGTTCAGCAATTACCAGTCAGCAAGCGGTTCAAGAAATTAAAGATGGTATAATAGGAGAGGCTTACAAAGGCGAAGCATACTATTCAAACAATAGAGGCTCAATAGGTAAAGGTAAAGTTGTTGCTGTGCCAAGTACTTTAGATTGGGATTTATGGCAAGGTCCAGCTCCAAGAGAGGAGTACCGTGATAATATTCACCCATACAATTGGCATTGGTTTAAAACTTGGGGAACTGGTGAAGTGCACAATAATGGTACACATGAAATTGATGTTTGCCGTTGGGCGCTTGGTTTAAATTTACCAAATAAAGTAACCTCTTTTGGTGGTAAATATACATATGATGATGATTGGGAATTTGCAGATAACCAAGAAGTTTTTTATGAGTTTGATAATGATAAATATATAAAATGGGTTGGCCACAGCCGTGGTAAGATAATGCCAAATCAACCAGGAAGAGGCGCTACTATTTATGGTAGTAAAGGTACAATTACTTTAAGCCGAAATAGTTACCAATTATATGGTTTAGATGGTAAACTTATTAAGCAAGTTGATGAAAAAGAAAAGAGTGCAACGCTAAACACAGCAGGAGCTGGCAGTTTAGATGTTAAGCATATTGGTAACTTTTTTAATGCTATTAGAGTAGGCGAAAAACAAAACTCACCTATTGCTGATGCTGCTATAAGCACTGCGTTATGCCATTATGGAAATATGGCGCAATTTGTAGGTGAAACTATTAATATTGATACCCAAACAGGTAAAGTTAAAGGCAATAAAAAAGCCATGCAGTACTGGAAACGAGACTATGAAAAAGGTTGGGAACCAACACTATAATTAATATACCCTATAAGGTGAAAACAAAAAAGCTTCCTTTTTTATGAGGAAGCTTTTTTGTTATTAAAATAAACCAACACTAATACGTGGTGTTCTTAGGCGTACGTTGGTATTAATACTTGTACCTCGGTTTGGGTGTTTGTAATAATAACCATCATATCTGTAGTAATAAAATGATGCATGGTTGTAGTAATGATGTCCATGATGACAATGGCTATCACAGTGCTCATAATGTTCAGCATAAGCATCTCTTTTACCTCTTATATAAGCTCTGTAAGCTTTTTTGTCGCGTTTTTTCAACTCTTTTTCGTAAGCCTTTTGTTCTTCCCAAAAGCTTTCTTCTTCGTCGGTATTTTCAGCTTTAAATTTTTGTTCAAATTTAGCGTCTTCTTTAGCGCGTTTTTCATAATAGCTCATTTTATCTACTGAAGCATTTTTGGCTGTGTCTTCACTGTTTTGAGCATATATTGAGAATGACATTGTAAATAATAAAGCAGTTATAACTGTTTTTAGTGTTTTCATGATATTAAATTTTTAGTTTAACAAAGGCGTTTTAAACGCTTTTCATTTATAAGACACTTACAATTATGTTTACCCTACGTTTTTTTTATAATTTTTTAAAAATTGAAACCTAATGAAAATTGCCACACTCTATTTTGAGGATCGCCTTCATCATAAACGCTACCCATACCTAAATGATATCTTACGCCTAAACTTACGCCAGAATCTGTTTTAAAACCAGTGCCAAAATTTACACCCCAATCAAAATTATTAGGGTCAAATTCTTGTGATGTGCTGAATAAGCTAAAGTTACTATCAAATTCTTCTTTATGATTTATGGCTAAACCAACTTGTGGGCCAGCTTCTAAATAAAAATTATTATCAGGATAAATTTTTAAAAGTAGCGGCATGTTAATATAATCTAGCTTTTGGGTAAAAGTTCCGCTACCATCATTAAGTTCATAACCTTGTTGTGAGTATAAAACTTCAATTTGAAGAGCTAACGCTTCAGATAGAAATGATTCACCATAAAATCCTGCATGAAATCCGTGACGTTGGCTAGTTTCAGTTTCACCATCAAAACTTACAGCAGCTAAATTGTAACCAAATTTAATACCTGCGTTTGATGTGGGTTTGTCTTGCGCATGTAGGCTAAACATAAAACTTAAAATAGTAATAATTGTTAAAAAATTAGTTTTCATAATATATAATTTAGGGATTAATATTTTTTATTTTCCACCATTAGCTTTTAAATCGGCTAAACACTGTGCATCTAATTGTGGGGCTGTATTCATGTTAGACATGTTGCTAATTGAAGCACCAGACTCTGCAGCCCAGTACATTAAGCAGTCTTGTTCATTACAATGTCTTGGGTGTTCTTCATCTTCATGATCATTTTGCATATCTGTGCCGGCATTTGTTAAACCTAATAAATGCCCAAACTCATGTGTTATTACAGTAGTTTCAAGTAAAGTTCTTTCAGGTTCAAAAGGGCCGTTACTTAGGTTTTCAATAGTTTCTTGATAAATAACAAATGATGTGTTCCAGTAAGCGCTACCAAGTGTAACGGTGTTATTAGAGTCGTTACTAGATTTGCCATTAACAAATAATGCCCAAATAGCTATTTGAGTATCTGTATTGTAAAGTTGGCGTTGTTGGCGCTCAATATCAGCAATTTCGTTAATTGTATACGTATCTTTTCCTGTAGCTGGTATAGCACGTTTTTGTACTGTTATACCGTTTGGTTTATTTGAGGTGTTGTTTATAAATGAAACCAAGTTGTTAATGGCAGTTTGTGTGGGTTCAAAGCCTTCAATAAATACCAATTCTATAACCAAGCTTTTAAAAGTGTTGCTAGATAAAATGGCATTGGCAGAACTGCCTGTTTCTTGCCTGTTTAAATTTTTATTTACACCGTTGTTTGTGTTGGTGCTTTCAGCGTCATCATCTTTGGTGCAACCAAATACAATTAATGTAAAAGCGAGTAAGGTTATAAGTTTAAGTTTCATTTTTTTAGTTTTTATTGTTAAAAACAGCTGCCAAATATATGACAGCTGTTTTACCATAACATATGTTACAAATGCTAAACTAGTTTAAATTTTAGTTAAAACAAGTGTTGCGGCTGCATTTGTAGTACTTTGCAGAGAGATTGAGTTTTCAGAATAACTTGTTACTTCCCATGTTTTGTTTAATACATTAAAGGTAGTGTTACCTGAAAAGGTTAATGATAAATAAACTTCAAGTTCAGATGTTACAGTGTATGTGCCTTCAACAGTTTCGGCAGTTGTGTTTGCGGTATTTGTAGCAGTACAAGTTAAATTGTTAGCAAAGTTTATGCTATAGTCTGCAAAATCATTAGCAGTATTTACACCAGCATTAATAAACGATTCTATTTTATAAGCGCCTTCAATTAAAATGCCTTCTATTTGGTTTGCATTATCTTCAGCTTCATTCATATCTTCATCAATATTTAAACACTCGTTAATTCTTGCGTTTAAATCCATATCACTTGTAATTTCTACAACGGTTTCATTGTTTAATGTTGCAGTTATTGGGTAGTTAACAGAAAATAATTCGTTATCACCAAAATTATTCATGTAAGTATAAAGTGCTTGTTCACTTTCAATAACTATGCTACCGGTTTGTTCTAGGTTTAAACTGTATGTTAAAATGGTTACAGGAAAATCAATATTTAAGCAGTTAATAGCATTTTCGGCTTTGTCTTCGGCGTCTTCACACGCATCCATTAAAGCATCGTATTCAGCTTGGTTTGTTACTTGTACCTCGGTATAGTTACTTAACCTTACAGATAAAGGAAATTGAAATTCAATACTATCATCATCACCAACAACTTCACCTAAAATATTTAAAACTAATGCATAATCTGCTTGCGAAATTAATGTAACCTCCTGGTTGTTTATTGTGGCAGTAACAGGAAGTAATATTGATGAACAAGACATGCCGTCTAGAAAATCATCAAAACTACCATCATACATTGATGAGCGTTCTAAATTATTTGCGGTAGGTGACGTGGCTGAATTGGTGTTTGTTCTGTCTCCGTTTTCACTGTCAATTTCATCTTGACATGAGGTAAACGTTAATAACGACATACATAAAATAGCGAATAAAGATTTTAAATTTTTCATGATTTCAATGTTTTTTTGGGTTTTTAAATGTTTCTTTTTCATAGCAATTTTGCTTTCTATTGGTAAGACACTTTATTTTTATTTTACCCTACACATGTTTCGTTTTTTTGTAATGGCAAAATAGTATTTTGTGTTTACAGTATTAAGACACCAATAGAAAAAATTACCCTATCATTTTTTTATTTTTTTTACTGTAAAGAATGTATTTTGTTGATTTTTAGCTAAATAAAACTTTGTTTTTTTATTTATATTTTTGCTGAATTACATGTATTAATACTATTATATGAGTAACTCTAAGGCTAATCTTTGTGAAGAAAACTATTTTAATACTTTTTATTTAGAGCATGTTGAGGCTGTAAATAATTTTGCGTTTTATAAATGTGGAGATCAAGCTGCTGCACTAGATTTGGTGCAAGATGCCTTTGCTAAAATTTGGGAGAATTGCTCAAAAATTGATGTTTCAAAATCAAAAACCTATTTGTTTACAACCGTAAATAATTTGTTTTTAAATACAGTAAGGCACGCTAAAGTGGTGTTAAATTATGCCAAAGAAACCCCTTATATTGATAAAACAAATTTAAGCCCTGAATATATTTTAGAAGAAGATGAGTTTAAACAAAAACTACAAAATGTTATTGCTAATTTAAGTGATGAACAGCGCGAAGTTTTTTTATTAAATAGAATAGAAGATAAAAAATATAGAGAAATAGCCAGCCTTTTAAACATTTCGCAAAAAACGGTAGAAAAGCGTATGTCTGCCGCTTTAAAAGTGCTTAGAGAAAAAATTGATGGTGTGAAAATTTAATTTTTTAATTAGCGTAGGGAAAAAAACAATAAAGGTGTCTTAAAGATATAAAGCAAAAAAAATGCAAAAAGAAAAAGATATATTAAAATGGTTTAACGGCGAAATTTCTTCAGAAGAAATACAACAGTTATACCCAAACGAAGACTTTGAAACTTTGCAGAAAATTGGATTTTACTCTAAACATTTGCAAGCCCCAAAACTTGATAAACACAAAGCTTTACAGGCTTTTAAACACAAACAAACTAAAAAAACACCTAAGGTAATACCGTTGCAAATAAAAACATTTTTGCGTGTTGCAGCCGTTTTAATTGTTTTTTTAACAGCATCATATTTTATATTTTTTAATAATACTAAATCATTTTCAACAGCTGTGGCACAAACAGAAACGTTACAGCTTCCTGATGATTCTGAAGTTATTTTAAATGCACAATCTAATATATCATTCAACAAAAAAACATGGAAAGATCATAGAACTTTAAATTTAGATGGCGAAGCATTTTTTAAAGTAAAAAAAGGCCAAAAATTTACTGTACAAACTAGTGTAGGTTTTGTACAAGTTTTAGGTACACAGTTTAATGTAAAAGCGCGCGATAATTTTTTTGAGGTAACTTGTTATGAAGGTTCTGTAAGTGTAACACAAAACAGCAATAAAACCGTTTTAACTCCTGGAAAAACATTTAGAGTTGTAAACGGTACTATTGTAAATGTTGAAGATTTAAACTCAAATGCACCCTCATGGTTGTTAAAAGAGTCTTCATTTAACAATGTACCACTATGGCAAGTTATAAATGAATTACAAGTACAATATGATATTGTAATTACGGCCAAAAACATTGATGTGTCTGTGCCTTTTACAGGTAGTTTTACGCATACCAATAAAAATATAGCGTTGCAAGCTGTAACAATTCCTTTAAAACTTAGCTATAAAATAAATGGTAAAAATGTTGAGTTGTATAATTATGAAGCTGAATAAAGCCCTTATATTCTCAGTAGTTTTTGTTTTTTTTACAGTACAATTACAGGCACAAGAACAGCTGGCTTTAAAAACTGTTATTTCTAACTTAGAAAGCACGTTTAATGTAAAGTTTTCATATTCCGTAAATGATGTAGAGCATGTTCAGGTTCATATACCAAAACAATTAAAAACATTAAAAAATATAGTAAATTATTTAAATGAAGTTACGTTACTTAATTTCCAGTTTTTAAATGAGCGCTACATTACGGTTTCAACATTAAATAAAACCATAACGGTTTGTGCTGTTTTGGTTGCAAACAATGATGAGCAGCCGCTTTTTGGAGCTTCGGTAGTAGTTAAAAAAACATCAAAAGGTGTTATTACCAATGAAAAAGGTTTGTTTACGTTAACTAATGTGGCCGTTAATGATGTTGTTGAAATTTCATATTTAGGTTTTGAAACAGCTAGATTTTTAGCTAAAGATTTGCTAAAAACCGATAATACTTGCAAAACAATTATTTTAAATGAGCAGCAAGAAACGCTCAATAAAGTATTAGTTTATAAATTTTTAACTACGGGTTTACAAAAACAAACCGATGGTAGCACTGTTTTAAATACTAAAGCATTTGGTATTTTACCAGGGCTTACAGAGCCAGATATTTTACAGTCTATCCAGGCCTTGCCAGGTGTTGAAAGTGTAAATGAAAGTGTAGCCAATATTAATGTACGTGGCGGAACTAACGACCAAAATTTAATACTATGGGACGGCATAAAAATGTATCATTCTGGGCATTTTTTTGGTTTAATATCAGCTTACAATCCGTATTTAACAAATAAGGTTGTAGTTACTAAAAATGGTACGTCAAGTGAGTTTAGTAATGGTGTATCAAGTACCATAAATATGCAAACTAAAAACACTATTAATAATGAGTTTTCGGGTGGTTTTGGTGCTAATTTAATGCATGCCGATGCTTTTTTTGAAATTCCTATAACCAAAAAATTAGCATTTCATGTTTCGGGTAGGCGTTCATTTACAGATTACTTGAATTCCCCAACTTATGATAAGTATTTTAATAGAAGTTTTCAAGATAGTGAACTAACAACAAACGTTGATAATATTAGTGAGAGTAACCGCTCATCAAACTTCTTCTTTTATGACTATACAGCAAAACTGCTTTTCAATTTAAATAAAAATCAAATATTTAGAGCGCATGTTATTGGCATAAATAACAATTTAGATTACAACGAAGCGTTTACTGATGCTAATAACCAAACACAATCTAAAACCAGTAATTTAAAACAAGAAAATTTAGGTTTTGGGGCTAGTTGGAATGCTGTTTGGAGCACTAAATTAACAACTAATTTTAGCGGGTTTTATTCAAAATATAATGTGTTTTCTAATGATTATAGGGTTGAAACAGACCAAGAGTTAAGGCAAACAAATGAAGTTTTAGAAACCGGCTTAAAACTAAAAGTTAATTATAAACTTAACAATTATATAAACCTATTAAACGGTTATGAGTTTAGCGAAATAGGTATTTTAAATGCAACAAATGTAAGCGCACCAGCTTATGATAAAACTAAAAAAGACGTGTTGTTAAATCATGCCGCTTTTAATGAGTTAGAGTTTAATAATAATAAAACCTATGTACGCTTGGGTGTTAGGTTTAACTACTTCCAAAAGTTTAGCAAATTTTTAATTGAGCCAAGGCTAAATTTTAGGCAAAAGTTAATACCTAATTTAGCGTTTAAACTTCTGGGTGAATTTAAAAATCAATCCGCTACACAAATTATAGATTTTCAAGACGATTTTTTAGGTGTTGAGAAAAGACGCTGGATTTTAGCTAATGAACAAAGTATTCCAATTTCAGAAAGTAAACAAATTTCTAGCGGATTTCAGTTTAATAAAAACAATTGGCTTTTTGATGTTGAAGGGTTTTATAAACATGTAAACGGAATAACCACTTCAAATCAAGGGTTTTATAATAATTTTCAAAGTATTAATGCTATTGGCAATTACACCGCAAAAGGTGCGGAGGTTTTAATTAATAAAACAGCTGCTAATTACAGTGCTTGGGTTAGTTATACCTATAGTTTAAATGATTATGAATTTAAAACGTTAACACCGCCAGTGTTTCCTAATAATGTAGATATAAGGCATTCTGTTTCAGTGGCTTTTAATTATAATGTTTTAAAAAATTTAAACATTGCAATTGGTGGTGTTTGGCGCACTGGGCAACCATTTACAAAGCCTGTAGAAGGTAATGAAACTGTACAAAGTGGTAATAATGTGTTTGTGAATTATGATACGCCTAATAGCGAGAATTTAGAAGATTTTATGCGAGTTGACGCTTCTTTAAACTATAATTTTAATTTAACAAAAAGCTTAAAGTCGTCAATAAAAATAGGCGTTATCAATGTTTTAGATAAACAGAACATTGTAAATACCTATTATGAAGTAAACCCCAATGATACCAATACAACTATTAAAATTGAAAATACATCGCTTGGTTTAACACCCAATGTTAGTTTTAGATGTCAGTTTTAGTTTAAAAAATCGATAAAAAGCAAAAAATATCGACAAAAACTTGTTTTGTGTCGTTTTTTTTATACATTTGTTTAACCAAAATCTCAAAAATTACCTATGAAAAAGTTAACGTTACTACTAGTGTTATGTTTAGCTACAATTACAACCAAAGCGCAAGATATTGATGCTTTACTAGCTGCAGGTGTTGAAAATGCAGAGTTATTTGCTAATGATTATTTAAAATCAGGAACTAATGGTTTAATGCACAGCATGAATGCCAACTGGTTTAACACCGCTGATGCAAAACCCCTTGGTGGTTTTGAAATTTCTATCATTGCAAATGCAGCAATGGTTGATGATAAAAACAAATCATTTTTAATGAATATTGCTGATTACAACAGCAACCCTGAGCAAGATTTTACCATAGAATTTGCAGACCAGGCAGCTACCAAAAATGTTGCAACTGCTTTAGGTGAAAATGATCCTGATGTAGATGTTATTATTACCTATGACGATGCTATTTTAGGAGAACAACAAGAAACAATTACACTACCAAGTGGTATAGGTTCTGCTACAGCAAATTTATTGCCAACAGCATTTTTACAAGGTGCTTTAGGCTTAAGTAAAGGTATTGAAATAAAAGCACGCTTTGTACCTAATATTGAAACTGATGATGTAGAGTTAGGTATGTATGGAGCTGGTTTACAAATGGAATTTACTAAATGGTTACCAGCTGATAAAATACTACCTGTTGCCGTATCTGGTTTAGTGGCTTACACACACTTAAATGGAAGTTATGATTTAACGGAATCTTCTAATATTGATGGAGAAAACCAACGTTTAGAAAATGATACCAATACATGGTTATTTCAATTAATAGCCTCAACTAAATTACCAGTAATTAATTTTTATGGTGGTGTTGGGTATATAAAAGGAACATCAGAATCAGATTTATTAGGGACTTACACTGTACAAAGTGGTCCGTTTTTCTCTGAAACTATTCAAGACCCATTCTCTGTATCAAGTGAAATATCAGCCGTTAGAGGTACCATTGGAACAAAATTAAAGTTAGGTTTTTTCAGACTTAATGCCGAATATCATTTATCAGAATTTAACGCCTTTTCAGTAGGTGTTAATTTCGGGTTCAGATAATAAAACGCAGCTATCAATTTTAATGATAGTTTATCAAAAACAGGATGTTTTAATTTTAGTTAGTTTATATTTAATTTTTTGTTTAAAAAAGTACAAGATTTAATCTTGTACTTTTTTTATTTAGAGCATATTAATTCTTAATTTTGTATGACTTTAATCAAGAGTTTTTTCTTTTTATTTGTTGAAATTTGCTTAGCAAACCCAATAAAATAGAACGTTAAAATATTTTTCAAATAATATAACAAATAATAAAAACATGAAAGTAACAGTAGTAGGAGCAGGAGCAGTAGGTGCAAGTTGCGCTGAATACATTGCTATTAAAAATTTTGCTTCAGAAGTAGTTTTGTTAGACATTAAAGAAGGCTATGCTGAAGGTAAAGCTATGGATTTAATGCAAACAGCATCATTAAACGGATTTGACACTAAAATAACTGGTGTTACAAATGATTATAGCAAAACAGCTAATAGTGATATTTGTGTTATTACCTCTGGTATTCCTAGAAAACCAGGTATGACTCGCGAAGAGTTAATTGGTATTAACGCTGGCATTGTAAAATCTGTGTCTTCTAGCTTAATTGAGCATTCACCAAATACAATAATTATTGTAGTAAGTAACCCAATGGATACCATGACGTACTTAGTACACCAATCTACTAACTTACCTAAAAATAGAATTATAGGTATGGGTGGTGCTTTAGATTCTGCTCGTTTTAAATACAGGTTAGCTGAAGCTCTAGAAGCGCCTATTAGTGATGTAGATGGTATGGTAATTGGTGGACATAGTGATACTGGTATGGTGCCATTAACAAGTCATGCTACAAGAAATAGTATTAAAGTATCTGAATTTTTAAGCGAAGAACGCTTAGCTCAAGTAGCTGCCGATACTAAAGTTGGTGGTGCAACCCTAACAAAATTATTAGGAACATCTGCTTGGTACGCACCAGGTGCTGCAGTTAGTGGCTTAGTACAAGCTATTGCCTGCGATCAAAAGAAAATTTATCCTTGTTCAACGTTGTTAGAAGGTGAATATGGCTTAAATGATATTTGTATTGGTGTACCAGTAGTTTTAGGAAGAAATGGTATTGAAAAAATAGTTGATATTCCTTTAAGTGATGCTGAAAAAGAACACATGAAAGCAAGTGCCGAAGGTGTTAGAAAAACAAACGGTTTATTAAACGTTGAAGCTTAATGCTTTAACCTTAAAATAACATTTAAATAAAGACTGTAGTAATACAGTCTTTATTTTTATATATTTGGCGCATGAACGCAAAATGGTTCTTTAGTACATTTATATTAGCATTTGCTTTTTTTGGCGTATTCCAAAAGCAGGTTACTGTACCCAATCAGGAAGTTGTTTTAGAGTTTGTTAATAGTGCAAGCATTACCAAGCAAACAGTACAATCTGCCATAAACAATGTAAAAGAACAGTTGCAAAGTGTTGGTGCTACTAACATTAAAGTACAAGAAGAAAAAAATGGCACTTTAAAAATTAGCTATTATAGTGCTATTAATGTTGCCAATGTACAACAATTACTTGCTAAAAAGCACGGTTTAGTTTTAGAGCAAGTACCCTTTGAGCAAGAAAATGATGGTTCTTCATCATCAAAATCATCATACAATGTTAATGTTTACGAAATTAAGAAAGGATCAGACCCTTCTAGTTTAAACGGTAAACATATTATTGAAATTAAATATGATTCAGATAGGTTTACCAACCCTAACGTATACTTTCCGTTAATAAGCGTTGCAATAAACAAAACCAATCATTTAGTAAAAACTGCTTACAGAGTAAATAAGCAGGTTCAAGTTACTATAAAAAACATACCTCATAAAGTTCCAGAAGTAAGAGCAGGCCCTAACTGCTAAAAACACTTTCAAAACCCCTCTATCATTAAAAAAATAAAAGCGTTCTAAGCGCTTATATTTCAAACAATATCATAAAAAATAATTGTCAAATTTTCCCGTAAATTATACATTTGCGCGTTCTAAAATTTAGAACAGTAAAATTTTTGACCAAAAAAATATAAGAATGCAAAACAAAGGATTAGTAAAAATATTTGCTTTGTTGTTTGGTTTGGTAAGTATTTATCAATTATCATTCACATTTAAAGCAAATCAAGTTGAAAGCAATGCAGAGGCTTTAGCTATTGAAAAAATAGCCGAAACAGAAGATGATTATCGAGCAAAAAGAAGTCAAGAAGAAGCTAGTTATTTAGAGTCTATTGCAAAAGATACCGTTTTTAATATTGGTATAGCAAAATACACCTATGATGATGTGAAATCTAAAGCCATGAATTTAGGTTTAGATTTAAAAGGTGGTATAAACGTAATTCTTCAAGTATCTGTAAAAGACATTTTAAAAGGATTAGCAAACAACACAAAAGACCCCGTTTTTAATACAGCTTTAGAAAACGCTTCTGAAGTACAAAAAAACAGTCAGAATACTTTTTTAGAAGATTTCTTTATTGAATTTGATAAAATTAAAGGTGATACAAAATTAGCTTCACCTGATATTTTTTACACAAAAGATTTAGATGGAGAAATTAACGGAAGCATGACAGATGAAGAGGTTAAAGCTATCATTTCTACAAAAATTGATGAGTCTGTAGTATCCGCTTTTGAAGTATTACGTAAGCGTATTGATGGTTTAGGTGTAACATCACCAAACATTCAGCGTTTAGGAAATTCTGGTAGAATTTTAATTGAATTACCAGGTGTTAAAGATATTGAACGTGCAGAGCGTAACTTTACTACAATGGCACAACTACAGTTTTGGGATGCTTACAAAGGTGAGCAATTCTTTAACTTTTTAGCACAAGCTAATGAGGTTTTAAAACCTTTAGTAGAAAGCACTAAGACGCAAGACGACGCAAAAGGAAATGATGCTGAAGATGCTACCGCACAAGATGCTGTAGATGAACTTTTAGGTGAAGCAACAACCGACTCTACAACCGTTGCAACTGTTAACCCGCTATTAGATTTAGTAAGAGGTCCTGGTTACCAAGGCGGGCCAGTTATAGCGCAATTTGAACTAAAAGATAAAGAAACCATTTTAGAGTACTTAAATAAAAAAGAAGTAAGAGCACTTTTACCAGCAGAACAACGTTTTGCAAAATTTGCTTTTGGTAAACCAAGTAAAGATTCAGAGCTTGTTGGTTTATACGCTTTAGTTGGTAACAGAGAAAACGTACCACAGTTAAGTGGTGCTGTTGTAACAGATGCACGTGTTAATTTTGGGCCAACAGGTAAGCCAGAAGTATCAATGCAAATGAATGCTAAAGGTGCTAAGCTTTGGGAAAAAATGACGGGTGACGCATTTAATAACAGAAGCCAAATAGCCATTGTTTTAGATGATGTTGTGTACTCTGCACCAGGTGTTACTACTGGGCCAATTGCTGGTGGTAACTCATCTATTTCGGGCGATTTCTCTGTGGCAGAAGCAGATGATTTAGCAAATGTTTTACGTGCAGGTAAATTACCAGCATCGGCTGATATTATTTCAAGTGAAGTTGTTGGGCCATCATTAGGTCAAGAAGCTATTGATAGTGGTACAATGTCTTTCATTATTGCATTAATTGTAGTGTTACTGTGGATGATTATTTACTACGGAAAAGCCGGTGGATTTGCTGATGTTGCCATGGTTTTCAACATTCTTTTAATATTTGGTGTATTATCAGGTTTAGGTGCCGTTTTAACATTACCTGGTATTGCGGGTATTGTATTAACAATAGGTATGTCTGTTGATGCTAACGTACTTATTTTTGAACGTGTAAGAGAAGAACTAGCTAAAGGTAAAGGGTTGAAAGATTCTATTGCCGATGGTTTTGGTAACGCATTGTCTTCAATTTTAGATGCTAACATTACTACAGGTTTAACAGCTTTAATATTATTTATTTTTGGTACAGGCCCAATTAAAGGATTTGCAACTACCTTATTAATAGGTATTGGTACATCATTATTTACTGCTATTTTTATTACAAGATTATTAATAGATTGGTATGTAAACAAAGGCGGAAACTTAAACTTCTCTACACCAGTTACTAAAAACTTATTCAGAAATATTAATATTGAATTCTTAAAGAAACGTAAAGTTGCGTTTATAATTTCAGGAATTTTAATAGCAGTAAGTTTAGGGTCATTAATTACAGCAGGTTTAGATCAAGGGGTTGATTTTGTTGGAGGTAGAACTTACCAAGTACGCTTTGCTAATGATGTTAATCCTTCTGAAATTACTGATGCTTTATCACAAGAATCTGTTTTTGGTAGTGCCGAAGCTAAAACGTTTGGAGCCGAAAATCAGTTAAAAATTACCACTAAATACAAAGTAAACGAAAGTGGTGCTGAAGTTGATGAAGAAATTAAAGAAAAACTATTTAACGGTTTACAACCTTATTTAGATGGCATGACTTATGATGCGTTTGTAGATTTAAGTGATGATACAAAGCAAACAGGTTTAATGCAATCTGATAAAGTGAGTCCTACAATTGCTGACGATATTAAACAAGCATCAGTTTGGGCTGTATTAGGGTCATTAATAGTTGTATTCCTTTATATATTATTCCGTTTTAAACGTTGGCAATATTCACTTGGTGCTGTTGTAGCAGTATTCCATGATGTATTAATTGTTCTAGGTATATTCTCATTAACCTATAAGTTTATGCCATTTAACATGGAAATTAACCAAGCATTTATAGCTGCAATTTTAACGGTAATTGGTTACTCATTAAATGATACCGTGGTTGTATTTGATAGAATTCGTGAATTCTTTAATGAGCATACAGGTTGGAAATTTGACCGTGTTGTAAATCAATCATTAAGCAGTACTTTAAGTAGAACATTAAATACCTCATTAACAACGTTAGTGGTATTATTAGCTATCTTTATTTTTGGAGGCGATTCTATTAGAGGCTTTATGTTTGCATTAATAGTTGGTGTAATTGTTGGTACATATTCATCATTATTTATTGCAACACCAATAATGTACGATACCGTAAGTAAGTTAGATGATAAAAAGAAGAAAAACTAAAACAAAAACTAACTTATATGTTTTAGCCTATCAGCATTACGTTGATAGGCTTTTTTTATTTTAATTAATAAAGAATTAGAATTATTTAACAACACCAAAACTGTATATAACATGTTCTTTGTAGGTGTTATTTGGCTGTAGCAAAGTGCTAGGAAAATTATGTAAGTTTGGTGTGTTGGGTAAATGTTGCGTTTCCAAGCAAAAAGCTGAATGTGGTTTATAGGTAATGCCGTATTTTCCTTTAATTTTACTAATGGCATTACCGCTGTAAAATTGTACACTAGGTTGTGTTGTTGTAACCGTCATGGTTCTGCCAGAAGTAGGTTCAATAACTTCTATAACGGTTTTAGCTTCCTTTAAATTCTTATTAAAAACATAGCAAAAGTGATATCCGTTATTATTGAATTTACCGATGTTATCACCAATTCTTGTAAGTTTAGTTAAGTCTTTGGGTGTGTTTACAACATTTTCTAAAATACCAGTGGGTATAATGTCTTCATCAATAGCTGTAATATTATTGGCATCAATCTTTATTTTGTGGTCGTAAATAAGTTTATCTGTACCCGCTAAATTAAAGTAGCTATGATGTGTTAAATTTACGTGAGTACTTTTATCGGTAGTGGCAGTATAGTCAATTTTTAAATCGTTCGTGTTTGTTAATGTATACGTTACAGTAACGTTTAAATTACCAGGAAAACCCATTGCCCCATCTTTTGATAAATACGTGAATATAACACCTACAGCATTATCATTTTCAAAAGTGTTTCCTGTCCAAATAGCTTTATTAAATTCTTGCCCACCATGAATGTGATTATTGCCATCATTTTTTTCAACAAGATATAAAGTGGAATCTATTGTGAATTGAGCCTGTTTAATACGGTTTGCAAACCTTCCAATAGTAGCGCCAAAACAAGGATTATCATCAACGTATTGTTGTAAATTATCAAAACCTAAAACAACATCAGTAAAAGTGTTGTTTTTATCAGGAACCGAAAGTGCAGTGAGTATTGCACCAAAATTAGTAAGTTTAGCTTCAGTGCCATTTTTATTGGTTAAGGTATAAAGTTGTATAGTTTTACCATTAACAGTGCCCCAATTTTTAGTGTTTATACCTTTTTTTTGAGGTGTTGCACAGCCTATACATGCTATAAAAAGCACGCAAGCCATTAGTTTGAATATTTTTAAAATCATAAAGTTTAGTTGTTTGATAACGTAAATATAGTAAACTTAAGATACGTTTTTAAAAACTTAAACTATCTCCAACTTTTATGTTTAGTGTTTGTGTTAAACCTGCATTAATTTCAAGTACATACTTTGCAGGTGCGTTTGATGGTAACGAGGTTTCATCAAAAGGTTTAGCATTTTTTTGAATGCTTACAATGGTTTTAGCCGCATTTACATAAATAATATCTAAAGGTATTTTAGTGTTTTTCATGTAGAAATACCGTTCGGTTTCATCATTAAAAACAAATAGCATGCCTTGGTTTTGTGCCATTGAGGAACGATACATTAATCCCGTTTGAATATCAAAGTCTGTATCTGCTATTTCAATATCAAAATTAATTTTTGAAGTATCTGACGTTATTCTGTGTATTGTAAGTTCACCTTCTTTGGTAAATGCAACCTTAGTTTGCGAAACCATTTTTTTATCGTTTTTACACGCGGTTAATGCTATTAAGCCAAAATAGAAAATAAGGTGTTTTAGGTGCATTATTTTATGGTGTTTTTTTGCTTAAACCCAAACATAAAATATAAACCAATTAAAATAAAAGGAATACTTAGCCATTGGCCAGTATTAAATCCAAACCAATTTATATACTCGTCGCCTTGTGGTTCTTTAAAGAATTCAACAATAAACCTAACCGTCCAAAGTAAAATTAAAAACAAACCAAATAAAAAGCCAGTTTGGTCTTTTTTAGCTGTTTTAGAGTAGAAAAACCATAATATTAAAAATACAATTATGTAGCAAGCAGATTCATATAATTGTGCGGGGTGGCGGTATGGTACTTTTTCTAATAAATCGGCAAATTGTGGGTTTTCGGTAACGGCGTTATATGCTTTTTGTACATCATTAATACCTGTTAATTTTACAATTTGACTTTTGTAATATTCATCTTGAATAAAACGAACACCTAACGGAAAATTGCCTGAAACTTTTCCAATAATTTCAGAATTTATAAAGTTTCCTATTCTAATAAACACAGCACCTGATGCTACTGAAATTACAATTCTATCTAAAATCCAAAGCATTGATTTATACTTGTATTTTCTACGGTATAAATACATACCAATAATAATGCCTATAGCAGCGCCGTGGCTGGCTAACCCTTGAAAGCCGGTAAACTCTATACCGCCTTTAAATTTAAATGGTAAGAAAATACTAAAAAAATCATCATCAATAAGTTCAGATTGATAAAACAATACATGACCAAGGCGTGCACCAATCATGGTGGCTAAAACGGTGTATATAAATAAAGGATCTAAATAGGTTAATGAAACTTTTTCTTTGGTAAAAATACGTTTCATTATATACCAGCCAAGTATAAAGGCAATTACCCACATAAGGCTGTAAAAATGAAGTTTAAAATTACCAACAATATCTATACCTGTAATAGGGTTCCAATCAAATTTTAATGCTTGCATGCTTGTGTTTTTTGCGCTGTAAATATACGTGTTTGCTGTAATTTAAGTGTTAAAAAAATGTTGGGTTATTCAATACTTAAAACTTCTACTTCAAAAATTAAGTTAGATTTTGGCGGAATACCTCTGTTGCCTTCTTCACCATAAGCTAAATGGTATGGTAAAAACAGTGTGGCTTTATCACCAACGTTAAGTTGTTTTAAGCCTTCTTTAAAACCAGGAATCATTTGTGCATCAGCACTTGTACTGGCAATAATTGGTTTATAACCGTTGGCTTTTTGCCGTTTAGGGTTAACAGCATTTTGTTTTGTTGCAATTTCTAAACTGCTTGTTTGTAGTAATTGCCCGTTTTCAAAATAAACAGCGTAATGTGTTTTAACATCAGAGTCTGGCGGTAATTTAGGGCCGCTTCCTTTTTTTGTAATGTAGTATTTTAAACCAGATGGTAATGTTTTTGCTTTAGCTTTTTGCTTTTCAAAACGTTGTTTGGTGGTTTTTAATAGGGCTAATGCTTTTTCTTTGGCTTTCTTTTCTTTTTTAGCTTCGGCTATAAAGTGATTTTTAAATATTGTTGGGGCATCAAACTTTTTAGCGTCTTTACCTTTTCTAATAATGTTTATAGTTTTAATGCTAATGGTTTCAAGGGGCTTGTTATTAGCATCGGTTTTTACATTAGAAATGCTATCTTGTACTTCATAACCTTCAATTAAATGCCCGAATACACAGTAGCCATCATTAAGGTCTGGTCTAGGAACTTCGGTAATATAAAATTGGCTGCCATTGGTGTTTGGACCAGCATTAGCCATAGCAATAACACCAGGTTTGTTGTGGTTTAAATCTGGGTGAAACTGGTCATTAAACCTGTACCCTGGATTGCCTAAACCATTTTCTAGAGGGTCGCCTCCTTGAATCATAAAAGAGTCTATAACACGGTGAAAAATAAGTCCGTCATAAAACTTTTTGCCAATAAAGGCGCTGTCAACTAGGGTGTTTGTACCTTCGGCTAAAGACACAAAATTGGCTACTAATACAGGTACTTTTTTGTAGGCTAATTTAGTTAGCATAGTGCCTTTGGTTGTTTTAATTTCAGCGTATATACCTTCGTCTAAATTTTCATAAGACGATTTACAAGAAACAAAAACCAAAGTTAATGCCAATAAAAACACGTTAAATTTGGGACTAAATGTCATGTTTAGTTTTGGCTTTTGGTTATTGAATTTACTGTTACTTCGCAAATTAAAGGAACGTTGGTGCCTATTTTATTTTCATCGCCATAATAACCGTATGCTTTTTGCGATGGGAATAAAAAAGTAACAGTTTCTCCAGATTTCATGAGTTTTAAACCTTCGCGTAAGCCTGTGAATAATTCTTCTTTATCCATGGCATAGTTTTGAGTTTTAGTATCATCTTTACTGTAAATCACATTGCCATTTAAAGCTTTAACATTGTAGTTGTAATTAACAATGTCTCCAAATTGGGCAGTAAAAAGGGTGTCGCTTTCAGTTTTAGTGTTGTAATAATACCAAAAACCACTTTCTGAAGCTATGTAATTTTGATTGCTTTCTTGCATTATTTTTTCAATAATAGCAGTTTCTTTGGCATTTAATGCTTTATTTCTGGCAATAGATTCATTAATAAACGACCCTGATTTTGAGGTAATAGGTCTGCGAGCCTCAGGTGTTTTACAACCAAAAAAAAGTAGTAGTATAAAGTAAGTAATGTATTTATGCATTGTTTAGGGCTTTGTTATACTCTGGTAAGATACTAATAAATTTTTCAACAGTATCTTTTAAAGGCAGGTAGCTTTTGCCGCCAGCAGCATTTGTGTGTCCGCCACCATCAAAGTGTGCGCGCGACATTTCGTTTACCGAGAAGTTGCCTTTTGAGCGTAATGATATTTTTATAATACCTTCTTGTTTATCTTCTATAAAAATAGCAGCCAATACAATTCCATCAAGCGATAACCCATAATTTACAACGCCTTCAGTATCTCCTTTAGTGTAATTGTATTTATTTAAATCTTCTTGTGAAAGTGTAATGTATGCAGCTTTATATTCTGGTACTATTTTTAAATTGTTTAATGCGCAGCCTAATAATTGTAACCTGTTATAACTATTTGTATCATAAACATTATTGTGTATTTGGCTGTTATTTGCGCCTTTTTCAATAAGCGTAGCTACAACGTTGTGGGTTGTACTAGTTGTAGATGAAAACCTGAATGAGCCAGTATCTGTCATAATACCAGTGTATAAGCACGTTGCTATATTGGCATCAATACTATTTAAATGGCCTAACATATCAATAAAATGATAAACCATTTCGCATGTAGAACTCATGCTAACATCACTATACATGTAAGTTGCATAATCATCAGGTGCTTGGTGGTGATCTATCATTATTTTTAAAGCTGAACTGTTTGCCAAAATAGGCTCCATGTTACCTGTTCTGTGAAATGCATTAAAATCTAAAGTAAAAATTATATCGGCTTCAGCAATTAGTGTTTCACATTGTTTAGTTTGGCTGTCATGTTTTAAAATAACAGATTCACCAGGTATCCATTTTAAAAAATTAGGATAATCATTAGGTGTAATTACGCTAACGTTATGGTTGTATTTTTTTAAATAATGAAATAAGCCTAACGTAGAGCCAATAGCATCTCCATCAGGGTTTTTATGCGGTACAATTACAATTTTTTTTGGTGTAGCCAGTAATTGTTTTATGTTAGGAATGTATTGTTTTATCATAATTAGCGAATATACAATTTAATAACATATGCTTTAAAGCAATAGTTTTACTTTTGTATTAAAAGTAATGAACATTAAATAAATAGCGTAAATAAATATAAAAGAGTATTTTTGCGCAAAATTTTAAAAAACAAATGGCAACAAATAGAACATTTACAATGCTTAAGCCAGATGCTGTTGAAAAAGGGCACATTGGCGCAATATTAGAAAAAATTTCAGCTTCAGGTTTTAAAATTGTAGCAATGAAATTAACACAAATGACTAAAGCTGATGCAGAAACGTTTTACGCAATACACAATGAGCGTCCGTTTTTTCCAGATTTAGTTGAATATATGACGCGTGGCCCAATAGTAGCAGCTATTTTAGAAAAAGATAATGCAGTTGAAGATTTTAGAACTTTAATAGGTGCAACTAATCCAGTTGATGCAGCCGAAGGTACTATTAGAAAATTATATGCAGAATCTATTAGTGAAAACGCTATACATGGAAGTGATAGTGATGAAAATGCAGCAATTGAAGGTGCTTTTCATTTTTCAGGTAGAGAGCAGTTTTAATATTGTATTAAAAACGCAAAAAAAATTAAGCCCGCAATTGCGGGCTTTTTTTGTAAATAATAAGTAATACTATATGTTAAATTACCTTTACGTTTACTGCGTTTAAGCCTTTTCTACCTTCCTGTAGGTCAAACTCTACTTCATCTCCTTGCTTAATCTCGTCAACCAAACCAGAAATGTGAACAAAATGTTCTTTTTGTGAACCTTCTTCTACAATAAAACCAAAACCTTTAGTGTCATTGAAGAATTTAACTGTTCCTTTACTCATGTTTAAAAAATTAAATTAATATTGATGCTAAGGTAGTGTTTAAAACAATTGTAAATCATTTATTTACAGTTATTTTTTTGTGAATTTTAACAATTTTTTTCTAACCCCTTTAAAATTAAGGGTTGTAGGCTATTTTTTATTTTTTAAAATTGGTAGTTTTACTAGCGTAAAATCAATTTTTTAACAATTTCTTTACCTAGCTCTTCGTTAATTAAGGTAATTATTTTTTGTTTTCCGTAACTAAGTTCTTCTCTTAAAACACTTGAACTTAACTGAACATATAAAATTTCGTTTTGTAAGGTTATTGCAGTTGTGTAATTGTTTACACCGTTACCCATTAATTTTGCCCAAGCATCGGCAACGTTTACTTTATTTAAACCTTTGTCTAGCTTATTGCTTTCAACAAATTCTTTTAATGCGTCTTTAATGCTTATATGTTCGCTATGGCGTTTGGGCATGTTTTATTTTATAAATTAAATATGAGTAGTTTTTTACTAAAGCTTGTTTTTGGTGCCAATCATTATAAACTAGCTCTAAATTTGATGCTTCAAAAGTACCAAAATTATAAGTGTTGAATTGTTAAATTTTATAATTTAAAAATTTCAAAAGATTGATGTACTTGTTTTACTGCATTTTCAGTTCTGTCGGCATGGGTGTCGCTAATAAATAATTGTCCAAAATTCTCATCGTCAACTAATTTAATTATTTGTGCCACACGTTGTTCATCTAATTTATCAAAAACATCATCAAGCAGTAAAATGGGGTTAACGCCGCTTTGCGCTTTAATAAAGTCAAACTGTGCCATTTTTAAAGCAATTAAAAAAGACTTTTGCTGGCCTTGGCTACCAAACTTTTTAATAGGATGTGTTTCAATATCAAAACTTAAATCGTCTTTATGTATGCCAACACTTGTATATTGTAACGCTTTATCTTTATTTATTACTTGTTTTAATAACGTGCTTAAATCATTATCAAATAAATGGCTATTGTAAACCAGTTCTACAGTTTCATTACCGTTGCTTATAGCTTTGTAGCGTTCTTTAAAAATAGGAATAAACGCGTTTAAAAAGGTTTGTCTTTTTTCAAAAATATGTGTGCCAAATTCGTTAAGTTGTGTGTTGTAAACATCTAAAGTATCGGCATTAAAGGTGTGGTTTAAGGCAAAATATTTAAGCAAGGCGTTACGCTGTACTAGTATTTTGTTGTAATTGATAAGGTTGTTTAGGTATGTTTTATCACTTTGCGAAATAACACTATCAATAAACTTTCGTCTGGTATCACTTCCTTCAATAATTAAATTTCTGTCTGCTGGCGATATTATTACAAGTGGTAAAAAGCCAATGTGCTCGCTAAACTTGTCATAAGCTTTACCATTTCGTTTTATAACTTTTTTTTGTCCGCGTTTTAGGCTAACAACAATTTTTTCGGGCTTATCATCTTTTGTGTATTCACCATTTATAACAAAAAACTCTTCGCCATGTTTAATATTTTGCGAAGCCACAGGATTAAAGTAACTTTTGCCAAAAGATAGGTGATAAATAGCATCTAAAACATTGGTTTTTCCTATGCCATTGTTACCAACAATACAGTTTATTTTTTCATTGAAAGTAAACGTTTTACTATCAAAGTTTTTGTAATTAAGTAATGAAATGGATTTTAAAATCATATTACCAAAAGCAATTTTTTAAATGGTTTTTACAGAAAAACCTTTAAAAAGATGTGCAAATTATTGAAAAATATCAAATAAATAGCCTTTTAGTTATGAAGAAAAATTATATTTTTGCGGCGCATTAATTTAAAATATATGGCAACGTACAAGAAGAGAGGATACAAACCTACAACTAAAGTTGAGAAACAACATGACATTGAAGAAAGCTCTACAACAGCAGAGGTTTTTAATACTTTAGATGAAGGTGCTTCAAAAACTGAAGCTTTTGTTGAAAAAAATCAAAAATACATATTCATCATTATTGGTGTAGTGGCCGTTGTGGTTTTAGGTACAATTGGTTACAGAGAGTTTATTGCTGGCCCAAAACAAACTACAGCTATGAATGATATGTTTCAAGCTCAAAAATATTTTGACCAAGCAACTACTGCAGTTGAAAAAGATTCACTTTACAATTTAGCTCTTAACGGTGGCGAAGGTAAATACGGTATGCTAGATATTATTAGTGAATATAGCGGAACAGATGCTGCTAATTTAGCAAACTACTATGCTGGTACAGCGTATTTAAGATTGAAAGATTATGAAAAAGCTGTAGAATATTTAAGTGATTTTGAAAGTGATGATGAAGTTTTAGCGCCTTTAGCAAAAGGAAATATTGGTGACGCTTTTGTACAGTTAAACCAACCAGAAGATGCTTTAGGGTACTATGAAAAAGCAGCAAATATGAGAGATAATGCGTTTACAACACCTATGTATTTGTTTAAAGCTGGTAACATTGCTTTAGATTTAGGAAAAGCAAGTAAAGCATTATCATACTTTGAAAAAATAAAAACAGATTACCCAAATGCTACAGAAGCGGCTAATATTGATGCATTTATTGGTAAAGCCCAAGTGTTAGCAAGTAAATAATATTGCCTAACTTTGTAGTTTATTAGCTAATTCAAAATTAATTTTGAAATTTTTATGGCAACGGTAAACAAAAATCTATCAGATTACGATAAAACAACAATCCCAAACGCGAGTAAATTCCGGTTTGGGATTGTTGTTTCAGAATGGAATAACAACATCACCGAAGCACTTTACCAAGGCGCTTATAATGCTTTAGTTGAAAATGGTGCTTTACCAAGTAACATAATACGATGGGATGTTCCTGGAAGCTTTGAGCTTATTTACGGCTCAAAAAAAATGCAAGAGCAAATGGTAAACGCTGTTATAGCAATAGGTAGCGTTATACAAGGTGAAACTAAACATTTTGATTTTGTTTGTGAAGCAGTTTCTCAAGGCATAAAAGATTTAAATGTAAACAGAGAAACACCTGTTATTTTTTGTGTGTTAACAGATAATACAATGCAGCAAGCCATAGACCGCGCTGGTGGTAAACATGGTAATAAAGGTACAGAGGCTGCCATTGCTGCTATTAAAATGGCAGAATTAAGAAAAAACAGTTAATATCAGCCTGTTTTCATAACTTTCTGTTAAGTTACTAAGGTTCTACTTTTAACTTCAAACTATAGTTTGTACTTTTGAAAGTACAAGCATTACTTATTTTGTTTAAGCAGCGTAAACATAGAACTTTTAATTATAAGCCAAGGTTTTCTGAAGAGCATAAACCTGAAGATTCAAACAATACTGAATCTCAACCAGATTTTATATCAAAATGGAAAGCCGCCAAAGAAGGTAAACGCAAAGTTAAAGGCGTATTACCCGTAAGAACCTTAATTTTGGCTTTGGTACTATTATTGATTCTTATGTATGTATTAGAAAAAAAATACATGTAACTCACAAAAACAACACATTATGGGACTTTTAAAAACGCGAAAAAACAAAAAGTTTAGTTATTCGCCACGTTATTATAAAGGTGAAGGCAACCCCTATGAAATTAAACATAAGTTTGATGAGCACAGAACTACCATAGGAAACAATAACGGCATAAAAGCAAAATTTAATAATGCATTAAACGATTACAAATACAACCCAGATAAAGAAGCAGATAAACGTGTGCTAATAATTATTGGTATACTAGTTTTAATTTTCTTGTTTATAATTGGGTTTGATTTATCTATTTTCTTTTCAAAATAATAAATGGCAGACATTATACAGCTATTACCTGATCATGTTGCAAACCAAATAGCTGCTGGCGAAGTTGTACAAAGGCCAGCATCAGTTGTTAAAGAGTTATTAGAAAACGCTATTGATGCAGGAGCTACAACTATAAAATTAATTATTAAAGATGCTGGTAAAACCTTAATTCAGGTTATTGACGATGGTAAAGGTATGAGCGTTACAGATGCACGTTTGTGTTTTGAGCGTCATGCTACTTCAAAAATTAAATCGGCTGATGATTTGTTTCAACTCAACACTAAAGGTTTTAGGGGCGAAGCCTTAGCAAGTATAGCCGCCATTGCGCACATAGAGTTAAAAACCAAACAAGCTGGTGATGATGTTGGTACAGCTATTGTTATAGAAGGAGGCTCAGTTACATCACAAGAGGTAGTTGTTACGCCACAAGGCACGTCGGTTTCTGTTAAAAATTTGTTTTTTAATATTCCTGCACGCCGTAATTTTTTAAAATCGAATGCTGTAGAGTTACGTCATATTATTGATGAGTTTCACAGAGTGGCACTCGTGCATTCTGATATTAATTTTGTACTCTACAACAATGGTAGTGAAACGTTTAATTTACCTGTAAGTAACTATAGGCAACGAATTGTAAATATTTTTGGCACCAAAACCAACGAGAAGTTAGTGCCTGTTGATGAAGATACCGAAGTTTTAAAAATTTCAGGTTTTGTAGGCAAGCCCGAATTTGCTAAAAAAACCCGTGGCGAACAATATTTTTTTGTAAATAATAGATTTATAAAAAGTGCTTATTTAAACCATGCCATAGCATCGGCTTTTGATGGGTTGTTAAAATCGGGCACACATGCCAGTTATTTTTTATATCTAACCGTAGACCCGCAAACTATTGATATTAATATTCATCCAACAAAAACCGAAATTAAGTTTGATGATGAGCACACACTGTATGCCTTATTACGCTCTGCAGTAAAGCACAGTTTGGGCCAATTTAATATAGCGCCTGTTTTAGATTTTGAACGTGATGCAAGTTTAGATACGCCCTATAATTTTGAGCGTAAACAAACCAATTCTCCCACTATTGAGGTAGATAGAAGTTTTAATCCCTTTGTTGCTGATGACAGGCCAGTAAAAGCTCCATCACCAGTTTCAACATCACCTTCAAAAAGTTATTCTTATAAAAAAGAGTCTACAAGTAATTGGGAAAGTTTGTATGTTGGTTTAGAGTCTAAAAGCAATAACGAATCACAAGAATTTAGCGAAGTTCATTTTGAAAGTGACCAAACTACAGCATCTATTTTTAATGATGAAAAAGAAGTAGAGCAAACCCATACAACCTATCAGCTTCACAACAAATATATTGTAAGTACCATAAAATCGGGCATGTTGTTAATAGACCAACACCGTGCTCATCAACGTATATTATATGAAGATTTCTTAAAAAATATGACAATAAAGGAAGCTATTAGTCAGCAATTACTATTTCCTTTAGAGTTACATTTTTCAGTAAAAGAAATTGAAATTTTAAAACAGTTAAAAGAAGATTTAGAGCACACAGGTTTTGTGTTTTCTAGTGTTTTAAATGAGTCTGTAGAAATTACAGGCGTGCCTGTTAGTGTGCCAGAAAGCGAAGTGTCAATCATTTTAGAGCAGCTTATTAGCGATGTTGAAAATGAAGTGCCCGATGCGCATTTTAGCGCCACTGATTTATTAGCAAAATCTATGGCAAAAAGTTTAGCTATTAAAACAGGGCAGAGTTTAAAAAAAGATGAACAAGAACATTTGGTAAATAAGCTTTTTGCTTGCAAAGAACCTAATGTTACACCAACTAACAAAACAACATTTATAACCATGAGTGTTGATGAGTTAGATAAAAAATTTATTTAAAATATGATGCGAATTTCAGAAACCGTTAAACATTTAATAATTATTAATGTTATTATGTTTATTGGGACTTTGGCCGTAGGTAACGGCATTTTATTTTATGATTGGTTTGCAATGCATTTCCCTAAAAATGATGCATTTAAACCATGGCAAATAGTAACCCATATGTTTATGCATGGTGGAGTTGCCCACTTGTTTTTTAATATGTTTGCGCTTTGGATGTTTGGCACACCAGTAGAGCAGGTTTTAGGTAGTAAACGGTTTTTGTTTATATACTTTTCGGCTGGTTTAGGGGCAGTAGCTTTGCAGGTAGGTTACCATTATTATGAGTTTGTGCCAACATACAATTCATTAGTTTCATCGGGTTTAACACCAAGTGAAATTTTACAAATGTTATCTACAAATAAAGTGTTAGATACTGGTATAACAGAACTTCAGTTTTCTCAATTAAAAAGTATATTTTCAGCGTTTAATGCTTCTATGGTTGGTGCATCTGGTTGTTTAATGGGTATAATGGCTGCTTTTGCAATGATGAATCCTAATGCAGAACTTATGATGATATTTTTACCAATTCCCATTAAAGCAAAATATTTTATTCCGGGTATTATTTTAATAGACTTAATTTCGGGTATAAGCGGACAATCTATTTTTGGTTATGGTAATGTAGCTCATTTTGCCCATGTAGGTGGCGCTTTAACGGGGTTTTTAATTATGTGGTACTGGAAAAAAAATCAGTTTAACAAAAACCGTTGGTATTAATGGCAACGTTTGTGCAAAACATAAAATATAAATTTAGCAGACTCAATGTTCTAGAAAAAATAATAGCAATTAATGTTATTATTTATTTAGTACAAGTATTATTACGCCTAAGTTTGTCGTGGTTTATGCTACCAAGTAGTTTTTCTAGTTTTATTTTAAAACCATGGAGTTTGGTAACTTATGCTTTTTTGCATCATGATTTTTTCCATATTCTATTTAACATGCTTTGGCTTTACTTTATTGGTAAAAGTGTATTAAATATGTTTAATGCAAAATTGGCCTTAAATGTATACTTTTTAGGAGCTATTTTTGGTGGTTTGCTATTTATGTTGGGTTATGAAATTTTTCCAGGGATTTTTGGAGGAAAATCTACGTTAGTTGGTGCATCAGCATCCGTTAGGGCGTTACTCATATTTATTTGCGCATACATGCCTAACCAAGAAGTAGCACTTTTAAGCTTCAGAATTAAACTTTGGTACATAGCTGTAGCCATTGTAGTTTTAGATGTTATAGGGCTAGGCTCAATAAATGCCGGCGGAAATTTAGCGCATTTAGGAGGCGCTTTATTAGGGTATTTATACGCAACGCAGCTTACAAAAGGCAATGATATTGGCAAGGGTTTTGAGAGGTTTATGGATAGGTTGGTTAATGTTTTTAAACCATCAAAAAAGGGTCCGTTAAAAACCGTACATAAAAATAAAAGTAAAGTTGGTGGTTATACTAAAAGCGAGTTTAACGAGTTTAATAACCAGAAAAAAGTAGATATAATTCTTGATAAAATTAGTAAAAGCGGCTACGACAGTTTAACTTCTGAAGAAAAAGATTTCTTGTTTAGAGCCGGAAAAAAATAATTTTTAAAGCACAATATTAATTAAAATGATAGATGAAGCACCTAAGTTTTTTAAATAAAATTATATACTTCATCAACGTTATTGTGGCGCTGGCACTTTTGTTTTCATACGTATTGCCGTTTTTGCCTCCAAAAACTTTTTCGGTACTATCAGTTTTAAATTTAGGGGTGTCTTTACTTATTATTCTAAATATTTTATTTGCTGTTTATTGGCTGGTAAAATTGAAACGCCAAAGTATGCTTTCAATTGTTATTTTAATAGTTGGCTATGTTTTTTACGGATCGTTGTTTAAGTTTTCAGCCTCAAAAAATATTGAAAACCCTAACAATTTTAAGGTTATGAATTACAATGTTAGGTTGTTTAATTTGTATAAATGGATTGATAAAGATAGTATTGAAACTAAAATTGTAGACTTTATAAACACAGAGAAGCCACATGTTTTAAGTGTACAAGAGTATCATCCGCATAAAAATATAAACTTGTCTTTTTTTAAATATAAATATGAAAAATTATCAGGTAAAAAAGATAAGTATGGTCAAGCTATTTTTTCGCAATTTCCTATTGTAAATTCAGGTTCTATTGAGTTTCCAAATACTGCAAACAATGCCATTTTTGCCGATGTTGTTAAAGGTACAGATACCATTAGAATTTATAATATTCACTTAGAGTCTTTAAAAATAAATACCAATGTTGAACATTTAAAAAATGAAGATTCTGAGCGTTTATTTAATCGTGTTAGTTCAACATTTAAAATGCAACAATTTCAAACCGAATTGTTTTTAATGCATAAAAAACAGTGTCCATATAAAATGGTTATTTGTGGCGATTTTAATAACACGGCATTTTCATATGTTTACCGTAAAATTAAAGGCAATTTACAAGATACTTATGATGAAGCTGGCACAGGTTTTGGACGTACGCACGATTTTAAGTTTTTTCCAATGCGTATAGATTTTATTTTTGCCGATGAAGCTTTTAACGTAAATGGCTTTAAAGCTTATAACGAGCATTTTTCTGATCATTTTCCTATAATGACTAAGTTGGCGCTTGAAACAGATTAGCTTTATACCATAAAACTACAATCTACAACATCAGAAATTATATGTATTACCAAGCCTAAAGCTATTAGCCTAGTCTTTTTTGGAATTAATAATAAAACATACAGAATAATGGCGTAGTAAGTGTGTAAGGGGTGAAAGTTAATGCTACATCTGTTTGGGCTAAAAATAGGAGTTGCTAAAAGGTGGTCTAAATCTATTAACATGCCTGCAATCATAATTAAATAAGCACGTTTCCAATGCTGTTTATATGCAATTAAAGCAACAGCTAGTGGTAATAAAAAATGACAACCGTAATGCGCAATGGGTTGAAGCATTAAAGTGAATTTAAGGTTTGGTTTTCTAAATAATTAAGTGCGTTTGGGCCTTCATTAAATAATACATCTAAGATGCTTAAATTTTCTATAAAACCATGTTTTGTACTAAATACTTGCGTGTAGCTTTCAAAATTATATAAAGGCTCTTTTTTTGCGTTAACCAAATACCTTAAATCGGTTTTGTTAGTTGGTGTTTTTTCAAAAACAGTAGTTTGTAAGGGTGTAATATCTAATTGTAAACAATCACAAATAACATTAATGCACTTTAGGTTGAAGTTTAAAATGTTATCTTCTTTTTCTTCAAATAAAGGTTGAAGTTCATCTTCGTAATACTCAAAAAAAGGTGATGTTCTATAGGCCGAAAGTAATGATTTCCAATGGTTGGCTTGCCAATTTTCGTCATTAAAAATTTGTACTTCGCTATATAATTGTCTGTTTTTTTGAGAATAAACAACAGGAATGTTTAGTGTTTGTTTGCCATTAGCCCCATAAATATAAGTACGGTTTCTGTAGGTTTGTTTTACAAAATTATCGGTAACTTCAAAGTATACATTATCTGCCTTAACTATAGCAGAAAAGTGTGCTACATTAGGAAAATATGTTGGGTGAATAAGTATGTTATTCATGGTTTAAACCCTGTAAATTTACGCGTTTGCTTGTTTGCGTTTACGCCATTTATTAAAACCAACATAGCCTAACAGTATTACCAAAAATGGAATGAAAAATGATGTTGCTTTACCACTGCCACCAACGGTTGTAAAAAAGCGTTCCCAACGTGCATTAGGGAAACCATCCCAACTCATCCAAATGAATACAGGTTTTCCAACAACATGATCAAAAGGTACAAAACCCCAAGCGCGTGCATCAATAGAATTATGGCGGTTATCACCCATCATCCAATAATAATTTTGCTTAAAAGTGTACGTTGTAGCTAATGCATCATTAATAAATATTTGGTTACCTTTTACTTGTAGTTTGTTGTGTTCGTATTCTGTAATAACGCGTTTGTAAAGTGGTAATACATCAAGATTTATGTCAATTGTTTTTCCTTTTTCGGGTACGTAAAGTGGTCCAAAAAAGTCACGATTCCATTGGTAATTTGGGTCGTGTGGAAACGTTTCTTCAGGTGTACCTTCGCCTTCTTTTTGTTTATTAGGCACAATGTTTACAACATCTGGATGGTTTTTAAATTTAGCTAGGGCTTCATCACTTACAGCAGATAGCAAATAGCTGGTGCCTTGGGCATCCATAGCATAAATATTATCGGTAATATCATAGCGTTTTTTTAAATACTCAGGATTTAATCTGCCTTTTGTTTGCACATAGTAACTAAATTGAAGTTTGGCTCTGTCTGGCAATTCATTTTTTTTACCGTTTATGTATACGTAGCCATCTTTTATTTCAAATGTATCGCCGGCAATGGCAACACAACGCTTAACTAGGTTTGTTTTTTTATCAATAGGCTTGTAGTAATTCCTGTCTGGATGAAAATCGTTCATATCACGAAGTGTATCAGCAGGTTGATTGAATACTACAATATCATTTCTTTTTATTTTTTGAAACCCGGGAATTCTTAAGTAAGGTAGTTGTAGTTTGTTTAACCACGAGGTGTTTCGTTTAGAAAAATCGTCATCAAATACATACGATTTTGTTTTTAAAACAGGAATGGTATCATGCACCATAGGAGCTGCAACGGTTGTCATTGGCACTCTGGCACCATAATGAAATTTGCTGACAAATAAAAAATCGCCGACTAATAATGATTTTTCTAGTGATGACGACGGAATTGTAAACGGTTGCATAAAATACGTATGCACAATAGTGGCAGCAACAATAGCAAATAGTACAGAGCTTGTCCATTCACCCGATGATGATTTAGGGTTTAAATCTCTATTTTCTATATAACTAACATCTTCAACATAGTTTAAATAGTAGTTATAAAAACCTAGTGTTACCACAGCTAAAAAAGTATCTAAGTATTGGTTTTTACCAAAACTTCTAGCAGTTTCAACCCAAATTATAGCAAACATAAAAAGGTTTACTATAGGCAGAAATAATAAAATTACCCACCACCACGGTCTATTAATTATTTTCATTAAAATAACACCGTTATAAACAGGAATAAATGCTTCCCATGCTTGTCTGCCGGCTTTAATGTATAATTTCCAAGTGCCTAATGCATGTATCACTTGAATTATTAAAATTAATATGAACCATTGAGATAATGACATAGTTTTATGTTATTGTAATTGCTTGAAAACAATTAGGTTAATTTTTTAGCGCTTCAAATTTGCAGTTTTTCTGGGTGAAATAAAAATTATGAGTGCGCATTTGTGCCCATTTAACAAAGATTTACAACTTTATTTAATGCCCAAAACATCATTCATTGAAAAAACCCCCGTTTTTCCCACTAACCATTCTGCAGCAACCACAGCACCTAATGCAAAGCCTTGCCTGTTGTGAGCCACATGCTCAATGTTAATAGTGTCAACCTCGCTTGCATAATTAACTACGTGCGTACCTGGTACATCGCCAATACGCTTTGCTACAATTGGTATAGCGTTATTGTTTTTTGTTTCGTTTAACTCCCAAGCATTATAATTTGTATTGTTTTCAATAACACCTTCGGCTAAAGTTATAGCTGTTCCGCTAGGAGCATCTAATTTTTTTGTATGATGAATTTCTTCCATAGTAACATTATATTGTTTTAAGTTACTCATCATTTTTGCAAGGGTTTTATTAAGTTCAAAAAATATGTTTACACCTAAACTAAAATTTGAAGCATAAATAAAAGCGCCTTTTTTATCATTACAAAGTGTAACGGCTTTATTGTAATTTTCTAACCAACCGGTTGTGCCAGAAACTACAGGAACATTATTGTTTATACAGTTTGTTATGTTTCCAAAAGCAGCTGTAGGTAGGCTAAAATCTATAGCAACATCGGCTTGAGTTATATCATAATCTACATCATCTTTATCAATTTTTAACACCACATCGTGTCCGCGGCTAATTGCTATTTTCTCAATGGTTTGCCCCATACGTCCGTATCCTAATAAAGCAATTTTCATGTGTTTAATTTTTGAAAGGTTATGTGTTTTATAGCTGAAAGTTCAAAAAAAATAATGAACTAGAATTTAAAATTTAAAGTTAAACCGGCATTACTTTTTCCGTCAAATTCATTGAATTTATAATGTGGTGCCAAAGATAGGTTTTCATCTACATTATATTGCAGTAAATGAGCATCAACATTGGCATCAATTATGTTTAAAGCATAAATACCAATGGTTACAAGTAATGATATTTCTTTATTTCTTCGATAAAATTTTTGGGCGCGTTCTAAACCTTCGGTAGTAACCCGTTCGGTAATAGTGCCATCGGGAGCAACGCTTAAAAACTCATCATCAGAAAAACCAGCAAGTCTTCTTTTGTAGGCGTCACGATACCTGTTATACTCTTTATTGTTACTGGTGTAAAAGTAAATACCTGTACCTAAAGCACCCCAAACTATGGGAGCTTTCCAGTATTTTTTGTTGTAAATTTGACCCAAACCTGGTAGAATAGCAGAGTAAAATGCTGCTTTTGATGGAGATAAAGGGTCTATTGGTTCTCTTGTAATTACAGAGTCTACTACTATTTCTTTTGAAATTTTTTTTCGTTTTGATTTTTTTTCTTTTTCTTCTTGAGCTACCAATGAAAAACAAAACAAAAAGGCTAGTACACTTACTATTAAGGATTTATTTAGCACCTTCAATTAATTTTTTAATACGATTAAAGTCTTCTTCTGAATGAAACGGAATGGTTATTTTTCCTTTACCATTTTTAGAAACTTTAACGTCTATTTTGTGTCCAAAGTATTCAGAAAACACATTAATGCCTTTTTTAATGAACTTAGGTGTGTTTTCTTCGTTAGTTTTTTCTTTGGATGGTACTGTAACCTCGTTAGTTGCGTTATAATTTTTAATTAAGGTTTCTGTAGCTCTTACTGAAAGTTCATTTTCTAACACTTTGCCATAAATATCTAGCTGAGTTGAAGTGTCTTCTACAGAAATTAACGCACGCCCATGCCCCATAGAAATAAAACCATCACGCATGCCCGTTTGTATAATAGGGTCTAGTTTTAACAAGCGTAAATAGTTTGTAATGGTTGAGCGTTTTTTACCAACACGCTCACTCATTTGTTCTTGGGTTAGGTTAATTTCATCAATTAAGCGTTGGTAAGAAAGCGCAATTTCAATAGGATCTAAATCTTGGCGCTGAATATTTTCAACCAAGGCCATTTCTAATGATTCTTGGTCGTTTGCTATTCTTACGTATGCTGGTATTGTTTCTAAACCAAGTAGTTTTGAGGCTCTAAAACGTCTTTCGCCTGAAACTAATTGGTATTTGTTAAATTCTAATTTTCTAACTGTTATTGGTTGAATAACACCTAGTTCTTTAATTGAAGTGGCTAATTCTTGAAGTGTTTCTTCATTAAAATTAGTTCTTGGTTGAAACGGATTTACTTCAATATAATCTAAATCCAATTCAATAATATTACCCACAACTTTGTCTGCTCCTTCATCTTGAGCAGATTGAATGTTGTTTTCAGGGTCTTTTAATAAGGCCGATAAACCTCTTCCTAAAGCTTGCTTCTTATTTGCCTTGGCCATTTTTTAGGAGTTTTTATTTATAATTTCGTTTGCCAAACTTAAGTAGTTGTTAGCGCCTTTACTACTAGCGTCATAATTTATTATGCTTTCGCCGTAACTTGGTGCTTCACTTAAGCGTATGTTTCTTTGTATTATTGTTTGAAAAACCATATCGTTAAAGTGCTTTTGTACTTCTTCAACAACTTGGTTTGATAAGCGTAAACGCGAATCATACATTGTTAGTAGTAAGCCTTCAATATCTAAACTTTTATTGTGTATTTTTTGTACACTTTTAATGGTGTTTAATAGTTTGCCTAAACCTTCTAAAGCAAAATATTCGCATTGAATAGGTATTATTACAGCGTCTGCAGCAGTTAATGCGTTTAATGTTAGTAAACCTAATGATGGCGCACAATCTATTAAAATATAATCATAATCATTTTTAATATCGCTTAAAGCTGTTTTAAGCATATATTCTCTAGATTCTTTGTCAACCAATTCAATCTCAATAGCAACCAAATCTATATGAGCAGGTATGATATCAAGATTGGGAGTTTCAGTTTTAATTATAGCTTCTTTGGCAGTGTGCGAATGCTCTAGCAATTGGTATGTACCAATTTCAACAGATTCTACGTCAATACCAATACCTGAAGTTGCATTTGCTTGAGGATCTGCATCAATTAATAATACTTTTTTCTCAAGAACACCTAGCGAAGCTGCTAAATTAATTGATGTAGTTGTTTTGCCTACACCACCTTTTTGATTAGCAATTGCAATGATTTTACCCATTAAATAGTTCGGTTTTAATAACGGTAAAAATACAATTATTTATGAGGAATAAAAACCCATTTTGTTAACAATGCTTAAATAAAACAATAATGTTGTTTTTAATAGGTTTTTTACTAAAATCAATCTAATAAAATTTCTAATATTTTAATAGCAGCATCACTAATTTTGGTGCCAGGTCCAAAAACGGCAATGGCTCCGGCATCAAATAAAAACTGATAATCTTGTTTAGGAATAACACCACCAACAATTACCATAATATCATCTCTTCCGTAATTTTTTAAAGCTTCAATGACTTGCGGAACAAGGGTTTTATGGCCTGCAGCCAATGACGAAACACCTAATACATGCACATCATTTTCAACGGCTTGTTTAGCGGCCTCTTGTGGTGTTTGAAACAAAGGACCAATATCAACATCAAAACCAATATCAGCATAAGCAGTTGCTACAACTTTAGCACCTCTATCATGGCCATCTTGCCCCATTTTGGCAATCATTATGCGTGGTCGTCTGCCGTCTTGTTCAGCAAAAGCATCAGCTAATTCTTGTGCTTTTTTAAATGATTCGTTGTTTTTCACTTCTTTGCTATATACACCCGAAAACGATTTTATTTGTGCTTTATAACGCCCAAAAACAGTTTCTAAAGCATCACTTATTTCACCTAAAGTGGCACGTTCTCTGGCTGCTTCAATAGCTAAAACTAGTAAATTTTCTTTACCTGTTTTAGCTGCTTCGGTTAATTTTAAAAGCGTTTGTTTTACTTTTTCAGTATTTCTGGCGGCTTTTAGTTTTTTTAAACCTTCAATTTGTTGGTTTCTTACGGTTTGGTTATCAACTTCAAGCGTACTAATTGGAGCTTCTTCTTCAAGAGTATATTTGTTAACACCAACAATAATATCTTGTACAGCGTCTATTTTGGCTTGTTTTTTGGCAGCGGCTTCTTCAATACGCATTTTTGGTATGCCAGCTTCAATAGCCTTTGTCATGCCACCAAGGGCTTCAACTTCTTCAATTAAACTCCATGCTTTTTGGGCAATATCATGTGTTAGCTTTTCAACGTAGTAACTACCTGCCCATGGGTCTACGGTTTTGGTAATATGTGTTTCTTCTTGTAAAAATATTTGTGTGTTACGGGCAATTCGTGCTGAAAAATCGGTTGGTAATGCAATGGCTTCATCTAAGGCATTGGTATGTAAACTTTGGGTGCCACCAAATGCGGCGGCGGCGGCTTCAATAGTGGTTCGGGCAACGTTATTAAAGGGGTCTTGCTCGGTTAAACTCCAGCCACTAGTTTGGCAATGTGTGCGTAGTGCTAATGATTTTGGGTTTTTAGGATTGAATTGTTTAACAATTTTAGCCCATAGCATACGTGCGGCACGCATTTTGGCAATTTCCATAAAATGGTTCATGCCTATGGCCCAAAAAAATGATAAACGTGGTGCAAAGGTATCAATATCCATACCTGCTTCAAGGCCTTTTCTTATGTATTCTAAACCATCGGCTAGTGTGTAAGCTAGCTCAATATCGCAAGTGGCACCTGCTTCTTGCATGTGGTAGCCAGAAATACTAATGCTATTGAATCTAGGCATGTTTTTACTTGTAAATTCAAAAATATCAGATATTATTTTCATTGAAGGCGAAGGTGGGTAAATGTATGTATTACGCACCATGAATTCTTTTAATATATCATTTTGAATGGTGCCCGATAGTAATTCTGGTTTTACACCTTGTTCTTGTGCAGCAACAATGTAAAATGCCATAATAGGTAAAACCGCGCCATTCATGGTCATTGAAACCGACATTTTATCTAAAGGAATTTGGTTGAAAAGTACCTTCATGTCTTCAACCGAATCTATAGCTACACCTGCTTTTCCTACATCGCCAACTACACGCTCATGATCACTGTCATAGCCTCTATGTGTTGCCAAATCAAAAGCAACAGATAGGCCTTTTTGACCTGCAGCTAAATTTCTGCGGTAAAATGCATTACTTTCTTCTGCGGTGCTAAAACCTGCATATTGCCTAATAGTCCAAGGTCTGCGTACATACATGGTGCTGTACGGACCGCGTAAATTGGGAGCTATACCTGCCACAAAATCTAGATGTTCTAAATCTTTTAAATCGTTTTTTGAATATGTTGATTTTATTAAAATACCTTCAGAAGTTTCAAAGGTATCATTGCTTTTGGTTTTGTTGCTCTGGCTATTTTTTAGGGTTATATGTTCAAGGTTTTTTCTCAAAAGACGGTAATATTTTTATTGTTGTTTAGGTGAAGTTGGTGTTTTGTTAAAATCTACTTTTGTATCAACTTTATGTGGGTTTACTTTGGTTAAATCTACCTCAAAAAGTTTAGCGTAAAAGAATTCAAAAGCAATAAATGTAGCTAAATGTTTATCGTTTAAAGCGCTTCTGTAATTAGATACAATTGGTGGGCCTATAAGTTTTGTGCTTAAATCATTAACAGAAAGTAGCGCATTAAAGGTTGTTTTTAAATTGGTGTTTTTTAAGTTTTCTGCAATGCATTTTACAAGTGAACTATTATAATTCAAATGGCTTTTTGTATTGTTGGCGTCCCAAAGTGTATTGTCATTTTTTAAAGCTTTAAATACATTTATAGTGTGTTGAGAAATAACACTTTCATAAGGTATTTTACTATAAACCGCATTTCTAATAAATTGGTTGTAAGCATAGGTTAAATTAGGTTGTGCGTTGTTATTTCGGCTATTTTTTCCGTAGTAATTTAAAATGTCTTCTTCAAAAGCATATAAAGCTTCTGCATAAAGCTTAGCATTAGTGTTTTTACAAGCAATTGTAGCGGGTTTGTTGGTGTATTTGTACTCTAAATTGCTAGTGGTGTTTTTGCAGTTAAATAGTACAAAAGTTAATGCTAAAATAAACGTTTTAAAAATAGATTTCATGGGTTAAATTAATTTGTAAAATGTGTTATGATTCGGTTTTTAAACGGTTTTGTTCTAAAGTTTCGGCTAATCGTCTTTCAATTACAGGCTCAATAAGTGTTTTTCTTTTATTGGTTTTAACAAACGGATATAGCTCTAAATTGTTTTTCATTTTATCTAAACTATTTGGGTGTTTGTTTGTACCTAAAAGCACTAGTGTTCCGTTGTTAAATTGTTCAGTTTCTTTAGCAGCACTTTCTTTTATTTTGCGCTGAATAATGCCCGATTTTAGTTGTTTTAAAAAGCCGCCATTTGTTTCAATATTTTTAAATAACTCTAAAGCTTTTTCGGCTAATTGTTGGGTTAAATTTTCTATGTAGTAAGCACCATCGGTAGGGTTGTTAACCTTATTGAAATAACTTTCGTGTTTTAAAATTAATAGTTGATTTCGGGCAATTCTACTACCAAAAGCATTGGTTTTATTGTAAACACTATCATAGGCTAAATTACTAATGGTATTGGCGCCACCTAAAATAGCACTCATGCATTCTGTGGTTGTGCGTAGCATGTTAGTGTTATAATCATAAATTGTTTTATTGCGTTTATTTGGTGTTGCAAAAATGTGGCACTCTGTATTTGTTTTGTATTCGTGGGCTAAAGTTTGCCATAAAAGCCTAAGAGCTTTAAGTTTGGCAATTTCAAAAAAATAATTTGAGCCAATAGCAACATTAAAATTTATTACAGCGTTTTGTGGCAAAGTTAAGACGTTTAAATACTCATTAGCATGTGCTAAAGCGTACGCTAGTTGTTGTACTATATTGGCGCCAGCATTTTGATATAAGGTAGTATCTATACTTATACTATTTGTTTGCGAAACAATAGCTTTAAATGTATTAAAATCTGTATTTAAATTTGCGTACCAATTTCCTATTTTTGCTAGATTGTGAATAATATCATTTTGAAAAATAGCCGTTTTTTTGAATTTTGAATATGAGTTTTTTATGAAAGATTCTGATATGAAATCACATTCAAAATATAAAGGTGTTTCATCAATATTAATAGCGTTTAATAGGTTTTCTATTGAAATTGAATTTGAAGGAATGATAAATTTGATACATTCGGCGCCTTTTTTTAAAGCGTTAATAGCGCGTTTGTTGGCTGTTTTTTCATCAGCAACATAAATAGTTTCGCAAATACGCCATTTTGTTGCTTGCGTGTTTGAAGGGTTTGGAAGAGCGTTAAAATCATCAGCATGGTAAAAGGGTTTAACAGTAATATCATGATTTGTGTGCCAGTTAAGTGTAGTGTTATAATCAGCTCCTTTTAGGTCAAACTGAATTTTTTGTTTCCACTGTTTAGCTGAAACTGCATCAAAACTGTTAAACAATTTTTTGCTCATTATTTTTTTGTTTTTAGGCTGTCTTCGTATTCAATAATGAAAATTTCTTCATTATCACGTTTCATGTAATATTCTTCTCTAGCAAATTTTTCTAAACCTTCGTCTGTACTAAGTTCTTTGAGTGCTTTATTATCTTTTTCAATTTCCTTTTTGTAGTATTCTTTTTCATCTTCTAAATCATTAATTTCAGAATTTAATTCATGATGAATTAGTAGCGAATTGGCGTCAAAAAACAACATCCATATACCAAAAGCTACCAGAATTAGTATGAATATGTTTTTGAACGGTTTAAAAAAAGGATGTTTTAAAAATGCCATTATAGCTTTTCGTTTATAATTGTTCTAACAATATCAATAGCAACGGTGTTGTATCGGTTGTTTGGTATTATAATATCAGCATACTCTTTCATGGGCTCAATAAATTGCTCATGCATGGGTTTGAGTGTGTTTTGGTAGCGCGATAAAACTTCATCTAAATCTCTGCCACGTTCAGAAATATCACGTTTTAGGCGTCTAATTAAGCGTTCATCAGAGTCTGTATGTACAAATATTTTAATATCAAACATATCCCTTAATTCAGGGTTAGTTAAAATTAAAATACCTTCAACAATCATAACTTTTCTTGGGTGTGTTAAAATGGTATCGCCCGTACGGTTATGTTTTACAAATGAATACACAGGTTGGTGTATAGGTTTGTTCTTTTTTAATTGTTTTAAGTGCGCTTCAATAAGTTCAAAATCTATAGATCTTGGATGGTCAAAATTTATATTTACGCGCTCATTGTATGATAGGTGAGAGGTGTCTTTATAATATGAGTCTTGTGAAATAACACCTACTTCACCTTCTGGTAATTCTTTAAGAAGCTGGTTTACTACGGTAGTTTTACCGCAGCCTGTACCGCCTGCAATTCCTATTATTAACATGTGTTTTTGCCTATAATTATAAAGGCAAATTTAAAATTATTTATTGTATTTTTTTAGTGTATTTGATGTTTATATTACGAATAATTAAATAAAAACCTAATAAAAATTATTTAAATGCATAAACAATGTTTGTGGTTTAGTTTACATTTTGGGTGTTTTCAACTTCGGTTTTTGTAAATATTTTGTCGTTTTTATTACCCCAAGTGTTGGTTATATAATTCATAACATCGGCAATTTCATCATCACTTAAGCCTATAGTGGCCATGGTGTTGTTGTATGTTTTTCCGTTTACAATAATTTCACCCGAAATGCCAAATTTAATGGCTCTTATGCCGGCTTTTCTGTTATTCATTAAATAATCAGATTTTGCCAGTGGCGGATATGTATCTTTAACGCCTTCACCTTTAGCCATGTGGCATGTTATGCAAAAATCATTGTAAATTTCTTTACCGTTTTCAATACTTTGTTTTAGGTTGTTTTGTGCCTGAGCAAATGTAAATGATAAGCAGGCAACTGCAAGTAGGTAATAATTTTTCATCATCTTTTTTTAATTAATTTGGAACAATTTTAACAATGCCGTGATTTTCAACGGCTAAATATATAAAACCATCTGGTGCTTGTATAACGTTTCTAACTCTACCAATATTTTCGAAAAGTTTTTCGCGCTTAATAACTTTATTATTTTTTAAAATTAAGCGTTCTAAATATTGAAACTTTAATGAGCCTACTAAAACATTACCATTCCAGTTGGGGTATTTATTTGAAGATACAATGGCTAAACCACTAGGAGCTATTGACGGAACCCAATAAAATAGCGGTTGCTCCATACCTTCTTTTTCGGTAATATCAGTAAATGTGGTGCCGCTATAGTTAATGCCATATGAAATTACTGGCCAACCGTAGTTTTTACCTTTTTCAATAATATTTATTTCATCGCCACCTTGTGGCCCATGTTCATGGGTCCAAATTTTACCAGTTACGGGGTGTTTTACCATGCCTTGTGGATTACGATGCCCGTAGCTGTAAATGGCTGTTTTAGCATTTTTGGTGTTTATAAACGGATTGCTTTCTGGCACAGTGCCATCATCATGTAATCTGTAAATTTTGCCGCAATCTTTACTAATATCTTGCGGGTTTTCATCTCTGTTGCCGCGGTCTCCAACCGAAAAATATATGTAACCTTCATTATCAAAAGCAATTCTAGAGCCAAAATGTTGCCCCTTTTTTGTGTTAGGCGCTGCTTTGTATAAGGTTTCAAGGTTTTCTAGTTTATGGCCATTAAATTTCGCTCTAACTAACGCTGTGTTACCGCCCTCACCGTTACCTTCGCTAGATGCGTGCGTCATGTAAATCCATCCGTTGTTTTCAAAATTTGGGTGAGCTTTAATATCTAAAAAACCACCTTGCCCACGTACATAAACTGTTGGTGCGCCTTCAATAGTTGTTTTTTTTCCATTTTTAAAATGAATTAAGTCGCCGTTTTTTTCAGTAATTAGCATGCTGCCATCGGGTAAAAATGTCATGCCCCACGGTATTGTTAAATCTGGCACAACCATTTCTGTTGTGTAACTAATTTCAGTAGGAGTTTCAGCTTTAATTTCAGACTCAACTTGTTGTGCACAAGCAGTGCATGTTAAAAATATAATGAGTATTAAACTTAGTTTTTTCATTATTAAAATGTGTAATTTAAGTTAAAGCCACTGTAAAAATTTACAGGATTTCCCGGATAGTAATATCGGGGTGCATTACCGCCAAAACTAGAGGCGTTAATTAAAATTTGCGATGCATACTTAACATCAAATATATTATTTATACCAATAAATAGGTTTGTTTTTATGTTTTTATTTAGTTTTTTTTTGAAACCTATTTTGGTGTTTGTAAGGTTGTAAGGTTTTGAAAATAAGTTGTTAGCATCTGTAATTGGTATTTTTCCAACGTGTAAAAAATTAATATTGCCATAAATTCCATAAGGTATATTAAAGCTAGTATTAGCATTTATTGTATTTAGAGGCACACCTGTAACCTTGTTGCCAGAGTAGTTATTTGTATTATCAATAAAGTGTTTGAATTTGTAATTAGTTAATGATGCGTTAATGCTACTGCGTAAATTTATTTTTTTGTTTGAAATTATATGGTAATTAATGCTGGTTTCTAAACCGTTGTGTTGTGTTTTACCAGCGTTTATGCCAATAAATTGGTCTTCGGAAGTTCTTTGGGCTACTAACAAATTTTTTAAGCTTAACCTGTAAATAGCTATGTTAAGTTGAAGTTTATTGTTTGTTGATGTAGCTCTTATGCCTGTTTCAAAATTCCAGCCTGTTTCTGGATTTAAATCGGTATTAATTAATCCGTTTGGTAATAGTGTTTCGTTTAAAGAAAGTGGCGAAAACCCATGACTTATATTACTATAAATATTGAAATTTTTAGTGGCTTGATGTGAGATGCCAAATTTTGGTGATATGATTGTTTTGTATTTGAATTTTCCTGATTGATCAGGGTTCTCAGCACTTGCCGTAAAATTATCATATAGCGTATATGACGTTTTATTTAGGTTTGAACCAATTATAATGGTTGTGTTTGTGGTTGGTTTGTAATTAACTTCAAAAAAAATGTTGAAATAGCTTCTGTTTTCCTCAAAATTTGCAAGCAAATTCCCTTGAACACTACCTGTTTCTGGCGGAAAATCTTCATATAAATTTTCAAAAGTTTTGTATGTGTAAATATCTTTAAAATATTCACCTCCTAATGTCCAGCTTAATGGTTTTTTAAATAGTTTTAAGTTGTTAGTTAAGCGTGTTCTAGCGCCGTAAGCAAAGGTGTTTTCTTTTAAAATATTAAAGGGCCTTGGTTCAAAAGCACTTCTAAAAGAAGAAAAAATACTGGTGTTTTGTTTTAATTTGTTATTGTAGTTATGTTCCCATGATACTCCAAAAATGCCTCTTTTGGAGTCTTCAAAACCTTTAGCGTTATTCCAATTAAAATCGGCCATTTTAGGTGTGTTTTCATAGTTGGTTTCGTTTAAAGAGCTTGGTATAAAAGCTTTTAAATTAACGTAGCTTCCTAAAAAGGATACATGATTTTTATTGTTTATAGAATGATTTGTATGTAGTAAAAACGCTTGCCTATTGTATGTATTATTATCACGAAAACCATTGCTGTGGGTGTTGCTGTAAACAACGTTTAGGCTTTGTTTTTTTGTGTGGTAATTTAAACTTGTTAAGTTTTTAATAAGCCCAAAAGAGCCTATTGTAAGTTGGTTGTTTATAGTTTTTTTATTGAAATTTGAGGTTTCAGGAAATAAAGTAATGGTGCCACCCAAACCGGCACCATAGGTGCTAGATGTAGCGCCTTTTCTAATTTCAATGCGGCTAATGGCGCCAAGTTCAAAATCTTCAATGTTAGTTTCTCCACTACCATTTGTTAATGGAATATCTTTAAAATAAGCTCTGATTTTTGATGTTCCAAACAAGTTTCTAGCGCCAATGCCTCTTATGGTAATACGATTAGTGTTTAGAGCACCAGATTGCATGAAGACACCAGGTATAGTGTTTAGAGTAGTATTTATATTTGTGTTATTGTTTAAATTAATGTCTTTTCTTAAAATAATATGAGTTGTTGTGGGTAGTGTTTTTAGTGTTTGGGGTATTAAACTGCTAGTAACAATAACTTCGTTTAATTGAGAAGGGTTTAGCAATAGTTTAATATTGTAACTTTTACCAAAAAATAATTGTATTGATGTAGTTTTATACCCTGCTTTTGTAAACATATAAATGCCTTCTTCATTTATTTTAAAATTACCATTAACATCGGTAAAAAAAGTTTTAGAAGCTTTTTGGTTTTTAATTTCAACATACGCTAAAGCATTATTGTTTTCTTCTATAACTTTTCCAAATATTGTATTTTGACTTAAACTTAGGGTGCTGATTAATACACAAGTAAAAAGGTAAATAAATTTTGAGTTCACAGGTTTTTTTAATAATTAGCAAGGTATGTTTTTAGATTAAAAAGTACTTGGTTTTGATATTTTTTTTAAAATTAAGGTGTTAAAATGAATAAAAAAATTATATTTGCACCCCGTTACAATTCGGGGTGTAGCGTAGCCCGGTCATCGCGCCTGCTTTGGGAGCAGGAGGTCGCAGGTTCGAATCCTGCCACCCCGACAAAAATTAATACCAATAGAAACTAAAACCTTGTAAATTGTATGATTTACAAGGTTTTATGGTTTTTAGACTATCATAAGAATTGAATTAATATGACTTAATTCGGTTCACAGTTTCAAAACACAAAAAGTGTGAACCGAATCGATGATTAAAATTCTGTAGTTGAAATAGTTGATTTGACTTTCGTCTCGAATGAATGTTTAACCAAAAGGCGACAACAGTACAATCATAAACCACCTTAACCTTGTCATTTCGGGTTAATGCTACACGTATTAAAAACAATCAAGTTTCAGTTTTGGCAAGAGTTACTGTAAATGGTAAACGTGCAAATATTAGTCTGCAACAAAAAGTAATACTTTCCGAATGGAATTCTAACAAAGGAAGAGCAAAAGGGAATAAACAAGAATCACGGCTACTCAACTGATATTTAGACCAGGTTAAAAATAGAATTTACGAAACTCATGACGAATTGGTAAAAGAAAAAGCGTTTATCTGTGCTCAATCTATTAAAGCAAGGTTTCTGGGAGAAGATAATGAAGAGTATTCTTTAATAACATTGGTTGATTACCACAATACCCAAATGAACGAATCTTTAAGTTATGGTACTTTAAAGAACTATTTCACTACTCAATAGTACATCAAACTATTGTTGAAAAAGAATTTGAAATAGAGAGGCTGGAGCTCGTTAAAGATTTATTCGTTTTTAGTTGCTATACTGGCTTATCGTATACTGATGTAATGAACCTCAACGAAGATAATATTACGTTCGGGATAGATGGTGGTAAATGGATAATCACTAATAGGCAAAAAATTCATAACAACGTAAAAATTCCATTACTGCCAATTGCTGAAGAATTGATAGAGAAATACAAAGAACATATCAACACCAAGAAAACGAAAACCTTATTCCCGAATACTTCAAATAAAAAACTCAACTCATCTTTAAAGGAAATAGCTTACCTATGTAAAATCAAAAAGAATCTAACTTGCCATATTGCTCGTCATACGTTTGCAACCACAATAAATTCAAATGGTATATGAAGTGGGACTTCTTGAGATGGTACTAAGTTAGATGTAGTTGCTTCATTTTCAAATATTTTTCACAATGCCTAATCAAGATGTTGCTGTACATGATGGAATCTCTATGACGGATCCGTACGTTTCGAGTATAGTAGTGTTGTTGTTTTTAATTAAGCTATAATGAAATGAGACATGGTTTGGTAGATGGTTATGTTGCTCTTTTAACAAAGGTTTATAATCCAGGTCCTTACGACCTAAATGCTAGCAATAAAGTTTGTTGTTTTAAAAAAAAAATATACAGGTAAAATCAATACAATATCCCTTTTGAGTAATTTGTAAATGAGCGCTCATAATAATTGGTTGTTTTTTCCTACTAAACAAGGTGAATACTGTTCAAAAAAAGGTGAAATAAACATTTGTTGTAGTGTTTTGAACATTTATAATGCACATCAATATTTTTTAATAGCTAAATTTAAAAAACTAAACTAACTAACCACTACAAGCTGAAAAAATTTCATTTAGATATTGGTTCTAAAAAATTTACCAGTTTATTAGAAAAAAAAGATGACCACGCTCACGAGGTGCTTTTTCGTCTATATTATGGTAAATTATTGCACATAGCCAAAGGTTATCTTGATAATTATGAAGATGCTGAAGGTATTGTGCAAAATGTATTTGTTAAAATATGGGAAAAAAGCGAAAACTTATCTGCTGTAAAAAATATTAATAATTATCTTCATACCATAACTAAAAATGCTTGTTTAGACTTTTTAAAGCATCAAAAAGTTAAAAATAACTTCTCAGTTTACTATCAGCAAAGAATTTCAATTCAAAGCCAATTTATTAAAGATGAAGCAGCTTCATTAATTATAGAATCTGAATTACAAGAAACAATAGATAATGCCATAGCTGCTTTGCCAGAAAAATGTAAAAAAGTTTTTATTAAAAGTAGGTTTGAAGGATTAAAAAACGCAGAAATTGCAGAAAAACTTCAAATTTCAAAAAGAACTGTAGATAACCACATATCAACAGCTTTACAGCATATGAGGCTTTATTTGAAAGAATATTTAACACTAATTATCATTTTTTTTAAAATTTAACTAGGTATAGTTTGATAGTTAGTCGTCTATATAATATCAACTAACTATGGAAACCGAAAAACTTTTAAAATACATTAAGGGATTAGCTTCTCAAGAAGAAGCTAAAAGTGTTGTGAATTGGATGAATACTTCAGAGCGTAATATCCAAATTTTCAATGATTTAAAGGCGAAATACATTACTTTAACTTTTGAAGAAACTTTAAAGGTTGTTAAAACAGATAAGGCTTATAATGTTTATAAAAAACGTATAAATAAAAAAAGAACTCATTTATCTAATCTTTTTAAGTATGCCGCATTAATAGTTATTTGCTTAGGTGTAGGGTATTCATATTTCATGTTGAATAATTCTAGCAATAATATTATTCCTGAAGATGCTATTGTGTTACAATTAGAAACAGGTGAAACACAAATAATTACCGAAAATAATGTGGCGGTTTTAGCTGATTCAAAAGGTAATAATTATGGGCAGCAAAAAGGAAATGTTTTGCATTATAATTATAATACAAAAACAGATAAATTAATATACAACACTTTAAAAGTGCCCTACGGCAAGCGGTTTGATGTTGTACTTTCAGATAGTACCAAAGTTACCTTAAATGCGGGTAGCTCATTAAAATATCCAGTTAAATTTTTAAAAGGCTTTAACAGAGAAGTTTTTATTACTGGTGAAGCTTTTTTTAATGTAACAAAAGATAAAGCACATCCTTTCATTGTAAAAGCAGAAGGTGTTAACGTTAAAGTTTTAGGAACACAATTTAATGTGTCTTCATATCCAGAAGATATAGAAACTAAAACGGTTTTAGTAGAAGGAGCAGTAAGTTTATTTAATGAAGAAATAGACGAAGCCGAGACTCAAACTAGATTAACGCCAGGAGAATTAGCTGTTTTAAATAGAGGGACAGGTGATTTAATTATTGAAAATGTAGATGTTTCATTATACACTTCATGGATAAATGGAGTGGTTAGTTTTAAACATGAACCCTTTAAAAATATTATAAGAAAACTTGAAAGGTATTATGATGTTTCAATACAATGTAATGATAATGCATTGAATAACACAACATTTACAGCAAGTTTTAATAATGCTAGTATTGAATATATCTTAGGAACTTTTAAAGAAAACTATAGTATTAACTACACTATAAATAACACAACAAACAAGCCAACTATAATAATCAACTAAACTAAATTATACCACATATGACATAGAGAAAACACTACACAACAAACTAATTTATTATTCTACTTAATCATATTTATGCAAACAAGAGCATAAAAAAACCGGAAAATGCGGGAACATTTTACCGGTTAAATGTGTGATTAAATTAATAACCAACGTAAAGAACTATAAAAGTAATGAAAAACCTTGTTATTCAAAGGGAAAATATTCTCTTTCTGTTACAAAGCAATTTAAAAATGAAACTAACCACAATCTTTTTAGTTGTTGCCTTGTTTCAAACACACGCAAACCCTGTATCTAAAAAAGATAATACCACAGTTACTATTAATTTAGAAAACGTGCGTTTGGAAAAGGTGTTAAATCGGATTGAAACTATTACCGATTATAAATTCATCTATAAAGATGAAGATGTTAACTATCAAAAGCGCGTTACAGTTAATGTAAATAAGAAACCGCTTTTAGAAGTGTTAGATGATTTATTTTTCAATACAAAAATCCAATATAAGCTTTCTAAAAAACAAATTGTATTGAAACCTAAAAAGGAGTCAAAAAATGAGATACCCTTAAAACAAAATCTAACTCAAACAAAGTTTTTGGTAAGCGGTACTATTTTAGATGAAAACGGGCAGCCACTACCTGGAGCAAATGTTATTGAAAAAGGAACAGCAAATGGAGCAACTGCAGATTTTGATGGTGATTTTGCCCTCAATGTAGCTAGTAAAAATGCTATATTGACTGTGTCATTTCTTGGTTTTGAAACTAAAGAAGTACCGGTTAATAATCAATCACAAATTAAAATAGTTTTAAAAGAAAACTTATCAGAACTTGATGAAGTTGTGGTTGTAGGTTTTGGAAGTCAAAAAAAGGAAACAGTAGTTGGGTCTATAACGCAGGCAAAAGGAGAAGAACTCCTTAGGGCAGGAAATGTAGGCACTGTATCAGAGGCTCTTTCAGGTCTTATGCCCGGGGTGTCAACTATGCAGGCAGCTGGTCAGCCAGGGGCTACTCAGGCAAATATCACTATTAGAGGTCAAAGTACATGGACAAATAATGACCCTTTATTTGTAGTGGACGGTGTAGAGCGAGATTTTAATGATATAGATCCCAATGAAATTGAATCTATCTCAGTTTTAAAAGATGCTTCTGCAACAGCTGTGTTTGGTGTTAAAGCAGCTAATGGAGTTGTGGTTATTACTACAAAAAGAGGTAAAAAAGGAGAAACTAAAGTAAGTATAACAAGTAGTTGGGGAATTAAAGAACCCACAATGAATACAAATTACTACGCAGATTATCCAACTACGCTAGAGGCTTTTAATCAAGCTGCTATGAACGATAGAAAATATGAAAGCTTAGTACCTCAAAGTGTTATAGACACTTGGAGAGACCCTAATAGAGACAAAAGATTATATTCTTACACTACATGGATTAACGAGTTGCTTACTACTGGAAAGGCATCACAGTATAACATTAATGTTTCTGGAGGGAATGATTTTGTAAAATATTTTACTTCATTAGGTTATCAGCATGATGGAGATATTTTTGACTTTAATAAGCAAAAAGATTTTGACCCTCGTACTTTTCAAAATAGATACAACTGGAGGTCTAACTTAGATTTTAATTTCAGTGAAACAACAAAATTTCAAGTAGGTCTTGGTGGTAATTTTAAACAATGGAGTGGTAATTCTGTAACAAGGCTTACCAATAATGGTATTGCTCCGGGAGGAGGGGATAGTTTTACACGTATTTGGCAAACACCGCTTGCGGGACCACAACCTATTTTGGAAGATGGTAGGTTAACTACAATTCAAGGAGCTACTGTAAATCCTAATTTTTATAGAATTGAAAGAGAGGGTGAGTGGAAAAGAAGATCTAACACTTTAATAACTGATTTCACTTTAATTCAAAATATAACTGCAAACTTAAAAGCTAGTGCAAAATTGTCGTATAATTTTAGTCAGGGGTATAATAGTAGTATTACAGGAAGTCCTCTGTTTTATTATTATGATGAAGATATAGATGATTTTACATTGCCTGATAATCCAGATGCAGTTGAACCTCCACTTCAAGTAAATGGGGAAAGTATAGGTTATTCAAATAGTAGTTTGTATTACGAGTTTAGATTAAATTATGATAAAACTTTTGGAGATAGTCATGATGTCGGTATTATGGGGCTTTTCTTCAGAAGAAAATCTCAAAACAATGCAAACTTTCCTAGATATGAAGAAAGTTGGGTTGGTAGAGCAACTTATGGATATAAAGGTAAGTATTTAGCAGAGTTTAACGGGGCATATAATGGTAATGAAAATTGGGCTCCTGGTTTACGATTTGGATTTTTCCCTTCAGCTGCAGTAGGTTGGGTTGTTTCTAAGGAAAACTGGTTTGAAGAAAATGTCGGTTTTTTAGATTTTTTAAAGTTTAGATACTCATACGGAGAAATTGGTTCTGATGGCGGAATAGGGAATGATCGCTTTTTATATCTATCTCCTTGGGAATCTAGAACAAATAACAATAACGCCTTTTTCTATGGAAACCCTTTAATAAATTACGGGGGAGGAAATTATGGAGTATTTAGAGAAGGAACACCAGCAGTATTAGATAATACCTGGGAGAAAGCCATTAAGCAAGATTTAGCCGTAGAATTAGCTACGTTAAATAATAGATTGCGCTTACAAGTAGAACTGTTTGATGAGCGTCGAAGAGATATCATCATGCAACGTAATACAATTGCTCCTTGGTTCGGAAATGCGGCTCCAAAAGCTAATATTGGAGAAACAAAAAATCATGGAATTGATATAGAAGTAAAATGGAACGATAGAATAGGTAAAGATTTTGAATACTTTTTGAGAGCAAACATGTCATTAAGTGAAAGTAGAGTAGTAGAACGAGATGATCCACCTTCAACAGACGCATATAGAGCAAATGCAGGAAAACCAATAGGTTGGAATAGTGGTTTGTTATCCGATGGATTGTATAATTCATGGAATGACTTATATAATAGCCCTACATCTGTATGGTTAACAAATGATATAGCAATTCCTGGAATGTTAAGTTATGTAGATTATAACGGAGATGGTATTATTAATCAAAACGATGTAGTACCAATAAACAACCCGTCGTATCCAACAAAAACGTATGCATTTAATTTAGGGTTTAGCTATAAAAACTTTTCTGTTAACGCATTATTTAATGGCATGTTTGATATTTCAAAAAGCTTAGGTAGAATTTATTTATTTGAGTACGAAAGTGTTTCAGTCAACACCTTTCAACTTCTTAATAATGAACAAAGAGATGCTTGGTCTTTTAGTAATCCTAATGGAGTTCACCCTGCATTACGAACATCGGCAAATAGTCATGATACCCAGGCTAGTACTTATACAAATAGATCAAGTAATTTTTTAAGATTTAAAACCTTAGAGGTTAAGTATAAATTTGGTAAAAGGTTAAATGAAGCTATAGGTTTGTTTGATTCTTTTGAATTATTTGCCAATGGAAATAATTTAATGACTTGGTCAGCTTTACCAGATGAGTTTGACCCAGAACAGCGACAACTGCTGGTATACCCACTTGTTAGAAGATACAATTTTGGATTGAGAGCCTCTTTCTAAAAAATAAACAAAATTTAAAAATTATGAAAAGATATTATTTAAGACTACTGTTGTTGTTTACAACAGTGTCTGTACTAATTTCATGTGAGGATTATCTAGATGTTAGTCCCGATTTAGGAATAGATGTAAATGAAGTTTTTACCGACTATTTTAGTACTCGCGGAGCTGTAGACAGGGCTAGTAGATTAATACATAACTATGTTTACAATCAAACTGACTGGTCAAGTGAAATAGGAGCTATGTCTGATGAATGCCAAATGTCTCAAGAAAGATTTCCAACACATAATACCTTAAATGCAGGGGTATGGATGGATTCTGGAGCCAGAGAAATTGGTGGCATGAGGTATATTAATCAGGGAACAGAGTTTGATGGAAGTGACTTTAACTCAGAGCCTGTTGCAAAAGCATTTTTGGCAATTCGTGCTGTTAACTCAGTTTTAGATAACATTGATTTGTTAAAAGAATATCCAACAGAGTTGGGGTATACTCCTCAACAATTGAAAGATCAACTTGTAGGCCAAAGTTACTTTTTAAGAGCATTTCATTATTTTCAAATAATTAGAAGATATGGCGGTTTTCCAATAATGAATAAAGTATATTCTACAAGTTATAATTTTGATGAAGAGCGTCCAACATATTTAGAATCAACAGATGCATTGATTGAAGATTGTGATAAAGCTATAGACTTATTACCTGAAGTATGGAACGATCAAAATGAAGGAAGAGCCACTAAAACATCTGCAAGAGCATTAAAAGCAATGGCTTTACTGTATGCGGCTAGTCCTCTAATGAACCCTGATTTAAACCCATACGGTTCAAATTCTAAAACATACAATATCTCTTACGCAGAAAAAGCAGCAGTAGCAGCAGCTGAGGCTATTAATAGCTATAGCTTAGGAGGATATTCTATGTATTCTATGGATAATTATACAGAAAATTGGTTAAGTAGAACTCCAGGTTTTCCCAAAGAAGCTATTATTGTAGCTCCTTTTTCCAGACATTCAGATCCTGTTGGAGGTATAATTGGTGAAGGTTGGGTACTACCACAATTTGCAGGAGGCTGGTTTGCAGAAAGCCCTCCAACTCATAATGCTGTAGAATGGTTTGAAACAGCTTTAGGTTATGATGTTAATGATCCAGAGGCTGTTACTAATGGTGGGTTTGATCCAAATAATCCTTATGCAAACCGTGACCCTAGATTAAAACAATTAATATTTACACATGGTGACGATATGTTTGAAGGATTACCAAATCCGAGCGGTCAAAATCAAAGAGTTTTAGATGCATCTTCAAACCCTGTTGGATGGCATTATAATTTTGATGTTTCAAAAAACAAAATGTTTACAGGATATTATCACAAAGGAAAACACAGATGGTTAGGATGTGACAGGTGGAATAGAATAGGAGGTTATTATCGTTCAATGCCACACATAAGAGTAGCTCAGCTATACTTAGATTATGCAGAGGCGGTTAATGAAGCATATGGTCCCAATGGTACAGCACCAGGTAGCTCTTTAACTGCAATTGAAGCTATTAATGTGGTTAGAAATAGAGCTAACATGCCTAATGTTTTATCTAAATATTCGGCAAGTAAAGAAGAGTTTAGAAAACGAATATACAATGAAAGAGCAGTTGAATTATTTCATGAACAACATAGATGGCATGATTTAAGACGATGGAAATTAGCAAAAGAAGTTTTAGGTCAAGGAAATATTTATGCAGCAGATATAAAAACTATAAATGGGCAAACTGTTTATGGTAAAAAAATTATTGAAGGGGCAATTCGAGTTTTTGAAGATAAACATTATTGGTATCCATTCCCTCAAGAAGTAATGGATATTATGTCAAAATTTGAACAAAACCCAGGATGGTAAATAAAATAAAAAAGATGAAATACTACATATTATTATTTTTAACTGCCTTAATAGGGAGTGTTTCTGCACAACAGAAAAACGATACGTTAAAGGTTGTAAACTCTAAAAAAGTAGAACTTCCTTTTACCAAAATTGATAGAAATAGGCTGGTTGGTGCCGTAGATATTATTGAAGGAGATGATTTATTGCATTCTTCAGATTATAATGTAGAATCTATTTTAGCTGGACAAGCTTCAGGGTTAGTTGTTTACGAAGGTAACGGGGCACCTGGTTTAGATAATACTTGGATGAAAATTAGAGGGCTTTCTAGAGGGGGGCAAGATGATTTTCCATTAATTGTAATTGATGGAATAGCTAACAGAGCGTTATCTAGTATTGCTATAGATGAGGTAGAAAGTATTCAAATTTTAAAAGACGCTACAGCTAAAATGTTGTATGGTAGTAAAGCTGCTAATGGTGTTATCATGTTAACTACTAAACGAGGTTATAATGGTAAACATAAAGTGTCATTCTATCATGAGTATGGAATAAAAACACCTACAAGGTTACCCCAGTATTTAAACTCTGCTCAATATGCAACCTTGTATAACCAAGCTAGAGTTAATGATGGGCTAGAGCCTATCTATTCTTCAGATGATATTGATAATTATGCAAATAATCCATCAGTAATCTATCCTGATGTTGATTTTTATGATGAATTCTTGAAAAAAAGTACATCTTTTCAAAGATTTAATGCACAATTAATTGGAGGTGATGAAAAAATCCAATATTTCTTAAATCTAGGATATATTCATGAAGATGGAATAGAAAATAAAGGAAGAACTCAAAAATTTGACCGCTTCAACATTCGTGGAAATTTAGATTATACTGTAAATAAAACAGTTTCTATGTTTCTAGATTTAGCAGGAAGAATGGACGTTTGGGATAGAGCTAATATAAGTAATAGCCAGTTTTTTAGTTCCTTGTCTTCACATCGTCCGAATGATTATCCTCTCTGGGCAGGTGAAATAGGAGATACTGATAACCTAGGCTACAGCCCAAGAATTAATACTAACCTTGTTGGTGAACTTGCTAGGTCAGGTTATGTTAATGAAAAGAATTATTATGCACAAACTAACTTAGGTATTGATTTTAATTTAAATACTATACTCAAAGGATTAAGTGCGAAAGGGTATGTAACCTTTGATGTATTCAATAATATATCTATTGGTAAACCCCTAGAGTATTCTAGAATTAGATTTGATGACCCTAACGATTTGTCAATAACAACAAGAATTGGTACTGATAGGTTAGATGGAGACGAAAGCCGAAGAGGAGATAATTCAACTCAAAATTTAGGATTAGTAATGCAAGTAGATTATAAAAGATCTTGGGGTAATAATGATTTACTAATTAATTTGGTAGGAATCAATCAAACACTTACAAGAAAAGCAACTCTAGACGGTCCAACAACTCAACAGGATGATAAAAGTGTAAATATTGGAACTAGGGTAAACTATACCTTTAAAAATAAATATGTTTTAGAAGGATCATCTTCCTACATGGGATCTGATAAATTCATATCAGATAATAGGTGGGGGTTATATGGAGCAGGTGGTTTTGCTTGGTTAGTTTCTAATGAAAACTTTTTAAATGATAATAAATATATAAACTATTTGAAACTGAAAGGTTCTTTTGGAGTAATGGGTTATGATAGGCAAGGAACTTTTGATTACTTATTGTATCGCGATTTTTATCAAGCAAGTGGAGCTTTTAGTACTGGTCCTCAAAACTCTAATACAGAATATGGATGGAGACCAGGTCAAATTGGTAATCCAGGTCTAACATTTGAGGAATCTAAAGAAATAAATGTAGGCATAGAAGCTCAATTATTTAATAATAAAATAGATCTAGAGGTAAATTACTTTAATGAGTTAAGGACTTCAATGCCAGTAGTGCTACGAAACGCTTTACCTGATTATACAGGAGATTTAAAACCAATTGGAAACTTTAATGAAGTATCAAATAAAGGTATAGACGCTTCTATTAGGTATACAGATAATATTAACAATTTTAATTATTCTATAGGCGCAAATGTTTTATACTCTAAATCTGTTAATGAAGTATTTGATGAGCTTAACGAGTATACAACTCAAAACCGAACAGGTCAAGTAGCTGACGGAATATGGGGCTGGCAAGCAGATGGTCTATACCAAGATGTTGCTGATATAGCAGCTCATGGTGTATCATCAGCATTTGGAGATATTATTCCAGGAGATGTTAAACTAATAGATATAACCAATGATAATAACGACAATGTAATAGATCAATTTGATACTAAGTTAATTGGTAATTGGTTTCCTAGAGTAAATTACTCCCTTAACTTAAATTTAGAATATAAAGGTATTGAATTATTCCTTTTAGGACAAGGAACAGCAGGTTCTGATATCATACGAAACGGTTCTTATTACTGGAATACAGGTGAAAATAAGTATTCTGTATTTGCTTTGGGCTCAGCAACACCAGGGGCAGTGTCTAATGCAACATCTCCTAGGTTAACCTCTTTAAATCAATCACATAGTTACCGTACTTCAACCTATTGGTTAACTAATGGAGACTACTTTAAATTAAGAACTGCAGAACTTGCTTATAACTTTAATGAAAGAATTAGCAAGAAATTTGGAGCAACTAATTTTAGATTATTTCTAAGAGGTAACGATTTGTTTACTATATCAAAAATTAAAGATTTAGACCCTGAAAGTTTAAGTTCAGGAATCGCTAATTATCCAGGGTTTAGAACGCTGTCTTTAGGCTTAAAATTAACATACTAAAAAGTTTATTATGAGACAAAAGTTAAATAAAAAAGAAAACACTGTCACAGCATACACTAGTGTTTTTAAAACAAAATATAAGATGAGGAATTTAATGTTTTTTTTAGGAGCTTTAATAGTATTATCTTCTTGTGAAGATTACTTTGAGCCTAAATTAACAAATGAAAGAACATTTGATGTACTATTAACACAACCTGATAATGTTAGAGGTTTATTAACCTACGCTTATCGTTCTATACCTGCTGGTTATGATGTTTTTGGTTCAGACTTTTTAGATAGTGCCACAGATAATGCACTTTCAAATAACCTTACAGGGGCAATAAATCAAATGAGTGCCATAGATGGCTGGTGGACATCTGTTAGAAACCCTCTTGATAATTGGCAAGATAGATTTGATGATTTAAAGAACATAAATCTTTTTATTGATGTAGGGCTAGATGATAGAGTAATGTATTATAGATCTAACCCAACAAGAGATGCCGCTTTTAAAGAACGTTTAAAAGGAGAAGCTTTCTTTTTAAGAGCATATATTCATTTTGAATTACTAAAAAGATACGGAGGTATTGATGAAAATGGCGAGTTAATGGGGGTACCATTAATGATATCAAGATTGGATGTTAACGACCCAGATATATCTAACATTCCTAGAAACACTTATAGTGAAACAGTTCAACAAATAATTAATGATTTAGATACAGCGCTAGATGCTGGATTACCTGAGGCTTATGATAACAGTACAATAGATCCTGATTTTGATTTAACAAACCTTGGTAGACCAACAACCATTGCTTGTAAAGCTTTGAAATCTAGAGTTCTTTTATATGCAGCTAGTCCTGCTTTTGGAACCTCTTCATATGCTGAAGCAGCACAGGCAGCAAAAGAAGTTATAGATGATATAGGTTTAACACTTCCAAGTAATGTATATAATGTTGGAGATATTTCAAATACGTTCTATAACAATGATGTAAATGATGAATTAATCATGCGAAGAGTTAGTGGAGGTACATCTGGAAATAATAATCTTGAGAAAAACCATTTTCCTCCCGGAGCAGGGCTTGAGGGGAATGGTAACTGTAATCCTTCTCAAAATCTAGTAGACGCTTTCCCCATGGCAAATGGTTATCCTATTACAGAAAGTATGAGTGGTTATAATGAAAACCAAATGTATCAAAATAGAGACCCTAGGTTTTATATGACTGTAATTTATAATAATCAAAATTTTAAAGGAAGAGTTATTGAGACTTTTGATGGAGGAGCTCATATGGTGGGAGCGCCAGGAGTAACAGTTGAGAATGCTACTAGAACAGGCTATTATTTAAGAAAGTGGATTAGTTCCGATGCCAACTTAGTAGAAGGAAACAATGTAAACGATGTGCATTACAATGCTTTATTTCGTAAAGTAGAAATATTTTTAAATTTTGCTGAAGCAGCTAATGAAGCTAATGGTCCTGATGATAGAACATATGGTTTATCTGCAAGAGAAGCAATTGCTGAGGTTAGAAGAAGAGCTGGAATTGCTTCGGGAGGAACAGATGACTACCTAATGTCTATTAATACTAAAGAGTCTATGAGGCAATTAATAAAAAATGAACGCAGAATAGAACTTTGTTTTGAAGGACATAGATTTTACGACTTAAGAAGATGGGAGGATGATTTGAATGTGCCTATTTCAGGTGTAACAATTACCAATAGCGGAAATGGTATTTTTAGTTACTCTAGAAAAGTAATTCAAACACCAAATTATAAAAGTTTTATGAATTACGGTCCACTTCCATTTAATGAATTGTTAAGAACAAACAACCTAACCCAAAATTTAGGCTGGTAAGAAAAAGATTAATAAAAAATTAATAAAAATGATAAAAAAAATAACAGTATTCGTCCTAATTGTGAGTTTTATTTTTTTCCAGGGGTGTTATGATGATTACAAAGAAGATTTCCTTTATTCAGCTACATATTTTCCAAGGCAATTTCCTTTAAGAACATTAGTTGATGCAGATGGGCAAGATTTAAAGTTTGAAGTAGGCGTTGTTTTAGGCGGTAAATATACCAACGATGTAAACGAAGAAGTTGGCTTTATTATAGAAGATACATTATTAAATGCCTACCCAGAATTAACAAAGTTACCCGATAATTACTACAGCATGAATAGTACAAGTATAACTATACCCAAAGGAAAGTTTAAAGGTAGTTTACCAATTACTTTAAATAAAGATTTGTTTATGAATGATCCTTTAGCTGTTGATGAAAGTTATGCATTACCCCTGCAATTAGTAAGCACAACAACAGATTCTATACTAGACGGAAAGCATTATTCAATATTTGTAGTACGTTACTATAACAAATACCATGGGTGGTATTATGTAAAAGGAACAGATACTAATACAGTTGATAATTCAGTAGTAACATACTCAGAACAAGACTTGGTAAGCAATGAAGATATGTTGCTAACAACCTTAAACAAAAGTTCGTTAGCCGCACCTTATGCTGGAAATCCTGATGTTTCTGGAAGAGGTATGAATGTTGAAATAGATGATACTGGTAATGTAACATTGTCTGGCGGAACAGGTGATATAACAAACCTTAACGGAACAGGAACCTATAATTCACAAACAAGAGGTTTTACGTTACAATATAGCTATACTGATGGTAATGGAGATGTGCACAATGTATCAGAAGAACTTATTTACAGAAATACAGAATTAAATTTGCAAGAATGGCAATAATAAATTTATCTGAATGAGCGGTTAATTTCTAATTAGGCATTTAGTTTAATATTGAGATTTATAGTTATTTAGTTAGTTTTAGTTTTGATTAGAACCCTAAAAACTTTTAGGGTTCTATTTTATTTGTGTTTTATAGTTTAAAAAGATAGTAAGGCAATTAGTTGTGTGTAATAAAATGTTTGTCAGTGGTTTAGATCTTTTAATCACTTAATAAATACATTGTAACTACATATAATTATGAAATAATACAAAACTATATATACTAAGAAAAGAATTGATTAGCATAATAAAAAACATTAAAGTAACTGATGGTAAACAAAATTGATTAATAATAAAAAAGATGAAAACTTTGTTTAAAGTAAATATATTGGCAGCACTTTTATTTGCATCACTAGGTGTGCAAGCTCAATTTTATAATGATACTAATGGTTATACAGAGTTTGTAGCTTCAACAATGGGATATCCAAGTCAAAACCAAACCTTTTGCGATGGAGTAGATCGACCTAATCAACAAGCAGATTGTAAATTTAAAACATGGGATAAACTACCCGACGGTACACCTACTCCTGGAGTTGTTAAAGTGAAGAAAGCACCAACGGTTACTGGAACTCCAGACATAGATTTGAAAAATGATCTTAACCAAGCAGGACTAAGTAATGGTTTGCTAAATGCGCTTCTAGATTCTAAGGCCAGATTAGTTGAAGGTTATTTTAAAAAAAATATAGCAGAACAAGCTGGAGCCAAAAACACAATAAGTAATTTAAAATCAAGGTCAGAAACATATACCGGTACTGGTACGGTTATTAATACAATAGCACAACTTAATAATTTAAGAAGTACAATAGCACAAAACCATACTTCCATGACTACTTATATCTTTAGAGGAACTATTGATATAAATCAAGGAAACCCAATTGAAGTAGGAAGTAATACCACTCTTATTATAGATGGAATAATACTATATGATAAAGAAATACCGAATACCGGAGCTAGCTCAGGTACGCCATTAGGTGAAAAAGAGGGGGGAATAATTGAAATTGTAGGACTAAATAACAATAGTAGAAAAAATAATGTGAAAATTATAGGTACAAAACGAGGGCAATTAGAATACAAAAGACAAGTTGGTAATGCAATATATGCTGAATTTGTTAATGATTTAGAAATTAATGGTGTAGAAATGTATAACTGCTACAACAGTCTTCATCTTAAACAAATTTCACAGAATAGTATTGTTCAAAATAATGTGGTAATGGATGATGGAAGAAGAGCTATACATATGAAAGTATGTAGAGATTTAGTAATTAAAAATAATTTAGTTTTTAATGCATGGCAAGATGGAGTTGATATTGATGCTTTTACAGAAAGAGCAAGTGTGATTGAAAACCTTTTTATTAAATCTGGTAATAGATTTATGGCTTGGACAGAAGTATCAGCCTCAAATAATCTAATTGAGAATAATGTTGGTATTCATTATGAAGGAGATGATAGTAATGGCGGATTTTCAGAAAATGGATCCAATAATAATTGGGAAAGACCAACGGCAAATAATGTATGGAGGTATAATCATGTATTTTATCCTCATGATGGATTATCAGGTGTTAAAATGAGAGACCAATTTCAAATAAATAGACCCAGCAATACGTTTTTTAGAAATTATGTTTGGACATTAACCAATTTGCCTTGGCATAATCCGCACCCGCATGATAATATTAAGGATGATATCTTTTACTTGTCTAAAGAAGGTCCTGTTGATAGCCCTTTTACAATATCTTTTGTGAAACCTTTTAATTCTCAGGTTTTTCAAGTGGGGACAGATTTAGAAGTAGAAGTAAATGCTAATGACGAAAATGGATCTGTTAATAATGTTAGACTCTATTTGAATAATGTACTTGTTCGCCAAATAAATACAGCACCGTACCAATGGGGTTTTGCTGGGCAAAACGATAGTGCTTTAACTAATATGCAGGAAGGTACTTATGAACTAAAAGCAGTAGCAAGTAACAATACTGGAGATACTAAAGAAACTACTATTACAATTCAAGTAGTTGCCGATACCGGTCCAAGAACTTTGAATATTGAATATCTATCTGTGCCAGCTGTTTTTGCGAGTGATGGTGCGGGTAACTTTGGGCCAGCTTTAGGGCAACCAAACCTTATAGTTAAATTTTCCAATGTTACTTTAGACAACGCAAACATAACAACTGCGGGTATGTTTTCACCTATAAGACTCACTTCTAATGTGCAAAATAGTTTAACAGGAGAAACAATTACGGGGCCAAATGTTACCAGTATTTCAAACAATCCTGGTGCTCCTAATGCGGGTACACCTTTATTTGCTCCTCAAGGTTTTAAACCAGGAGGTGCTACACCTTCAGAGAATTATATCTTGGAAGGCCCTACAGTAATTAACAATGGTGATGGCACTAGCGATGTATCTGTTACTATTGCTTTTTATAAATGGGAGGGCACTTATACCAACGGTCAATCTTACACCATAGTAAATAGGTGGTTTTCCACAAAAGAAGGCGATGCTGATGGTTTAGAGTCTATTCCTGTAATAGATAATGGTAGTGGAGTTTTAGTGGTGCAAGGTATGGTTTATGATTCTAGTGCTACTTTAAGTAACTCAGTTAAAAATAGTATTAATGGCTTAATTACTTCAGCTAATCCTGTTGAGGAAACCATAACGTTATCAACCAATGGGAATGGTGCTAGCTATTATATAGCTAATATGCTAGGTGCTATTGTTAAAAAAGGGACCTATGCAAAAAATATTGATGTTCAGGAGCTAAGCAATGGAGTTTATATTCTTGTAGTTCGAGAAGGTGTTTATAAATTCGTAAAAAAGTAAAAGATTTATTCATCTTAATTTTGAATTAAGAAATATCAAGGGCCATACTCCTTACAATATTTTTTATTTAGTATGTTGTTGGTTATTAATTGAATAACGGTTGTGATAGTATTGTTTCTATTATGTTTGTAGACATGTTAAAAAGTATTATTTAAAAATTAACAACTTGGTTAATCATGCTGTTATAAATAATTAATCATATAATCTAAAGAATAAGTGCTTGAAAATTAAAAATTAACAAACTTAAAATCAAATATTATGAAAAAAATTACTCTAATTTTATTACTATCATTTTGCTTTACATTTGTACAAGCTCAGACAATTGAATTTTTATCATATCCAGCTACATTTGCAGGAGATGGCGCAGGGGCTTATGGCCCTGCAGTAGGACAACCGGATATTGTCATAAAATATACGGGTATTACTATTAGCAATGCTAATTTATCCTCTGCTGGTTTATTTTCACCAATACGTCAGACCTCCAATGTTCAATCAAGTTTATCAGGACAAACTATTACTGGTCCTAATGTTACCAGTATAACGGGTAACCCTGGAACTCCAAATGCTGGTATACCCACTCTTGCACCACAAGGTCTTACACCTGCGTCAGCTGCATCCACAGAAAGTTATATACTAGCTGGCCCTACTATTTCAGACAACGGCGATGGAACTAGTACCGTTGATGTTACCATAGCCTATAATAGATGGGATGGAACTTACACCAATGGTGTAGATTATACTATAGTATGTCGATGGTTTAGTACTGCCATGGGAGATGCCGATGGTCTTGAAGCTGTACCGGTTGTAGATAACGGAAGTGGAACTTTAGTAGTACAAGGTATGACTTATGATGCTATGGCTACTATTGGTCCTTCTCTAAGTACAGTCGATTTTAATAAATCTAAGTTGGATGCATTTTATAGCTCAAATAAAGATGCTCTTGTTTTAAGTACAGCGATTTATGGCGACTACAAAATTTTTAATTTATTAGGTCAGTCCGTTCAAGAAGCTAAAATAGAGTCTAGAGAAATTTCAATAACAAATCTTAAAAGCGGAATGTATATTCTGGCAACAGATCATGGCATTCTTAAATTTGCTAAATAATTAAAAATATGTCACATATCTGCATTATTAGACCTTATGGTTAAAATATTAAAAAAGCCAATTCTAAATTTTTTAGAGTTGGCTTTTGGACTTGCAATAAAAAAGTAGACAATTAGATAAGAGTCATGCAGCTACTTTTTGATTAAAAATTTCAATTTTAAACTTTTCTATAGATTTATACCTTAAATAAGAGTGTATTTCTCTTCTGTTGTACAAAGTTTCTATCCATTGAAATATAGGTTAATCAGCTTCTGATTTAAGCCAGTATTTGAGTTTATATACCAAGTTTCACTATTAAGCTTTTAAAGAAACTTTTAGCTACTACATTATTCCAGTAGTTTCTTTTTCTGTTCATATATTGTTTTATGAGCTCCTTATAGTTTTTGAGCATTTCCGATAAAGTAAAAAACTTAGGTTGTTATGTAAATTAAGGAATATAATCTCATAGTCTAAATTTTGAATTATTGTGGAAATAGAATAATAATTAGCCTTTTGAATTATAATTAATTTCATCAAAATTAATTCCCTTGTATAAGATGATTTTATCAATTTCAATTAACTCCGATCTTCCTGATATTTTAAGTGTGTAAACCCCAGGTTTGTCAAATTTAACTTTCATCCAGGGCTGGTCTCCATGTAAATCAAGTTGTCCATTGCATTTGAATTCGTTTTTACTTCGCCCAACAAATTTATGGAAGCCTTCTAGCGTATGCCTTCCGATTTGCGTAGCGTCTGGGAAGTTTATCCAGGCATCATTAGATTTATCACCTTCAGCTTCCAGTGGCTGACGCATAAACCATTTAACCGTATAGGTGCCGGGAGCTGTTACTTCAAATTGTGAAATAATGGTTTCCTTCGGATTTACTTTTTGATAATGGTTAGGGCCAAAATATGTTATATATTTATTGCCACTTGCTATTTTATCATTTACTATTTTCCATTGTCCATGCAAATCAAATTTTTCACCTTCAATTGTAATAATATCACCTGCTTCATTTTTTACAACGTCTTTTTCAACACAATGAAAGTTTAATTTAGTCCATCTACCACGTGAAAAAGCAAAAGCATCATCTTCAGGTATTTTCTCATTGGAATGTGAATTAAAAGATACAAGAATTTCACTCGTGCTTTTTAATCTGATATTTCTAAAACTATGATGTTGTTCTTTATAGTCTTTGTCTGTTTTACGATTTTTTGCCTCACCAATCAGTTTACCATCTATGAATAATTGGTATGAAGATTCTCCATCAATTTCACCAAGAGTGGTTAGGGTGATGAAGTAGAGTCCGCTTGGAGCAGTTAATTCAACCTTACTTGCAGCAAAGGTGTTTTGGTGTTTTGAAGCGTCTATGGCTAAAGCCTTTCTGTAAGAGTCTAAGTATGGTTTTTCATAACCCGGAATTGATACAATAGGAAAGTCCTTGGTAGCGTCCAAAGAAAATTTACCTTCACCGTTTAGTTTTTTTGTTACAGCTATGCCTTGAACTGAATTTTTAATATCATCACCTAAGAATGATTTAAACTTTTCAGGGCTTCCATTTTCATCTTTGGTCAGAAGCCAGTATAGCATACCAACATCAGAGATATCGGCTTTTCCCGTATCATGAGCAAGCATGCGAGTGTATAGCCAGCGTATACTCTCATCTTTATGGTCTCTCATCCAATACCATGGAGAGAAGTCTTTTCCAGAACACCACAATACGTTTGGTTCTCCACAAGCATTTTGGTCCTTAATTTTATAATATTGAATACGGTTTCCACATAGTTGCTTAATATCAGCCCATGTACGATGCCATTCTCTTCTCTTTTCATTTTCATTAAATCCACTATGTGAAATTAACTTCACATGCTTTAGAGCTTTTAATCCGCCAATTTCTATTGTTTTTTCAACGACTTGATATATGAACTCTGAAAGGCCAGCATGTAATAAATAAAGAGGGTTTTCCTCAGTAGATTTAGCCATTTCTTTTGCAAGGTGCAATCTAGCAGCATCTTTTTGTGTTGTAACATCAAAAAAACGAGAAGCATCAAAGTGCCACCTAATGATTCCTCCATCGCAACTTATTTTATTTTGATTTTCATAATCAGGACCACTGGGAGCATCAATAAAATTGTTATATGAAAAATGCACTAATTTATTTTGTAGTTCTTTTTTTGCCAAAGTGGCCAGTATAGCAGCATTAGCACCCCAATCATCTGGGTCACCAATAGGCCATTTGTATGCATTGTCTGGAGCACTATTCCCATCTGCACTTACAGCAATTCTATTATTATTGTAATTCCAAGCTTGTGAAAAAAGCTCTGAAATACAAATGAGTGTAATAAATATGATTAAAATTATTTTTTTTGACTTCATAATGGTAATTAGTTATTTAATGTTTTTATTTAGTTTACTGATTGAAATTGTTGTTTAGAATAAAATTGTATTATTATATATATTGATGGTGTTTTATTTTAATTTATGCAAATTTCAAATTAATTTTTTTAAAAATTACCTTAACAGAACTTAGAATAAACTTAACAAGAGGTTTATTAGGCTATACTATAACTTTCTAAACAACTCCTTTTTTTAAATTTGATTTCTAGTAAAATTAATTGATATTTTTTTTGTAATATTCAGAATATGAGGCTTAAATGTATTTTTTTCTTTTTAATATCATTGTGGTTTGGAGGTCAATTTGTTTTTTCAGCATCTTCATTAAATAGTAATGATTTAAATTTAAAACTTAACATCATTGATTTTGAGATTATAATGTTCAATAGGGATTTACATAATCTTTTTAGTTCCGATTTTCAGGATATGCAGGATGATAAATCAGCTATAAATAAGATGTCTGCTTTGATGATAAAAGCCGATAACGCAGAAAGTGAAGGAAACTATAGTAAGGCTTATGACCTTTTATGGGAAGCCCTATTGTTGGCTGAAAAATATGATAATAGGGATTTTTTAGTAAGGTGTCATTATGAGTTAGGCCTATTGTATTTAGTTTTTAATAAAGAAGAAGAAGCGGTTGGTCATATGAAGCGAGGATTAGAGTATCAAAAAAAACAACTAAAACTTAAAACAGTTACAGAAAGAGATTTGATAAGAAATTATCTTGGGATTGCCGCAAGCTACACACGTTCTCGTAAATTTCAACACACAAATTTTTACTTAGATTCTTGTTTGGTGATTGCTGAAAAATATAAAGTGAAACCATACTATATTTTAGCTGAAAAGGCTAATGCTGCTTTGCTTCAAGATAAGCTAGATGAAGCTGAAGAAATACTTGATTTTATCACTCCTTATTTCTTAAAGAATAATTCACATTTTGCAGTTGTTACACTTTCTTATTTTGGTAATTTAAAATTGAAACAAAGTAAGCTAGATAAAGCACTTTATTATTACAATTTGTGTTTAGAAATTATGGAGAATAATAATGCACATAAGGATATTCAACCTGAAGTTTTACACAAACTCGCGCAAATATATTCATCAAAGGGAATGGATGGAAAAGCCTATAGGTTTATGTATGAGGCTAATAGGTTAAATGACAGTTTGTTTAGTGCAAAAAATAATGGAGATCTTCTCGATGTGAAAAACAAATATAGAAAAGAGGTAAATAAAAAAAATAAAGAAATGGCACAACAACAAAAGCTATTAAGTGCTAGGAAGCAACAAAATTTTCAGCTTAAAATTTCATTGGGTTTTATTGTTTTAATAATTATAAGTACCATTATGATAGTGAAGAATTGGTATCAAAGAAAGCAGTTTTTGGAGCGTAGAAATAAATCTAAATTAAAAGCACAGCATGAAAAAGAGAAACAAGCAGAGGTGATTAATGTTAAAAATAAAGAAATCACATCATATACTTTACAACTAATAGACAAAGAAAGGGTTATAGATGATCTTTTACAAGAGTTAAAAAAGCATTTAAATGAGGTGGACTATAGAATGCTATTTAACGCAACAAAAGATTTTAATAAGAATTTATGGAATGAGTTTAATGAACGTTTTACCAATGTTAATACTAGTTTCTATGAAAAATTAAGAAAAAGATATCCTATGCTTTCTTCAACAGAATTAAAACATTGCGCTCTAATTAAACTTAATTTTAACGGAAAGGAAATGGCTCAATTACTTAATATATCTCTTCCAAGTGTTCATATTGCTAGACATAGATTAAGAAAAAAGTTTAACCTAGAAAGAGGTGATAATTTGGCGAAGTTTATTTCTGAGATATAGCCTAAATAGAAAATATTCAAAATAAATTCTTTAATTTAAAAACAAAAGACATTTGTGTAACTTAAAAAAAGTAAAACTAAACTTCATATCAAACAAGTTATAAAATCAGTTGTAAAAGCAATAGGTTAAATGCAATAGTTGGTTTTTTAATAAAAGTGGTTTGTGAATATTCCTGCCACCCCGACAAAAAGCATTGCATATAGCAATGCTTTTTTTATACCTTATAATTTCAGCTTCAGTAAAATTTGCTGCAAATTCCGTAATTTTATAGCTTTTAATATCTTATTTTAATATATGAAGAAATTAGCATTACACTGGAAAATACTAATAGGAATGGTTCTTGGTGTTGTTTTTGGTTTTACAATGGCATCATTTAACTACCAACAATTTGTTTTAGATTGGGTAGAGCCTGTAGGTAAAATATTTGTTAAGTTGTTAAAACTTATAGCAGTGCCATTAATACTAGCTTCGTTAATAAAAGGGGTTTCAGATTTAAAAGATATTTCAAAGTTTAAAAATATGGGTGTACGCACTATTTTTGTGTACATTTTAACTACTATAATAGCTATTACCATAGGTTTAGGTTTGGTAAATGTTTTAAAACCAGGAGAAGGTATAACGCCTGAAACCGTTACTATGTTAAAGGAAAAATATGCTACTAGCGGAAAAGCGCAAACTATTTTGAGTAACGCCCAAAAACAAGCTGAAGCTGGTCCTTTAGATTTTGTGGTTGATATGGTACCTGATAATGCTGTAACAGCAATGAGCGATAATAAATTAATGCTTCAGGTTATAGTGTTTGCTATTTTATTAGGTATTTGTGTATTGTTAGTGCCCGAAGAAAAAGCAAAACCTCTTAAAGATTTTTTTGATTCTTTGAATGAAGTAATTTTAAAGTTGGTAGATTTAATAATGCTTTCTGCCCCTTACGCTGTATTTGCACTTTTGGCTACCGTTGTAGTATCTGCTGATGATCCTGACATATTAATTGCGTTATTAAAGTATGCTGGTGTTGTTGTTTTAGGGCTTATATTAATGATATGTTTTTACCTGTTTTTAATTGCTGTATATGCAAAAAAATCACCGCTTTGGTTTTTAAGTCAAATTAGTCCTGCGCAATTATTAGCATTTTCAACAAGTAGTAGTGCTGCGGCTTTACCCGTAACTATGGAGCGGGTTGAAGAGCATGTAGGGGTAGATAAAGAGGTTTCAAGTTTTGTTTTGCCAGTTGGCGCTACCATAAATATGGATGGTACAAGCCTTTATCAAGGTGTTGCAGCTGTATTTATAATGCAAGTTTTATGGCCAGAAGGCTTAGTGTTTAGTAACCAATTAATGATAATTTTAACAGCGCTTTTAGCTTCCATTGGAAGCGCAGCTGTACCAGGCGCTGGTATGGTTATGTTAGTTATTGTTTTAGAAGCCATAGGCTTTCCTTCCGATATTTTGCCAATAGCGTTAGCCTTAATTTTTGCAGTAGACAGACCTTTAGATATGTGTAGAACTACCGTAAATGTAACCGGAGATGCTACGGTTTCTACAATTGTAGCTAAGTCTTTAGGTAAATTGGGTGCGCCTAAAGTAAAAAATTGGGATGATAATTATCCAAAAAAATAATATTCTAAAAAATAAGGGTATTATATTTAAATGTCGTCTAAATTAATACAGAAAAACTGTTTTTTTTCTTGCGCTATAGCAATTACTTATTTTTTTATAAAAACTGTTGATACATTCTAAGTAAGGATTTGTTTAAAAATTCTACTTTTGTTTTAACCTAAAAGATTTTAAAATTATGTCTAATACAATTGAAAGAGTAAAGTGTTTAATAATAGGTTCAGGGCCTGCGGGGTATACAGCAGCAATATATGCAGCTAGAGCAAATATGAACCCTGTTTTATATCAAGGTACACAACCAGGAGGGCAATTAACAACTACTAATGAGGTTGAAAATTTTCCAGGTTACCCAGAAGGTGTTACAGGGCCTGAAATGATGCTGCAATTACAAGCGCAAGCTAGACGTTTTGAAGCTGATATTCGTGATGGTTGGGCTACTAAAGTAGATTTTTCAGGTGATGTACATAAAGTGTGGATTAATGATGAAAAGGAAATACATGCCGATACTGTTATTATTTCAACAGGTGCATCAGCAAAATACTTAGGTTTAGAGTCTGAACAAAAATACCTAAAATTAGGTGGAGGCGTTTCAGCATGTGCTGTTTGTGATGGTTTTTTCTATAGAAATCAAGATGTTGTAATTGTTGGAGCAGGAGATTCTGCTTGTGAAGAAGCACATTACCTTTCTAAGCTTTGTAAGAAAGTGACCATGTTAGTAAGGCGTGATGAATTTAGAGCATCAAAAATTATGGCTGAACGTGTTAAAAACACAGAAAATATTGAAATTTTATTTAACACTGAAACCGATGAGGTTTTAGGTGATGGTCAGTTAGTAAACGGTGTACGCGTTTTCAATAATCAAACACAAGAAAAACACGTAATACCTGCAACAGGATTTTTTGTAGCTATAGGGCATAAACCTAATACAGATATTTTTAAAGATTATATAGATTTAGATGAAACAGGTTATATTATTAATGTGCCAGGAACATCTAAAACCAACGTACAAGGTGTGTTTGTTTCAGGTGATGCCGCAGATCATGTATACAGACAAGCCATTACTGCAGCAGGTACAGGTTGTATGGCAGCATTAGATGCTGAACGTTATTTGGCAGCTAAAGATGCTTCTTTTGAAGTATCAACATCTACTTATAATTAATTATTAATTCAATAATAGTTTAAAAATGGCCAAAGTTTTACTTTGGCCATTTTGTATTTTGTAATTACTTAAAAATATGTTTTCTTTGAAAACTATTTTTAAATTCGGGATGTGGCGCAGTCCGGTTAGCGTACACGGCTGGGGGCCGTGTGGTCGCAGGTTCAAATCCTGTCATCCCGACTAATTTCAGTGTTGAAATAAAAGTTTTTAATTCTTAATTTGTTCAAAACCAATAAAATATTTTTTATTGGTTTTTTATTATTTATATGCGGTTTTTGAAAGCCTTTAAAATATTAACTCTTATAAATAGTCAATTAAAATATGGGTAATATGGTTTGATACTGTTTTATTTAAAAGAACACTATTAAAACATTAAATTTTCACTAAGGCTTATTATATCATATTTCAAAATCTTTTTCAAGTTCTGTGTGAGAACTTCCCCCAACAAAAACAGTAAATTTACCCGGTTCTAGTATAAATTCACCGTCATTGTCATAAAAGCCTAATTCTTTATCTGTAAGATTTAAGGTAATTTGTTTTTCTTCATTAGGTGTAAGTTCAACCAATTCAAAACCTTTTAATTCCTTTACGGGGCGGGTAACGCTTGCAAACCAATCGCGAATATACAATTGTGCTACTTCTTTACCTTTAACTTTTCCTGTGTTTTTAACGGTAAAAGTAACTTCAACCTGGTTGTTGTTAATAACCTTGGTTTTTAACTTAGAATAAGTAAATGTAGTATAACTCAATCCATGGCCAAAAGGATATAGTGGTGCATTGGTTTCATCTGTATAATGTGACCAAAAAACACTGTTGGGTTCGTTAGCTGATGGCCTACCTGTGTTTTTGTAGTTGTAATAAATAGGTACTTGACCTACACTTCTAGGAAACGTCATAGGTAGTTTGCCACTAGGATTATAATCACCATATAGCACTTGTGCAATGGCGTTACCGCTTTGTGTGCCTAAATGCCAAGCTTCTACAATTGCAGGAATATGAGCATCTGCCCATGTAATAGCTAGCGGACGTCCGTTATTTAATACTAAAATAATATTCTTATTTACAGCGTAAACCGCTTCTAGTAATTCCTGCTGTACACCAGGTAGCCCTATGTTAGCACGACTTCTTGCTTCGCCACTATGAAAAGCATGTTCGCCTAAAACCATGATAACTTTATCAGCTTTTTTTGCAATGTTAATGGCTTCTTTAAATCCATTTTTATTATCATTATTAACATTTAGTTCAAAAGGAAAAGTAGCTTGTCCGGTAATAAGATCAGCCCCTTTTGCATAGGTTATTTGGTTGCCTTTATATTGTTTCAAACCCTCTAATACGGAAATTGCTGTGCCATCATCTGCACCAATGCGCCAGCTGCCTAAAGGACTCGTTTTATCGTTAGCCAAAGCACCAATAACTGCAATATTTTGCCCATCTTTTTTTAGCGGAAGCATATCATTTTCATTTTTTAAAAGTACAATAGATTTTTTGGCAACTTCTAAAACGGCATTGTGGATTTCTTCATTTCCTGTAATTTCTTTTTCACGTTTTAAATCACAATATTTATAAGGGTCATCAAATAATCCTAATTCAAATTTAACACGTAAAATGCGTGCTACCGCATCGTTAATCAAATCTTCAGGAACGCTACCTTCTCTAACTAAATTAGCTAGTTCAGATATGTAGGCGTATGATTCCATATCCATATCAGAACCAGCCACGGCCGAAAGTTCGGCGGCATGCGTTTTATCACGTGCATAGCCATGGTTAATCATTTCGGCCATTGAGCCCCAATCAGATACTACAAAACCATCAAAACCCCATTTACCTTTTAAAATATCTCGCTGCAACCAAACATTGCCTGTTGCCGGAATGCCGTTTAATTCATTAAAAGAATTCATAAAAGTTTTTACACCTGCATTAATACTAGCCTTAAATGGTGGGAAAATTGTATTATGTAGGGTTGAAGTGCCTACATCAACAGTATTGTAGTCTTTTCCTGATTCAGCAAAACCATAACCGGCCCAATGTTTAGCACATGCTACAATAGTGTTAGGCGATGATAAATTATTTCCTTGGAAACCTTTTACACGTGCTTCAGCTATTTTAGAGCCCAAATACGTATCTTCACCAGCGCCTTCCATAACACGCCCCCAGCGCGCATCGCGTGAAATATCAACCATAGGGGCAAACGTCCAATTAATACCAGCAGCCGAGGCTTCTAAAGCGGCAACTTCTGCTGATTTTTTTATAGCTTCTAAATCCCAACTAGCGGCTTCGGCCAAAGGAATAGGGCTTAGAGTTTTGTAACCATGAATAACATCAAAACCAATAATTAATGGTATGCCTAAGCGAGTTTCTTCAACGGCTATTTTTTGTACGGCGCGTACATTTTCTACACCAGTAACATTAAGCATGGAGCCTACATAGCCTTTTCTTAAGTGTTCATATTTTTTTGCAGCATCACCATTTTTGGGTGTTGGGCCTGTAACATCCCAAAACCCATTATATTGGTTCATTTGGCCAATTTTTTCTTCTAAAGTCATTTTAGAAAGTAATTGCGCCACTTTAGTATCTATTTCTGATATGTTATTATTATTTGATGCTGGCACACTTATTTCTTTGTTTTTTTTACATCCTGTTAAAAACATTGTAAGTAAGAGGATTACATAATAATATTTAAAATGTTTCATAATTTTTATTGATAAATCCTTACATAATCAATTTCCATTGTATCTTCAGTGAATGAAGGGTCTATGGTGCCTCCTAGGGTGCCACCCATTGCTACATTTAAAATCATGAAAAAGTCGGCATTAAATACTGAACCAGGGGTATTTTCAAATGACAGGAAGAGCGTGTCATCAACTAAAAATTTAATAGTTGTTGCAGTCCATTCTACAGAATAATTATGAAACTCAGTTGTTGCTGTAGTATTTGAAGTTTCTGAAGTAATGGCATTACCAGCTGAATTTCCAGGAAAATGGAGTGCTGCCGATGTTTTTGCTTTATCTTGGCCTGTTTGTTCCATGATGTCAATTTCGCCACAGTTAGGCCACCCTACGGTATCAAAATTAGCTCCTAACATCCAAATAGCTGGCCAAGTGCCTTGAGCTGCAGGAAGTTTAGCACGAACTTCTACGCGACCATAGGTGAATTCTTGTAAGTTTTCAGATTTTAACCTTGCCGAAGTATATCCTGAGCCATTTGCTTTGGCTGTAATTTTTAGTAAACCATCTTGCACAATAACATTTTCGCCGTTATCAGTGTAAGTTTGTAATTCTTGGTTGCCCCAACCACCAGCACCTAAATCATAGGTCCATTTATTAGTATCTGGTGCACCAGGAGTATCAAATTCATCAGACCAAACTAAGGTATTGAAAACAGATTCAAAAGTTTCTTCTGCAGGACTTGTTTGAAATTTATGATACCACGCTAACCCTGGGTCGTTGCCGTCTAATGTTCTAACATATAACTCGGTTTCTGAAACTGATATAACATCGTAGGTTGAAGAGCTTACATAATAGCCCATAAAACCATCATTTGAAAAATTCATAGTAGTGCCTCGTGCTTCAAAATCAGGGTCAGGAATAGTATTCCAATCGGTCAATGAAGGTGATAACGACACAATACTTGTGCCAGAGGTATCAAAAGCAAAACACGCATCTTCACCGGCATTTTCTCCAATTACTGCTTGATGACCTGCATTAAAAAAGGTAAACCCATTGTTGTTTAACTGATAGGTTAATTGGCCGTTGGCATCTAAAGTAAACGTTAATTCATCGTCGCAAAGGCAGTCACTAATTTCTATGCCACATTTTTCAAAAGGCTGAGCTGCATACCATTTCGGGTACCAAAATCCTTCAGGGTCAACGCCTGCATTTCCTGGACCAACTCCTAAATGTCCAACTTCAGTTGCGGCTAGGTACCAAGTTCTGTTTGATCCTCCTGTTAGCAGTTGTTTTAATTCAGCATCATCAAAAGAGCTGAATACTTCAACATCTATAGACGTGCTAGATTGAAGTCCGCCTGTGCCTATAGCATTCACAACAACGGTGTACGTATTAACTCCAACTTTACTAAATCTATGCGTTGTAATTCCTGAGGGAGCAACTTCACTTAAGCCATCTCCAAAATCGAATTTATAACTAATAGCGTTATTAGCGCTAGCTGTAATGTTAACTAAACCACTGCCATCTCCATTTGGGTTTAAAGCATCTATACCCACAATTTCTGCTGAAATACTAATGTTGTTTGGAGCCGTAATACTACCAATAGTAGCATCATCTTCCTGACAACTAAATACAAGTGTTACTAAACTAAAGAGTATTGCTATATTAAATTTTATATTTTTCATAATTACTTTTTTTAGATTCTTACAAGTTTAAATTGCCAAAATACTCCTGCGCCCGATTCGATATAAACCGACATGGTATCAGTATCAATGAACTCAATATTGTAAGTAATTGCACTGGGAACGTCCACGTTAGGTAATTCACCTTGATTATTAGCTTTTGGAATACCAATAAAGGCACCCGTTCCATTAAGTGTTATGGTGCCCGCACCAGCATTGTAAGTGTAAGTTGCTGATGCCGAACCATCATATGGATCTACTGGGGCACCACACGAATCACTACCACCTTGCCAGCCTTCTACCCAAGTTTCGCTTCCTAAATTGTTGGTAAAGGTACCGTCTGTTTCAAATACATAAGTATCGTCGTAATAACAAGCTCTGTCTGTAACACAACCAGCATCACAATTCCACCAACTGGTATCACCAACGGCGGGTCCCACACCTAGAGCACCTGTTTCTGATGCTACTTTCCATGTTCCAGCAACCGGAGAAGCCACAGCGCCTTCGCGAACTAATTTAAACTGCCAAAATACACCTGCACCAGCTTCTACATAAACAGAAATAGTGTTGCTATCAATAAAAGAAACATTGTATGTTATTGACGATGGCACCGCTACATTGGGTAGTTCTCCTTGGTTATTAGCTTTAGGAATACCAATATAAGCGCCAGTACCGTTTATAGTAACTGTTCCAGCACTTTCATTGTAAGTGTAAGTTGCTGATGCTGAACCATCATAAGGAGCTACTGGGCTACCGCATGAATCACTACCACCTTGCCAACCTTCTACCCAAGTTTCATTACCTAAATTATTGGAGAAAGAACCATCGCTTCCAAATACATAGGTGTCATCATAAAAACAAGCTCTAAGGTTTACACAATCGGTATCACAATTCCACCAACTGGTATCTCCAACACTAGGGCCAACACCTAAAGCTCCTGCTTCATTAGTCATTTTCCATGTGCCTACCAAACCGGTTGGTGTATTTGATGGCTCTTTATAGAAATAAATGTTATCTATAAAAACTGTTCCAGTAGCCCAAGGGTCGCCTACAAATTTTAACTGAAAAATTTCTGTAACTGTTAAACCTTGGTCGGTATAAGCGGAAATAGGTATTTCAATGCTCGTCCATTCTCCAGCAGTTAAGCCTGATACTACAGGCGCTTCAGTAACTGTGCCAGAGGCGTTGTTAATCAACGAGGTTTCAATAGTGTTAATATCGCCCGCCGTCCAAACATCTAAATGCAAATATTCCATTTGCGACACATTTATGGATGTGCCATCGGCCAATGCAATACCTTGGTAGCTTAAATTAATGTATTGTAGCATGGTATCACCATTCAAATCGAACTCCGTCCATCCGCTGCCTTGGCCGCCTTGTCCCCAATCAGGGAAATAGTTGGTACCTTCAACATCATTGTAAACTGCACTGTAAATGGAAATAACATCTTCTGGATTTCGGCTTGGTGGCGTAACTGCTGATGCTAACGGTTGTAAAATGGCAGTCACCTCAAATTCTTCGGTATATTCGGTAGTTTGAATAGCTGCACTCATAGAAACCACCTTAATGGTGTACACACCCGCTTCTTGATAAGTGTATGATATGGTCTCCCCATTATTGGCTTCGATTGGATCATCATTTCCAGGTTCACCAAAGTAAACCTCGTATGAAATAGCATAATCGGCTGTGGCCGTTATATTTACTTGTTTTGAAATAGCAGGATCATTTTCAATACTTACAACTAAGTTTTCGGGAGCTTTAAAAGATACAACAACCTCTTGAATGGCTGTTGTTTTTAGGCCATTTAACCCTGTTGCGGTAATGGCTGCTTCATAGCTTCCTTCTGCATAAGTGTGTTGTACATGTTCTCCTGGTTTTATAGGGTTTGAAATTTCGGAACCATCACCAAAGTTTATAATATATGATACTACGCCCTCACCAAGTGGTGTTATAGTTACTAAGCCTGTGTTATCTTGTGTTACATTTACTGTAGCCGAAATATTGGCAGGTGCAGCAATGCTATTTACATAATTTGTACTATCATCTTCTTGTGAGCAGCCCATTGCTATTAGTGCTACAAGGAAAATTTGAAATGTATATTTTAAAATTTTCATAGTTTCTTTTTTTAGTAGTTAGGGTTTTGTTCCCAGTTGCCATTAGAAAATTGAATTTCTTCAATTGGAATGGGGAATACCTCATTTTTGCCTGCAGTGAATCCGTCGATTTCCTGTGCTGCTTTTCCGGTTCTTACCAAATCGAAAAAACGATGTCCTTCGCCTACCAATTCTACACGCCTTTCATGGGCAATGGCATCGGTTAATGCTACTCCTGTAGAAGCTATATTATGGTTGTTATCTCCAAAAGCTCGCGCCCTAACACGGTTTAAGTAACTTTGGGCCTTGGTGTCATCAATATCGCCACGATTATAAGCTTCGGCTGCCATTAATAATACATCGGCAAAACGAATGGCTCTGTAATTATTGGGGTTGGTTAAATTTTGGTCGCCCGTATTTAAATCACCTTTTCTAGCAATATATTTTCTGTTGAAATATCCAGTGTGTTCGTTTCCTGTTCCGAAGGTAGCCCCAGTTTGTGCTGCCCAACTTTCAATATCTAAAATGGCCACATCTTTTCGTAAATCTCCCGCTTCAAAAGCATCAACTACTTCTTGAGTAGGCACGTTAAAGCTGAAGCCTGAATCGAATACAGGGCCATTATAATTTCTAATGCCATTAAATCCAACGGCCACGTTGCCTTCGCTACATTGTAAACAATCAAAACCAGCACCTTCGGCATCGGTATATTGTACTTCAAAAACCGATTCGATACCATTCTCTCCGGTGTGTTCAAAAATAGTATCGTAATCGCTCACCAAATCGTAAGGACCGTTGGTGATTAAATTATCGAGTATTAAAGCAGCTTCAGAAAACTTATCTTGATATAAATAGGCTTTTCCTAAAAGCGCTTGGGCAGAACCTTTAGTGGCACGCCCTATTTGGGGAGCAGTGTAGTTTAAATTGGCCACGGCGTATTTTAAATCGGCTTCAATTAGTGCATACACTTCAGAAACTGAAGCTCGTGGAACAGAGGTTTCATCACCTAATTCAAAGCGGGTTTCTTTTAAAGGTACTGGTCCAAACCATTTTACCAACTCAAAATAAAAGTAAGCACGTAAAAATCTAGCTTCACCAATAATTACTTCTTTACCTTCAAATTCTGTTTTATCTTGAAATTCTAAAAGGAAATTAGCGCGGTTTACACCAGCGTACATCCAGTTCCAGATATCTCTTAGGTTGCTGTTTACTGGTGTGTGAATCATATCGTCAATTTGCTGAAATCCAATTACATCGGTAGGGCTTTCGCCACCAGCCAAAGCATTATCAGAGGCTATTTCACCAAGCATTACGTTTACGTATGTAGATTGTAATAAATCATAAACTCCTACTAATGCGTTATAGTAATCGTCTTCTGAATTAAAATAACTTTCAGAATCAATACTGTACCTGTCTACTTCTTCTAAATAATCATCGCCACAAGAATGCGTGCCAAATGCTAATGTTATTAACAAGAAACCTATTGTTATTTTATTTATATAATTTTTCATCTGTTTAATTTTATTGTTTTCTATTCGTCAGATGTAATTCGCCAATAGTATTTTTAGTTGGTATCAACTTACTGTTATGGCTCATTTCATATTTTTAAATTTTATAATGATAGGTTTAAGCCTAAAATAAATTGTCTTGAAATGGGGTAGAACCCATAATCTATACCACCTCCAATAGCAGCGCCATTAGTAGCTGCAGGATCGTAACCGTTGTATTTTGTAAATGTGAAAGCGTTATTAACTGAAGCGTACAACCTAAACTTGTTAATGCCCAATTTTTCAATAACTGATTTTGGTAATGAATACCCTAATTGTATATTTTGAATGCGCAAGAACGATGAGTCTTCTACATAAAAATCTGAAAATAGTTTGTTGGTTGTAGCGCCTACAGTTGCTCTTGGAACTGTGTTGCTAGTGCCTTCACCTGTCCATCTGTTTAAATAAAGATTCAAGCGGTTTATGTTGGGTTGGTCTCGTTCATAGTTACGTACGGTTTCTTTGCCTAATTCGGCATACATATAGGTGCTGAAGTCGAAGTTTTTATAGTTAAAACTTAAGTTAAGCCCCATAATATAATCGGCTTGAGGTTTTCCAAGATATGTACGATCGTCAATTGTTATTTCACCATCACCGTTTACATCAACATATCTGAAATCACCAGGTGCTGCCTCGGCGCCTAAATCGGCTTGTGACGGATGTGCATCTATTTCAGCTTGGTTTTGAAAAATGCCATCAGTTTTTAGTCCGTAGAAATACCCTATAGGTTGCCCAACTTCTAACCTAGAAATAGCAGGTTGCCCAACACTGAACGAACCGCCTTCTGAAATAATATTGTCTTTTACGGCTGTAACTTCACCATCAATTTTGGTAATATTATAGCTTATACCAAACGAAACATCGTCAGAGATTGATTGTTTGTAATTTAAAAATAATTCAATACCCTTATTTCTGGTTGAACCTGCGTTGGTAGTTGGTAATCCGGCACCTGGTGCAGAGGCTCCAATAATACCAGAAACGGGTAATCCGCTTACAAGTAGTCTGTTTCTATCTTCAACAAAATAGTCTGCAACAATTTCAAGTTTATTGTTGAATAGGTTTAAGTCTAGCCCGATATCAAGTTTTTCGGCAGATTCCCACACAGAGTCTGGTGTTGGAACCCTACCCGTAGCAACACCGGTTACTAAGGCGCCATCAAATACGTAAGTAGCTTCGCCAGTTAATAAGGCTCTGTATAAATCGCCTCCTGCGTTATTACCCAAATTACCGTAACTGGCTCTTAGCTTTAAGAAGTTAATAGTTTTTGAATCTGCCAAAAAGGCTTCGTCTGAAACTTTCCAACCAGCTGTTACCGATGAGAAGTAATCGGTTCTATTGTCAGGTGCAAAATCTGAAGCTCCATCTCTACGAATTAGAGCCGATAACAGATATTTCCCTTTATAATCGTATTGCATTCTGGCAAAATAAGATGACAGTCTGTTGTCATAAATAAATGAACCAGTTGTTTTGGCTTCGCTAATGCCGTTAGCTAACGATATATCTGCAAATTCCCATGAATTATTTGGTACATCAAAACCTGTAGCGTTTAAACCGTCTCCCCAGTCGCGTTGGGCGCTAGTACCTATGGTAAATGTGGCATTATGATTTTCAAAAAAGGTTTTGTTGTAATTTGCAAAAGTTTCCCAAGTGTATGTACTAAATGTATTTCTGTATTGATTAACACTGCTTCGGTCGTTATTAAATACTTTACCCGATCCGTAGTTTACTATGGGAGAAAAGGTTTTACCTTTATCATCGTATTTTTTAAGTCCTATACGCGATGTAATAGTTAATCCGTCTATAGGTTTGTAATCTAATTGAAAAGTACCTTCAATAGAGTTGCCACTATATTTATTAAAAGTATTTTCAATTTGCGATAAAGGATTGATTACCTCGTTTCCTAAAAAACCTGAAGTATCTTGTTGGTTAATACTATATGTTGGTGCGTAATTTAATGCGTTAAACAAAGGAGAGCCTAAAGCATTTTCTCCTATAGACTTACGTTTATTGTTAAAGTAGTTTGCTGATGTAGTAAACTTAAGTTTTTTAGTTAAATCGAATTCCAACTTAATTTTAGCATTTGCTCTTAAGAAATTCGATTTTTCATTTGCAATAATACCATCTTGTTCTAAAATAGAACCACCAAAGTAATATGTGTTATTTTCGCCACCACCAGTAACTGTAACATTATGGCTTGTTATAGGCGCGTTTTCAAACAGTTCTTCCTGCCAATTGGTTCCAGATCCCAGTCCGTTAATATTTGGATAAGGTAATGTTTGGCCATTGGCTGCGTAACTTTCGTTAAGTAGAAGCGCGTATTCAGTAGCATTTAAGTAAGGTAACTGGCGTGTGGTTTGTTGTATGCCAGTGTACCCATTGTAGTTAATTTTAGTAACAGAACCGCGTTTACCGCTTTTAGTGGTAACTAATATAACACCGTTTGCACCTTCTATACCATAGATAGCTGCTTGGGCATCTTTTAAAATGGAAAAGGTTTCAATATCACTAGGGTTAATTGAATTTAAGTCGCCTTTATATCCATCTATAATAACTAGCGGCGCATTGTCTCCATTGGAACTTACACCACGAATTAGAATATTGAAACCTCCACCGGGAGACCCTGATGGTGCTGTTACAGAAACACCTGCTGAAGTACCTTGAAGCGCTTGAGCAGCATCAATAGGCCTTAATTCTTCTAAGGTTTCGGCGCTAACAATAGATACTGCACCCGTAACATCTTTTTTCTTTTGCGTACCATAACCTACTACTACAACTTCGTCTAATTGTGATATGTCTTCTTGTAAGACTACCGAAAGTTTATTAGTTGAGGTTACAGTAACTTCTTTCGTTAAATAACCAATGTAACTAAAGGTTAAAACAGTGCCCGTATTTACATTTGAAATGGTAAAGTTACCATCAAAGTCGGTTACAGCACCTTTTGTAGTGCTTTTTACTACAACGTTTACTCCAGGTATAGGAATTCCAGAATTATCTAGAACTATGCCGCTCACATTTATATTTTGAGCCCCGGTGAGTGTTATAGTTAATAGCATCAAAATTTTTAGTAATGCTTGTCTCATAAAACTTAGTTTTTTTAGTTGTTATAAAATTAAGTTCAAACTTTGTTGTATTGAAATTTTAAACCACTACAAAAAACATACATGACAAAAAAAGGGTGTTTAAATTGATTATTTGTCAATTAAACTATGCTTTTTATGTGTTTTTATTGAGAAGGATAGAGTTGTTAAAAGTTGAGGTGTTTTATAAAATGTTGTGGTAATGTATAGGTGAAAATTGGTGTTGTTGTGCTGTTATATTTCTAAAATATAATCTGTTAAGTTAGATTCGTGTGGTAAATTCATTTTCTTACGTAGGCGGTATCGTTTTACTTCAACACTTCTAGGAGATATGTTTAAAAGCGGAGCAATTTCTTTTGAGGAAAGGTTTAACCTTAAATACGTACACAGTCTTAAATCGTTAGGAGTCAATTCAGGGTGTTTTTCCTTTATTTTCTTTAAAAAATCTTTATCGGCATTATTGAAAGCTTCTTCAAATAATTGCCAATCATCTGTGTTATTAAGGTTTTTGTCAATAATTCTAACAATCTGTTTAATATTAGTATTATCTTTTTTTAGTTCTTTTTTTAAATTGTTTAAAAATTCATTTTTCTTAATTATGTTTATTGTAGAAATGCTTAACTCTCTGTTTTTTGCTTCAATATCTTGTTTGAGTTTGTCGTTATTAAAGCGGGTTAGTTGTGCTTTGTTTTCAAGTTCTTTTAACTCTAGTTCTCTTTGCTTTCTTAGTAGTAATTTTTCACGTTGTTTTTTGTAGTATCGTTTATAAATTTGATGCATTAATACAGAAAATAGCCCAATAAACAACAAATAAAATATTAAGGCTACGGTAGATAAATACCATGGCGATTTAATTTTAAAGCTAAAGCTTTCAATATTTGATGATACTTTATTGCCTATTCTAGAACGAACTTTGAAGGTGTAAGATCCAAAAGGTAAGTTTTCAAAGAGTTCACTAGAATTTGTGTTCCACGTACTCCAATTATTGTAAAAACCTTCTAATTTATATTGGTATTGTACCATTTGGTATTTATTATAATTAGAAACGTTGAAGTGAATTTTAATATTATTTGCCTTGTTTTCAAATGTATTGTTAGCCTTTATATTAATGTTTTTATAATTATTACTGTTTTTTTGGTTGCTAACTAAAACTTGATTTATTTTTAAGTGGTGGTCATGGTAATTAATATCTTTTAAATTAATAATCATATAACCAGAGGCTGTTCCATAGAGGTATTGGTCTCCTTTTAATGGTGTAATGCTTTCATACCCAACAATATCGTTTCTAGCGTTGCTTGGAAGTGGAATTTTTACAATTTCAGTAGCACCACTAAGCCTGTTTCTAGTTAAATAACTAATGCGCTTAGAGGAAAAAGACCAAAGTTTATTTTCATCTTTATTGAAAACTAATCTTCCTGATGAATAATTTTTACTATCAATTAACTCACTTAATATTGAATCTTTTTCAAAGGTGTTTTTTTTAGCGTTATATATAAAACCACCTTGGTTTGTACAGTAAATAATATTATTGTTATATTTTATTAGGCTAGATTTAGATCTGGTTTTATTAAAATTATTAATGCTTACTGCTTTAATTTTAGTTAGTTGCTGGTTTGTTGTTAATTTAAAAACACCTTTATACTCATGGCTTACCAATATGTTTGTAGAATCTAGCATTTCAAAATAACGACTAGACACATTAAATCCTTCAATTTTATTGCGTATGCGCCAATTACTATTTGTGTTTTCTAATACATATAACCCGTTATAATTACCTTGAATAAGTAAGTTAACATTGTTATTTGCAGGTTTTATATCCCAAGTACCAGGAATGTCAGATATGAGTTTAGCACGTTGGTCTTTTATAATAAAAGTACCAGAATCATGCCCACAAAACAATAATTTGTTAATATGCTTTAAGCACCAAACAGCTCCCTGTGTTCCTTTTATAAAGGTGAATTTATCATCGGTATTCAAAGGCTTGTAAAACAAACCACGATTTGTACCTATATATAAATGTTTATTATGAATTATAGAAGTATTTACAGCGCCTAATTTACCATCTCTATCATTGTAAATGCGAAATGCAGATTTAATATTTATACAGTTAATACCATATTCTAACCCTAACCAAATATTACTGTCTTCATCTTCAAAAACTGATAAAACGGTGTTATTGCTTAAACCTTTATTTTGGTTAATTTGGTAATTTATTTTTCCGTTGGCAGTAATGTGTATTATGCCGTTAGAAATACTTCCTACTATAAAGCTTCCGTCTTTTAATTTTGTACTACTGTATATTCTGTCTTTTAATAGTAAATTGTTGGCTTCAATATTCCATGGTTTTAGCGTATTGTCATCAAATATAAAAAAACCTAAATCTTGTGTTTGTAATAGAAGTTTGCCTTTATGGTTAAATAGGTTTACAAGTAAGTTGTTTTTTAAAATTTCATTGTTGGTTACTAATTTATCAAGACCGTTTTCAATTTCAAACAATCCTTTTTTTGCCTTTTGAAAGTAAACTTTGTTATTAACTTTAAAACTTCGGTTTATAATTGATTTTGATTCTATTATTTCATAATTATGGTCAATCTTGCTAAATATGTAAAGGCGATTTAATGATTGAAAAACAATAAAATCATCAATGTTAATGATATTCCAGATTTCTTCGTCTTCAAGAAATGCTATATCCTTTTTTTTTGAAAGAGATGTGTAATTTAAAATACCATATTGGTTTCTTTCCCAATACCCAAAATCTCTGTAGCAGCCTGTGTAAATTAAGTTATCAATTACTTTTACGGAGCGAATAATGGTTTTATTAGGAGATTCATAAAGTACCCATTGTTCACCATTAAACTCTAATAGACCTTTGTTGTTGCCAAAATAAATATGCTTTTCTGTGTCTTGAGAAATGCTCCAATTTTGGTTGTTAGCACCATAAATATCAGGTGTGTATATTTCAATAGGAGGTAGCTCTTGTGCATTTAGAAAGCTGTATGTAACGAAGTATAATATGTATGTTAGTAACTTATATTTAGCCATTTTTTTAATAGTTATACCAATATACATATTTTATACTATTTTTATTTATGTTTGAAAAAGATGTGAAATAAAATGCGAGAATGCTATAATTTTTAAAAGTTTAAAAAACAGTCTGGTTTTATTTTTTAATGATTTTAAAGACCTAAGTAGCACAAAAGTAAATTAGAAACCATTATTTAAAGTAGATGTTATATTTGAATTTAATACATTTACAGTAATAGATAAAAAAACTATTAACATGACATTTTACCCACTAAAATTTACCCCATTATTTAAGTATAGAATTTGGGGTGGCGAAAAATTAAAAGCACATTTAAATAAAGATTACACTGAAACTAATATTGGTGAATCTTGGGAAATATCTGATGTTGAAAATGATGAAACCCAAGTGAGTAGCGGTGCCTTGGCTGGTAAAACTCTAAAACAACTTATAAATGAGTTTAAAGGTAGTTTTGTTGGTGAAGCTGTTTATCAAAAGTTTGGTGAAGCGTTTCCGTTATTAATAAAATTTATTGATGCTAAAACACCTTTGTCAATACAAGTGCACCCAAGTAATGAAGTTGCTAAAGAGCGCCATAATTCCTTTGGGAAAAATGAAATGTGGTACGTAATGCAAGCTGATGATGAGGCCGAATTAATTGTGGGTTTTGAAAAAAAAATTAGTAAAGAAACCTATTTAAAACATTTAGATGCTGGCACTGTTTTAAATGTTATGCATCATGAAAACGTTACAGCCGGTGATACATTTTACATTCCAACGGGGCGTGTGCATGCCATAGGTGCGGGGGTTTTATTAGCTGAAATTCAGCAAACATCTGATGTTACATACCGAATTTATGATTATGATAGGGTAGATGCCAAAACAGGTCAAAAACGAGAATTACATAATGATTTGGCTTTAGATGTTTTAGATTTTAAACCACAAGACAGTTATAAAACCACCTATAATTTAGCACCAAATGTTTCAAATACATTAGTACACTCACCTTACTTTAAAACAAATATTATAGATTTAAAAGGTAACGTAAATAAAGATTATACAAACATTGATTCTTTTATAATTTTTATGTGTGTTGAAGGTGAAGTAACTTTAACGCATAACACTAAAGACTATAGTATTAAAATGGGAGAAACACTATTACTTCCAGCAGCAATAAATAATATAAGTTTGGCATCAAATTCAGCTAAAATATTAGAGGTTTATTACTAATATTACCTTAATTTTTTTTGAATTTTTGATGTATCAACTAATCTTTTTACGGCAATCTCAGGGTTGCCGTAAATACTAATAGTGCTGTTTCCAGAGGCTTCAATAGCAATATTGTCAATGGCTTCTAATGTTATATCACTAGAAATTTCGGCAGTTGCTATTACGTTTTTTGTTGTTAAATCTTTCCCTATAAATGTAGCACTGTTGTTGGCTTCAATTGTAGCTGTATCGGTATAGCCGTTAATATTTACGTTTGCTTTTTCGTATAAAATAAATTGAGATTTTTTACTGTTTATTTGCGTATTTAATTTGGCATAATCTTTTAAACTTACAGTCATATTCTCGCAATTTAAATTTAGTGTTATTTTGCATTTTCCTTTGCCAGTAAGTTCAAAATTAGTGGTGTTTACATACATGTTAATTTTAGAGGCATCATTGGCATTAATTTTAAACGTATTTGATTTTATAGGAGAAATAGCATTAATTTCAGCATTGTCTTTGGTTGTAATTGTTTTAAGCGTATTGGTATAATTTACTTTAATTGATAACCGTTTTTTTGATGTTATTCTTTTTAAAAAATCAAAACTCAAAACGCTATCAGTTACATTAAAAGTAATAACATCATGCAAGTTACTATCGGTTTCAATAATTACTAAAGGTTTGTTACTATGTATAATTTCAATATCAAAATGTTCATCTAAAGCAATGGTTTAAAAGCATCAACTTCAGTTTCTATTGTAGTTACCATTCTATCACCTTTAATTTTTTCGGTATTTTGTGCATTAATATTAAAAATACTTATAACGCAAAAAATAAAGGCTGTAAGTAATGTTTTCATTTGTAATGGGTTAAAAGTTACTTTAAGTTAATTTTAGACCCAATAAACTAAGTGAAGTCACAACATTTTATAAAGAAAAACCACAGTAAGTGTTTCTTTTACTGTGGTTTAATTTGGTTGATTATAGTTTGGTTTAATTATTTTTGTTTAATGCTACCCGAAGCGCTATCGGTTTTGTCAACCTTTTCAGGGTTTCCGTAGTATTTTATATCGCCGCCACTAGAGGCTTTTGCAATAAGTTCTTTAGCAGTGTTAACGGTAATATCGGCACCACTGCTGGCTTTAACCGTGCTAGACTGTGCTTGCAAATCGGCCGCTTTAATATCACTTCCACTTGTGGCTTCAGCAATTAGTTTGTTGGTGCTACCTGAAAGTTTTAAATCACTTCCGCTAGTAGATTTACAATTTAAAATTTGTGTATTTACGCTAAGTGTCATATCACTTCCGCTGGTAGATTTTAAATCTAACTCATCAACAGTAATTGTGTTTTCAGCATACACATCACTTCCGCTAGTAGAAATAATGGCACTAATATCTTTAAAACTAACGTGTACTTTTTTTGATGCAGCACGTCCAATACTTTGTTTTGTATGAATTTTTAATACACCATCTTCAACATCAGTTAAAATAAGGTTGTGTATATTTTCATCGGCTTCTACAGTTATATGTGTGCTGCTGCCTTGTGTTAAGTAAACATCTAAACCTTCGGTGGCTTTAATGGTGTTAAAGCTATAATCTACATTACGTTCTTTAGTAATTACATTGCCATTGCCTTTAACGCCGGCATCAAAGTTCATGTTGAAATTACACGAAAATAGTGTAAAGCTTAGCACGGTAGCTACAATAATTTTTACTAAGGTTGTCATAATTGTTCGTTTTTCGATTTGTTTGATTTGTTTGATGATGCAAATATTATATGTTTTGCTAGGTGTTTAAAATTTCAATTTCTGAAATGTTATTTTTTTATGATGAATTGTTAATTAATTGTCTTTTGATTTTACTTCAATGCCATTGGCATCAATTTTTACCTTAACATCATTATCTTCAGATAGAATGCCCTTATTATCAATTTTAATATTTACATCGTCATCTTTAATTTCAATACCTTTATTGTTAATTTTTACTTTAGATGCTTCATTGTCAACATCAATATTAACGTTAAAATCATCTTCAGTATCAGTACAATCTAAACAGGTAACATCATCTTCAATAATTTTTAATAAATGGTTGGTATTATTTGCCGAAACAATGTCACTACTGTTTTTATAATATCCTAAAAACGACTCTGTGTTGGTATGAAATTTAGCAAAGCTTCCTTCAGGTAAATATAAAATGATTTCAACCTCTTGGTCTCCAAACTTATTATCAATTTCAGTAGTTAAAAACGAATCAAGTAAAAGTGTGTTATTATTAAGGTTGTAATTGTAGTTTATGTTTTTGGCGCGGTTAATGGCTTTATCATAATCACTACCATCGGCGCGTTTTTTTAGGTTTATAAAGGCTGTAGAGTCTGTTGTAGATCTTACAATTAAATTAACATCAGAATTATACATGGTTTTTGATCCGTTTTTAGTGTTAATTATTTTAAACGAACCATTTCTGTTAAACCTATTATCAATAATATCATTTGATGCCATTTTAATTCTTAAAGTATCGTTACTTTTTATGTTAAGGGTATGTTTTACAGTGTAAGTTTCAGTAAAGGCATGCTCTCTGGCCTCATTAATAACAATAACTGTAAGCCCAATAACACTAATTAGCCAAACACCAAGTAGTGTAAATTTAGCAACGTTGCCAATAGATTTTAGGTTGTTTATTAAAATTTTTAAGCCTAAATAAAATAGAAAGAAAAACGGCACACCAACAGCAAATAAACCAAATAATGATGCCAACCAAATAGGTGTGTTACCAGCATTTAAAAAGTGGGAAAAGTTACCCGGAATCATATCTAAAATACCAACTGAAAAGAATGCTATTATAAGCGCAATAATTGTAACAGCCCCAATAAAAGTAAGCAGTAACCCTATAAATTTTGCAAAAACTTTAAAGAAAAACATAAAAATTTCTCCAATGGTATCAAAAAAAGCACTTGATGAAGATTTTACTTTATTAGTTTGCTTTTTAAAATCAACCTTTTTTGCAGCATCACTTACGTTTTTTGCAGCACCAGATACAGAATCGCTAACATTTTTTGCAACATCAGTTACAGTACCAGTAACATTGTCAAAACCATCTTTAATTTTTTTCTCAATATTACTAATGTTAACAGGTTCACCTGCCATCATTATTTTTTCGGCAGTTGTTTTAGCTTCGGGCACTAAAATCCATAATAAAATATAAAGTAAAACACCAGTACCTGCACCAAAAATTAAAAGTATCCAAGCTAAACGAATCCAAATAGCATCAACACCAAAGTAATGTGCTAAACCAGATGAAACACCACCAATATATGAGTTATCAGTATCTCTAAAAAGTTTTTTACTAGGCGTAGTATTTGTTTTGTAATTAGTTTTTGGCTCATCTTCAAAAATCTCGTCATCAACCAAATAATCTTCAGGTTGCCCCATAATAGATATAACTTCATCTACTTGGCTAATGCCAATAACCTGTTTTGTGTTTTGTACGCGCTCGTTAAATAACTCTGCAATTCTAGCTTCAATATCAGCAATAATTTCAGAGCGCCCTTGCGAGTCTGTAAAAGACCGTTTTATAGCCTCCAGGTAGCGTTGTAATTTTAGGTATGCATCTTCATCAATATGAAAAAATATACCAGCCAAATTTATGTTAACTGTTTTATTCATTGGTTGTTGTTTTTTGTGCTGTACTTGTTTCGGTATGGTTTGTTACTATATTAACTGCATTTTGCAGTTCATTCCAGGTGGTATCTAATTCTTTTAAAAAAAGCTTACCAGTTTCTGTTAATCCGTAATATTTTCGTGGCGGCCCAGAGGTAGATTCTTCCCATCTGTAATTTAATAATCCTGCATTTTTAAGTCGTGTTAGTAAAGGGTAAATAGTACCTTCAACCACTAGCAACTTTGCATCTTTAAGCGTGCTTAAAATTTCTGCAACGTATGCATCGTCATTTTTTAAAACAGATAGTATACAGAATTCTAAAACGCCTTTACGCATTTGTGCTTTTGTGTTTTCTATCTTCATAGTTTCAATTCGTTTAATATTTTAAGACTGTTCATTTTTTGATTGATTGATTGATTGATTGATTGATTGTGTTGATGAAAGATTTCGTTTTTTTTAATTGTTTTTCTTTGGGCGTTACCCTATCGGGTCGGGCTTTTCGTTTCAAGTCCTCGTTCGTACCTCACTGTGGGCTTTCCGCTTCAATCCCTAACGCGCCACTCATTATTTTAAAAAATTAATAGTAAAAGGGTATTGATAATACTCACCATCTCTAGCTTTTAAACTGGCAATAACAATTAAAACAAGTTCAATTATAAAACCAATAACCGCTAAAAAACCTAGTGCACCACCAATGTATAAAAGCGGCGATGGTTTACCTACATTTACATGAAAATTGCTAAAACCATTAAAATCTATAAAGTCTATACCGCTAAAAATTTTAAAAACAAAAAACGGAATAGTTAAAGTACCAATAATAATAGCGTACAATAAAATACTAATTTGAAAATTAATAGCCTGCTTACCGTGCATGTCTATAAACTCCGATTTATCTTTATTAGTAATCCATAAAATTATGGGGCCAATAAAATTACCAAACGGAATTATAAACCTGCTAAATGTAGACAGGTGAATAAAGGTGGCAATGTTTTTTACGTGATTGGTTAACATGATGATTATTATCTTTTTTTCTGATTGATTTTTAAAACATATAATAGTTTCTTATGCAAATATATGTTTAAAATAAGGTACTTTGTTACGCATAGTACCTAAAATTAACATTTTTTTAACATTTTGTATTGTGTTAATATTTCATAAATTAGAGAAAAATTAAAAGCAAATAGTATGAATGTAACTCCCAGTAAATTAAATACTTTTACAATGTTTAAGCTGCCTTCGGCGTATTTATGTGGTGTAAGAGCAAAGTATTTAGATGATTCTAAATGTGTAATAACAGTAAAACATAAATGGATTAACCAAAATCCGTTTAAATCTATGTTTTGGGCAGTACAAGGTATGGCCGCCGAATTAGCCTCGGGAGCATTAATGATAAAAAAAATACAAGAATCTGGTAAAAAAATATCTATGTTGGTAACAACTAATAACGCAACTTTTACCAAAAAGGCAACAGGTAAAATAACCTTTACCTGTAATGATGGCGCTTTAATAGATGAGGCTTTAAAGAAAACAATTGAAACCGGAGAGGGGCAAACCGTTTGGGTAAAGGCTGTAGGTGTTAATAGTGATGGTGTTGAGGTGTCTACATTTAATTTTGAATGGAGTGTTAAGGTTAAAAGCAAACAGTAAACTGTAACAAAACACCAAACTAACCAACAAATAAACAAGCAACATTAATATAAAACATCAATTAAAAAATGACAGCACACGAAATTGATTACGTAATCTACGGTGAAGAAATGCAATACGTAGAAATAGAACTAGACCCGCAAGAGGGTGTAATTGCCGAAGCCGGAAGTTTTATGATGATGGATGAAGGTATTAAAATGGAAACTATTTTTGGTGATGGTTCACAAAAAGATACGGGCTTTTTAGGTAAAATACTAGGTGCGGGAAAACGTATTTTAACAGGCGAAAGTTTGTTTATGACAGCTTTCTATAATGAAATTATAGGCAAACGTCGTGTATCATTTGCATCACCATATCCAGGAAAAATTATTCCAATAGATTTAACACAGTTTGGTGGTAAATTTATTTGCCAAAAAGATGCGTTTTTGTGCGCTGCCAAAGGTGTGAGTGTTGGTATTGAGTTTTCTAAAAAATTAGGGCGCGGACTTTTTGGAGGCGAAGGCTTTATTATGCAAAAACTTGAAGGTGATGGTATGGCTTTTGTTCATGCTGGCGGTACCATGGCTAAAAAAGAATTAATGGCAGGCGAAGTGCTAAAAGTAGATACAGGCTGCATTGTAGGTTTTGATTATACTGTAGATTATGATATTGAATTTGTTGGCGGTATTAAAAATACGGTTTTTGGTGGCGAAGGCTTATTTTTTGCTACTTTAAAAGGTCCAGGTACCGTATTTGTTCAATCTTTACCATTTAGCCGTTTAGCCGGACGTGTTTTAGCATCGGCTCCAAGAAGTGGTGGTAATAGTAAAGGCGAAGGTAGTATTCTTGGTGGCTTAGGCGATTTGCTTGATGGCGATAACAGATTCTAAAACAAGATTATAAAAAAAATGAACAGCCCTTATTCAAAATAAGAATAAGGGCTGTTTCTGTGTAGTGATTTGGGTGATTTTTTATATGTTAGTATTTTATAATTTTACCTGTTTTTACGCCATTATTGGTAGTTATGCTTACAATGTAAACACCATTAGCTTTGTTTGAAATATTAATAGAATTACTGGTTAAGTTTTTTATTAATTTAACCTCTTGACCAATGCTGTTATATACTTTAGCATTTTTAATTTCTGATAGATTATTAAAGTTATTTATTATGATACTTCCTGAGGTTTTGTTATAAACAACAGATAGTTTTTCAGTATCATTATTGTGTTCAATATTTAAACGCTGTGTTTCTTTAAATACTATTGAAAACCTATCGTTATAATCACCTTTTGCTATATGAATATCTATACTATTGGCGTTTAAATTGTAGAAAGCATTACTAGAATTATCTTTTAAGAAAATATCAACATTGTCAGATAAATTTTCAGTTTTATCAATTGTAAACTTAAAAATACCTGCATCAGTAATTTTAACTTTTAAAGGCAATTCATTTTCAAACTCAATAGCAGGTAATGCTTGTATTGCTAAAGTTTCGTCATTTAATAACCAATTTGCATCATTCCTTAAATCGTCATAACTAATGGCGTCATAACCTTTATCATAGCCTATGGTTGCTTTATTATCAAAACCAAGCCCTAGTTGTTTTGTCATTTCATTAGGTTTTGTAAATGATAACCAAACTTTAGTGCGTTCATCTTTTTTAACAGTAACTTTTTTTGTTTTTCCTTTAAAGAACACAGATTCGTTTAATGATTCTTTTGCAAAAGCACGTTGCCCATTATTAAAATGAATATTACCACCTGTGCTACTTGCTCTAACAAAAAAACCTTGACCAACAGGAATATGTTGAGGTGGCGCAGGTTTTGATGCTGAACCATTACCACTAGTTAAGCCAGAGGCGTCAGAAACAGCAGCAGTTCCCATCATTAAGTTTCTAATGGCGTAACCACCTTCATAATCTGATAAATTATGGCTGTTGTTAGTTGAGAAATGTTCCCAAAAATAAAGAGAACCATTAATTACATGCAAATTATCATTTATAAATTGTTCAGCATCAATAGCAGAAGGGTAAGGGTTTCCTATTAAAATATCATCACCAGCAGCTATTGGTATAGCGTAGTTGCCATCATTGGGTATTCCTTTAAAAATATATTCTTGTTCTCCAGAAACAGCTCCAGAGCCTTTCATTGTATATCCGTATCCAGGCGCTAATGTACTAGATGTTGTTAATTTATTCCAAGAAGCATAGTTGTTTGATAAGCCATTGTAACTGTAAAGCCATGTAGAACTTAATGTAATTGGTGTTGTAGTAGCATCGGCATCAGGGTTGCCATGAAAGTTTATAATACCATTAGCTTCTTCAATAGCGCCAATTTGCCAACTTCCGCCGTTATTAACTGGCGAGCTCCAAAAGTTGTAATTAAATGGGTTTGTAGCGCCTTGTTGCTTTTTTATAAGCACGCCGCTACCACTGTTACTACTTGGGTAATTATGATTTTGAATTAATTGTGCTTCGCCTTGCAAATTAATGGTGCCATTAGTGTTTATAAAGTTTTCAACTTCTAGTAAAACACCATCATTAACAATAAGTGTAGCGCCAGTTTCTATTTCAATTTCTCTTACATGTGCATGTGAAGTTATTACAGCATCAGTTCCAGGCTTAACCGTTAATTTTAAACATTCATCTGTATCACTTGGTGCTTGCGCACTTCCAGAGCCATTAGTGAAAGCAGTTCCGTTCCAAACTATTTCATCTGTATATCTTAAAGTAAAGTAGCGGTTGTTTCTAACGCTTACATTAGTTGCGGTTGCGGTGGTGCCAGTTATGGTTAAGTTGTAAACTTCGTCACTAGAATCTGTCATTGAAAAATCTGCATCATTATCAAAAATAAGTTGTAAAGGTTGGCAGCTTTGTTTTCCAGACAAGTCTAAAGCACTTAAATCAAAAGAAATATCAACGCTGCCAACATTACCAATTTTTTGTACGCGCCAAACAGCATTTAATTGTTCGGTATGTGTTAAGTTATTGGTGTTAAACGTGTAAGTTGGATTTGCAGTTTTTTCGCCCCAAAACAAGTATTCGTTATTATTTAAATTTGTAGGATTGTTTATTCTAACAATTCCAGAGCCTTGAGAATCAGTGTGATTTGATCCATCTGAGGCTTGACCAATTCCTGCAACATTAAAATCAAAATTGCCTGAACTACTATTGTCATGCGTGTACAAATCGTTTGAAGATAGGTTTATGTTGTATTTTGCAGATAGGTAGTTGTTTACAATTATTTCTTCAGCAAGATTTAAATCTTTATTAAAATGGATAACTTCAGCGTAATCAGCACCTAAGTATGAACTATAATTATGGTTTAAGGCACCAATTACTAAATCGGCATTACTGTTAATAATACTTGTACTAGATTCTGTGCTGCTTGTTACTAAATTTCCGCCATTATCAATTTGAGTTCTTTCATTTGATGGTAAACTACCGTTAAAGCCTAATTTTAAAAGGTAGTTTGTATTGTTTGAAAAGCTAGTCGGGCTTGTGTTAAACCTATTATTTTGCGTATTTATATCTGTATTTAAGTAATTACTGCCCCAAAAAAACCAAGTATAAGCATAGTTTGATGAAACGGTATAAGATATTCTTTTACCTAAAATACCTCTTGGAGTGCTGCCATTTAGGTTGTTTGGCCTTATTACAGCAAAAAACGTTAAGCCTGATGAACCATCAAGAATATCGGCATCACTAATTAACATTTGGTCATTTATGCCATCTAACCTTACAGCTGGCATATTATTAAAACTACTGTTTGAAATAAACAAGGGTTGTTCAGTAGTAATAGCGCTTGCGTGGTTGTTGTTACCAGAAGCATCACTCCAAGTAACAACAGGGGTATTGTTTGTTTGCGTAATACCATCAGCTTTTAGCCATAAACCATTAGATGAGGTATTGCCAACACCTCCAGGTCCCGTTTGGGCATTAGTAAACATAAAAAACGACACGCATAGCGCTAGTAGTAGGTTTTGAGAGTTCATAGCAATTTACATTTAAATAATACAGACGTTGTAAGTCTATATAGTTTATACACAAATATTTATGTTTGGTCACATAACTTTAATCTAAATAGATTAGTTATGATTACGCATAACAGAAATTAAATTGATTTAATTACTTTTTTTAGAAGATGAAAATTAACTGTACGGTTTGAGAGAACGTGTAGGTATAGAGTTTTCATAGTATGAGAGAATTGGTTCATTATTTTAGCAATTTGAATAGTTTGGGGTTATTCTACAGCGAAGGTAATTATTTAAACAGGTTAAGTGGTATATTTTAACGACGAAACGCTAGTTTAGTGTCGGTGAATGACATGAAAGTGTAGACGAAGTGTTAAATTTAGGCTAAAAATAATTTTCAAAACTATTTTTTATTATTTTTAATTTCAGAAAATTTAATATATTTAGCCTATAAACAAATCTACTTTTATAAATTTTTTAAAACCTAAACCTTAACATAATTATGGCAAGAGCAATGCTAGAGTACACTAAAACTGTACTTAATAAAGTAAGTTTTGATGCTACGTTGTTTTGCAGAGAAGTACAAAAAGCGGTTAGTAGATTACTACCGTATGAAATTGAAGAGCTTAAAATATTTATCAATTCACTTGTACTGCAAAACCCAGAACTTAATCAGTGTTTAATTTATTTAAAACCATAATAAAAGCGACCAACTGGTCGCTTTTTTATTTCTATTAAGTTTTTCTTAAAAAAAGTAGTAAAGTTATTTATATTTGCAGCTAAATTTTGAAAAAGCTATTTCTTGTCATATTACTAGTTGCTTTTTTTGTAAAGCCCATGTATAATTTGTGTTATTTGGCATATTACCAAATAAATATAGATTATATAACAAATGTTTTTTGTGTAAATAAAGAAAAAGTAGAAATGGCTTGTAATGGTAAATGCCATTTAGCAAAACAACTTCAGGCAACAGAAAACCCTTCAGAAGACGGCAAAACAACATTACATATTTTAGATGTTGTTACCGTTGTTTTTTTACAAAAAACGCAATGTTTTACAATTTCAAATCCTTCAGAATTTATAAATAAAAATATTTTAAATAGTTATAACAAACTATATACTTTCAATTTTCAATCATTTCAATTTAAACCACCACGGTTTATTGCTTAATTTTTATGAGCTCATTTAGGTTAAATAATGTTAGCCTAATTCCTTTTTTTAAACCAAATCAAACAAAAAATCAACTATAGTAGCATTACTTATAGCTGTGTTTTGCTACACTATAATAAAATTAAGAAATGAAAATTGTAAAACTTTCAATAGCACTTTTAATGTGCGCAATAATGGCTTCATGCTCATCTGATGATGCCGAAGATTTAACAGGTGAAACAGGAAATATTATATTAAAATTTGATAACGGTGTTGATGGTAACGACTTTGTTTTCAATACAGAATATAGTAAATCAAACAACGAATCATTCAAACTAGAAACAGTAAAGTACATAATTAGTAACGTAAGGTTTAAAGATGCCGATGGAAATACATTTATGTATCCTACCGAAGATAACGCCTTTATTATTAACGAAGCAAATGCTAACAATGCCGGCGAAATTTGGGTAGAATTAACAGGTGTTGATGCAGCAAATTATACCGAAATTACGTTTGGTATAGGTATTGATCAAGCACGTTTTGCTTTAGGAGCCGAAGGTCAAGGTGACTTTTTAGAGCAAGCTGAAGCTGAAGGTATGATGTGGAGTTGGGCTACTGGCTACAAATTTATTAGGCTAGATGGTACTTATTCTGATGGTACTGTAACTAATCAGGCTTTAAATATGCACATGGGTAGCGTAGGAACAACTTTAGATAATTACAAAGAAACCACACTTGCTTTTCCTAACAGTATAGTTGTAAGAAACGATAAAACTCCCGAAGTTCATATTGTGGCAGATTTAATGAAAGCCTTTGACGGTGTACAATCTGTTAAATTTTCTGAAGGCTATGACCAAGTGCATGTAGATGAAGTTGAAACACCTATAATAGCTACAAACGTTGCAGCAATGTTTATGGTGCATCACGTACATAATCACTAAAAAATAATATTGAAGTTGTGTGAAATTTTTAAATGAAGATTTTGCACAACTTCATTTATAAACATTAAAAGTTATGAAAAAACTACTAATAATTTACTTAGTTTTTGTAGCCTTTTCTTGTTCCAAATCTAATGATGTAGACGTTTATGTGCCAGTACCCTTAAATGTTGAAATACCTTCAAATTTTCCTGATATTGTTTATAATTTAGAAAATAATCCGGTTACTGAAGAAGGCTTTCAATTGGGTAAAAAGTTATTTTACGAGGGTAAATTATCAGCAAATAATGCTATACCGTGTGCCTTTTGCCATGAGCAAGCTTTTGCCTTTACACATCATGAACACACGGTTAGTCATGGTTTAAACGGTGGTATTGGTAAACGCAATGCACAACCCATGCAAAATTTAGCATTCCAGTCTGAATTTATGTGGGATGGCGCCGCCACACACCTAGATTTGCAACCTATAATTCCATTAACAAGTGATGTTGAAATGGGCGAAACAATTAGTAATGTAATAGCTAAACTTAAAGCCGATGGTTACTACCAAAACCAGTTTGCGAAAGCTTTTGAAGATGGTGAAATTAATGGCGAAAATATGCTCAAAGCCTTATCGCAGTTTATGGTTATGATGATTTCTTCAAATTCTAAATACGATAAATATGTTAGAAATGAAGACGGTGTAACACTTTCACCTATAGAAATGGATGGATTAAGTACGTTTAAAAATAAATGCGCAACGTGTCATGCAACCGATTTGTTTACAGACCAAAGTTACCGAAACACTGGTTTGCCTGTAAACCCAAGATTAAATGATTTAGGACGCTATAATATTTTTGAAAACACCAACGATTTATACAAATTTAAAGTGCCAAGTTTACGAAATGTTGAAAAATCTAATCCATACATGCATGATGGCAGATTATCAACCTTAGAGGCTGTTTTAGATTTTTATAGCAGTGGTGTAACCAATAATGGAGGTAATGTAGATACTGTTTTAGTTAAAGAAGATGGTAGTTTGGGCATAGATTTATCTGCCTACGAAAAGGAAAGTATTATAGCTTTTTTAAAAACACTAACAGATTATGAATTTTTAAATGATGAAAGATTTGCAGAGTTTTAATATAAAATGCGTTTTAACTATTTGTTTCGTGTTGTTTTTTGGCAAAATAAAAGCACACAATGGTTGTTTGTGGCCATATAAATCACATACAGACTTTGGTGTTTTGTGTGATTTATGTAGTTGTTCAACCAGTAGTGGTAGCATGGGTTTTGGTACTTTAAACAATGCTAATTTTGTAGGTTTACGTTATATATATCAAAAGTTTGAATCTCAAAATGGGGTGTTTCAAAATTCTCCAAAAAGTGAAGAAAACTTTAATACCTATCAACTTTGGGCACAAATTCCTATAAATAACAAATACTATGTAACGGCTAATTTACCTTACCAAGATTTAACAAGATCATTAAATGAAACAACACAAAATATTAATGGTGTTGGAGATGCCAATATAATAGCATGGTATAAACTACCACTTATAAAAAAGAAGAAAAATAATGAAACGGTAGATTTTAATAAAACCAACCAAACAGCTGCCCATACACTATTATTTGGTTTAGGTGTAAAATTGCCCACCGGAAAATTTGAAGAGGCTTTAACAGATAATGTTAATCCGGGTTTTCAAGTTGGTACAGGTAGTTTTGATGGTATTTTTTCGGCAGGATATAATTATGCTGGTAATAAAATAGGTGTAAATACACTGCTTTCATATTATTTAAAAGGTGAAAATAAAAACGAATATAAGTTTGGAGATCAAGTTAGTTTTTCAACCAATGTTTATACAGTTTTTAAAACCAAAAAGATAAATATTATGCCTTTTTTAGGCCTTTCGGGTGATAGTTATAGTGAAATTAAGCAGTACAATGAAACCCTTAATGATACCAATGGTACTATTGTTAACACCTCAATTGGCACTGAAGTTAATTTAAAGGCCTTTGTATTAGGTGTTAATTTTACAGCGCCAATACATCAAGATTTATTTGGTGGTAATGTACAATCTAAAAACAGGCTAGCTTTGTATTTAAATTATAGTCTGTAAAATTAGCTGCTTTGCAGTAATACACCTGCAAAGCAGCTAGTTTTTTTATTTTGGTAACGGACTAATAATTTTAACATCCTGAAACGCTATTGCGCCCCTTACAATACCTGCAATTACATCTTGTAAAGCTTCAATAATTTGCATTTTAAGTTCGCTTTTATGGTAAATTAAACTTACTTCTCTTGCAGGTGGCGGCTCATTAAAATAGTGTAAATTGTTTTTTTCTTTTTCGTTAATATCTAAAGTATGTAAATAGGGTAGAAGCGTCATGCCTAAACCTTCGTTTGATAGTTTTATAAGCGTTTCAATACTACCACTTTCTAATTGAAACTTATCATCTACGTGGTTTTTAAATATTTTACACAAGTTTATTACGCCATCTCTAAAACAGTGGCCATCTTCAAGTAATAGCATATCATCAATTTCTAAATCGGTAGTTGCTATTGTTTTTTGCCCGTAAAGTCTGTGGTTTTTTGGTATATAACTAACAAAAGGTTCATAGTAAAGTGGGCGCTCTTTTATGTTTTCATCTTCTAAAGGCGTTGCAGCAATGGCAGCATCTAAATGGCCTTCTTTAATGCGGCTCATAATTTCCTCAGTAGTTAACTCTTCAATTTTTAGCTTTACTTTTGGGTGTTTTTTTATAAATGTTTTTAAAAACATTGGTAGTAAAGTTGGCATTATGGTTGGTATTATGCCTAATTTAAACTCGCCACCAATAAATCCTTTTTGTTGGTCTACAATATCTTGTATTCTGTAAGACTCGTTTACTATGTTTCTGGCTTGTGTAACTATTTTTTTTCCAACTTCGGTAAGCTCAATAGGTTTTTTACTTCTGTCAAAAATTTGAATATCAAGTTCGTCTTCTAGTTTTTGAATTTGCATACTCAAAGTTGGCTGGGTTACAAAGCATTTTTCGGCGGCTTTTGTAAAGTTTTGATGTTCGGCTACTGCCAAAACATAATATAGTTGTGTGATAGTCATTTTTAATCAATTTAGGTTATAAAAATATAAAAACTATCAATAATTATTATGATAAATAATGTTAATTATAAATTAATTTTGTGATAACAAAAAATGATACCAAAATGAAAACAAATAGTATAGGATTAGACAGCAAAAAAACAGTAGAATTAGCAAACGATTTAAATGGTTTGTTAGCTAATTTTCAAATTTATTATCAAAATTTAAGAGGTATTCATTGGAATATTAAAGGAAAAGCTTTTTTTAATTTACATGAGAAGTTTGAAGAGCTTTATACCGATGCAAATGCTAAAGTTGATGAAATAGCAGAGCGTATTTTAACTTTAGGTGAAACACCTTTACATACTTTTGAAGATTATACTGCAGCTGCTAAAGTGCCTGTAGGTAAAAATATTTCGGAAGATGTTAAAGCTGTTAGATTAATAGTAGATTCTTTAAAAGAATTATTAGAAATAGAAAGAAATATACTTGAAAAAGCAGGTGATGCAAATGATGAAGGAACAAATAGTATGATGAGTGATTTTATTACCGAACAAGAAAAAACCGTGTGGATGATGAAAGCATGGTTAAACGAAGACGTATAACATATAGCATAATTAAAATTTTATTGATAGTTAGTTTAGTTTTAAAAAGCCCTTTTAACTTTTAAGTAAAAGGGCTTTTTATAGTAATCCTCTAGCTTTTATTTCTAAGTATTTGTTTATGGTGTCTATAGTTAAATTCTCTGGTGTAGTAAGAATGGAGTAAATACCGTATTTTTTTAACTCATTTACAATTAGGCGCTTTTCAAAAGCAAACTTTTCGGCAATTACTTTATCATAAGCTTGTTGAACAGTTTCGGCTTTGTTGTGTATTAAGCTGTTAAGTTCTGTGTTTTTAAAAAATATAACTACTAATAAATGGCTTTTTGCAATACCTTTTAAATATGGTAATTGCCTATGTAGGCCATCTAAAGTTTCAAAATTTGTATATAATAAAATTAAACTTCGGTGTGTTATATTACGTTTAATATCGGCATACAAACGCCCAAAATCACTTTCAAAAAAATTAGTATTAACGTTATAAAGCGCTTCTAAAATTAAATTCATTTGCGAGGTTCTTCGCTCTGCAACAACTCTGTTTTCTACTTTTTTTGAGAACGAAAAAATACCTGCTTTATCTTGTTTTTTTAATGCCACGTTTGATATTACTAAAGCTGCATTTACGGCATAATCTAAAAGTGATAAGCCATTAAAAGGCATTTTCATAACGCGTCCTTTATCTATAACTGAATATATGGGTTGCGATTTTTCATCTTGAAATTGATTTACCATTAACTGATTTTTTTTAGCGGTTGCTTTCCAGTTTATGGTACGCAAATCATCACCTAAAACATAATCTTTTATTTGTTCAAATTCCATTGTATGCCCAAGCTTACGCACTTTTTTTATGCCGTACTGTGATAAATTATTGCTTATTGCCAGTAAATTATACTTGCGTAACTGTATAAAACTGGGGTAATTGGGTACCATAACACCATCATTAAAGCTAAAACGACGTGCTACTAAACCAAAAACAGATGTTGCATAAATATTAAGTTTTCCAAAGTGGTATTCACCACGTTCGGTAGGACGTAATTGGTACTCTAAAGTTATACTGCTTGAAGGGGCTAGCTTTCTGTCTATTTTAAAGTTTCTAAGTTGAAATTGCTCTGGCACTTCATCAATAACCCTAACAAAAACAGGAACTGTATAAAAGTTTTGTATGTTTAATTGAATGGGGTTTTCATCACCGTTTGATAATTTTTCGGGTACTATTCTTTCACCGTAAATACCTTTTTTAGCAGTGTATAAAAACAAGGTGTCTAGCACAGCTAAAGCAACTAATATGAGTAATAAAAGCCTAACAGTATTAAACCAAACAGGAAATACAAAACTTATTACAAATAGTATCATAACACCAATACAGGCGTAAAAAAAACGATTTTGTATGTAAAAGGATTTTAGGCGTTTCACTAATCTTGTTAAAAGTTAAAAGTTAAAAGTTAAAAGTTAAAAGTTAAANNTCTGGGTATTTCAACCGTTTCAATAATTTGTTTAATAATTTGTTTGGTTGTAACACCTTCCATTTCGCGTTCTGGTGTTACAATAACACGGTGTTGCAATACGGGTACAGCAGCTTGTTTTATGTCTTCGGGCGTTACAAAATCTCTTCCGTTCATAGCAGCAAAGGCTTTACTTGCTTTTAAAATAGCAATAGATGCCCTTGGCGAAGCGCCTAGGTATAAAAATGCATTATTTCTGGTGTTTACAATTATGTTTGCAATATATTTTACTAAATGCGATTCTATTATAATTTGGTTTACTAAATCTTGAAATTTTGCTATTTGTGTTTGGTTTAAATGTGCTGTTACTTTATCGGTTTTAGTATTGCCTTGTAAGTTTTGTTCTCTATTAATAATTTCAATTTCTTCATCTAAATTTGGGTAGTCTACATCAATTTTAAACAAAAAACGGTCTAGTTGTGCTTCTGGTAAACGGTATGTGCCTTCTTGTTCAACTGGATTTTGGGTTGCTAAAACAATAAAAGGTAAATCCATTATAAATTTATTACCATCAATAGTAATTTGGCGTTCTTCCATGACTTCAAAAAGTGCTGCTTGTGTTTTTGCTGGTGCACGGTTTATTTCATCAATTAAAATCATATTTGAAAAAATAGGACCTTTTTTAAATTCAAATTCTGAAGATTTTACATTGAAAACCGATGTGCCTAAAATATCACTTGGCATTAAATCGGGTGTGAACTGAATACGACTAAAACCAATGTCTAAAGATTTTGCCAATAATTTAGCTGAAATTGTTTTAGCAACACCAGGAACACCTTCAATTAACGAGTGGCCATTGGCTAAAATAGAAGCAATTAAAAGGTCTATCATGCCTTTTTGCCCTACAATTACTTTGCTAATTTCATCTTTTATTAGGTTTATACCTTCTTGTAGCTCGGTTAAATCAATACGGTTTTTAAAGGCTAAATCGCCATTGGTATTGTTTGAAAGTGATTGCTCAAATTCTTTGGGTTCGTTATTTGGTTTTAAATTTTGGTTTTCTGGGTTGTTTGTGTCCTCCATAATTATGCGGTATAAAAATCTTCAATAGCTTTGTTAAGCGCTAATAAATCGGTTTCAGTACAAAGGTTTTTAGCTTTTAAATTTAAAATTAATGTAATAAGCGGTGCAATTTTATCTTTTGGCTTATTGGTTTTTAAGCTAAGATTTTTAACAAACTTATCGTCTAAAACTTCAGTGCTTATAAAATATTTTCGTCTTAAATGTTCAAAAAAGTACGTTATTTTTTTCTCAATAATTGTGTTATGGTCTTTAGTTTCATAATATAAATTACCAATTGTTTTGGTGAATTCAACAGTTGAGTTTTCTAAAGGTTTTATAACTTTTACAATACGTTGCCTACGTTTTGCATTAAAAATCATGAACAAAATGAGTGTTATTAACGCCAAATACCATGCGCTTCTTAATGCTGGTTTACTTAAAATAAAACGCATGGGCGATCTGCTTAAATTAGCCCCTACTTTATTAGGCGAATCATAAAAAACAGTTTTAGGTGTTTGTAAATAACTTAAAACGCCTGCAGCATATTTACTGTGGTTGTTTTTTAATAAATGATAGTTTGTAAAAACAACTGGTTGTAAATGAATAAAAACATGGCCTTTACCGTGCGCTATTTTAACGTAGTTAATTCTGTTTATAGTATCAAATTTTTGGTAGCCTAAAACAGTGGTGTTTTCTTTGTTTAATTTTGAAAAATAGTAATTGCTTAAGCCTTTTTTAATAGTAATTGAGTCGTTTTTTAAGTATTTGTTAGAAAAACTTAAGGAGGCTTTTCCTTTAAAGTTATAGTGGTTTTTAACTTTAATGGCTAATGAATCTAATATTTTTTGCGGTGGATAGTTTGATGAAATAAAAACGGTGTTTCCATGCATTGCAAAATCTAAAAGCTCTTGGGCAGATATATCATCAACCTGTGAAAAGTTTTTTATTTGAATATAGGTGCCAGTTTTTGTATAAACACTATCTGCGGTATTAAAACTTGGGTTAAAATATTGGTAAGGCGTGGTTTTTATATTCTTAACAGTACTATTTGGAAACAGTGTTTTTAATTCGTTATGTAAAATATATGTGCCGTAAGGTATTTTGTCTTCTTCGTTATAAGTGGCTGTCCAGTCAACGGGTTTGGGCTTTGTTAGGTCTATAAAAATAACAGCAGCAAAGAGCACAACTAAAATAGCTAAATATATTTTTAGTGTTTTATTCATGCTTTTAAACTGTTTAAAAAGTTAGTAAAAGCAAGTTTAGCTTGGTCAAATTCTGTAGCAGTTACATTAAACTCACCATACCAAATATAATTGTATAAATATGAGGTGTATGTAAACTCTTTTTTTATGTTGGTTTTGGTAATTTCATTTTGGTAATCGCTATTAGTTTTTTCGGCATCATACTCAATAATTTCGGCTTGAGTAAGTTGTTTTAATAACCATAAATAATAAAACCTAATAGCTAAACGGTAATTATTATTGCTTTCAGCCTCATCAATAAGTGCTTTAAAATCTGTTACATGAATATTGGTTTCAATATCGGTTACAGGTATAATACTTTTATCGGAAGATTTACCAAAAACCCACTTGCCTTCTTTATTTATAATAGCTTTAAAAATGAAATAAATTACTAGCAAAAATATAATTACACCGGCAATATTTATAGCAATATCTGTAGCTTTTGATGCTTGACCTTGACTTGTAATATTGAAAAGATCTTTAAAGAAATCATTTAACCATTGTTTAAAACGCATCCACCAACCCGTGTTATCAACGTTGTGTTCATAAACAAAATCATCGGTGTTATAAATTTCGTTTAAATTAGCAATATTTTTAGGCTTTAAAACTGTAGATGTGTCTACAGCTAAAGTGTCATTGGCCAGCTTATTATTGTTAGCAAATGCAGTTATTCCTATTAAAAATAAAATAATATGTAAAAAAAGCTTTTTATGCACCTGCACCAATTTGATCTATAATATCTTTTGTGTTTATGTGTTCTTTGTCTTCTTTCAAACTATAAAAAACAATGCCTTGGTTTAGTAGTAAAATGCTGCCTAAAATGGTGCTTAATGCAAATGATAGAAAGAACGTAACAATCATGAAAACAGACATAGTACCTGTAACATCAGTAGGATTTACGGTGCCCGATGTTGGGTTAATAAACAAACTGCCCATAGTAAATATGGATGTAATTAATTGAATTATGTATTGCAAAGCATAACTTATTAAGTAAAAAATACCCACACAACCTACGGCTGCCCAAAATTTTGATGTTAATAAAGCCCATGCATAACCAAAGCAATCCCAAATACCTTTTTTGTTTTCTAAATATTCAGATAAAGCCATATAATAAAACAAAGCAAAAGCGCCTATTAGTAAGGGTAATGCTAAAAAACCTATAATTGTAATTATGAGTACAAAAGCACATATAAAAAATACAATTAATAACGGTATGCTCATTAAAATGCCACAAACTATAAAGGTTAAAAGTTTACCAATATTGCGTTTATAGCTAGTAATTATAGTTTTGGTTTCAAAGTTATTGCTACCATGAGTGTTGTAAAGTTGTAAATAAATAGGTGTGTATGAATATGAAATTATACCCGATATTAAACCAACAATACAAAATAATATTACTAAAATAATAAACATGGGTAAGTTCTCATTCATGTAACCATCTAAAGCACCCGGGTTTTGTTGGTTTGATAATCCGCTAAAAATAAAATCTGAATAAAACTGTGTAAAAAAGTAGCCAATAACAAGTAGCAGAATTAAAAAAATACCGTTTGTAATAAAATAGTGTTTAAAAAAATGTTTACCATTTAGTTTTAAAAAACTAAAGGTGTCTTGAAAAAAATCACTAAATCCTCTAGATTTATATAATTGCATGCTTGTTTTTTAGTTTTTTATGTAAAATGAATGGGTAAATTAAATAGTAAAATGAAATAATGCTTAGGGTTGTTAATATAATACCAACCGATAACCAATTAGGCATGGTGTTAGAGTAGCGGGTAACATACCCTTCTAAAATGCCTGCTGCAATAGTAAAAGGGAATGTGCTAATTAATATTTTAACTCCATCTTTAACGCCAATTTTAAATGATGTTACTCTAGAATATGTTTTAGGGAAAAGTATACTAGCACCTAATGCTAAACCAGCGGCAGCTTCAATAACTATAGCAAAAATTTCCATGGCACCATGAATCCAGATACCTCTAACGCTTTCCCAAAGTACACCGTGTTTGTAAAACATAAACTGAAAAGCGCCTAACATAATACCATTATTAAGCATATAATAACCAGTGCCTAAACCACCAGCGGCACCAAATACAAAAGAGCTAATTCCAACATATAAATTATTTAAAGTAATACCAAAGGCACTACCCCAATTACTACCACTTTTGTAAACAGCTACGGGGTCGCCTTTTTCAATATTTTCTAAAGTCATATTTACATAGTGGTCACCTAAAATGAGTCTAACAAAGGTATCATCATACGCTGCAGAAAGTGCTCCAATTGCGGCAAAACTGAAAAATATAATAAAGGCATAAAGTATGTAGCGCCTGTATTCATATACAATTAAAGGAGCTTCAATTTTCCAAAAATGTACAAAACGATTGGTGTCTTGCCGTTTTGTTTTATAAATTTTTTGAAACGCTTTGGCAGCTAAATTATTAAGGTAAAGTATGGTTTTACTTTTAGGGTAATAAGTTTGCGCATACGAGAGATCATTTACTAAATGAATGTAAAGTGAAGCAAGTTCGTCAGGGTTTTTTAAGTTTTTTCCAAAAATAGCTTTTTCAAAATTTAGCCATTTTTCTTTATTTTGTTTAATAAAGGCAACTTCTCTCATTAAAATCAAAGCTACATAAAATTTTATTAAAGTACTTTATATCTTACAATAATTTACAATAGATTTGTAAAACATAAACAATACTATTTAATGGCTCAATTACAAATAAATACCACACAAAATGTAAATATTAATTTTACTGCAGCTAGTGTTGGTGAGCGCCTTTTGGCTTATTTGGTTGATTGGGTTATTAAAATTGCATACATAATTGTAACTTACCAAATAGTGTTTAATTTACTTAAAGTTGAAGAATTGGTTTTTGGTATGGATAGGTGGTCTCAGGCAGCCATTTACGTGTCGTTTTACTTGCCTGTAATTTTTTATTCGTTAATTTTTGAAACTTTATTAGACGGACAAACACCGGGTAAACGGGTGCTTAAAATTAAAGTAGTTAAAATTGATGGCTACCAAGCATCATTGGCCGATTTTGTTGTAAGATGGTTTTTCCGAATTATAGATTTAAATATAGCCAGCGGTATAGTAGCATTAATAGCCATTGTAACAAGTAAAAAAAACCAGCGATTGGGTGATATTACGGCAGGTACAGCAGTAATAGCCTTAAAAAACAATGTAAATATTAGTCATACTATTTTAGAAGATTTAAAAGATAATTATACACCATCATACCCCAACGTAATTAAACTATCTGATAATGATGCGCGTATAATTAAAGATACGTTTACTACCGCAAAAGCATCAAAAGATTATCCTACTCTAATAAAGCTACGAAACAAACTTATTGAGGTGGTTGATATTAAAGATGTAAAACAAAAAACCGATATTGAGTTTATTGATGTAATTTTAAAAGATTACAATTACTACACTCAAAATATGTAAAAAATTCATCTGCTTGAAAAAGTGTGCAAATTTATGTTGTTTTGCACAAGAGTAGCAAATCTAAAAGTCTTTGTGTTTCGTATAACACACCTAATTAAAAAGACAATATCACATTTATAAATATTGAAAAAATGAGCATGTTTTATATAATTAATATTTTGGGTACCATTGCATTTGCAATTTCAGGAGTTTTAATTGCTTTTGAAAAACGAATGGATGCTTTTGGTATTTTAATTATAGCATTTGTAACAGCTGTTGGTGGTGGTACGTTGCGTGATGTTTTAATAGGAAGTACGCCCGTTTTCTGGATGATAGATATAAGCTACGCCTACGTAATTATTCTCTCTACTATTTTTGCTATTATTTTTAGAAAACGCCTTAACTACCTACGTAAATCGCTATTTTTATTTGATACTATTGGTATTGGCTTATACACCTTAATTGGCATAGAAAAAGGCCTTCAAGAAGGTTTGCATCCATTAATTTGTGTAGCGTTAGGCACCATGACAGCTAGTTTTGGAGGCGTTATTAGAGATATTTTGTGTAACGAAATACCCATAATTTTTAGGCGCGAAACCATTTATGCCACTACATGTATTTTAGGTGGTTTTGTGTATTTTTTATTAGATAATTTTAAGGTAGATAATACCATAGTTTATGTGGTTTCGGGTGCTGTAATTATTGTTACAAGGTTATTAGCAGTAAAGTTTAAAATTTCATTACCAAATATTTATAAAACCGAGTTTTAGGTTTATGACTTTTAAAGTTGAAAGTGAAAAGTTGAAGTGGTTAGAGTTTAATAGGGGCATAAGCTTTTTCATCTTTAAAAAAGTACAATTTAAAATACATTAATAAGGTCTTGTTGAATTTAAAAAAGCTACAGAAATACTTCAAAAATGTAATATAAAAGTGCTGTAAATGTATTTTAAAAGCGAAATTTTAACCAACAACCAACAACTAATCAATAATTTCTACTTTTCTAATATAAACGTTTTTCATAGGCCACTCACCATCATCAGTTTTTACATTAGCTATTTTATCAACTACATCCATACCGTTAATTACTTTTCCAAAAACGGTATAATCACCATCTAAATGGTAAGCGCCACCCTGTTGTTGCACAATAAAAAATTCATATGGCGATGCCAATTTATGCGGATTTTTAATTTCGCTACTAGGCATAGACACCACACCACGGTGATGTTTAAAACCTCTTTTTGTATCTGGCGGAAGTAAATATTTTCCAATATAAGCACGTTTTTTTGAAGTTTCAACATCATCACTATTACCACCTTGAATTATAAAATTAGGTACAACACGGTAAAACTGTGTGTTTGTAAAATATTGCTGTTTTGTTAAAAAAATAAAGTTTGAACGATGAAAACGTGTTTCTTCAAATAATAAAATATCAATAGTGCCAAAATCTGTAAAAATGCGCACTTTATTTTCTTTATGAATTTCATTGTACTTTAAAAAAAACTCCATGGCGCTTTTAGAGTTTAATTTTGGAAACGGTCTGTTGGGTTCATCATCTACAACTGTATCAGTTTCAACGTTGGTTTTAGTAGTATTAGTAGTATTATTAGTTTGTAAGGTTTTAGTTGTAGTTTTCTTTTGTTTATCTTCACAATTAAAAAAAAGGATAAACGCAAAAAAAAGCATTACATAGCGCATAGAATATGAATTATGATGAGTTTTTAAAATCTATTTCAAAAATAGAAAATATACCACTACCTGCCGAAACATCGCAACTTAAAATGGTGCCTCCTTTTAGAAAACAGCTTATGCAAGCGCAAAAGCAAGCTATGAAAAACCCTAAAAAGGCAGGTGTTTTGGCCTTGTTTTATCCAGATTTTTCAAACCAAACTAAATTTGTTTTAATTTTAAGAAAAACCTATAAAGGCGTTCATTCTGCACAAGTGGCCTTTCCAGGAGGCAAACTAGAGCCACAAGACAAAACTTTAAAAGACACAGCCCTTAGAGAAACGTTTGAAGAAATAGGCGTGCCAACAGCTAATGTGCAAATAGTAAAAAAACTCACACAAGTTTATATTCCTCCAAGTAATTTTAATGTGCAACCTTTTATGGCAACTACCCTAAAAACACCTGTTTTTATAAAAGAAGACGCTGAAGTTGAAAAGATTATAGAGGTAGATGTTAACCATTTTTTAGATGAAACAACGCATGTTGTTAAAAATGTGAAAACTTCATATAGTGTTGAGGTTGAGGTGCCTGCATTTAAATTAAATGGTTATACTGTTTGGGGAGCAACTGCAATGATGCTTAGTGAAATTAAAGATATATTAAAGGAGCTTCTCTAATAGCTTAGTTTTATTACATTTGTAGCAAAACCAAGCAGAAATTAAATTTCATGGGATTATTTAAAAAAAATCCTTTCGGACATATATTATTTTTAAAAAAATGGCTCATAAGAGTTTTGGGGGCAATGACTCACAGACGCTTTCGTGGGTTTAATGAATTACAAATAGAAGGATCTGAAATTATAAAAAACTTACCCGATAAAAACGTACTGTTTATATCAAACCATCAAACATATTTTGCCGATGTTGTAGCTATGTTTCATGTGTTTAATGCCAGTTTAAGTGGCAGGGTAGATTCAATAAAAAATGTGGGATACCTATGGAATCCTAAATTAAACATATACTATGTAGCGGCCAAAGAAACCATGAAAGCAGGTTTATTGCCTAAAATTTTAGCATACGTGGGGTCTGTAAGTATTGAGCGTACATGGCGTTCTGCAGGGCAAGATGTAAAAAGGCAAGTGCGTATGAGTGATATTTCTAACATAGGAAAAGCTTTAGATGATGGTTGGGTAATAACATTTCCGCAAGGTACAACCACACCTTTTAAACCCATTAGAAAAGGTACCGCGCATATTATTAAGCGCTATAAACCTATAGTTGTACCTATTGTTATTGATGGTTTTAGGCGTTCGTTTGATAAGAAAGGTTTAAGAATTAAAAAGAAAAATATTTTACAAACAATGGAAATTAAAGCGCCATTGGAAATTGATTACGATAACGAATCTACACAAGATATTGTAAGTAAAATTGAGTATGCTATAGAGCAACATCCATCATTTTTAAAAGTATTAACACCGCAACAAATTAAAGAGCAAGAAGAGTTAAATAAACTCAGAGAGTGGTAATTTTTTAAATAGTTTTTAAAATGAGGAAACTTAAGCTTATTTGGGATTTTAAAGGGCCTGCCGCTGAAAAAACAGCACAACACCATGAAATTCATTTAAAAGAATATGCGTTAGCCGAAAATTTAAAACTCAATATTACTGGCGTTGAAACCATAAATGATATGCATACGCTAGCTTTTTTAGTAGTTTTAGAAAATGAAATGCCGCAGGTTAGAAATGCGTTAAAACCACATAGAGGTCAGGTTTATAATGCTTAAATTGTAAGCATGAAACATATTTTACACCTTGTATTTATACTAATGTTTGCTACATTGGTAAACTGCCAAAACAAAAGCAATACACAAACAAATTTTACGCAAGTTGAATCTTCAAAAGTTAATATTGAAGATGTTTTACATGCTAAAGAGTTATCAAATAAAATACTCACAGCCCAAAAAAATGGCAGTTTTTATAGCTTAAATGAACGTGAAGCAACCACAGAAATGATTAATGGTTTAAATGAAAACCTTCAAAAAACAACTTATCAACGAATCAAAGCTTCGGTAGGCGATTATAAAAGTTTAAATTTTGAATCGGTATATGAAGGTAATGTTAATAACCCTTATAAAATATTTAGGTTTAAAGGCGTTTTTACATTGAACGTAGATGTTGAAGTTAGGGCGGTTTTTAATTTAAAAGGCAAGTTAGCGGGCTTTTTTGTAAAACCTTGGAAAGAAACTTTATAGGTTTTAAATTATCACAAAAAAATAATTAAAAAAATACAAGATATTATAAAATAATTTACTTTTGCGCGCCTTTGAAAATTCATGGTTTTACGCAAAGGTAAATTGTGTTTAATACATATGAAACATTGATTCAAGGCCTTTTGGATAAAGGTTTTGAATCCGTAGATAATTGGTTAACAGCAGAACAACTCAATGGTCTCCGAAAATCACTTTTAACACGCTATCAAAATGATAATTTTCGTGTAGCGGGTATTGGTAATAAAGATAATCTTCAAACTGCAAAAAGAGTTAGAAATGATCAAATTCATTGGTTAGAAACTTCAAAAGCCGATGATAATGAGAAAACATTTCTAAATCAAATTAATCATTTTGTTCAATACTTAAATGAAACCTGTATGGCAGGCCTTAAATCATTTGAGTTTCATCATGCGGTTTATGAACAAGGATCGTTTTATAAAAAGCATGTAGATCAGTTTGTGAATGATGATAGCAGGCAATTTTCAGTAGTTTTATACCTAACAGAAGCGTGGAGTGAAGGTGATGGTGGTGAGTTGCTACTGTATACAAATAACAATACAGTTAGTAAAGTGCAGCCATTACCCGGTAGGCTTGTATTTTTTAAAAGTACCTTACCACACGAAGTGCTTACAAGTAACATAACCAGGTTGAGTGTAACGGGTTGGTTAAAAAATAGAGCATAAGCGGTTAATAAATCATAACAAAACTGTTTTATTAAAATCACTTAAATGCCTATTTTGCGTTGTTAAAATTTAATAAACGTAAATGACAGTTTGTATTGCAGAAAAACCAAGCGTTGCCAGAGAAATAGCGGCTGTTTTAGGTGCTAAAACTAAGCATGATGGCTATTTTGAAGGTAATGGCTATGCGGTAACCTATACGTTTGGGCATTTATGTACCTTAAAAGAACCTGTAGATTATAAACCTTACTGGAAAAGTTGGGATTTGAATAATTTACCAATGCTTCCTGAAAAATTTGAGGTTAAAGTAGTTGCAAATTCAGGTATTCAAAAGCAATTTAAAATTGTTAAAAGTTTATTTGAAAAAGCACAAGTTGTAATAAACTGTGGTGATGCAGGACAAGAAGGAGAACTCATTCAACGATGGGTAATGAATGAGGCTAATTACCAAGGAGAAGTAAAGCGTTTATGGATTTCATCATTAACCACCGAGGCCATAAAAGAAGGTTTTGAAAACCTAAAGCCTGCCACAAATTATGATAATTTATATTACGCAGGGTTTTCACGTGCCATTGGCGATTGGCTTTTAGGTATAAACGCCACCAGATTATACACCGTAAAACATGGCGGTTATAAGCAAGTGCTTTCTGTGGGGCGTGTGCAAACACCAACCCTAGCCATGGTTGTTAATAGGTTTAGAGACATTGAAAACTTTAAACCACAACCATATTGGGAGCTTCAAACCAAATACCGAGATACACTGTTTAGTTATGAAGAAGGTCGCTTTTTTAAAAAAGAAGCTGGCCAGGTTTTAGCAGATAAAGTAAAAGAAAGCGATTTTGAAATTGTTTCAATTGCTAAAAAGAAAGGTAAAGAGTATGCACCAAAATTATTTGATTTAACAGGTCTTCAGGTATACTGTAATACTAAGTTTGGATTTTCAGCAGAAGAAACTTTAAAAATAGCACAAAGTTTATATGAGCAAAAAGTGGTTACTTACCCAAGAGTTGATACTACCTTTTTACCAACAGATATTTATCCAAAAGTTGAAGGTATTTTAAAAAAGCTTACTAATTACGCTGCATTAGTTGCGCCCTTATTAGGCAAAAAAATTAAAAAGTCTAGTAGGGTTTTTAATGATAAAAAAGTAACCGATCATCACGCTATCATTCCAACAGGTATTCAAGGTAGGCTACAACCTGCACAACAGCAAGTTTATGATATTATTACAAAGCGTTTTATTGCAGTTTTTTATCCAGATTGTAATGTGGCAAATACCACTGTAACTGGTAAAGCCGCAAATGTTGTGTTTAAAACCACAGGTAAAGAAATTTTAAGCAAAGGTTGGCGCGAAGTATTTATAAACCCTAATGCCAAAGAAAAAGAAACTGGTGTATTGCCAACGTTTACAAAAGGCGAAAAAGGTCCGCATGAACCAAGTTTTACTGAAAAAGAAACCAAACCACCAAACCAATATACAGAAGCTTCATTGTTGCGTGCCATGGAAACTGCGGGTAAACAAGTTGATGATGATGAAATGCGCGATTTAATGAAAGAAAATGGTATTGGGCGCCCATCAACTCGTGCAAATATTATTGAAACACTATTTAAAAGAAAGTATATAAAACGCAATAAAAAACAGGTTTTACCCACACAAACGGGTATTCAGCTTATTGATACCATTCAAAATGATTTATTAAAATCGGCTGAATTAACAGGGCGTTGGGAAAAGCAGTTAAAAGATATTGAAAAAGGCCATTTTAGTGCGGGTGCCTTCATAAATAATATGAAACGCATGGTAGATGCCTTGGTATATGAAGTTAGAACAGAAACCAAACGCGCTAACATATCGCATGCAGCTCATATTAAAAAAGTAAAAGCTAAGGACGAAGCTAAAAAAGAAGCTGGTATAACATCAAATAACTGCCCAAAATGTAAACAAGGTAATTTGTTAAAAGGGAAAACAGCTTATGGTTGCAGTAACTATAAAAACGGATGTGATTTTACATTACCGTTTAAAATTCACAATAAAAAAATATCAGAAAAACAATTTATAAGGTTGTTAGAAAAAGGCTGTACTGTTAATTTAAAAGGCTTTAAAACTGAAACAGGAACCATTGAAGGCTTGTTACGTTTTGATGATAATTTTAATGTGAAATTAGAGCCTAAAAATACATTAGAAAAAGTTAAAGCTAACGATAACGATAACCTTTGCCCTAAGTGTAATAAAGGCACCATTATAAAAGGTAAAACAGCCTATGGTTGTAGTAACTATAAAACTGGTTGTAATTTTAAAGTAACTTTTGAAACTGTTAAAGCAAAAATTAACGGAAAAACACCAACCAAAGCACTTGTTTATAGTATTTTAAAAGCCAATTTTTAATGCCAGATAAACATTTTATAATTTATAAACCCTACGGATTTTTAAGTCAGTTTTTGAGTAACGACTCTAAGCAGCAAAAAAAGAAATTTTTAGGTGAATTACATAATTTCCCTGAGGGAATCATGGCTATTGGGCGGCTAGATGAAAAATCTGAAGGTTTACTACTTCTCACTACCAATGGCAAAATAAGTGATTATATAAACAGCCAAAAAGTAGATAAGCAATATTACGCACTAGTTGATGGCGCTATAACAAATGAAGCCATAGCGCAATTAAAACAGGGTGTTGAAATTGGTTTTAATGGAAAAAAATATAAAACCAAACCCTGTGATGTTTATGTGTTAAATGAAGCGCCTAATTTACCAACGCGCTCAAAAAAAATACGAGATGCTAGGCACGGGCCAACTACTTGGATTTCGGTTACTTTAAATGAAGGCAAGTTTAGGCAAGTACGAAAAATGACATCAGCTGTTGGATTTCCAACCTTGCGTTTGGTTCGTGTTAGGGTTGGTAATATTCACATAAACAATATGCAAGTTGGTGATGTTAAACCAGTAGAAGTTTTTTTTTAAAATTCTAATTTTTTTAATTCTTTGTAGTTTTTGTTTAGTCGTTTTAAAAGAAGACCATAAATAAGCCTGTAAAACAACCAGATTATAACAATAAATACAGTAGAGACTACAACACTTACAACAATATATACCGTCATGCCTGCGCTTTCAATGGCTTTCATAACGTTGGGGTCATAATGTGATGAGTAATAAAAGCCTATAACAAGAGATATAGCAATAATAATTAAGTTATATAAAACATAATACTTAATTATTTTTCGTGTATTAATAATGCTTTTCATTAATCTTCTAGCGCTATCGGTTACAGAAATAGATTTGTATGACTTGTATAGTAGAAAAATAAAAACTAAAATAATAGCATAACTAAAAACACTTAGCCCAATCATAATATTATCAGAGTATACTTTGTCTAATTGTTCTCTGTAAGAATCTGAACTAAAATAAGGTATGGTATTAACTAGTATCCAAAAAAGTAATTCACCAATACTAATGTAAAACAGTGTTTTTACTATTGATGATGATTTTTTATGTAGCATAGGCAAGATATCTTTAGCTTTTAAAGTAGCTTGTGTATCTTGTTTATTCCAATCTTTTTTTAGTAAATCTAATCCATCCATGGCTATTACGGATTTAAAATGGTTCTTAACTTGTTCTTAATTCTGTTCATTTTCACGCGGGCATTTACCTCGCTAATTCCCATTGTTTCGCTAATTTCTCTGTAATCTTTATCTTCTAAATACAAAAAAACAAGTGCTTTTTCAATATCATTAAGCTGGTGCACTGCTTTGTAAAGTATTTTTAATTGTTGTTCTTCGGTATCATCATAATCTTCAGATTTCATTTTAAAAGCAACACCATCATAATCTTGGGTGTTAATGGTTCTTTTAGACTTTCGGTATAGTGTAATAGCGGTATTTAAACCAACTCTATACATCCAAGTGCTAAATTTTGAATCGCCACGAAACTTTGGGTATGCTTTCCAAAGTTGAATGGTTATTTCTTGGAACAAATCATTATGAGCATCATAGTTATTGGTGTACAACCTGCATACTTTATGTATGATGTTTTGATGCTTTTCAAGCAGTTCCACAAAATTTTGTTCTAATTCGTTCTTCAATGTTATGGTTTGGTTATACCAATAAGTAGTTTAAATTGTAAAAATGTTACAAGTAATAGTGAAAATACTATTTTTTTAAATGAATTTATAACATGGCTTAAATAAAAACGCAATAAGTTTCAATTCATCCTCAACATTTTACAGTTCGGTTAATTAAAGTTTATAAAAACGCGTTTCTGCTTCAAATTTGCGCTGTAAACCAAAACAAATAAACAGCCATGAAGCAATTAATTATAATTTTAATAGCATTACTAAGTTTTCAAATACATGCGCAAACAACAATTAGCGGTATGGTGGTTAATGCTAAAAACCAACCAATTATTGGTGCTAATATTTATTTAGAAGGAACTTATGATGGCAGCACATCAAATAACATAGGTGAATTTTCATTTACAACCACAGAAAAGGGTACACAAACATTGGTAATATCATATTTAGCTTATGAAACGCATACCATGATTGGAGATGTTTCTTATATGAAAAATGTAATTATTGAATTAAAAGAAGATGTAAGTGCTTTAGATGCCGTAGTACTTTCAGCAGGAACATTTTCAGCCGGCGACAATAGCAAAGTCAATGCATTAAAACCTTTAGATGTAGTAACCACAGCCAGTGCTTTAGGAGATTTTGTTGGGGCATTGCAAACACTTCCAGGAACATCAACCGTAGCCGAAGATGGTCGTTTATTCGTACGTGGTGGTGATGCTAACGAAACTCAAATTTTTATTGATGGTATTCGTGTGTTTACTCCCTATACACCAACTACCAACAATGCACCAACACGTGGGCGTTATTCACCTTTTTTGTTTGATGGTATTACCTTTTCAACTGGTGGTTATTCGGCTGAATATGGGCAAGCATTATCTAGTGTTTTGCTTTTAAACACTGTTAATGAACCAGACCAAGAAAAAACAGATATAGGTATTATGAGTGTTGGGGCTACTTTAGGAAATACCCAAAAGTGGAAACAAAGTTCATTAAGTGTAAATGGGTCTTATATAAATTTAGCACCATATGTAGCACTGTTTCCTGATAGAAACGACTGGAAAAAGCCTTTTGAAACCTTTGCAGGAGAAACTGTTTACAGGCATAAAACCAATAACGGATTATTTAAACTTTATGGCGCTTTTGATGTTAGTAATTTTGAATTAACTCAAGAAGATATTAACGTTTCTGAAGGTGTTAATTTTAAACTTAACAATAGTAATTTATATGTAAATAGTTCATACAGTGCCAAATTATCAGATACTTGGAGCATGTTTTCGGGGGTAAGTTACACAAGAGCCAACAATAAAATACATGTTATAAATAGTGATATTGATAATGTTGAAAATTCATTTCACACAAAATTAAAGTTTAAAAACCGTTTTAGTAACAGATTTAAACTCTATTACGGTGCCGAGTTTTTTGCTACTAATTATAATGAAACTTATAATGATGATGCCGTTAATAACGCTAATTATGGTTATACAAACAATATTGCTGCCGCCTTTACCGAAGCTGATATTTTTATATCAAAAAGCTTAGCTTTTAAAACAGGTGTTAGGGCAGAGTATAGTGCACTTTTTAAAGATTTTACAGTAGCACCAAGATTGTCATTGGCTTATAAAACATCCAGTAAAAGTCAGCTTTCATTGGCTTACGGAAACTTTTACCAAAACCCCAGTAGTGATATTTTAAAGTTTGAACAAAATTTGAAAGCCGAAAATACAACGCATTATATTATGAATTATCAGTACAACGCAAATAAACGTATTTTTAGAGCCGAAGCTTACTACAAAAAGTATAATAACTTAGTAAAGTTTGATACTAGTTTTGCTGATTTTGATAGTGCTTTTGATAATAACGGTAATGGTTACGCAACTGGTTTAGATATATTTTGGCGTGATAACTATTCTATAAAAAACTTTGATTATTGGGTAAGCTATTCATTGTTAGATACCCAAAGAAATTATAGAAATTATCCAACCAAAGCACAGCCTAATTTTGCAAATAAGCACAACCTATCTGTAGTTGGTAAATATTTTATTAATAAACTACGTAGTCAGGTTGGTTTTAGTTACGGTTTGGCATCTGGCAGAACTTATACAAACCCAAATAAAGCCGGTTTTTTAAATGAAAAAACAAAAGCCTTTAATAGTTTAAGCTTAAATTGGGCGTATTTAATATCGCCTCAAAAAATACTATATGCCTCAGTTAATAACGTATTGGGTTTTAAAAATATTAACGGCTACCAATATGCTAATACACCTAATGTTAATGGACAATTTAATAGGAGAGCATTACAGCCAGCTGCAGATCAGTTCTTTTTTATTGGCTTCTTCTGGACTATTAGTGAAGATAAAAAAAGCAATCAACTAGATAATTTGTAGGTCTAAGTTTTGTTTATTATCTTCTTAAAACAATCCGTTAAATTGGTTAACCAGTTTTAAATAATTGATTATCTTGCAATAAATTAAAACTCTAAAAAAATAAACATGGGGCAAGTTATTACTTTTGGTGAGGTTTTAATGCGTATTTCGCCTTGGGGAAACAAAAAGTTTATACAATCAAATGTAGCCGAATTCTTTTTTGGTGGCACAGAGCTAAATGTAGGTATTTCTATTGCTCGTTTTGGTGGCCAAGTAAAGCATATTAGTGCTGTTTCAAATGATTTTATTGGTGAAACCGCCATATCTTACATTAATAAATTTGGTGTAGATACATCGTCAATTGTACGATCTAAACGTCCGTTAGGTGTTTATTTTTTAGAGGTTGGTGCAGTTATGCGTCCAAGTACCATTTCGTATAACCGTTCACATTCGTCATTTTCTGAAATTCAACCCAATATGGTTAATTGGCAAGAAGCATTAAATAACGGGGCGTGGTTACACTGGACGGGTATTACACCTGCGCTTTCAAAACACGCATTTCATATTTTAAAAGAAGGGTTAATACTTGCTAAAGAAAAAGGCATGACGGTATCTGCAGACCCAACTTACAGAAACGGGTTATGGAATTATGGTATTGATGCAAAAGATGCTTTAGTTGAATTATTAGAATTATCAACCGTATTTATTGGTGGTATTAATGAAATTAACGAAGTTTTGGGTACCAATTACGGGTATTCAAATGATGATTTTATTGAAGCTTCAAAAGCATTAATGGAAGCATTTCCTAGTATAGAAAAAGTATTTGATAAAATTAGAACGTCATTAAATTCATCATGGCATAAAATACGTGCAAGAATGTATAATGGTAAAGAATTTAAAGAAACTATAGATTTAGATATTACCCATATTGTTGATAGAATAGGCACAGGTGATGCATTTGCAGCGGGATTAATTTATGGTTTGCAACGTTTTGATGATTGTAAAGCCATGAAATTTGCAAGTGCTGCCTGTGCTTTAAAGCATACTTATGAAGGCGATGTTAATTTAGCAACTGTTAATGAAGTTACCGCTATTTTAAACGGTAATACATCAGGCAGATTACATAGGTAAATTTTACTCGGTAAGTTGTAATAAACCAAACATACTTGGTTGGTGTACATCTTTAGTGTTTATATTTTTAACCGGAAAAATAGTGGTGGTAGAGCGGTTTTCACCTTCAATGTCATTTCTATCTTGCCTAATGGCTAAAAACATATATTGTGCACCTGGTTTTACTGGGTAAGCTCTATCTAAACCCCATAATACATTAAACGGTATTTTAAATTCCATTGCCCAACCTTCATCGGTGTCTAAGTTATTGTTTACGGTACCATTAATTGTTACACCAACTTCATATTCAGGGTTGTACCATTTAGCTACAATGTTTTTACCTTTCTCAAAATCATTTATAAATAAAACATCGTTTTTTGCTTTGTTTAAATTAACTTCAAGTGCAATATGTGCATTTAATGGTTTTGGTGCGGGTATTAAAAATAATTCGGCACAATCATCAAAAAAAGGTTTACCATCTCTTTGGGTTTCTCTTGCCACAATATTGGTGTCTTCGCATTCAAAAAATAAGTACAAATTTTCAGCATCCCAAAGCATTCTAAAGGTTGTGTTCTGGTAAGTATTATTACTTTTTAGTGGGTAAAAGTGAGTTAACTTTCGGGCTTCAGTTGTATTCCAATCGGTTTCATCCATTTTGCCATCAATAACCATGGTATTATTGGTTTTTACAACCTTATAAACAGGGTTACTTTGTTGTTGGCCATTAGCTACAAAAAATGAAGAAAACAGAAAAAAAATACAGTAAAAAGGTTTCATGTTAGTTTAGTTAAATATAAACTAAAGTAAGGCTTTTATATGATACCTGTAGTTTTAGATATGATTTTTGTCATAGTTTATCATGCACTTTGAAACTACTTTTATGGTATAAAATTTTAGAGTCATGAAACCAAAAAAGAATCCAAATTTAGAAATAGGACGCAATAGCACTTTGTATTTTGCTATAGGTCTTAATTTGATGCTGCTTCTTTCTTGGCGTATGTTAGAATATAAAACTTACGAGAAAGATGAAGTTTCAATTGATATTGTAGAAGTTGAGAGTGAATTTGAAGAAGAAATACCAATAGTAAATCAAATGGCACCACCGCCACCGCCACCGCCACCGGTTGCTCTACAAGAAAATGTGCAGATTGTTGAAGATACTGAAGAGGTTGAGGAAACCTTTATAGAAAGCTCTGAAACTGATCAAAACGACGCTATTGCTGAGGTGGTTGAAGTAAGCGACATTGTGGTTGAAGAAATAGGTGAAGAAGTTGAAGTAGCGTTTGCTATTATTGAAGATGTACCCGTGTTTCCGGGTTGCGAAAAACTTAGTAAAGCAAAAACAAAGGCTTGTTTTCAGCAAATGATACAGCAACATGTTGTAAAACACTTTACATACCCGCAAGCTGCTTTAGATATGGGTATACAAGGGCGCGTGTCAGTAATATTTATGATAGATACCAAAGGGCACGTAACAGGTGTACGTTCTAGAGGGCCAGATAAAATTTTAGAAAAAGAAGCAGAGCGTATTATTGGATTGCTACCCAAAATGCAACCTGGTAAACAACGCGGTAAACCAGTTAAAGTTTCTTATGCTGTGCCAATATTCTTCAAGTATCAAGAAGGATAGGTCTGTAAAAAGTTCTTTATTTCAATGTGGGGAAAACCAAGAGTTAACAAATTAGCTCTTGGTTTTTTGTTTTATATAATATGTAAGCCATATATGGTGTTTTTTTAATTTAACAATTCATCATATAAAAATTACAGTTGGGTAATTCACTTTTTTAAAACCTTCATGTGTGTTGCATATTTGTTTCACAATTAAAAAACAAACAGTTATTATTTTAAATTTAAAACACATGAAAAAACTAATCATCATCACCGTATTATTAATTACAGGCTTTGTAAGTGCACAAAGTAACTTTGAAAAAGGAATGGAAAAGGCTTTCAGTTTATGGAATAGCGGTAAACCTGTTGAGGCTGCTAATATGTTTGAGCGTATTGCCAATGCAGAACAAGATAATTGGTTACCACCGTATTACGCTGCTCAAATTAATATTGTTTATAGTTTTGGGTTGAAAGACAAAGAAAAGTTAACCGCTCAATTAAAAAAGGCACAAGATTTATTAAATGATGCCACAGCCATATCAAAAAATAATCCAGAAATTTTAGTAATGCAGGCAATGCTACACACCGCTTGGGTGGCATTTGATGGCGCAACATACGGCATGACACTTTCGCCTAAAGTGGTAGAAATTTATACTAAAGCTAAGGCTATTGCACCTAATAACCCAAGAGTTGTATATTGTTATGCAGAATGGAATATTGGTGGTGCTAAGTTTTTTGGACAAGACACCACACCGTTTTGCAAAGATTTAGAAAAAGCCTTAGAACTTTTTGCTAATTTTAAACCAGAAACACCTTTTCACCCTAATTGGGGGCAAGATCGTGCTGAAATGGCTTTAAAAGCTTGCAACAAATAATTTATTAAAACAAAGTATAAATATAAAAGCTTTACAATGAAACATCTTCTAAAAAACATAATTACTTCATTTATAATAGGTATTGTTGTATTTATTGTTGGAAGTTTTTTATCAAACGGATTTAAATATAATTCTACTGAAGATTTTCTTGTAACCTTTGTAATTTATCAGCTTTATGCTTTTGTAATTGGTTTTTCTAACATGTATTTTTTTGATTATTTAGAAAAACTAACCTGGAGACCAACCGATAAAATTAAGCGCATAATTATAGGTATTATAGGTGCTACCGTACTTACACTTTTATGCCTTTTTGTACTAAACTTAATAATGGCCATAACGTTGCGTGGTGAATCGGTAATGCATTTCATAGCAAACCAATCTTTTAGTCATTACAGTTTTGGTTTATGGATTACATTAACTATTGTAACTTTTTTTCACGTTGTTTATTTCTACAATAAATATCAGCAAAACAAAATAAAGGAACAAAAAGTAATTGCAGGTACGGCTAGTGCAAAGTTTGATGCTTTAAAAAATCAATTAGATCCGCATTTTCTATTCAACAGTTTAAATGTTTTAACCAGTTTAATTGATGAAAACCCAGATAAGGCACAAGATTTTACAACATCGCTTTCAAAAGTATATAGGTATGTTTTAGAGCAAAAAAGTAAAGAATTAGTATCTGTAGATGAAGAACTGCAATTTGCAAAAACGTACATGTCTTTAATAAAAATGCGTTTTGAAGACAGTATAGTATTTACAATGCCTGCAAAAGCAACAAACCCCGAAAGTAAAGTAGTTCCATTATCATTACAATTACTTTTAGAAAATGCAGTAAAACACAACATGGTAACCCCAAGTAAACCTTTGCAGATTACCATTTTTGAAGATAATGGTTACCTAATAGTACAAAACAATTTACAACCAAAGCAAATAGTAAAAAAAAGCAGTGGTGTTGGTTTAAGTAACATAATGCAACGTTACAATTTGCTTACTACCCGCAAGGTAGATATTAACAAACAATCAACTAAGTTTTCGGTAGCAATACCAATGCTTACAAAACAAATATCAATTATGAGAACAAAATCATCAAATCAAATAGACGATAGTTATTTACGCGCACGCAATCATGTTGAAGAGCTTAAAGGTTTTTATTACAGCTTAGTAGCTTACATTTTTGTAATACCTTTTTTAATTTTTGTGAATTATAGAACCTCGTGGCATTTCCAATGGTTTTGGTTTCCAATGTTTGGTTGGGCTATAGGTTTGGTTATACAAGCATTTAGGGTTTTTGTACACAACGGTGCTTTTGGCCGAAACTGGGAGCAACGTAAAATACAAGAATACATGAAGCAAGAGGAACAAAAAGATCGTTGGAACTAATTAAAAAAAACATGGAACAATTAAAAGATTTTAATACAGACTATAAAAAAGAAGACGCTTATTTACGTGCACAAAAACGTGTAAAAGATTTAAAAGGATTTTACGCTCACGCATTGTGGTATTTGGTAATTAACATAATACTTATTGTATTAATTGGTGCAAATTCAAACGGAAATATTTGGAACTTTGGCACATTTGCAACAGCATTTTTTTGGGGCATAGGTTTAGCATTTCATGCTTTAGGCGTGTTTGGTAAAAATATATTTTTTAGTAAAAACTGGGAAGAACGCAAAATACAAGAATACATGCGTAAAGAGGAAACTGAGAAATACGAATAGTATGAGCAAACCAACCAATAATAAAAGTAAACAAGCCTATTTTAAAGCCAAAGAAAAAGTAAACCATGTAAAAATATTTTACGTGCATTTGGTGGGCTATTTAATAGCTGTTGGGCTTATGGGTTACAATATTTACTATATTCATATTTACACAAGTAAATACACTAACTTTTTTACATGGTTTAATAGTATATTTATTGTAGCGTGGACGGTTTTTATTGTTTTACACTGGCGTTGGGCCATAAAAGGAAAAACCTTTTTTAGTAAAGGTTGGGAAGCAAAAAAAGCCAAAAAATATATAGAAAAGCAAAGCACAAAAGAAGAAACCACAATGTGGGAATAGGCCAGCAACCATAATTCAAAATATTAAAAAAATTACTGTAGCTATTATGAATGTTATTATTATTGAAGACGAAAAACCATCGGCACGCCGTTTACAACGTATGTTAAATGAATTAGGTATTGAAGCTGAAACTATGCTGCACTCTGTAGAAGAGTCTATACAGTGGTTTCAAGAAAATACGCATCCAGATTTAATTTTTTTAGACATACAGTTAAGTGATGGTTTGTCATTTGAAATTTTTGAAACCATTAAAATAAAATCGGCCATAATTTTTACAACCGCCTATGACGAGTACGCACTTCAAGCATTCAAATTAAATAGTATAGATTATTTACTTAAACCAATTGATACCGATGAATTAGAAAATGCTGTAACAAAATATCAAGAAAATGCGCCTAAAAAGCAAGCTGTAACTTTAGATTTTACCGATATTAAAAACCTCTTAGTAAATCCTTTAGATAGAGAATATAAAAAACGTTTTTCAGTAAAAGTGGGGCAGCACTTAAAACTTATAAATGTTGATGAAATTGAATGTATATATTCTGAAAACAAAGGCACTTATTTATTTACAACTGATGGCAGAAACTATTTGTTAGATAAAACTTTAGATCAACTTGAAGACGATTTAGAACCACAAACCTTTTACCGTATTAACCGTAAGTTTTACGTTAATATAAATGCTATAAAAGATATGGTTAGTTATACAAACTCGCGTTTACAAATAAAATTAAAGGCATACAATGAGCAAGAAGTTATTGTTGCACGTGAGCGTGTAAAAGATTTTAAAGCTTGGTTAGAGTAGGTGTGTTATTAGTGTTTAATTATCAACTCTAGTAAAAATCATTGTATTGTTATCATTAAAATCAGTAGGTCTGTCTCCACCAAAACCCATTGAAAACATCATTTTATTAGCGTCAATTTTTTTGGCAATACATAATAACCTTTTGGTTATGTTATCTTCAAAAATGGTAACCATAAAATCAACCTCTATTGGAGATTTTGAATAGTCAACCTCATATTCCATTTTGCCTCTTTTACCATGAAATTCAAAGTCTTTTCCTCCTAAATCAAAATCTTTAACCTTCATATAAGCATACCCTTCAGCATCAAAAATAAAATACCCAACTTCATAATTTTCAACACCTTCCCATTTTCCTATAATACTAAAATCTGAAGTCTTGGTTGTGCTAAATGATGTTAACATTAACGCAGTTAACAGTAATAAAATGATTTTTTTCATGGGTTTAAGTTGTTTTTTAAGAAAAGTATTTTTTGAAGATATGAAATATTAAAACCAGTATAATTAGGTTTTTTACAAATTATAAATGTTACTCTTCTATGCGGTTTTCATCAAAAGCCGACGGTAAAAGTTTTGGTATAAATTTAACAACAAGTGGCAACAAAATAGCACCACCAGGCAGCATAAAAATGGCTAAACTTGGTATGCTTTTAAAAATATCAAGTAGTTGGTCTTGTACTTTTTTTTGTTCTTCTTGTGTTAAATCGCGCACTGTAGATTGTGTAAGCAGTACCATAAGTTCTTTACTGTCTTTTAGCTCTTGGTACAGGCGTTTACGGTTTCTAGAAATAAGTTTGGTAACCATTTTACTAGAATTATTATAAAAACTTTGCACTAAATTTTTAGAGCTTAAAAGCGCAATATTGTTTTTGTTTTTTGTGTAAAACTGGTTTACGGTTGCAATGGCCTCTTTGGTGCGCTCTTTAGGTATATTAAGGTCTGCGCCAAGTTTAACTAAAAAGCGTTGTTCGTTTTTGTCAATTTTTTTATCGGTCCAAGTAGCCATACACGCCAAATCTAAAATGTAATTTTTTTCTTGGTTTGTGGTAATGTTGCTTAAGGCCGTTTCGTATTTTAAAGGCTTACTGTTGTGGTAGCGTAAAGACGATTCAAAAAGTTTTATCAAACTTTCATCGTACTGGTTTTTATGTGATTTTGAATTTAAAACTGATAATGTAATGGCTTCAATAGATGCTTCAAGGTGTTTTAAATAATCAATACTAATGGTGTTGTTTTTTAAATACTCTTGGTATGCCAAAACATCAATATACAGCAAAGCGTTTATAATAAAATATTTAAAATTTTTGGTAAGCACATTGGCATCAATTTGTGTGCGTTTGTGTATAAGTTTTTCCAGTTGCTCGTTAGATTTTTTACCACCCAACAACCCCTGAAAAAATGAGGTTTTTAATTCATCAATAGCCGTATAAAAATCAATAGTACTATCAATAAAACCAGTGCTAATTTTAGCAGTGTTATAGGTGTAAAATAGCGCAAGTAATAAGTTGGTTTTAGAGCGCTCTTCTTCCGTTAAGTCTTCATTTTCAATAACACTAGCAACCACATTTAAATTGCTGCCATAAATAAACCCGCAAGCTCTTAAGCTATCATAAAATTGTGTAGCATTTAAGTTTAAAAAAGCAGGTGTTTGTTCTACTTCTTTCAATAATTTTTTAATCCAACCTTGTGCAGATGGGTTCATGGAGTGTTTTTTAGCTAATGTAAATGTAGTATTAAAAGCGTATAAACTAAAAATTTTTTCGTTAACAAAATTTTAACAAAACCACTAAAACTCTTTTTTCGTAGGTATGGGCATAAATGAATTTTTAATTAACTAAATGTCAAAAATTATGAAAAAAGTTAGAAATGTTATAGGAATAGCTATTGTAGCAATAGCAGGTTTCTTTATGGTGGCAGCAGATCATATTGATGCGCCCGATGTGCAAGGTGGCACAAGTGATATTACCGATTTTTATGCCTTCCAAGGTGCTAATACCGATAATATGGTATTTGTAGCCAATGTACAAGGTTTGTTAAGCCCTTCGGCAACAGGAGCAGCGGCTTTTGATGAAAATGTGCTTATTGAATTTAATATTGATAATACAGGCGATAATGTTGAAGACCTGGTAATTCAAGCCATTCCAAGAGATGGTAAAATGTATTTCTTTGGTCCAGTAGCGCCATCATCAACAGGCTTAAACAGTACAATACAAATAAATGCAACAGCGGGTGGCGTGGTAGATATTACACCATATAATGCAAATGAAATTATAGCTACTAATGGCGGTATGACATTTTTTGCAGGCCCAAGAGATGATCCTTTCTTTATGGATTTTGCACAGTATTCTGAAATTATAGCTGGTAATGCTACAAGTTTTAATGACCCTGGAGCCGATACATTTGCAGGTACCAACGTCATGTCTGTTATAGTAGAAGTACCAAAATCTATGATTGGCGGTAGCGGAACTATTAATACTTGGGTTGAAGCTAAAAGAAAATAATTAACACTATTAAAATTTAAATTATGAAAAATATAAAAATATTAGCAGTACTTGCTGTAGCATTTGTAGCCTTTAATTGTTCAGATGATGATAATGATATCATGCAACCAGACCCTGTAGATTTTTCAGGAACGTATGCTCAAAAAGATCAAATGGGAAGACCTGCCGTTAACACCGTTTTTGTGTCTTCAGATAGTAAAGATATGTTTAACGTAACAGTGCCCTCTGCTCAAAACACCGCTTTTCAAAGTATGTTTCAAACTAATTTAACAGGTTTAAGTCCTGCTTTTGCAAATGATGGCGATACTAACGCACTTGGGCAAGATGCAGCAACGTTTACAGGCCTTTTAGCAACCGATGTTTTAAACGTATCATTAGACGGAACAACAACCTTTTACGATGGAACAAACGTTTTAACAGGAAGAGCCTTGGCCGATGATGTTATTACTGTTGAGCTACTACTAATTTTTGGTGGTGAAGATTTTTCTGAAAACCCAGGATTATCTGATGATCATGTTGATGCAAACGACAAACCTTTTTTAGCCTCATTCCCTTACCTAGCATCGCCTTGGTAAAAATATAATCCCAAGGCGTATTTAGCCTTGGGGTTTTTAATTGTCCCAAAACTACTTCAAACCAAATAAAAATAATATGCAAACCAAAACCATAATAGCACTTTTTGTACTTGTTGTAACTATGTTTAGTTGTAATGAAACACCACAGAAAGTAACTGAAAAATCACAGTACTCAGCATTTTTAAATACTACAGATAATGAGATGTTGCGTTTAGCAAAACAAGATGTAACATTTTGGGAAAAAAAGCTTGAAAAAGAACCAAATCAATTTCCGTATTTAGCAAAATTAGCAGCATCTCAAACTGTTTTATTTAATGAAACGGGTATTATTGAACACTTAAAAAATGCTGAAACTTATTTAGTTGAAGCAAATAAAAGCACACATTATAATAATGCGGGCTATTTAAGAAGTTTGGCAAGAAACTACATATCTCAACACCGTTTTAAAGAAGCACTAGAATTAGTTGAAAAAGCTGAAACCATTGGCGAAAATTTAAGAGCTACACAGTGTATGTTGTTTGATGTACATTTAGAATTGGGTAATTATAAAGTAGCCGAAACGTATTTGGCTAAAATTGAAGATTTTAAAGATTTCGATTTTTTAATTCGAATAGCCAAATGGTCAGACCACAAAGGAAATTTAGATGCCACCATAAATTACATGGAACGCGCTAAAGACATTGCAGAGTCATCAAACTTAAAAGGTATGAAGCAATGGGTGTACACCAATTTAGCCGATTATTACGGGCACGCCGGAAACATAAAAACATCATACAATTATTATTTAAAGGCATTACAATTAAACCCCAATGATGCTTACGCCAAAAAAGGTATTGCTTGGATTGTATATTCTTATGAAAAAAATCCAGATGAAGCTTTACGTATTTTAGAAACTGTAACGGCAACTTACAATGCTCCAGATTATTACCTTTTGAAAGCCGAAATAGCAGCATTTAAAGAAGATGATACACTTGAAGAAACGCAGCTGAAATTTTACAAAAATACTGTTAAAAATCCGCTATATGGCCAAATGTATAATGCTCATAATATACTTTTGCACGCCGAGGAACCTGAGCATTTTGATGAAGTTTTAAAAACAGCGTTTTCTGAAGTTGAAAATAGGGCAACACCACAAACATACAGCCTGTTAGCATGGGTGTATTTAAATAATAATCAAAAAGAAAATGCTTTAACAATAATGCAAAATCATGTGGTTGGAAAAACCTTTGAACCTGAAGCTTTATACCATTTAGCCGAAATTTACAAAGCAAATAATATGCTTAGTGAAGCTAAAAAGCTTAAGCAAGAGTTGTTAGAAAGTAGTTTTGAACTAGGGCCAATAACAACCGCTAAAATTGAAAATATTTAAAACCAAATTATGATTCGTAAACCAATAAAACCAATACTGTTTTTTTTGTTATGTTTTGTGTTTGTAAGCACAAATGCACAACAGTTAAAAGGGCAGGTCATTAACACTAAAAATCAACCCTTGGAGGCGGCATATATTTACAATTTAAATTCTAAAAGTCATGCACATTCATTAGAAACAGGTGCTTTTATTTTAAATGATACTAAGGTAGGAGATTCTATTAAAATAGGGCTTTTAGGTTACAACACTAAAATAGTAGCTGTAGAGCGTATGCAAATGCCAATTACCATTCAGTTATCTGAAAAAATATATAGTTTAGATGAGTTGATAATTTCTGAACAGTTAAATGCGCTTAGTACTATTACCGATTTAGATTTGAATACAAACCCCGTAAAATCATCACAAGAAATATTACGTAAAGTACCAGGTTTAATTATTGGTCAGCATGCTGGTGGCGGTAAAGCTGAACAGATATTTTTACGAGGTTTTGATATTGATCATGGTACAGATATAGCACTTTCAGTTGATGGTATGCCTGTAAATATGGTATCGCATGCACATGGACAAGGTTACAGTGATCTACACTTTATAATACCTGAAACTGTAAATAAAATAGACTTTGGTAAAGGGCCGTATTATGCTAATAAAGGCGATTTTAACACTGCGGGTTATGTAGATTTTTCAACTAAAGATTATTTAAATGATAACGAAATTTCATTTGGTTTAGGGCAATTTAATACATCACGTGTGTTAGGTATGTTTAATTTGCTTGATAAGGTAAATAATCAACATGCATACCTAGCTGTAGAAAACTTACAAAGTGATGGCCCTTTTGAGTCACCACAAAATTTCAACAGACTTAATATGTTTGGTAAATATGTATTATTTACACCTTCAAATGATAAAATAACATTAACAGCTTCGCATTTTACTAGTACTTGGGATGCTTCGGGGCAAATTCCTGTACGTGCTGTAAATAGCGGATTAATTTCAAGATTTGGAGCTATTGATGATACCGAGGGCGGTACTACTGATAGAACTAATTTTAATGTAAGTTTTACAAAACAAGTTAATGACAATACTACGTTTAAAACCAACGCTTTTTACAGTAATTATAATTTTGAATTGTTTTCAAATTTTACATTCTTTTTAGAGGATGAAGACAACGGAGACCAAATTAAACAAAAGGAAAGCAGAAATATTTTTGGCTTAAATACAGCTTTTACAACAGAAACTTTTTTAAATGATGTTGAGGTGAATTTAAATTATGGGTTGTCTTTTAGGCATGATATTTCAAATAATAATGAGTTATCAAAAACCATAAATAAAACCACATTAAACGAAGCTGTTCAGTTAGGAGATATCAATCAAACCAATACATCGGCATTTTTTAATGCTGCATTCACAAAAGGTAAATTTACCTTTGCGCCTGGTATTAGGTTAGATAATTACAAGTTTATTTATAAAGATGCGCTTAACAATACAGGTGAAACCTTATCTGAGAGTAAAACTATTTTCAGCCCAAAACTAAATCTGTTTTATACCGCTAATAATAATTTAAAATGGTTTTTAAAATCGGGTATAGGCTTCCATTCCAATGATACACGGGTTGTTGTTACCAATGCCCAAGAAAATATATTGCCAAAAGCCTATGGCGTAGATTTTGGTAATATTTGGAAACCCACAAAAAAACTATTCATTAATACAGCACTTTGGTACTTGTATTTACAACAAGAGTTTGTGTATGTTGGTGATGCTGGTGTTGTTGAACCTAGCGGAAAAACAGAACGCTATGGTGTAGATTTTGGTGTGCGTTATCAGTTTTCAGATCATTTGTATTTTAATACCGATGCCACTTATACCAAAGCCAGAAGTATTGAAGAAGATGAAGGAAATGATTACATTCCGTTAGCACCAGATTTTACAGTAACAGGTGGCTTGTCTCTGCAAGATTATAAAGGATTTTCTGGAAGCATAAACTACAGGTATTTAGATGATAGGCCAGCCAATGAAGATAACAGTATTGTTGCCGATGGCTATTTTGTAACCGATATTAATGCTAACTACACAATTAAAAATATAACCTTTGGTGTTGTAATAGAAAACCTTTTTGATACTGAGTGGAACGAAACGCAATTTGCCACAGAATCTAGATTGCAAAATGAAACAACACCTGTTGAAGAAATTCATTTTACACCAGGGACTCCATTTTTTATAAAAGGCGTTATAAGCTATAAATTTTAAAACATTCTCTCAAGAACTATTAGTAAAGGGATGCTAATTTTTTTGGTTGGTTTGCAAGGAAAGTTGCTTAATTAGAAATAATTAAGTGCTTTCCTTCTTTTTTGTTTAAGGTTTATTTGCAAATATATCTTGAACATACATAAGGGTATTTATACATTGTTGTTTTATTCTATGAAAAAGACAGTTCTCATAAAAATATCATATTAAATTGAGTTTAGCGTACCCAAAAAATAGTAATATGCCTAAAAGTAAATAAACTAAAGAATATGTTTTTCTTAAGAATTAGTTTCAACTACACCTAAAGTGTATAGTTGTTCTAAAGTAGGAGTAGCGCTACCGCCAGCGGGCTCTAAAGTAATTCCAAATGCCTGCGATTGGTTAGTGTTTTCTATTGTGAAAATTTTATTGGCATCGGTATTAAAATCATCTAATGTACCTAAACTTGTTGGGCTTAACGGATTTAAGGTTAAAGACCAAACCTGATACACTTTGCCTTCAGGTGGCGTTGGTAAACCTTGCACATCTAAATAAATATTATTGCTGTTTTTATCCCAATACACTTTTGCGTAAGCATCGGGGTAAACGGTTTGTCCTGCAAGTGGTACCGCAATAATATTTCTATCTCTTAAAACTGAAATAAGGTGTTTGGCATCTTTTAAATTGTTATTAGCTTTTTCAATTTCAGATTCTAATAACTGCTCGTTTATAGTAGCAACTTTAATATCAGATTGTAATTGGTTGTTTCTATTAACCGTCCATAATAAACCAGCACCCAAAATTACTGCTGCTGCCCAACCTGTGTAAGTTAGCCAATTGTATTTAGGTTTTATAGAAACTACTTTGGTGTTTTTAAACCCTAATTTTTGTTTTAAATGTTGAATTGTTTTTTTAGGGTTATGTGCTGAGGTAGCTGCGGTAAGTTTAACCACAGCGCTTTCAATTTCTAAAACCTCTTGTAAAATTTCAGGATGTTTTTGCATAAGCGCGTACACCTCTTTGTTTTCTTTTTCAGAAAGGGTGCCGGCTACGTATAGCTCTAAAATTCCAGATTCTATGTATGCTTTTATATCCATTTTTTAATTAAGCACTAACTCTCGTAATGCTTTAATACAATTTCGGTTTCTTGTTTTTATAGTGCCAATTGGCATGTTTAATGTTTCTGAAGCTTCGTTTTGTGTATAACCTTTGAAATATAGTAGGTTAATTAGTTTTTTACAGTTATCGGCTAGTTTACTAACAAACGTTTTTATACCAATAGCATCGGTTTTATTATCTAAATTATCAGAGGCTTCTATAATGTTTACGAAAAAATCGGCATTAAGGTTTTGTTTATTCTTCTTAAAATTTTTAGAGCGCGTTTTATCAATGGCTGCGTTTCTAGCAATATTTAAAATCCATGTAAAAAATCGGCCTTTACTACTGTTGTATGTGTGGGCTTTATCCCAAGCTTTAATAAAAACATCTTGTGTTATTTCATCGGCTAAATCGTCGTTTTTCAAAATATTAAAAACAACACCGTGAATGCTTTGGCTATACATGTTGTACAAAGCTTCAAAAGCTTGTTCATCTTTATTCTGAAAATTTTTTACAAGAGTTTCTAATTGCATGCAATAATGCGTGTTGGTTTCTTTTAAAAAGAATTTTGGGTGAAGTTAGGCTTTAATTTAATTGAAAACAAAAACAAATGTATTAAATAGCATTTTCTAGTACGTTTACTAAGTTTTCAATCATATTTGTGCCTTTTTGTAATTGCTCTTTTGAAATAAACTCATTGGCTCTGTGTGCTTGTTTTATAGAGCCCGGGCCACAAATAATACTTTCAAAACCAGCATTGGCAAAATGTCCTGCTTCTGAAGCGTATGATACGGTACTCCATTTGTAATTGCCTGTTATTTTACCAATTAAATTTACGGCGCTTGATGTTTCGTGGGTATTTAATGCAGGTACAATTGGGTGGTTTTCAACAACATCAATTTTAAAACCAGGAAACAATGCTTGCTGTAGTTTTTCTCTGCCAGCACAAAAGTTTAATAAATCTAAATGAAGTTGGTTTGCGTTATCTTTTGGTAAACAACGAATATCTAATGAAAGGGTGGCTTTATTAGCAATTATATTGGCAGCAATACCACCGTTTATGGTGCCAACATGTAATGAAGAATGAGGCGGATTAAAACGCTCATCTTTACTAATTTGTATAAGGCTGTTCATTTTTTCTTCAGCCCAAAGTACAATTTTTGCAGCTTCGTGTACGGCACTTACCTCTTGTTTAATGCGGCTACTATGGCCTTGAGAGCCGTTAATAGTAATATCTAAAATATGAATGCTTTTTTGTCCAATAATGGGTTGTAACATGGAGGCTTCGCCAATTATGGCAAATTTTGGTGTTTCAATGTAGCTTTTTTTTAAATGATTTATAAGTGATTGGGCAGCTAAACAGCCAATTTCTTCATCATAAGTAAAAGCAAAATAAATTGGTTTTTGTAGTGGTGCTTTAACCATTTTTGGTAAAACCGATAGGCAGCACGCTAAAAAACCTTTCATATCACAACTACCACGGGCGTATAAATTGCCGTCTGGTTTTTCAATAAGTTCAAACGGATTGGTGTTCCATGGTTGGCCATTTACAGGAACAACATCGGTATGGCCAGAAAGTATAACACCGCCATCAACAGCAGGCCCAATACGGCAATGTAATGAAGCCTTGGTGTAATCTTCATTAGGAACTAAAAAAGTAGTTACACCAAAGCTTTCAATATAATCTTTAATCCAATTAATAATTTCTAAATTAGAATCGCCTCCTAAAACAGGAAAGGTTACTAATTTTTCAAGAATTTGTTGGCTTGTCATTAAATAAGGGGTGTTTGTAGGGGTTTTATGTTATGTTTAAATGAGTGTTATTAGTTTTCTCTAAGATATGTACTTACTTCAATAGCTACATCTTCCCAAGTTTTACTAACACCGTCAGGACCTTTGTGTAAATCAAAACATACTTTGTTTAATGAGGCAAGAGCATCAAGTGCATTCCAATCTTTTAAATTCATAACGCCGCTTAAAGTAACGCGTCTTTCATCAGTAATTTTAACATCTAAAGGCAAATTGTTAGTGGAGCCATTCATTGTTAATGCTGCAATGTATTTGTTATTTTCTACTTTAATTGTGCCTTTAATAAATTCAGTATCTAACATGGCGCCAAAAAACGATTCTTTAATTTTAGCATCGCGTGTGTTTGTAGCATCGTTTGTAAATACACTGCTAATTGGAATTGAAAAGGTAAGGTTGTTTAATGCTTCTTGAGGCGTTGCACCCGATTTTTCATCAAAGTTTAACACTGTAAACTCTCCACCAACACCTTTTTTTTCGGTAGTTTTATATGCTGTCCATTTAACCGATGTAGCCTCGGGTTTTACAACAAATTGCGCTGTTTTTTCAGTGGCTTCTGTTTCAGTAGTTTTAGTGTCTTTTTTTTCGTTTTTACAAGCAACAATACTTAGTGTAAAAGCTAATAATAAAAAACTAATCTTTTTCATGTGGATTTTAGGTTTTTAAGTATGAAATTTAATAGTGTGAAGGTAATCATTATTAGGCTAACATCAAATTAAAGACATGATATATGTCATATTTTAATAGCGCTATTGCCTGTAGTTTTGTACCATAACAGTTAGGTATGTTAAAAGCGTTAATAAATAAATACAATATTGCGGGGCCGCGTTATACAAGTTATCCAACAGTGCCCTATTGGAATGCTAATACGTTTTCATTAAAAAAATGGCAAGCTACAATGGCTAAGTCTTTAAATGAAAGTAATTTGAGTGAAGGTGTAAGCTTATATATTCATTTGCCTTTTTGCGAAAGCTTATGTACGTTTTGTGGTTGTAATAAGCGTATTACAAAACAACACAGCGTAGAACATCCATATATAAACGCTGTATTAAAAGAATGGCGTTTGTATTTAAAGTTGTTTAATGAAAAACCAGTAATTAAAGAGTTGCATTTAGGTGGTGGAACACCCACATTTTTTAGTGCAGAAAATTTAGAATTGCTTATAAAAGGTATTTTAAATGATGCCGTTTTAGCAGATAATTACGAGTTTAGTTTTGAAGGACACCCAAACAATACAACCCCAAAACATTTACAAACCTTATTTAATTTAGGGTTTAGGCGTGTTAGCTTTGGTGTGCAAGATTATAATGAAACAGTACAAAAAGCTATACATAGAATACAACCTTTTGAAAATGTTAAACGTGTTACTGAAGCTGCAAGAAACATTGGTTACACATCAGTAGGGCATGATATTATTTTTGGCCTGCCATTTCAAACATTACAGCATGTAAAAGAAACCATTTTAAAAACCAAAGAACTATTACCAGATAGGTTGGCCTTTTACAGTTATGCACATGTGCCTTGGGTAAAAGGAAACGGACAACGAGGGTTTAGTGATGAAAATTTACCCTCGGCAGCATTAAAACGAAGCCAATATGAACTAGGAAAAGAATTGTTAGCACAAGTTGGCTACCATGAAATAGGTATGGACCACTTTGCGCTTACTACCGATAGCTTATACACATCAATGCAAAGCGGTAATTTACATCGTAACTTTATGGGGTATACAGCCTCTAAAACACAGGCTATGATTGGTTTGGGTGTATCATCAATAAGTGATAGTTGGTATGGTTTTTCGCAAAATGTAAAAGGTATTGAAACCTACTATCAACTTTTAGAAAAAGATGTAATTCCTGTATACCGAGGGCATATTTTAAACGAAGAAGACCTTGTTATAAGAAAACATATTCTTAACTTAATGTGCAGGTTTAAAACCTCTTGGAGTAAAAAAAACTTGTATTTTAATGAACTACCTGAAACGTTAATACGATTGAAGGAAATGGAAACAGACGGATTAATCAATATAAATTCAAAAAGTATTGAGGTGACTAAAAAAGGACAGCCATTTGTAAGAAACGTGTGTATGGCGTTTGATTTGTTGTTGCAACGTAAACAACCCAACACACAGTTGTTTTCAATGACTGTTTAGTTTAAACTAAAAAAAGAAAGAAAATGGAAAAAATAATTGTACCCGTAGATTTTTCAGAGTATTCTGAATATGCATTAAAAGCTGCTGCAAAATTAGCAGAAAAAAATAATGCCGAAATTTTAGCATTACACATGCTTGAAATGCCTGAAATAATGCTTACAAGTAGTGGCGAAGAGCCTCAAAGAGTTATTTACTTTTTAAAGTTGGCTGAACAAAAATTTGAAACGTTTTTAAATAAAAACTACTTACAAAAAGTAAAAGTTACACCCATAGTTAAACATTTTAAAGTATTTAGCGAGGTTAATGAAGTAGCCAAAGAACACGGTGCAGATTTAATTGTAATGGGGTCTCATGGTGTAAGTGGTGCTAAAGAGTTTTTTGTAGGCTCAAACACCGAGCGTGTTGTACGAAATGCCGATGTGCCTGTTTTGGTAATAAAAAATGATATAGCCGATGTTAATTTTGATGTAGTTGTGTTAGCTTGTAATTTCTCTGAAGAGTGTGTGGCTTCATACATAAAAGCATCAAAAATATGTGCTGAAATGAATGCTAAATTGTATTTGGTGCATGTAAACTTGCCAAATGACGGATTTAATAGTTCTGTTGAAATTGAAAAGCAAGTGGTAAACTTTTTCACCAAAGCAGAAAGAAGTTTAGATAAAATGGAAGATGTGCATTACGTGAATGATTATACTGTTGAAGATGGTATAATTAACAGCGCCAATAAATTAGGAGCCGATTTAATTATAATGCCAACACATGGCAGAAAAGGGTTGGCGCACTTTTTTCAAGGTAGTATTAGTGAAGATGTTGCAAACCACTCAACATTGCCTGTTATGACCTTTAAGTTATAGAATAGTGTGATTTTTTAGATAATTAGTTTTTGTTAAAAAGCGCCGAAATTGTGTGTGATTTTCGGCGCTTTTTTCATGTTTAATTATTAGGTAAAACCAAAATGTTAAATAAGCTAGCTTTGGTTTTCAAAAATAAATTTTCAATATCAATAGCTTTTAGTTTTGATTCTATTAGTTTGGCTTCTCTGTAATTAACCAAAAACAACGAACTTTCACCTAAAAAGAATTTACGTTCTTCGGCAGATAGTAAGGTTTCATAATCATCAACAATTGTAGTTGTATAGCGTGTTTGTTGTGTGTATGAGTCTAGTTGATTGCTTAAAGCATTTACTTTATTTTTTAAAGCTACTTGGGTGTTTAAAATTTCTAATTTAGTGTCTTGTAATTTTAATTTAGCAAGTTTTAGGCTGCTGCGTTCTTTTCTTAAAAATAGAGGAAAACTAATGTTTAATCCGCTTTTGTAAGCCGATGTACTAAAGGAACGTACAACATCAGGTGTTTCAGATAAAAAATTGTATTGCAAATCTATCCTTGGTAGCAGTTCATTAAGTTTTAGGCGTTTTTCAATATTTAAGCTTTGATATTTTAAATCTAAAGCCTGTAATTTAGGGTGGTTATCTATTTCAAAATTTTCAACATTAAAGTTTAAAGTATTTAGTGTTAAATCAACAGTATTTTTAGTGTTAATATCAGGTATAACACCAGTTTCAAGCTCAATAGGTGTGTTGTTGTCAAGCCACAGATAGTTTGAGATTTCTAATGATGATTTAATAAAATTTATACGAGCTTTTTCTAAGTTAAGCTTTCTGTCAGTTAATGTTATATGTGCTTCAAGCGTATCAATTGCAGGTTTGTCGCCAGCATCAAAGCTAGTTTTGGTATTTTTAAAACGAATTTCGGCGTTAGCCAAAAAGGTTTCATAAACCGTTTTTTCATTGTAATGCTTAAGCCAATTAAAATATGTTTCGGTGGCTTTGTATAAAATGTTGTTAATGGCTAATTGCCTTTTTGCTTGAGCTTGTTTTACGTATAGTTTGGCTTGTTTTAAAGTAGCCATACGTTCATTGGTTAATAAACCTCGAGCAACGGGTACAGATACGCCAACACTGTACAAACCATCTAGTGGTACATTGTTTTCAGGATTTAAATACTCGCCAGTATTTTCTTCAAGATTACCTTTTAGTTCAATGCCAAACCATGTAGGTATTTTAAAAGTTGTGTTTAATTTATCGTAATACTCGGTGTTTTTAAACTTTTTTCGGTTGTAATCTACCTCAAGTTTGGGGTCAAAAGCACCACGGGCTTTCATAAGTTTAGCTTCACTTTCATTTAAAGCTAAATTAGCTTGTTTTACAATGGGGTGAAACGATTTTACATAGCCTAAATACTCCGAGAGCGATATTACAGATGTGCTATCTTGTGCGTTTAAGTAGCTAGTAATGGTTAGTAAAATGCTTAAAAATAAGTATTTCATTGTGTTACTTTTTTTGTTTTTTGTCGCTACTTTGTGGCTGATAATAGTTTGGTGGGAAACTGTTTAATTGTCTCCATAATTCAAACCAAATTGGTACATCATCTAGTAAGGCAATGGTTTGGGCGCCAGAGCCCACTCTTAACGCTTCGGGCCACTGATGGTCAGTTTCATCGGGTGCTAATAATACGCGGTATTTGCCATTAGCACTAATATAAGTTTCTATGGCTACAATTTTAGCGCCGTAAGTACCGTATGATACGTTGGGCCATCCGTTAAAAACTATGGCAGGCCAACCATCAAACTGAATACGCACCTTTTCGTTAATGTGTACCAAAGGTAAATCTATAGGTCTTACATATGTTTCAACGGCTAAATCATACTCTGACGGCATTATGTTAACCAACGCTTGTCCTTCTTTAAACGTAACGCCAATACCACCTGTTAAAGCTTTGTTTATATAGCCATTTTGTGGTGCGGTAACGTAAAGTAAACTATTACGTTTTTTGTAGTTTGAAAAGGCGTTTTCAAGCTTGTTTACTTGTGCTTCGGTATCAAATTTACTAGACTCTGCTGTATACATATCGCTTTGTGCTTTTGATATTTTATCAATGTAGTAACTTTTAAGTCTAGATAACTCCAAGTTGGCATTAATAACTTCGTTTTTTGCAGCTAAAAATTTGTTTTGTTGTGAAATGTACTTGGCCTGATTTTCTTGCAATTTAAGTTGTTTTTCTTCAACATCTTTAACGGCTTTTAAACCTTCGTTTTGAAGTGTTTGTGTACGGTTAAATTGGGTTTGTGCAATGTTTAAATTAGTTTGTGCAGCTTGTAAATCTATACTATCACTTTTAACTTTTAATTGCGCTTGCATTAATTTGTTTTTTGCTTGTTGAAGTTTTAAAACTTGCTCATTTTGTAAAGCGCCTATTTGATTTTTTAAAGCTTGTACTTTGCTGGAATAAGCTGTTACAGATGAGGCTTTTGCTTTTAATTGATTGTTAGTTCTTTCTACAAGTTTATCATCAAAGTAATCTGTTTTAATTTCAGAAATTCTTAAAATGGTATCGCCTTTTTTAACATATGCACCTTCTTGTATAAACCACTCTTCAATTCTTCCTGGAATGGGCGATTGTATGGTTTGCGGACGCTGGTTGGGTTTTAATGTAGTTACAATACCTTGACCACTAATGTTTTGAGTCCAAGGTAAAAACAGCACAATTAATAAAATTATAGCAGCTGCTAATAAAAACTTATTGAAGTATTTAAAATAGCTTTTGTTTATAATGTAGTTAGCAGATTTATACTCTGTAATATCTACTTTTTTTAGTGTATTGTTAGATATGTTTAGCATGCTATTAGTTTTTAATTTTACCTTGTTCTAGGGTTATTATTTGCGTGCATTTGTTTATCCATGCGCTACTACTACTTACCACAACCAAGCCCCATGGCCTATCTTTGTGAGTTAAATATTCTATAATGGCTTGTGTTTCTTGTTTGTTAAATCTATCAAGAGCATCTTCTAGAATTAAAACTTTTGGCGCTTTTAAAATGGCTCTAGCTAATACTATTTTTTTTGAAATGGTATAAGATAGTCGTTTCCCGTCTGGATAAAGTATGGTGTTTAAGCCATCGGGTTGTTCTCTTAAAAATGATTTTAAACCAACTATTTCTAAAACATTGTAAATAGCCTCGGTAGTAATGTTTTCATTGCCAAAGGTTAGGTTTTCTTTTATAGTGCCTTCAAACGGAGATTCATCAGAAAGTGATAATCCTAATTGTGATCTATAATGATTCAGTTTTAAGCTGTTTATAGACATGTTGTTTACGTAAACACTGCCGGCTGTGGCTGTAATTACACCCGAAATTAACCTAAGTAATGTAGATTTACCTGAGCCACTTTCACCTTTAATCAATATTCTACTTGAAGGGGTTATGTTTAATGAAATGTTTTTTAAAATAGGTTTACTTCGGTCTGCAACACTGTATGTTATGTTTTCTAGTTCAATATTGATGTTTTTGGTGTATTCTGGTGTGTCTCCTTCTTGACTTTCAAGTTCTTTGTCTACAATTTGTCCTATTTTTTCTAAAGAAGTTAAGGTATCATAAAATGGTTCTAAACCTAAAATTAGTTTTTCAACCGATGCTATAATTAAAATAATAATAATTTCGGCGGCAACAAATTGACCAATATTCATTTCTTGGTTTAAAACTAAAGCGCCACCTATAAGCAGTAAACTAGCGGTTACAATTACCTTAAAACTTATAAGTTGAATAAACTGAAGCATTAATATTTTAAAATGACTTTCACGGGCTTTTAAATAATTACCTACCAAAACATCATTTTTACTTAAACCTAAATTTGTGCTACCAGATAGTTTGAAACTGTGAATAGAACGTGCTATTTCTTGAATCCAATGAGCAACCTTGTATTTGCTTTTAGATTCTTTTAAGCTGGTTTCTAATCCCTTTTTTGCTGTAAATTTTATAACAACTAATACCAATACTAGTAACAATAAACCAAAAATGATAAAAAACGGATGGTAAAATGAAAGTAGTATGAGCGCAAAAATAATTTGTAAAACGGCGGTTGGAACATCAATTAAAATTTTTGATAAACTTTTTTGAATAGTAATGGTATCAAAAAACCTGTTGGCTAATTCTGGTGGGTAATAATTACGCAATTCGGCCATTTTAATTTTTGGAAATCTATACGCCAACTCAAAAGATGATTTTGTAAAAATACGCTGCTGTATGGTTTCAATAATACGCAATTGCATAAGTTGTAACGCTCCTGAAAAAGCTACGCCAATAGTAACTAAAATTACCAAAATAACCCACGATGTAGATATTTGAGCACCTTGAATTAAATTAATAATAGCTTGTATACCCAACGGTAATGAAAGCGCTACTAAACCAGAAAAAATGGCGTAATAAAATATTTGAAAAATATCTTTTTTCTCTAGTTCTAGTAAGCCAATAAGCCTAAGCCAAGGCGTTTTTTGTTTTTTCATGCAATTTGATTGTTAATAGTGTTGAAAACTAAATTTTTTACGAACGCCGTTGGCGATACATTTTCATCACAATCAGTTATAGATTTAAAGTGGTCTTTTAAATAGTGTTGGTGTAAACTACTCTCAATAATGGTGCTAGCAAGACTTGATGCATATTGGTAATTTGGGTTAAGTGCAGTAATCATGTCTCTTAACCTGTAAACAATACGTTTGTAAATAACAAAATAGCCTTCTTTATTCTCTTGGTCAACTTCTTTAGTTAAGTAAGATTTTGAATTTTCGTTAATAATAATCTTGTTTAAAATAACTTCATTTATGTGCATAAAGTTAGAGTCTTGTTGGGTTGGCCTTGAAACAATTTCAATGGCTTTGTTAAGTTTTTCATTACCAGTTAAATTATGAGTTTCAAGTACTAATTGGTACTCTATCCAAGACCAATACCATGATGATAAATACAGCAGAAGTTTGTGTTTACTTTCAAAATATCGGTAAATAGAGCTTTCGTTAGATTCTATTGCAGTACCAAGCTTTTTAAAGTTAAAAGCTTCAAAACCAATATTATTAATTAATAAAATACTATGCTCAACAATACGTTTGCCTAAACTTGAAGATTCAGGATCTTTAATATAAATTTTCTCAGGAACTGTTATTTTTAAATTTGAAAGCAGTCTGTCCATTATTAATATATTTACATTCAAATATAATAGTAATACTTTTATTTTTGAAATTAAAACTATCAATTTTGCTTATTTGTTGAATAGTAAAACCTTATAGTGTGTTTTATGTTTACTGTATTTTGTAAATAAAACATGTATAAAGCGTAATGCAAGCTTTATTTACATTACGCTTATATTAATTTCTTTAACTTTTATGTTTGGGTTCCCAAATTAGTCTTAAAAAAGAACTGAATCTTTGGTTTTCACGGTTAACAGGTATACCTGCAATAATGCCAACTAACAAATTTTCAGCTACACCAACACGCATTTGAGGGCGCATGGTCATGTCAAAATCTTTATTGTTAAAGGTTTTGTTAAATTCTACACCAATTAAATTTCTAGTGCCCGGAATCATGTAATGAAAACTAGTATTAATATCATAAGTTGTATGAAACTTATGAGTTTTAAAATTTTGTTCAATCATTGGTCCGGTGTAAATTAATGAGTGAAAATTGCTTCCCCAACGTTTTGCTACAACAAAAAACGGATTGTAAACATTGCCTTTAATGAAAGGGGCTCCAAAGTTTTTAAAATCAGATAACTCAAATTCATTTATGTAGCCAATAGCCATTGACGTTGCTATTTTTTTATTTACAAAAAAAGACCATTGTGTTGCAATTTTTATACTATTTAATTGGTTTGAAGGTTTTGCTCCATTGCCATTTACAGGTGTGTAAAATGTAAATGGTAATTCTACTTCTAAGCCTAACCTATCTGCGGGTGCCCATTCATATTCAACCAAAGCTTCGTAAGCATCAAAATTTAAGTTATCAGTAATACCAAAGCCTAAATTCCATTCTCTTTCACCTTTTCTTGCCCCCAAATCTCTTATCAGGTCAATGTATAAAGGCTCTGCATGTAAAACTTTATCTGGTTTTTTAGTGTTTTCTATTTCTTTAATATATAAGCTATCTTTTATAGCATTTTGGTTTTGTGAAAATATATGTAGTGATGACAGTGATATAAAGCCAATCATCAATGAAGTTTTTATATTCATTTAATTATAAATTTAATTGTTAATAAAAGAACCAAGTGATTTTTTCTTGGTAATATTTTTAGGTTAACAATTAAACTTGTGGTGGCGGACTATCAATTTCTTTAAAACCAATTAAAACTGAACCTTTGTGGTTTATAAACAGTTTTTCTTTTTTTAAAGAAAAAAGGGTAGTGGTGTTTTTAGAGGATAAATTATTAATTAAAATATTAATTTTCACCTGTTTTTTATTGTTGTAATCTTCGGTATCACAATCATCATATTCATCAATAGCATCTTCAAAACCTAAAACTTTTTCAACAATAATTTCAATAATACTTTCTTGGTCATTAAAAGTAAGGTCTTCAGCAATATATTGCGGATTTGGGTCTGCAGTATCAACACAAATGTTTAATAAATACAAGCCCATAAAACCCCAAATATACTTTGTTAAAGTGCTATTTTTTAATTTTGAAAGCATATTTCAAAAATAAAACACTTTTTAAAGTTATTTATAATTTTAAGATTAATTTAAGAGTGCAGCTAATGGCAATCAATACTGCTGTTTACAACATCATAAACCGGTGCAGGCGATAGGTAAGGAATACCAAGGCCTAAGCCTCTTAAAATAAATAACGCGCCAATTATTACAACAAAAACCGGAATAGCTTTTTGTATTTTTTGCCTAATGTTGCCTTTAAAAAAATTACTTGCATAAATAACAGTGGTCATTAATGGTATGGTGCCAACACCAAAAACAAGCATGTATAAACTGCCATTTAGTGCATTGCCGCCAGAAATAGCGCCAAAAACTGCCATGTAAACCAAACCACAAGGTAAAAAGCCATTTAAAAAACCAATAGTTAAAAACGTATCGGCCGATTTTTTTTTAAGCGAAGCACCTAAAGCGCCTTTAAGTTTTGCAATAACTTTGTAAATAGGTTTGGTAATGCCAAAATTATTTAGTTTTTGCTGCGGTATTAAAACAATAACAATCATTACAATACCAATAATTATTGAAATTTGTTGCTGAAAACCAAACAGATAAAAGCTTTTGCCTACAAGCCCAAAAAGTAAGCCAATAAGGCTGTAAGCCAGTAATCTGCCAAAATGGTAAGCTGTAATTTGTAGTGTTTTTTTTAAAGCACTTGTTCTATCAACAGGAAGCATAAAGGCAATTGGCCCGCACATACCAATACAGTGAAAACTACCCAAAATACCCAAAACAAATGCAGCGGCTAACATGTTAATAAATTATAGACTCTTTAAACAAATAAGACATTCCGTTATATTGCCAATCAATTTTAATGTTCCAACGGCCATCTATCAAACGTGAGTCAGGTATGAGCAAATGTGTATTAGATAATGAAATGGTACTTTCATAATCTAGTTGTTTGTTAGATGGCCTGTATAGGAACACTTTTCCAGTAATTTTTTTAAAATCTAAATCATTAGGAAACACAATTTTTAACCCTTCATTGGTGCGAGTAACAGTAATATTGGTGTTTAATTTTTTAGCATTTTTAAGCTTGTTAATATCCGTTTGGTATGCTAATTCTTCGGCATAATAATTTTCAACCACCAAATCATGATCATAATTAGCATTCACACTCATGGTAATAATAAAGTACATAATAAAGGCAATAAAGCCAATAAAAGCAATTACAATACCGGTTCCCCAATTTAGTTTCATAATATTTGTATTTTATAATCTTGAAGTTATTTCAAGATTTAGTTTTTAATTTTTAGGGCATTCCCCTAAAGGGTCGGGCTTTCGGCAGTCGCTTCTTTTCAAGAGAGCTCCAACAAATGCCTCAATCCCTAATGCGCTAATTTGCTAACTTCTGTTTTTATAATTTCTGCCATATGTCACCTGTCATTGGTAACCTACTTATAACTTCTAGGGCCTAAAAAATTAGCCGTACAAGTTTCAATAAGTGTATCATTGGCAAAAACACCAATTTTAATTTTATTTCTATCGCCGCTTAAAGCAGCATTATTAATTTCAATAAATAGAGTGCCTTCAGCAATACCTTGTTTTGGTACTGTAAACACATTAGTTGTTGATACTAATTTTAAATCACCTTTGTGTGATAATAGTTTAAGCGACACATTATCTATAGTTTTGGTGGTTTTATTTACCAATTTATAGGTAAATACATTACTAATAATGTTATTGTCTTTATGTTCATAAAGTTGCCCTGGTAGCCTTAAAACATTGGCTTCAACCTCGTTTCTTAAAAACAACATACCCGTTAAAATACCAATTAAAATGGTTAGTACAGCAACATAGCCTTTCATTCTGGCAGTTAGCTTAAAAGGTTTGTTGGTTTTAATGTTTTCTTCGCTGGCGTATCGTATCAATCCTTTTGGTAAATTAATGCTTTCCATAATATGGTCGCATTCATCAATGCAAGCAGTACAATTTACGCACTCTAGTTGTGTGCCATTTCTAATATCAATACCTGTAGGGCAAACGTTTACACACTGAAAACAGTCAATACAATCACCATGGCCTAAAGTATTTCTATCTTCATTTTTTCTAAATTTTTTTCTACCGTTAGTGCCTTCACCACGTTTATAATCATAAGCAACCACCACAGATTTTGTGTCTAAAAGTACACCTTGTAGCCTTCCGTAAGGGCAAGCAATTACACAAACTTGTTCTCTAAACCAAGCAAAAATAAAGTAAAAAACAGCCGTGAAAATAGCTAAGGGAATAAGGGTGCCTATGTGGCTAAAAGGGCCATCACTTATGTATTGTAAAAGTTTATCGCTTCCAATTAAATAGGCTAAAAAAATGTTAGCAATTAAAAATGAAATGATTAAAAATATAATAAGTTTAAGACCTTTTTTTCTTATTTTTTCGGCATTCCAAGGTTGTTTATTTAAGCGTATTTGTTTGCCTCTATCACCTTCAATCCAGTATTCAATACGTCTAAAAACCATTTCCATAAAAATGGTTTGTGGGCAAATCCACCCGCAAAAAATTCTACCAAAAGCCACCGTAAATAGCGTAATAAATACCACGCCAATTATCATTGAAATTACAAATAAGTGAAAATCTTGTGGCCAAAACGGAAACCCAAAAATGTTAAACCTACGTTCTAAAACATTAAAAAGTAAAAATTGATTACCGTTTATTTTAATAAAAGGCGCAGAAAATAAAAAAGCTAATAGGCCGTAGCTTACAAGTTTTCTTTTATCATAGTACTTACCGCTTGGTTTTTTAGGGTACACCCAAGCGCGTTTACCTTCGTTGGTAATTGTGCTAATAGAATCTCTAAATATTTCGTTTTCGGGTGTTTCCAATTTAATTTTATTTAAACCTGCAAGTACTAGTACTTGCAGGTTTTAGTTAACATTAGTTAGTTTATGTAATAATGTTAGTTTTCAATATTTATATTCTCTTCAACCCATACATCGCCTTCAGCAGGTTTTGGGTTTGCTGGTGTTGTGCCTTGTAAGCTTAAAACGTAGCTAGCAACTTGTGCAATTTGCAAAGGTTTTAATTGTGTTTTCCAAGCAATCATACCTTTACCAGAGCGCCCACCTTCAGAAACTGTTTTAAAAACATTTTTAATGCCGCCACCAAGAATCCAGTGTGCATCGGTTAAGTTAGGGCCAATACCACCTCCGCCATCGGCCATATGGCATGCAACACAGTTGGTGTTAAAAATAGCTTTACCAGCGTTTAAATCGGCCACATCTGTTAAAAGTGTTACAGTGTTAATATCAACTAAATTTTTGGCTGTTTTTTTATATTCATCAATAGCTATTTTAGCTTGGGCTAATTCGGTTTGTAATTCATCAATTTGCCCTGGGCCATCAAACATGTGAAACCTTACTAAGTATATAGCTGCAAACACTATAGAAATGTAAAACCCATACAACCACCAAGGCGGTAAATTGTTGTCTAATTCTCTAATACCGTCATAATTATGATCTAAAACTATTTCGCCTTCTTGTTCAATAGGTTTTTGGTCTAATAATTTGTTGTATAGTTTCTTAAACCAAGTAAACTGAACTGTTTTTTCTTTATCGGCTAGAAAGCGTGCTTTGGCAGCTTCATCCATTTTTTGAAGCATTACATTTTCTAGAGCGCCAACAATAGCTTCAATAGCAATTAAAATTAAAAGCACTAGAAATAGAAATAGTAGTACTACCGGATATTCTATAAATGCAGGTTTATTGCCAGAGTCAATAAAAAATTCTACAACACCAAAGATGATGAAGAATACAATGGGTACTCTTACCCAAGATGGCATTAATTTTCTCATGATATATTGTTGTTATTTTGGTTGTCTAAAGGCATATTACTAACAGTTTTTATGTAGTCTTTTTTAGCAGTTACAACCCACCAAAACAGCGCTACAAAAAAGATGAAAAATATAAGTAAAGAGATGATTGGGTATATTTCTATACCTGTAATGCTCTCCATGTGGTTTTTTACAAATTTTAACATGATATATTATTTTTGAGCTGTTTCAACATTAATATCTGTACCTAAGCGTTGTAAGTAGGCAATTAAAGCAACAATTTCTCTATTACGCATTTCAACAAAAGCTTCGCCGTTTTCAGCAGCATACTTTTTGTTTGCTTCGTAATTTTTAGCAAAATCAGGATCAGCATATAGGTTTTCTTCAATTTGCTTGCCTTGTTCTAGCATGCTTTGTTGTGCATTGGCAATATCTTCATCTGTGTAAGGTACACCTAAAGACACCATGGTTTGCATTTTTGCTTCGGTTTGCGATTTATCAAGCGTACTTGATGACCCCGAAATTAACCAAGGGTAACGTGGCATAATAGAACCAGATGAGGTGCTTTGCGGATCATACATGTGGTTAAAGTGCCAGTTGTCAGAGTATTTTCCGCCTATACGATGTAAATCTGGTCCGGTGCGTTTGCTTCCCCATAAAAACGGATGGTCATACACAAATTCTCCTGCTTTACTGTATTCGCCATAGCGTTCAACTTCACTTCTAAACGGACGAATCATTTGTGAGTGGCAACCCACACAGCCTTCACGTATATAGATATCTCTTCCCTCTAATTCTAAAGGAGTATATGGTTTTACACTTGCAATAGTTGGTATGTTAGATTTTACCATAATAGTTGGCACAATTTGAATAATACCACCAATTAAAATAGCAACTGTTGCTAAAATTGTTAATTGTATTGGTCTGCGTTCTAACCACGTATGGAAACCTTCGCCAGCGGTACGTTTTTTGGTAACGCGTTCAAGCGCAGGAGCCTCGGCTAACTCATCTTCAACTTTACTTCCTTTTTTAATTGTAACAGCAATATTGTAAACCAAAATTAGTAAGCCAATAACATACATACTGCCACCAATGGCACGCATCCAGTACATTGGTATAATTTCGGTAACTGTTTCTAAAAAGTTACCATAAACTAAGGTGCCATCAGGGTTAAATTGTTTCCACATACTAGCTTGGGTAAAGCCAGCAACATACATAGGTAATGCGTACATAATAATACCTAAAGTACCTAGCCAAAAATGTAAGTTTGCTAAAGGTAAAGAGTGTAGTTTTGTTTTAAATAAGCGTGGTATTAAATAGTAAATTATACCAAAAGCCATAAAGCCGTTCCAGGCTAAAGCACCAACGTGTACATGGGCAATAATCCAGTCTGTAAAGTGGGCAATAGCGTTTACGTTTTTAAGTGATAATGTAGGGCCTTCAAACGTTGCCATACCATAGCCAGTAATAGCTACTACCATAAACTTTAAAACAGGATCTGTTCTAACTTTATCCCAAGCGCCACGTAAGGTTAATAAACCATTTATCATACCACCCCAAGATGGCATTAAAAGCATTACAGAAAATGTTACGCCTAAATTTTGTGCCCATTCTGGTAAAGCGGTATATAATAAGTGATGTGGTCCTGCCCAAATGTAAATGAATATTAACGACCAAAAGTGTACAATAGATAGCCTATATGAGTAAACAGGTCTGTTTGCGGCCTTAGGTACAAAGTAATACATTAAGCCTAAAAATGGTGTAGTTAAAAAGAAAGCCACAGCATTATGCCCGTACCACCATTGTACTAAGGCATCTTGAACACCAGCATACACAGAGTAGCTTTTCATACTTGAAAATGCAACAGGAAGCTCTAAACTATTAAAAATATGTAAAACAGCAACCGTAACAAATGTGGCAATGTAAAACCAAATAGCTACGTATAAATGGCGTTGTCTACGTTTTAAAATTGTCCAAATCATGTTAACACCAAAAACTACCCAAATAAGTGCAATGGCAATATCTATTGGCCACTCTAACTCGGCATATTCTTTTGATGTGCTGTAACCTAAAGGCAATGATATGGCAGCAGCTACTATAATAAGTTGCCAACCCCAAAAGTTAATATTGCTTAACAAATCACTAGCCATACGGGTTTTAAGCAAGCGTTGTAATGAGTAGTAAATACCCGCAAACATGGCGTTACCCACAAACGCAAAAATAACAGCATTGGTGTGTAGTGGCCTTAAGCGCCCAAAACTAAGCCATGCAATACCATCGGTTAGGTTTGGAAACAAAAACATAAATGCCAGCAGTAAACCAACTAGCATACCTACAACCCCAAAAACTATTGTGGCATAAATAAACTTTGTAACGATTTTGTTATCGTAATGAAATTGTTGCATTTCCATATTTAATTCTTAATCTTTTTTTTTGGTTAGTACAGTTTTTTCAATTTTATCTTTAATAAGTTCATCTTCAAAAAGCATACGAACAGAAGGTGTGTAGCTATCATCATATTGTCCGCTTTTAACGGCTAAAATGAAAGCTATAAAAAAACCAACAGCTACAATTACGCTTATAGCTAATAAAACATATATAACACTCATACCTATTTGAAGTTATGGGTCAAAAGTACCTTCAACCTTTATTTTATAAAATGACATTTGTCATGTTTCTTACCGTATCTTTTTTTGGGCGTTCCCCAATTGGGTCGGGCTTTCCATTATATCTTTTTTGTGTGTTATTACTTATCATGTTTTTGTGTGCTGTGGCAATCTTTTAAATCAATGATATTACTTCGTTGTACCTCCTCGTAATGCCGGCTTATTTGTAAAAACAAAAAAGGATGCCATTACAATCCCTAACGCACTTGTTTGCTAAAACAGTTTTATTCTTACTTCAGTTTTCTACCAATAATATTTGTGCAAATAGTGGTAAAAACCACAATGCTAATAGAGCTTAAAGGCATTAAAATGGCGGCAACTACTGGTGCTAATTGCCCTGTAACCGCAAAGTATAACCCAATAAAATTGTAAATAAATGATAACACAAAACTCCATTTAATAATACTAAAGGCTAATTTTGCAACCTTTAAATAATTTGCTAACTGATTAAATTTTGAAGCATCTAAAATAGCATCGCACGCTGGCGAGAAAATATTCACATTTTCTGAAATAGCTATGCCAACATTGCTTTGGGCTAATGCACCAGCATCATTTAAACCATCACCAATCATTAATACGTTGGCACCTTCACTTTGGTGGTATTTTATGTATTCTAGTTTGTCTTCGGGTTTTTGGTTAAATAGTAACTTGGTTTTTGAAGGCAATAACTTTTTTAGATTGTTTTTTTCGCCTTCATTATCACCCGATAAAATAGCTAAATCATATGTTTTTTTAAGTCGGTTAAAAAGTTTAGACATTCCTTTTCTGTACGCATTATAAAAGGTGTATTTGCCTTTATAATTATTGTTAGTGCTTATGTGTACAGCGGTGTTTAAACTATTTTTAGAGGGTTGTAACCCAACAAATGTAGCAGCACCAACTTTTATAGATTGTGCTTTGTAATGCGCCTCAATACCTTTGCCGGTGTGTTCTTTAAAATCATCTAGAGTTATAATATTTTCATTGTCTAAAATATCATATAAAGATCGGCTTAATGGGTGGTTAGAACCACGTAAAGTGCTTTTAAGTAAGCTTTCTTCGTCTTTACTAAGTGTAGCGCCTTCATAAGTAATAGCAGTGTTTTTGTTTGAGGTTATTGTACCTGTTTTATCAAAAATAATGGTGTTAATTTTAGCAAGTTGTTCAATAACACTAGCATTTTTTAGGTAGAATTTCTTTTTACCTAAAATGCGTAGTACATTGCCAAATGTAAACGGAGCCGATAATGCAATTGCGCAAGGACACGCAATTATTAAAACGGCAGTAAATACATTTATAGCTTTACTAGCATCAACAAAAAGCCAATAACTAGTAGCTACCATGGCAATAAGTAAAATGGCAATGGTAAAGTTTTTACTAATACTATTGGTTAAGCTTGTAAATGCAGATGCTTTATCTTTTTTAAACACATCATTACTCCATAATTGGGTTAAATAACTTTGTTCAACAGATTTTAAAACATCAACTTCAATAGTGCCGTTTAGTTGTTTGCCGCCCGCAAATAATTTATCGCCCGATGCTTTGTTTACAGCTTTAGATTCGCCAGTTACAAAACTATAATCAATACGTGCGTTTCCTTTAATTAAAATGCAATCTACAGGTATTAGTTCTTCATTTCTTATAAGTAATCGGTCGCCTTTTTTTATATCATAAACCTGAATAGATGTTTCATTACCTTCAGCAGTAATTTTTGTAATTCCTATAGGGAAATACGATTTATAATCACGTTCAAATGATAAAAATGTATAGGTTTTTTCCTGAAAAAACTTGCCAACTAGCAAAAAGAAAATGAGTCCGGTTAAGCTATCAAAAAAGCCTGAGCCAATATCTAAAATAATTTCGGTAGTACTTCTAATAAATAACACTGCGGCACCTAGTGCAATGGGCACATCTATATTTAAAATTTTTGAGCGTAAGCCTTTGTATGCCGATATAAAATAATCTTGTGCAGAATAAAAAACAACGGGTAAACTATAGCTAAACATTAGCCAACGGAAAAGATGTTTGTACTGTTCTAACCAGTATTCGCCAACTTCAAAATACTCTGGAAACGATAAAAACATTACGTTGCCAAAAGCAAAACCAGCAACACCTAATTTGTAAATTAAAGAACGGTTGGTTTTCTTTTTTCCAACACTGTAATCTTCTAAACTTATGTAAGGTTCATAGCCAATGCTACTTAGTAAAATTACAAGTTCTTTAAGGGTGGTTTTTTTAGGGTTAAATGAAATGCGTACTGTTTTTTTACCAAAATTTACTGTAGATGCGCTTATGGCTTTGTTAAGTTTATTTAGGTTTTCTAAAATCCAAATACAGGAGCTACAATGTATGTGCGGTATGTATAGGTTTACAATATGCACATTATCACTATTAAACTCTAAAAGCTTTTCAGTAATTTTTGTATTTTCTAAAAAGTTGTATTTGCCTGCAACTTCTTTTGGTGTAGCGCCAGGTGCCGTTTGTAAATCGTAATAACACGTTAAGTTGTTTACCGTAAAAATTTCATAAACGGTTTTACAACCATTGCAACAAAAGGGTTTGTTATCAAAGGTTATGTTTGCCTTGGTAGCATCTAATCCACAGTGGAAACACGTTTTATGTTCCATAATATTTGCTCATTTTACCTAGTGCAAAATTGGGCAGATAAGCTAAATTAAAATATGATTTTAGTCATGAATTACATACTTTTACAACGCATTACTAAGTAACTAACTGATTTTTTTTAATGATTTTTCAAAACGATAAAGATGTTTTTAATGTGCTTTTTGAAGCTGTTTCAGAAGGCGTAATTGTAGTTGATAAAACACAGCATATTGTGGCTGCAAACAAATCGGCCGAAAGTATGTTTGGTTATAACCACAACGAATTAATTAATAAACATTTGGATACGTTAATACCCAAGCAATACAAGGCAGGTCATGGTGCACACGTTGAAGGTTTTATGAAACGCCAAAAAAAGCGTCAAATGGGGCAGGGGCGCGATTTGTATGGTGCTTGTAAAAACGGTAGTACATTTCCGGTTGAAGCTGGTTTAAACCCGCTACACATTAATGGCGAAGATTACATAATGGCGCTGGTTATTGATATTTCTGTTAGAAAAAAACAAGAACAAGAATTACAAGCGTTAAATAATGAATTAGAGCAAAAAGTAGCCGATAGAACAGCACAGTTAAGTGCCACAGTTACAGAGCTTAAAATTGCCAATCAAAAGCGTGATGTTGAAATACAAAAACGTATTGAGGCTCAAAATAAAATAAGTGATGCGCTTAAAAAAGAAAAAGAACTTAATGAATTGAAAACTAAGTTTTTATCGTTGGTTTCGCATGAGTTTAAAACACCGTTAAGTGGTATTTTAACTTCGGCTATGTTGTTAAGTAAATATAAATTAACCGAACAGCAAGAAAGGCGAGATAAACACATAAAAACTATTACAGATAAAGTACATTATTTAAATAATATTTTAAATGATTTTTTATCAATAGAAAAACTAGAAACTGGCAAAGTATCATACAAATACGCAAACTTTATGCTTACTAAAGTGGTTGATGAGGTTGTTTACAATGCCAATATGCTTTTAAAAGAAGGGCAAACAATTAAATACCCCGAAAATATTGATGGTTTGGCACTTCATCAAGATGAAAAAATAGTAGAATTAGCACTAAGTAATTTGGTGCATAATGCTATAAAATATTCTCCTGAGCATTCAGAAATTATAATTGATATTAGTCAAGATAATAGTACAACAACTTTTAAGGTTACAGACAAGGGTATTGGCATACCAGAAAAAGACCAAAAACAAATTTTTAATCGTTATTTTAGGTCTGAAAACGCATTGTTAATTCAAGGCACCGGCATAGGCTTAAATATTGTAAAAAGCCATTTAAACAATTTAGGAGGCACAATACATTTTAAAAGCGCCGAAAACAAAGGAAGCACATTTACTATAAAACTACCAAATAAAGCTAATTAATGAAACACATACTTTTAATAGAAGACGATGTTATTTTAAGAGAAAATACAGCCGAATTATTAGAGCTATCAAACTATAACGTAACCACAGCACCAAACGGTAAAATAGGCTTAAATACTGCGTTAAATATACAGCCAGATATTATTGTATGTGATATTATGATGCCCGAATTAGATGGTTATGGTGTATTACAAGGGTTGGCAAAAACAGAAGAAACTAAACACATTCCGTTTATATTTTTATCGGCTAAAACAGAGCGAAAAGATGTGCGAAAGGGTATGGATTTAGGTGCCGATGACTACATAACAAAACCCTTTGATGAAGATGAGTTAATTAGTGCCATTGAAAGTAGATTGGCTAAAGCTGCCATTTTAAAAGATAACAGAGAAAATGATTTTAATGACAATGATGATGACCAAAACATCAGAAATTTAAACGATTTAAAAAACTTTTTTGATGATAATGGTAAAACATTCACCTTTAAGCAAGGTGAAATTATTTATGAAGAAGGGCAGCATTCAAACTACATTTATTTAATAGAAAAAGGTTTGGTAAAATGCCATAAGTTAGATGACCAAGGTAAAGATTTAACCACCGCATTACACAAAGAAGATGATTTGTTTGGTTACACATCATTTACTGATAATACTACTTACAAAGAAACTGCAGCAGCCATACAAGAGTCGGTTTTACTAGGTATTTCAAAACATGAATTTATGGAAATTATAAGTAGCAACCATAATGTTACTTTAGATTTAATTCAACTTTTAAATGACGATTTGGTAAACGTAAAAGATCAATTACTAGAAATGGCATACAGTTCGGTAAAAAAGAGAACTGCTACTACCATCTTAAAGTTTGCAGATAAATTAGGTAGTAAACCAACCGATTTTATTAGAATTTCAAGAAATGATTTGGCAAGTGTAGCAGGTGTTGCAACCGAGAGTTTAATTAGAACGTTATCACGTTTTAAAGATGCCGGAATTATTGAAATTGAAGGCCGTAATATTAAAGTATTAAACCTTCAAGAGTTAAAAAATATAGAATAGCAGCCTTTAGTTAGCTCAAATTCTGATATTGGTCATATTTCAATTTTAGCCTTAGCGCTACCTTTGTGCCTGTAAATTAAGGAAAAAGAAGCAATGGCTAATATTTTAATACCAACAGATTTTTCTGATAATGCTTGGAATGCAGTTGAATATGCGGTTAATTTTTTTAAAAAATCAACCTGCAATTTTTATGTATTACATGTTTGCCATGGACCAAATACAAAGGCGTCTTTTAATGAGCATGAAACATGCAAAAAGCAAATAGAATTACTTATAAACAGAATATACAAACAGTTACCTAACAACAAAAAACATAAATTTTTTAGTGTTATTGATGCAGGTTACTTAGTAAGTTCGGTACGCAAGCAAGTAGAACAAAACCAAATAGATTTTATTGTAATGGGTACCAGAGGAAATTCTGGAGCAAAAAACACACCCATTGGTAGTAATGCATCAAATGTAATAACTAAAGTTAGGTGTGCCACTATTGTAGTGCCAGAAAATGCTAAATACGCGCAGTTAACAGAAATAGCGTTTCCAACAGATTTTCTCTCGGTGTATTCTCCAAAAACTTTAGAGGCCATTACAGCAATTATTGAATCTAATAAAGCTTCAGCAAGGGTTTTACATATAAAAAACGATACTACAGTTTTAAACGAAGACCAAAAACGTAATAAAGAATTGTTAGATGCGTATTTAGGAACTAATGAGCATAGTTTTCACTTCTTATCTAACAACCATATAGAAAACCAGGTGCAAGATTTTGTTGAAAAACGGCAAATTAATTTAATAACCATGTTGGCTAAAAACCTAAGTTATTTTGAAAAAATCTTGTTTCACCCAAAAATGCCAAAAATAAAGTATTATACAGATATTCCTTTTTTGGTATTACATTAAAAACGTCAGGTAGTTTACTTAAATAACAAATTATGGGCAAATGTGAACAATGTATCATTAAGCAATTTAATTCGCTTAAATCTTTAACAAAAAGTGAATTAATTAGAATTTCGGCATGTAAAACTTCAAAAACAGTAAAAAAAGGCGATGTTATTTTTGAAGAAGGCGATATGCTAAACGGTGTGTATTGCATACGCGATGGTATTTGTAAACTAACCAAATTAAGTGAAAACGGTAAAGATCAAATTGTAAAAATGGTGGTGCAGGGTGATTTACTTGGGCAGCGCTCGGTAGTAAGTGAAGAGCGCTCAAACCTAAAAGCCATTGCATTAAATGATATGCAACTTTGCTTTATACCTAAAAGCGAAATTTTAGCCGATTTACAGAAAAACCCAAAATTTACACTAGATGTTTTAAAAGATATGGCCAATGATTTAAAAGAGGCTGATGATGTAATTGTAAACATGGCACAAAAATCGGTTAAACAACGTTTAGCCGAAACATTAATTTATATTCATGATAGTTTTGGCCAAAATCATGACGGTACTTTAAGCATACTTTTATCGCGTGAAGATTATGCTAATATTGTTGGTACAGCAACAGAGTCTGCCATACGTGTATTATCTCAATTTAAAAAAGAAGGCTTAATATCAACAACAGGTAAATACATAAAAATAGAAAATATTGAAGATTTAAAGCGCGTTGAATAGTTCACAATAATAAAATTGTGTTAAACTATAGATAAATATAATATGCCCTTATAAAAGGTTACATGAAATTGTAGTAATTTTATAGGGCTATGAAACACACTAAAACCATAAAAAAGGGCTTCATATTTAAAACATATGAAGCGCCATATCAATCGCCGTTTGATAAACTTTTTGAAATATTTAAAGAGTTAATAACACATACTTCAGGCGATTTTGATGAAGCCATAGATTGGTTGAGAGAGCTTGATAAAGAATACAAGCTTACTACGCCAGATTATACCGTTGATGATTTTATTGAAGACCTCAAGAAAAAAGGATATTTAAAAGAAGAAATAGATCCTAACGGTAATGGTAGTTTAGCCATAACTGCAAAAACTGAACGCGCCATTAGGCAACAAGCACTAAATCAAATTTTTGGAAAAATAAAACGTAGTGGTCAAGGCAATCATAAAAGTAAAGCACCCGGTATGGGCGATGAGCACACAGGCGATTTTAGAGGCTATCAATTTGGCGATGCTTTAGATAAAGTTTCTATAACTGAAAGTTTAAAAAACGCCCAAATAAATCATGGTATTTCAGATTTTACACTTTCTGAAAACGATTTGGTGGTTGAAGATACCTTGCACAAATCGCAAATGAGCACTGTGCTCATGATTGATATTAGCCACAGCATGATTTTATATGGCGAAGACCGCATAACACCTGCCAAAAAAGTAGCCATGGCCTTAGCAGAATTAATAACTACCAGATACCCTAAAGATACTCTAGATATTTTAGTGTTTGGTAATGATGCGTGGCAAATTGAAATTAAAGATTTACCTTATTTAAAAGTTGGCCCATATCACACCAATACTGTTGCAGGTTTAGAGTTAGCAATGGATTTGTTAAGAAGAAAAAGAAACACCAACAAACAAATTTTTATGATTACCGATGGCAAACCAAGTTGCTTGCGTTTACCCGATGGTCAATATTATAAAAATAGTATGGGTTTAGATGAGCATATTGTTAATAAATGCTACATGATGGCACAACAAGCCAGAAAACTTCACATTCCCATTACAACATTTATGATAGCTCAAGATAATTACCTCATGCAATTTGTACGTGAGTTTACACATGCAAACCAAGGGAAAGCATTTTACACAGGCCTTAAAGGTTTAGGTGAAATGATTTTTGAAGATTATGAAACTAACAGAAAAAAAAGAATAAAAGGCTAATTAACAAAACGTTAATAACCAAAAGCTAAAGAAATGGAAAATATTAAAACATTACAAGCACTTAAAGAATCAGGATATCAGTCTAAGTCTATAAAAGACGAGTTAAGAGATAACCTAATACATAAAATAAAAAATAAAGAAACCACATTTACTGGGGTTCACGGGTATGAAAACACCGTAATACCAGAGTTAGAACGCGCCATTTTATCACGTCATAATATCAATCTTTTAGGGTTGCGTGGGCAAGCAAAAACACGTTTAGCACGTTTAATGCTTAATCTTTTAGATGAATATATTCCTGTGGTTGAAGGTTCTGAAATTAATGATGACCCTTTAAACCCAATTTCAAGATATGCCATTGAATTAATTAAAGAAAAAGGCAATAACACACCAATTACTTGGTTACACAGAAGCGCACGTTTTGCCGAAAAATTAGCGACACCCGATGTAACTGTAGCTGATATTATTGGAGATGTAGACCCAATTAAAGCCGCTAACTTAAAACTAAGTTATGCTGATGATCGCGTTATTCATTATGGCATGATTCCAAGAGCCAATCGTTGCATATTTGTAATTAATGAATTGCCCGATTTACAAGCTAGAATTCAAGTAGCACTTTTTAATATTTTACAAGAAGGCGATATTCAAATTAGAGGTTTTAAAGTACGTTTGCCTTTAGATATCCAATTTTTATTTACAGCAAACCCTGAAGATTACACAAACAGAGGTAGTATTGTAACACCTTTAAAAGATAGAATTGGGTCGCAAATTTTAACCCACTACCCGCAAGATATTGAAACAGCACGCACCATTACAGCACAAGAAGCTAACTTAGTTGAAAGTCAAAAAAACAATGTGTATGTACCCGAATTAGCTAAAGATTTATTAGAGCAAATAGTGTTTGAAGCCCGTAATAGCGAGTATATTGATGCAAAATCTGGTGTAAGTGCACGTTTAAGTATTACAGCTTTTGAAAACTTATTAAGCACTGCCGAAAGGCGCGCTTTATTAGCAAATGATGAGCATACTATGCTGCGTTTAACTGATTTTTTAGGCGTTATTCCATCTATAACAGGTAAAGTTGAGTTGGTATATGAGGGTGAGCAAGAAGGCGCTGCTGTAGTGGCTTATAGTTTAATAGGTGCTGCTGTAAAAACTTTGTTTGAATCTATGTTTCCGCCTATTGAGAAGCTAAAAAAGCAAAATGAAGAAACACCTTATGATGATATTGTATCTTGGTTTTTTAATCAAACAGAAGGTTTTGAGTTATTAGACGATTTAAGAAATAAGGAATACCAAAATATACTAGATGCCGTATCTCCTTTAAATGATTTATTAGCTAAATACACGCCCAATTTAAAACCAGAAGATACGTATTTTATGAAAGAATTTGTGCTTTGGGCGCTTGCCGAAAACAAGCAACTTAGTAAAAAACGTTTTTCAAAAGGTTTACAATTTAAAGATCCTTACGGAAGTTTTATTAGCGGTATTTAGTATTGTTAAATTGGCAATAAAAAACAACAAAGTTTCACATATCAGCAAACATAAAACTATCGGTTTGCTACATTCTGAAAATAGCTTAAAATAGCCCTTTTTTGCTTGTTTTTATTCGTTTTTAGCCTTATTTTAATCAAAAATCACTTAAAAACGCATAAAAAATAAAATTTTTCTATGAGCGAAAAGGGCATTAAAAATCAAGATGACATAAAGCTGTTATCCTTTGATATTGATAATACTTTAATAGATTTTCATACCTATAAAAGCAACTTTAAAAATGTTTGGCTAAAACATAAACCAAAAAATATTCTTTTAACATACAATACGGGGCGTTTAATTGATGATGTTTTAAATTTAATAGAAAGCGGTGTTTTACCACCACCAGACTATATAATTTCTGGAGTAGGTACTCATATTTTCGATTTTAATAACAATTGTGTATTAAAAGAATTTAATGATGTTTTAGATGATGGATGGGATTTACAATCTGTTGAAACTATAATAAACAATGTAAATCATCCAATAAGTGAGCAACCATCAAGGTTTCAGCATGCATATAAACGCAGTTATTTTTTTCATAATGCTACAGCTAATTTAATTGAAAATATAGAGGCGCAATTCTACAATGCCGATATGCATGTAAATGTTGTGTATTCTCAAGAAAAATATTTAGATATTCTTCCAAAGTTTGCTAATAAAGGCAATGCATTACAGTGGTTGCTTAAAAAGTTAAGTATTAGTACACATGAAACTGTTGTGGCGGGCGATAGTGGAAATGATTCGGCTATGTTCGATTTAAAAAATGTTAAAGGTATTGTGGTTTCAAACGCTCATGAAGAGCTTTATAAATACACAAAACATAAGCAAGTATACCACACAGAACAAGAAAAAGGAAACGGTGTTATTGAAGGATTAATACATTTTGCTGTGTTGCCTGATGAAGCAAAAGTAGCTACAGCAATTGATCATAGTGATGATTTTTTTATAAAAAAAGAGTTAGATAGTATTGCTTTAGAAGACGAAGATGAAAAAGTAGCACTAATTAAAGAAGGCTATCTAAAAGCAGTTGAAGCTTTAAAAAAGAATATTACACCTTTAGGATTTTCAGCCTGTTCAATAAAAGATAACGTTGCGCATGGTACAGATGAAAATTACTATAGCGTTTGGGCCAGAGACGGAGCAATTACTGTAATTGGTTCACTGCCTTTAATTCATGATGAAGAAATTCATAAATGCCAAAGGCAAACACTGTTAACCCTATTTGAACATATTTCAAGAAACGGGCAAATACCTTCAAATGTTCGCATAAAAGACAATGTGCCAGATTACTCTGGAGTTGGCGGTATCTGTTCAATAGACAGTGGTATTTGGGTAATTATAGCCTTTTATGAGTATGTAAATGTAACCAAGGATATTGTTTTTTTACGTGAACACATTGATGGTATAAAAGAAACCATGCGCTGGTTAAGTGCGCATGACAGTAATAATGATGCGCTTTTAGAAATACCAGAAGCCGGTGACTGGACAGATCTTTTTGGTAGAAGCTACAATATTTTATATGATGAAATTTTATGGTACAGAGCCAATGTATGTTACGGGCGTATGCTCGAAATGTTAGGTGAGCATGAGCAAGCAGGTGAATACATTCGTTGGTCTCAAGTTATTAAAAAAGAAATTTTGCAAAACTTTTGGCCATCAACACAACAGCAATTATTTCAGTCGGTATCTTTTGCTGAAAAGCAATTTACGCTAGGAGACACCTCTTATTTAATAGCTCAAACTACACCATTTGATTTTAGTTGGCGTTGTGATACACTTGGTAATATTTTGGCTTTTTTACACGGTACTATTGATGCTGAAAAAGCTCACCAAACTTTCAAATTTATGTTGGGTGTAGGAGTTAATGATCCATACCCGGTGGCCAATGTATACCCTGTTGTAAGCCCCGGAGATCCAGATTGGAGGCCCTATTACACCGTTAACTTGTTAAACCTTCCAAATCATTATCACAATGGTGGCATTTGGCCATTTGTGGGTGGTTTTTGGGTAAAGTTTGTAAATAAATTAGGTTTAAAAGATGTAGCAATATCAGAGTTATACAAATTAGCTTTAATAAATAAAGAAGGTATTAATAATGAATGGGAATTTACTGAATGGGCACACGGTACTACCGGAAAACCAATGGGTAAAGCCTACCAAGCATGGTCTGCAGCGCAATACATTTCAGCTTGCCATGATTTAAAATTAATTAAAAAATAAAACTACATAATTATGAAATCAATTTTAATGATCTCTTTACACGGATACGTATCGGCAACACCAGAACTAGGAAAACCAGATACTGGCGGACAAGTAGTTTATGTACTTGAATTAGCTGATAGATTTAGCCGACTAGGAAGAAACGTAGATTTAGTTACACGCCAGTTTGAAGACCAACCTGAATATGATCATGTAGATGAAAATTTTAGTGTTTGGCGCATTCCTTTTGGAGGTAAAGAATTCATTAGGAAAGAAGACATGCACGACCATTTAAAAAAGTTTGTAACTAACACTTTAGCAGCTATAAAAAAGGAACGTAAAAAGTATGATATAGTATATTCACATTACTGGGATGCAGGTTGGGCAGGACAAAAAATAGCTGAAGAATTGGGTATATCACATGTACATACACCGCACTCTTTAGGTTGGTGGAAACAACACACCATGGGTAGTGATATGGATGAAAAAGAAATGGAAAAAACCTACCGTTTTAAAGAGCGTATTAGAAAAGAATATTTTGTGTACCAAATGTGTAACCATATTGTGGCAACAACGTTACCACAAGTAGATTTATTAACACAACAATATGATGTGTTACCACGAAACTGCACCATGATTCCTCCTGGAATTGATGAAAACAGGTTTTTTCCGGTGCCAACAAAAGAAAATGATAAAATAAGGGTGAAATATGATATTCATCCAACCGATATTTTAGCTTTGGGTAGAATGGCCCATAACAAAGGGTACGATTTGCTAATTAAAGCGCTACCTACAGTTTTTGAGTTATGTCCTGAAGCACGTTTGGTAGCGGCTGTTGGGGGCGACTCAGCACAAGATAAATTAGGAATAAAAAAGTTGAAAACACTAGCTGCAGAGTTGGGTGTAGCAGATAAAATTAAATGGAAAAATTATATAGCTGATGAAGATTTAGCAAACGTATATCGTTCTGCAAATATATTTGCAATGCCATCACGGTATGAACCATTTGGTATGGTTGCCATTGAAGCCATGGCTTGTGGTACGCCAAGTGTTATAACGGTTCATGGCGGGTTGTATGATTTAATAGATTTTGGTAACCAAGCACTTTTTGCTGATCCGCACAGACCGGTTGAATTTGGAGCTATGCTTTCAATGCCTTTGCTTTACCCTAATTTAAGAAACGAACTATCAGTTGAAGGTGCACGTTTTGCAAGAAGAAATTTTGGATGGACAGGTATTGCCAAACGTATGCTACAAGTATTCAGAAATTCAATAAATCAGCAAACCATGGAAACAAACATTTATTAACTTTATAATATGCATAAAATTGTTTGTTTTGGTGAAGTACTTTGGGACGTGTTTCCAAATAACACCAAAAAAATAGGCGGTGCACCGCTAAACGTAGCTTTAAGGTTATCATCTTTTAATCATGATGTAAAAATGGTTAGCGCCATTGGAAAAGATGATTTAGGTAAAGACCTTTTAAAATATTTGAAAAAGCATAAAATAAGCACAGATTTAATTCAGCAAAAAAAAGATTACGGCACCGGAGAGGTTGCTGTTGCTTTAAATGAAGATGGCGCTGCTAGTTATACTATTACTTACCCAAAAGCATGGGATAAAATTGTTAAACTAAGTGCTATGGCAGATGCTGTAAATTATGCCAACGCTTTTATTTACGGCAGCTTAATTACAAGAGATGGTGTATCTAGAAAAACCTTATTTGAACTTTTAGACGTGTCTCCATATAATGTTTTTGATGTTAATTTACGTGCACCTCATTATACTAAGCGTACCTTAATAACCTTAATGGAAAAAGCTAACTTTATTAAGTTTAATGACGATGAACTTTTTGAAATATGTGAGCTTTATGGTAGTAAATTTAGTAATGTTGAGAATGCCGTAAAATTTATTTCAAATGAAACAAATACAAAACATATTTGCGTAACATTAGGAGCAAAAGGAGCTATGCTATTTTATAATAGCGAAATATTTTACAGTAAAACATATAAAGTAAGGGTTAAAGATACTGTTGGCGCAGGTGATTCATTTTTAGCATCATTAATTAGTCAATTATTACAGGGTAATGATAAGCAACAAGCTATTAATTTTGCAAGTGCCGTAGGTGCATTAGTTGCAAGTAAAGAAGGAGCTAACCCAAAAATAACTTTGAGTGAAATTGAAAAGTTTATGGGTTAAACTAACTAACGAGTTTTAATGTTAGCTTCACAAAGTTTAATGATTTCTGTAATACGTTTTTGTTTTGTTTCTGTGCGTTTGGCGCTATTTAACCATGATAAATATTGCTTTTGGTAGCCTTTTGCAAAGTTTTTATAGTTTTTTAAGGCTTCGGGGTTTTTATTAAATGCTTTTTGAAGTTCATGTGGAATAATGCCGTTTTCAACAGTACCCATTGCACTCCATGCACCATTGTTTTTGGCTGTATTTATAGCGTTGTAGCCAGCTTCTGTAATTAACCCCAATGTTTCTAATTCTTTAATATATTTTTTGTTTAAAGCACTCCAAGAACTTTTAGGTTTACGTTTACTAAAATATTGTTTGCGCTTACCATTGCCTAAACTTTTTACAGTAGAATCTATCCAACCAAAACAAAGGGCTGCTTTTACAGCTTCTTCCCATCGCATTGTAGGTATATTTGTTTCTAATTTGTAGAAAATTAAATAGACGGCTTCTTCTTTTTTGTGATGTTTTAATAACCAATCATACCAATCAGTATCACGTTCAAAATAAAGCTCAGGTAAATCTTTCAAAAAGTTATTTTTTTTTGGCTTCAATATAAAAGTTAGTATCTACTTCAAAATTGGTTATTTTTTTTTCAGTTTTTAAAGTAGTCCAATCTGCTTTTGGGTATAACCATTGTTTGGTGTCATTTAATATTACTTTAATAGGCATATCAAAACCGTCAACTATGTTGTTATAGCGGTATTTAAGGTTTTTTCCATCAATAGTATATTCTAAATCAGGAATTTTAGTTGTTCTTAAATACTGATTAAAAAAAGCAGTTAAATCAATGTTAGTTTGCTGGCTTAAATAATCTTCAATTTGTTTTGTTGTAACTGTTTGATGGTAAAACGTGGTATTTAAACCAATTAAAATTTGGCGCCATTTTTCATCATCTTCAATTAATTGACGTAAGGTGTGCAGCATGTTAGCGCCTTTGTAATAAATATCACCAGAGCCTTCATGGTTTACATTATAGTTACCTATCATGGGCCTGTCATTTATTACAGAACGTTTTGTGCCAACAACATATTCAGCACCAGCTTGTTTACCAAAATAGTACTCAACATATAGGCTTTCAGAATATGCCGTGAAACTTTCGTGTATCCACATATCAGCAATGTCTTTATTGGTAATATTATTTGCAAACCATTCATGCCCGGTTTCGTGAACAATAATAAAATCGAATTTTAAGCCCCAACCAGAGCCTGATAAATCATTACCTAAATAACCGTTTTTATATTTATTGCCATACGTAACACTGCTTTGGTGTTCCATGCCTAAATAGGGTACTTCAACAAGTTTATAACCATCGGCATAAAAGGGATATTGCCCAAACCAATGCTCAAAAGCTTCAATAGTTTTTGGTGCTTGTTTAAATTGTTCTTTAGCTTTTTCTAAATTATCTCTAAGTACGTAGTAACTCATTTTTAGGTTTCCACCTTTACCATCATAAACTTCAGAAAAGCTAACATAATCGGCAATATTTATATTAACACCGTAGTTATTTATAGGGTTTTTTACAAGCCAGCGGTATGTTTTTGTATCACCATATTGTTCTTCGCTAATAAGTACGCCGTTTGATACATTCATTAAATTATCAGGAACATTAACGCTAATTTTCATGCCTTCAACTTCATCATACATGTGGTCTTTACAGGGCCACCAAACACTAGCGCCCAAACCTTGACAAGAAGAGGCTATAAAATGATTGCCGTTGGCATCTTTATCCCATGAAATACCACCATCCCATGGGGCATTTACCGCTTCACGTGGGTGGCCTTCATAAAATACATCAATTGTATTAATAGCATTAATTTCTTGTGTGTCTTTAAGAGTAATAAAATGGGCATTCCCTTCATGTTTTATAGTAAGCTCTTTACCATTTTGAGTGGCTTTTAAGAGTTTCATTGGTGTTTGCAAATCTATTTGCATTACCATATGAGGTTTTAAAACTTTGTATGTTATGGTGTTTTTTCCAGATATGAATTTTTGCTCTGGGTTTACCTTAATATCTAAATGATAATAGGTTAGATCCCACCAAGCGCGTTCTGGTGTTATGCTACCGCGAAGCGTATCTTGTCTGGTAAAATTATGTCTTTCAGATAGTAATTGCGCTTGTATGGAATTTACTGAAATACATAATAAAATGAAGACTAAGTATAAATGTTTCATATTTTGAATTTTCTCAAAAATATTTATTTCTCAAAGGGTTCTTTGTTAAAAATTATATAATTTAATTTTGAAATACAGCATTAGGGAATGCTACGGTACTTTCGAAACCATTTTCATTAACAGATGAAATTCCGAAGAAAAAATTATCAATAACAATACCATTTAGTGTAAATTCTGTTACATTGCCTACATACCTGCTATAATCCCATGTTGGCGATGTAGTATCGCGCCAATAAATTTTATAACCTTTTGCACCTTCAACTTTAGTCCATTTAAATTTGGCTGAAGCTTCAACTATACCACCAATAGCTACATTTTTAGGTTGAGGTGGTGCCCATGCTAAACTTGCTAAGTTAATTGCGTTTACAGCGGTTAGTTTTTTTGCGTAATCAAAATTTACGTGTTCAATAACATCGCCGTATTTAATGCCGTTTTCTTCACGAATATCTTGGTGTTGCTGTGTGTAGTTTTCATGAGCTTCCATAATGCGAATGCCTGCAAAACCTAAATCGTTAAACGGACGGTGGTGCCCGCCACGACCAAACCTGTCTAATCTGTAAACCATCATTGGGTTCATTTCAGGCATGTATGTTTTTGTGTTTTTATGAATGTAACGAGCCAACTGGCGTGAAATACCATCAACTTCGCCACCATAAAAACGGCGTAGTTTACGTTGGCGTTCTGTTTCGGTTGGCGGAACAGGTTCAGAAAAAATTCTAAAGGTTCGGTTGTCAATAACGCCATCAACACCCTTTATGTTTCCAATCATATCATTGTTTAAAACCCCAATAATATCCCAGTTATTGTCTTTAGCATATTTTGCTAAACCAGCACCACCAAATAAGCCTTGTTCTTCACCCGATAAGCCTACGTAAACAATACTGCTTTCAAAGCTGTATTTACTTAATACTCTAGCAGCTTCTATAGTTCCTGCCATACCAGAAGCATTGTCATTGGCTCCAGGAGCATCAGTAGTAAAATCCATAGTATTACTAGCACGAGAGTCTATATCTCCACTCATAATTACATATCTGTTTGGGTATTTAGTACCTTTTTGGATGGCTACAACGTTAACAACCCATGCATCATGTGGTACGCGGTTATTCCCTTTTTTGGTAACAAAATCTTTTTGATAAAAGACTTCTAAGCAGTTATTGCATTTGTTTGAAATAGTTTCAAATTCTTGTTTAATCCATCGTCTGGCAGCACCAATACCACGGGTGTTTGAAAGTGTATCGCTAAAAGTATTGCGCGTACCAAAATTTACAAGTGTTTGGATGTCATTTTGTATGTTTTTAGCAGAAATAGCTTCTGTAATTTTATACAATTCAGGGTTTTGTTGGCTGTATGATGCGCTTATTGATAATAGAAAAAGCAGAAGAGTTTTGAGTTTCATTATACGTGTTTTACATCAAAAATACTGAAAATAAAAAAATGTATCAAAAACATAACTGTTGTAGCCTTTTAATACATTAAACAGTTTTATATATTTGAGTTTTTAATAAGATCCCTCAAAAATAATGACCAAAAAAATTTTGTCAACTGCTTTTTTAATTTTTTGTTTTATATGCAATTCTCAAAATAAAGATAAAATAAAAGGAAATAGAGTTGTAACTAACCAATTGAGTGAGGTACAGTATTTTACCAAATTAACTTTTGGTGATAATTTTAAGGTAACTTTAGTACAAGGATGTGATCCGTCAGTTGAAATTATTACAGATAGTAATTTACATGATGTTATAGCATTTAATGTATTTGAAGGCCGCCTAAAGTTTCAAACAACCCATAAAATAACATCTAGTAAAATGTTAGATGTAAGAGTTATTTACACTGAAGCGCTTAATACAATTGAGTTAACAGGAAATGCAGAATTAACAGCATTAACTACGTTAAAATTAGATACTTTAAAAGTAGTTGCAGGTGATTTTACAAAAAGTAATTTTAATGTAATATCAAAAAAATTTGAATATGTAAGTAAAGGAAAATCTAAAGCAAATTTAGGTATTACATCTAATACAATAGCATTATTGCTTAAAGATAATGCTAAATTAACTGGGCGTGTTACGGGTTCTGAAATAACCACTAATTTGAAGCAACATGCCAATGTTTTAATTGATGGAGGATGTGCTAAATTAACAGCTAATTTAAGTGAAACAAGTAAACTAAATGCTGAGAATTTACTTTTAGATGATGCCGAAATACTAACAAAAGATAAATGTAATACAACCATAAATGTTGCTAAAACACTATCAATTGAAGCTTATGGCAATACCGAAACTGTTATTTATGGTAAACCAGCTATAGATTTGATTGCATTTGAAAACAATGCGGTGTTAAGAAAAAAAGAAAATAAACAACAAGAGGAATAGAATAAACAAGTTTGCTGTTAATTAAAAAAGTCTTTACACATTGGTAAAGACTTTTTTGTTTTGAGTTAGTCAGAAATGCTTTTAACAATTAAAAGCAGTATTTATTTTCTTGAATTACTTTATTAGCAATTATATTTCTTAATTTAATAATATTAGGCATGTTAACGTATTTAATGTAGCGTTTTAGCCCCATAAGCATCATGCGTTGCTCATCACCCGAAGAGAATGAAATTATTGAGTGTTTTCCAGCAGTTTCAATAACATCAATAGCATGGAAAAGATTTAATTTAGCCATGGCAATTTGTTCTTTAACATTATCTTCGCCTTCTTTTTTAGCCATTTTCTCAGCGCGTAAAATAGCTGATTCGGCCAAGTAAATTTGAATTAAAATATCAGACGAAGCAAGCATTAATTGTTGTTGCTCTTCAATTTTTTCACCATACTTTTCTAGAGCTGCACCAGCTACCATTAAAAATAACTTTTTTAAGTTTCTGATGATGCTTTTTTCTTCTGAAAATAATTCTGAAAAATCGGGTGTATCAAAAGAAGGAATACCCATTAATTCATCTTTAACAGCCATTGCAGGTGTTAATACATCTACATGCCCTTTCATAGCTTTTTTAATTAGCATACCAACACTTAACATACGGTTAATTTCATTGGTACCTTCATATATTCTAGCAATACGTGCATCTCTCCAAGCAGATTCCATAGGTGTTTCTTCAGAAAAGCCCATACCGCCTAAAATTTGAATACCTTCATCAGTACATTTTTGTACAAACTCAGAAACAGATACTTTTAAAATAGAACATTCAATAGCATATTCTTCAACACCTTTTAATTCAGCTTCTTGGTGTGTATCTTTACCGTTGTTTCTTCTAAGTTCAATGCGGTCTTCAATTTTTTTAGCAGCACGGTAACTTGCAGCTTCACCAACCCAACAATTAGTTGCCATTTCAGCTATTTTTTGGCGAATGGCTCCAAAACTAGAAATTGGTGTTTTAAATTGAATACGTTCATTAGCATATTTAACTGATTCTGTTATGGTTCTTCTTTGTGCATCTAAACAAGCTGCAGCTAGCTTAATTCTACCAACATTTAATGCATTCATAGCAATTTTGAAACCATTACCTCTGGTAGAAAGCATATTTTCTGCAGGTACAACCGTGTCATTGAAAAATACCTGACGCGTTGAAGAAGCACGGATACCAAGTTTATGTTCTTCTTCACCCATAGTAATTCCGTTAGGGTTTTCAGGGTCATACTCAACTATAAATCCGGTAATGTATTTATCATCTTCAATTCTTGCAAAAACAATCATTAAATTACAGAAACCTGCGTTTGATATCCACATTTTTTGTCCTGTAATTTTATAGCTTTTTCCATCTTCAGAAAGTACAGCTTTTGTTTTACCCGAGTTGGCATCACTACCAGCACTTGGTTCTGTTAAACAGTAAGAACCAAACCATTCTCCACTAGCTAATTTAGGTACGTATTTTTGTTTTTGTTCTTCAGAACCATAAAGTGTAATTGGCATTGTACCAATACCTGTATGTGCGCCAAATGCAGTACTGAAAGACCCAGTTGCACCCGAAATATAATCACATACTAACATGGTATCTACAAAGCCCATGCCCATGCCTCCATATTCAGCAGGAACAGCTACACTTAAAAAACCAAGTTCACCAGCTTTACGCATACAAGATTCTGTTAATGCATAATCTTTCTTTTCAAATTGTGCTTTTTTTGCCCAAATTTCTCTATCAACAAATTCGGTTACAGCCTCTTTCATCATTAGTTGGTCTTCATTAAAATCTTCAGGAGTGAAAACATCTTCACAGTTTGATTCTTTTACAAGAAATTGTCCGCCTCTTAATATATCTTTTTCTTCCATTTTTTACATACTCCCCTTTTTCTTTCCTTAAAAGGTGAGAAAAATAGTTGGGATTATTTTTAATTAAACATTAATAATTTTTTATTCGGTATTATTATTTGATTCAAATAATAGTGTCTTTTTTAGTTTATGGTATTTTTATGAAAGAAACTCAAATATACCACAAGCACCTTGACCCGTTCCAACGCACATGGTTACAGCACCATACTTGCCTTTCATGTTACGTTTACTCATTTCATCAAAAAGTTGTACTGAAAGTTTTGCACCTGTACAACCCAAAGGATGCCCAAGGGCAATAGCGCCTCCATTAACATTTATTATGTCAGGATTTAAGTTTAACTCTCTTATAACAGCCAAAGATTGTGAAGCAAAAGCTTCGTTTAGCTCAATTAATTCTAAATCTTTTTGTTGTAATCCTGCTAATTTAAGCGCTTTAGGAATGGCTTTTACAGGGCCAATTCCCATAATGCGAGGCTCTACACCAGCAGCGGCATAGTTTACCATTCTAGCAATAGGCTCAAGGTTTAATTCTTTTACCATAGCTTCGCTCATAACCATTACAAATGCAGCACCATCACTCATTTGTGATGAGTTACCAGCAGTAACACTGCCTCCTTGCGCAAATACAGGACGTAGTTTTCCTAAAACTTCAATACTTGTACCTTTTCTTGGGCCTTCATCTTTATTTACGGTGTATTTTTTGGTAGCTTTTTTACCGTTTTCATCAATAAACGTTTGTTCAACTTCAATAGGTACAATTTGATCTTGAAATCTGTTTTCGGCTTGGGCTCTTAAAGCTTTCATGTGTGAGTTGTAAGCAAACTCATCTTGATCTTGTCTTGATACTTTAAACTGGTTTGCAACAGCCTCAGCAGTGTTGCCCATGCCCCAATAATAATCTTCATGGCCTGCCTTAACAACGTCATAATTAAGTTCTGGTTTAAAACCTGTCATGGGTACGGCACTCATGCTTTCAGCGCCACCAGCAATAATACAATCGGCCATTCCAGATTGTATTTTAGCTGTTGCAATGGCAATAGTTTCAACTCCAGAGGAGCAAAACCTGTTTACGGTTACACCCGGAACATCAACACTGTTTAATCCCATTAAAGAAATTAAACGTGCCATGTTTAAACCTTGTGAACCTTCGGGCATTGCGTTACCAACAATAACATCATCAATTCTTGATTTGTCTAACTGCGGAAGTTCATTCATCATATATTGAATGGTTTCGGCAGCAAGTTCATCGGTTCTTTTGAACCTAAACAGTCCTTTTGGTGCTTTACCTACGGCTGTTCTGTATGCTTTTACTATATATGCTGTTTTCATTTTTTAAAGTTTTAGTTTTTAGTATTAGTTTTTAGTGAAAATCTCATCATTTAAAACTTATCAACTAATAACTGGTATTTTTAATTGCGTAATGGTTTACCAGTTTTTAACATGTGCTGTATGCGTTCTAAGGTTTTACGTTCTGTACACAAGCTTAAAAAGGCTTCTCTTTCTAAATCTAGTAAGTATTGTTCAGTTACTAGCGTTGGTTCAGATAAATCACCACCGGCCATTACATAGGCTAATTTGTTAGCTATTTTTTGGTCGTGCTCACTAATGTAGTTGCTAGCCTCCATAGAGTCTGTTCCTACTAAAAACATACCTAAAGCTTGTTTACCAAGTACTTTTACATCTTTACGCTTAATAGGTTGTGTATAGCCTGCATTTGCCATTAATTTAGCGTGTGCCTTTGCTGTAGCAATTTGGCGGTCTTTATTAACAATAACTACATCTTTTCCTTTTTGGAGAATACCCAAATCAAAGGCTTCATATGCAGATGTTGATACTTTTGCCATACCAATGGTTAAGAAATACTCTTGTAGTACATTAAGTTGAACATCACCTTTACTAAATGAATCTGAGGCACGAAGCGCCATTTCCTTAGATCCAGCACCGCCAGGTATAACGCCCACACCAAATTCAACTAAGCCAATATAAGTTTCAGCTGCAGCTACTACTTTATCGGCATGAAGTGATAACTCACAACCACCACCAAGTGTCATGCCATGTGGTGCTGCAACTGTAGGAATAGATGAGTAACGCATACGCATCATGGTATCTTGGAAATATTTAATAGCTCCGTTTAATTCATCATATTCTTGCTCTACAGCCATCATGAAAATCATACCAATATTGGCACCTACTGAAAAATTAGCGCCTTGGTTTCCTATAACTAATCCTTCAAAATCTTTTTCGGCCAAATCAATGGCTTTATTTAATCCTGTTAAAACATCGCCTCCTATGGTATTCATTTTACTTTGGAATTCACAATTTAAAATTCCATCACCCAAATCTTCAATAACAACTCCAGAGTTTTTAAATACTTCGTTTGATTTTCGGATGTTATCTAAAATGATGAAAGCATCTTGCCCAGGTTTTTTTACCTGTTTTTTTGAAGGGATATCATAAAAGTAAGTAGCGCCGTTTTGTACGGTGTAAAATGATTTACTACCCGAAGCTAGCATGTCATTTACCCAAGCAGCAGGAGCTACACCTTCAGCTTTCATTATTTCTATACCTTTTTCAACGCCAATAGCATCCCAAATTTGAAAAGGGCCATGTTCCCAGCCAAAGCCAGCTTTCATGGCATCATCTATTTTATAAAATTCATCAGTAATTTCGGGCACTCTGTTTGATACATAAGCAAACATAGCTGCAAAGTTTTTTCTGTAAAACTCACCCGCTTTGTCTTTACCAGACACTAATATTTTGAACCTATCAATTACTTTTTCAATAGATTTTGTTAATTCTAACGTAGGAAATTGGGCGCGCTTTTTACTTCTGTATTCTAGTGTGTTGAGGTCTAGTGATAAAATTTCACTTTTACCATCATCATTTTTTACTTTTTTGTAAAAGCCTTGTCCTGTTTTACTACCTAACCATTTGTTATCCATCATGGTTGTAATAAAATTGGGTAGTTTGAAAAGCTCATGAGCTTCGTCATTAGGGCAATTTTCATAAATACCATTTGCAACATGTACAAGGGTATCTAAACCAACAACATCAACCGTTCTGAAGGTTGCAGATTTTGGCCTGCCTATTACTGGGCCTGTAAGTTTATCAACTTCTTCAATTGTTAAATCTAAAGCTTTTACTTGGTGAAATAACGATTGAATACCAAAAATACCAATACGGTTTCCTATAAAAGCCGGTGTATCTTTAGCAACTACTGATGTTTTACCTAAGTATTGTTCACCGTAATTATTTAAGAAATCTAGTACAGACTGATTGGTTTTAGGGCCAGGAATGATTTCAAACAGTTTTAAATATCTTGCTGGGTTAAAAAAGTGTGTACCACAGAAGTGTTTTTGAAAATCTTCGCTACGGCCTTCGCTCATAAATTTTATAGGAATGCCCGATGTGTTTGATGTAATTAAAGTGCCTGGTGTACGGTGCTTTTCAAGATTTTCAAATACCTTTTTCTTAATGTCTAAACGTTCAACAACTACTTCAATAATCCAATCTACATCTTTTACTTTAGCAATATCATCTTCTAAATTACCAGTAGTAATTCTGTTGGCAAATTTTTGATGATAAATAGGTGATGGTTTAGATTTTAAGGCTTTTGTTAATGCATCATTTACAAGCCTGTTTCTAACTATTTTATGCTCTAAAGTTAATCCTTTAGCTTTTTCAGCATCATTTAGTTCGCGTGGTACAATGTCTAGAAGTAGCACTTCAACACCAATATTGGCAAAATGGCATGCAATACCACTACCCATAATACCAGAACCAATTACTGCAATTTTTTTAATAATTCGTTTGCTCATTCTTGTTTAGTCTAATTACTTTTTAGTGTAAATTTTTTTGTTTGAAACCATATCTAAAATTAACTCTGCAACTTCATAAAAGTTGTTTAGTTTATCTTCAGCAATACTTTCTTTTATAGTATTGTTAAAAGTTAAAACGCGGTCTTTTGAATACGTTCTTTTTTCTTTGCCAAAGTCTGTTAGGTGAATTAAAACACCTCTGCCGTCATCAGGGTTTGGATGTCTTTCAATTAACCCTTTTTTTTCCATTGTTTTAAGTATTCTTGAGAGGCTTGTGGCTTCCATTCCCATTTTAGGTCCTAAAGCGGTTGATGGTGTGCCATTTTCTGGGTCTATACTTAACAATGTAAATCCTGTTGCCATTGTGCTATCAAACTTTGCGGCTTCTTCATTGTACATTTTTTGAACAGTTAGCCATGTTGTTCTTAGTACATAATCAATTGTTTTATCCCTCATGGTTAGTTCTTATATTTCAAATATATAAAAAAATACTATGCATGCATAGTATTTTTTTAAATTAATTTATAAAATGAAAAATGCCTTACAGTTTTGTAAAGCATTTAGTTGTGTGTTTTAATTGTTTGATTTAGTATTAATTAACAGTAAGTATGTGTTAGCTTCTGTAAATTTGTTCAATTAAATTGGAGTATTTTTCCTTAATGGCTTTACGTTTCATTTTCATGGTTGGGGTAAGTAAGCCATCATCAATAGTCCAAACATCAGGTGTAATTTCAAACTTTTTTATTTGTTCCCATTTGCCAAAGTTTTTGTTGGCTTCGTTAATTTCTTCTTGAATACGTTCTTTTAGTTGCGGGTTTTCAATTAAGTTTTGGTTTGAAATGTTGTGGCGGCGTGCCCATTCTTCAACAAATTCAAAATTTATTTGAATAAGTGCAGCAGGCATTTTTTCGCCTTCGCCAATAACCATTATTTGTTCTATGAAACGTGATTGTTTAAACTCATTTTCTAATAGGGCAGGTATTACATATTTACCGCCAGAGGTTTTAAACATATCTTTTTTACGGTCTGTTATTTTTAAGAAGTTGTCGTTACTTAACTCTCCAATGTCTCCGGTATGGAAATAACCGTTTGAAATAACTTGAGCTGTACGTTCTGGGTCTTTGTAGTAGCCCATCATAACGTTGTTGCCTTTTACAAGAATTTCACCATCATCGGCAATTTTAACTTCAACATTATCAATAACTCTTCCAACGGTGCCAATTTTTATTCCTTTATTAAAAGGGCAGTTTACAGATATTACAGGTGATGTTTCGGTAAGCCCGTAACCCTCAAGAATAGGCATTTCAGCAGCCGAAAAAATTCTAATTAATCTTGGTTGTAATGCGGCACTACCTGATACTAATGTACCAAGGTTGCCACCTAAGCCTTCTTTCCATTTGCTAAAAATAAGTTTTCTGGCAATTTTTAGTTTAAATTCGTACCACCACCCGTTGGCGCCGTAGGGTTCAAATTTTAAGCCTAAATTTACAGCCCAAAAAAACAGGGCTTTTTTTATGCCAGTTAGTTCTGTGCCTTTTGCAATAATTTTATCGTATACTTTTTCATAAAGTCTAGGAACGGCGGTCATTACATTAGGTTTAATTTCTTTTAAATTATCACTAATGGTTTCAATACTTTCGGCAAAGTAAATTTCAATACCGCAAAATTGATATAAATAAAGTATCATACGCTCAAAAACATGGCACACTGGTAAAAAGCTTAGTGCTTTGGCTTTACCGTTTTCCATGGGCACACGTGGTGAACTATCAATAACATTTGAAACTAAGTTTTTGTGAGATAGCATAACACCTTTTGGTGTGCCGGTAGTACCCGATGTGTAAATTAAAGTAGCTAAATCATCACTTTTAACATTGCTTTTTCTGGTCTCAATTTCGTTTTGGTTGCTATCATCTTCACCTAAATTTAATACATCTTTCCAGCTTTTTTCTCCAGCAATATCATCAAAGGTATAAACGGCCTTAAGTTTAGTATTTCCTTTTATAGGATTAAGCTTTTCTAATACAGTTTCATCTGATACAAAACAGTAAGTAGCTTCAGAGTGCGATAGTACGTACTGATAATCTTCTTTAGAAATGGTAGGGTAAATAGGTACATTTTGGGCGCCAATTTGTAATACAGCCATATCTAAAATATTCCACTCGGTTCTATTGGTGGTTGATATAACGGCAATTTTTTCATTGGGTTGTACACCTAACCTAAGCAAACCTCTACTTAATTTATTGTATTGGTTTATGTATTCTTGGGTAGATATACTTTCCCATTTACCGTTGTATTTTGAAGTGAATGCTTTTTCTAAATTGAATTTCTCAAGTTGGTAATGAGGAAAATCAAAAATTCTATTAATCTCTGTCATCTTTTTTCAATGTGGAGCACCAAAATATAAAAATAAATAAAAATTACAATAGCTCTGTTAATAATAATGTGTTAAAGTATGCGATTTTGTTTTGTTAAAATACAAACAAATTAGTTGTTTTTTTAGTAAAATGATAATTTAATAATGTGTTTTTTATGCATTACATTAATTAATGCATACATGACAAATGTCATCTAAATGCTTAATATTCAGTTATAAATTTGAACTTGTTAAATACTAGTTACTCATTTTAAAAAGAAATATTATGGAAGTTAAAGCATTTAGAGCGGGTGTTTGGAATGAAAAAATTGATGTTAGAAATTTTGTAATAAACAATATTACATCATATTACGGAGATGCCACTTTTTTAGTGGGGCCTACACAGCGCACAAAAAAACTTTGGGACATTTGTTTAGAAGCGGCCAAAGAAGAACGACAAAATAATGGTGTAAGAGCTGTTGATACAGAAACTATTTCTGGAGTAAATAATTTTGATGCAGGTTATATTGATAAAGAAAATGAAGTAATTGTTGGTTTGCAAACCGATATGCTTTTAAAACGTGCCATGAAACCTTTTGGAGGTTTTAAAGTAGTGCAAAAAGCTTTAAGTGAGCATGGTTTAGTAGCTAGTGATACGGTTTCAGAATTGTTTAGCAAATATGTAAAATCACATAATGATGGTGTTTTTGCTGCATATAATGCCGAAATTAGAAAATTTCGTTCAAACGGACTTTTAACGGGGCTGCCTGATAACTATGCACGTGGTAGAATTATTGGCGATTACCGCCGTGTAGCGCTTTATGGTATTAATGCTTTAATTGAAGCAAAAAAAGCCGATTTAAAAGCTATAACAGGCCCAATGACTGATGCCGTAATACGCTTGCGCGAAGAAGTATCAGACCAAATGAAGGCTTTAAAAGACATGATAGAAATGGGTAAAAAGTACAACCTTGATTTATCACGTCCGGCTGAAAACGCTCGTGAAGCTGTGCAATGGACCTACATGGGCTATTTAGCTGCAGTTAAAGAGCAAGATGGTGCAGCTATGTCTTTAGGTAATGTGTCTACATTTTTAGATATTTATATAGAAAATGATTTACAAGAAGGTGTAATTACTGAAAACGAAGCACAAGAATATATAGATCAGTTTGTTATGAAATTACGTATGGTGCGCCACTTACGTATGGCAGCCTACGATGAAATTTTTGCCGGAGATCCTACTTGGGTTACCGAAGCTATTGGAGGTATGTTTGAAGATGGCAGAACCAAGGTTACAAAAACATCATTCCGTTTTTTAAATACACTTTATAATTTAGGGCCTTCGCCAGAGCCAAATATTACCATTCTTTGGTCTAGTAATTTACCAGAAAACTTTAAAAAATTCTGTGCTAAAGTAGCTATTGACACATCGTCAATTCAATTTGAAAATGATGATATGATGCGCACTTTAAGAGGATCTGATGATTACGGTATTGCTTGCTGCGTATCATACCAAGCCTTAGGAAAACAAATTCAGTTTTTTGGTGCACGTACTAACTTAGCTAAAACATTATTATTAGCTATTAATGGCGGACGCTGTGAAAATACAGGTACGCAAATGGTTAAGGGTATAGAGCCTTGTAACTGTGAGTATTTAGATTTTAATAAAGTAATGGCTAATTTTAAAATAGCTATGAAAGAAGTAGCACGTGTATACAATGATTCTATGAATATTATTCACTACATGCACGATAAATACTACTACGAAAAAGCACAAATGGCTTTAATTGATACCAACCCAGATATTAATATTGCTTATGGTATTGCAGGTTTATCTATTGTAGCAGATTCTCTTTCTGCAATTAAATATGCAAAAGTAAAACCTATTAGAAATGAAGAGGGTTTAACAGTAGATTTTGAAATCGAAGGCGATTTTCCTAAATACGGAAATGATGATGATAGAGTAGATGTGTTTGCTCATGATGCTGTTAGAGATTTTAATAATGAGCTAAAACAATTGCCTGTTTATAAAAATGCAGCACCAACATTATCTGTGCTAACCATAACATCAAACGTAGTATATGGTAAAAAAACAGGCGCTACACCCGATGGTAGAGCTAAAGGTGTACCTTTTGCTCCTGGCGCTAACCCAATGCATGGGCGCGACTCTCATGGTGCGGTGGCATCTTTAAATTCCGTAGCTAAAATTGATTATGAAGATTCTCAAGATGGTATTTCAAATACCTTCTCAATAGTACCAAAATCATTAGGTGCTTCACAAGAAGATAGAATAGACAACTTAACCGCTATGTTAGATGGTTATTTTGAAAAAAATGCGCAACACTTAAATGTTAACGTGCTTAATAAAGAAACACTAATGGATGCTATGGAAAACCCTGAAGCGTATCCGCAATTAACAATACGTGTTTCAGGCTATGCTGTAAATTTTATAAGATTAACTAGAGAGCAGCAATTAGAAGTTATTACAAGATCGTTCCACGAGTCTATGTAGTTTTTAGAATTAGTCAAAAACAAGAACTTCCGAAGGCAAAAACACCCATCGGAAGTTCTCATAAAAGTACATGTTATCAAAACTTTAGAAAACACATTAAGAGTGCACTCTGTTGAGTCTTTTGGCACCCATGATGGTCCTGGTATACGTATGGTGGTGTTTTTACAAGGCTGTAAACTTAAATGTTTGTATTGCCACAACCCAGATACTATTGATACGCATGGTGGCACAGAAATACCTATTGAAAATTTGGTAAAACGAGCCATAAATATGAAGCCTTATTTTGGTAAAGAAGGTGGTGTTACCGTTTCAGGTGGTGAGCCTTTGTTACAATCAAAAGAGTTAATTCATTTTTTCCAGTGCTTAAAAGCAGAAGGAATTCATACTAATATTGATACTAACGGTAGGGTGTTAAACCATTTTACAGAACAGTTATTAGATGATTACGCAGATTTGGTAATGTTAGATATTAAGCACATGCATGAAGATGGTTACCAAATGATTACAGGGCAAAAAAATAACACAACAACTTTCAATTTTGCTAAGTATAGAGAGGCTTCAGGCAAGCCTATGTGGTTACGTTATGTATTAATTCCAGAGTTAACAAATACACCAGAGTTATTGCATGCCATGGGAAAGTACTTTAAAAACTATAAAACAATAGAGAAAATAGAGCTACAGCCATACCATAAATTAGGTGTACATAAATGGGAAAAACTAGAGTGGCAATATCAATTGCATGATGCTAGAGAGAATACAGAAGCCGAAATTGAAAGTGCTGTTAATATTTTACAACTTTATTTTAAAGAAGTAAAAGTGAATTAAAAAGTATGTAAAATGAAATCATACAAAGAACAACATAAACCCGCATCAGAATTTGAAACTAGGTCAGATTATTTAGACCATGAGCTGCAAATTATGAAACCTAAACGTTATAGGTTAAATCTGCCAGGTAGAGATTTTAGATTTGAGTTTGAAGATTTAGTACCCGCATTAGCTGGAACTTTAGGTATAATTGCCATGTACTCATCTGTTATGATGGCGTGGGCTAAAGGTTTAACCGAAGCTTGGGACCACGTAACTTTAGGTAAAGAATTTGCTATTGAAGTTTCAAGAGTAGAAATGCTTATTCCAGCTCTGTTATTTGTTGTATTAGCATCAGGTTTTATAAATCCAAGAGCTAATTTAGCTGGTAACCATGGGCCCATGATTCCTCTAATAGCAAGTATTGCTTTGGCAGGAGCACACCCTTTAGCATTAGCCATTTTAATAGGGATATTAGGGTTATTGCTAAGTATTTTTAAAGGAGGTTCACGTCTTGTTAATTTAACAAGTAAAGGAGTTGCTGGTGGGTTACTAATATTTTTAGGATTTACAGGAGCTTTAAGTCAAATACAAACCATGCAAACATGGGGTATGGGGCTAGAATCTTCAACTGTACAAGCGGGTTCTATGGGCTTTTTAGGGTTGGTAATTTTAGCGGTTACGGTAATACTCTACAGCTATTTAGCAAGAATTGATAAACGTTGGTTAGCTATACCTGCTTGTGCCATTACAGCATTAATAATTGCGTTAATTGGTGGTGCTAGTTTTGATTTGCAGTTTACCACACAAATGGGCTTGCCTAATCTTAATCCGGTACATTGGTGGGGTAGCACAGAAGAAGGTTGGATGCTTGGTTTACCTAATGCACAACATTTTATAGCGTCTTTACCATTTGCAATTTTGGCAGTGGCTATGTGGTCTCCAGATTTTTTAGGACATAGAATTTTTCAGGAAATGAATTACCCAAAAAAAACCGAAAAGGTTTTAATGGATGTAGATGATACCATGACCATGTGTTCTATACGCCAAATGGTAGGTACTGCTGTTGGTGGTGGTAACATAACATCATCATGGGGTACCTATATGATACCTGCTGCTATAGCTAAAAGACCAATTCCTGGTGGAGCCATTCTATTAGGGTTAATGGTTATGGCTGTGGCTGTATTAGGTAGCCCAATGGATGTAGCTGTATGGCCACCAGTAAGATGCATAGCTTTGTTAGTAGGTGTATTTTTACCTATGATAGAAGCTGGTGTGCAAATGGTAAAGCGTAGTGCCTGTGCGCAAGCAGCAGGTATTTGTGTGTTTACAGCTATGGTAACAAACCCTGTTTTAGCTTGGGCATTAGCTATGTTTTTAGATAATAACGGTTTAATAGGCGATAAGGATAGAGCTAAAAGTTTATCAATTGTAGATAAGTTAGTAATACCTTTAAGTATTTTAATTGTTTGTATTTCAGCAATTTTAACGGTAGGTATGTTAAAAGGTACCTATGGTATACAGGCTCTATTATAAAAATAAATAACTGAAGTTTGCTTAATTCAAACTTCTAAAACTTCCATTTTTTCTTTTTTTATTGAAAACCCCGAAGCTATAAGTTTAAAGCTCCGGGGTTTTTGTTTTTATTCTTTATTTTGAAATGAAATTATTATTGTTTTTCAATCCAAAGTCTAGCATTTACAAAAGCTTCTAACCAAGGTGAAACCTCGTCTTTACGTCCATTTGGGTAATTGGCCCAGTTCCATTGAAATGTTGAACGCTCAATATGCGGCATAGTTACTAAATGACGGCCTGTTTTATCAGTCATCATAGCGGTGTTAAAATCGGAGCCATTTGGGTTATGAGGGTATCCTTCGTAACCATATTTGGCAACAATATGGTATTTATCTTCAGTGTATGGTAAACTAAATTTGCCTTCTCCATGCGAAATCCAAACACCTAAAGTACTACCTGCTAAAGTAGATAGCATTACAGAATTATTCTCTTGTATTTTTACTGAAGTAAATGAACTTTCGTGTTTATGAGAATTATTATGTGTCATTTTACCATGTTGCTCATGGTCTGGGTTTATTAAATCTAATTCCATCCAAAGTTGACAACCATTACAAATACCAACAGAAAGCGTATCTTCTCTGTCAAAGAAGTTTTTTATTACTTCATTTGCTTTTTTGTTGTATTTAATGGCACCTGCCCAACCTTTTGCAGAACCCAAAACATCAGAGTTTGAGAAACCACCAACAGCACCTAAAAATTGAATATCTTCTAAAGTTTCACGCCCCGAAATTAAATCGGTCATGTGCACATCTTTTACATCAAAACCAGCTAAATACATAGCATTCGCCATTTCGCGTTCAGAGTTACTTCCTTTTTCACGAAGTATGGCTGCTTTTGGTCTAGGGTTGAGGTTGTTTATTTCAGGAAGTTTTCCTGTAAAATGCATTGGAAATTCAAACTGTAATGGTTGGTTTTTGTAATTATCAAAACGGTCTTTTGCTAAACCGTTTGCTGTTTGTTTTTTATCTAGTAAAAATGACGTTTTATACCACATATCGCGCAAACGCGAAATAGTCATAGTAAATACATCAGTACCATTAATAACGCTTAAAACATCAGCATCCGTTACGTTTCCTATATTGAAAAACTCAATATTAGCTTCAGCTAAAACTGTTTCAATAGACGCATCAGCAGCTTGAATAACTAGTCCTGCATTTTCAGCAAATAATAATTTAAACGAATCATTTTCAGCTAAAGCAGATAAATCTAATTCGGCACCTAAATTATTATCAGCAAAACATAATTCAAGAAGTGTTGTTATTAATCCTCCTGAGGCTACATCATGGCCTGCAACAATTTTTTCATCTAAAATTAATTGCTGAATAGTGTTAAAAACAGTTTTTACATAATCGGCACTTTTAACCGTTGGCGCTTCGTTACCAATTTTGTTTACTACTTGCGCAAATGAGCTACCACCTAATTTAAAGTTGTCTTGCGATAAGTTGATGTAATAAATAGCACCAGCATTTTTTTGTAACACAGGTTCAACTATTTTGGTAATATCTGTACAGTTTGCACCAGCAGAAATGATAACTGTTCCAGGAGAAATAACTTCTTCATTAGCATATTTTTGCTTCATGGATAGGGAATCTTTCCCTGTTGGAACATTCACACCTAAACCAATAGCAAATTCTGACACTGCTTGAACAGCTTCATACAAACGCGCATCTTCACCTTCGTTTTTACAAGGCCACATCCAGTTTGCAGAAAGTGATACATTTTTTAAACCGTCTTTTAAAGGAGCCCAAATAATGTTGGTTAAGGCTTCGGTGATAGAATTTCTACTGCCAGCAACCGGATCTATTAATCCAGAAATAGGCGAGTGCCCAATAGATGTAGCAATACCTTCTTTTCCTTTAAAATCTAAAGCCATGACGCCTACGTTGTTTAATGGTATTTGTAATGGGCCAACACATTGTTGTTTAGCTACTTTTCCACCAACGCATCGGTCTACTTTGTTTGTTAACCAATCTTTACAAGCTACGGCTTCCAATTGTAACAATTGGTCTAAATAATCGTAAAATTTATTTTTATTGTAAGCTACATTGGTATAGTTTCGTGTAACCGTATTATCTGTCATTATTGTTTTTGGAGAGCTACCAAACATATCTTCCATAGCTAAATCCATAGGTTTGTTGCCTTTGGTTTTAGACTCGAATGTAAATCTATGATCGCCGGTAACATTACCAACTGTGTACATTGGCGAACGTTCTCTATCGGCAATTTTTTGTAAGGTTTCCAAATGCTTTTCAGCAATTACAAGTCCCATACGCTCTTGTGACTCGTTACCAATAATTTCTTTATCAGAAAGTGTTGGGTCTCCAACTGGTAATTTGTCTAAATCTATATGTCCGCCAGTTTCTTCAACCAATTCGCTTAAACAGTTTAAATGACCGCCAGCACCATGATCATGAATAGAAACGATAAAGTTTTCATCACTTTCTACCATACCACGAACCGCATTTGCAGCACGTTTTTGCATTTCTGGATTAGAACGTTGTACGGCATTAAGCTCAATACCCGATTCAAACTCACCTGTGTCGGCACTGGAAACTGCTGCGCCGCCCATACCAATACGGTAGTTTTCACCACCAAGAATAACCACTTTGTCGTCTTTCTTAGGCGTATCTTTCAAGGCTTGGTCAGCTTTACCATAACCAATGCCACCTGCAAGCATAATCACTTTATCAAATCCAAGTTTGCGTGCTTCCTCTTCATGTTCAAACGTTAATACCGAACCTGTAATAAGTGGCTGCCCGAATTTGTTACCAAAATCTGAAGCACCATTACTGGCTTTAATTAAAATATCCATTGGGGTTTGGTATAGCCAATTACGCTCTTTAACTGCTTGTTCCCAAGGGCGATTTTCTTCTAAACGTGAGTAAGACGTCATGTAAACCGCAGTTCCGGCTAAAGGAATAGATCCTTTTCCGCCAGCTAAACGGTCGCGAATTTCACCACCCGAACCTGTTGCAGCACCGTTAAAAGGCTCAACCGTAGTAGGGAAGTTGTGCGTTTCGGCTTTTATTGAAATTACCGAATCAAAATCTTTGGTTGTGTAAAAATCTGGAATATCGGCACGTTTTGGTGCAAATTGTTCCACTTTTGGGCCTTTTATAAAAGCCACGTTATCTTTATATGCCGAAACAATATCATTAGGATTTGCTTCTGATGTTTTTCTAATTAATTTAAATAACGATGTTGGTTTTTCTTCACCGTCAATTACAAATGTTCCGTTAAATATTTTGTGACGACAGTGCTCACTGTTTACTTGCGAAAATCCAAAAACTTCAGAATCAGTTAATGGTCTGCCAATTTTTTTTGCAACACCTTCTAAATACGCCACTTCTTCATCACTTAATGATAAGCCTTCTTGTACATTATAAGCGGCAATATCGTCAATGTTTAAAATGGGTTCTGGTTCAATATTTATGGTGAATGACTCTTGGTTTAACCCTTTGAATTTTTCTGAAATCATCGGGTCATAGCCTTTAAAATCTTCAGTAACGGCAGTGAATTCTTCAATGCGAATAATGCCCTCAATACCCATGTTTTGGGTTATTTCAACAGCGTTTGTACTCCAAGGTGTTATCATGGCTGCACGTGGGCCAACAAAAAAAGCATCAATTGATGCTTGCTCTATTTTAGGCTGGTTGCCAAATAACCATGTTAATTTTGAAATAGTTTCTGGTGTAAATTCTTTTGTTGCTTGAACAGCAAAAACCTTACTGTTTTGGTTTCCGAAGAAATGAATCATTTGTAGTGTATTACGATTGCGTTTTAAAAAGGCAAAAATACATTTTTTTAGCTATTTGATGATGATTTTTTAAAGGAAACGGTAAAGTGATATTAACAGTTTTTTAACAAGCAATTTAAAGTTGATGCCTTAGCAAACAAAATACTTTTAAATTTACTATAATTTGAGCCCTAATTAGTACAAGGTTTTGTTATGGTTTGTTAGCTTTTGTTGTTATTTTTAAAAGCATTAATTTGGGATAGAGATGCTCCTGAAAAGTAAGCATTAGTAAAAAAAATACCACTTTTATAAGTGGCATTTTTTTGTAATTTGTTTAGTGCTTTTCTAGCAAAGCCATGTAAAAACCATCATAGCCAGATTTGTGTGCCAATACTTTTTTATCTTCAACAAAAGTGAAAGCTTTACCAGCTTCCGATTCTAAAAAGGCATTAATTTGATTTTCATTTTCCGAGGGTAATACAGAGCAAGTAGCATATACTAGTTTTCCGCCAGATTTAACCATTTTAGAGTATTGTTGTAAAATATCTTGTTGAATACTTCTAATTTGATCTAAAAATTGAGGTTCTAATTTCCATTTAGCATCTGGGTTTCTGCGTAAAACACCTAAACCAGAACAAGGCGCGTCAATTAGAACGCGGTCGGCTTTATTGTATAGTTTTTTAATAGGTTTTGTAGATTCAATAACCTTTAAGTCAATATTATGTACACCGTTACGTCTGGCTCTTACTTTTAATTTTTTTAGCTTACTTTCATAAATATCCATGGCAATAATTTGCCCTTTATTTTCCATTAAAGAAGCCATGTGTAATGTTTTGCCACCAGCACCAGCGCAGGTGTCAACTACTTTAATACCAGGTTTAACATCAAGCATTTCAGCTACTAATTGTGATGAAGCGTCTTGTACTTCAAATAATCCATCTTTAAAAGCATTGGTTACAAAAACGTTAGCACGCTCTTTAAGTTTTAAAGCTAATGGGTAGCCTTTAATAAATTCGGTTTCAATACCTTCATCAAACAATATATTTTGTAATTGCTCTTTGGTAGTTTTTAAAATATTGGTGCGTAAAATAACATCGGCTTGTTTATTTTGTATGGCAAGTTCTTTTGTCCAAGTATCTTCACCAAGTTCTTTAGAGCCAATTTCATCAATCCAATCAGGAATAGATTCTCTAAACTTTCTAATTTTAGATAATTCATCAAATTTACCTTTAATTTTTCGTGTTGGTGTATTTGTAAAATATTTCCAATCGGGTAATTTAATACCTTTTAGTGTTGCCCAAACAGCAAATAAACGCCAAAGGTTATCACGGTTAAAAGGTTCTTTAACTTCAGCAATTTCAGCATACAAGCGTTTCCATCTAACAATATCATAAGTGGTTTCGGCAACAAAAGCGCGGTCTCTGCTGCCCCAACGCTTATCTCTTTTTAGTAGCGTTTGTATAACCTTATCGGCATATTCATCTTCATTAAATATTTGGTGTAAGCCATCAATAACGGCAAAACATAAATTTCGGTGTAATCGCATTGTATATAAATAAGGCTGCAAAGTTACACTAATTGTAAACATTTAGCCAATGTTTTTAATATTTAGCATAATAAGTTATCTTTCAAAAAAAAATAATCAATGAAACATTTTTTTACCAGTTTAGTTTTGGTTTTAACCTTGGCCTCGTGTGTTAAAAAACAGACTGAAAACCCAATAGTTTTTAATAAGATTACTATTGAAACTATATTAAAAGATTCGTTGTTAAGTATAAGAGCTATTGATGTTTTAGATAAAAATAGCTTATCATTTGCGGCTAATAAAAATACCTATGGCTTGTATGATGCTAAAACTGGTAAATGGCTTATTTCAAAACTTAATTATGATAGTTTAAATTTAGAATTTAGAGCAGTAGCCAATAATAATGTTGATTTTTTTATGTTGAGTGTTGCAAATCCGGCATTGTTGTTTAAAACTGGAAATTCTGGTAAAATGGAATTGGTTTATAAAGAAATGCATGAACAAGTGTTTTATGATGCCATGGCGTTTTGGAATAAAAATGAAGGTATTGCTATTGGCGACCAAATTGATGGTTGTTTAAGTATAATTATTACCAGAGATGGCGGTACTACTTGGCATAAAATAGCTTGTGAAAATTTACCCGAAGCTTTAAAAAACGAAGGCGCTTTTGCTGCTAGTAATACCAATATTGCTATTGTTGAAAATAAAACTTGGGTAGCAACCACTACCGGACGTGTGTATTTTTCACCCGATAAAGGAAATACATGGCGTGTTTTTAATACACCAATTGTAAAAGCCAAAGATACTGAAGGTATTTACTCTATTAATTTTTATGATGAATTACAAGGTTTTGCTATTGGTGGAGATTATACAAAACCTAATGATAGTTCAGCTAATAAAATACGAACTATTGATGGCGGAAAAATTTGGGAATTAGTAGCTCAAAATCAAAGTCCGGGTTACAGAAGTTGTGTGCAATATGTGCCCAATAGTAATGCAAGGGCATTAGTTGCAGTAGGTTTTAAAGGTATTGATTTTAGTAATGATGGCGGAACTACCTGGAAACATTTAAGTGATGAAGGATTTTATACCATTAGGTTTTTAAATGATACTGTTGCATACGCTGCTGGTAATGGCAGAATTTGCAGGCTTAGGTTTGTTGAATAAAAAAAAAGAGACGCTTGTTGTTAAACGTCTCTTTTTTTGTTTAGCGTTCTCCGCCTCTATGTTTTCTGTAGCGGTCTAGCATTTTTCGTTTAAAATCTTCTTCGGCCACTTTAAGTTTTATAACTTTTTTAGGTGGTAAAATAGTTTTTATTTTTTCAGAAAAATTTATTCTAAGTGCGCATAACCTAGACTCAATACTTTCTATTTTAGTCATAAGGTCTAAAGCTTTTTCATTGGTAAGCGTGCTTACATTATCCTTTATTTCTTGCCTAAGCGTGCGCATTTCGTGGTATTTAATGGTAGCACTTTTTTTGTCGAACTCATTATACACAGGCCAGAATTTTTGTGCTTCTTTTTTAGTTAAATCTAACTGCTCTGTAATAAACGCTACTTTTAATGATTGTATTTTTTCGCGGTTATGTTGTGCGTTTATTGTTAGCGTTATTAAACAAATTAATAGGGTTATTATGTGTTTTTTCATAGTAGCTTTTTTAATATAAATCTTCAACATTTAAATTATTTAAAATGTAATCTTCAACAGCATCTTCTTCAATAGTGTTATATTCTATAAAATGCGTTTCGCTTAAATCGGTTTCATCTAATAAAGCGGCTATTTCGTAAGAGCTTATATCTTCTTCAATAATATAGTTTTCAACAGTTTTATAATCTAAATCAGTGGTTTCAGTAGTTTTAATATTTAAAGTGAACAATAAAACAATGGTAGCAGCTATGGCAGATATGTATACCAATTGTTTTTTGGTAAACAAATTAATAACTTTTGTTTGTTTTTTTGAAGCTGAAACTTTGTTAATTATTTCATGTTCTAGCTTATTAAAATAATCATTAGGTGTTTTAAACCCTGTGTTTTCTACTTGCGCTTTAAGTTTGATGTTGTTAATTAAGTTATCATCAAAATTATTGAAGTAGTTTTTAGGTGTTTTAAAACCGGAGTTAATAGTATGTAATTTATCTTTTTTCATCTTAATACTAAGACTGTTATTTTTTTTAAAGGTTTAATTGTTAGTTAAATAGCTTTCTATTTTTTTTACGGCTATGTGGTATGATGCTTTTAGGGCACCTTCACTAGTTTCTAAAATTTCGGCTATTTCTTTATATTTTAAATCTTGAAAATATTTCATATTAAACACCATTTGTTGTTTTTCTGGCAATGTAGCAATAGCGTTTTGTAATTTTAATTGAATACTATCACCTTCAAAATACACGTCGGATGTTAAATTATTTATAGCTAATTGCTGAATTTCTTCGCTAGTAATTTGATGTTGTTTTGCTTTTTTGTTTAGCAAAGTTATAGATTCATTGGTTGCTATTCTATACATCCAAGAGTATAGTTTGCTGTCTCCTTTAAAATTATGTATGTTTTTATAAATTTTTATAAAGGTGTTTTGTAGTGCATCATCTGCATCATCATGTAGCTTTACAATGTTTCTAATGTGCCAATATAACCGCTCTTTATAAAGCGTTACCAGTGCTTTAAAGGCTTGTTCTTTGTGTGTGTTAGATTTTAGTTGTTGTATTAATTCTTCTTCGTTTATCACCAGCAAAGTTTAGTTATAAGACTATATAAATTTAAAAAAGTTTAATGGGTTAATACTAAATTTTCAATAAAAAGTTAAGTGTTTGGTAATTAGTGTTTTAAAAATATTTTTACCGATGAAATACGTTTAAAGTCGATTAAAAGCATTTTTTTCTTGTAGAATAAGACTTTTTGTAATATGTTTGTACAAGAACCTACTTATGTTGATAGATGCCCCAAATCTATCAACTAACAAAAAAAAGGATAGATGCCCCAAATATCTATCCTTTTTGCTTTTTATGTGTTTTGTGTTTATGCTAAACTTTGCATTTCAACAAGGTTTTTGTAGGTGCCATTTTTTTCAATGAGTTCGTCATGTTTACCTTGTTCAACAATTTCACCTTTTTTAAGTACAATAATCTCGTCGGCATTTTGGATGGTAGAAAGCCTGTGTGCTATTACAATTGATGTTCTGTTTTTCATCATGTTTTCTAAAGCTACTTGTACTAAACGCTCGCTTTCGGTATCTAGGGCAGATGTTGCTTCGTCTAAAACCATTATAGGTGGGCTTTTAAGAACAGCACGCGCAATACTTAAACGTTGTTTTTGTCCGCCAGAAAGTTTGTTGCCAGAGTCGCCAATGTTGGTTTCAATACCATTAGGTAATTCACTAACAAATTCCCAAGCGTTTGCAACTTTTAAGGCGTCAATAATTTCAGTATCTGTTGCGGTTTTTTTGCCTATTAAAAGGTTGTTTTTAATGGTATCATTAAAAAGAATAGATTCTTGTGTTACTAAACCAATTAAACTGCGTAATGATTTTTTAGGCATATCTTTAATGTTAACACCATCAATATTTATGCTGCCTTCATTAACATCATAAAACCTAGTAACCAAATTTGCAATGGTACTTTTTCCACTGCCAGATTGCCCAACTAAAGCAACAGTTTTGCCTTTTTCAATAGATAATGAAAAGTTTTTTAAAACATAATCATCTTCGTATTTAAAGGATATATTTTTGAATGCCACTGTGCTTTCAAAAGTATCTTTTTTAATTGCATTAGAAGAATCTTTTAAATTTGACTCGGTTTTTAATATGTCTAAGACTCTGTCTGCAGATGCGTTACCAGATTTTACTTTATAACTAGCTTTACTAATTGCTTTAGCAGGTGTTAGAATATTATAAGCTAATGCCATGTAAGTTATAAACTGATCGGGTGTGAGTGAGTTTTCTACTAGCACCATACGGCCACCATAAAGTAGAATTATGGCAATAACTACAATACCTAAAAATTCAGAAGTTGGTGATGCTAAGTTTTGTCGGTGAGCTAAATCATTTGAAAATTTGTACAATCTTGATGTTGAATTTTTAAATGTATTAAAAAACCTTGATTCAGCATTAAAGCCTTTTATAATTTTAAGACCGTTTAGGGTTTCATCTAGAACTGATAAAAAAGCACCATTTTCTTCTTGCACACGTTTAGAGTGTTTTTTTAAACTTTTTCCAACCCAAGATATGATTAAGCCAGAAATAGGAATAAAAATAAATACAAAAATTGTAAGTTTTAAACTTATAGTAAACATTACAATTATTGTAAATACAATAGTTAACGGTTCTCTAACCAATAATTCTAAAATGGCTAATAAAGAATTTTGTATTTCGTTAACATCAGTAGAAATTCTAGCTATGATATCACCTTTGCGTTTTTCAGAAAAATAAGAGACAGGTAAATCTAAAGTTTTTTCATAAAGTTTATTTCTTATGTCTTTTAATATTCCGTTACGTAAGTAAGCTAAGAAAAAATTAGAAAAATACCCAGCTGCATTTTTGAGTAAAAATGTTGATAAAACAACAAAAATCATTAATATTAACACGCTGTACTGTCCGTCTGATTCTATTTTTTGAGTTATGAAAAAGTTTAATGAATCTTCAAGATAATTACCATATTCTAATATTCCATTGTAGTTAGATTTTAATGGTTTTTCAGAAATAGGTTTAGCCGTTTTTAATAATACTTTTAGCATTGGCATTAATGACACGAATGATAGTGTGCCAAATAACGCATATAAGATGTTAAAAAAGATATTTAAAAACGCGTATCTTTTATATGGAATTATAAAGCGTGATAGTTTCTTTATGTAATCCATGTATTATAAATTCATGGCTTTAAGAATAGCATCAATTTTATTTTCTAAAGATTCTTCTGTTTCTTTAAAATTAGACAGATTGTTAAGACCTGTATTAACACTTATATAAAATTTAATTTTAGGCTCTGTGCCACTAGGTCTTAAAGCTATTTGTGTACCGTTTTCAGTGTAGTAAATTAATACATTAGATTTTGGTACGTCAATATTAGTTTCTTTTCCGGTAAGTATGTGTTTTGCTTTTGATGTTTGGTAATCTTCAATAAGTACAACTTTTTCACCGTTAATTTCTTTTAAAGGGTTGTTTCTGGCATCAACCATCATTTGTTTAATTTCTTCAGCGCCTTCAATACCTTTTTTTGTTAATGATACTAGTTTTTCTTTGTAAAAACCGTGTTCTAGGTATAGTTTAATTAGATCTTGAAAAAATGAACTACCGTTTGCTTTTGCATGTGCAGCAATTTCTACAGCCAAAAGGGTAGAGGTTACGGCGTCTTTATCACGTACAAAATCACCAACCATAAAGCCAAAACTTTCTTCGCCTCCTCCAATAAAATCTAATTCAGGGAAGTCTTTTATAAGTTTAGCAATCCATTTAAAACCTGTTAAAACAATTTTGTTTTCAACGTTATAGCTTTTAGCTATGGTTGAAAGCATTGGGGTAGATACAATGGTGGTTGCAATAAATTCTTTACCTTTAATTTTGTTTTCGTTTTTCCATAGTTTCAAAAGAAAATCGGTCATCATTACCATGGTTTGGTTTCCGTTTAAAAGCACTAATTCATTATCAGTGTTTCTAACGGCTACACCAAGCCTGTCACAATCAGGGTCTGTACCAATTACAATATCTGCATTTACTTTATCAGCTAATTCTAAAGCCATTTTTAAAGCTGCAGGTTCTTCAGGGTTTGGTGATTTTACTGTAGGAAAGTTTCCGTTAGGTTCTCTTTGTTCCTCAACAATATGTACATTTTTATAACCGGCACGTTTTAAAGTTTCAGGAACAGCTGTAATTGATGTACCGTGAAGTGATGTGAAAACAATAGTTAAATTGTCTTTTGCTTGTTGTGTTAGGTTTAAACTACCGTTTTTTACTGAAGCATCAATAAAAACATCATCAATATCTTTACCTATGTAGTTTATTAGGTTTTCATTGGCTTCAAACTTAATGTCGGCATAATTTAAAGCGTTTATTTCGTTTATTACAGCGCCATCTTGCGGAGGTACTAATTGGCCACCATCTTGCCAATATACTTTGTATCCGTTGTATTCTGGCGGGTTGTGCGATGCTGTTAAAACAATACCACAATGGCAGTTTAGGTGTTTTACTGTAAATGAAAGCTCTGGTGTAGGGCGTAAATCTTCAAATAAAAATACTTCAATACCGTTTGCAGAAAAAACATCGGCAACAACTTTTGCTAATGTTTTACTGTTATTTCTACAATCATAGGCAATAACAGTTTTTATGTTTTCATTAGGAAAAGCTTCTTTTAAGTAGTTGCTTAAACCTTGTGTGCTTTTACCTAGTGTGTATTTGTTTATTCTGTTTGTACCAATGCCCATAACACCACGCATGCCTCCGGTACCAAATTCTAAATCTTTGTAAAAGCTTTCTTGAATATCTTTAGGGTTGTTGGCAATACTATCTTTTATGAATTGTTGTGTATCTTCATCAAAAGTTGGTGTTAACCAAGCGTTTATTCTGTCTAAAATTTTTGGTTCAATATGAATCATGGCGTGAATAAATTTTTATGGTACAAAAATAGTTAAATGATTAAAAAATACCCCATAAATATGAGGTTGTTATAAATTTAATTTATCTTTTATTAAGTAGCGTTTTTTGTCTTGTGTTGAGCGTAATACAATTTCGCCTAAAAAGCCAGCAACAAAAAATTGTGTACCAATTATCATGGTTGAAAGGGCAATGTAAAATTGAGGACGATCTGTTATTAAACGGCCGGTTGGGTTTAAAAACAATTTATCAATACCTAAATACATTGAAAAACCTAGACCAATTATAAACATAATAACACCAAGGGCACCAAATAAATGCATGGGTTGTTTGCCAAACCTAGAAATAAACCAAATGGTAATTAAATCTAAAAAACCATTTATAAAGCGATTCATTCCAAATTTGGTTTCGCCATATTTTCTAGCTTGGTGAATTACTATTTTTTCGCCAATGTTAGCAAAACCTGCATTTTTTGATAATACGGGAATGTAACGATGCATTTCGCCATTAACATCAATATTTTTAACAACGGTTTGTTTGTAGGCTTTAAGGCCACAGTTAAAATCGTTTAGTTTTACTCCTGATGTTTTTCTGGCAGCCCAATTAAATAGTTTTGATGGTAGATTTTTTGCTAAAATAGAGTCGAAACGTTTCTTTTTCCAGCCAGATACTAGATCGTAACCGTCATTAACAATCATGTTGTAAAGTTCTGGTATTTCGTCTGGGCTATCTTGTAAATCGGCATCCATGGTAATAACAACATCACCTTGGCTTTTTTCAAAACCAGCGTGTAACGCTTGCGATTTTCCGAAGTTTTTTAAAAATCGAATAGCTTTAACATAAGGGTTTTCTATTGATAAACGTTTAATTACTTGCCAAGAATTGTCTGTGCTACCATCATCAATAAAAATGATTTCATATGAAAAATGATTGGATTGCATAACTTGTACAATCCAATCATGTAATTCGTTTAAAGATTCTTGTTCGTTAAGTAGTGGTATAACTACAGATATATTCATTTAAAAAATTTGAAAACTTAAGATAGCCTCAAAAATAGTGAAATTATCTGGCCTCTGGATTATTTTTTTTCATAACCGCAGCAACAAGTAAACCTATAATGCTTAAAGGTAATAGGTAGTTTACAAATAATGATATCATTGAATTTTTTAAAGAAAACATGTTGTCTGATTCTATTTTCTCAACCATTTCAGCAATTTTTTCAGGCGCAAAATTCATGCTTTTGTATACCAAAGCTATTTTTTCAAGTGATTTTTCTTTTAATAAAGCAGCCGCTTCAACATCAACAAAATTAAATAGTATAAATGATACCAAAGTAACAATGCCAAAACCTATTAAAGTTGTAATAAAATAGGTAGTAAAAGCGTCTTTAAAACTAATAAAGCCATGTAATAGTTTTTTAGCGTTAACAATAGCTATTATGGCTAAAGCAATGGCAACTAAGTAAAATGATACGCCAAATAATGTGTTTAAAAACAGCTCTACGTTAATTAAATAGGCACCACAAGTAAGTGCTGTTAAAATAATGCCTAAATAAAGCCCAAAGTTTACTGCTACAGATTTGAATGATTTTTCCATTATATTTTAGTAATTTTAATGTTGGTTTTAAGCGTTAGTATGTAAAAGTAGTAATTAGTTACAAAAAAAGTTTAAATAAAGTTTACAAAAATATTGCGCAATTATAAAAAATGCTTAAATTTGCACCTCGAAAAATTAAGGACTTTAAAAGTTTAAAGCGATGAAAAAAGGTATACATCCAGAAAATTATAGAATAGTAGCGTTTAAAGATATGTCTAATGATGATGTTTTTTTAACAAAATCTACTGCTGATACAAATGAAACTCTAGAGGTTGATGGTGTTGAGTATCCACTAATAAAAATGGAAATTTCAAGAACATCGCACCCATACTACACTGGTAAATCTAAATTAGTAGATACAGCAGGACGTATTGATAAATTCAAAACTAAATACGCTAAGTTTAAAAAATAAACTTAACGATATAATAATATTTGTGAGCCTTTCTGAACAAGAAAGGCTTTTTTGTTTTCTACTTTTAAATTACATTTGATATTATAAAACTAAGTTTAAGCAAAAGCTTTAAACAGTAAACTTCAAACAAAAAATGAACTATATTCTTTTTGATGGGCCTTTTAGAAATAATTTACTACCATTTACTTACACGCGCCCTGTAGCCGATATTAGAGTTGGAATTTTAACTATTAGAGAAAAATGGGAAACCTTTTTAAATACCACTACAACAACGGTTACTGAAGATTATTTGTCTGATAAATATCCAATGGTAGAAATGGATGAAAATATTATGATTAACGCCTCTTTTTTACCAAATTTAGAATTGGTTGAAATGGTGCTAAACTTACAAAACAATCAGGCCATTTTTAAAGATGAAGACGTTATAGCGTTTTATACAAAAGAAGCACAAGATAATATAGATTTTAACACATTTGAGGCCATTGAGTTTGAAGATGATTGCTTGAAAATTGAAAATACTTGGGATATTTTTTCAAAAAATGCCGATGCTATTCAAGAAGATTTTAATCTTATAACAAAAAACAGAAAATCGCAGCCAATTCCTGCAACAGTTAACACATTAAATACAGAAAATATTTTTATTGAAAAAGGTGCAAAATTAAATTTTGTAACCTTAAACGCTAGTTCTGGACCAATTTATATTGGTAAAAATGCCGAAATAATGGAGGGTACGGTAGTTAGAGGCCCATTAGCCTTGTGTGAAAGTGCTACGCTAAAATTGGCCACCAAAATTTACGGTGCAACTACTGTTGGGCCACATAGTAAAGTAGGCGGTGAAGTTAATAATTCAGTTATTTTTGGATATTCAAACAAGGGGCATGACGGTTTTTTAGGAAATTCTGTTCTAGGAGAATGGTGTAATTTAGGTGCAGATACTAATAACTCAAACCTAAAAAATAATTATGCTGAGGTTAGACTGTGGGATTATAAAACTGAAGGGTTTGCAAAAACCGGATTACAGTTTTGTGGTTTAATGATGGGAGACCACAGTAAATGTGGTATTAACACTATGTTTAATACAGGCACTGTAGTTGGTGTAAGTGCTAATATTTTTGGTAGTGGTTTTCCTAGAAACTTTGTGCCAAGCTTTAGTTGGGGAGGTAGTAGCGGGTTTACAACGTATTTAACTAAAAAGGCTTTTGAGGTTGCAAAAGTTGTTATGGAAAGACGAAAAATAGACTTTACAGACCAAGATAAACAAATATTAGAACATGTTTTTGAAGAAACTAAAAAGTTCCGTAGAAATTAGTTTGTGTTAATTTTTACGTTTATGATGCCCTCATTTATATGCAGTTAAACGAATTGTTTTAAAATAATATTAATTTTTTTGTGTTAATTATTTAATTTAGTTAGCTATTAAAAACTAATTAATGTTGTCTCTCTTTACGTATAAAAAAAATGTTTTTTTTATATTTTTTATTGTTCTTATAATAGATATTGTTATTAAATCTATTGAAGAAACCTCATTATTAAGGGTGTTTACTAAATCTGTTTTAATACTTACTTTAGTTTTTTATTGTTTTGCTAATACAAAATATCAAAAAAAACGCCATTTTATATATGTTATAACAGCTTTAGCGTTATTTTGGATTGGAGATATTTTAATGCTATTTTACAAAACACCTTATTTGTATGATGCTGCGGTAATATGTTTTATAATTGCTAAAATATTTTACATTTTTAGATTAATTACAAACACAGATTTTAAATTATCTAAAGTATTGCCTTACCTGTCTGTGCTATTTGTTTACATGGTTTTTGTATTCTCTTTAATGTATAATAACTTTAAAGATCATTGGTTTTATTTGGCCTTAACTTATTTGTTTGTAGGTTTAAACGTGTTTTTATTCACGTTATTAAGAAAAAATGCAGTTAATAAAGCTAGTTATTTGTGGGTGCTTTATGGTGTGATTGCTTCAATTATTTCTGATAGTATAGTGTCTTTAATGTCCTTTTCAACACTAAATATTCCTTTTGGTACTTTAGCTATGATGTTTTTTTATGGTGTATCACAGTTGTTTATTGTTATAGGTTTGGTAGAAGAAGGTAAGAGGAAGTACTCAAAAACGCTTTTTGAAAGTAAATTTTAATTACTGTTTTTATTTTTTTGTTTTTTCACAAAACGTAAATCAATCATATTAATTGGGTTTATGCCCAAGCCTTCAACGTTTTTTCTTGTAAAGCGTATTACTTCGTCATAATAAAGCGGTACCATAATAGCGTTATCCATGGCAATAGAGTCTATGGTTGTGTAAAGTTGTTTACGTTCGTTTATGTTATTAATGGTAAAGGCTTTGTTGTATAAGCTATCAACAGTTTTGTTTTTAAAGTGAAAATAGTTTGAGCCGTTTGGAGCAAAATTTTTACTGTAAAAAATAGATAAATAGTTTTCAGCATCTAAATAATCGGCAATCCATGAGCTTCTAAACATATCTACTTTTCCGTTTGAGCGGGCACTACGTAATGCGGCTTCAGGCATTACATCAACATTAATTGTTAAACCAGCTTTTTCAAGTTCACGTTGAATAAATTCGCAAAAACTTAAATAATTGCTTGTTGTTACTAATGTAATTTCAGGATTTTCAATTCCTGTTTCTTTTTTAAATTGCGTAATTAATTGTTTAGCTTTTTTAGGTTTGTATGCGTAGCCTGATAGTTTACTGTGGCCTACTAAACCCAAAGGAATAAAACCACCATTTGCAGGATTGCCCACGCCGTTATTTAAATAAAGCATCATTTTTTTGCGGTCAAAACCATAATTGATGGCTTTTCTAATGTGTTTAGATTGAATTTCTGGAGTTTCAGAATCTAAATAAAACCCTAAATATTCGGTGTTTAAATACGGGCCACGAATCATGTTTACCGTTGTTTCGTATTTCTTTCTTAAAGTGCCATTGCTGGTTAAAAGTTCGTCTTTATATGATGCATCTAAACCCGAAACAAAATCAATATTACCTTGTGCAAATTGTAAAAATTCACTTTGCTTATCAGGTAAAAACGTAAGTGCAACAGCTTCTAAGTATGGTAATTTATTTCCAATACTATCGGTTTCAAAATATAAATTGTTCTTTCGTAATACTAATTTTATGTTTTCTTCCCAGCGTTTAAATTTAAAAGGGCCCGTGCCAATAGGGTTTGCTCTAAAATTTGTGCCATAATGTTCTACAATTTCTTTAGGTACTACAGAGCAGTATTTCATGGTAAGTAAACCAATAAATGCAGGAAAAGGTTGTTTTAATTGTATTTGAAAAATGGTGTCGTTTATGGCTTTAAAATTTTCTACTTTATTTAAAACCCAACTGCCGGGAGCTGCTATTTTTTCATCTCTTAAACGGTTTAAGCTGTACTCAAAATCTAACGCTTTTACGGTTCTGGTAGAATCTTTGCCAAACAGCATGTGTTTATGAAAATAAACATCAGTTCTTAAGTTAAATGTGTAGGTTTTAGCATCATTAGATACTGTCCAGCTTTTTGCTATACAGGGTTTTATATTAAGTTCATCATCTAACTGAACCAAGCCATTATATAGTTGGTTATTTATAGAGTTATCTTGCAGCGTTCTAGAAAAAGCAGGATCTAAAGTATTAATATTAGCATATTCATTGTACCTAAAAACAAGGTGATCTTTATTTGTTTTTTTGTTGTTAGCACAAGAAAATAAAAAAATAATAATACAACTAATTGAAAAATAGTTTGTTAATTGATTTGTTATAGGTTTTATCATATAACTTATTAGTTGTAAATTTGCAGTCTTTTAATTGTAAAGATAATTTTAAATAAAACCTAACACAAGTTAAGGGCACAAATATAATGAACAAAAAAGTTGCATTTTATACCTTAGGCTGTAAGCTTAATTTTTCTGAAACATCAACCATTGCTAGAAGTTTTAATAATGAAGGTTTTGAAAGGGTAGATTTTTCTGAAAAAGCAGATATTTATGTAATTAATACGTGTTCTGTTACCGAAAATGCTGATAAACGTTTTAAAACCATTGTAAAACAAGCTCAAAAAGCTAATGATAAGGCGTTTATAGCAGCTGTTGGTTGTTATGCACAGTTAAAACCACAAGCGCTAGCCGATGTTAATGGAGTAGATTTGGTACTTGGTGCTACTGAAAAATTTAAAATTACAGATTACTTAAATGATTTGAGTAAAAACGATTTTGGCGAAGTACATTCATGTGAAATTGAAGAAGCCGATTTTTACGTTGGTTCATATTCTATAGGCGATAGAACACGTGCTTTTTTAAAAGTGCAAGATGGATGCGATTATAAGTGTACCTATTGTACAATTCCGTTAGCACGTGGTATTTCACGAAGTGATACTATGGAAAATGTACTTAAAAATGCACGAGAAATTTCTGCTAAAAATATTAAAGAAATTGTGCTAACAGGTGTAAATATTGGCGATTATGGTAAAGGTGAATTTGGTAATAAAAAACACGAACACACTTTTTTAGATTTAGTAACTAAACTTGATGAAGTTGAAGGTATTGAACGTTTACGCATATCATCAATTGAACCTAATTTGTTAAAAAATGAAACTATTGATTTAGTTGCAAAGTCCAGAGCATTTGTTCCGCATTTTCATGTACCATTACAAAGCGGAAGTAATCACATATTAAAAAAAATGAAGCGAAGGTACATGCGCGAATTATATGTAGATAGGGTTGCAAAAATAAAAGAAGTTATGCCCCATGCCTGTATTGGTGTAGATGTTATTGTAGGTTTTCCGGGTGAAACAGATGACCATTTTTTAGAGACATATAATTTTTTAAATGCATTAGATATTTCATACTTACACGTGTTTACCTATTCTGAACGTGATAATACTGAAGCTGCTACTATGGATGGCGTTGTGCCAAATAACATACGCAGTAAGCGTAGTAAAATGTTGCGTGGTTTATCGGTTAAAAAACGCAGAGCATTTTATGAAAGTCAAATAGGTACTAACAGAACAGTGCTTTTTGAAAGCGAAAATAAAGAAGGATATATTCACGGATTTACAGAAAACTATGTGAAAGTGAAAACACCATGGAATCCTGCTTTGGTAAATACTTTACACCAAGTTGAATTAACCGAAATTGATGAAGATGGTTTAGTACGTTTTAATTTTACCAAAGTTTTAGCGTAAATATTTTCAACTTAATTTTTTACGCTTAACCCGATTTGTTTGTATACATTAAATACTTCATGCTACATTTGAGATAATAATGTTAAGTTTCAAAAAAAAGATGAAATGTTTGCCTAAAATAATACTAATTGGCTTTGTTTTAATGGTGTCTTGCTCTAAAGACACTGTAGATGAAAACACATCTATTTATGGTACTTGGCAAAATATATCACTTATAAACCAAAGTACGCATACTTTAAATTTAATTTTTGGTAAAGGTGGGCTATCTGCAAAAATTAATACAATTGAAGATGCCCAAGGGCATATTATTTCTAATTTTCAAGGGAATAAAAGTTGGAAAAATAATAACGGTATTATTGAAATTGAGCTTGCCAGTGGTGAAACTGAAACTTATAAATTAAACGCACAAGGTCAATTGGAAGCAAATAACCAAAACAGTTTTGTTTTAAATAAAATTTCAAATGACTATACCTTGTTAGAGGGTGATAAATAGCTAAAAAAAAATCCGCTAATATTAAAAAAACAGTTCTTTAATATAGCGGTTTTAATAAATTCTTAATTTAAAACTTAAATTCGTACACCAACAGGTAACATACGTTTGTACTTTCTGTTACTTCTTACAAATTTTGCAATTTCAGGGCTTGTTGGTACAAGACTTAAGTTTCTTTCCTGGATTAACTCAAAAACAGCTTCTAAAAATTCTTTTTTAAAATTGTCATCGGTAATTGTTTCAGGAATAATAAGTTTTGTTAAAAATATTTTACGCTCTTGTAAAGAATATTCAATTTTAGCTAATTTGTCATCAACTTTTAATTCAAATTGGCGTAAAAAATCATTGTCTATTAGTTCAGCAGCATCAACCATTTGTATATTTTTTTTAATTTAAGCGAGGAATAAAGTATGTAAACGATTTACTACGTTTACTTTGCAATGCAAAAGTACTAAAAAAAAACCACATAATAAAGATAAAACAAAGTTAATCGCCTATGAGTCAAGAGTTAATACATGTGTACTTAATGCCAGGTATGGCCGCTAGTCCATTAATTTTTGAGTATATAGATTTGCCCCAAGATACGTTTAAATTACATTATTTAGAATGGGAAATTCCCTTAACCAACGAATCTTTAGTTAGTTACGCCTCACGAATGACAAAAAAAATTGTACACAAACAGCCTGTTTTAATTGGTGTATCTTTTGGTGGTGTACTGGTGCAAGAAATGAGTAAACATATTAAAGCTAAAAAAGTAATAATAATATCTAGTGTTAAATGCAGGCAAGAAATACCCATACACATGCAATTAGCAAAAACTACAGGAGTTTATAAACTATTGCCTACACATTTAGCTAGTAAAATTGATGTTTTAGAAAAATACGCCTTTGGTAAAGGTTTTACCAAACGTTTAAAACTTTATAAAAAATACTTATCTGTAAGTGATTATACGTATTTAGATTGGGCCATAAAAGAAATGGTTAGTTGGTCTCAAGAAAAACCACTAAAAAATATCATTCATATTCATGGTAATAATGATGCTGTTTTTCCTATAAAAAATGTAAATCATTGTATAACAATACAAAATGGTACGCATATTATGATTATAAATAAATACCGTTGGTTTAATACACATTTACCAAATATTATTTTAAAAGATTAATGCTTTTTTAGTAATTTTAAGCAAAACTTTTAAATGATGAAGACAGCAGAACGCATTTTAGCGTGTGTAGGATTGTTAAGTTTATGTTTTATATTTATTAATGCCCTACAAGACGCACCTACCGATGAAAATTTTGAAAAAAAATTAATTAACGATTATAATGTTTACGCATTACAAGTGCCTGAAAATTTAAATTTTGCAGGTGAAGCAATGCCACTTAGTAATCCAGATATTTTAGAGCGCATGGATAGAGAGCTTCTAGTTAATACCTATTGGCAATCTAACGGATTATTAATGTTTAAACGTGCCAAAAAATACTTTCCAATAATTGAGCCTATTTTAGCTAAACATGGCGTGCCAGATGATTTTAAATATTTAGCAGTTATTGAAAGTGGGCTAACTAACGCCGTTTCGCCTGCTGGTGCAAGAGGTGTATGGCAAATAATGAAAACCACAGGTAGAGAAAACGGCCTTGAAGTTAATACCAACGTTGATGAACGATATCATTTAGAAAAAGCAACCGAAGTAGCTTGTAAATATTTAATTAGAGCTAAAGAAAATTTAGGTTCATGGACGCTTGCTGCTGCTGCCTATAATGCAGGTACTGCAGGTGTTTCTCGCAGGTTAAAAGAGCAAAATGTAACAGATTATTACGATTTATTACTTGGTGAAGAAACAGGCCGATACTTGTTTAGAATTGTAGCTTTAAAAGAAATTTTATCTAATCCTGGTAAATACGGTTTCAATTTTAGAGAAAAAGATTTATATACCAACATTCCAACCTATAAAGTAGAAGTTGATACAGCTGTAACAGATTTTTCAAAGTTTGCCGAAAAGTTTGGCATAAACTATAAAATTTTAAAGTTGCATAACCCTTGGCTTCGCGAAAAGCATTTAAATAATAAATCTAGAAAGCTTTATCATATAGATATTCCAAAAGAAGGTTACTACCAATAATATGTTAGAATACATAAAACACAACTGGTGGAGTATTCTAATTATATTTAATTATTTAGTTGCGGCATCAGCTGTAATTACTGTAATACTTAAAAATTTAAACCCAACAAAAACACTATCCTACATTGTAGTTTTAGTGTTTTTTCCTTTTTTGGGTCTTATTGTTTATTATTTATTTGGGCAAGAATACCGTAAAAACAAAATATTTAGTAAAAAAGGTATAGTAAATAAAAATGTAATAAAAACAGTAAATAAAGAATTAGAGTTAAGCCAAAATCAATTTAATAAAATAGAAAATTATTTAGATGAAAAAGTAAAATTAGTTAAGTTGTTGCATAGCAATGAAAATGAACTTTTAACCTTAAATAATGATATTGAAATTATAATAAATGGTAATGATAAATTTGAAAAATTATTAGCTGATATTAATCAAGCAAAAGATCATATCCATCTAGAGTATTATATAATTAAAGATGATACCATAGGCACCAAGTTACTAAATTTATTGTGTGAAAAAGCTAAAGCAGGCATAACAGTTAGGTTAAGTTATGATGATGTAGGAAGCAAAATTTCAAAGCAAATGAAGCAAAAACTAACAAATGCTGGCGTTTATCATCATCCTTTTATGCCTGTATTATTTTCTGCATTAACTGGTAAAATGAACTACCGAAACCACAGAAAAATAGCTGTTATTGATGGTAATATAGGCTATGTTGGTGGTATTAATGTAGGCGATGAATATATAAATGATAACGGAACTGGCTATTGGCGTGATACACATTTAAGAATTTTTGGTGATGCTGTAAAATCATTACAAATTCATTTTTTATCAACTTGGAAATTTGTTTCAAATGAAATTATAACACACTACAAACCCTTTTTTCCTGAAATAAAAGCATTACAAACAAAAATAGCATTACAAATAGCTGGTAGCGGCCCTGATACTGATTGGGCAAATATTATGGAGTTAGCAATTACTGCAATAATTACAGCTAAACAATATGTATATATTACAACACCCTATTTTGTGCCTAATGACGAAATGATTGCTGCCATACAAATAGCGGCTAAAAGTGGTGTTGATGTGCGTTTAATTATTCCTGAAAAATCAGATTCATGGGTGGTTAAACATGCATCAAACTCATTTTTAGAAGCACTTTTAAAAGCTAATGTAAAAGTGTATAAATATCACAAAGGGTTTGTTCATGCAAAAACAATTGTTATTGATGATATTTTTGCCATGGTTGGTACTTCAAATATGGATTACAGAAGCTTCAATATTAATTTTGAAATAAATTCGCTTATTTATAATGTTGATAAAAGCAAAGTTTTAAAAAGTCATTTTTTAGAAGATTTAAAACAAAGCAATCCCGTAGATTACCAAACACATTTAAACCGCTCAAAATTTGAAAAATTAAAAGAATCATATTGCAGGCTGTGGTCGCCTTTAATTTAATTACGCTTCTTTTTTTTCTTAAGTTTATTAATCCAAATAATTGTACCAGTAATAGGTAAACTTGTGCCTATTAAGCAAGCAATAAAATATAGAATTTTAGAGGTTGTTCCAAAAATTTCACCAGTATGAATAGGTTTAATCAATGCAGCTATTTTAACATTTAAAGGCTTGTTGTTAAAAATATCAACAGCTAGTAGCTGTCCAGATGTGTCTATGTAAACCTTATCAGTTGTTACTGGAGACCAATTGTTGGTATTCGTTTTTCTAAAAGAATAATAATTGTTTTTTTTGTTGGGTAGCGTTACGCTAAGGGTACCGTTGTAGTTTAGTGTTTTGTTAGCAATTTTTATAACTTCATCAACTGAAATGCTGTCTTTTTGTGTGTTACTAGGCTTAATTTTTGGAGTAGATCTATTAAAAATTTTAGTGCCTATTAAATTACCTAAACCGTTACGGTAACCTTCAAAAGACCAACATAAACCAGTAATTCCCATAATAACAATAAAAATACATGCATAAAAACCTAATGTATTATGCAAATCATGGTTAATGCGTTTCCAATTAGCATCTGTTTTAATTTTTAAACCAGGTTTTAAATTTTTCCATTTTAATTTCCTTGGAAACCATAAAATGATGCCTGTAATTGATAATATTAAAAATATAATTGTTGCAATGCCTACAATTGGTCTTCCTATTTTAGAGTCTAATAGTAGCCAGCGGTGTAGCTTAAACATACTAAATAAAAAGGCGTCTGCGCTTGTTTTTTCAACAGTTTGTAATGCGCCAGAGTAGGGGTTTACTAGTACTGAGCTACCGCGCCTTTCCTTCATGCTTTTTTTTACAGAAAATGTATAAGCTTTATCTGTACTATTGGGAATACTTAAGCCCGTTACAAAACCTTTATTACTATTTTTTACAATGTCAATTAAATCTGTAACACTTTTTTTGTTTTCGGTTTCGTTAATTTTAGTTTCACTTGAAAAGATATCTTTTATTTCATGTTCAAAAGCTAAAATAGTACCGCTAAAGCAAACTAAAAATATAATAATACCACTACCAATACCTAACCAAAGGTGTATATCGTTTATTAGTTTTCTAAAAGTATAGGTGTTTTTTTTCATGATTATTAACGTGCTTTAATTCGTTGGCAAATCTAAATTTAAAAAATAAATCCACAAAATTTATTTAGACTAATTATAAATAATATGTTTTAATTTTAAGTTTATACCAAAAAAAAGGTAAAGCTAAATGCTTTACCTTTTTATTAAATATGTAGTATGTTGTTATCTGCTACGTCTTTTTTGTGATCTTAAAGATCCGCCAGCACCATAGTGTTGGCTGGGTCCAACGGCACGTTTCATATTTTGTTTCATCATTTTAATTTGATCGGTTAACATACCGTGTTTGTCAAGTGTTTGAGCTTCACTTAGTAGCTTTTGCGCTTCTTGTTTTCTGCGTTTAGAAAAAGCAATACCAGCTAGGTTTAATTTAGCCATGGCTAAATCATGTTTCATTGATAAACCTAAAGATACCGCTTTTTTAAAATATTTTTCAGACTCGTTCATGTTGTCCTGCATGGTCATTAAACCATGTAAATAATTGTAATAACCTTGCTGTTTTTTTACTAGGGCAGCTTCTGGGTTTTTAATTTTATCAAGCCATTTTTTTGCACCATCAAAATCTTGTTTGCGCAATCTTAAAAATGATAATAATATAAATTCGTTTTTAAAGTATAAGAAAATAAAAATACCCGATAGTAAAATAAGTGCTATACCGTTACCAATGTAACCTTCAATAAATTGATAAATGGCGTATGCTATAATTCCTGCTGCTATAATTAGCTTTATAATTTTGTTGTACATGTTTATTTTAAATATTTAATTATGGGTATATTTGCCCATATTTACTAGGGTTTTGTTTTAAAATGCAAAGAAACTAAAATTTTCTATAAAAAATATTATTAAAATAAGTTTGTGAAATAAAAAACTGTTGTATATTTGCACTCGGTTTTGCGGACAGGTAAAAACCATAGTTTAAAATTTACATTTCAGATATTTAAAGATATAAGACAATGAGTAAAAGAACGTTTCAACCATCAAAAAGAAAGAGAAGAAACAAACACGGTTTCAGAGAAAGAATGGCTACTGCTAATGGTAGAAAAGTACTTGCCCGTAGAAGAGCTAAGGGTAGAAAGAAATTGTCTGTTTCATCTGAGTCTAGACATAAAAAATAATGATTAACAATTGTTTATAAATTAAAGGTGTTGCTTAAGTGTAACGCCTTTTTTTATGTTTTCTAATTACTAATTTTGTAACTAACTTATTTTAACAAGAATACTTTATAAAAATGCCAAAAAATCCAAATTTAAAATCTATACTAATTATTGGTTCGGGTCCCATCATTATTGGGCAAGCGTGTGAGTTTGATTATTCTGGTTCACAGGCATTAAGATCTTTAAGAGAAGACGGTATTGAAACCATCTTAATTAATTCAAACCCAGCAACAATAATGACAGATCCTTCAATGGCTGATCATGTGTATTTATTGCCGCTTAACACCAAATCTATAATTAAGATTCTAAAAGAACACCCTCAAATTGATGCCGTTTTGCCAACTATGGGCGGGCAAACAGCATTAAACCTTGCAATTGAAGCCGATGAAAAAGGTATTTGGGAAGACTTTGGGGTAGAATTAATAGGCGTTAATATTGATGCCATTAATATAACGGAAGACAGAGAACAGTTTAGAGAGCTTATGGGTAAAATTGGAGTTCCAATGGCGCCACAAGCCACAGCAACATCGTTCTTAAAAGGTAAAGAAATAGCGCAAGAGTTTGGGTTTCCTTTATGTATCCGTTCATCATTCACTTTAGGTGGCGCCGGTGCTGCAATTGTGTATGAAGAAAAAGATTTTGATAAATTACTACGTAACGGTTTAGAAATTTCGCCTATTCACGAAGTAATGATTGATAAAGCCTTATTAGGCTGGAAAGAGTACGAGCTTGAGTTGTTAAGAGATTCAAATGGTAATGTAGTTATTATTTGTTCTATTGAAAACATGGACCCAATGGGAATTCATACAGGAGATTCTATTACAGTAGCGCCTGCAATGACTTTAAGTGATAGAACGTACCAAAAAATGCGTGATATGGCCATACACATGATGCGTAGTATTGGCGATTTTGCAGGTGGTTGTAACGTACAATTTGCAGTTTCTCCAGATGAAAACGAAGATATTATTGCTATTGAAATTAACCCACGTGTTTCACGCTCATCTGCCTTAGCAAGTAAAGCAACCGGATATCCAATTGCTAAAATTGCGGCTAAATTGGCGTTAGGGTATAGTTTAGATGAATTGAGTAATCAAATTACAAAATCTACATCGGCTTTATTTGAGCCTACTCTAGATTATGTAATTGTAAAAATACCACGTTGGAATTTTGATAAGTTTGAAGGATCAGACCGTACTTTAGGCCTACAAATGAAAGCTGTTGGAGAGGTAATGGGCATTGGGCGTTCTTTCCAAGAAGCGCTTCACAAAGCAACACAATCTTTAGAAATTAAACGTAATGGTTTAGGTGCCGATGGTAAAGAAAATACCAATTACGAACAAATAATTGAAAAATTAACACACGCTTCTTGGGATCGAGTTTTCATAATTTATGATGCCATCAAAATGGGTATTCCGTTAAGTAGAATTCACGAAATTACCAGAATTGATATGTGGTTCTTAAAACAATATGAAGAGTTGTATTTCTTAGAAAAAGAAATTTCAACCTTCAATATTAATACCATTGAAAAACCACTTTTATTAGAAGCAAAGCAAAAAGGTTACGGCGATAGGCAAATAGCACATATGCTTGGATGTTTAGAAAGCGAAGTTTATAGCAAAAGAGAAGCACTAAATATAAACAGAGTTTATAAACTTGTTGATACGTGTGCCGCTGAGTTTGAAGCCAAAACACCATATTACTATTCTACATTTGAAAGTGATATGCAAACAGCCAATGGCGAGCGTTTTTCGCATAACGAAAGTGTTGTAACTGATAAAAAGAAAATAATAGTTTTAGGCTCAGGACCAAACCGTATTGGGCAAGGTATTGAATTTGATTATTGTTGTGTACATGGGGTTTTAGCAGCTGCTGAATGTGGTTATGAAACTATAATGATTAACTGTAATCCTGAAACAGTTTCTACAGATTTTGATACAGCCGATAAGTTATATTTTGAACCTGTTTTTTGGGAGCATATTTATGACATAATTAAGCATGAAAAACCAGAAGGTGTTATTGTGCAATTAGGTGGGCAAACGGCCTTAAAACTTGCCGAAAAACTTGATAGATACGGCGTTAAAATTATTGGTACTAGTTTTGAGTCTTTAGATTTAGCTGAAGACAGAGGAAGCTTTTCAACATTGCTAAAGGAAAACAATATTCCTTACCCTAAATTTGATACTGCTGAAACTGCCGATGAAGCTTTAGCTGTAGCAAAAGAACTAGATTTTCCAATTCTTGTAAGGCCATCGTATGTATTAGGTGGTCAAGGCATGAAAATAGTTATTAACGAAAAAGAATTAGAAAAACACGTTGTAAGCTTATTGCAAAGTATTCCTAATAACAAACTATTGTTAGATCATTATTTAGAAGGAGCTATTGAAGCTGAAGCTGATGCTATTTGTGATGGTGAAGATGTTTACATAATTGGTATCATGGAGCATATTGAGCCTTGTGGAATTCACTCAGGTGATAGTAACTCTACGTTGCCACCGTTTAACTTAGGTGAATTTGTAATGCAACAAATAAAAGATCACACTAAAAAAATAGCTTTAGCACTAAATACTGTTGGCTTAATCAACATTCAGTTTGCTGTTAAAGATGATGTGGTTTACATTATTGAAGCTAACCCAAGAGCATCAAGAACGGTACCGTTTATTGCAAAAGCATATGGTGAACCTTACGTAAATTATGCTACTAAAATTATGTTAGGCGATAAGAAAGTAAAAGACTTTACGTTTAACCCACAGTTAGAAGGTTACGCTATAAAACAACCAGTATTCTCGTTTAATAAATTCCCTAATGTAGATAAAACATTAGGCCCTGAAATGAAAAGTACAGGCGAAAGTATATTGTTTATTGATAGCTTAAAAGACGATGCGTTTTATGATTTGTACTCAAGACGAAAAATGTACTTAAGTAAGTAATAATAAAACCATTTAATTACAAAAAGCCGCTAAATTTTAATTTTAGCGGCTTTTTGTTTATTGAAAAATGATTTCTTAGTTACTAAAAAACGGGCTTGAAATAGCAAGCTAAAAGTTATATTTTAGTTTTTGTAAGTTAACGTTTTTACACTTTTTTAAAGTGTAACTTTTGCATTTTGCGATTTTAAAATATCTAAATAATCATCAAGTTCAAACTCTGAAGCTTTAAATTTTGAGCTTCTCTTTTTAGCCTGTTCTTGTCTGGCAATGCTTCGGGCAAAACGTCTTACGCTTTCTACACTATCAATAATAAGTCCTGGTACTTTGGCATTTTTTCCGTTGTCATCTTTTGCTACCATTGTAAAATATGATGAATTACAATGCTTTACTACGCCTGTTTGAATATTTTCTGCTTCAACCCTTAAACCCACAACCATTGATGTTCTTCCGGTGTAATTTACTGATGCTTTTAGGGTTACTAGTTCGCCTACTTCAATAGGATTTAAAAAATCTACTCTATTTACTGATGCTGTAACACAATAATGTCTTGAATGTTTTGATGCACAAGCAAAGGCAATTTGGTCCATTAAATTTAAAATATGACCACCGTGAATTTTTCCACTAAAATTAGAGTGCGATGGTAGCATAAGCTCTGTAATAGTAACTTGCGATTCTTTTGGGTGTTTAAACATGTTTAAGCTATTAAATTATATAGTATTCCTGTTATTATGGCTATGCCAAAGCTTATTAGTGTGCCAATTAAAACGTATTCAGTTAACTGTCTGTCTTTTGAGTCTCTTAAATCTTTAAATCTAAATACAGATTTGGCAGTAATTAAAAAGCCAACAGCTTCCCAATGGTTTGATATTATAAAAATAAACACCAACAAGCGTTCTAAAATACCAATATATTTACCAGCATCTTCTAAAGAATCATCACTTTTAAAAAGTTCTGAAATATTCCACTTTAAAAAAATAGTTTTCATAATTACTGATGCCGGAATTGTTAAAAATAACAAACAGGTTAAAAGTAAAAGGTTTGTTTCATTAAAAATAATAGCGGTATTTATAGCTTTTTTTGTAGCTATTAAGTATGCAAAAACAATTACTATTATATGGCAAAATTGATCTATAAAAAATAAAATGCGTTTGTTTTTTTCATTTTGAAGTATGAGTTTTAATGCATCAATTATAAAATGCGATACCCCAACTAAAATTAGTATATGCCATAAATTAATATTCCATAATAGTATTGCTGTAACTATAATGTGAATTAAAACATGTAAGTAAAGCTTACCAGATTTTAGTTTTTTTTGTTCTTTTTCTGCAACCCATGTTGTTGGTTGCATAAAAAAATCGGCAATAAGGTGTGCTAAAATTAGTTTTACTAAAAGCATCATAGCGTAGCAATTTTTTGTTTAAACATTTGGTTTAGTTCTAAAATATTATCTAAAGCAGCTCTTTTTTGGCGTTTACTTATTGCATCTTGTTTGGTACCTATTTTTTCGGCTAGTTCTTTTTGTAAAGCGTTAGGGTTTTCAATAGAAAGTTTTACTATTTCGGCAGAATTTGAAGTCCAATTATCCATAGTGGTTAAAGCCAATTTAAAATATAAATTTAACTCTGCATTTAAAGTTTTGTTATTAGTTTTAATAAGAAGATTTTGTTTCTCTTTTTTAAGGAGTTCTAAAGTTTCACCCGAAAAAATAAAAGCTTCGCCATTAGATTCTGTTACTATTTTGCCGTTAAATGTTTTTTTGCCTATACCAATTGCAATTCTAACATCAAGGTTTTTTAAGGTTTTTACACAGGCTTTTATGTAAATAGCAGCCAGAAAGCTGTCTTCAATTTTAGGAATTTCAATTTGAAAACTATCACCACGATAAATATCCCAATATGTTTTATCTGGATTTAATTTAAGCAATGCTTCTTTTAAAATGCCCATCCAAATATCAGGATTTGTGCCTCTAGATTTTATAATATCACCTGTAATTACACTTGTCATAAACAACAGTTGTTTTAATTCCATGTTTAAGGAATAATTAAAAATATTCCATATTTAAGGAATAATTAAAAATATTCCATTTTAAGGGAATATTCAAATGTATTACAATTTTATATGATATTAAAATATATTAAAGACACATTACTCTTCATCAGCGCGTTTAATAATGGCTTCAGGTAGTGATTTTTTTGCTTTAGCTCCCATTTTCTTTAGTTTTTCTACGCTGGTTATCAAGTTTCCTCTACCTTCAACCAATTTATTCATAGCCGCAGAATAATCGGTTTTAGCAGCGTCAATTTTTTTGCCAACACCGGTTAAATCTTTTACTAAACCTTCAAACTTATCGTAAAGTGCACCGGCTTGTCTTGCAATTTCTAAGGCATTTTGTTGTTGTTTTTCGTTTGTCCACATGCTATCAATGGTACGTAACGTAGCTAAAAGGGTAGACGGTGTTACAATAACAATATTTTTTTCAAATGCTTTATTGTATATGGTATTGTCTTCGTTTACAACAACGGCAAATGCAGGCTCTATAGGAATAAACATTAATACAAAATCGGGCGATTCAATATCATATAAATCTTGATAATTTTTTTCTGAAAGTTGATCTACATGGCGTTTTACAGAATTTACATGCGCCTTTAAAAATGGTAATTTTTCATCGTCGTCGGCATTTACTAAACGCTCGTAATCGGTTAAAGATACTTTACTATCAATAATCATTTTTTTGCCGTCTGGTAAATGTAAAACCACATCGGGCATAACGCGCGAGTTATTGTCTCTGGTAAAACTTTGTTGTACAAAATACTCTCTATCTTTTTCTAACCCCGATTTTTCTAGCACGCGTTCTAAAACCAATTCGCCCCAATTACCTTGCATTTTGCTATCGCCTTTTAGGGCACGCGTTAGGTTGGTAGCTTCTTTGGTCATTTGCTGATTTAAGTCTTTTAAACCAAGCAGTTGCTCTTTTAAAGCCGAATGCATGCTAATGCTTTCCTTTTGGGTTAAATCAACTTTTTCTTCAAAGGTTTTTATTTTCTCTTGTAACGGATTTAAAATATTCTTGATGTTTTCTTTATTCTGCTCGGTGAATTTGCTCGATTTTTCATCAAGTATTTTATTGGCTAAGTTTTCAAACTCTTTGGTAAACTTTTCTTGTAGTTTTTCAACCTCTTCTTTTTGTTCGTTATTTTTATGCTGAAGATTTTCAAACTCAGTGTTTTTTCTGGTTAGTTCAGCATTTAAAAACTCTTTTTCCCTTCTAATAGTTTCACGCTCATTTTCAATTTTTGAAACAGTTTCTTTTAACTCGTTTATTTGACGGTTAAAAAGGGTGTTTTGTTTTTCGTTTTCAGTATTATGAAAGGTTTTAAGCTCAGTAATTTGTTGCTGTAAATTATTGTTGCGTTCTTCTAGCGTGCTTTTTTCGGTTTTACTTTTTAATTTGGCAATAGTTAAACCAATATAACCGCCAATACTGGCAGAAACGAGTATTGAAATGATAAGAATTAGGCTGTCGTTCATTTAAAAAATTAAGTTTAAAATCAAAGATAATTTTTTAACTTGAAAGTCATGTTTAAAAAACAGAACTATTTATTTCTATATCTGCATGTTTCCAAGCTTCGTTAAATTCTAGCTTTATTTTTTTTGCTTCTTGGTATTTTTTTTGAGCATTTAGGCAGTTATAAAGCCCTATTAAAGACCAACCATTTTGTCTATTAATATCAAGATCTTCATTATAAATAATTTCTGCAGCTTCATAATTTTTAGTTTTTATAAGCGCATTTCCTAAATATTGACGAGTTGGTATATGCCATGGAGCGGGCTCTGTGTAGACTAAATTATCTTCTATAATAACAGCGCTTTTATAATTTTTAATAGCCTCGTTATAGTTGTTTTTTGCGGCGGCTAATTCGCCAGCAACAATATGAAAAGCAATGGCAGCCAGATCTGAAGATTTATTATTAGGCACAGCAAACAATGTGTCTAACTCTGGATCGTTTTTTAAGGTTTCAATAGCTGATAATTCAATTTTTGCTTTTTCTAGATTTTCTTTTTTTATAAATGCTATACCTCTGGCATAGTGTCTTATAAGATTTAAGTGTTTTATTTCTTCTTTGGGAGTTGGAAATGTTAAAATATCATTCCATTTGCCAAATCTTAAATATGCTAATAGGGGTGTAGAGGCAAAGTCTTGTAAAAATGGCATTTCTAAATATTCACCCACAGGTACTTTTTCTGCTGTTTTTTTAGCGGCAGTAATAGCTAATTTGCTATCACCAAGTAAACTAGAAGAAGACCACAGGAAGTGAATATTATGCGGATAATATGCTAAAGGGTATAATCCTTGAGAAAAACATTGCGATATGTAATCTTCATCTGCTTCAATGGCCTTTTTATTTACAATTACTGCGTCTTTGTATCTTCCTACTCTAATGTAAATATGAGAGGGCATATGAACTATATGGCCGGCTCCAGGCATTAAAGAGGCTAATTTATCGGCACTTTTTATACCCATGTCTGGAAATGGTAGTTCTACTAAATGAATATAATAATGATGAGCTCCAGGATTTTCAGGCTTTAAGGCAATAGCTTTTTCTAAAGCTATTTTTGCTTTATTTATGTTAGGTGAAGGCTTGCCATTTTTATCCCAGTAATTCCATGGTACGGTATTCATTACAGATGCAGCATATAAAATGAGAACATTTGCATTGTTTGGAAACGAATTGGCAACGGTTTCCATGGCATACATATAATTTTTATTTAACGCTACAATATCTGTAGCTAAATCTTTACTGTACCTTTTAGTTAGAGCATTTATTAGTGCTTTTTCTAATAAGTTAGTTTTAGGTAAGAGTGTTGTTGCTTTAGCTATAGCTTTATTAATTTGTATTTTTCGTTCGTTAGCTGGTTGCGGATCATTAATATTTGGGCCTAAAGCAAAAGCTTGTCCCCAATAGGCCATAGCCATGTTTGGGTCTAACCTAGCAGCTTCCATGAATGATCTGTGAGATTCGGCATGGTTAAATGCGTAAGCCAGTTTTAAACCTTGATTAAAAAAAGCTTGGGCTCTTTTGTTTTTTGTTGTAACAGGAAAATGAAGCTTCCCTAAGTTATTAAATAAAGGTGATATTTGTTTGGTACTATCTTGATTTTTTAACAAGAATTTGGCTGGTGTACACGAAATAGAACTGGTAACTAATTTTGCCGTTTTGGTATTGTGAGGGTTTATTAAGTTGTTTAGTTCAAAATACACAATAACTAAAATTAAGATACTACTAGCTATTATAAGAAGTTTAGATTTCATTTTTTTAAGCTTTAAATAAATAGTGAGTTATTAATACTTATAACCAATAATTAATATTAAAGCTATTAATAAGAAGGAAGGTTGAGTGTTTAACTGTTTGATTATAAATATTTTGTAAGGTAGTAAAAATTGTTTAAATATTTTTATTTATTTTGAAACTACCCGATGTTTCATCAAAAGCAATTAAATCTTCAGGAAAAAGAGCGTTAAAAATACCACTAGAAATGAGGTTACAAGGTGTGTTTATAACAACATCATTTTTTGTCATAACAATCATTTCATCGCATAATTGAATGGCTAAATCTATTTCGTGCGACGAAAATAGTATGGTTTTATTAGTGTTTTTAGCCAGTTCTTTTAACAGTTTTAATGTACGTGCTTTGTGGTACATATCTAAATGTGTGGTTGGCTCATCTAGAATAATAATATCTGTATCTTGTGCTAATGCGCGGGCAATTAATACTTTTTGTAACTGCCCATCGCTAAGTTCAAAACACTTTTTATGCTTTAGGTGTTCAATATTAATTTCGGTAAGCGCATTGTTTACAGCGTTAATATCGGTAGCTGTTAAATTACCAATCCAATTAGTGTAAGGTTGTCTACCTAAAGCAACCAACTCAAAAACGGTGAAATTTTTTGAGGCTAATGGCTCTGTTAACACTAAACTTAGTGTTTTGGCTAAGTTTAAGCCAGAGTAGGTGTTTAAAGATTTATTATTTATAAAAACATGGCCGCTAATGGGAGGTTGTACTTTAGTTAGTGTACGCAAAAAGGTAGATTTGCCAATGCCATTAGTGCCAATTAAACCAATAAGTTCGCCTTTTTTAAGTGCAATATTAATGTTTGAAGCCACTACAATTTCCTCTTTTTTTGAAGAATAACCAATAGATAGGTTTTTAGTTTTTAAAACAACGTTATGCGCTTCTTGTGTTAACATACTAAATGTACAGTGTTATGTATATTAGTTTCTATAATTAGTGCTAAAATAGCATGTTTCGTTTTTTTACCAAAAGCCAAATAACTACAGGAGCTCCAACTAATGATGTAATAGCATTTATAGGCAATGTAAATTGTGTGTTTGGTAGTTGCGAAATGCTATCGCAAACTAGCATAACAATGGCACCAATTAAAAATACAGCTGGTACTAAAGTTTTGTGGTTAGTGGTGTTAAAAATTTGTCTGGTTATATGCGGAATTGCTAAACCAATAAACGCAATTGGGCCTGCAAATGCGGTTATTGTTCCTGCAAGTAAACTGGTGGCTGTAATTAACAATAACCTACTTTTTTTTATGTTAACACCTAAGCTTTTAGCATAATTTTCGCCTAATAATAAACTGTTTAAAGATTTTATGGTAGTTATGCTAATTAGTAAACCTAACAGATAAATTATACTTAAAATAACAATTTCTTGCCATGATAAATTGCCCAAACTACCAAAGCCCCAAAAAATATATTGCTGTAATTGTTCTGCAGAACCAAAATAAGAAAGCACACTAACAATAGCCGAAGTTATACTAGAAAACATAAGGCCAATTATAAGTATGGCCATAGTATCTCTAACTTTAATAGATACAAGTGTAACGGCTAAAAGTACTAAAAAACTACCCAAACTGGCGGCTAAAACTATGCCCCATTTTGAAGCAAAAAGTATAGCGAAAAAACCACCAAAAACACTAGAGCCTAATATAACAAGGGCAACACCTAAGCTAGCACCAGAACTAATACCTAAAACAAACGGGCCTGCTAACGGATTTCTAAATAGTGTTTGCATTAATAAGCCCGAAATACCTAAACCAGACCCAACAATTATTGCTGTTACTGCTTTTGGGAGCCTGTATTGTAATATAATATGATTCCAAGCTGTGTTTTCTAATGTATTACCAATTAAACTATTAAAAATAGATTTAAAAGGAATGGCTACAGACCCAAAACTAATGTTAGTAAAAAAACAAATGCATAACACTAAAATAAGTGCTACAAATACTATGTTATGTTTTTTCTTGTTTGGCAATTATGGTAGTTTTTTTAAAAAATGTGGTGTGTAATTTGTTAATAATTCAGGATGGCAAATTTTAATAATATCTTTTAAAACCCAGTCTGGTCTTGTAAAGCCAAGTTCATAATATAAAACACCACCAGTAGCTCCTGTTGTGTTAGCTACTGTATAAATACTTTTATTTTGAAAGGCTTTAAACTTAGTATGGTGCAAACTTCCGTTTTCAAGGTTTTGCAAACTGGTATAATTTGATGGGTTTAACCAAATATCGGCTTGTTGTGCTTTATTAAAAACGGCCTCAAAATTAAGTTTTAAACTACCAGATCCTGTGGTGTTTGCCCATAAATAATTTACATTGGCATCTTTTAAAAGTTGAGCTTCGGTACTTGTGCCATTGGGCAAATACCAAATATCACTATGCATAGCACCGCTTAAAATTGTAGGTTTGGTTTCAGCTTTAGCGGCTATGTTTTTAGCTTCTATGTAATTGGTTTCAATGGTGTTAAAAATAGAATCGGCTTTGGCTACTTTGTTAAATAATACGCCAAAAAACTTAATCCATTCAGCTTTAGCTAGTGGCGAATTTTCAGCCCAATCACCATTATAAATCACAGGAATTCCAGTTTTTTTTATAGCTTCAATAGTTTTGTTACCGCCTTCAATACCAAAACTAATTATCAAGTTAGGGTTGAGTTCTAAAAGAATTTCGGTATTAATACTTTCGTTTTTACCAATGTCTTTAACAAAACCTTCATCAATTCTATGACGTATTTTTTCCGAAGAAATAAAATTTGTTTGCGGAAATCCAACAAGTGAATTTTCAACATTCAAAAGTTCTAAAGCAGGTATGTGCGTGGTAGATGTAGCTACTAGTTTTTCAATTGGTGTTAGTATTATACCATCATATTCATCTTTTAAAAAACTGGTTTTTGCAGCATTTTCTTTACTTATTATAATGTATTTATAAGTTTTTGATGCATTTGGCCAAGATTTGGTTATTTGTAAAACTTTATAAGAACCATAATTTTTGCAAGAAAACCCTGAGGCGTATTTTAATTGCAGTTTTGTACCTGTTAATGTTTCTTTTAATTGTTGTTTAGGCTCATTTTTACAACACAATAAAGTAAAAACAATTAGTGTTATTAGGCTTGTTCTTAATGTTTTAATGTGATTTTTATCACGTTTTTTCATATGAAATATTTCTAATTTTGAAAAAAATATAATCATGAGAGATGGTTCAAATTTAACAATATATGTAGTAGCCGGTGTAATTATTGTTCATTTTCTTATTGGTTTTATATTTCTTATTTACAAAATGAATAAGAAAAAGTAGGTTTTAATGTAATTAAAACAATTTTTAAAAGTATTTTTGTGCCGAAATTTGGTTTTGCTCAGTTTCTGCTGAGTAGATTAAAAGGGAATCTGGTGAAAATCCAGAACTGTTCCCGCAACTGTAAAGTTTATGCTAGATACTTCTAGCGCCTTAAATGAGGATGTTATTTACTGCAATACCACTGGTTTTTACTGGGAAGGTATAAATAATAGTAAACAAGTCAGGAGACCTGCCAATTTCAAAAAAAGAAATAAGTTAAACTTTCGGGATAAAAGTTTGCGTATGATGATCCATGCGATTCTCGATTAATTAGTTATTAAAATGAACAAAAAAACACATGTTTTTGCATTGTTATGCTTAGGCATATCATGGGTTGGCTTTGCACAACAAAATGAAGACTCAGCAGTTGTTGAACAATTAGATGAAGTGGTTGTAACAGATTCTAGATTTGCGTTAAAACGTGAAAACTCTGGTAAAACTGTTATTAAAATTTCTAGAGCAGAGATTGAAAAAAACCAAGGTAAAACCGTAGCACAACTTATTAATACTAAAAGTGGTATTGAGGTTAACGGTAGCCGTAGTGTGGCCGGACAAAACATAAGTACGTTTGTACGAGGTGGTAATAACCGCCAAGTTTTAGTGCTAATAGATGGTGTGCAGGTTAATGACCCATCTGGTGTTGCTAACGATTTTGATTTAAGATATTTAGATTTAAACACCATTGAATCTATTGAAATAATAAAAGGTGCTGCCAGTACACTGTACGGTAATGCTGCAGCCACAGCTGTTATAAATATAACCACTAAAAAAGCTTCAAAAAACACAATTTCTGGTAGCTTTTTAACTGTAGTTGGTACTAACCAAAATCAAGATAATCAAAAATTTAATGCAGCAAATTTCACTAACAATGTAAGTGTTAATGGTACAGCCAATAAATTTAGCTATGTTGCTGGTTTTGGTAATAGTTATGTTGATGGTTTATCGGCAGCAAATTCTGAAAATGCAGAAAAAGATCCTTTTTCAAGATATAATATGAATGTTAAACTAGGGTATCAATTTTCTGATAGTTTTGAAATTAAGGCGTATGCTACACATGATAATTTTAAAACAGATATTGATGGTTTTCCGGCGCCAACATACACCTTTGCAGATACTAATGATGCCTATAAATCTGAACAAACAAGAGTAGGTTTAGCACCTAAGTTTACATATAATAACGGTAGTTTTAACATAAATGCAGCTTACACTAAAATTGATAGAGAAACTATTTCAGAATTTAGTGCTGCTTTTGAAGCTGAAAGTTATGTGGTTGATGCTTTTAATAAGTACAATTTTAATGATAAGTTTTACACTATAGTTGGCTTTAATTACGGTAAATTTCAAACAATATTTGCTGATGAAAAAGATTATACAACTCATGATCCTTACTTAAATGTTGTTTATGTTTCAGATTACGGATTTAATTTAAACCTTGGAGGAAGGTTAAACAACCACAGTGAGTATGGTTCACACTTTGTTTATAACATAAATCCATCTTATAAAATAAATGTAAACGAAGGTTATGCTAAAGTTTTTGGTTCTTATGCAACATCATTTATAGCACCAAACTTATCGCAGCTATTTGGCTTTTTTGGTGCAAACCCAGATTTAGAGCCTGAAGAAAATGCTACTATTGAAGGTGGTTTAGAGTATAACACTAAAAAAGGATTACTGCTTAGCGCTTTATATTTTAACAGAAAAGAAGAAAACACCATAATTTATACAAGTGCCTATGAAAATGCAAGTACAGATGCTACTGTACATGGGTTTGAGGTTGAAGCAAATGTAAAGCTTATTGAAAATTTAAATTTTAATGCAAATTATACATTTACTGAACTTAAAGATGGTGTGCGTTTAAGAGTGCCAAAACATAAAGCAAATGCAGGTTTAGGGTATAGTTTTAATGAAAAAACATTTGCATCAATTAATTATCAATATGTAGGAACACGTACAGATACAGATTTTGGAACATTTTCAAATGTAGATTTAGATCCGTTTTCACTAATTGATGTGTATTTCAGCCAAAAATTAGTTAAAAATAAAGTGAAACTTTTTGTAAACGTAACGAATATTTTCAACGAAGATTATTTTGAAATTTTAGATTACACAACAAGAGGACGAAACGTAAACCTTGGTTTAAACATAACCTTATAGTGAGAGGTAAGGTTGTTTATTTAAAGCACCACATATTGTTTGCTATTATGTGGTGTTTTTATTTATTAAATAGTTATAAATAAACTTTTAAAATGAAATACAGTTTAAATAAAATGATGGCTTTAGATGTATATTTATCTGCTTTAAATAATGCCGATTACAAAACTGTTGTTAATACTTTAGAGCCCGATAATAAGGGTAGAATGCCATTACAAAGTTGGGATGTTATTAAAGAAGCTAGACTGAGTTTATTTGAAAAAGCCGAACGCCAACGCGATATTAATTGTATTAAAACATTAGCAAAAAAACTACATTGGAAAAACAATATAGATACTATTTTTAATAATGCCAATTTTGAAGCTTTAGTAGTTACAGATTTACATCAAAATATTGTTTGGGTAAACAAAGGTTTTACAAAAATGACCGGTTATGCTAAGGTTGAAGCATTAAACAAAACACCTCGGTTTTTGCAAGGGCCAGAAACTAATGTTAACACAAAAACACAAATTAAAAATAATTTAAAACAAAACATTCCTTTTAAAACTCAAGTGATAAACTATAAAAAAAATGGGACTAAGTATAATTGCGAAGTGAAAATTTTTCCGTTGTTTAATTACACTAGTAAAACACATTTTATTGCCCTAGAACAGCAAGTGAGTTAATTACAAAAGTACTTCTATGGTTTAGTTTTAAGTGAGAGATAAAGCTAAACGTAGCATGCCACCTTTTTGGGTGGCATTTTTATTTTGGTAATAAATCGCAATACCAAACACCATATGTGTTGGCATCACTGTTACAAATAGAATTATTGGTATTGGGATTTTTATATTCACGATATACTTTCTCGCCTACAGTAAAATTTACAGGTTGTTTAAAAATTGGTCCGTCAAAACAAAAGGTATGGAATTCGCCATTTTCTCCACAAGCATCAACTCCTTCCGGAAGATTGTTTATAAAGTCATTATCTATAATTGTACCCACAAAATCTTCATTAAAAAATTTAGAGTTTGCACATACCACAATGGTTTTAAAGCCTAAGCTTAAAAAGTTTTTAAGTAGTTCTTTAGTGTTGTGTTTCCAAATAGGAAAAATAGCTTTAAAGCCTTGTTTTGCTAATTGGTCTTCACGGTAAGTGCGTAAATCTTCTAAAAAAATATCACCAAAAGCACTATGGGTAAACCCTTCCGTTTTTAGTCTTAAAACGGTTTGGTTTATTACTGTTTCGTAGGTTTCCATATCAGGCATTTCGGGCAATTCAATACAGCTGGCTTTTATACCAATAGCATTTGTTTGCGCTTTTAGTAACTCATTTCTAAGCCCGTGCATAGAAACCCGGTTGTAATGGCTATTTACGGTTGTAATTAATTCATCAACTGTAAAGTTTTCATCTTTCAACAAGTAATAAAGCGCCAAAGCAGAATCTTTACCAGTACTCCAGTTAAAATAGGTTTTGTATTTTTTCAAGAAAAAAAATTTATTCGGCAATCATACCGCCTTCACGTGGCGAAAAATCATTGCTATCTTTTACAAGTTTAAAATTAAAACTTTCAGATTGTTTTTTAAGTGTGTTTATTTTAGTTGTAGAACCTTCAATTTGGGCTAATGCAAATGCTAAAAAGGGTTCGTTTTTATCACCAATAATACCATAATTTAAGTTGTTTTCTTCAAACTCAATATCGGGTGTTAAACCTGTTGGCGGTACTTTAATACCGTCTTTATTTACACCATCAGCAATTAGGGGTTGCATTGCGTAAGTGTGGTTGGGGTTAGCGCCTTCGCGTTTGTAATCATTATTAGGAGAATCGTAAATGGTTCTAGAGGCTTGTGTTTTTCCGGTGGTATTTGTGCCTATTTGTACAACATCAATGTACGGGTTTAATCCGTTAATTAAACCTTCACTGGCTGAAGCTGATGTACTTGTAGTTAAAACATATACTTGATTTAAACCTAAGCTATTTAAAGCGTTGCCGTTATTTATTTCATTTGTGAAATTAAAATTGGTATCGGTAAAATTACTGTTGTAAATAAGTTTTGTAAATAATTGTCCTGTAAATTGTCCAGTTATTAAACTGGCTAAATAGGTTTCAATTAAAACATTTCCGCCAGGGTTATAGCGTAAATCTACCACCAAATGTTGTATGTTGTTGGTTTTAAAATTACCAAAAACGTTATTTAGTTCGTTTTCGTAATCTGATGTAAACCCATTAAACATTAAATATCCAACGTTTTGCCCATTTACTTCAAAAATGTTGGTGGTATAAATTGGGTTTTCAACATATTCATCCTTAGTAAGCGTAATAGTTTCGTTACTGCTTTCAATGGTGTCATCGGTAGTATTGGTTGTACCATTATTATTGTAATTAGCCAAATTTAGGGTATAGGTTTCAGGGTTAAATAGATTTAAATTATTATCTGTTTCAGAGTTATAAAAAAGAGCTTCTCCATTAACAGCATTAAAAATATCACCACGTTTTAAGCCTTTATTATCGGCATCACTATTAGGTAAAACTAATCTAACAACGCCGTATAATTGTGAGTTGCTATTAGGCTGAAAAAACAATCTGAATTCCATACCATTTGTGCCTCTAATGCCTTGAAACTGGCGTTCTAACTCAAAGTAGTCATCAACAATCCAACTAAACTTGTCTACGTTTTGCCTATCGAAAATTAAATTTTCAAATAAGGTTTCAGGTGCATCAAAACTGTTTAAGTAGTTGGCATATTCAGCATTGCTTGAAAATCTATTGTTATCTAAATCTGTAACATTATCCTTGTACAAATAAAACCTGTGCATGCCTTTGTAAACAAAATCGTTTATTTGGCTTGCGCTAACTGTTGTATCATCATTATCTTCAAAGCAGCTTGTGAATAGAGTTAATAGTAGTATTAAAAATGTAAGTTTATTAAAAGTCATTTACTAGTATTACTTAATTAAATTTAAACCATCAATGTACATTTCATTTCCCAATGGTGCAAAGTCTTTTGAGTTTTTAACATGCTTAATAGGCATTAATAATTGATCTTTAGATTTTTTGGTTAATTTAGTTGTGGTTCCTGTAATTAATTCTATGGCCTTAGCTAAAAAAGGTTCGTTTTCATTACCTAAAACACCCAAGTTAGCAATGTCTTCTCCTTGTGCTTCACCATTACTGGTGGTGTATGTAATTGTATAATCAGGTTGAAGGCCATTGTTGTAGTCTGTAATACCATCAGCATTAGCAGATTTTAATACTAAAGGTTGTAGCGCATAAGTATGATTTGGATTAACATTGTCTTTTGAAAAATCTTCTGAATCATATAAAGTTACAGATGCCGTGTATTTACCAGTAGTAGCTGTACCAATTTGGACTACATCTATATAAGGAGATAAACCATTAATAACTAGCTCGCTGGCTGAGGCTGAAGCTTCTGTTGTTAATATGTATACTTTGTTTAGGTTTAAAGATGTAATAGGTGTATTGTCTAAAAGTGTATTTGTAAATCTATTAACTAAACTTTCTGGGGTATTAGCTTCAAAGTATGCTTGGTATTTATTATTCCATATTTCTTTAGAAAAAACTTGTTGATGGAATTGCCCCGTTATCATACTTGATAAAATAATGGCTGAACTTACTCTGCCACCAGGGTTGTATCTTAAATCTAAAACTAAGTCTGTAATGCCTTGGTTTTTTAAACTTGTTATAGCATCGTTTAATTGGTTGTCAAAATTAGCTATAAAGCTATTGTACATTAAATAGCCTATTTTACTACCATTTATTTCTAGTACTTTATTAATTAAAATGGGGTTTTCAGTAAATTCAGATTTTGTGAGCTCTACAGTTTCACCTGTTAATGTTACAGAATTATTAGAAATTTCAGCTAGATTTAATGTGTAAGTGTTATTATCTCCAAATAATAAATTTCTATAGTTGTTAATGGTAAGTTGTTGGTTATTTACTTCTAAAAACAAATCGCCTCTTTTTATGTTTTTACTAGAGGCATCAGAATTATTAGCAACATACCTTACGTAACCAAAAATATTATCAGAACCAGAAAATCTTACAAGTCTAAAATCTAAACCATTAGATAGAGATATACCTTGGAATGAATTTTCTAGCGCAATATAATCATTAACCAAGAAACTAAATTTATCTACAATACCTGGTTGGTAAAGCATGTCGTCAAAAAGGTCTTCAGGGGCGTTGTAACTGTTTAAAAAAGTAAAATAATCATCTTGATTATTTTTTTTACTGCTTGCTAAGTTGGGCACATCTTGTTGCCAAAGATAAATTTCATTTAGGCCGCTCCAAACAAAATCATGTACTTGGTTATTAAGAGTTATTGGTTCAGGAGTTTCAGGAGTTTCTGGAATTTCCTGATTGTTATTATCATCATCATTTTTGCTACAATTAACAAAAAGTAATGAGAAACTTAAAAAAATAATAAAATAGTAAACTTTATAATGTATGTTTTTCATAGTACAATTTTCTACTTTTAGTAGTATTTAAAAACTTAAAATTACACACAAAATTGTATAACTAAAAATAAAAGCCTGCAATACAACTAAAAATAATAAGTTTTTAATGGTTTTAAACTCTAGTTCAGGGGTATTTAAAATTACCTTTTTTTGAAAAAAAATAAAAGCTGTGTAACAAAAAAGTAAATGACTCGTCGTAAATACAAATAGCAAAAAAAGCTAACAAACCAAACCAACATAGTAATGACTCAAACCGAGTTTTTAAATATTGTAATGCCTTTTAAAGATAAAGTATTTCGTTTAGCAAAACGCTTACTAGTATCTACAGAAGAGGCAGAAGATGCCACACAAGAAGTACTATTAAAACTTTGGAATAATAAAACCAAAATGCAAGAGTACAAAAATGTTGAAGCCTTTTCAATGACCATGACAAAAAACTTTTGTTTTGATAAGTTGAAATCTAAACAAGCACAAAATTTAAAAATTGTGCATAGTAATTATGAAGATGGAAACACATCATTACAAAAACAAGTTGAACTAAATGATAGTGTAAATTGGGTAGCCAAAATTATTGAAGATTTACCAGAACAACAACGTATGATTATTCAATTAAGAGATATTGAAGAATACGATTTTGATGAAATAGCAAAAATACTAGATATGAATAACACTGCAGTACGTGTTGCCTTATCTAGAGCCAGAAAAACAATAAGAGAAAAATTAACTAATACACATAATTATGGTATTAAATAATATAGAAAAATTAATAGAAAAGTACGAGAACGGTGAAACCACGTTAAATGAAGAAGCACAGTTAAAACACTATTTTTCGCAAGAAACTGTAGCACCACATTTAGAAATGTATAAACCCATGTTCAACTATTTTTTGTTAAATAAGCAAGAGCAGTTTACTAAAAACGTTCCATTAAAAACTAAAAAAACATTTAATTATAAATGGATTTCTGTTGCAGCAGTGGCGGTTCTTATGCTAGGGTTTTATTTAAATTCAAATGTATTAAATACAAATGATTGTAATGAGTTAGGTACTTATTGCGAACCCGAACAAGCTCTAAACGAAGTATCAAAGCAATTAGCAATGATTTCAAACCATTTTAATAAAGGTACACAAAGTGTAAATTATTTAAATACGTTTGAAAAAGGCGCAGCAACTCTTGGTTACTTAAACGAAGTAGAGAACACAACCAATATTATTTTTAAAAAGTAAAATATTAGAAAAATGAAATCAACAATAAATTTAAGAACAATAGCAATGAAAAATAGAGTAATAATAGCAATAATGGCCATAATGTTGTTGCCATTAACAGCCGTAGCACAAAGCAATATTTTTGATAAATATAGTGATAATGCCGATGTAACATACGTATCAATAAAACCAAAAATGTTTCAAATGATAGCAAAAATGGGTATTGATGTTGAAGACCCAGAAGCCAAAGCTTACATTGATATGGTTAAAAGTATAACAAGCTTTAAAACCATAGTAACAGATAATAAAGTTATATCTGGTGATATTTCAAAATGGGTAAAATCACGCTCAAGCGCTTTAGATGAGTTAATGGAAGTAAAAGATGATGGCACCGAAGTTAAATTTTATGTAAAAGAAGGTAAAGATGCAGACCACGTTAAAGAGCTTTTAATTTTTGTTAATGGTATAGATAAAGTTATGGATGACAAAATTGAAATTAACGGTAAAGAACGTAAAATTGAAACTGTTGTGGTGTCTCTTACAGGTGATATTAATTTAAACGAAATATCAAAACTTACAAGTAAAATGAATATTCCTGGAGGCCAACACCTTAACGATAAAAAATAACAAGCACACATCATCAATCATGCAACGAACTTTTAAATATTTATGCTTAACCATTTTAACCACAGTTTTATTTATAAGCTGTGGTGATGGTGTAAGCCTGCAACGTTATTACGTTGAAAACCAAGAAAACGCTAATTTTATATCGCAAGATTTTCCAATATCAATGCTAAAAATTGATAAATCAAGTTTTACAGATGCTCAGCAAGAAGCATACAATTCTGTGCAAAAACTTAATTTTTTGGGGTTTAATGCTTCCAAAGATAATATTGAAAATTATACTGCAGAAATTACCAAAGTTAAAAGTATTTTAAGCCATGAAAAGTATAACGACCTAATGGAAGTGAGTGATAAAGGCCGAAAAATAATGGTGAAATATATTGGTGAAGATGACGCAGCCGATGAGGTGGTTGTTTTTGCAACAGACAAAAATATGGGGTTTGGTATAGTACGTGTTTTAGGTAATGATATGAATCCTGAAAAAATAGGTGTGCTAATTAATAGTTTACAAAATGCAGATTTTGATGGTGCACAAATTGAAAATATTATGAATTTTTTCAAGTAGGTAATCTAGCTTGAAAAACAAAAAAGGTTTACCAAATTAGGTAAACCTTTTTTTATTCTTTTTTATGTAATTGTTCATCGTCTTTTTTAACAAAAGATTTTGCGGTTATTAAATTAAGTACAATGGCTAAAAATGCTAAGGTTAATAAAGTTAAAACAATAAAATTATTAAGCGCATCTAGCATGCCAGCAACAAAAAAAACTACAGCAATAAATCCGCATAGTAGTATTGATTGTTTGTCGCTTAGCATAAATTAAATATTAAATTCCCGTATAGTTACTTGGTGTAATACGTTTTAATTCGTCTTTTATTGTATTGTTTACCTCTAAAGTATCAATAAAATTTGAAATAGAGTCTTTATTTATAGCTTCATTTGTTCTTGTTAAACCTTTTAAAGCTTCATAAGGGTTTGGGTAGCCTTCTCTTCGTAAAATAGTTTGAATAGCCTCAGCTACTACAGCCCAATTGTTTTCAAGGTCTTGGGCAAATTTACCTTCGTTTAAAAGCAATTTGTTTAAGCCTTTTAATGTAGATTTAAAACCAATAATTGTATGCCCAAAAGGAACACCAACATTACGTAAAACAGTACTATCAGTTAAATCACGTTGTAATCTAGATATTGGTAGTTTAGCCGATAAATGTTCAAAAATAGCATTGGCAATACCTAAGTTTCCTTCACTATTTTCAAAATCAATAGGGTTTACTTTGTGTGGCATTGCAGAACTACCAACTTCACCTTTTTTAATTTTTTGTTTAAAATAATCCATTGAAACGTACGTCCATACATCTCTATCTAAATCAATTAAAATGGTGTTAATGCGTTTTAGGCAATCAAATAAAGCAGCCATGTGGTCATAATGCTCAATTTGAGTAGTAGGAAATGAGTGGTGTAAGCCTAATTTTTCTTGTACAAAACTAGTGCCAAAAGTTTTCCAATTTATATCTGGGTAAGCAACGTTATGTGCATTAAAATTACCAGTAGCTCCACCAAATTTAGCGGCGCTCGGTATATCATTTAATAAGTTAAATTGTTCTTCTAGGCGGGTTACAAAAACCTGTATTTCTTTACCTAAGCGTGTTGGTGATGCTGGTTGCCCGTGTGTTCGTGCTAACATTGGTACGGCTTGCCATTCTTCGGCTAAGGCTTTAAGCTTATCTAAAATGGTAAAATATTCAGGTACATAAACCGCATTCATAGCTTCTTTAATGCTTAATGGTATTGCAGTGTTGTTTATGTCTTGTGATGTTAATCCAAAGTGAATAAATTCTTTATATTGTGATAAGCCTAAGGCATCAAATTTTTCTTTAATAAAATACTCAACAGCTTTAACATCGTGGTTTGTTACACTTTCAATATCTTTTATAGCTAAAGCGTCTTCAGCAGAAAATGTTTTATAAATGGCTCTTAAATCGTTAAAAACAGCGGTGTTTACGTTTTTTAATTGCGGTAACGGAATTTCGCATAAGGCAATAAAATATTCAATTTCAACTAAAACGCGGTATTTAATAAGTGCTTCTTCAGAAAAAAAAGGTGCTAAAGCGTTTGCTTTGTTTCTATAACGACCATCAATTGGTGAAATGGCATTTAATACAGATAATGACATAGTGTAATTTGATTTTTAACAAGTTGCAAAGATAGTTTTTTTAATGGATTAGCGGTTGAAATATGAATTTCAAAACCTAAAAAAATAAAACAGCATTAAACTTTTTAAAACGTTTTAACGTTTTAATTTTTTAATAATAATACTATTTAATTTTTTTTAGTACTTGTTTTGCACGCGCTTTAAAGGCAGCACTTTGTAGGGTAAAATCGCGTTCTAAAATGGTAATAAGTTCGGGGTAAATCCAATCATATTCTTTTCCAAAAATGTAAAGTGTTGTCATGCTGTAAGCTTTTGGGGCTACTTTTTCGTCATTAATTAAATAATCAAAACACGTTTCAATTATAAGCTCTTTATGGGTTTGGGTTAAGGCGTTTGTTATTTTTTTATGATTGTTTTTGTAGGCCATAGCAATAAGCTCGCAAACTTTAGCAACGGGTCTTACAGCGGCATCAATGTGCACATACTTTATGTTTTGTGTAAATGTGCTTAAATGTGGTACCACAAAATCAATGTTTTTACTGCACATAAACTCAAAAACCCAAGCGGCTCTTGGCGAAATTTTATCATCAACCTTAAATAAAATATCAAGTAGTTTTGGTATTAAATTGGGGTTGTTAATCATTAAATTAGCGTAGTAGTTACGTTTTTCGCGCGAGTGGTTTACATAATTTAATTCGTTATAAAGTTCGGTGGCTGTCAAAATCTAATTTCATATTTTTATAACCTAAAAGTATTAAAAATGAAAATTATAAAAAAGGTATTATTAGCACTTGTTGTTTTATTAATAATTGCACAATTTTTAGGGCCGGAAAAAAACAATGGAGATATAGCGTCTATAGATGCGTTTTATGCAGAAACTAATCCGCCAGAAGATGTAAAGTTAATTTTGAAAAATGCTTGTTTTGATTGCCACAGCAATGTTACCCGCTACCCATGGTACAACAGTATAACACCACTTAATTATTGGTTAAATCATCATATTGAAGAAGGTAAAGAACATTTTAATGTATCAAATTGGGAAGGCAATTCAATAAAACGTAAAGACCATAAATTTGAAGAGCTCATAGAAGAGGTTGAAGAAGGTAAAATGCCTTTAAATTCATATACATGGACGCATGCCGATGCTAAATTAACGCCAGAACAAGTAAATGCTTTAATTACGTGGGCTAAACAAGTGCGTACTTCATATGATTTGAAACAAAAACCAGAGTAAACCTTTAAAATTTTCAAAACTAAAAATTCCAAAATCCAAGTACAGAAGCGCTTTGGGTTTTGGAATTTAATTTTTTATATTGTGAATATAGCCTTATGAGTAACACCTTGTTAATTATTGGTTTTGTTTGGCCCGAGCCCAAAAGTTCGGCAGCAGGTAGTAGAATGTTGCAACTAATTGAAATATTTCAATTAGCTAATTACAAAATAACCTTTGCAAGTGCTTGTGCAAAAACAAATAACGCATTTAACCTGGAAAGTATTGGGGTTTCTCAAGTTTCTATTAAATTAAACCACAGTAGTTTTGATGATTTTGTAAAACAATTAAACCCTAAAGTTGTTATGTTTGATAGGTTTATGACCGAAGAACAGTTTGGGTGGCGTGTTACAGAACAATGCCCTAATGCGCTTAAAATTTTAGACACCGAAGATTTACATTGTTTACGTAAAGGAAGGCACCAAGCCTTTAAAGAAGGAGCACTTTTTAACAAAACATATTTGTTTAATGCCATTGCTAAACGCGAAATAGCAAGCATTTATCGTTGCGATTTAACTATTATGATTTCTGAAGTTGAAATGCATATACTGAAAACCGATTTTAAGGTAGATGAAGCGCTACTGTGCTACTTACCTTTTTTATTAAAGCGCATTCCTGAAAATGATATAACACAATTAAAGCCATTTGCAGAGAGAGCACACTTTATAACCATTGGTAATTTTTTACATGCGCCCAATTATAATGGTGTTTTGCATTTAAAGCAAAATATTTGGCCACTAATAAAAAAGCAGTTACCTAAAGCCAAAATGCATATTTATGGCGCTTACGCTAGTGAAAAAGTTAACCAGTTGCACAATGATAAAAATGGTTTTTTAATTAAAGGCTTTGCTCCAAACGTTAATACCGTTATGCAACAAGCTAGAGTGTGTTTAGCACCTTTGCAGTTTGGCGCTGGTTTAAAAGGCAAACTTGTAGATGCTATGCAAAACGGTACACCGTGTGTTACTACAAATATTGGGGCAGAAGGTATGTTTGGAAATTTAGCTCCTAATGGTTTTATTGAAAATTCAGTTGATAAGTTTGCCCAAAAAGCGGTTGAACTATATAAAAATGAAGCTCTTTGGAAAGAAAAACAACAAAACGGATTTAAAATAGTTAATAACAGATTCAATAAAAAGCACTTTCAAACTACTTGCATTGAAAAGATTGATTTTTTATTGCAAAACTTACAATCACACAGATTTGAAAACTTTACAGGGCAAATGCTTCAACACCATGCATTACAAAGCACTAAGTTTATGAGTAAATGGATTGAAGCTAAAAATAATTAATAACATGTTTCAAAACAGTTTGTTTAATCAATTACCTGAAAAAATAGACTTCAATCTACCAGATGCTGATGTTGTATTGTATAATAATTTTTTCTCTGCAAACGAGTCAAACTTGCTATTTAATAGTTTAAAAACATCCATAAAATGGCAGCAAGATAAAATTAAGTTCTACGGAAAAGAATTTATTATTCCCAGACTTACAGCGCTTTATGGTGATGAAGATAAACGTTATTCATATTCGGGTATTCATATGCATCCGCACCAATGGACGCATGATTTAAATTGTATTAAAAATAAAATTGAAACTATTGCAAACGTTAAATTTACTACCTGTTTACTAAACTATTACCGCAACGGAAATGATAGCATGAATTGGCACCAAGATAATGAAAAGGAGCTAGGTGAAAACCCTATAATAGCGTCGGTTACTTTTGGTGAAACACGCACCTTTCAACTAAAACATATAACTAAAACCAATTTAAAACGTGTTGATATACCATTACAACATGGTAGTTTTTTATTAATGCAAGGTAGCACACAGCATTTCTGGAAACACAAAATACCCAAAACTAAAAAGCAAATTAGTTCAAGAATAAACCTTACTTTTAGAGTTATAAAAAACCAAAACTAATGAACTGGATTTTGTTAATAATAGCAGGCTTGTTTGAGGTAGCATTTGCAGCTTGTTTGGGCAAAGTAAAAGAAACAACAGGTATCCAAGCAACTTATTGGTTTTTGGGGTTTTTAGTGTGTTTAGCAATTAGCATGATGTTATTAGTAAAAGTTACAAAAACATTACCTATTGGCACTGCCTATGCTGTTTGGACGGGTATTGGTGCCGTAGGAACTGTACTAGTTGGTATTTTTGTATTTAAAGAGCCCGCTACATTTTGGCGTTTATTTTTTATAACTACCTTAATAATATCAATTGTTGGTTTAAAATTTGTTGCAAATTAAAGTTTAGTAAGTAATTTTTTTACGCCGTTAGTAGCTGTATCCGCAATTACGGTTAAGTTTTTGTGTTGTTTTATTGCAGGGTTGGGGTCTATAAAATAAATAGGTGTATTGTTTTTAACATAATGTATTAAACTAGCAGCAGGATACACTTGCATTGATGTGCCAATTATTACTAAAATATCGGCGGTTTCACAAATAGCAATAGCTTTCTCTATCATGGGTACATCTTCGCCAAACCAAACTATATGCGGCCGTAATTGATGACCTTTTTTGCACAAGTCACCCAATACTAAATCGGTTTTCCATTCTTGCACATCGGTGTCATCAACAGCGCTTCTTACTTTTAATAATTCGCCATGTAAATGAACAACATTTGTACTGCCACCACGCTCATGTAAATCATCAACATTTTGGGTTATAATGGTTACTTTATATTGGTTTTCAAGAGCAGCTAAATCTCTGTGGGCACTATTGGGTTTCACTTCAAATAATTGCCTGCGCCTTTGGTTGTAAAAATCTAAAACTAGTTCAGGGTTAGCGGCATATCCTTGGGGCGATGCCACTTCCATAACATCATGCCCTTCCCAAAGTCCGCCAGCATCTCTAAAAGTTTTCACACCACTTTCTGCACTAATACCAGCACCTGTAAGCACTACTAAATGTTTTTTCATAGTTATAAAAATACGTATTCTGTTTTCTATAACAAAGCCATGAATAGTATTAAGTTTATTACTTTTGAATTATGATAGATTTAGAACTTTTAAAACATTTAGAAACTTTTTTAACTGAAAATAGGCGTAGTAGGTTTAACCAAGTTTTACCGCAACGCACCAAGCATTTTACGGTAGCTACCGAAGATGTTTATCAACTACACAACACAAGCGCAGTAATTAGAAGTTGCGATGTTTTTGGTATACAAGAAGTACATATTGTTGAAGAACAAAATACAAAACGCATTGATAGGGAAATAGCCATGGGCGCACAAAAGTGGGTAGATTTGCATCGTTATAATTCTGTAAAAAGTTGCATTGATAATTTAAAACAAGAAGGCTATCAAATTGTTGCAACAACACCTCATGCTAATGATTGTGAGTTGCATGATTTTGATGTAACTAAAAAAGCGTGTTTTTTCTTTGGGAGAGAAACCGAAGGCCTATCAGAAGCGGTTATTGATGCTGCCGATTGCTATTTGAAAATACCAATGTTTGGTTTTACAGAGAGTTTAAACATATCGGTTTCTGCAGCAATTATTTTGCAACACGTTACCACTAAATTGAGAAAAACCAATGTGAATTGGCAACTTACACAAGAAGAAATAAATGCAAAAAAATTAGACTGGATAGCCAAAACCATTAAGAGTTATGATGAAATTGTAACGCGTTTTTATAATAAATCATAAATTTTTGTAAATTTAGTAAACTAACTAAAACCAAAAATTATGTATATTCTCCTTTACATTTTATTAGCGTTGGTTGTTATTTTTACAATTTTAGCGCTAATAGCACCAAAAAAATATCATGTTTTTAGAAGTATTGAAATTGAAAAACCATTAACAGATGTTTTTAATTATTTAAAGTTTATAAAAAACCAAGATGCGTGGTCTCCATGGAAGAAAAAAGATCCGGATATGGATCAGGATTTTGAAGGTGTTGATGGTGAGGTAGGTTTTATTTCTAGATGGAATGGTAATAAAGATGTAGGTTCTGGTGAACAGGAAATAAAGCGTATTGTTAAGGATAATATTGTAGAGTCTGAACTGCGCTTTTTTAGGCCATGGAAATCAGAATCTGATGCTTATTTAAAAGTTGAATATTTAACAGATAATAAAACAAAAGTGGTATGGGGCTTTTCAGGTAAAAATAAATTTCCGTTCAGTATTTTTATGTTGTTTTTTAACATAGACAAAGCTGTTGGAAAAGATTTTGAAGAAGGCCTAACAGAACTTAAAACTATTTTAGAGGCTTCTTAAAAAAAAATTATAAACGTTCATTTCTGCCTCTGCTAAGTACTTTGTATTCTTCATAACATTCGCTTATGGCATCAAGTATTTGCAAATCGTTAGCTGTTTGTATAAAGCTTTTTGAGTAATTGCATTGGGTTACAATTTCATCTAAATCAACCTTTTCAACTTTTAGTAAAGCTGTAAGCATTTCTCTATCAAATTTTGAAGCTAATAAGTTTCTAATTTCATCATCTTGCTTCATCTTTTTTAGTTTTCGTAACTCATTTGGTTTTTTGCCAAACATGCGGTGTAAAAAATCGGCCGGATTAAAAATAGAACCAATTATTTTATTAATAGCTGTTGGTCTTGATGCTTCATACCCTGTGTGTAAACCAGATATTTGGTAACGGTAATTGCTGTTAGGTTCTGGTACTTGTTTAATGTCAACCTCTAAATAACCAGTTAGTCTTAATTGGTTAACAACTACTTCTTCTAAGGCTTCAGCTAATTCTGTAAGTTTAATTTCAGAGCTTCCAAACTTTAACCAATCGTTTGTAACTCTAACTTTTATAGATTTATAACCTAAATACGAAAAGTGTAAGGTGTCATTAACTTGGGCAGCAATACTAAATTCACCTTTGTTATTGGTTATAGTACCCGTAACTTGGTTAAGGTTAACAATATTTACACTTTCTAAAGGTTTATTGTTTGATGAACTTAAAACTACCCCAATAGCGCGTTTTCCATCTTGGGCAAGTAGTATTGCTGATGAAAATAGTAAGCATATTATAAGGAGTAAGTATTTTTGCATGTAATTAAAATATAACAATTTTAGCATAAAAGTACTAAACAAAACATTAACAATTGGTTTTGTTTGGTTTTTTGACTAAAAATTAACAAAACCCATTACATTGTGTAGATTTTTTATGATGTTGTATAAAAAAAAGCAAAGTGTTTAAATACAACAATTCAAACACTTTGCTTTTTATTTTAAGTAACTAACTATTAGTTATCGTCTTGAACGTCTTGGGCGAGATGCACCAAAGTTTCCGCCATTAGAGCTGTTACGTTTTTTACCAGAGCGTTTGTTATCGTTATTTTTATTTCCTGAAAAATTACGTTTTTTACCGCCGCTACCGCCTTTACGATCTCGTTTTCTACCACGACTTCTGTTTTCAGAAACTTCAACATTTACATAGCGTCCGTTGTATTTGTAATCTGTAAAAAAGTCTAAAATCTTTTGTTGGTGTTCGCTTTCGGTATTAAAAAATGAAAAACTGTCTTTAGTTTCAACTTTAAAAACATCGTCTCTTCCAAGCTCTAAAACTTCTTTTAAAAAGTCTTTTAAGCTCATCCAATCAAAGCCATCTTTTCTTCCAACGTTAATAAAATAACGTGTAGAATCTCCACCAGTACTTTCAGCTCTTCCATTATCAGATACGTTTAAATCTCTAGCCTTTTGGTAGTAGTTATAAAAACGTGTAAATTCAACTGAAAAGAATTTTTTAATCAATTCATCTTTACTTGTATCTTCAAACAATTCATTAATACTATCAAGGTGCTTATCTATGGCGTGGTTAACCTCGGTATTATGAATTTTATTGGCAAGTGCCATAAGCTGAATTTCGCAAATTACAGAACCGTCAGGTATACTTTTCTTTTCAAATTGCTTTTTTATAATGCGCTCAATACTTTTAATTTTTCTAACTTCACTTTTAGAAATTATAACCATGGAAACACCTGTTTTTCCGGCGCGTCCTGTACGCCCAGAGCGGTGTGTGTAGGTTTCAATTTCATCGGGTAGTTGGTAGTTTATTACGTGTGTAACATCATCAACATCAATACCACGTGCAGCAACATCGGTAGCAACAAGCATTTGTATTTGGTTGTTTCTAAAGGCTTTCATTACTAAATCACGCTGATTCTGACTTAAATCTCCGTGTAAAGCACCTGCGTTATAACCATCTTCAATTAGTTGTTCAGCAACCTTTTGTGTATCACGTTTTGTTCTACAAAATACTACCGAAAATATATCAGGATTAGCATCGGCTAAACGTTTTAAAGCTTGGTAGCGGTCTCGTGAGTTTACCAAATAATACTCATGTGATACGTTTTTACTACCTTCATTTTTATGGCCAACCGTAATTTCTTTTGGGTTGTACATAAACTCTTTAGCAATAGTAGCTACCTCTTTTGGCATTGTTGCCGAAAATAACCACGTGCTTTTATCATTTGGTGTGTGCGATAAAATGCTGGTAATATCTTCATAAAACCCCATGTTTAACATTTCATCAGCTTCATCTAAAACGCTATATTCAATTTTAGATATATCAACCATTCTACGGCTAATCATATCTTTCATTCTACCAGGAGTAGCCACAATAATTTGCGCGCCACGTTTAACCTGTTTGGCTTGTTCTGTAATGCTTGCGCCACCATAAATAGCGGTTACGTTTAAGCCTTTGCAATATTTACCATAAAGTTTTAGTTCATTAGCAATTTGTAAACAAAGCTCGCGCGTGGGCGATAAAATTAAACCTTGCGTAGTACGGCTATCTACATTAATTTTTTGTAACATAGGAAAGCCAAAAGCAGCTGTTTTACCAGTACCTGTTTGGGCTAAGGCAACTAAATCTGTTTCTTCGTCTAATAAAATTGGAATGGCTTTTTTTTGCACCTCACTTGGTGTTTCAAAGCCTAAATCTGTAATAGCTTGCAAAAGGTTATCCTGCAAACCTAAGTCTTGGAATGTGCTCATTTTAATATAAGTAATCGATTATTCTTTGTAGTGTTACATAAAGAAGTGAACCGACATACTTAAAACTAAACCTTCTAGTAACACAGCCTCTCCCTGAGGCATTTTTAATGAAACCTTAATTAAAACAATGTAAATATGTAATTTACACGTTGTTATAAATATGTTTCAGCCGGCAAATATAGGTAATTATTTATCATTACCGTGTAAATAACACGTTTTATAATTATTAATAATTTTTTGGGCGTTTTAACACGCTTTCACTACTCAATCTTTTTGCTTAGGCAAAAAGGATTTTAAACAAACCGTTCAATCGTTAACGCGTGGGTTTGTTAAGGCTGTTTTTAGTTACGTTACTTTTACTGTTTTCTCAAATTCTTTATACGTTGTAATAGTGTAGGGTGCGAGTAATGCATAAACACATACGCTGGGTGTGGCGTTAAATTACTCAAACTATTTTTAGAAAGTTTTTTTAGGCTAGTAATAAGTGGTTCACCTTTATATGTGTTTTTAGCATAATCATCAGCTTGATATTCAAATTTTCTAGAAAACACATTCATAATTAAACCTGTAATTTCTGAAATAGGAGCGTAGAGCATCATAAACGCAATAAGTCCTACATGAAAACTAGCAGTTTCAACACCCAATGCTTGCGATAGTAACGGGTTTGCAATAAATAATGATAAAATGTAAAGTGTTAAACCAGTTAGTAAAATAGAAGTTACTAAATTAAAAATAATGTGTTTCTTTTTGTAATGTCCAACTTCGTGGGCTAAAACTGCTACAATTTCATCATCATCTAAATCATTAATTAAAGTATCGTAAAGCGTTACGCGCTTTTCACTACCAAAACCCGAAAAATAAGCATTCGCTTTTGTGCTACGTTTAGACCCATCAATTACAAAAATTTTATCAAGCTTAAAACCAACTGTTTTAGCATATGCCGAAATTTTATCTCGTAATTCACCAGCTTCTAAAGGAGTTTGTTTATTAAAAAGCGGTACAATAAGTTTAGAGTAAAACATATTCATAAACACCGTAAAAAAAGTAACCAATGCCCAAGCATACAACCAAAAATGTTGCCCCGTGGTATTGTAAAACCAAATAATTACAGCCAATATACCACCACCTATAATAGCACTCATTAGCCAGCCTTTTATTTTATCTAAAATAAATGTTTTTTTAGTGGTTTTATTAAATCCAAATTTTTCTTCAATTACAAAGGTGCTGTAATATGCAAATGGTGTGGTTAAAACATCACTAGCAATCATTATAATACCAAAAAAAATAAGCGCAACTGTAATTGGGTTTGAACTATAACTTCTGGCAATGTTATCAACAAATTCAAAACCATCAAAAAATAAAAAGCCTAAGATTAAAACAATTGAAAATGTAGAGGTTAATAACCCAAACTTGTATTTGGTGGCTTTATAATTTTGCGATTTTTTATAAGCCTCGGCATCATAAACATCTTGTAATTCATGCGGTAATGCGTCATTAAAGTGTTTTGCATTTAATGCATCAAGTATTTTATCAATTATAAAATTGACTATTATTATGGTTATTATAATATAAAAAATAATATTAGAATTCATTTAGACATTCAATTTGAATTGATGGCTAAAATAAAAAGAAATAATTTTTAAATAAAACATAGAATTTGAACATATGAGGTATTGATTTAGATATTTGATGCATAGGTAATTATAGTTTACACTTAGTTTTATAGTATAACAAACTAAAATATTTTAATATGAAAAAAATTACTTTTTTACTAAGTTTAATGGTAACTTGTTTAACGTTTTCACAAACTATTACGGTTACTAGTGTGCCTGATATTGTTGCTAGAAACACATCAATGCCTGCAGCAACAGGAGCTATGGTTACAAAATACATTGTAGATTTTGTTAATATTCCTATTGCAGATGGTGAAAACTCTCAGTTTTTTTCAGGATGGGTTACAGGTACTGATGCCACAGGTACTGCTGTTGGAGGAGGAAGAACAATTACTGCTACTAATAACGGAGGAACTATAGACATTACTGGGGTTGCTACAGTTAATAGTTCTCAAGCTAATGGAGATGGTACTTTTAATTATACTGTTAGTTTTGATAATTTAAATGCTTTTGGTAACCAACCAGATTATGACGCCCAAATTAATTATGGAGGAACAGCTTTTCCTGGAGCTATAGCATCAAATAGAGTTGTTTCAGTAATAGAATCAGCCCCAGCAAGTTTAGATGAATATTCTTTTGATTTTTCAGGAGATTTAGTTCAAAACACAAGCGTTGATATAGCTATAAATTATGTGTCTGATGAGCCCGTGCAAATTGGAGCTATAGAATTCACCTTAGTAGGAGCTAAAAATCCTTATGAACCAGGTGCTGAGATAACAGTTGGAACATATTCAAATACATCAATATTGCCAGCAGCTCCAGGAGGAGCTTCAGCAACTATTACAATGAATAATTTTCCTTCAAATTTTTCTGTAGGAGGTTCAATAAATGGTGTTTTATTAGCGTCTAAAGATCCATCAAATCCTTCTAACGCAATCCCAAGCCAACTTTATGATGCCAATCCATGGGGACTTGCAAATAGAACTAATGTGTATTACTTTTTAAATCCATTATCAACTTCAGTAGATCCTGAATGGGCTCCAGCAAGTTTACCTTCAAGAAAGTTTTTTGGTATTTTAGAAAACCCATCTTTAAGTACTGAAGATTTTTCAAAAAATAGTATTTCAAATTTAATTACATCTTCAAATCCTGTAACTAATAGAATAGATTTGACAACTAGTGGAGATTATAGAATTTTTAACTTAACGGGAGTAGAAGTTAAATCAGGAAAATTTTCTAATAGTATAAATGTAGAGAGTCTTAACCAAGGTTTATATTTTCTTTCAATTGAAGAAGGAGTTTATAAATTTATTAAGAAATAAATAGATATAATAAACATAAGTAAAAAGCACGTATAAATAAATTATACGTGCTTTTTTTTATTCAAAATTCCGTTGCCTTTTAGCTTCAAAAATAAGAATTCCGGCAGCAACTGACACGTTCATAGAATCTATACTACCTTGCATTGGTATAATAATATTTTGCGTTGCGTTTACACGCCATTGTTCACTTAAACCTGTTGCTTCTGTACCAACAACTATAGCGGTTGGCTTTGTGAAATTTTGCGTATGATAAGCAACCGATTCTTGTAAAATAGCGCAAAAAATATTGATGTTGTTTGTTTTTAAAAATGTAATAATTTCAGTGGTTGTGCCCATTGCTATTTGATTTGTAAATACACAACCAACGCTAGACCTAATAATGTTTGGGTTATACAAATCGGTTTTTGGGTTAGCTATAATAACAGCATCAGCATTGGCGGCATCGGCGGTTCTTAAAAGTGCACCAATATTCCCTGGTTTTTCGGGCGCTTCGGCAACTAAAATTAAAGGGTTTTGTGTGCTAAATTTTAAATGCTCTAACTTATTTTTCTTAGATTTTGCAACGGCTAAAACACCTTCGGTTGTATCTCTATAAGCTAGTTTTTGATATACTTCTTTTGAAATTTCAATTAATTCAGTTTCATTAGTTGTAAAATCATTAAGTGCTGTTTTGTTAAACAATTCAGGGTAAAATAAAATAGTTTCAATAGTATAATTACCTTTTTTAGCTAGGGTAATTTCACGTTGTCCTTCAATTAAAAATGTACCAGAACTTTTTCGTTTTCTAGATTTTTCTTTTAACTGAATAAGGTTTTTAATAAAACTATTTTGTGTGCTTGTTATTTCTTTCATAAAGTCTCGACTAAAGTAGTTCTTTTTGTGTAATTATGCACCGTAAAAATTTTAACAAAACATAAAATTACTAAGAAAATGAACAAATTTTTTTTAATAGCCTTAGCAGTATTTTTTGCATCATGCAAAGAGCAAAAAAAAGAGGTTAGTGTTACTGAAACAGCACCCAAACAAGAAACCATAGAAATAGAAAATACATATCCTGAAAACCTTGTAAAAGTATTTAATGCTCATGGCGGATTAAATAAATGGAAACAAATGCGGTTTTTAGAGTTTACAATGCCAAAACCAGATGGTGATGAAGTTACTACAACCAATTTGTATACAAGAAAATCTTTAATTAAAACCCCAAATCATGCTATTGGTTTTGATGGTGAAAATGTGTGGCTACAAAAAGAAACAAATACCGAGTTTAAAGGTTATAGTCCTAAATTTTACTATAATCTTATGTTTTATTTTTACGCTATGCCTTTTGTTTTAGCTGATGATGGTATTGTGTATGGCGAAGCAAAACCTTTAGAGTTTGAAGGTAAAACCTATCCAGGAATTAGTGTTTCATATAACGCTGGTGTAGGTGAGTCTCCTGAAGATGAATATGTACTTTATTATAACCCTGAAACTTACAGAATGGAATGGTTAGGTTACACCGTAACATTTTTTACACAAGAAAAGGAACAACAATTACATTTTAGGCGTTACAGTGAGTGGCAAAATGTAAATGGTTTACTATTACCAGCAAATAGTATCCGCTATAATTATGAAAATAATTTACCAACAACAATACATAGTGAAAATAAGTTTGTAAACGTGAAAATTACAAGTGAAAAACCAGCAGATTCATTATTTGAAAAACCTGCCAATGCAGAAATAGTAACAGAATAATTTATACTAAATAGTTATAAATAAAAAGCGGTTAATTATCATATAATTAACCGCTTTTTTAATATTTATTTTTCAAGTTTTTTTGAATAACGTTTCCAGAGTTTAGTTTGGTGGGTTTCTAAACTAATACTTCGCCCATCAATAAAAGCGTATGAAATTTTATTTGTTTTCATATCTAGAGCGTCACCTTCCGATATAAAAAGGGTAGCACTTTTTCCATTTTCTAAAGACCCATAATTTTCATCAATACCTAAAATTTTAGCGGCATTAAGTGTAATAAGTTGTAGTGCTTGCGCTTTGGTTAAACCATGTGCAACTGTTGTTCCTGCGTAAAACGGTAAGTTTCGGGTGTTCATACGTTCCATATCTCCGCTGGTTTCTAAGGCAACCGTTATACCTGCGTTAGTTAACGTTTTGGCTAATTTAAAAGGTAAATCGTAATCATTATCATCTAAATTAGGTAAAGAGTGCACACGCCTAAGTACAACAGGAATATTATGTTTTTTAAGTAAATCTATGGTGTTTTCAGCCTGATAACCACCAACAATAACTATGTTTTGTAGTTTGTGTTTTTGGCTAAAACTTACAGCATCAATAATGCCTTTTTCTTCATCAACATGAATAAATAGTTTTTTTGAACCATTAAAAACACCACTTAAAGCTTCAAAAGGTAAATGCGTAGTGGCTTTGCTGCCGTTTAAATAGGCTTTAGCATTGCTAAAATATTCATGAATTTTTAAAGTTTGCGTTTTGTATTCTTTGTTTTGTGAAACAACACCACGGCGTTGTTTAAAGTTTTGTGGCCAATTTAAATGTACGGCATCATCAGCTTTTACAGCGGCATCTTCCCAATTCCAAGCATCAAATTGAACAATAGATGATGTACCAGTAAGTCTTGCGCCACGGGGTGTTATTTGCCCTAAAAGTACACCATTTGGTCTCATAGATTCAACAACTCTAGATTCAGCATTGTATGCAATTAAGCTTCTAATATTGGGGTTCCAATTACCAATTTCGGCATCATCATCAGAAGCTCTTACCGCATCAATTTCAACTAAACCAAGTGTTGAATTAGGAACTATAAAACCAGGGTAAACATGTTTGCCTTTTGCATTTATAATTTCGCCTTTTCGTGCAATTTTGGTTAGTGCGCTACCCATGTATGTTATTTTACCGTTTTCAAACATAATTAGTGCGTTGTCAATAACTTTACCGTTGCCTAAATGAGCAGTTGCGCCTTCAATAGTTATGGCTTTGTTTTGTTTTGGTGCTGGTGTTTGTTGTGCAAAACCAATAAATATGCTGAGTATAAATATGTATATTGTTAATTTTTTCATGGTAAATTTATATTTCTTTATCAATAGAATCGCAGTGTAAAAGCTCTTTGGTTTTCTTTTTAATAGCTTGTGTTTTTAAGCCTTTATTTTTAGCTTTTAACATTAAGTTGATAAGTGTGTTTTTTTCTAACTTTATGGCTTCTTGCATGCTTTTATTGCGTTCAATATCAAAATAAGTAACACCTTCTATTATAGTTTTTTCGGCTTTAGCGTAAACAGATAAAGGGTTGTGAGACCATAATACTACATCGGCATCTTTACCAATTTTTATACTGCCTACGCGGTCATCAATATGTAGTAATTTGGCAGGGTTTAAGGTTACAAATTTCCAAGCATCTTCATCACTTACATTACCATATTTTATGCTTTTAGCGGCTTCTTGGTTTAAGCGTCTAGACATTTCAGCATCATCACTGTTAATAGCTACTGTTACACCCGCATTGTGCATTATACTTGCATTATACGGTATGGCATCGTTTACTTCGTATTTATAAGCCCACCAATCGCTAAACGTAGAGCCGCCAACACCGTGTTCTGCCATTTTATCGGCTACTTTATAGCCTTCTAAAATATGAGTGAAGGTGTTAATGTTAAAGTTAAATTTTTCGGCAACCTTCATGAGCATATTAATTTCACTTTGAACGTAGGAGTGACACGAAATAAAACGTTCTTTATTCAAAATTTCGGCAATAACTTCAAGTTCAATATCTTTTTTATATGGCTTTCCGCTTTTCTTCAAATCATCATATGCTTTTGCTCTTGTAAAGTAGTCTATATACAACTGCTCAACACCCATACGCGATTGTGGAAAACGTGAATAACTACCCCAGTTTGATTGTTTTACGTTTTCACCTAAAGCAAATTTGATGAATTTTGGTGTATTGCTGTAAATTAAATTATCGGCAGATTCACCCCATTTTAATTTAATAATTGCCGAACGACCACCAATTGGGTTTGCTGAACCGTGTAATATTTGAATAGATGTTACACCGCCGGCAAGATTGCGGTAAATATTAGTATCGGTTTCATCAATTACATCTTCAATAGTTACTTCTGCAGATGAATTTTGACCGCCCTCATTAACCGATGCTGTTGCTATATGCGAATGTTCGTCAATAATTCCAGCAGTTAAATGTTTACCAGTAGCATCAATAACTTTGGCGCCACCGCTAGATAAACCTTTACCAATTTTTGCAATTTTACCGTTTTTAATTAAAACATCGGTATTTTTTAAAATACCTTCGGCTTCTCCCGTCCAAACGGTAGCATTTTTAAATAGTAGCGTTTCAGCTTCAGGTAACTTTGTAAAACCAAAGGCTTTGTTTGGGTAACTTACAGCAAAAAAGGTATCATTAATGTTTGCTTCTTTATTTGTGTCTTTTTTATCATCTTCATCACCTTCAACATCAGAAACTTTTACAGTGAAAGGTAATGTGTCTCCGTTTGGAAGAATAGATTTTCCTGTTAAAGTATTTGTGTTATCAACTTTAGCAACAATTCTAATAAATTCTTGTTTTGTAGTGTCGATGGTAGTAAACGAAATATTTACCCAATCATCTTTATAATTTATTTTAGAGCCTAACGTATGCGAACCCGTTGTTATTTTGGTTTTAGGTTTACTTAGTTTACCAGAAATAACCATTTCATAAGGCTGATTATTAATGTTAAAGGCATAGATACCCAAAATGTTTTTGGTGTTTAAGCTTTCAAACACTGTTTTTTCTCCCTGTACCCAATTCTCATAAAGTGTGGTTTCTTTATCAAAAATATCTCCAGAAGTAATTAAAAAATTAGCTAAATAACCATTTTTTAAGGAGCCTATACTGGTGTTTTTATTTAAAATTTGAGCAGGAATAGTAGTTAAAGCAGCTAGCGCTTTTTCTTTTGAAAGACCTGCTTTAATAGCTGTTGTAATTTTAGATTTCAGTTCTTTTACAGATTTGAGTTTGAAAGTGGTGAAAGCAAAATCAATGTTGTTATCAGCTAAAATTTTAGGATTGTGTGGCTTTTGGTTCCATGCACGCATATCTTCTAATGATAATGAAGCGGTTGCAAATGGGTCTTCAACATCATAGGCATCAGGAAAATTTAATGGTAAAATAATTTTGGCGTTAGTGGCTTTAATATCGCTAATACGTTCATATTCATCGCCACCACCTAGCATAACATATTGTATGCCGTAAGCATCACCAATTTTATCTGCACGTATTATGTTTGCTCTACTACCTGCCTCAAAAAATTGGGTTAAATTTTTGTTTGCGTTTAATGCTTCAAGCGATAAATCTTTGGTGTTAATATTACCCTTAGCATACCAATCTGCATCAATATATAATTGTTTTAATAAAGCTATACTGCCCATTATAGAGCCAGGGTAGTATTGTGATGATGTTACACTTTTTCTAAACGATAAATAGTGCCCTGAAGTTTCGCTTATAATACGTTGTTCATTACCTTTTGTATTGTTTAAGGCAATTAAAGCACCAGTACCACGCACAATACCGTCATGTATATGTGTGTTTACAACGCCAAAACCAGCTTTAAGCAATTCGGTAGCTTCTTTTTTGTTGTAACTAAACTTGGTAATGGCATTGTTTTCGGGCATAACATGGTCATTCCAGTAATAACCAGTACGCGATGGGTTATACTGTGCTGAACGTGATCTTGATGCTGAAGCTTGCGGTTTTTCAATACCAAAATCAGAATAAATATCAATAAAAGAAGGGTAAATACTTTTACCATTTAAATTAACTATTACTGTATTTTTTGGAATGGTAATAGAACTACCGGAGTTTACAACTTTACCATCTTTAATTAAAAGCGTACCTTTTTCAATAATTTGAGTTGGCGTTACATAAATTTTAGCATTGGTAAATGCAGTGTAGTTTGTGTTTTGGGTTTTTACACCATCGTTTTTTGGAAAATAGTCTTGAGCGTTTATTGCTAACACAAAAAATATAGCAATAAACCAAAGGTAATTTTTAAGCATAAATAATATTTATTTTGGTGTTAAATTAGTTAATTTAAGAATTCATTAAAAAATTCTTAACACATTTTAACTTTTGCTACATTTTATGCATTAAAATAATTAACCAAAAGCGCCACAACATAGCTATAACTTTGCATGCCTTTACTTTGGTTATTAGCTTTTAAGTAACCACTATAAAAATATTTAAAAAAGGGCTCAACAGGGTTTTCATGCGCTTCCCAAAACAATCTAACCTCTTCATAATGCTTTAAAATACCTTTATTAATGGTTTTTATAATATCATTAAATAGCGCTTCATCACGTTTATAAATTTCGTTTAGGCAATAGCGCAAACCAAAGGCATATCCGCAGTATTTAAAATATACGTCATCATTATAAATAGAAGCCAAACAACCAATAAAATTAGCTTCGTTTTCGGCAGCATAGCCTAATTGATGTGCCATTTCATGTGCCGATGTAGTAGGGAACTTTATAGTAGGAATTAAACCATCAACCTGGGCCTCATTAGTTAAAGGGTTTAAATAACCGCTAAAACCCATATAGGTTAACGGATAACTAAATAACGATTTTTTTATACTCTTAGGGTAATATTCCAAGTGCGGAAACACTGCTTTTAGGTTGTTATAACCGTTGGGTGTCATTTTAAAAATAGCATGCTTGCTATAAGGCATTTCAACTTTTACGGTATCACTTTTAGTAATTTCAAGCTGTAAAGCATTACTTTTTTTAATAAGTTTTTTAGTAACACTCACAAGTTGTTCAGTAGTATAATCGGCATTTAAATGTAAGTTTACATGCAGTGGCAATCGGTAGTAATTCAAGCCCCAAAACATGTGGAAAGCAAAATACAATAGGGCACAGGCAGCTGCTACATCAATCACCCAATTTTTAGTATCATTAATAATACGCTTTCGGTTTTTATAACACCAACGTAGCGCATATAAAATACCCAAGCCGTAAACTAAATCGCCAAATGAAAACGGTAGCCAACCCAGTACAAACCTAAAAACTTTAGCAATATAAATATAAAGCCCGTTGCTGTAAAAATTTTCAATAAAAACAGGGTTTTTAGAAGCCCATAACACCAGTAAATATTGCGGTATTAAACTAACAGCAAGCAGTAATTTTTTATTTTTCAGCATAATTTCAAAAATACTAAAATTTAGTACGGCAGCATAGTGCAAATTAATAAAGGTTTCTACCTGCTTTCCGTTATATCTTTTTTCTCGTGCCTCAAAAAAAGGATGCCACTACAATCAGGAGTAGCTGCAAAAAAAGGCATACTTGTAAAGGCTACATTTACTACTAAACAGTATCTTTGTAAAACTTGAATTAAAATACTATGAACTCAGAAATAAGACAATTAGAACCCAAACAACTCTGGAATAAATTTGCCGATTTAAACGCAGTACCAAGACCTTCAAAAAAGGAAGAACGTGTCATTGCTTTTATGAAACAATTTGGCGAAAACTTAGGTTTAGAAACCCAAGTTGATAAGGTTGGTAATGTTATTATAAAAAAGCCAGCAACACCAGGTATGGCATCTAAAACTACAGTGGTTATGCAATCGCATTTAGATATGGTGCACCAAAAAAACAACAATACTGTTTTTAATTTTGATACTCAAGGTATAGACATGTTTATTGAAGGCGATTGGGTAAAAGCCAAAGGAACAACCCTTGGAGCTGACAATGGTTTAGGTGTAGCAACCATAATGGCAATTTTAGAAAGTAAAGACATTGAACACCCTGCAATTGAAGCGCTTTTTACCATTGATGAAGAAACCGGTATGACAGGTGCCATGGGGCTTGAAGGCGGATTATTAACTGGCGGAATCCTTTTAAATTTAGATACCGAAGAAGATGATGAAATAGGTGTTGGTTGTGCTGGTGGTGTAGATGTAACCGCTACAAGAACTTATAAAGAAGAAGAAACACCCGAGTTTAAAATTGGTTTTAATATAGAAGTAAAAGGTTTACAAGGTGGGCATTCTGGTATGCAAATTCATGAAGGCTTGGGTAATGCCAATAAAATTATGAACCGTTTAATTTTTGACGGTTTTGAGAATTATGGTTTAAGAATTTCAGAAATTGATGGTGGTGGTTTACGCAATGCCATACCTAGAGAAAGTAAAGCCGTGGTAGCTATTGATGCTATTCATGAAGACGCTTTTTTACTTGAAATGGCAATGCTTTCAAATACTATAAAAAAAGAGCTTAAAACCACAGAACCAGATTTAGATATTGTAATTTCTAAAACTGAAACACCAAAACGTATTATGGATTTAGGGGTACAAGAAGGCGTAACTAGAGCTTTGTACGCAGCTTTAAACGGCGTGTACCGTATGAGTGCCGATATTCCAGATTTGGTTGAAACTTCAAACAATTTAGCACGTGTACTCATTAAAAATGGCCATATTAAAATTGCTTGTTTAACACGCAGCTCGGTTGAAAGCGCTAAATTAGATTTAGCTAATACACTTAGGGCTACCTTTGAGCTTACAGGTTGCGAGGTTGAGTTATCAGGTGATTATCCAGGGTGGACACCTAATATGGACTCAGCTATATTAAAAGTAATGGCTAAATTATATGAAGATTTAAATGGCGAAAAACCACACGTAGCAGCGTGTCATGCAGGTTTAGAGTGTGGTATTTTAGGGCAAAATTATCCTGAAATGGATATGATTAGTTTTGGTCCTAATATTAAAGGAGCACACTCACCCGATGAACGTGCACAAATTTCTTCAGTTCAAAAATACTGGAAATTTGTTTTAGAAATTTTAAAAAATATTCCGGAAGCTTAAAGAGCAACATAAATTTTAAAAAAAACTGCCATTTTACAAATGGCAGTTTTTTTATTTTATTTCAGAAGTTTTAAAGTATTTACGTTTTAACCAAAAGGAAACTTTTACAAGTAAAATTAATGCAGGTACTTCAACTAGAGGGCCAATAACACCAGTAAATGCTTGTCCGGAGTTTAAACCAAATACAGCAATAGCAACAGCAATAGCCAATTCAAAATTATTACCAGCAGCAGTAAACGCTACGGCAGCAGTTTTTGTGTAATTGGCTCCAACACTTTTAGTGAAAAAGAAGCCCACAATAAACATAATTATAAAATAAATTAAAAGCGGAACAGCTATAATTAATACATCTATTGGTATTTCAACAATTAGTTCGCCTTTTAAAGAAAACATAACTATTATAGTAAATAATAAAGCTATAAGTGTTAACGGTGAAATAGTAGGAATAAACACAGTGTTGTACCAAGTTTCGCCTTTTAATTTAACCAAAAATACACGACTTAATATACCCATTAAAAATGGTAAGCCTAAATAAATCAATACGCTTTCAGCAATAGTTGCTATTGAAATATCAACAATGGTACCTTCAAAACCAAAAATAGGAGGTAGTTTTGTAATGAATAACCAAGCATAAAAGCTGTAGCCAAACACTTGAAAAATACTGTTTAATGCTACTAAACCAGCACCATATTCACTACTGCCTTCAGCTAAATCATTCCATACTAAAACCATAGCAATACATCTTGCTAAACCAATTAAAATAAGGCCAACCATATAATCTGGGTGCTCTTGTAAAAAGGTAATGGCTAATACAAACATTAATATGGGGCCAATAATCCAGTTTAAAATTAATGAGGTTAATAGTATTTTTACATTTTTAAACACTTTAGGTAAAAGGCTGTAATTAACTTTTGTCAGTGGCGGATACATCATTACTATTAAGCCTATAGCAATGGGAATATTTGTTGAACCAGAGCTCATGGTATTTATAACGTTTGGAAGTGATGGTATAAAATACCCAAGCGCTACACCAATGGCCATGGCCAAAAATATCCAAAGGGTTAAATTTCTATCTAAAAAACTTAATTTTTTCATGATTTTACTATTTTATCGTAATAATACGATTAATGATTTCAAATTTTTTTAGCAACATTGGTTACTATTGTCTATATCTTGATTTAAAAATTCACCTAAAATGGTTTTCATAGTCTTCCAAGTATCTTCATTAATGCAATAACAAACGCTAGTGCCTTCAATACTTCCTTTTATTAAACCTAGGTTTTTAAGTTCTTTTAAATGTTGAGAAATTGTGGGTTGTGCTAAGCCAATTTCGTTTACCAAATCGCCACAGTAACAACTATTAATTTTAAATAGCTGCTGCAAAATTGCTACACGAGCCGGATGCGCAAATGCTTTGGCTAAAAGCGCAATGTTATTTTGGTTATTGGTAAATATTTCAGATTTAGTTAAACCCATTATTTATTTTTATATTGCAATATTACGATTAATTAAGTGTGTTCCAAAAATTTTTATAAAAAAAAGAGACTATAGTTAAATAGTCTCTTTTTAAATGCTTTATTTAGATAGATGTTCTATTTCTTGAAGTTTATTTTTTAATTCTTCAACCTTATCAGGGTATTGTTCAGCAAGGTTGTTTTGTTCGCTTGGGTCTTTACTTAAATCAAAAAGTTGCTCTTGGGGTGTTAATCCGCTTTCAATTTTTTTCTCTTCAGTAATCCATGTACCTTTATTGTTTGAAGGTTTAATGTATTTCCAGTTTCCTTGCCTAAGGGCTAGTGTGTAGCCTTCTAAAATTACCTCTTGTCTTCCAGAGTCAGTTTTACCAAGTAAAGCATCTAAATAATTTTTAGAATCTAAAATAGTTGTCTCAGGTGTCTGGTTTGTTAGGGCAGCAAAAGAGCTGTAAAAATCTACCTGATTCATTAAGGCATCAGAAACTTTTGGTGTTACTTTTTCAGGCCAATGTACAATTGTTGGTACTCTGGTGCCTGCTTCATAAACACTGTATTTTCCGCCTCTATAAATACCTGCGGGCTTATGGTTGCCTAATTTCTCTACAGCATCATCTTCATAGCCATCATTTAAAACAGGGCCATTATCACTAGTAAAAATAATCATGGTATTATTAGCAATACCTTCGGCTTCTAAAGATTTTACAATTTCACCAACCACATAATCTACTTGTAAAATGGCATCACCCCTTGGGCCCATACTTGTTTTTCCTTGAAAGTTTTTGTGAGGTAAACGAGGCACATGAATATCATGAAATGCGTAGTACAAAAAGAAAGGTTGTTTTTTGTTGTTTTTAATAAAGTTATTGGCTTTTTCGGTTAATTTGTATGGGAAATCTTCATCCACCCATTCAGCCGATTTACCGCCTTTCATCCAACCAATTCTGCTAATGCCATTAATAATGGTTTTATTATGTTGGTCATCGGCTATTTGTCGTCTTAACTCAGGGTTTTCATAACCTGTTGGTCTGTTACCAATTTTTTCGGTATAGCTAACTTCAATAGGGTCGTCTTGAGATAAGTTTAAAATATTGCCATTTTCCATATACACCGATGGAACTCTGTCTCCGGTTGAAGGCAAAAGGAAGCTATAATCAAATCCTATTTCTGCGGGTCCTGGTTTTACAGTTGTATTCCAATCAACATTACCGTCTCCTAAACCAAGGTGCCATTTTCCAATAACTGCTGTTTTATAGCCTGCTTTTTTTAGCATTTTAGGTAGTGTAGGTTGCTCTGTACTTATAATTAAAGGCGCATCACCTTTTAAAACGGCAGCTTTTCTTCTAAAAGCATAATTACCCGTAAGCATTGCATAACGTGAAGGTGTACAGGTTGCTGTAGCACTATGAGCATCAGTAAATTTTACACCATTAGTGGCTAATTTATCAATATTTGGTGTTTTTACACCAGTAGCACCGTAGCAACTTAAATCACCATATCCTAAGTCATCTACATATAAAATAATAATATTTGGGTTAGCGTTTGATGTGTGGTTTAAAGCTTCTTTTTCAGATGTTTCTTTATTGTTTTTACACGAAAAAGTAATTGCCAAAATAGCAAATAGACATAGTTTTTTCATAAGAATAGTTTAGATAAACAAATCTAAATAATTTTGAAATTATGAGGGTCAAATATGAATATAAATTCAGTAATGAAAGTAAAAATATTATGGTACTGGGTCATGACCTGATTTACCCCATGGGTGGCAACTAAAAATGCGTTTTATAGCTAACCAACCGCCTTTTAAAAGCCCGTATTTTTTTAAGGCTTCTTTACTGTATTGAGAGCAGGTTGGGTGAAACCTACACGTAGCAGGTGTTAAAGGTGATATAAATAATTGGTATATTTTTATTAAGAACAGAAACGGTGCTGTGAGTATTTTTTTAATCATTTCTTATTTCTTTTAAAAATACCTGGTTAATGTTATTAATAGTACATGTTATATAACGAAGAACGTTTAGTTGTAAAGTCTTCTAAATGACAGTATACTATTAATTAACAGAAAATGTTGTGCCGTCTTTCCCGTCTTTAAGTATAATACCAACTTCTGCTAATTCATCCCTAATTTTATCAGACAGTGCAAAATCTTTATTAGCTCTGGCTTCTTGTCTTAGCTTTATTAAAACATCAACAGCACCAGCTAATTTATCGCCTCCGGCAGCGTTTTCAGCATCTTTTAAAAGTCCTAAAACATCAAAAGTAAAGGTGTTTAAACTGTTTGATAATAGCTTAATATCATCGGTAGTTAGTGTTGCGCTACCATCTTTAACTTGATTTATAAATTTAACAGCTTCAAATAAATTGGCTATTAAAATTGGGGTGTTAAAATCGTCATTCATGGCATCATAACATTTTTGAAGCCATTCATTTATGTTTAATGATGATGTACTAGATGCTTTTAACATTGGTATTAATGCCATAGCCTCCATGAGTCTGTTATAGCCTTTTTCGCTGGCAAGTAAACCTGCATCGGTTAAATCTAACACACTACGGTATGATGATTGTGCCATGAAAAAGCGAATTACACTAGGCGAATAAGCTTTACTCATTTTGTCATTATTACCCGAAAGCAATTCATGCGGATTTATTGTGTTGCCTGTGGTTTTAGACATGCGTTGCCCGTTTAATTCAAGCATATTGGCGTGCATCCAATAGTTTACAGGCGATTTGCCTAGAGCAGCTTCATTTTGAGCTATTTCACACTCATGGTGTGGAAATTTTAAATCCATACCACCGCCATGAATATCAAAAGTTTCACCTAAATATTTTGTGCTCATTGCAGTACACTCTAAGTGCCAACCAGGGAAACCATCGCCCCAAGGCGAAGGCCAGCGCATAATATGTTGTGGTTCGGCTTTTTTCCAAAGTGCAAAATCTTGCGGATTCTTTTTATCTGTTTGCCCGTCAAGTTCGCGGGTGTTATGAATTAAATCTTCTAACTTACGTTTACTTAGTTTGCCGTATTCGTTAGATTCGTCAAATTTATGAACATCAAAATATACCGAGCCATTTACCACATAGGCAAAACCGTTTTCAATTATTTTTGAAATTAACTCAATTTGCTCAATAATATGGCCTGTTGCAGTAGGTTCAATACTTGGTGGTAAAAAGTTTAAGGTACTTAGTACGTTGTGAAAATCTACGGTGTAGCGTTGTACTACTTCCATAGGTTCTATTTGTTCTAAACGTGCTTTTTTTGTTATTTTATCTTCACCAACATCGGCATCATTTTCTAAGTGTCCAGCATCAGTTATATTTCTAACATAACGTACTTTATAGCCTAAGTGCTTTAAGTATCTAAAAATTACATCAAAAGACATAAAAGTTCTAACATTACCCAAGTGTACGTTGCTATATACTGTGGGCCCACAAACGTACATGCCTACGTGTCCTTCATTTATAGGTTTAAAAACTTCTTTTTGTCCAGTAATTGAATTGTAAATTTTTATCTCCTGATTTTTATAAAGCTGCATGGTTGATGGTGTGGTTTTGTTTATGGATTGATGCCTTCTAAAACTTAGTGTCTAATTTTATATAATCTAAAAACTCTTTACGGGTAGCCATGTCTTTAAACTTGCCGCCAAATTCTGATGTTACTGTGCTGCTTTCAATATCTCTAATGCCTCTAGAGTTTACACATAGGTGTTTAGCATCAATAACACAAGCTACATCTTTGGTGTTTAATACTTGTTGTAATTCTTTTACAATTTGAATGGTTAAACGCTCTTGTACTTGTGGGCGTTTTGCGTAGTAATCTACAATACGATTCATTTTTGATAGGCCAACTACACTTCCGTTTGAAATGTATGCTACATGTGCTCTACCAACTATTGGTAATAAATGGTGTTCGCAGGTTGAGTAAACAGTAATGTTTTTTTCAACTAGCATTTCACCGTATTTGTATTTATTATCAAAAGTAGATGCGCTTGGTTTTTTATTAGGGTTTAGCCCACCAAAAATTTCGTTTACAAACATTTTTGCAACACGGTTTGGTGTGCCTTTTAAACTATCATCAGTTAGGTCTAAACCCAATGTTTCCATTATGTGGCGTACATCATCTTTTATAATGTCAATTTTCTCTTCATTGGTAAGTTTAAAAGCATCGCTACGCATAGGCGTGTCTTGCGATGTGCCAATATGCTCATCTCCTAAAGCATCAAAATCATCGAAGTTATTGTCCAATTTCATGTATCTAAAACTTTTGTTTTTACGGTTGAAAAACGTAAAAAATCAACTTTGGTGTGCAAAGATACGTTTTTCGGTTATTTAACTAATATTATTAACAATTAATTGTAATTTATTGCTAATGGTTGTTTTTGGTCTGTTTAATTAGGAAAACATTACATAAAAGAAAAGCTTGAGGGGGCTATTTACCTCAAGCTTTTAACACTCAAAAAAAAGTTATTAAGTGGTTATATGTTGAAACTTAACGATACCGTTACGTTTGAGTTTTTTCTATCGCGAGTTGCTATTGGTGCGTTACCAAAATCTAAATTATAAAGCGTGTTAATGTATGATCTTTCAAAATAATCATAAGTTACATCTAGTTTTGTATTGCCAAAATTATAACCTAAACCAAGCGAGTAACCATTTAAATCGCCTACAGTAAAACCATCTTTGTATGGGCTTTCTTCAAAACGGTAACCACCTCTAAAGCTAAATTGTTTGTGTTTGTATTCGCCACCAAATCTGTAAGTGGAAGCATCAGTAAATGTATTGCTTATGTTTTCGTTTAAAACTTTATAATAATCATCATTTTCTGGTCTAAATTCTGTGTCACTGTAATCTTTTCTAGAATAATCAAAACTAATTAAACCCTTGTTGCCAAATACATAGGCTAAACTTCCTGTTACTTTTGAAGGTGTTTTTAGCTTGTACTGAGGGTAAACATTTATAATTTGAGGATTTATACCAACAAAACCATTATCGCCATCGGTTCCTAAATATTGTGATGTTTCTTCTTCAATGGTGTACCAAGTAGGAGAATCATAAGTTAAACCAACTCTAAATTCATCAGTAACTTTCATGATACCACCAAGTTGAAATGAAAAACCATTACCTCTGGTAGTTAAATTGTTTTCAAATTCAACAAAGTTAACTGTAGACCCTACGTTATTATTATCTTCAAATAGTAAGGTTGAACGTTGGTAATCTATAAAATGAGAATTTAAATTTAAACCTAAATATAGGTTATCTTCATACTGTGTAGCTACGTTAAAAGATACTTTACCATTGTAGCCTGTAGCAGCATAGGTATAGTCATGTTGAAAATCACCGGCAGCTATATTTGATGTGTAATTGGTATTTGCATCATCAAGGTTTTCAGGCTCTAGTATAAAGCTTTCATAGCCTAAAAAAGCTTGTTGGTGTGGAAAACCAAATGAATTACCAATATCTAAATAGGCATCAGCTAATGATTCTCCATCAAAAGCTGAAATTTCGTCTAATCTTAAACCTTGGGCAAAATCATAAAAATAACTAGCAATAGAATTACTAAAATCAGGATCAACAACAGTATTCAAACCTTGAGCAAACCAAGTATTATCATGGTTTCCTGTACGTTCGTAAGCCACGGCTAATGAAAACTTACGCCATGGTGAGTTGTTATTACTTGCAAATACAAATGCTGCACCTGCTTGACTTATATCAAAGTTAGTATCATCAGTTCTACCTGTTCCACCAAAATAATCAGTTTTATTTTTTGTTTGAAGGCTTGCGCCAGTAATTGAGGCATGACTTCTGCTAAAAACAGCTGAACTAGCTGGGTTTAAACTAACGGCACTCATATCGCCTCCAAGTGCACCAAAGGCACCGCTTAAGGCTCTAAAACGAGCTGTTCCTTGAATTTCATCTTGCGAATAACGAAGCGCATCGGTTAAATCTTGAGCGTAAACTGCAGACATAGATAGCAAGCCTATGCACAATACGTGTAACTTTTTCATATGAGATATTTAATTTTTTTTAAACTGAATTTTATCGTCTTCTTCCACCGCTAGATGAACTTCTTCCACCGCTTCTGCTACTTGATGATGATCTAGACATTGATGATCTTGAGCTTGAGCTTCGGCTAGATGAACCATAAGAAGAACTTCGGCTGCTAGAAGATGAAGATCCATAATTTCTCGAAGGATATGAGCTTCTAGACGAATTATTATTGTAGCTTCTAGTAGGTTGTTGGTAATTAGAACTTCTTCTAGCATAAGGTGTAGTAGACCTTGTTGTAGAGTTTGATGTTGGTGTTCTATTTACTGTTGTGCCTCTACTTTGCGTGCTAGAATATCTGTTAGTACCACTATATCTTCTAGCAGTGTTGTAATTGTTTGTAGCACTTCTGTTATTACTACCGCTAATTCTAGATGTAGTAGTGCCTCTTCTGTTATATGTTGTAGCTCTGCTAGAGGTGCTAGATACACTACTGCGGCGTGCTGTATTGTATTTTGATGTTGCGCTAGTAGAACGTCTAGATGTGTAATTTCTGCTACTTAAACCACTTCTAGAACTTTTATTGTAATAGCTACCTCTGCGGCTTGAGTTATATGCATAACCGCGGTTGCTGTAGTATCTGTTATTGCCATAATAGCCACCATAATATCTGTGTGGGTAGTTGTATCTCCAAGGGTTGTATGCCCAACTACCGTAAAAACCACCACCCCAAAACGGATCGTAATAACCCCAGTTATTCCAACCCCAATTCCAGTCATTCCATCCCCAATAGGTATTCCATCCCCAGTTGTTCCAACCCCATCTAGAGTAAGGTCTGTTCCATCCCCAACCAAAACCAGCATTCCAACCCCAGTTATTCCAACCGTTGTCAATATAGTTTATGGTTACGTTGTTAGGGTTTTGTCCCCAACCAGCATGTCCTTGGTAATCATTGTAAATAGTGTCGTTTACCGCGTAATCATCAGTATAATACGAATCTATATCAGTAAAAATAGCACCGTTTTCAAGTGTGTTTTCGTATTCTAGAGATTTGTTTCTAAAGTAATTTTTGTAGTAATTACTTCTGTTGTCGTTAGGCACTTCAGTAACTGTTTGTGTAGGGGTATTAGCTATTTGTACTGTAGAAGAACCATAAATACCATCATCATCAACACCAACGTATTGATAAGACCCACATGATACTATACCAAACATTAAACCAATTAAGGCTAAGATTGATACATTTTGTTTTGTGTAGTTATAAAAGTGCATATCTCTAGAATTTTATTGTTGAACATAACAAAAATAGTTAGTTTTGCTGAACTATTTTTTTATTTAACATAATCACAATATTTGTGCCAAAACATTTATATGAGTAAAAAACTTACCAGCAGAGCAGAAGATTATTCCAAATGGTATAACGAATTGGTTGTAAAAGCGGACTTAGCTGAGAATTCGGCTGTTAGAGGTTGTATGGTTATAAAACCATACGGATACGCTATTTGGGAAAAAATGCAGGCAGAATTAGATAGAATGTTTAAAGAAACAGGACATCAAAACGCATATTTTCCGCTTTTTGTTCCTAAAAGTTTATTTGAAGCTGAAGAAAAAAATGCAGAAGGATTTGCTAAAGAATGTGCCGTAGTTACACATTACAGATTGCAAAATGATCCTGATAAACCTGGTAAGTTAAGGGTAGACCCCGAAGCAAAGTTAGAAGAAGAATTAGTTGTAAGACCAACCAGTGAAGCCATAATTTGGAATACCTACAGAAACTGGATACAATCATACAGAGATTTACCAATTTTAGTAAACCAATGGGCAAACGTAGTACGTTGGGAAATGCGCACACGTTTATTTTTACGTACAGCAGAGTTTTTATGGCAAGAAGGACACACAGCACACGCTACAAAACAAGAAGCTATAGATGAAACTAAACAAATGAATAACGTTTACGCCAACTTTGTTGAAAATTTCATGGCAATACCAGTTATTCAGGGTGTTAAAACTGAAAGCGAACGTTTTGCCGGTGCTGATGAAACATATTGTATTGAAGCATTAATGCAAGACGGTAAGGCTCTACAAGCAGGAACATCGCACTTTTTAGGCCAAAACTTTGCCAAGGCTTTTGACGTTAAATATGCAAACAAAGAAGGTAAGCAAGATTACGTATGGGCAACTTCTTGGGGTGTTTCAACACGCTTAATGGGAGCGCTTATTATGACGCATAGTGATGATAATGGCCTGGTTTTACCTCCAAATTTAGCACCTTATCAAGTTGTAATTGTTCCTATATATAAAAATGAAGAGCAATTTGAAGCTATAAGTAAAGTAGCTGAAGATATAATTAGTGACTTAAGAGAACGAAATATATCTGTTAAGTTTGATAAACGTGATACTTTAAGACCAGGCGCTAAATTTGCCCAACATGAGTTACAAGGTGTGCCTTTACGAATTGCAGTAGGACCAAAAGATTTAGAAGATGGAACTGTTGAAGTTGCGCGTAGAGATACCTTAACCAAACAAACAGTTATTTTAGATAGAATAAATGTTGTAATTGAAGATTTATTAGAAGAAATACAAAAAAGTTTGTTTGATAAAGCATTAGCCTATAGAAACGAACATATAACTAAAGTTGATACTTTTGATGAATTTAAAGATGTTTTAGAAAATAAAGGCGGATTTATAGCAGCACATTGGGATGGAACAGCTGAAACCGAAGAAAAAATAAAAGAAATAACAAAAGCTACAATTAGGTGTGTTCCTTTAGGAAGTGCTGAAGAATCAGGTAGTTGCGTGTATTCGGGAGCGCCATCAAAAGGTAGGGTTTTGTTTGCAAAAGCATATTAATTGAAATTTTTTTCAAAAAAAATGAAATAAGTGTTGCAACATTCAAATTTAGTAGTATCTTTGCATCCGCAATCACGAATTGCTCAGTTCATCAAAACACTGAAATAACCTAAATGGCCCGTTCGTCTATCGGCTAGGACGCCAGGTTTTCATCCTGGTAAGAGGGGTTCGATTCCCCTACGGGCTACAATTTTTTATAAAATAAAAAAACGAAATGGCAAATCATAAGTCAGCATTAAAAAGAATAAGAAGTAACGAAGCTAAGCGTGTGTTAAACAAATATCAACACAAAACTACACGTAATGCAATTAAAAGGTTACGTGAGCTTACTGATAAGAAAGAAGCGGAGGCTTTATTTCCTCAAGTTGTTTCTATGCTAGATAAGTTAGCTAAGAAAAATATTATTCACAATAATAAAGCAGCTAACCTTAAATCAGGTTTAGCTAAACACGTAGCTTCTTTATAAGATAAGCTTTAAAAGTATTAAAGCCTTTCTGAAAAGAAAGGCTTTTTTTATTGAGTAATTTTATGCATGTTAATAAAGTAATTTGTTAACATGCATTTGTTGTTTATACTGTTTTAGAGATAGTTTATTATATTTCATAAAAAAAGCCCTAACAATTTTGCTAGGGCTTTACATTTATTAAGGTTAGTTTATATTTATCCGTTCATGGATATTAGAAACTCTTCGTTATTTTTAGTTTGCTTGAAACGTTCGTTTGTAAATTCCATAGCTTCAACAGGGTTCATATCTGCTAGATATTTGCGTAACACCCACATGCGTTGTATGGTATTTTCATCAAGTAAAAGGTCGTCTCTTCGTGTACTAGATGATGTAAGATCAATAGCAGGGAAAATTCGTCTGTTAGATATTTTTCTATCTAACTGTAGTTCCATATTACCAGTACCTTTAAATTCTTCAAAAATTACTTCATCCATTTTAGAACCTGTTTCTGTAAGTGCTGTAGCAATAATAGTTAAAGAGCCACCATTTTCAATATTTCTGGCAGCACCAAAAAAACGTTTTGGCCTATGTAAAGCATTAGCATCTACACCACCACTTAAAATTTTACCCGATGCAGGTTGTACCGTGTTGTAGGCTCTTGCTAAACGTGTAATAGAATCTAAAAGAATTACTACGTCATGCCCACATTCAACTAAACGTTTTGCTTTTTCTAAAACAATATCGGCAATTTTTACGTGTTCATGAGCTTCTTTATCAAAGGTAGATGCTATGACTTCGCCACGTACGTTACGTTGCATATCTGTAACTTCTTCTGGGCGTTCATCAATTAGTAAAATCATTTGATAAACTTCGGGGTGGTTTGCGGCAATAGCGTTAGCAACATCTTTAAGTAACATGGTTTTACCTGTTTTAGGTTGCGATACAATCATACCACGTTGCCCTTTACCAATAGGAGCAAACAAATCCATTATTCGTGTTGAAATGGTACTTTGTTTTTCAGCTATATTAAATTTTTCTCTTGGAAACAAAGGTGTTAAATGCTCAAAAGATACGCGGTCTCTAACAACTTCAGGTTTTTGGCCGTTAATTCTGTTTACTTTTATTAAAGGGAAATACTTTTCACCTTCTTTAGGAGGCCTAACATTACCTAAAACGGTATCGCCCTTTTTAAGGCCAAATAAACGAATTTGCGATTGTGATACGTAAATATCATCTGGTGATGATAGGTAGTTATAGTCTGATGAGCGTAAAAAACCATAACCATCTTGCATAATATCTAAAACACCTTCACTTTCAATTATGGCATCAAATTCAAAATCTGGCTCACGATAACGGTTTCTGTTGTCTTTATTGCCATTATCAACATTATTTTTTTGATTTTTATGCTGATTTTTGTGTTGACGGTGTTTTTGCTGGTTATTGTTATTATTACCGCTATTATTGTTGTTGTTACTATTATTGCTATTGTTGTTGTTTTGAGGCTTACTTTGCGTTTGTTCCTCTTTTTTAGCTTGCGGTTTATCTTCGGTAGGTTTAGCAGCGTTTGCTTCAGCTTTATCAGTATTGCTAGTGTTAGCAGGTTTTTTTTGAACGCGCTGTCTCTGTCTTTTAGGTTTAGGTTTGTTGTCTTCGGCTTTTGCTTCTGGTTTAGCCTCGGTTGTTGCCTTTGGGTTAGCAGCTTGATGATCTAGAATTTGATAAACTAAATCTAATTTTTTTAAAGAACGGTACTTAGGGATACTTAATTCTTTTGCAATCTCTTGTAATTCAGAGAGTTTCTTTTCTTTTAATTGTGAAATTTCAAACATTGATGTTTATAATTGAATATAAAATTTTGAATATAATTTTTGAGTAATTCTAAGAAAAAATGATTTTATCTGGAGAATTAACCACTTGTAACAGCGGTTGTTGTGAATTAATACTGCAATTATACAACTTTATTTTAATTTTTTATACTAAAATTTTAAAGAAACTATTATTTTTGCTGTCCAGTTTTAAGAAAAAAGTATGTTACAACGTATACAAACCATATACCTTTTACTTGCAGCCGTAGTTTCTGGCGGGTTAATATTTGTGTTTAACCTATGGAAAACCAGCCAAGGCACAGTAGTATTTGCACAAGATATCAGTTATGTGTTTGCAGCTTTTATAACATCGGCATTCTTTTCATTGGTAGCAATATTTAGATACAAAAACAGGAAGTCTCAATTTATGTTGGGCCGCCTGAACATGATATTAAACTTTATTTTACTAGGATTTTTTGTATATCAATCACTAAATTTATCTGGAGAAACGGCGGTTTCTGAGAAAGGTATTGGGGTACTTCTTCCTATCATTTCTATCGTATTTTTAGCTTTAGCTAATAAAGCCATTAAAAAGGACGAAGACCTTGTAAAATCAGTAGATCGATTGCGATAAAAACCTAATATCTTAGTAGTATTAGTGCGTAAGCCCAAGGTGAAGACTTTGGGCTTTTTTTTATATTTTAGGGCGTTACCCTTCGGGTCGGGCTTTTCGCTAATAGTTTTGGCTTTACGCTATGCTAGCCAAAAGCTGCCGCTTCAATCCCTAACGCACCCATCAGCCAACATTTCAACCAAAACTAAATGAATATCCATCTATTAAAGGTTGTTCAAAACAAAAAATACACTATAAAATTTACCGTTTATTAAACTCAATAACCTCTAAATTATCAATTTTTTTACCATCAATAGTAAAACGTAACATAGTACGTGTTTTATGAAAACCATGTTTACCAACCGCACCAGGATTCATATGAATTAAATTCAGTTTTTTATCAGGCATCACTTTTAAAATATGCGAATGCCCACAAATAAACAACCTTGGCGGATGCTGTTTAATAGCCTCTCTAACGCGTATGTTGTAAGCGCCTGGGTAACCGCCAATATGCGTTATCCAAACATCAACACTTTCGCACATAAAGCGGTTATGCTCCGGAAATTCAACCCTAACCTTAGCATCATCAATATTGCCATAAACACCTCTTAAAGGTTTTAAAGCTTTAATAGCATCAGTAACCTGTAAACTTCCAATATCGCCTGCATGCCAAACCTCATCAGCTTGTTTTACATATTTTAGTACATCATCATCAATATAACTATGCGTATCAGAAAGTAAGAGAATTTTGGTCATGAGTTCATTAATACTTGGTGTGTTTTAATATTTAATTAAGATTTCAACAGTAAATAAAAACTGAAAACTGTATATCTTTGCTGTTTCAACAAATGTATTAAAACAATTTGAGGTATTTTATAGAACTATCTTATAACGGAAGTGCGTATCATGGTTGGCAAAACCAACCTACAGCAATATCAGTACAAGAAGTTATAGAAAAAGCATTATCAACATTACTAAAGCAACCTACAGCAATTGTAGGTGCAGGACGTACAGATACTGGTGTACATGCTTCACAAATGTTTGCACATTTTGATACAAATATTACTTTTAGCAAAACACAACTAACCTATAAACTCAATGCGTTTTTACCAAAAGATGTAGCTATACACCGTATTTTTAAAGTAAACCCCAATGCGCATGCACGTTTTGATGCTTTAAGTAGAACATATTTATACAGAATAACGCTTAAAAAAAATGTATTTTCATATAATAATGCGTTGTTTATGAAGCAAGATTTAAATGTTGAAAACATGCAAAAAGCCACAGATATTCTATTTAATTATAAAGATTTTCAATGCTTTTCTAAAACAAATACCGATGTAAAAACGTATAATTGTGATATAATGAAAGCACAGTGGTTTTTTAAAGATGATGAACTCCATTTTATAATACAAGCTGATAGGTTTTTGCGTAATATGGTTAGAGCTGTTGTTGGCACCATGATAAATGTAGGTTTAGGAAAAATATCGGTAAATGATGTGCATAAAATAATAGCCTCAAAAAGCAGAAGCGAAGCCGGATATTCTGTGCCAGCTCATGCTTTATATTTAATACATGTAGAATATCCAGATAGTATAACATTGAATAATGACTAAAAAGAAAGAAAGTATTTTTGATTTTGTGCTTTTTAAGCGCCTTTTTCAATACATAAAACCATACAATAGCATTTTTGTAGGGTTGTTTGTTTTAGTAATTTTTTTAGCAGGATTAAGTGCAGCAACACCATATTTAACAAAAGATGCTATAGATAAAGGTATTGCATTAAATAAACCCGACACGTTTTTAATATATGTGATAATAATGTTTGCGGTTTTAATTTTACAAACCGTTTTTCAGTTAGGTTTTATTTATTATGCCGCTTGGTTGGGGCAAAATTTGGTTAAAGATGTAAGAACAAAGCTGTTTAATCACCTATTAAAATTTAAAATGAAGTATTATGATAATTCTTCGGTAGGTGTATTAATTACTAGGTCTGTAACCGATATGGAGCGTATTGCCGATATTTTTGGGCAAGGACTTTTCATGATTTTTAGAGATATTTTAACCATGCTTGTAGTTTTTGGAGTTATGGTTTACACAAACTGGAAGTTAAGCTTAATAGTTTTACTAATGCTACCCGTTTTACTTTATGCTACCCGTATTTTTCAAAAGTACATGAAAAAAGCATTTGAGGAAGTTAGAACCGAAGTGTCTAACCTTAACTCGTTTGTGCAAGAACGTATAACAGGTATGAAAATATTACAGCTTTTTACCCGTGAAGACACCGAGTATAAAAAGTTTAAAGAAATTAATGAACGCCATAAAAAAGGATGGTTAAAAACCGTTTGGTATAACTCGTTTTTCTTTCCTATTGCAGATTTGGCCTCATCTGTAACCATTGGTTTGGTTGCCTGGTATGGTGGTTTAAATGTGGTTGAAGGATCTGTTACTAAAGGTGTTTTAGTTGCATTTATAATGTTTATACCAATGCTTTTTAGGCCTTTGCGCCAAATAGCAGATAAGTTTAATACACTACAAATGGGTATGGTAGCAGCAACCCGTGTTTTTAAAGTGTTAGACACAACATCGCAAATTGATGACACAGGCAATATTGTAGCCAACCATTTTAAAGGCAATATTAAATTTGATAACGTACATTTTAGTTATGTTGATAATGAAACGGTTTTAAAAGGTATTTCATTTAATGTAAAAGAAGGTGAAACTGTTGCTATAGTTGGTGCTACTGGTGCTGGAAAATCTACCATTATAAATTTGTTGAGTAGATTTTATGAAATAAAAGGCGGTAATATTTATATTGATAATACCAATATTAAAGATGTTACCTTAGCTTCATTACGCACCCAAATAGCAGTTGTTTTACAAGATGTATTTTTATTTGCCGATACTATTTTGAATAACATAACATTAAATTATCCTGAAATTACTGAAGCACAAGTACATCAAGCAGCAAAAGATATTGGTATACACGATTTTATTTTGAGTTTACCAAACGGTTATCATTATAACGTTAAAGAGCGTGGTGTTATGTTGTCTTCGGGTCAGCGTCAATTAATTTCGTTTTTAAGAGCCTATGTTACAAACCCAAGCATTTTAGTTTTAGATGAAGCTACTTCTTCTGTAGATTCGTATTCAGAACAACTCATTCAAAATGCTACAGAAAAAATTACAAAAGGTCGTACATCAATAGTTATAGCACACCGTTTGGCAACTGTAAAAAAAGCCGATAAAATTATTGTAATGGATTCTGGAAATATTGTTGAGCAAGGTACACACCACGAACTTCTTAAAAAAGAAAATGGTTATTACAAAAACTTGTATGAAGTACAGTTTTTACAAGAAGAGGTTGTTTAGATTTTTTATTAGATAACTTAAAATTTCAACTATTATAAATTGCCATTTTTAAGCATAATAATGGCGTAAATAATACCAATACCAATTGAAAGACCAAAGAATAGGATAAAAAACAGAATTAAAAATAAAAACGTTTTTAATATAAGCTCCTGATAATTTAGGTTAAATAGCCTTTTTAATAAAAAACAGTTGTAAAACAAGGCTACAAGATACATTAAGCTTCCAGAAAGTAAATATAAATTAGAATTAAAAATTAACACTACCAACCCTATTAAACCTGAACTTATGGAATACAGCGACAAGCTATACATGTACGTAACTAAATGTTCTGTGTAATTATAGCGCTTATTTAAAAAAAGAAACCATGATAACAATGCAAAAAATGGTATCATAGCTGAGTAAATTAATGAAGAATAGTCTAGTGAAAAATTACCAGAATCTGCCATAATTTGTTTAGAAGCTTCATTAGAATACATTTCGTAGTTTTCAATAAGTGTAGAAATATCTAATGCATTAGGGTAGAATTTTCTAATAATAAAAATAACAAACCCAGTTAATGTTAATGAAATACCAAAAAAGCTTATAGGATTAATGTAGCGTTTTCTTACACCGCTTACATAAGCATCAATTACAACTTCGGGCTTTATAAGTAAATGTACTATGGTTGTAAAAAGTTTGTTGTCATAATTAAAAAAGGTTTCTCCAAGATGTTGAAGTAGGTTTTTTATAGTAAGCCTTTTTCTAATAACCTTGGCGCCACATGCATTACAATAGTCGCTTTCTGGTAAAATTTCGTTATAACAGTTTTTACAATTCATAAGGAATTATTAAGCTAGATCTTTTTTAATAGCAGAAACAAGTTGGCTAGTATCTTCAAAAGCTATAAATTCTCCATCTTTAAAGTACGAAATATGTCCTGTTTCTTCACTAACAGCAAGTGCTAAAGCATCGGTTTTTTCGGTAACGCCAATGGCTGCTCTGTGGCGTAAACCAAAGCGTTGCGGTATGTTTTTTTCATTATTAACAGGCAAAATAACACGGGTGGCTTTAACAATATTGTTGCTTACAATTATAGCGCCATCATGTAACGGGCTGTTTTTAAAAAAAATACTTTCAATAATAGGTTGGGTAACTTTAATATTCATTTCATCACCCGATGAGGTTAAAAAATCTAAGTTATTATTGCGTTCAAAAACAATTAAAGCACCGGTTTTAGACATAGACATTTTATTACAAGCCGATACAATGGCATCAACATCAGTAGTACTTGTAGCATCGGTTTTTAAAAACTTAAAACGTTGCAAAAACTTAAACCTATGGCCAAAATTGGTGGAGCCAACCATGAGTAAAAATTTTCTAATTTCTGGTTGAAATACAACAATTAAAGCAATAATACCAACTTCAATAAAACCTTTTAGTAGCCCATTTAAAAGTTGCATATCTAAAAAGCCCGTAAGCTTAAAAGCCCCATAAATTATAATAATACCAATAAAAATATTTATAGCTACTGTACCTTTAACTAACTTGTAAAGGTAGTAGAGCAGGAGTGCTACCACTACAACATCTAAGTAATCTATAAAACGAAGATTTAAAATGTCTTTAAAGATGTCCAATGGAATACGGGTTTTGGTAAATTTAGTAAAATAAGGTTAATTATAAATAAATTCTATGGGTGATATTTTTGCGTGTTTTATTTTTGTTATAATATGTTCTTTATAAGTAATATAATCTTGAAATAATAGATTTGAATTGAAGTGAAGTTTAATGGTATTTTCAGCTACATCAAACGGTTTTATTGTTTTAGCTAAATTATTTTTTGTTGTTTTTTTTGAAACCGTATCTAATTTAAAATTTATAACCCTAATTATATTTGATGTATTAAAGTTTACTATTATTTCATTAGGTGATGCTTTTAAGTTTGAAAGTGTATTGGTATTGTTGTAAACCAAATTAGTAAACTCAATAAACCCTAAATTATTTTTACTAATATCGTGGCATGTAAAATAATTTTTAGCATGTTCGTTTTTGTGGCCAGCATTAGCCTTTTTTTCTTGTAAAAATTTAATATGCGGAATAACTTGTTTTAAAGTTAAACGTTTATCAATATTAACAAGCCAATTAGTAGTGCTAATTAGGTTTTTTCGGTTTAAATCAACACTATCAGCTTTCGTTTTATCATAAAATAAGTATGCTGCTGATACGTCATTAATTTCAGATATTTCAGAGGTATTAATTTCGGGTAGTTTTACCACTTTATCTTTTCCGCAGGAAAAAAATAAAATAGAAATAATGAGCAAATAAATATATTTCATGTTTTTCTAACAATTTAAATTTTGAATTAATTTAACCGTTTCAACAGCTTCTTTAACATCATGCACTCTTAAAATTGAAGCGCCTTTTTGTAAACCAATAGTGTTTAAAACTGTTGTGCCATTTAAAGCATTTTGGGGTGTGGTTTGAAGTAATTTATAAATCATAGATTTTCTTGAAACCCCAACAAGCATAGGTTTTTCAGTAATATTTAATAATTCTAGGTTGTTTAGTAGTTTATAATTTTGCTCTAAAGTTTTAGCAAAACCAAAGCCCGGGTCAATAATAACATCTGTAATACCTAAGTTATGAGCAGCTTGTATTCTTTCAGAAAAATAAAAAATAAGGTCTTTAACAATATCATCATAATTGGTTAGCTGCTGCATGGTTTGGGGTGTTCCGCGCATATGCATCATTATGTATGGTACCTGTAAATTGGCAACGGTTTTTAGCATGTTATCATCAAGTTTTCCTGCCGAAATATCGTTAATTATAGCGGCGCCAGTTTCAATACTTTGTTTAGCAACTTCAGCTCTAAACGTATCTACCGAAATAAGTGTTTCAGGAAATTTTTTATCAATAAGTGCTATAATTGGCAATAGGCGTTGTAGCTCTTCGGTTTCACTAACAAAATCAGCGCCCGGGCGTGAGCTATAAGCACCAACATCAATAAATGTTGCACCATCAGTTAACATTTTTTCAACCTGATTTAAAATAGCATTTTCATTGGTGTATTTACCGCCATCAAAAAATGAATCGGGTGTAAGGTTTAAAATACCCATTACTTTAGGGGTAGTTAAATCAATGAGTTTTCCTTTACAGTTAATTGTCATAAAAAAGGGTTCAAAATTTGATGCTCAAGGGTTAAAGTTTTAATAAAATCATAAATATTTAGAATTACGAACTTAGAACTTTGAACTCTGAACTATTTAAGCGAAATTTACGCAAAATACATATTAATTTCATGCAAGATACCTCAAAACAATATACAGCTGTAATTGAAACTTGTAAAAGTTTATTTAAAAAGAAAATGGCCGATTACGGAAGCGCCTGGAGAATACTGCGTTTACCTTCATTAACCGATCAAATTTTTATAAAAGCACAACGTATTAGAGGCTTGCAAGAAAACAAAGAACAAAGGGTTGATGAAGGGCAAGAAAGTGAGTTTATTGGTATTATTAATTATTGTATTATGGCTTTAATTCAACTAGAAAAAGGTGTTGTAGAGCAACCAGATTTAAACACCGAAGAAGCTGTTGCATTGTATGAAAAGCATGTAGCCATTACCAAAGAATTAATGGAAAATAAAAACCATGATTATGGCGAAGCATGGCGCGATATGCGTGTTAGCAGCTTAACCGATTTAATTTTACAAAAACTACTTCGCGTAAAACAAATTGAAGATAATGCCGGAAAAACATTGGTTAGCGAAGGTATTGATGCTAATTACCAAGACATGATAAACTATTCGGTATTTGCACTAATTCACTTAGGTGAATAAATTTCAAAATAAATTAAAATTACATGAAAGCAATAGTAAGTATATCAAGAATATTTGTAGGCGTACTTTTTATAATATCCGGATTTATAAAATTAAATGACCCGCTTGGTTTCTCATATAAATTACAAGAATATTTTAGTACAGATGTATTAAATATACCATTTTTAGAACCTTACGCATTACTAATATCTGTTTTTGTTGTAGTTTTTGAAGTGGTTTTGGGCGTATTTTTATTAATAGGCTATAAGCCAAAATTTACGGTTTGGAGCTTACTTCTAATGATAGTTTTCTTTACATTTTTAACATTCTATTCAGCGTATTTTGATAAAGTAAAAGATTGCGGATGTTTTGGTGATGCCCTTAAACTAACACCATGGGAAAGCTTTACCAAAGATGTAGTATTGCTGGTGTTAATAGTAATTATTTTTATTGGTGTAAAACACATAAATGCGGTATTTGGTAAGCTACAAACAACCATTTTAGCATTGTTAAGTTTTATAGTAAGCTTGTGGTTTGGTTATCATGTTTTAATGCATTTACCAGCTATAGATTTTAGAGGGTATGCTATTGGAAAAAATATAGCAGAAGGTATGAGTATACCAGACGATGCCAAAAAACCAGTTACAGAATACGCATGGAAATTTAATGTTAATGGCCAAGAAAAAGTGATAACAACATTAGGCGATTACCCTACAGTTGAAGGTGAATTTGTTAGTGTTGAAACCAAAGAAATTGAAAAAGGTTACGAACCACCAATTTATGACTTTTCTATAGAAAGTGAAGATGACGATTTAACACAACATTTTTTAACACAAGATAATGTTGTTATTATTGTATCATACAATTTAGATAAAATTGAATTAGAAGGAGCAAAAAAATTGAAACGCTTTATTGAAAATGCTACAAACCAAGGCTACCAAGTTATTGGTTTAACTGCATCTGGTAAAGATGTTAAACAGCGTATTAATGAAGCTTTTGGTTTAGATGTTACATGGTATTTATGTGATGAAAAAGCTCTAAAAACAGTAGTGCGTTCAAACCCTGGTATTTTAGAGTTAGACCAAGGTACTGTTAAACAAAAAGTACATTGGAATGATTTAGAAAGTTTTCAGTTACCTAAGGTTAAGAGAACTGAGCCAAAAGAAAAAGCTCCAAATGCTTTAGTTATTATTGATGGTGAAATATCTACTTACAAGGCATTACAAGCTTTAAACAAAGAAGATATTGAAGCTATGCATATTTTTAAGGAAAAGGATTCTGTAATAGAGTACAATAAAAGAAACAATACGTCATATGACAATATCATTAAAGTTGAATTGAAAAATAAAGATTCTATAGTTTCTAATAACCAATAACCAACAACTGATAAACTATTTATTAAATAAAATTATATACGCTTTGCTCACTTTATTAGGAGTGGTTACTGTGGTATTCTTTTTATTTAATGTGCTTCCAGGAGATCCGGCGCAAATGATGTTAGGACAAAATGAAGATACAGAGCAACTTAAATTAGTAAAACAGAAATACGGTTTTGATAAACCTATTGCTATACAATATGTTTATTATTTAAATGATTTATCACCACTATCATTTCATTCAAATAAAAAGCAAGATTACACAACTTTACAATCTGGAAAATACACAGCTAAGTCACTTTTTACCATTGGAAATACAACCACTGTTTTAAAGTTTCCGTATTTAAGAGAATCTTTCACAAAACAAGGTAAAAAAGTAACCCAAGTTTTAGCTGAAACATTGCCAAATACTTTTGTGCTAGCAGTTTCGGCTATTTTTATAGCAATTAGTTTGGGTATTATTTTGGGTATAGTTTCTGCACTTTATAAAGACCAATGGTTAGATAAATTTATACAAGTTGTTAGTACTTTGGGTATGAGTGTACCATCATTTTTTAGTGCTATACTATTTGCGTGGTTATTTGGCTTTGTGTTACATGAGTATACCAATTTAGAAATGACAGGAAGCCTTTATGAGCTAGATGATTTTGGTGAAGCCATGCATATAAAATGGAAAAATTTGGTGTTGCCAGCAGTGGTTTTAGGTATTAGGCCGTTAGCGGTAGTTATTCAGTTAATGCGTAATTCATTATTAGAAGTTTTTAATCAAGATTATATCAGAACCGCTAGAGCAAAAGGGCTTAGCGAGTTTCAAATTATAAAAAAACATGCTATAAAAAACGCAATGAATCCAGTGGTTACGGCCATTTCAGGTTGGTTTGCATCCATGTTAGCAGGCGCCGTTTTTGTAGAATATATTTTTGGTTGGAATGGCTTAGGGAAAGAAATTGTAAACGCCTTAAACACTCTAGATTTACCTGTAATTATGGGAGCCGTATTAGTAATTGCTACTTTGTTTGTAATGATTAATATATTTGTCGACTTAATTTACGCTTGGTTAGATCCTAAAGTAAAACTTAAATAATTTTCATTTTCGCACAAGCGGAAATTCTATTAAAAAAATAAATCAATGAAAAAAGTATATGTAATTCTATTGGCATTAACAGCTCTTTTTAGTTGTAAATCACAAGAGCCAACCCAATTTAATGAAAAAGCTCTAAATGATACATTTGTAACGTTAAATGGTGAAAACGTAACATTTCAATCTATTTTAAACAAGCACAAAGGCAAAACCATTGTTATTGATATTTGGGCATCATGGTGTGGAGACTGTATAAAAGGTATGCCAAAAGTAAAAGCTTTACAAGAAAATTATAAAGATGCAGCGTACGTTTTTTTATCATTAGATAGAGGGGAAGATGCTTGGAAAAAGGGTATTGAAAAATACAATGTACAAGGAGACCATTACTATATGCCTAATGGTAAAGATTGTGAGTTTGCAAACTTTGTAAACATAAGTTGGATACCTAGATATATGATTGTAAATAAAGCTAGCGAAATCGTTGTATTTAATGTTATTGAAGCTGATGACAAAAATCTTATTCAAGCTGTTAAAAATTAAGTACTTTAGCAACGTTTATATATCTCAAATAACATAAAAAAATACCATATCATGAGAAAAAATATTGTTGCCGGTAACTGGAAAATGAATAACGATTTATCAAAAACTGAAGCGTTATTAGCAGATTTAGCAAACCAAACTAAAACTTCAAACGCTGAGGTAATTGTAGCGCCAACATTTACAAACTTATACCAAGCTTATAAAGTTTTAAAATCAACCGATATTCATGTAGCTGCTCAAAACATGCATTATGCTGAAAACGGTGCTTATACTGGTGAAATTAGTGCTAGCATGCTTAAAAGTGTAGGAGCCGAAATAGTTATTTTAGGGCACAGTGAGCGTAGAGAATATTTTAATGAAACTGATGCGCTTTTGGCTAAAAAAGTTGATGCTGCTTTAGCAAATGATATGACTGTTATTTTCTGTTTTGGTGAAGAGTTAGCCGATAGAAAATCTGGAAATGAAGAAACTGTAGTTGAAAACCAAATTAAAAATGCGTTATTTCATTTAGAAGCATCGGCATTTAATAAAATAGTTTTAGCCTATGAACCAGTTTGGGCTATTGGCACAGGTGAAACAGCAAGTCCAGAGCAAGCACAAGATATGCACGCTTTTATTAGAAAAACGTTAGCAAACAAGTACGGAGCAGAAGTGGCCGATAGCGTTTCAATTCTTTACGGTGGCAGTGTAAAACCAGCCAACGCACAAGAAATTTTCTCTAAGCCAGATGTTGATGGCGGTTTAATTGGTGGTGCATCATTAAAAGCTGAAGATTTCTTTGCTATTGTAAATGCATTCTAGATTAAAGATAGTCTTGTTATGCTGAATTTGTTTTAGCATTTCAAATAAAATCTAATTGAAAAAGCGTTCAAAATTTAAAATTTGAGCGCTTTTTTAGTTTTGTAAATTTCTAAGGGTATTCCCTGATTTTTATAATCTGGGTGAATGCCCTTAGATTTTTTTATAAGGTTGAAAGTAACTTGCAATCAGTTATTAATAAACAATTTTAGCCTTATGAAAATTTTTAAATTTCTTTTAATATTTGCAATTACAACTATTTTATTTGTTGGTTGTAAAACTGAACCTCTTGAAGGTGATGATGAAGCCCCAGTAATAGAAATTATCGCCCCAATTGATAATATAACATTTCATCTTGAAAACGTTAGTTTACCATCCAATTCTATAGAAATACATGCCAGAGCTACAGATAATAATGCAGTTGTTTTTGGTGTTTTTACAATAACAGATGCTAACGGAAATTTAGTTGATGCAGATGTAGAAAGCAATTTTAGTGATAACAACAAAGTATTAGATTTAACTGGTAATTTCTCTACAACTACACCTGGAGTTTATTCCATTAATTTTCTTTTTAGAGATGCAAATGATAATAATGCATCTACTACAATAACTATAGAGTGTATTGCATCAGAAACCGAAGAAGAACAAGCAATTAATTATCAATTGTTTTATTCTGATAGACAGTACGAAAGTATTATGCGTGTAGACATTTATAATGATGCAACAACCCAAGAAACCTTATTGTCAAAAGATGTTACAGATGGTAAATCATTAATAATTTTCCCAGAATACAATGAATTACTTGTTGGTTCTACAGAATCTGGTCTAGATGTTAATATTACATCTGTAAATCTTTCAGCAGGAGGACGAGAAATAAAAAATGTATCAACTTCAAATTACATTTTCAGTGCATTAGCAAAAAATCAGACAAAGCAAGAGGTGTATTATTTTTTAGAAGGCGCAGATTTAAACAAAATAGGTAATCATAGACTTTATAAAATGAATGCAGATGGCAGTAATAAAACCATGTTGGTTCAAGTTGAAAATGCCACCAGAGCTAATGCAATTAAAAAAATATGGGTAGAAGACAGTGAACAACCATTTTTAATAATGCATGATAGATATGCCTTGTATTCTTACAACCTAGAAAGTTCTACCGATTTAGAAAGTAGTGCCATTTTTAAAACAGATGGTCATGAAATACATGATATAGCAGTAGATGTTTCTAATGATATTATTTATATGATACTGTCTTATGATAGAGGAAGTAGTAGATATTATACCGTAGGTACTTTAAGTTTAAAAGGATTAGATGTCAATTTAAATTTTGCTGAAATAGCACAAAATCATCCTGTAACTTCTCAATTTTTACCACATAGAATGAAGTTAGATATCAAAAATAAGCATGTCTATTGGTTTACAGAAAGTGATGACTATAAGAAATCTATTCTTAAGCGTGCCAGTTTTAATGATACTAGTGTACAAACCATATGGGAAACAACTACCTGTTTGTGTACAGGTGAAGTAGAAGACATAAGAATAGAAGATTATCAAATAAACACAGAATCAATAATAACAACAAATTAAAAGCAAAAAAATGAAAACAATAATCAAACTAACAGTATTAATGTGCTTTGTAACATCGTTAACTTTTGCACAAAAATTAAAAGTAACAGGAGGGGTAAACATAATGTATATTGATTATGCTGTAAGTACAATACATACAGAAAATCCCACAGATGGACAACCAACAGACACAGATTTAACTACAAAATTCACTAACTCAAAATCTACCACTTCATATAATAGTTCAATTAATTCAACTGTAAATTTTAGTAAGACGTCTAGTGAAACAGGGTTTTATTTAGGACTAGCTTTAGCAGATATAAATTTAGCTGATAAATTAGAATTGTTGCCAGAAGTAAGGCTTGTAGCAGTTAAAGACTTTAATCAAATACAAGTTCCGGTTTTAGCTTCTTATAATATTTCAGATAAGTTCAAAGCCAAAGTAGGTCCAAGTTTAGGGTTTCTGTTAGATACTGGTGAAGGCGTAAAATCTACCAATTTTGCAATTGATTTTGGATTGTCTTATGATGTGTCAGACAAAATATCAATTGATGCCAGATATGATTGGGGGCAAACTAATTTATTAGATAGAGGTGATAGTGATAATTATTTAAAGATTAATAACATTCAAATAGGGCTGTCTTACAGTTTTAACTAAATCAATTATTATGAAAAAACAATATTTTGTTTTATTGGTAAGTGTTTTTTGCTGCACTAGTTTCTTAAGCTTTTCGCAATGTGTAACATCACCAAATAATTTAATAAGTTGGTGGAAAGCAGAAGATAATACAAACGATTCATTAGGTAATAATCATGGTACTACCAACGGCACTTTATACACCACAGGTGTTGTGGGTAAATCATTCTTATTTGATGGCGTAGATGATGTGGTTGTGGTGCCACATAGCCCAGATCTAGATATCACTGGAGATGTTACGGTAGAACTTTGGGCAAAACAAACAGGTTTCGCAACAGTAAGCCAACAGGTTATTGCCAAAGGTGGAGGTTATGTACCTGCAGATGTTCCTACAGTATTTTCTATGCGTTTTGAAAATGCCACCTTCCAATGCATTTTTGAAGATAATACTGGAGCAAACATTGTTTTAACTGGTCCGAGTTTCGAAGACTTTCAATGGCACCATTATGTTTATGTGAGGCAAGGTAATCAACATTCTATTTATGCAGATGGTTTTCATTTTGGTTGGGAAACATTTAATAATGGTCCGTCAAGTACTGTAGGTTTACCTTTAACTATTGGAGGTCAATATCACAACCCTAACGGGGCTTTAAACGATTACACTAACTTTTTCTCTGGAGAGATAGATGAGATAGGTGTCTATAATCGAGCACTAACTGAAACGGAAATTCAAAGTATTTATAATGCCGGAGCCAATGGAAAATGTGCAGGTGTGTTAAGTACTGCAAATGAGGTGTTAGCCAAAAACACAATAAAAGCATATCCAAACCCTGTAATTCAAACTTTAAATATTCAGTGTGATGCAATACAAAATACAAAAATTACTATTTCAAATATTCAGGGGAAAGTCTTAAATGTATATAACAATGCGTCCTCAAAGCTGAAAATAGATATGACTGATAAAGCAACTGGTTTGTATTTTGTGTCTGTTCAAGCTAGTGATGCTTCAAAATCTAAAGTGTTTAAAATAGTAAAACAATGAGATTTTTAATTTTTATTTTACTGGGCATGTCTGCATTTTCACAAACTAAATTTGAAGGCATAGCAATTAAAGCTTCTGTGCCTGTTGGTTGGCAAGTACAAGAAGAAAATTACGGACAAGTTATGTTAAGTAATTCTAATGAGCAAGCTGCCATTATGCTAATAGAACATGGGTGGGCAAACGAACACGTTATATTACAAAACATGCAAGAAACCATACAAGAAGATGGTATGCAAGCCGCTTTAGCCACAGATATTATGCAGCTAGATAATGGAAACTATATAGCACTTTACCAAGGCAGTTATAGTAATGGGCAAGAAATTATTTTAGTGGCAGTAGTATCTAAAAGTAAACTTTGGCAAATAGGTGGAGTAATGACACTTGTTTTGGTGCCTAAACAAGCATTTAAAGATAGCTATCAAGATTTGGCTGTTGAAATTTCGAAATCTATAACATATTTACCTTTTATGAATAGTGCGGCAAAGCAAAAAGCCAATATGTTTAAGGGGAGAAAACTCGTAAAATACAGTTCTTATTACACTTCTAATTATGGTGGAAGTATAAGTGTAGGCTCTAACATTAAAGTTACTATAAACTTTTGTTCTAATGGGCAGTTTGCTTTTAATGGGTATTCAGATTTTCATGCAGGTGGTGGCGCCTTTGATGGTGAGGTGTCATCAAACAATAGCGAAGGTATAGGCTTATGGAACCTTATGGTAATTAAAAATTATATGGTCATTAGGTTAGTGTCTAATGCTGGTGAGGTAAATTATATGCCTATAGAACGTTACACAGAAGATGGCGCTTTTTATATTAATGGTGATAAATGGGTTATTGGAGCTAGTGATGTTTGCAATTAACAGATTTCTAATCTTATTTTTATTACATTTAAATATCTAAAAATTATTCTTTTGAGAAACATTGTATTTCTTTTAGCTCTTTTCGTGTGTAGTTTTTCCGTTTTGTCTCAGAATTCTAATATTATCGATAGTTTAAAGTTAAGCATCAATAAACTTAATAATGACTCTTCTTTAGCCAAGACATTTAATGAACTAGCGTATTATTATTTGTATCAGGATATTGATAGTTCCATAATTTATGGTAAGAAGGCGTTAAATAAATCTATTGATATTCGTGATAAAGAAATAGAGGCTAAGGCCAACTATTATATAGGAACAGCTTTCTTATATTCAAATGAGTACGATTCTGCAAAAGTTTATCTAAATAAGTCTTCCAAAATTTCAGAAGAGGAGGGGTTAAATAAGTCTCATATTTATTCATCATTAGGGATTTTATATAAAAATGAAGAAAATTATGAAAAGGCAATTGAGACTTATTTTGAGGGTATCGAGTATGATGAAAAAAAATTAAATGATTACGGCAAAGGCGTAAAGCTTCTAAATATTGCTAATGTGTATTCAATTTTAGAGGATTATGATAAAAGCATAAAGTTTTTATTGGATGCTCTTGAAATTGTCGAAGAGACTAAGGATGAAAATTTAAAATTTGCCAAAGGCACTATTCTAAATAACATAGGTAGTTTGTATACCAAAATGAATAAGTTTGATGAAGGGCTTGATTTTTTTGAACGTTCCTTAGCCATTAATATAGAAAATGATAATAAAAAAGAAATTGCTAGGAACTATAATAATATTGGTTCTGTTCACGAAAAGAAAAACTATTTAAACAGAGCATTACCATTCTTGAAAAAAGCACTGTCTATTCGTCAAAAATTAAAAGATATTGACGAATTAGTGGAAACGCATATGGAGTTAGGGGTTATCTATGGTAAAATGAAAGATTTAGCTAAATCTAAAATTCATTTTGATAAGGCCATTGCCTATGCAGAGAGCATAGATAACCTGAACCTGCTTTCTGAAACGTATTTAGCCAAAAGTAATAGTCTTTATGAATTAAAAAGAGTTGAGCCTGCCTTTCAAAGTTTTAAGAGCCATATTCATTTTAAGGATAGTGTGTTCAAGATAGCTAATTTAGAAAAGATTCAGGAGATTGAGACTAAGTATGAAACCGCAAAAAAAAACAAAGAAATTGCTACGCAACAACTAGAACTTAAAGACAAAGAAACGCAGATTCAGAAAGAGAAAACACAAAACAATTATATGTTGGGTGCTATCGTGTTTTTAGCAATTGCCACAACTTTATTGGTATTCTTATTCAAACAACGCCAAAAAAGAAAAAATCAAGAGCTATTAACGCTTAAACGAGAGTTTCAAATAAAAACGCTTGAGTCTTTAATTGAGGGAGAAGAAAAAGAGCGTCATCGCGTTGCAAAAGAATTGCATGACGGTGTAAACGGAGATTTAGCGGCTATTAAGTATAAATTGTCTTCACTACTAGAAATGAATAATAATGTGATTAAAGAAGCTATTACCATGATAGATGATTCTTGTAAGCAGGTAAGAGCTATTTCACATAATTTAATTCCGCCTTCTTTAGAAAATTTCAATTTGTTGGAAGCAACAGAAGTATATTGTAGTAACTTAAATGATGTAACTGAAGGTTTAGAAATTACCTTTCAGCATTTAGGAGAATCTATTGAAATGTCTAAAAAAGCAGAAGTCAATGCTTTTAGAATCATTCAGGAATTAGTAACTAATGCCGTTAGACATGCTGAAGCCTCTCAAATAAATGTACAGATAAGCTCTAGAGACAATACCGTTCAAATAACAGTAGAAGATGACGGTAAAGGTTTTGATAAAAATAATATAGAGAGTGATGGTATAGGGTTAAGTAATATACAATCTAGAGTAGATTATTTAAATGCTACCACAGATTTTATATCAAATAATCAAGGAACTTCATATACAGTAGATATTCATAAAGACAAAGTGGATGGTAACTAAAATAGCAATAACAGACGATCATGAAATGGTGTTACAAGGCATACTATCAATGCTGGAAAATACACCTGAGGTTACCTTTGTGGGGACTTATAAAAATGCTTACGAAACCATAGAAGGGATTCCTAAAGATCAACCAGATGTATTACTGTTAGATATTAATTTACCAGACATTAATGGCATAGATTTAAGCAAACAGTTATTAAAAAAGTATCCCGATTTAAAAATTATTGGACTCACTAATTTTGAAGACATTTCTTTTGTAAAACGCATGTTAAAAAATGGGGTTCATGGCTATTTACTTAAAAATACAGATAAGTTAGAATTACTAACAGCCATAACAACTGTTCTTTCAGGAGAACTCTTCTTGCAAAAGGATATCCATAGGAAGCTGTTGAGTCAGACAGGAATAACTTCAGATAACGGATTAAAACCAAATTTAACTAGGAGAGAGCATGATGTATTAGTGGCTATTTCAGAAGAATTGACTACCCAAGAAATATCCGAAAAATTATTTATTAGCCCTAAAACAGTCGAGACCCATCGTATGAATATAATGAGTAAACTAGGTGCAAAAAATAGCGTTGGGATTATTAAAATAGCTATTGAAAAAGAACTGTTGTAGTTTTAACTTCTATATTTGTGCTTTAAATAAAATAGATTATGTCAAATATCATATACATAGGTTACGAGTTTAAAGTAGAACCTTTGCAACCAGCTACCGAAATTCTTATTGCAGAATTAGGTTACGCCGGTTTTGAAAGCTTTGTTGAAACCGAAACAGGCGTTACAGCTTACATTCAAAAAGATGCATGGACAGATGCTATTTTAAATGATATTAATATTTTAAATTCAAATGAGTTTAAAATTACATACACCTTCTCTGAAATTGAACAAACCAATTGGAATGCTGAATGGGAAAAGAACTTTAACCCTATTATAGTTGATGATATTTGTGCTGTAAGAGCGCCGTTTCATGAAAAATTCAATACAAAATTTGATATTGTAATTGAGCCTAAAATGAGTTTTGGTACCGGGCATCATGAAACTACACACATGATGATACAACATATTTTAAAATCTGATATTGCAAATAAATCGGTGTTAGATATGGGCTGTGGTACAGGTGTTTTAGCTATTTTAACTGAAATGAAAGGCGCCAAACTTATTGATGCTATTGATATTGATAATTGGTGTTATTTAAACAGTTTAGAAAATGTTGAACGGAATAATTGTTCAAATATTTCAGTGTTTGAAGGTGATGCATCACTGTTACATGGAAAAAAATACGATGTAATTATAGCCAACATAAACAGAAATATTTTACTTCAAGATATGAAAACCTACACAGCTTGTTTAAATAAAGGCGGTACATTATTTTTAAGCGGATTTTATAACAATGATATTCCAACTATTGATGCTGAGGTTTCTAAATACAACCTAAAACTTCAACATACATTAGAGCGAAACAATTGGGTAGCATTAAAATATCAATAGCATATGATTTTGTTTGCGGGCTCATACACAACAGAAGTTTTGCCAGGTTTAGAAGGTTTTGGTAAAGGTATTTCAACATTAAAATTTAATGAAAAAACAGGCGAGCTAACACGTTTACATATTACAGAAAATGTAAATACTGCCTATGTAACTATTTCAAAAAATAAACAATTTTTGTATAGTTTTCAAGAGGTAATGCCACAGAAGCACCCGCATGTGTTGGCTTATAAAATTAACAAAGACTATAGTTTAACATTTATAAACAAACAGCCTATTTTAGGTGGTTTGCCTTGTCATATTAACTTTATAAATAACAACCTGTTAGCGGTAGCGTGTTATTGGACAGGTAATGTGCATTTATACCCTGTAAACACTAATGGCTCAATAAATTCACATTCGCAAATAATACAACACACCGGAAACAGTATTAATAAAACAAGGCAAGAAGCTGCGCATTCTCACATGGTTTATACACGCAAAAATCAAGTTTTTGTGCCAGATTTGGGTATAGACAAAGTAATGGTTTATAACATAGAAAAAGAGGCTGTATTAAAAGAAAGTTACAGCATTAATATGCCTTTGGGCAGTGGGCCAAGGCATTTAGTTATGCACCCAAACGGGAACTACGGTTTTGTAATGAATGAATTAACGGGCCATGTTTCTATATTAAAATTAAAGCATGATAAATTTGAAGTAATTAATACTATAAATTCGCTACCAGAAAATTATAAAGAAACACCCTCAAGCGCAACTATAAAACTATCAAAAAATGGTGAATTTTTATATTGCGCTAATCGCGGAAGCGAAACAATTACAATATTTAACTTTTCAGAAGAAGAAGGCACGTTAAAGCAAATTGGAATTCAAACTGTTTTTGGTAAAACACCAAGAGATTTTGAAATTTCGCCATGTGGAAATTGGCTATTAGTGGCAAATCAAGATTCTTTTACTATTGAAGTTTTTAAAATTGATGAAGAAACCGGATTGTTAAAAAAAGTATTTTCTGCACCAAATTTAAAATCTATATCTTGCTTACAATTTTTGTAACGTATTTTTTTATAAATTTGAATAGCTATGAGTACACACGAAAAAATACAAGAACAATTTAGCGTTTTAGAAGAAGAAGCTAGTTTAAATGAAATTGTGTTATACAACGATGATGTAAACACCTTTGATCATGTAATTGAAACATTAATTACTGCTTGTGAACACACACCAGAACAGGCTGAACAATGCTCAATTATTGTACATTATAAAGGTAAATGTACAGTGAAAACTGGTGAGTATGATGATTTAAAACCACGTTGTACAGCACTATTAAATGCAGGTTTAAGCGCCGAAATAGTATAATTATTTATGCATTCTGCCAATAGCACAACTTACAAAAGATTTTGCTTTTGTGGTTAGTACATTTTTATTGCCAATTTCAGGGTATCCTAATTTAACTAACAGTGTTTTAACTGTTTTAAGGGTTTCTTCATTTTCATAAGAAAATGATACTGAATTATTAGCATTATCCACCTTTACATTATTCACTAATTCCAATTCAGATAATTTGGTGGTGATTGTGTTAGCACAACCACCACATTTTAAGTTTTGTATTTGTATTGTAGTATTCATTTTTTATAAAGTTGAAGGGCACACAAAATCTGTTTTTGGTAAATCGGTCTTTTTTAAGGCAGCATAACCACCAGCAATATCTATAACATTAAAACCTCTAGCTTTTAAAATAGAGGCTGCAATTACAGATCTGTAACCACCAGCGCAATGTACGTAGTAATTAGATTTTTTATTAATGGTATTCATGTTGTTATTAATATAATCTAACGGAAAATGATGTACGTTATCACCTTTTAAATGTTCAGATTTATATTCGCCATCTTTTCTAACATCTAAAATTTCAATGGTACCATTTTTATTTCTTTCAGCTAATATTTCAGCAGAAATAGATTCAATAAATTCAATATCTTTTCCTGCGTCTTTCCAAGCATCAATACCGCCTTCTAAATACCCCAAAGTGTTATCATAACCAACTCTAGATAATCTTGTAACGGTTTCTTTTTCTTTGCCTTTAGGTGTTACCAATAAAATAGGTTGTTGCAAATTAGTAATTAAAGCGCCTACCCAAGGGGCAAAACCACCATGAATACCAATAAAAATGGAATTTGGTATGTGTGCTTTTACAAATTCTTGTTCGGTTCTAACATCTAAAACTAAAGCGCCTTCATGGTTTGCAATGTTTTCAAATTCTTGGGCAGTTAAAGCAACATCGCCTTTTTCTAAAACTGTATCAAAACTTGTGTAACCAGACTTGTTCATTTGCGCATTTTTGGCAAAATACTGTGGTGGTGGTAGTATACCATCAAGTACTTCTTTTACAAATTCGTCTTTAGTCATATCAGCCCTTAACGCATAGTTTGTTTGCTTTTGTTCACCTAAAATACCAACGGTTTCTTTGCTTAAGTTTTTACCGCAAGCAGAACCAGCTCCGTGCGCAGGGTATACAATAACATCATCAGCTAAAGGCATAATTTTATTTCGAAGCGAATCATATAACATGCTGGCTAAATCTTCTTTAGTTAAATCAGATTTTATAGCCAAATCTGGCCTGCCAACATCACCTAAAAATAAGGTGTCTCCAGAAAAAATAGCGTGGTCTTTCCCGTTTTCATCAATTAATAAATAGGTGGCAGATTCTAAAGTGTGGCCAGGTGTATGAAGCACCTTTATAGTGATTTTTCCTATTTTAAAAGTTTCGTTATCTTTTGCAATATAGGCATCATAATCTGTTTTAGCATTAGGGCCAAAAATAATTGTAGCGCCTGTTTTATTGGCTAAATCAATGTGACCAGATACAAAATCGGCATGAAAATGTGTTTCAAAAATATATTTAATGGTAGCATGTTCTTTAGTAGCCTTGTCAATGTATTGTTGTGTTTCGCGTAGTGGGTCAATTATAGCAACTTCGCCTTCAGATTCTATGTAATAAGCCCCTTGTGCTAAACATCCTGTATATATTTGTTCTATTTTCATTTTTTTAATCTTTTTCGTATTCAAAATTACTAAAGTGCTTCAGTTTTGAGTGTGACTAAAGTCACATAAATTATTCTAGGCTAGTTTCTCTGTATACAATGTATATAGCCATTATTAAAGTGAAAATACCAAAGCTTTTCTTTAGCTTTTTTCCGCTTATAAATTTTGATAAATACACGCCTAATAAAATACCAATAATAGAAGTTATGGTGAATGATAGCAGAAAAAACCAATCTATTGCTAGTGTTTGCATATCACCAGTAAAACCAATTAAAGAGTTAATTGTTACAATAATTAATGATGTGCCTACAGCTTTTTTCATGGGTATATTGGCCCAAAGTACTAAAGCGGGTACGTATAAAAAACCGCCACCAGCACCAATTATTCCTGTAATAGTACCAATGATTATACCTTGTATAAATGTTTTGTAATACGGCTGACTATTTTTTGTAGTAACATCAGATTTTTTTTTGTTTTTTATCATAGAAACTGAAGAAATAAGCATGATAATTGAAAAGAAAATCATGATGCTCATTTCTTTTGTAATTTCAATGCTTTCTATTGAAAAAAGACTGTCTGGAATATTAGGTACCAAGTAGCGCCTTGATAAATATACAGCCACAAATGAAGGAAAAGAAAACGCTAAACCTGTTTTAAAATCAACCAACCCTTTTTTGTGTTTTTGAAGTGTGCCAACTAATGATGTTGTGCCTACCACAAATAACGAATAGGCTGTAGCAATTATAGGGTTATAACCCAATAAATACACCAACAATGGCACTGTTAAAATTGAACCGCCACCGCCTATTAAGCCTAGTACTAAACCAACAATTAGTGCGCCAATATAACCTAAAATATCTGTGTTGTCCATTTTTAATGTGGTAGTTTATTTTTTAAAATACCATATAAAAACGTACCTATTAATGCCGCTGCAATTACAATTAGCATGCTAAAAACACCAGTGCCTAAAAGTATATACATTGGGCCAGGGCATGCGCCAATTAAAGCCCAACCAAGTCCAAAAATGGTGCCGCCAATAATATATCTTATAAAACCTCTATCTTTTTTGGGAACGGCTATTTTTTGGCCATGTATATTTTTTATAAAGCCTTTTTTTGCCAATTGAAGAAATAGTACCCCCGAAGCAATTGCTGTACCAATAATACCATACATATGAAAAGATTGAAACCTAAACATTTCGTAAATTCTGTACCATGAAACAGCTTCAGATTTTACTAAAATTATTCCGAATATAATACCAACTATTAAGAATTTTAAAAATTTCATTTTGAATTAAATTTAGGGGTTAAAGATTATTGGTAAAATAAAATTAGTCATTACTAAACCACCAATAAAAAAGCCAATAACAGCAATTAACGAAGGTTTTTGTAAACTGCTTAAACCAGTAATGGCATGCCCTGATGTACAACCTCCAGCGTAACGTGTGCCAAAGCCAACAAGCAAACCGCCAATAATTAAAATGAGTAAACCTTCAACTGATGTTAAGGCATCTAAACCATACATTTCTTTAGGTACAAGTGTGGTTCCTGCATTTTTAAAACCTAAGTTTTGCAGTTCGGAAATTGTAGTTGTATTTAAATTGGTTGGTGTACCGTTAGATAAAAAATTAACTGCAATATAGCCACCAATTATGGCGCCTAAAACTACGGTAAGATTCCATTTTTGGGCTTTCCAATCAAACCTAAAAAAATCTGCAAACTTATCAGCACCAAAGGCAGAACACATGGTTCTTAAATTTGAAGACATACCAAAAGTTTTACCAAAATAAAGCAATAAAGCCATTATTAAGGCAATTAAAGGGCCTGAAACATACCAAGGCCAAGGGTTTAAAATACTTTCCATTCTACTTAATTTACGTGCAAAATTAAGGTTAAGAAAGTGGCAATGATGTAACCTAGGTTACTTAAGCTTTTAAAATTTCAATTTTGTTTCTGCCTAAGGCTATCTTTTTTTCTTTTTCAAGTTGTTTTAATAGTCTTGAAATTACAACTCTAGATGAATGTAAATCTTCAGCTATTTCTTGATGTTTAATTTCTATGGTATTAGTGCTGTTTAAAATAGCTTTATTGAGTAAGTATTTGTGCAAGCGTTCATCCATTTTTAAAAAGGCAATACTATCAATAGCATCAAGCATTTCTTCAAACCTGGCTTGGTAACTTTCTAAAATAAAGTTTCGCCAACTGTGGTTATTATGAAACCACTCTTGCATTTTTTGCACGGGTATCATAACTAGCGTAGAGTCTTGCTCTGCAACAGCTCTTATTTTGCTTTTTGAGGTGCCCATGCAGCAGGTAAGAGACATGGTGCAGGTTTCGCCAGCTTCAAGGAAGTAAATGAGTAAATCATTACCAGCATCGTCTTCTCTTAAAATTTTAATATTCCCAATTAAAAGTAAAGGTATGTATTTTATGGTTTGGTTTGTATCAATAATAATATCATCTTTTAAAAATGATTTTATAATGCCAACATCAAGTATTTCGGCAATTAAGCCGCTATCTAGGGTGTTACCAAATTTTTGCTGTATTAAGTCTTTTACCATGTTTCAAAAATACATATTTATAATTTTGAAATAAATGTTTGGTAAAGTTTTAATAAATGCTATATTTGCACCCACAAAAAAGGCCACGTGGCGCAACTGAATAGCGCACTTGATTACGGCTCAAGAGGTTGCAGGTTTGAATCCTGCCGTGGTCACAAAATAAAAAAGGTGTAAATAGTTTTTAACTGTTTACACCTTTTTAATTTAAGATATTTTGTTACTTTTTTATAAACTTTGAAGTGTTTCCAGTGTCTGTTTTTAAAATATAGATTCCGTTTTTAAGATCAGAAACATCAATTTCCCTTTTTGAATTTAGTGTTTTAAGTTCTTGCCCCAATAAGTTGTGTATAGTAATGTGTTTATATTTTTGATAATCAGTTATTTTTAAGGTGTTGGAAACAGGGTTAGGATGTATGTTTATTGAGTTGTAATCTTTTGTTTTAGTTCCAAGAGTTGTTACTTGGGCTAAATCATCAATGTAGAAAATATCTCCATCTCTGGTACCTCCTGTAGGATTAAACCAAACATCTACTCTAGGAACCCAACCATCTGGAGCAGCAGAAAAGTCGAATGTAACTTCATACCAAGTATTTAAATTAATACTAGATAGACTTTGAGTAGCTCCTCCATTGTAAACAGCTCCATTAATGTAAGGTTGAAGTTTTAGTTCAAAATCTGTTTCATTTACTGAAAGCACTTTAAGTTTTAATATTTTGCCATTCGTTTCATTTAGGGCAAAACCAAAGCTGTTACCGTCCATTTCAGGATCAGGTGAATTAGATAAAAATCCAAACTCCCAATAAAGAGCACCTGCTGTTTCAGTAAATTGAAGTGAATTATCACTAGTGTTTATTCCAGCTTTTACAGGGTTTGTGGCAGCAGTAACTTCGGTATGAGGTGCGCCATTTGATTGCTGAGTAGCCCCAAACTTAGATGTATCTTCAAAATCCAAGATATATTGGCCATAAGAAGATGTTGAATAGATTGTAATAATACAAACAAGTAATAGTAATTTTTTCATCATAAATTTATATTTAAGTTAGTTTATATAAATATAAAATTATAAATGTGTTAACAGTAGAACAAATGTTTAAATATTAGCAATAAATTACTATTTACAGGTTGGTTTTTAGGGTTTTATTATAAGGTTTGACTTTTGGTTAATTTTTAAAATATAAACACCAGATGCTAAATTATAGGGAAGTGTTAGTGTTGTTTTATTTGTGTTTTCGTTAAATTGTTTTGATATAATGTTTAAATAACTTCCTTTTAAATCAATTAATTTAAATTTATCATTTAATGTGGTATTTGTTACATTAATTATAAAGTTTTCACTTATAGGATTAGGGTAAATTTTATAGTTTGAAGGTGTAGATGTATTGTTTTCTTTTCCTTCAAAATATTTAACTCCAAAACTATAAGCATCTTTACCAATTTTTTCACCTATAAGTCTACCTGGTATATCATCGGCTGGCGGGTGAATACCTCCCCAAATTCTTGATAAGCTACATTGATCGGATGCATCTCTGTAGGTTGCCCATTGTAATTTAACATCAGTACTAGGACCTTCTTCAAAAACTAAAAATTCATTTTTCCTAGCAATAAATTCCCCCATACCTCCAGGGAAAAACTCTGAGCCTGTTAGAAGTGTCATTAATTCTGCGGCAGCTCTAGAGAATGTTGAATGCCCTGATACGTAACCCGCAAAAGGTGGCGTTACAAAACTGGGGCGTTGGTAAGGCCACCAATTTTCGGCTAAAATCCATCCTACGCCAGCCATATCAGTATTAGTATCATCAATATAGTTATGTCCTTTCCATGTGTAAAGTTTAATCTTTCCAATATGTTCATTTGTGTCTCCAGCAAGTTCATCACCTTCTTCAACAAGTTCTATATATCCAGGTTTTAGAGGTATACCTGCTGTATTGTAATTTTGCAGCATGTTATTACTACTTTGTCCTTGGCTAGCCATATATCTTATTGCGGAAATAGGCCTTATGTAGTCATACCATCCTTTAACACTCCAAGCAGCTATAGCAGCATCATGCATTGTGCCACCAAGTAAAAAGTACGCTTTAACATCCCACTCTAAAGGAGGTAGTATATTGCCACTTCCATTAAGTTTTTTTTCAAATAAAGGATGATCATTAACGTAATTTAGTATAGTAAACCAATGCCCAGGAGGTGTTTCAGAGTCGGGTCCATCAGCCCAAAATTCAGCTAGAACTCTTGCGTAATCTCCTCTTGGGACAATTTGAGTTTCATAAGGAACTCCTGTTATTGGGTTTATTGAATGACCTATGCTATTATCTCCTCCATTTATTTCATCATAGAAATTTAGATAGTTGCTAAAATCAGTAGGAAAATTATTAATATTTAAATTGCCTATTGATTTTGGTGAAATATCCCATTGAACACCATCAAAAGGATCTAGATGCGCCCCCCAAATAGATACTAATGAAAACCCCCATTTATAATTTTCACTGCTAACATCTTCATTATTTATATTTAAAAGGGGAGGAGCGCCTGGATCATGGTAAACGATATAATTATTATTGTCTCTGGTGTAATTAACTTGAAAATCTTTATTTAGTGAAAAAGGTAGTACTTGACCCCATTCAGGGCTTAAAAACTCAGGGGTGTTACCTGAAATTAAATTACCACTTTGATCTATGAATTGATTTAAACTTAAAGGTTGCCATCTATTTGGATTATTTAAAATACCACTGCCAGATACTCTGGGTGATAAAGGAAGGTTTAGAGGTTTATAATGAGCATTTGAATAGTTAGTATTTTCTCTAGATCCGTCATTATTTCCATAATTTATTATAGTTTGAGCAATATAGTTGCCCAATGCTGCTGCATCTCCATTATTAAAATTTTGTGAATTATAATTTATATCCAAATTTAATTGAGACATAACCATGTCTATTAATATTTTAGTTTCATTAAATTTAGGAGAATCTTTAAAGCGATAATTTATCAGTCTATACATGGCATAGCTAATGGTTTTCTCAATTTCTTGTTTACTTAGGCCAATAAATTCAGTAAAATCTTGTTCATTATGATTTTTTCCAATAAGGTAAGTTTTAGTATTATTATAAATTGCCCAAGAATCATACATTGCAATACCACAATGAAATAAGTTTCTAGCATGAATTGTTGGTCTTGCAAAATCATTTCTTATGGCTTGTAATAAAACTTCGTTCCAAATTCTAGCAATTGAAAATTGCTCATTAGTTAATGATATTTTTGGAAAAATATCTAAGCTAATTTTTTTAGTAGAGCAAAACATGTCAGATTCAATTACAGAAACTGTTCCTTTATTTGTTATATGCCACTTTACATTAATAGTGTTTGTGTTTTGCCCACTAATTATTTCACCTCCGTAAACCTCCCAAATTAAAGTGTTGTTTTGTTTTGCGTTGTAAGAGTAAGTTGTTGTAGAAAATAAGCCTACATCTGTACTTCCAATAATTTCATTATTTTGTAAGTATTGGCAGGAATCATCATCAATTAAGGCATCTGGGTCATAATTACAAGATGAAGGATCTGTACATCCTTTTTTCTTAATAGCAGTTGGTACATTGTAATTTTCAATACCTTGGTTTTCTATTGCTTTAAAAGTTGAATTAATTTCAAGTGAATTATATGTTTCAACAATTCCTGATGGCCATTTTATTGAAATTTCCTCAATATCAGTAGCTTTTCCTAAGCCAAAATGTACGGGTTGAATACTCTGTGACAAGTAGCGTACACCTGTGCTGTATCTGTGTTGTGTATTCAAATTGGTTTTAATAGTAACAATTGTACCTACAGCTTGACGATTTGAGACTGTGCCTTCGAGAATGAGTTTGAACCAGTTTAGATTCTCTTGAGAGGATTCTATTATTTTATTTTCATATAAGTTTGATGGGCTATTGTTGTTTGTTACGAATAAATCTAAATCACCATCATTATCATAATCAAAAGGTGTTGCACTAATACTTACAGAAAGTTTATTTAAGCCCGTTTCTTTTGATTTATCTGTAAAGGAAATGGTTCCATTATCATTGTAGTTTTCAAAATAATAATTTTCTTGTTTTTCATTAGGAGCCATTTCTTTGAATCCATTTGTAATAAAAAGATCCTCATCACCATCTAGGTCAAAATCAGAAAAAGCTAAGTCCCATGCCCAACCTGTATTTTTTAAATTACTATATTCTAAATTTTTATTAAATGTATTATTTCCATTATTTTTAAAAAATACATTTAAATTTATTGTAGTTACAAAAAAATCAAACCAACCATTATTATCATAATCAAAAATAGCTACTCCCATATTATTATTTGCAGTGTTTAAACCGTAATTAATAGCTTGTTCAGTAAAATTATTTCCATCATTATTAATAAATAAGTCATTATCTCCTCCTGTATCTTGATTTACGTATAAATCCATCCAACCATCATTATTAAAATCAAAAGGTATACTCATGTAGGAAAACTTTAGGTTTTGTGAGCCAAATTGTTCTGTAGCATTTGAAAATGTACCATTTCCATTATTAATATAGAATAAGTTGTTTTCACATTCACCCCATTCAGATATATATAAATCTAAATAACTGTCGTTGTTAACATCAAACCAAGTTGCACTTGTGTTTCTACAATTATTTCTTTTTAATATACCAGCTTGTTCTGTTGTTTCAATAAATGATCCATCTCCTTGATTGTGAAATAATTGAACTTTATAACTGTGGGTAAAAAATAAATCAGGATACCCATCATTGTCATAATCACCCCAAGAAACACCATGCTTAATACCATCTATACCACTAAACTCAGGTGAATTCTCACTTTCAGGATAAAGGTTAATTAATCCTGCTTCAGTTGTAACATCTGTAAAAGTACCATTATTATTATTTTTAAATAGCCTTGTTATACTTTTACTGTCCTTATTGTCTTTGGATTTGGCAACAACAATTAAATCTAAATCTTTATCGCCATCATAATCTGCTACGGCAACACCGTTGTTTTCTCCTAAGTTAGAAAGTTTTGCTTGTTGTTCTATGTTTTTGAAAACTTGAGAGAAAGCAATATTAGAATATAATATTAATATTATTAATGCTAAGTTTTTCAATTTTAGTTTAGTTTTATATAAATATAATAAATATTTTACTTTAACAAAAAAGACCTATTTATCTAGATAAATAGGTCTTTTTGTTGAGTACATTTATGAGTTAAGGTCTCACATCTACCTTTTCTATGTAAATATTATCAAAGTAATATGTTCCTGCTCCATTAGGGCGGAAAAATATTGAGTGATCATTAGCGTTATCAACGTTAATAATTTTATTATCAATTTTTCTCCACTCTCCAAAAGCACCAGGAGCAGCACCAGCTTGCCAACCAGCGGGTCCAGGATTTAAACTTTGCCAGAAATTAAAAGCATCATTATTACCAACTAAAAAGTCTGCACGACAAGAGTTAGCAGAGCCAGGTTCAGCGTATACCCAGTAGCTTAACTTATAATCTACACCAGGCTCAAAACTACCAAAGTCTTTTAATATGGCTCCTTGGCCACCACCTGAGCTTACAATTTTCAAAATATAATTGCCATCAGGAATAGGTTCACCTGACGGTGCTGTTGTTATATACTCAATTGATGTTGGACCTCCTCTTTCTTCCCAACCAGTTCCTGCTTCTTCAAAACTTGCCATAACATCGCTATTAATATAGTTATAGTTGTGCATTGTTACAGGAGCATCAGTGAATGCTTCAGGCTCTCTTGTATCAGTAGATTTGAAAGTTCCGTTTCCATCATAAGATACAGTAATATTATCTGATCTGTATATGGTTTCATTAAGAGTAATCCAAAGTAAAGTTGCGTCATTTGGATCTGTACTAACATTGCTGATAGTAACAGGGTTTGCACCTCCATTTACTGTAACGGTAAAATATGATTCATGATCAATGAATGGAGCAAATTCACCATTAAAGGGAACAACTATGGTTTGATCTTCTAATTCATAAACATTACCTGTAAGTCTGAAAGGTTGACTAGAAGGAATTACTTTAAAAGGAGCGGGTATTTTATATTGCTCATAATCACCTGGGATGTTTTGACCAGTTCTTCTTAGTGTTAAAGTACCATTAAAAGCTCCTAGTTTTTTTAATACTAGTGTAGCATCTTTTTCTGTACTAGTTGAGCCTCCTATATTCCAATTCCAATCATCTGGTCTTCCTGTTTCTGTTAAATCGAACACATTAATAGCGTCACCAGCTTCAACATAAATAGTATCTGTGCTAGTATGATTTAAAATTTCACCATTACTTCTTTCAATTCTTATAGTAGGAACAATAGTATCATAAACATCAACAACAAATGTTTTGTCTATTACCCAGTTTTCTCCAACTTTTACAGCTGAGATATTGTCTTCTTCTGTAGGACCTCTAAAGGTAACGCTGTCTTTAAATATATTAAATAATCTTACGTGATTATAACCTGAATTTTTAAATAAAACGCTTACTGTTTTATCTTCAGAAGAACCAGAACCAATTATTTTATCATCAAAAATAGAGTCTAATCTTTGAATTGGACCCTCTAAGAAAAAGTTTCCAGATTCAATTTCCCATTTGTGGCTAATAGCGTTTTGAGATAAATCAGAAAATGTTAAATAGTCATCTTTATTTGTTAAAAGTGTATCTGGCCAAGGACTTTGTTCATAGGCAATATACCAACCTACATCACTAAATGAATTAGGTTGATCATACTCATCATCTTTGTTACATGCTGTGAATATAACAGCAAGTATAGCGATGACCATAATTAAATTGTATTTTATATTATGTTTTTTCATGTTATTTTTTTTTAAGGAGTATCATATAATCTAGGGTTAGCTACTTCTTCGCTATTAGGTATTGGCCAATAACCATGAAGATTTTCAGTGTAATTAGCTGCTGCTTGCTCAAACTCAGTCCATTTTGGTTCTGGGTCTTTACCCTCTATTTCGGTTCCAGATAGAATTGACCCCCATCTTGTACCACTTTCACCTTTTTCAGTTTCAAATTTAAAGTTGTCAGACCAGTATTGTCTTTGTGATAATTCTTCAAAGCGTTGTTTTGTAATACCCCATCGACGCAAGTCTATTGTACGTATTGCGTTACCTTCAGCAGATAATTCAAGAGGTCTTTCAACATGCATTAGGTGTTCCATTAAAGATTGCGCATTGTATGAAACATTATCATGATCATTTACAGGGTATTCACCTGTACCATCTAAACCTAATAATCTTACAGCAGAACGTCTTCTAACTCTATTAATATAAACTAAGGCTTCATCAACACCAGCATCATTAGTACCACCAGCAATTAGAGCCTCGGCATACATTAAATAAATATCTGCTAATCTAATTACGCGAACATTAACACCAGAACGTGGGGTAGTTGCAGATATGTCTCTTTCACTTTCAGCTATATCCCAGTTGGTGTATTTTCTCCAATAACAGTGTTCTGCATTGTTATAAGCAGTTCCTTGAGCAGAGGTTTTTAAGTAGTACTGAGTATCTACATCATCAACAAGAGCTATGGAAGCAGAAGTTCGTAAAGAGAATACTCTTGGTACATTTTCTTCCATTACAGGATTGCCTTCTTCATCTCTGACAATTAATCCATTAGCATCTGTTTCTGGCCTGCTAACTGTGTTTCTTGGATCTTGCATATCTAGTACTTCATTTCTATATAGGTCGTTTAACCAACATGCAGGATAAAGAGATCTCCAACCTCCTACAGGACTAAATGCAAAGTTTATAGTAGATGAGTTTTGGTCTTGTCCATAAGGACTTAACTCTTCTTTATAGTTTAATGAATATCCTATTTCTAAAATAGACTCTTCATTAAATTCATCTCTTGTAGTGAAATTACTACCTATATCGGGAGTTAAAGAATAAGGGTGGTCATCAATAATTGTTTTAAAATATTGAGCAGCCATTGTATAATCTCCTTCGTAAAGGTAACTTTTTCCTAGTAGAGCTAAAGCAGTACCAGATGTTAGCCTTCCTGCTTTTCCTTCAGAATAGGTCATTGGTAAGTTTTCTACTCCATACTCTAAATCAGCTCTGTAAAATTCTTGAACAGTTTCAGCAGGACTTATAGGTTGATAATAATCATCAATTGATTGAGGTACATAATCTAAAATAGGTACAGCTCCGTTATTAAAACCTGTGTATAAGTAAAAATAGAATAAACCTCTAAATGTTCTGGCTTGAGCCATAACTAAATCTGCACGCTCTAGAGTCTCTCCTGTGAATTCAGGGTATAATCTTTCGGTGGCTTCAATAACTTGATTAGCTCTGAAAATACCTTTGTATAATGCAGCCCATTTTGCGTTAGGAGCATCAGATGAATTATTAAAAGTCTGCAACCAATATACATTGCTAGTATTTGGTCTACCCCAACCAGGGAAAGTCATGTCAGATCTATTGTATTCGTCTCCTGTTCTTAATATGTTACCATCTTTAAAGGCATTGTAAACAGCTGTTAATCCTGTTTCAAGATCATTTATATTGAGCCAAAAACTACTAGTTGAAAGCTCAACTGGGTTAGTTTCCTCTAAGAAATCTTCAGAGCAACTAAAGATGCATAGAGAAGTTACTAACAAAAAAACCAATTTTTTATATGTTTTCTTTTTCATAATTGTGTATTTGTTAGAAAAATTATTAAATGTTTTTTTCATAAGATATTGAATTTATGATTAAAAGGCAAATTGTACACCTAGTCTAAAGCTAGAACTAACAGGGTATGAACCTCTATCTAAACCTCTTGTGCTGAATCCGTTATTACCAACTTCAGGATCAAAACCAGTATAATCAGTAATAGTGATTGCATTTTGCGCAGACAAATATATTCTTATGTTTGAAATGCCATGCTTTTCTATAGCATCTTTAGGGATTGTATAACCAATGGCTACGTTTCTTAATCTTGCAAAAGAAGCATCTTCTAGCCAATAATCAGTATAACCTCTGTAGTTTTCATGGTCTCTACCACGGTCAGTAGGTATTAATGAATTTGTATTTTGAGGAGACCATTGATGCACTAAGTCTTGATGGCGACCAGATTTGTAAGCAAAAGCTTTACTGCCATTCATTACCTCACCTCCAAAAGCGCCATACCACTGCATAGAAAAATCGAAATTTTTGTAATTAGCACCAAAGTTAAGACCCATTTCAAATTCTGGTAAACCGCCGCCAGCAAATTGTCTGTCGTCTAGGTTTATAACACCATCACCAGCATCAGGAATACCATCATTATTTGTGTCAACAGTAGGAGCATCAACATATTTTAAATCTCCTAAATTGGCATTACCACCAACAAGTGAGTTATATTCATCAAGTTCTTCTTGACTGTCAATTATGCCATCAGTTTTAATTAAGAAAAATGAAGCAGCAGGATAACCTAAAGCTACAGCTGATACTAAATCTTCATTAGGAACACCTTGTACAACTTGGCTACCTCCTAAATATAAAATATCATTACCGCCAGACATACGAGTAACTATATTTTCGTTTTTAGTGTATGTTAGGCCTACATTCCAAGAAAGTTTACCTTTGTGTTTGTAGTTGGCAGACCACTCCATACCTTTGTTTTCCATATCACCAATGTTAATAATAACAGTTGAGTTTGTTGCACCAGCGGTAGTAGGAGGTAGTAGCAACGGCAATAATAAGTCTCTTTTGTTTTCTTTATAAAAATCTGCAGAAATGTTTAATTTATTTTTAAATAAACCAAGTTCAAACCCAGCATTTTTAGATATAGATGTTTCCCACTTTACTTTATCATTTGCGTAACGCTCTTGAATAGCTCCTGCAAGTAACGCATCAGCTTCTTCAGGACCCAAAATAGCATCTCTTTCAATTTGAATAGTAGCTTGATTACTGTAAGGTTCAAACCCTTCATTCCCTACTTCACCATAACCAGCTCTAAGTTTTAATGATGTAGCTACCCTTTTTAAAGGTTGCCAAAAGGCCTCATCAGATACATTCCAACCAACTGATGTAGAAAAGAAGTTACCCCATCTAAAATCTTCACTAAATTGAGAAGAACCATCACGTCTTACAGCACCACTTAAAAGATATTTGCCTTTAAAGTTATATTGTAACCTAGTCATCATACCCATTAGGTTTATTGTACGGTTATTCCATCTACCTCCATTGTTACCTACATCAGAAGTTCCTAATGCAGCACCTAATTCTTGTACTTCATTGCTAACAAACTCTCTTCTGTCAGCAAAAGTACTTCTAGCAAAGGATGTTTCTGCAGAGAATAAACCTGTCCAGTTAAAGTTGTGGTTACCAAAACTTTTTTTATAATTTAAGAAGTTTTCAAAAGTTTGTTTAGTTCTTCTTGAGTATGTTTCTCTTATACCAGAAAGTACTTGAGGTGGTACTATTTCTCCATCTTCGTTAGTTTGAACAAATAATGGGTTAATTACACGTCTTGTGCTATTAGAAATATTAAAACCAACTCTAGCAGTATAAGTTAAGTTATCATTAAAATTATATTTAGCCGTCATGTTAGCATCAAAACTATCAACATTATCTCTATCGGTTTGAATTAGACGTTGTTGGTTTTGAGAAAGGTTTATAGCATCGTTATTAGTTGTTGATCCTGGGTTTTCTATTTCAGTTGCATCTGGATCTAGCTGTTGAGAATATGGATTGTATTTGTATGCCATAAGTAATAATTGCCATGGCTCCCTGTCTCTTTCTTCAACTCTAAAGCCCATACCGGTAGATATGTTCCAGTTTCCTTTTCTGTATTGAGTGTTGGCTCTAACATTAAATCTTTCATAACCAGAGTTGATTAACATACCGTCTTGCTTAAAGAATGACGCATTAATATTATATGCTAATCCATCCTTACCCCCAGAAATGCTCAAGTTGTGGTTTTGTATAGGAGCACTATCTTGTTGAATGATGTCTGTTAAATCAGAATTATTTGTTAACTGGTGTGTACCTTGTACTATAGGTGTCCATGTATTTCCAAAATTTGTACCATTTAAAGCATTTGATCTCAGATGTGTAGCGTATAAATGATCTTCTAACTCCATTAAAGGTAGACCAGATGTAATAGACTGTAATCCATACCAAGTATGAATATTCATTTTCATGATACCTTCTTTACCTTTCTTTGTAGTAATTAATATTACACCATTAGCACCTCTAGTACCATAAACAGCCGTAGAGGCAGCATCTTTTAGTACATCTACAGTTTCAATTTCATCAATACTTAATTTAGGGTCTCCATCAAAAGGGATGCCATCTACAACATATAAGGGGGTGTTAACTCCATTAATTGAACCGATACCTCTAATTAATACATTAGATTCAGCACCAGGTTGACCACTTGAAGCAGTAACGTTTACACCAGCTACAGAACCTTGTAAAGCTGTACCTAAATCTGCCGTAGCATTTAGAACTAGGTCTTCGTTTTTAACTTGTCCCACAGCACCTGTAATTTCTTTACGTTTTTGGGTACCATAACCAACTACAACAACTTCATCTAAAGCAGCAGTGTCTTCATTAAGTTTGATATTAATTGTTGTAGAAGTTCCAACTGTAACAACTTCATCTACATAGCCTAAGTAACTAATATTTAGCTTACTTCCAGTAGCAGCTTTGATAGAGTAGTTTCCGTCAAAATCTGTTACTGCACCTGTTGATGTTCCTACAACAATTACGGTAGCTCCAACTAAAGGCTCTCCAGCATTATCAGTAATTTGTCCATTAATAGTAAGTGTCTGCGCTTGGGCAGTACTTATGCCTATTGTACAAATACATGCAATAAGAAAAGCCTTGAATTGCCATTCTTTGAATAGCAACTTTTCAAGTAATTTGATTTTCATATTTTGTTAGTTTTAAATGTTTTGATACACAAATTTGAATAAAATAGCCTGTTTTAAGGGAAACAAATGTTCTATTGAGTAGCACAAAAGTTCTAAATATTAAATTTATGTTAAATTGTTTAATAGTGTAAGTTATTGTTTTTTAGTTATTTAGTGTTGTTTGTTGTGTTTTTTTTGTAAAAAGTTAAACTGGTTTTTTAAATTTAATATTTAATTCTATTGACGTGATTAGATAATGTGTAATTAAAATTGATCATGCAAAGGGAGATATTATTTAATGATAATAATTCTTACAATTTACACTTTAAAGATGTTTTGTGTATTTCATCATTTTAGAGGTAATTTACAACAATTATGAGGTAATTATAGTTGTTCTATTAAAGTACAATCATTTTAATTTTACCGCACCAAGCTAAACTTTAAAATGATGAAACATTATTACTTTATTCTCCTTTTTTCTTTTTTCTTTTTCAATAATTTTAAAATAAAAGCACAAACTGCAGGAGCTAAACCAAACGTAATTATTATACTGGCAGATGATTTGGGTTATGGCGATGTTGGTTTTAATCGGAATGCCTACGCAAGTACGCACCCATTTCCTGCAGAGCGCGGTATTATACCAACACCAAATATTGATGCTTTAGCCAACAATGGTATTATTTGCAGAAATGCACATGTGGCACATCCGTTTTGCGGCCCAAGTAGGGTAGGCTTGTTAACGGGTATTATGCCACATAGAATAGGTGCTCAATATAATTTACCAAATGATAATACTACAACTTTAGGCGTGCCTACTAATGAAACATATTTTACAAATGTTTTGCAAGATGCTAATTATAATACAGCAGCTATTGGTAAATGGCATTTAGGGCATGAAAATGGTGCCTACCAACCATTAGATAGAGGGTTTGATTATTTTTTTGGAATGCTTGGTGGTGGCAAAAACTATTTTGAAAATATTTATGAAGATGCTTATTACAACAGGTTGGGTGGAAGTAATCCTGTAACCAATGAATATCAAGATCCGCTTTGGCGAAATAGAGGTTACGTAGCCGAAAGTGAATTTAGTGATGCTCCTGAAGAAGATTATTTAACCGATGTTCTAACCGATGAGGCTATAAATTACATAGCAGCCAACGCACCTTCATCTAATCCCTTTTTTCTGTACCTATCATATAATGCGCCTCACACTCCTTTGCAAGCTCCTGCAGCAGAAATAGCACAGTTTAAAGCGGATAACCCTAATTTTGAAGCTTTAGTAAACAATAGTGATTATATAAAAAATTCTAATCCCGTAACAAAATTACCTCAAGCTGAGCAACAAGCTAAAATTGATGAGTTAACTGAGGCTCGTATAACCTACGCAACAATGGTAGCTAACATGGATAAGAATATTGGACGAGTTATTGCCGAATTACAAAAAGATATGACCGAGTTTAACAATACGGTTATTATATTTTTAAGTGATAACGGAGGTTACACATTTAGTAAAGGTGCTGTAAATTGGCCCTTAGATGCTTTAAAGGGTAGTGTTAAAGAAGGCGGCCACAAAGTACCTATGTTTGTACATTGGCCAGCTCAAATAACATCAAACGCTGTTTATGATTATCAATTAAGTGCTTTAGATTTGTACCCAACACTAGTTAATTTGGCTGGAGGTACAATACCTGTTAATAAAACTTTAGATGGAGTAGATTTTATGGATGATTTAATAGCAGGAACCGATGCAAGACCAAGTGAATCTGTTATAATCATGAGGCCTCAAAACGGATTTCATAACGGAGGCGTTTCAAACGGAAAGTGGAAAATTGTTAAAACAGCTAGTGGCGAATGGAAATTATATGATATTATAAATGATCCTGGTGAAACTACCGATTTAAGAAGCACTGAACCTAATGCGGAACAAATTATACAAGATATGCTAAATGATGGCATAACTACTGTTGTAAATTTTAAAGATGTTAAACCACTTTGGTTTGATAATGATGGAGATGGAAGCGGGCATCCGCATAGTTTTTTATGGAATGATGGTACATTACCAGGTTATAATAGGTTGTTTGAAAGCCAACAATTATTATTAGAAAATGAAATAAGCCAAATTTCAATTGAAGGTATAACCGATGCTGTTGAAGGTGAAATAAATGGTGTTTTTACAGTAAGTTTACCCGAAGGTGTTTTAGCTTCAGAAACTATAAACGTAAACTATACAATTAGTGGCAATACAACAAATAGCACAGATTTTACAACATTGTCGGGTACAGTAACTATTCAAAATGGAGAAAACAGCGCTAATATAGTTGTTGAAGCCATAGCTGATGGCTTAGATGAAACATCAGAAACTTTAACAATTACCTTACAATCTACAAGTTATGGTACAGTAAATACAGCTCCTGCAAGTATTTTTGTGTTAGATGCTATTACACCAACACCATTAACAGCGGGTGATATTGCTATAGTTGGTTTTAAAGCTGAAGGCACCAATAACGGGGCTGTGGCTTTTATGTTGCTTAAAGATATTTCGGCTACTACAAAAATATCTATTTCTAACAGGTCATGGGCAGGAACACAAGATGGATGGACTGGAAATTATAGTGTTGATGATATTTGGACGTGGACTGCTGGTGATGCCTTTAGCACAGGCGCTATTTTTGTGTTAGATTCTGATGGCCTTGTAAAACATGTGGTTAATAATATGCAAACAGTAGTTGGTACAACATCACATGATTATACAGGAAAAGAAACTGAAAGTAGTGATGGTGATTTTGATATGGCCTCTGCAGGTGATGGCATTTTAATTTTTCAGGCAGACCCTTTTGTGTTGCCAACAAACCCAAATTCAAGTGAGTGGATTACAGGTTTAAACACCAATGGCGGTTGGGGTACTGGTGGTGGTAATTCGTTTTGTGCATTACCAACAGCTTTAGCAAATGGTGTTAATGCCAATGCAGTAGGTACAGATCAGGATAACGGTGTATATACGGGTGCTTTGGTTGGTACACCAGCTCAGTTAAGAGCAAGTATCAATAACCCTTCAAATTGGATAACTTCAGAAACCGTAAATTATAATCTTTGGCCTTATAATCAAACAGTGAGCTCTAATGCTGGCCAAATAGGTGCTGCGGGAACTTTAAGTGTTAACTCAAATAAAACACTTGGTTTAAATATTTATCCCAATCCGTCAAATGGTATAATTAATATTCAATTTAAAAATGTAGTTAATAGCCTTAAAGCTGAAGTGGTTTCGTTAACAGGAAGAGTTATGAAAACATTACAAAAAAGTAATATTAACTCAACTGAAATAAATATGTTTAATTTACAACAAGGTACCTATGTTTTAAGGCTATATCACGATAATGATGTAACCATAAAAAAAGTACTCAAAATATAACACTAAAATACCGTAATTAATATAAAAGCTTGTGTTTAATACAAGCTTTTTTTGTGTCTTATCTTCATTTTAGTACAAAAGCTATTTAGCTAGGTAAAATAGGTTAGGTTATGGGTAAATATTACTATTCACAACCTCTTTTCATAAAGTAAATTTACAGTATAAAACTCAGTTTAACACCAAGTTAAGTTGAGCCTTTATGTGTTTTGTATTCATGCAAAAACAAAAAAATAATTAAAAACAAGCTAATTAAACTTAAACAAATGAAAGTGAAAAGCGTATTTATTACGAGAAAATTACTGAGCAATACCATGCTTGTTATGTTTCTGTTTTTAAGTTGTGCTCTTTTAGCGCAAACAGGAAAAATAACAGTAAAAGGTGTGGTTTCAGGTGAAGACGGAATGCCTATTCCTGGGGCTTCTGTAGTTCTTGTTAAAAATGAAAAAACAACAGGAGCTGTAACAGATTTTGATGGTAATTATTCCATAGAAGCTAGTATAGGAGATACTCTTAAATTTAGCTACTTAGGTATGACGGCACAAACTTTAAAAGTTATTGGGGCAGAGTTAAACGTTGTTTTAAAAGCCCAAGTAGATGAATTAGAAGAGGTAGTTGTTATTGGTTATGGAGCTGTTAAGAAAAAAGAATTAACAGGGGCTGTAACGCAAGTAAAATCTGATGCTTTAGAAAAAATTGTAAGTGCCGATTTGGGTACAGCTCTACAGGGGCAAGCAGCAGGTGTTAATGTTGTGTCTTCATCAACACCTGGAGGAGATTCTGAAATACTAATTAGAGGTATTACATCATTAGATAATAATACGCCATTATATGTGGTAGATGGTATAGTTCAAGAAGGAGACCCCAGAATTCCGCCAACAGATATTGAAACAATAGATATATTAAAAGATGCAGCATCTACTGCAATTTATGGAGCAAGAGGAGCAACAGGAGTTATAATTATTACCACAAAGCAAGGTAAACCAGGGTCTTTACAAGTAAGATATCATGGTAATTACGCTATACAACATAGGCAAGCTGCAGTGCCTTTAATGAATTCTGTTGAGCAAACATATTTTGATGTTGTTACACAAAGAAATACAGGTGGTGCTTTTGATGACGAGGTAAGGTTACAATTACTACAAAACCCGATACAGTTTCAAAATGAAACAAATTTAAACGATATTTTATTTAATCAAGATGTACCAACGCAAACACATAACCTAAATATATCTGGTGGTACAGAAGATATTACATATAATGTAGCTCTTGGTTTTTTTGATCAAGAAGGTATTCAAGTAAATTCAGCATACCAACGTTTTAACACGCGTTTTAATACGGTATATAATAAAAATAAAGTTAGAATTCAATCTAGTTTAGCTTTTATTCAAGACAGTAGGGATATTCCGCAAGGAAATTTACTGTCGCAAGCTATTGTATATAGGCCAACGCAAAATGGTTTAGATTTAAATAGTTTTGATGAACTAGAACAAGGGGGTGATGATGTAAACAGATTAGGTTGGGTTTTAGAAAGCTTAAGAACAGAACAAAATCAAAAAAGTGTAAGAACTAATGCTTCATTTAGGTTTGATTATGATATTACTAAAAACGTAACATTTACGAGTAATGTAGGTTTATCTGCTTATAACACTTTCAGAAAAGATTATAGGCCTTATCAAGAAATTTTTAATACCCAAGGCATATTACAATCGCAACCTATAAACAGTTATATAGACAATAGTACAAGCTATAATAGGTCATTAAATATAAATGCAGGTATAACCTACCAAAAAGTTATTAATGATGACCACAAGTTAACATTTGCATTTTTTGCTGATAGAGAAAAATATCAAAATGAAGCGTTTAGAGCCAGACGTTTAGAGGCAACTAACCCAGATGCAAGAGTGTTAAATTTAGCCACAGGAGACCAAAGTGTAACATCTGGTTTTGATTATACAACAACTAGAATAGGTACTATTGGGCGTGTGCTTTATGGTTATAAAGGGCGTTATTTATTAAGTGCAAGTGTTCGTAGAGATGGGTCATCATTAGTGTCATATTTAGTTTCGCCAAAAAAACAATGGGGTACTTTCCCCGGAGTTTCATTTGCTTGGAACGCTTCAGATGAGGCATTTTGGGATAAATACAAAAGAATTGTAAATAACTTTAAAGTAAGGTTATCTCATGGTACCATAGGTAATGATCGTGTAAGACCTTATTCATTCATTCCTGGTATAGAACAAAACATTAATTACATAGGTAATTCAGGCTCGGGAGATTTTGTGAATTTAGGATCAACTCAGCTAGATTTTGCTAATAAAACCCTTAAATGGGAATCTACAACAACATCAAACATTGGTATAGATTTAGGGTTCTTAAAAAACAAAGTAACACTTACTGCCGAGTATTATTATGCTGATAAAAAGGATATGTTATTCCCTGTATTTTTACCATTATCTGCCGGAGGTGGTAATAATGCCCAAGTAACTCTTAATGTAGGTAACATGATAAATAAAGGGGTAGAACTTACAGCTGCTTACCGAGGAAATATTGGTAAAGTAAGATTTAATATGAACGGAACATTCTCAACTAATGAAAATGAAATTACAAAAATTGATGGCGATTCAGATTTTCAGTTAACAAATGATTTTGGATTAGTTGGAAGAGCTCCTCAACAATCTAGAGTTACGGCTTTAGCCACAGGGCACGAAGCTGGCGCATTCTTTTTATGGAGAACTAATGGTATTATAGATACTGAAGAAAAATTAGCCGAGTACCAATTGTTAGATAATAATGCAAGAATGGGTGATACTAGATTTATAGACCAAAACAATGATGGTATTCTAGATGATAATGATCGTGTTTACAGCGGAAGTGGTTTACCTAAATATGAGTTAGGTTACACACTAAACTTAAATTATAAAAGTTGGGATTTTTCAATGAATTGGTACGCTGCTTTAGGTCAGGAAATCATGAATGGTTTTGATGCTTGGGCATATGGTTTTGGAAGACATAAAGATTTAATTTATCAATGGTCTGAAGCTAATCCAGATTCTCCAATTCCAGCATTTAGAAATGATGTTAGAAGGCATCCTAACTACTTGGGGTATAGTGACTTTTGGTTAGAAGATGGTTCGTATTTAAGGTTAAGGCAAGTATCCTTAGGCTACGCTATACCAAAACGTAAAGTTGAGAAGTTAGGCTTAAAGTATTTAAGATTTTACGTAAGAACTCAAAACCCACTAACATTCACTAAATACTCTGGTTATAACCCAGAAATTGGTGGAGGTATTGTATCAAGAGGTTTAGATAAAGATACAGGGCCAATATCTATTCAGTATCTATTTGGTATCAACTTAAACTTTTAGAGAAAACTTTTATTTGTTATGAAACATATATTAATAAAATCAATAATATTAGTCTTTGCAATTAGTGCATTAAGCTCATGTGCAGACAACGAGTTTCTTCAAGAACAAAACCCTAATATTATAGGTGTAGATCGTTTTTGGAGAAACTTATCAGAAACCAATGCAGGGTTAAACGCCGTTTATCAAACCATGTATCATCCAGCAGTCTTAAACGTAATAGCCGAAACATTAAGGTCTGATATGGGATACCCAGGTTACGGGCGCCCAATACCGCAAAATACCGAAGATTTCTACCTTCACACTTATAATGGAGGTACAAATGAAATTATAGATAAGTGGCAAACATGTTATCAAGGTATATTTAGAGCTAATCAAGTAATTGAAGCACTTAATAATATTCAAAACACTACTGATAATCAAGACGAATGGGTTTCACAAATGGCTCAAGCTAGGTTTTTTAGAGGGTTATTTCATTACTATCTATATACAACCTTCAATGAAGGAAGTATAATTATTAGAGATAAAGTACCAGTAACTAACCAAGATTATGCAAAAGCATTATCACCAGCTCAAGATGTGTTAAGTTTTGTAAGGCAAGATTTAGAGTATGCCTATGCAAACTTGTATAAAAAAGGTGAATATCCAAACGGAGATATTACAAGAGTAACTTCTGGTGCAGCAGCAACCATATTAGGTCATACATACTTGCAAAATTTAGAATACGCCAAAGCTATGCCTTATTTTGATGATGTAATTAATAACCATGGTTATACGTTGGAGTATGATTTAGATAAAATGTTTACAAATGCCGGTGAATTTAATAGTGAATCTATTTTTGAAATAAATTTTAGCATCATAGATGCCGATTTAACAAATGAAAGTAGGTGGATTGGAGAAACAGGAACCAATTGGTTAAACCAGCAAACATCAAACACCAAAGGCGCTGTTGGGCCTGCGTGGATAGCCCACGCCTACAAGGCAGAACCAATGGATCCGTTAGATAATAGAAATTATTACATAGACCCAGATACAGGTTTAACATTACGAAATGTACCTCTAAGAGCATCATCTATGATAGCAATTGTTGATGATACACAAACTTTATACTATGAAGTACAAACCAGTGCCTACAATAGGTTTCATGGTACAGCATGGGGCTTTGCATGGTGGAAAAAATACACAAATCATGATATTGTTGCTTCCGAAGGGCAGTTACCAACTGGATCTTCAACACTATCAGAAAAAAATGTTGTAGTTAACAGGTTGTCTGAAGTTATACTAATGCAAGCTGAATGTAAAATTAAAACAGGAGATGTTAGTGGTGCTTTAGAACTTATAAACAATATACGTAAACGTTGGGGGTTAGTATTACTTGGTGAGCAAGGAGCTAATACAAACAGAACATATGATGATGTTGTTTACAACGAAAACACGCTAATGAGGCATTTAATGTATGTTGAAAAGCCTTTAGAAATGTCAATTGAAGGACATGCAATTCGTTGGTTAGATTTTATAAGATGGGAAAAATCAGATAATTATAGCTTTAAAGACAGGCTAGATGAATTAGCTAATACAGTATTGTATGGTGTTAACTTTAGTTATGTAAATGAAGAAGGTAATATCCAAACAAGATTTAACTACCCGTCACTAGTAAGTGAACAACCACTAGTTGATCATATAGTTGTAGATTATGAGTATGATACTTCTGCATTAAATTACAATGAAAGTACCCAAAAGTACTATCCAATACCCTTTGCTGAAGCTAATGCAAACCCAAACATAAACTAAAAAATACGTTATGAAAAACATTAATATATACTTAATAATTTGTTTAATATTACTTGGCTTTACAAGTTGTGAAGAAAAGGAATATGCAGATTTTACAGCGCCCGATGAGTTGTCAGATGTTTCTTGGCTTATAGGTACAGAACCATTTGTTAATGATCCGTTCAGTATCAATGTAGATACACAAGTGCCATTTTTAGATTTATCACAAGGTGCTATAAGTCATGAATGGATAATTGAGGAAGGCAATAAATTTTTAAAAACAGGTTTTAAATCTCAAGATTCTATTTTTGACGATTTTATAATGGAAGATGCAGGTTTATCTTTAACAAACCCTAAAGCTTTCGTATTATTTAAAAATAGCGGAATAAATAAAGTAAGGCTTCTAAATAAATTTAAAGAAAAAGTAACATACAAGTCTAGCGAAGGTATTCTTGAAGCGCACCAAGAAGGTGACTTTTGGGTAATAGACACAACGTTTACTTTTGATGTTTATGCAAAAATAAAACCAGCATTCTCAATTTTTCAAGAGGGTAATGAAATTTTAAATGTTACTAGTGATGAAGAAACATCATTAGAAGATGAGGCTTCATGGCCAACAGTTGAAATTGAAGCAGCAACAGGTTTAACATATGTAGATAATACAACCGTAGGAAGACCTAACGGTACAACATGGATAATTCCTGACGGTGTACCTAGCCAAATAGGAGGAATAGAACGTGAAATTAAATTTTTTAAATTAGGAACTTTCAATGCTGGTGCTATACGGTCATTAAGGCTAAATGAATTGCCTCGATATACCGCAGAAAAAGTAATTCCTTTAAAAGTAAAAGTTGTACAGTCTAGCCAGCCATTTCAATTTGATGGAGCTTTATCTGAAGATGAAAATGAGGTTATTCGTTTTAGAGTAAATGGTGAGCTTGTGCCGTTTACAGGTGAAGAATCTAACTTTACAGTAAATGTAACTAATGCGTTAACAGGTTTTAATCAAAATATACCAGTAGCATCAGCTAGAGTAAGTGAAGAAAATGCTATTTTTTTAGAACTAGTACTATCAGCTCCTATTTATAACAGTGATGTAGTAACGGTGTCATACAACGGAAATGGAAGTATTCTATCTGCAGACGAAAGAATTTTACAAGCCTTTGGCCCAGAAACAGTAGCAATGCATTTTGCCGGCAATATAATACCAGAAAAAGCGCATGCTAGTTTTGAAGAACCAAGCGGTGCCGCTAATAGAGCATTTGCATTAAATTATTTTACAGGAAACAACAATATTTTAGGAGGAGGCAATTTTGTTTTTGAAAGAAACACTGAAAGAGCTTCAGACGGAATGGCAAGTATGAAATGGAGCACACCAGCATCAAATCCATTTCCTAATGTAAACCTATGGAGTTTTGGTCTAGCTAGAATAGCATCAATACCAGCAGGTACCTATTTATTGTCTTATGATTTGTTTATTGAACCAGGTACTACGTTAAAAACTTTCAGAACAGAGTTTAATCAGCCAGCATTTAGTCGTCAAATTTGGGATATAGAAAATGAACCAAGAGGCGAATGGATTACTGTTAAAAATACAGTTACTACAAATGAAATAACGCCAGGAATGAATTTAAGATTTACGTTTAGGCCACATGCTGATGAAAACCCGGGTGTTACAGGTGCGCAAGTAATGTATATAGATAACCTTCAGTTTATAGAGTTAGAAGTAAGACCTTAAAATTAAAAACATGAAAAAAATTATAAAAATATATGTAGTAATTGTAATGATATTATCATTTACTGCATGCGATGAAGAAAGTAATTTTAAAAATTTTGATGCTGTTTTAACACCAGTTTATAGCTTAACTAATATAAGTAATGGCCCTTTTAAAATTAATATTTACAGAGAAAAAGCTTTAATAATAGAGTATATCTCTGAAGTTAATGTTGTAAGGTATAAAACATCTAATTACCAAGACAACTCAACTGAAACCAGTTATAATATTACAGTAACTAGAGTTTCTGAAGACGAAACACCTTCACAATCATATGAAATATTAGCCGATAAAATTACAGGTGAGGGTACATTAACAATAAATACAACAGATGTACATAATATTGTATTAAATGAAGTTGATGTTTACAATTAATGCTTAAGTTGTAAAGCAATAGTAAGTATATTTTTTAGTTAGTTTTAAAAAGGTGAAATTATAAATTTCACCTTTTTTTATCCTTAATTTTTAATTAATATTTATTGTAAAATAACTGTTTGTAAAAGGAAGTTTTAATAACTAATTATATCATTTTAGATATTAGAAATTTATGTAATTAACATTTATTAGTCATGTTTTCTAACATGAGAAATACAGAACAAATACCATAATAAATTATTTGTTTAATATTTTATAATATTTGCCATTAAAATATAAACGTAAATGTTTGAAAATAATAGCTTAATAAATTTGAAATAAAATAGATATAAAAAAACACCTCTAAAAAGAGGTGTTGTAATTATTTTAAAAATAACACATATTAGTGCTTTAAAAACTTTTTAGTTGAAACCCCATTTTCTGAAGTTAATTTAACTAAATACATAGATTTGTTTAATGAAGAAACATTAATTTCATTAGTAACATTAAGTTGTGTTAAAACAGATTTTCCTAATAAATCAAATACTTCAACTTTACTAATTGGTTCTTTTGCGTTAATGTATAAAACATTTTTAACAGGGTTAGGGTAAGCACTAAACTCAAAAGCATTTTTATTATTAGTTGATAATATTTCAGATTGCGAAACAAGAATGTTATCTACATGCACCGTGCCTCCATCTGTTATATCTCCGCTATCACTTCTTCTAAAAATAATTTGCCATTTTTGTAAAGTACCTGTCCAACTAGCATTTGTAATTTCAAAATTATAAGTTTTAAAAACACCAACAGCATCTGTTGTAATGGTAATATCGGCAGCATTAAACCAATTGCCTCCAGCATCTCTGGCACGTATTCTTAATAAATTAACTTGGCTAGAGTTGTTACTTACTTTTAATTCAAAATGTTTGTAATTAGTGTCTAAAGCCTCAACAGCAGCAGGGGCGTACATAATTGCGTTATTGCTAGTTGTTGGCCATGTTATTTCCAATTCGCCATTGGGGTTATTTCCAAAAAAGGAAGCCCAAGGGCCTGTGCCACCGCCACCTTGAGTCCACCCTTCCCATGAAGTTCCGTCAAAAGTGTATTCTAAATCAGCCTGTGCGTTTGTTTGGTTAATACCAACTGTTAAAAAGCTAATAAATAATAAATAGTAAAAGTTTCTCATAATTTTAGTTTTATGTATTGTTTATACTACCAATTTAATGGTTATTGTCAGCTTTTTTTTATTCGTTATTACCTCTAACCTATTCAAATTTATCTTATTAGGTGCTTTTGGTTTGGTAAACTGTTAAAATGTTTTAGGTTTTCTTTTTAATTAGTATCTTGTTGGTATAAATAGGTTATTTTATAGTCAATTTTATCTTAAAAAGTTGTTTTTAATTGTTTTTTAGGGTAAAAAAGACTAGTAAGTGTTAAAATTTCACATATGAAACTAGTTTTAAAAAATTCAGCCAATTTTGTAAACAAAAGAATAAGTATTGTAAAAAAAGAGCAACCTTGTTTAGATTCTGCATGGCATTACCATCCAGAGTTTGAGTTGCTATACATATCAAAAAGTAGTGGTATAAGGTTTGTTGGAGATAATGTATCGCATTTCTCATCAGGTGAACTGGTTTTAATAGGCTCATATTTGCCACATTTATACAGAAATGACCCAGCTTATTATGAAAAAGGAGGCGATTTAAAAGTTAAAACCATAGTAATGAAGTTTACCAAAAACTTTATGGGTGAAGGTACTTTTGATAACCCCGAATTTTCTGAAGTAGCTAAACTTTTAGATGAATCTAAATTTGGGGTACTGTTTGATAAAAGTGTAAGTGAAAAAATGCATGATGAAATTTTAGAAATAGTTCAATTATCAAAAGGTGAACAATCAATCAGGTTATTAGATTTTTTATATAGATTATCACAAGTTGAAGATAAAAAAGCACTTTCTTCAACAGATATGAGACAATTTTCAACTGAAAACCCAGATAGGTTAGATACAGTTATAAAATATATTTCAGATAATTATATGAATACCATATCATTAAGTGATATTGCTAATATTGCTTGCATGACAACCAATTCCTTTTGTAGATTTTTTAAAAAAATGACCAATAAATCATTTACAGAGTTTCTTAATGAAATAAGAATTAGAAATGCTGCCCGTATGCTAGTGCAAGAAAATTATCCAATATCTGAAGTCTGTTTTCTTGTAGGTTACAAATCCATTCCAAATTTTAATAAACAGTTTAAGCAAATAATGGGGCAAACACCAAAAGCCTACAGGTACAGATTGTAAAAATTGGCCTGAACTATTACAAACTAAACATAGGTAAAATATCATATATATAGGGTAAGTTAATTAAATAGCTTAACCCTTTTTTTATGTTTTTTTGTACATAACAAATAATGTGTTTACATGAATAGTATAGCTAAAACATTACTTTTAATAAGTTTCATACTAGTACTTACAAGTTGTAAAACCTCAAAAAAAACAGCTACAATAATAAACCAAGTATTACCCTTTTCTGATCAAGAAAATGAAGGTAAATGGGTGTTGAATACAGAAGTTAGTGATGAGTTTGATGCACATAAAATTGATGAAAACCGTTGGTACATTGTAGGTAAGTTTAAAGATGGAAAACCTTTTTATAAACACCCCGATTTGCCAAATAAAAAAGTTTGGAAAGGTAGAGCGCCTTCACAGTTTTCTGGCAGAAATTATCGTTTAGAAAATGGTAAGTTAAAGCTAGAAGCTCGTTGGGAACCAGAATTTCCCTTTAGCCATGAAATAAGAAAACCCGTTTTTGGAGAGGCGCTGCCCTATGAAAATATAACAACACCATGTTTTATTGGGCGTAAATTTTTTAAATACGGTTATATTGAAATTAAAAGTAAAGCTGCTGATGCGCCTGTAACAAGCGGGTTTTGGTCTATGGGTGAAAGGTTAGAGTTTGACTTTTTTGAAACCTACGGCGGCACTATTAATCCAAATAAAAAACATTTAGATAACCAACTGTGGTGGTCTATAAGAGACTGGGATAAACCCATGACAGGCAAGCCTGCCTACACTGAAAAAAAAGATGTTGGTTTTAGAATTGCTGATGATTGGCATATTTGGGGAATTGAGTGGGACGCCAAAGGGGTAAAGTATTATATAGATGGTAAGTTGTTTTCTCAAGTTACAGCCAATGAAGTAACCGCTTGGGCAAAAGAAAACAGAAAAAATTTAAACTTACCCAAAAATTATAATGGTTACGTTGCTACAAGGCCAATAAGTATTTGGTTAGATATGGAAATTTTTCCTTGGCATGACATACCCAAAAGTAAAGAAGAGTTAGAAATGCATAGCCCTGAAAACAAAAAACATGATGGTGTTGTAGATTTTGAAATTGAGTATGTTAGAGTTTGGCAAAAGCAATAACATTATGTAACTAAAACTAAATATTAACATTAAAAAATTAAATTATGAAGAAAATTGTATTAGCAGTATTGTTTATGCTAACAGCTACGGTAACTTTTGGCCAAAACAAATGGCAACAAAAAAAGATTGATTATTTTGTAGAAGCCGCTGCAAAAGAATTTAAACTAGATAAAAAACAAACCAATAAACTTTTAAAAGTTAGAGCTACTTATTTTTTAGAGTACATGGAAATAGTAAAAAAAGCAAAAAGCGGCGCTATTACTCCAGAGGAAAAAAAATCTCAAATCAATGCGCATAACCAAAAGTTTAATGCAAACTTAAAAGCAATTACCGGTACAGATAATGTTCAACCTTTCTTGGTTAGAATGCGGGACGAATTAAAAAATGTAAAATAATAAGGTGCATCCAGTATATTTTGAAAAGCGATTTGTTTTTATCAAATCGTTTTTTTAACCCAAAGCATTAAAGTATTAAATGAAAAATATATTTGTGATAAAGAAACTTTTGGCTTTAGTAATATTACTTACTATAACCAGTTGTAAAGGGCAGTCTGCTGAAAAAAATAAAAGAGTTCAAGATAAAAAACAACCTAATATCCTTTTAATTTTATGTGATGATTTAGGATATGCCGATGTTGGTTTTAACGGTTCTAAAGATATTAAAACACCAAATTTAGATGCTTTAGCTGCTAAAGGAACCATTTTTAATGACGCATATGTTGCACATCCATTTTGTGGCCCCAGTAGAGCAAGTTTGCTAACAGGAAGGTATGCACATAAAATAGGAGCACAGTTTAATTTGCCAACAGAAGGAGATCAAACTAAAGGGGTTGATGTAAATGAAACTTATATAAGTAAAGTGTTACAAAAAGCAGGTTATTACACAGGTGTAATGGGCAAATGGCACTTAGGTTTTCAAACAGAATACCACCCAAATACCAGAGGGTTTGATGATTTTTATGGATTCCTTGGAGGTGGCCATAAGTATTTTCCAAAGCAATTTAAAGAAGCTTATAACAAGCAAAAAGCTAACGGACAATCTTTTATTTGGGAGTATTTACACCCATTAGAACATAACGGAAAAGATGTTGATGAAACAGAATATGTTACAGATGCTTTGTCAAGAGAAACAATGCGGTTTATTAATGATGCTTCAAAAAAAGAGAAACCATTTTTTATGTATTTATCTTATAATGCACCACATACACCTCTAGAGGCTAAAGAAGAAGACTTAAAATTGTTTCAACATATAAAAGATAAAAAACGACGTACCTATGCTGCAATGGTTTATGCCGTAGATAGAGGTGTTGGTAAAATTGTAGAAAAGCTAAAGCAAACTAATCAATTTGAAAATACATTAATAGTGTTTTTAAGTGATAATGGCGGAAAAACAATTGCAGGAGCCAATAACCATCCGCTAAAAGAAGGTAAGGGAAGTGCTTATGAAGGCGGTTTTCGTGTGCCAATGTTTTTACACTGGCCAAACGTTGTACCAGCAGGAAAAACATATAGTTACCCAATTTCAGCTTTAGATTTTTATCCAACATTTGCACATTTAGCTAATGCCAAAATACCCGAAGATAAAGCTTTAGATGGTGTAAATTTTTGGAATCATTTTTTGAAAAAAGAAAACCCAAGAAAAGATCAGCCTTTGTTTATAATGCGCCATAGAAAAGGTTTTAGTGATGTAGCTATTAGAAAAAACCAATGGAAAGCATTAAAAGTATACCAAAAACCATGGAAACTTTTCAATATTGAAAACGATATAAGTGAAAGTAATGATGTAAGTAATTCACACCCTGAAATTTTGAAAACATTGGTTGAAGATGGTAACCTATGGAGTAAAACCCATATACAGCCCTTATGGTTTCATATTGAAAAAGAAGGAGAGCAATGGCAACAAGATAACATGCCCAGGTTTAATGAAACCTTTAAACTAAATTAAAACCACACCTTTAACTTTATGTTTAAAAAGTGAGATACAGCAAAAATGGCTAGATTTTTTTACTATCTTCATCAAGTTGAAGTAAAATTGCTCTTAAAAGAGGTAATATTGATTACTTGTAGGGTAAATTATTAAACCGTTAGAGTAGGTATAAAATATTAATTTAGTAACAACTAAAATAAAGGGCTAAACACGTGTTATAAGCCTAAAACGTAAATAATTATTAAGATGGTGATAGAAAAAATTGAAACTTTTATATTAAAGGACAAACTATCTAAAAGTTTTTTCTTTTCTCAGTGGGAGTATTCAGAGCGTTGTATCTGTGTTGTAAAAGTAACTGCTACCAATGGTACTTATGGATGGGGTGAAGGTTATGGGCCCGCACCAGTTTTAGAGGCTGGTATAAAGCTTTTAGAGCCCTTTGTTGTTGGTGAAAATCCGCTTGAAAATGAAGTTATCTGGAATAAAATGTACCGTAAAACACTAGACTTTGCAAGACGCGGTATTTTAGTAGCCTCAATGAGTGCAATTGATATTGCAATATGGGATTTAAAAGGTAAAATTTTAGGTTTGCCGGTATCAACATTATTAGGTGGTGCACACAGAAATAGAGTGCAACCGTACGCAACAGGTCTTTATTTTACTGATCATAATAACCCTTCAAAAGACTTCGAAGAAGAAGCTAGGTTGTATATTTCTCAAGGTTTTAAAGCCATGAAAATGAAAGTAGGTTTAGGTATTAAAGCCGATGTTGAAAATGTTGCTAAAATGCGAAGCGTTATTGGGCCAGATATTAAGCTGATGGTAGATTCTAATCACGCCTACACACTGCGTGAAGCTACAGAATTGGCTAGAAAAATAGAAAAATATGATATTGGTTGGTTTGAAGAGCCTTTATCTCCAGAGTTTTATGAACAGTATAGTGAATTAAGACAAAAAACAACCATACCAATTTCGGGTGGCGAGTGTGAATATTTAAGATTTGGTTTTCAGCAGTTAATTCAAAATAAATCTGTTGATATTATTCAGCCAGATATTTGTGCAAGCGGTGGTTTAACTGAAGCTAAACGCATATCAGCCCTAGCAAGTGCTAATGGTGTAGATATCATACCACATACATGGGGTACTTCCATAGGTATTCACGTAGCACTTCATTTTATTTCAAACATAGAATCTGTTCCTGGTAGAATGTATCAACCTGATTTTTTAATGGAGTATGACCAAACTGAAAATGGGTTAAGAGAAAAATTAACCTTTCCTTCAATTGAAATGAAAGACGGATATATAGAAGTACCAAACAGACCAGGTTTAGGTATTGATGTAGATGAAGATGTATTAGAAAGTTTTTCAGAAAAAAAATCAAAAAAAATTATTGCATAAAAAAGTAACAATGAAAACTCAAAATTTCGGGTACAAAAAATTATACATAGGCGGAGAATTAATAGATGCCGTTAGTGGTGAAAAAGATGATGTTATTTGTCCGGCAACCGGCGAAGTAATAGCGCAGGTAGCTAAAGCAGGTAAAGAAGATGCTTTAAAAGCTTTAGAAACAGCCCAGAAAGGCTTTAAATATTGGTCTAAGTTATCATTAGCCGAACGTACTACTTGGATGGAAAAATTACGATTAGCTATTTTAGATAATGAGCATGAGTTAAGAACCGCTATGGTGCATGAAATGGGTAAAACTTACGCAGGTTCACAAGAAGATATTGATAGGCTTACCGAAGCTTTAGAGTGGTATCCTGCAGCCATGAAAAATATGCGTGAAGAACAAATTCCAGATTACGAAAACACGCATACACACAAAATGATATCAAAACCAGCAGGTGTAGCTGTGGCGTACTTAGCATGGAATTTTCCATTACTAAACGTAGGTTATAAGTTAGGGCCTGCTTTAGCTGCTGGATGTTCGTTAATTATTAAACCATCGGCATTGTCGCCATTATCAGCTTACATGGTTGGTGAAATTATGCACAAAATCAACTTTCCTGCAGGAGTTGTTAATATTTTATCAGGCCCTAGTAGTGAAGTAGCAACTACCTTAACAACCAGTAATATACCAGCTGTATTAACCATGATAGGCTCTACACAAACGGGTTTAAAGGTTATTGCAGATAGTACAACATCTATTAAAAAGTTTGGTATGGAATTGGGCGGTAATGCACCGTTTATAGTTTTTGATGATGCAGATTTTGATAGCGCAGTACAATTAGCTATAGCCTTAAGATATGGAAATTCTGGTCAAGTTTGCGTAGCAGCCAACAGAATTTTTGTGCATAAAAATATCTATGATAAATTTGTGAAAGCTTATGTGAAAGAAGCTTCGCAAATTAAATTAGGATTTGGTATCAAAGAAAATCCTGATGTATTTATGGGGCCAGTTGTTAGCAGAAAAGATAGAGACCGCATGTTTAATTTGGTTGAAGACGCTGTTAGCAAAGGAGCAACTTTAGAATACGGAGGAAAAATACCTGAAGGATTTCCTGAAGGTGGTAACTGGATTGAGCCAACTGTAGTATCAGGTATAACAACAGAAATGAAATTGTTTAACCAAGAAACATTTGGTCCTGTTGCGGGTATTATGCCTTTTGAAACCGATGATGAAGTGTTAAAATTAGCCAATGATACAGAATTTGGGTTAGCATCATATATTTTTACCAATAGCCACAAGCGTATTGAAAGATTTACCGAAGAATTAGAGTTTGGTGAAATTCATATTAACGGTGTAAAGTATGCTATTTATTTACCACATGGTGGTTATAAAAATAGTGGAATTGGTCATGATTGTTCACATTTAGCTTTAGAAGATTATTTAGTTAAAAAAAGAGTAACATCAGCAATCTAAAACATGAAACAAAATTTATTACAAAATAAGTTAAAAGAGGGTCAAACAGTATTTGGCCCTTTTTGTAAATTACAAGATCCGGCAATAGTAGAAATAGCTGCACACAGTGGCTTTGATTTTGTTATTATTGATATGGAACACGGCCCTTTTAGTGTAGAATCTGCCCAAAATATGGTAAGAGCTGCCGAGGCTAAAGGTATTACACCAGTTGTAAGAGTTACCGAAAATTCTGAAACACTAATTTTAAGGGTTTTAGATATTGGTGTAAGGTGTATTCAAGTACCACAAGTATGCACAAAAGCAGATGCTAATAAAGTGGTTAAAGCTATTAAGTTTTTTCCAAAAGGAGAACGCGGTATGTGCAGATATGTAAGAGCAGCCGAATACACTAATATTGGTCCGCAAGATCATTTTGGAAAGGCAAATGATTCTGTAATTTCAATAATACATATTGAAGGAATGGAAGGAATTGAAAATTTACCCGAAATTGTAAAAGTAGATGGTATTGATGTTATTTTCTTAGGACCTTATGATTTATCGCAATCATGCGGCGTACCCGGAGATGTAAACAACCCAAAAGTAGTAAATGCTATGAAAGATGCTGTTGAAATTGCGAAAAAGCATGGAAAAGCTGTTGGTACATTTACAGAATCTCCAGAGAAGGCTAAAATGTGGAAAGATATTGGGGTTCAATACATTTCATATTCTGTAGATGTTGGACTTGTAATGAATACTTTTAAAGATATTACTTCAAAACTAAAAAACTAAACACACATCAACTTAAACTAAACTATTAAATTAATTATTATGGGTTCGTATAAAAGAAAAGCTTATATATATTCAACTATTGTTGCCATGGGAGGCTTCGTTTTTGGCTTAGATGCGGCATTAATATCTGGAACAGTAGATTTTATTTCGCAAGAATTTAGCCTAAACGAATTTGAACTAGGTATGGTGGTTGGTGCACCTGCTTTAGGTGTAATTTTAGCATTGCTTTTTGCGGGCTATTCATGTGATAAATTAGGAAGAAAAACTACCCTGCAAATTGTAGCTGCTTTATATGTAGTATCTGCAATAGGTTCAACACTGGCACCAGATTACTGGACGCTTTTATCATTCAGGTTTTTAGGTGGTTTAGCCTTTACTTCAATATCATTAGCATCTATGTATATTGGTGAAATAGCACCTCCAAAGTTAAGAGGTAAGTTAGTAACCATGATCCAAATTAATATAGTAATTGGTTTGTCTGGGGCTTATTTTATTAACTATCTAATATTACAATGGTCTACAACAGGTAATAATTGGGCTACAGATTTAGGTTTAAATGAAAATACGTGGCGTTGGATGTTAGGTTCTGAAATTATACCAGCAATCATATGGTTTGTTTTATTGTTTGTAGTACCAAAAAGTCCGTCGTGGTTATTCTTTAAAGGAAAAATTAGTAACGCTAAACAAACATTACTAAAATTAATGCCTGCCTCTGAAGTTGATGGGCATATTGCCGAAATGGATAAAAGCTTGGAAGAAACCGATAACAGATCTGTTTGGGCACAATTTAAAGGTATTTTTAGTAAAGAGTATAGAGTTGTTTTTGTAATAGCTTTTACATTAGCTATAGCCCAACAAACATCTGGTATAAACGCTATTTTATTTTATGCGCCAACTGTTTTTGAGCAGATTGGTTTAGGCAAAGATGCGGCTTTTATGCAAGCTATCTGGACAGGTTTAACAGGCTTATTATTTACCATTTTAGGATTAGTTTGTGTTGATAAATTAGGGCGAAAACCTATGATTTTAGGCGGTATGCTCTGGGTGGTTTTAAGCTTAGGTATAGCGTATTACGGATTTAAAACAGCTAGTTACACATTAACAGAAGACGCTGTTGTTGAAATGACTGAATTTAAAAACCCTGAAAGGTTACAAAGTATGATTGGTGTACAATACAGTAGTGATATTGAACTTAAAAAAGCCCTTTTTGATGCTATTGGTGAAGATGAAGCACGCCAGTATTCAGGATTATTAATTCAAAAATCAGCTAAAATTAATGCAATACTAATTTTAATAGGTATTTTAAGTTTTATTGCTGCCTTCCATTTTTCTATAGGGCCTGTAATGTGGGTGTTGTTTTCTGAAATTTTTCCAAATGCTATAAGGGGTATTGCAATACCATTTTTTACATTTATAACAAGTACAACAAGTTGGCTAATTCAGGCGTTTTTTCCTTCGCAATTGGCTAGTTTCGGCATTAGTAATACACTCCTTTTTTATGCTGTAACTGTGTTTTTGGGTATGGTAATCTTATCAAAATATTTAATTGAAACTAAAGGATTAAGTATTGAGGAAATACAAGCTAAACTTCAAAAATAACGCCTAAAATATAGACTATAACCTGTTTTCGGTATTGCAATTAATCAAAAAAGGTTTTTTGACAAATATTGTTATGCTTTTAATTAATATTAAAAATGAAAATAACAGACGTAAAAGTATTTCCAGTAAACATAGCAGGAAGAAGCCAACTTAATGTAAAAATTGAAACTAATACAGGAATTTATGGTTGGGGAGCATCTGGCATTACAGGAAGAGAGTACGCAGTTATTGGGGCTATAGATCATTTTAGGCCTTTGCTAGTTGGAAGAAATCCCATGCAAATTGGGGCCATTTGGCAAGATTTATACAGAGGTCAATATTTTGAAGGTGGTAGAGTTTTAACTGCTGCCATATCAGCCATAGATATTGCACTTTATGATATTAAAGGAAAAGCTTTAAATGTGCCAGTTTATGAGTTGCTAGGAGGTAAACAACGCGATTATGTTGAGTGTTTTGCATCGCTTCTCTTCAGCTCTAAAGAAGAACTAATAGAACGCGCTAAGGTTTTAATAAAGGAAGGTTGGCAAATGCTAAGGTTAGCCCCAGCAGAATACGAAGAAGGAAAATATAATTCTATTTTTGAACCCAGAGAATCTATTGCCATTATAGCAGATTGGATTACAGAATTAAGAAAAGTAGTTGGGTTTAAACCAACCATTGGTATAGATTATCATCACAGATTATCAGTTCCAGAAACAGTCTCCTTTTTACAAAGAATGCCAGAAGGAACTTTAGATTTTATTGAAGAACCTATAAGAGATGAATCTCCAGAAGTATACCAAGAGCTAAGAAAAATGGTAAATGTACCCTTTGCAATAGGAGAAGAATTTGCAAGTAAATGGCAATTTTTACCATACATAGAAAAAAATATTACCCAATTTGCTAGAATTGATGTGTGCAACGTAGGCGGTATTACAGAAGCTGTAAAAGTGACAAATATGGCCGAAGCACATTATATAGATTTACTTCCTCACAATCCAATTGGGCCAATTTGTACTGCAGCCACAATACATTTGGCTGCTGCCTCTCCAAATTTTACGTGGTTAGAAGAAATGAATACACCTGTTGAAAACCCCGGTTTAGATGATGTTAACTATTATACAAAACAACCAAAGTTAGAGGGGAATAGATACAAAGTTTCAGACGAACCCGGATTGGGCATAGAGTTTAATGAAGAATTAGCATTGAAGGAAGGATTTAAACCTGTTGAAACACCGCGCTTAATAAGAAAAGATGGGTCTTTTACCAATTGGTAATCGCAATAAATTAAAATTCTTAACATGAAAACACAACTTCATTTAATTGTATTAGTTGCGCTATTTGTTACTCAATTTCAGAGTATATCTGCACAAGAAAAGCCTAATATCATTATTATGATGACGGATGATCAAGGCTATGGAGATATTGGTGCTCATGGTAATCCTTATATTAAAACACCGCAAATAGAAACTCTAGGTGAACAAGGTATAGAAATGTCTCATTTCTTTTCCTATCCTAACTGCTCCGCTTCAAGAGCGGCTTTGTTAACCGGAAGATATCCTTATAGAGCTGGAGTAACTGCTGTAACTCAGGTAGATCATTTCATGAATACATCAGAAGTAACTATTGCAGAAATACTTGCAGAAAATGGATATAAAACAGGGATTTTCGGAAAATGGCATTTAGGAGATAATATGCCTATGAGACCAATAGACCAAGGATTTCAAGAAACCTTAGTTCATAAAGGAGGTGGTATTGGGCAAGCTGCAGGCCCTAAAGGGAACACGTATTTCAATCCTGTTTTGGAGCACAACGGTACGCCCAAAACATATAATGGATATTGCGACGATATCTTTACAGAAGCAACTTTGAACTTTATTGAAAAGAACAAAGAGACACCGTTTTTCGCTTATTTAGCAACCAATCTACCGCATTTTCCTTTACAAGTGCCAGATAGGTTGGCTGAACCTTACAGGAAAATGGGGCTACATGAAGATAATGCCCTTACCTATGGAATGCTTGCTAGTATAGATTATAATGTTGGAAGAGTACTAGATAAACTTAAAGAATTAGGTATTGAAGAAAATACCATTGTCATTTTCTTATCAGATAATGGTCCAAGACACAGAAGAACTAAAAATGATTCGTATCCAGGGCGTTGGGTAGCCAATTTACGAGGTACCAAAACCAGTGTTTATGATGCAGGTATTAGAGTGCCTTTTTATGTAAGATGGCCCAATGAAATTAAACCATCAAATAAGTTATCTAACATGGGTGCTGTTATTGATATTTTTCCAACTATCATAGAAGCTACAAAATCAAAATTACCTAAAGATTTAAAAGTAGATGGTAAGTCCTTATTACCGCTTTGGTTAAATGGAAATTCAGAAGCTTTAATTAATAGAGACTTTTATGTACAAATGCATTATGGCCCAACACCATTTAAATACATGCATTTTGCAGTAAGAACAGATAAATACAAATTGGTTAGTCCGCATGATTTTCCTCATGGAATTGTACATCAACCAACAGATTTTGTTTTAAAAAATGTTTTAAATAATTTAGAGTTATACGATGTTGAAAATGACCCTAGCGAAAGAATAAATATTGCTAAAAAGCATCCTGAAATTGTGGACGCCATGTTAGAACGCTATGAAAATTGGTTTGATGAAGTAACAGAAGAAAGAGATGCTAAAGGCATTCAGCGAATATTCTTAGGAACAAAAGAACAGCCAAATGTTAATTTATCAAGATTTGATTGGGGTGGCCCTCGTGTTATCTCTCGTTTTGATTACGGTGGTCCTAGAGTTGTAGAAGACAATCAACTAGGATATTGGAGGGTTAAAACTTTAAAAGGGATTTATAATGTATCTTTAGATTTGCCTGAAATACACAAAGATGGCTTTGCTCATTTAAAATACAATACGCTTCATTTAAAACTACCAATTAAAAAGGGGCAGAAACAAATTGTATTTAAAAATGTAGAATTTCCGGAGGCTGTAGGCAATTTACATGCATATGTAAAAGTAGAACGATTATCTTCCGGACCACACTTTGTAGATGTAAATCGTATTAAATAAAGATAAAAAAGTTTTAGTTTAGGATAGTTAACACTAGCTTTTTCAAATTAAAAGCTATTAATTTTATATTTTAATAGAAATATATTTTTAAACTGTTTTAAGCTAATTTTTTATCTATGAAAGCACTCAAGTTTCTTTTGGTTTTAACCTTAATGGTATCATGTAAATCACCTGTTAAAGCCCAAGAAAAGCCAAATATTATTTTTTTGTTTTCTGATGATGCCGGTTATGGAGATTTCGGATTTCATGGAAGTAAAATCATGAAAACACCTAACCTTGATAAACTCTCAAATCAAGGTGTGCGCTTTACACAAGGTTATGTAACTGATGCTACTTGTGGTCCTTCAAGAGCGGGGTTAATGACAGGGAAATACCAACAGCGTTTTGGTTATCAGGAAATTAATGTTCCTGGGTATATGAGTGAAAACTCTAAATATTTAGGGGATGATATGGGGTTACCTGTAGATGAAATTACTATGGCAGATTATCTTAAAAAGTTAGGCTATACTAATGCTATGTACGGTAAATGGCATTTAGGTAATGCAGATCGTTTTCATCCTTTAAATAGAGGTTTTGATGAGTTTTATGGTTTTAGAGGTGGAGGAAGAAGCTATTTCCCTATTAAAAATTTTAAAAACGTACATCACGATAATAAAATGGAACGCAATTTTGGCAATTATGAAGAGCCAAAAACATATGCCACAGATGCTTTTGCAAATGAGGCTATATCGTTTATAGAAAGGCATAAAAACAAGCCGTTCTTTATTTACTTAGCGTTTAATGCGGTACACACTCCAATGGAAGCCACTCAAGAAGATCTTGATAAATTTCCGCATTTAAAAGGTAAACGAAAAGAGGTCGCTGCAATGACCTTAGCACTTGATAGAGCCTGTGGTAAGGTTATGGATAAACTAAAAGAACTAGGACTAGATGAAAATACTATTGTTGTATTTTCTAACGATAATGGAGGACCAACAGATAAAAATGCGTCTATTAATTTACCTTTAAGTGGTACCAAATCTAACCATTTAGAAGGTGGCTTTAGAGTCCCATATTTAATAAAATGGCCAAAGAAATTTAAAGCTGGTACAGTATACAATTACCCTGTAAGTACGTTTGATTTATTACCAACATTTTACGCTGCAGCTGGAGGAGATACTAAAGATTTAAAAGATATTGATGGCGTTAATTTAATACCATTTGTTAAAGGTGAAAATAATGCCAGACCTCATGAAGATTTATTCTGGAAAAAAGATGTTCGTGCCGTTTACAGGCATAACGATTGGAAGTTAATTCGCTTTGCAGATAGACCAGCCGAATTATATGATTTAACAAAAGACTTAACAGAACAAAATAACCTTGCTAATAAAGAGCCAGAGCGATTAAAACGTATGTTTAAAAAATTATGGGAGTGGGAGCTAACCTTAGAGCGCCCTTTATGGACTTTAAAACAAGAGTTTGAAAAATACGATACAGACAGAATGGATTGGTTTAGAAACCCAGAACTAGTAAAAAAATATATGGAAAAATATGATTAATTCCATTAAAACACGTAGCTAAAAAATATAATAACTAAAAAAATAAAGCCAAATAAAAATGGATAATCAAAAACATACAAAGGCTATAACAAATACCAAAAACAGCCCTTTCGTTAAACTTAAAAGTATTGATTTTGGAGATTGTAAATGGAAAAACGGATTTTGGGCAGATAAAGAAAATGTTGCTACACAAATTATGCTACCATACATGGGAGACGTTTTATGCGGTGATATTGGGCATGGTTTAAACAATTTTAAAATTGCAGCAGGCGAAAAAGAAGGAGAACATAAAGGATTTTACTGGCACGATGGAGATTTTTATAAGTACATGGAAGCCTGCATGTATATTTATGCTTTAACTAAAGATGAAGCGTTATTAAAGAAATTAGATGAGTACATTGAATGGATTGGAAAAGCGCAAGAAGATGATGGATACATTCATACACATATACAAATTACTGAAGGAGCTGAACGTTTTTCAAACAGAAAGTATCATGAAATGTACAACTATGGCCATTTGTTTATAGCAGCCAGCGTACACTATCGTTTAACAGGTCAACGTAACTTTTTAGATATCGCCATTAAGCAAGCAGATTTGTTGTGTGTTTACTTTATGCCAGATACAAAGCATTATCAACGTTTTGGGTTTAATCAAACGCAGATTATGGGGTTAGTAGAATTATACAGAACCGTTGGTGATAAAAAGTATTTAAAATTAGCAGAAAAATTTATAAACCGACGTGGTACTTTTAAAATTGAACATCATTCAACAACTGAAGGATACCCTATTGGTGATATGGTACAAGAGCGTACACCTTTAAGAGAAGCAAATGAAGCTGTAGGGCATGCGGTGTTGGCATTATATTATTATGCCGGAGCTGCCGATGTATATGCTGAAACAGGAGAACAGGCTTTAATTGATGCTTTAGATAGACTTTGGGAAAATGTAACAGGTAAAAAAATGTATGTTACCGGAGCTGTAGGGCAAGCACATTATGGCGCATCTACTAGTTTAGATATGATAGAAGAAGGATTTATTGATGCTTACATGATGCCTAATATGACGGCTTATAATGAAACATGTGCCAACCTTTGTAATGCCATGTTTAGCAATAGAATGATGGCCTTAAAAGAAGAATCTCGTTATGCCGATATTATTGAACTGGTTTTGTTTAATAGTGGTTTATCAGGAATAAGTATTGAAGGAAAAGATTATTTCTATTCTAACCCATTAAGAATGGTAAATGGCTCTAGAGATTATGAGGCACATGCAGATGTAACAGAAAGCCCCGTAAGACAACCTTACTTAGAATGTTTTTGTTGCCCACCAAATTTAGTAAGAACCATTTGTAAAAGTTCAGGTTGGGCATATACCTTATCAGAAAATGGCGTAGCTGTAGTGTTGTTTGGCGGAAATACGCTCGATACTAATTTATTAGACGGTTCAACAATAAAGCTAACACAGGATACTGATTATCCTTGGAAAGGTATTGTAAAGATTACTGTTGAAGAATGTAAAACTGATGCTTTTGATATTAAAGTAAGAATTCCTAAATGGGCAACAGGCAGTACATTAAAAGTAAATGGAGAAGATACAGGTGTTCAAATTATACCTGGAACTTTTGCAGTTATTAATAGACAATGGAAAGCAGGCGATACCATAGTGCTAGACATGCCAATGGAAGTTAAATTAATTGAAGGTCATAACAGAATTGAAGAAACAAGAAATCAAGTTGCTGTTAAAAGAGGGCCTATTGTATATTGTATTGAAACGCCAGATTTACCAAAAAATGTATCTATTTTAGATGTTTATATTAAAGGAGATGCCAATTTAGTGGCAGAACACAAACCAGATTTTTTAGGTGGCGTTACTGTAATTAATACAGAGTTACAATTAAGGGAAGATAAAAATGACGAAATGTACCAAGTTATTACCAAACCAGTTCTAACTTCGTATAAAACACAATTAGTACCATACTTTGCTTGGAGTAACCGTGGGCAAGCTGAAATGACAGTGTTTTTACCAGTTATTTGGTAGTACTTTACATAGTACAAAAAAATTACCCTTAACTAGTGTTTAATTGATAAAATAATACTAGTTAAGGGTAATTTTTTTTAATTATTAGCATTTTTTAATCTCTTACTTTGTAATACGGTTATACTATCTTTTTGGTATTACCATTTCCTAACACTAACAAACTAAGTAAAACTAACTAAATTATTAACGCAATGGCATAAACACTTCTCAACTTTTCTTTTCAGACAAAAAGCATTTAAATAAAAAACCAGAAAATGCTCCAACATTCTCTGGCTATGTTAAATGATTAAATTAAAAAATTTAACCACAAATTCAATTCAAAAATATGAATATTCAAGCTCGTGCAAGGCATCATATGTCTTATTTAAGATATCAAATGTCTTGTTTTTTTAAGTTTGATTTTAAACGCAAACTTACAGTATTTGTATTAGCTACAGCAATACTTCAATTAAATGCAAATACATTTAAAAACGAAACGCCTTTAAAGGCAAAAGCAGAACTTCAACAACTTACAGTTAGCGGAACAGTATCTGACGCAACAGGTCCGCTTCCTGGTGTAAATATTGTTGTTAAAGGAACAACACAAGGAACACAAACAGATTTTGATGGAAATTATTCAATATCTGTAAACGCAAATGCAACTTTAGTATTTTCATTCTTAGGTTTTAAAACTAAAGAGGTTGCTGTTGGTAATACATCAACATTAAACGTAACTTTAGAAGAAGACGTAGCTGGTTTAGATGAAATTGTTGTTGTAGGCTATACTACGCGCAAACGTGGAGAGCTAACAGGTTCTGTTAGTACAGTAAAATCTAAAGATATTGAAAATACATCAAACAGAGATGTAGCAAAGTCATTATCAGGTAGAGTATCAGGTTTAGTAGTTTCAGATAGAGGTGGTTACCCAGGGTCTAATGATTTTTCATTATTAATTAGAGGGGTTTCAACATTAAATAACAATCAACCTCTTATATTAATTGATGGTGTGCAATCTGGTTTTGGTACATTCAATCAATTAGCACCTCAAGATATTGCCTCTGTAAGTGTTTTAAAAGATGGAGCTGCCGCTATTTATGGTAATAGAGCTGCTAACGGTGTTATTATTGTAACTACAAAAAGAGGTAAATCAGGAAAACCAAAAATTAGTTTATCAACATCATATAGTTTGTCATCTTTTTCTGTAACGCCAGATTTGATGAATTCTGAACAGTATGCTATTTATGAAAATGAAATTGCTGAAAGAAACGGTGCTACTTTGCCTTTTACCCAAGAACAAATTAACAATTTTGCATCAGGCGAAGGTGTTAGTACAGATTGGGCAGATTTAACGTTTGCAAATTCATCACCAGAAACGCGTAGTTCTGTGTCAATTTCAGGAGGAAGTGAAAAAACTAGCTATTTTGTTAGTGGTGATTTTATTGATAGACAGGGTATTTTTGCATCGGGCGATTTAAATTTCAAACAAACACAAGTAAGGTCTAATCTTGATATAAAATTAACCGATGATATAAAAGTTAGTGTTGACCTTTCAGGAAGATTTGCGGTTGATGAGCAACCAGGTGTAGATGCGGCTTTTATTTACAAACACATTTACACTAATCTTCCTACTGAAGTAGGCCAGTATTCTAATGGCTTATACGGTTGGGGTGGAGAAAACGGTGCAAACCCAAGAGTAATGTCTAGCAGTCAATCTGGTTTTTTAGATAGAGATACTAATGATTTAAGAGGAAGAATAGCTTTAGATTGGAAGTTAGATAATATTACTGAAGGATTAAGTGCCAATGCTTACGTTGGTTTACGCCGCATGAACAATAACACAAAATCTTGGTATACACCATGGACAATTTACAGATTTGATGATGTTACCGGAGATTATAACCCTGAAACAGGGTTTTCACAACGTGGGCAGCAACGTATTTTAAGAGAAGATTTCTGGAAATTTGATGAAACATTAATTAATGCAACCTTAAGGTATAACAATACTTTTGGTAAACACTCTATTAATACATTTGTTGGTTTTGAACAGCAAACATCAGAAACTAGTAACTTTTGGGCTCAAAAACAAGATTTCCCAACACCAGATCATCCGTATCTATTCGCAGGAAGCTCTGAAGGTATAATAGCAAATGGTTCTGCTTCAGAAAGTGCTTTATTAAGTTATTTAGGATCTTTTGCTTATAATTTCGATTCTAAATATTATTTAGAACTAACCGTTAGGCGCGATGGTTCTAGTAATTTTGGTCCAGGAAAAAGGTTTGATACATTTTACAGTATTGGTGGGTCATGGGCATTAAATAAAGACTTTTTAAAAGATGTGTCATGGATTGATGCTTTAAACCTAAGAGCAAGCTACTCTGTAATGGGTAATGATAGAATTCAACCATTTCAATTCTTAACACGTTACTCATACGGTAACACAAACCCAGATTCAGCCAGACCAAACTATTATGTGTTTGGTGAAACAGGTGTAACATTTAATGGCTTTAGAAGTGATAATGTGCCAAACCCAAATGTAACTTGGGAAACTGCATACATGAGCAACTTTGCATTAAGCTTTGCATTGTTAGATAATAGATTAACAGGTGATGTTAATTACTTTAAGCAAAGACGCGAAGATATTTTAATACCAAGGTCTGGAAATGTAGCAGATTTTACAGGTATTAGATTTCCTGATGAAAACCTTGGGCGTGTAGATAGCCACGGTTTAGAAGTTACATTAGGTTGGGCAGACCAAGTTAATGACAACTTTAGCTACAACTTAGGCTTTAATTTCACACAAGCTAAAAACGAAATTAAAACATTTCCGCAACCAGATAATGTACCAGATGCTTTAAGGCTAGAAGGTAGCCCAATAGGTTCATATGTTGTGTACCCAACTAATGGTATTTTTAGAGATCAGGCACAAGTTGATGCTACACCAGTTAAGTTAGCTGGAACCGTTGAAGGAGAGCCTATTTATGTTGATACCAATGGTGATGATGTTATTGATGATAAAGATAGAGTAAGACGTTCAACATCTAATATTCCAGAAATTCAATATGGTATTTCAGGTGGTTTTAACTATAAAAACTGGAATTTTAACATGTTATTACAAGGGCAAGCTAAAGCTGAAGCCTTAGTATTTTTTGATCAAAATGGAGCAAAACCAACTTACGTTTTTGACCAAAGATGGACGCCTAACAACAGAAACTCAAGATACCCAAGAGCCTTCGGTTTAAATGATACTTACAGCGGAAGCCAAAGCGGTAATGCTGATAATTTTCAAGGCGCAGATTTATGGCTGCATGATGCATCTTTTTTAAGATTAAAAGAAGTAGAAGTTGGTTACACAATACCTAAAGAGGTAGCAAAATTTGCCAGTATTAAGTTATTTGCCAGAGGGTTTAACTTGTTAACAATGTTCTCTGATATTGCAGATCTAGGCTTAGACCCAGAAGCTACAGGTTATAACAATTTTAGAGACGCTACTTATCCATCATTAAAGATGTATACGTTTGGGGTTAATTTCAATTTTTAAAAAAAATAGTATGAAAAATATAAAGCTAATTATAGTTTGTATTATTACTGCTTGTGTAACATTTACAAGTTGTGATGATGTTTTAGATACAACAGCACTAGATGCCTTTGGTGAAGATTTAGTGTATAATGACCCAGATCAGGTTGAAAGACTTGTATATTCTGCATACAATAGCACAGAAAGTTGGGGCTTAAACAAAACCATTTGGTGGTCTAGAAGATATAATTTAGAAGCAGGTTCATTTGAAGCTAAATTTAATTTTAGAGATTTAGATAGGTTACGTTTAAGAGGTAACGGTTGGAACTCTTTAAACATGGGTGATTTTGGAAATAAATGGAGAGACTATTACCAATTTATTAGAGAAATTAATGAGTTTCTAGATAGAATAGATAATAGCGGCGCTATGCAAGAAAACCCAGATAAAGTAAACAGTTTAAAAGCAGAAATGAAGTTTCTTCGTGCTAATATCTATTCAAAATTAATTGCATTACATGGTGGGGTACCATTGCTAGATAAAGCTCTTGGTTTAAATGATGAATTTAACATACCAAGAAATACCTATGAAGAGTGTGTAGATTTTATTGTTGCAGAGTTAAATGAAGTAGCAACAGTTTTACCAGCAACTAGAGATGCTGCAGAATTTGGTAGAGCAACAGCATTAGCAGCATTAGCAGTAAAATCTCGTACGCTACTGTATGCGGCTAGTAAATTACATGACCCAAGTACAGAACCAAGTGGTCCAATGTATGATTATACTAAGGCAACAAAATGGCAAGATGCAGCTAATGCTGCTAAAGAAGTCATTGATATGGTAGGTGATAGAGATTTAATTGCCGTAAATAGTGCAGAAGATTACAGAAAACTATTTTTAGAAGCTAATCAAGATATTCTTTTTGCAAGGCCATTTGGTGAGTTTTATGATTTTGGTTTAGATGTAAATTCTTTACCAAACCAAACACAAGCTCCTAGTGGTTATGGTGGTTGGGCATTATCATCGCCAACACATAACTTTGCTTTAGAGTTTAATATGGCCGATGGAACTACCACAAACGATGCTACTTATGATCCTGCAAACCCAAATGATAACAGAGAAATGCGTTATTATGCAAACTTAAATTACCAAGGAGCAATATTTAGGGGTAGAGCTGTTGATTATGCTTTAGATGTGAATGAAGTTAATGATGGTTTAGACTCTCCTAGAGGTTTAGGTAACGTGTTACATTCATCAAAAACAGGATATAATATTCGTAAATTTCAAGATGAAAGCGTAGGATTAACAGATTTGTCACCGTCGCGCCCATACATACTGTACAGGTTGGCAGAAATATACTTAAACTATGCTGAAGCAAATGCAGAACTAGGTAATGATGCTATTGCTAGAACATATTTAAACAGAGTATCAACCAGAGCGCTTCAGCCAGAAATAACATCTAGTGGCGATGCTTTAAAAGAAGCTATAAAAAGAGAAAGACGTATAGAGTTATGTTTTGAAAGACACAACTTTTTTGATGAAAGACGCTGGATGAACCCTGGTAACTTAGGTTTTGATATTAAAGGTTTAAAATGGACTAAAGATGCTGGTGGTAACTTGGTGCATGAAGAGTATACGGTAATAAACAGGCCTTGGTTTAACAAGCACTACTATTTACCAATACCACAATTAGAAATAGATAAAGCACCTGCCCTTATTCAAAATGATGGGTATTAAAATATAAACTGTGGTTCATGTAATTAATTCATAAATCATATTGTTTAGTTTAGTTTAGATAGGAAACTGAGAACGAAAGTTCTCAGTTTTTTTATTTAAACAACATATTAAGTTGGTAAAATAGCGCAAGCATAAGGTAATTTTTAAAACAAGATGTTATTTAAAAAAGAGTTATTTTGAAATTCGCATTATTTGTAAAATTTCAGAAATCAAAAACAAACCATGAAACAAAGTAAAAATACAGTGTGTCATTTACTATTAGTTGCATTACTTTTAATCATTATTACTACTAAAATAACAGCTCAAAATAATTCAAATAACAATAATTTAATAGTTTTTTCAGAAGATGTAAACTTTCCGCGTCAAGAAAAAAACTTACGTAAATGGGATGCGCCGGTAGTTGCAGATTTAGATCAAGATGGCTATCAAGATTTATTAATAAATGACCATGGTTTTGGTATTCAAGTACAATGGAATAATAACGGAAAATTTGCTAAACCTTATGATATTATTATGGGCGATTTACACGGTGTTTCTATTGCCGATTTTGATAAAGATGGGCACATAGAGGTTATCATGTCTCGCGGAGGTGGTTCGGGTAGCAATGCCAGAAACTCAAAAATGTACCGCGTAGTTGGGCGTGAGTTTGTTCCTCTACCAGATTTTAAAGAACCCTTAGCCTTAATGCGTGGGCGTACCGTAAAATTTATTGATGGTAATAATGATGGATATTTAGATTTGTTAAACTTTGCGTTTCCCGATGCCTCAAAAAAAGGCGCTTCAGAAAATTATATCTATAAAAATAATACTAATGGGGAGCTTATATTACATGATACTCTTCCAGCAATAAAAGGTAACGGACAAAAAACTCTAGTAACAGATTTTAATAATGATAATGTTTTAGATATTATTTTATACGGAAGTGGTAAAACCACCGCTTTTAAAGGTAATGGCAATTTAACGTATACCGAAGTTACTAAAAATATTTTTCCTTTTGATATTGAGGAAACTACAAGTATAAGCGAAATAGATTTTGATAATGATGGAGATTTTGATTTGTTTATAACCAGAGGCAAAAATGAATTTGAAAAAGGGGAAACCTTTTATAATGAAGCAGAAAAAACAGTAGGCTTTTTTACAACCAGAGGGCAATTTGAGTTTGATGATTTTGAAACGGGTGATGTTTTAAAGCTAGAAAATATGCAGTCTCAATGGCCAAATAATGATACTTATTTTTTAGGTGAAACTGGTTATAGTTATGATTTTGAAGGCGAAACACATTCTGGTAAAAACATAAAATTAGTAAATAGTAACGCTTTAGGTTTTCCAGATAATACAAATTACAAAGAAAAAAAGGGCTGGTATATTGGTTACGTTGGCAATAAAAAATGGCGTATTGCTGGTTATTTGTGGGCCCCTTCAACAGGCGTTGTTCACAATGTATCTAATTATAAAAAGCACAAGCATAATGAAGGGTTTAAAAACATTCTATTAGAAAATAAAAAAGGTGCATTTAAAGATGCATCACATAAATTGAATACCATAAAAAAAGAACACGCTGTGGCTAGTGCTGTGGCAGATTTTAATAATGATGGCTTAAAAGATATTTTAGTAATAAAAAGAGGCGAGTTAGTTTATAAAAACGAAGCCTTGTTATACGTAAATACAAATAATAAAGGGTTTTATTTACAACAAAAGCATGGTGTAATTACAAATGATTTAGGTGCTTTAGGTATGGCTGTTGAGGTTGTAGATTTTGATGAAGATGGTAGTGTAGATGTGGTAATGGGTAATGAACGTGGTAAATGGCACTTGTTTAAAAATCTATCATCAAAAACATCAAATAATAAATTTATTAATATTAAAGTTGGTAAATCTCCTAAAAACAATGTGTCTCCGTTAGGCGCTAAAGTAACTATGTCTTCTTGTGGAGTAAATCAAACATACAGAATAGGCACTACAAATGCCCAATACTCACAAGGGCACAATAATTTAGTGCATTTTGGCCTTTCATCATGCAATAAATTAATACACGTTAAAGTTACCTGGATAAACGGTGAAGTAATAAACAAAACATTTAATTTGGCTAACAAAACGTTTTTTTTAGGAAACAAATGATAAATTAACATAGCTTTTTCTAATAAAAACTATTTATAAAGACTATACATAAACTAGACAGCGCTTTTTTTAATATGAGTAAGAGTAAAAAATACTAAATCTTAATTAAATTGCATACTCTTAAACTAAACTTTAAAATGAACAAGCGTAATTTAACCTCACTTTTATTACTTACTTTTTGTTTTTTTACTTGGGCACAAGAAACAATAAACACTAGTAATAGAGAAACAGATTTTAATTTTAATTGGAAGTTTCATTTACAAGATGATACAACACTTCCTACAACAATTCCAATAGCCGATACTAATTGGCGCGATATAAGATTACCGCATGATTTTGGTGTAGAGCAATCTTTTAGTAAAGAATTTGAAGGCTGTACAGGGTATTTACCAGGTGGTGTTGGGTTATATCAAAAGCATTTTAAACTACAAGGAAATACTGATAATAAAAATGTTTATGTGTTGTTTGATGGTGTATATAACAATGCTACTTTTTGGCTGAATGGAAAAAAATTAGGCGAAAACCCATACGGATACTCACCTGTTTATTTTGATTTAACACCGCATTTAAATAAAACATCAGAAAACATTTTAACAGTTCATGTAGATCATTCAAGGTATGCAGACTCGCGTTGGTATACTGGCGGAGGTATTTACAGAAATGTAAAATTAATTACTGTAAATAAATTACATATTCCTGTTTGGGGTACATTTATAAAAACACCCGTTGCTACTAAAGAAAAAGCAACCATTAATTTAGAAACAACTGTTAATAATCAGTGGTCTAAAAAAAGCAAATTCACTTTAGTTACTAAAATCATTGATAATACAGGAAACGAGGTTGCATTAAAAGAAGATAAGCTAACGTTAAAAGGCAACAATAAACAAGTGTTTACGCAAGATTTTTCGGTGTTAAACCCCAAATTATGGGATACTAAAAACCCCAACATGTACAAAGCAGTAACTAGCATTGTGCATAAAGGAGAAGTGTTAGATACTTACACAACGCCTTTTGGTATTAGAAGTTTACGTTTTGATGCTAAATCGGGCTTTTATTTAAATGAAGAACCAACATTAGTTAAAGGTGTTTGTTTGCACCATGCTGCTGGTTTGGTTGGGGCTGCTGTTCCTAAAGGTGTTTGGAAACGTCGTTTACAAGCATTACAAGCCTGTGGTGTAAACGCTATTAGAACAGCTCATAACCCATATTCAGAAGAATTTTTAGAGTTATGTGATGAAATGGGAATTCTAGTTCAAAATGAATTTTTTGATGAATGGGATTATGCCAAAGATAAACGTAAAAATTACCATGATAGAAATACAGATTATATTACCCGCGGTTATGTTGAACATTTTCAAAAATGGGCAAAAAGTGATTTAACACGTACTATGTTGCGCGATAGAAATCACCCATCAGTATTTCAATGGAGTATTGGTAATGAAATTGAATGGACATATTTACATTACAGATATGATACTGGTTTCTGGAAAGATCCTAATAATCCACAAGCAGCTGGTGGTTATTGGGGTAGTGCGCCTATTTTATCACCTGAAGAAATTAAAGCTAATTATGATGCTGCTAAAAAAGGAGAACATATTTTAACTGAAACAGCACATAAATTAGCAAAATGGACAAGGGCTTTAGACCCTACCAGAGTATTAACAACCAATATGGTAGTGCCGCAAACAAGTATGGTTAGTGGGTATGCCAATGCTGTTGATATTTCAGGGTTTAGTTACCGAAATTTAGATATTGCTTGGGCTAATAAACATTGGCCAGATAGACATATAACCATTAACGAAAACCCAGGAACTTGGGATGATTGGAAGCAAGTACTAGAAAACCCTGGCGTGTTCAGTATTTTTATGTGGACAGGTATTGATTATATGGGTGAGCGTGATGGAGATTGGCCTGAAAAAAGTGGTTGGGGAGATTTATTAGACTTAGCTGGTTTTAAATATCAAGGTTGGAATTATTTTAAAAGCATTTGGGTAGATGAGCCTCATATTTCTATTGGTACTTTACCCGTTGCTAAATCTGGTTTCAAGCAAACCGGAATTTCTGGCCAGCAATTACCAGAAAATAGTAACGCCTACAAATGGAGAGACTCTAACATGCATTGGAACTATGAAGAAGGTGAACAGGTAGTTGTAGAGGTGTGTTCAAACTACTCTATTGTAGAGCTGTTTTTAAATGGTCGTTCATTGGGTAGTAGAAGCATGTCTGAAAGTCCTGATAGGCTATTCCGTTGGACAATTCCATTTGAAGCAGGTACGCTTACAGCTAAAGCAGGTTTTGGTTCGCAAAAAGTTACAGCTCAAATACAAACAACATCAAAACCAGTTGGCTTTACGCTAACAGCCGATAAAACAATCTTAGAGGCAAATGGGTATGATGTATCTCATTTTGTGGTACAATTGGTTGATGCAAATGGTTTGCCAGTTAAAACTGAAAATGCAAAATTTGAGTTTGAAGTTGACGGTGATGCCAGAGTTTTAGGTGTAGATAATGGTGCAAGAAATAATATTCAAGATTTTAAATCTAATAGTTTAACAAGTGCAAAAGGTAGAGCTTTAATGATTTTACAATCTAACCTAAATCCTGGCACAGTTAAAGTAAAAGCTAAGTCCGAAGGTTTTGAAACACAAGAAATAACACTGCAAATAAAGTAGTAGTTTGTTAAGGTATAACTTTTAATTGAAACCAAAATTGTAACAAAACAAGTTAAAATAATATAAGCTTAAGGTAACTAAAGCACTGTTTTAAGGGTTTATTTTTTCGTAATTTGAAGGATGTTATTTAATAAATTTCCTTGATTATGAAATTCCTTAAAATAGTGCTTTTGTTTGCTATTATAGTTGCGTGTAAATCTAAAGAAGAGCCTAGAGAAACACCAGCTAAAAAACCAAATATTCTTTTTTTAGCTATTGATGATTTAAGGCCAGAAATTGGTGCTTACGGATCTGAAATAGCAATAACTCCAAATTTTGATAAGTTTGCATCTCAAGGGTTATTATTTAATAATGCCTACTGCCAAGAACCTATTTGTAGTCCTTCACGCGCTAGTTTAATGACGGGGGCAAGACCCGAAACTATCAATGTTATTGAAAACTTCACATATTTTAGAGAAGCTAATCCAGATATTGTAACCTTGTCTCAGCACTTCAAAAATAATGGTTATGAAACTGTTCATACAGGAAAAATATATCATAAACCAGCTTGGGCAGACCAAGAAAAATCATGGAGTAGAGAACCGGCTTATGATAAAATGACAATAAAACCAAGTAATACACCAGGCGGTTACGCATTGCCAGAAAACCAAGAATTTTCAAAAAAAGCAACGGCAGAAGTTATTGCTAAGTATGGGCCAAATGCACCAAGAAATGGCTTAGGTAAAGGGCCTGCTTATGAAAAAGCCGATGTGGAAGATACCTTTTATGAAGATGGTTATAATGCTGAATTAGCTATTGCTACAATGAAAGATATGCTTCAAAAAAATCCAAATAAACCGTTTTTTTTAGGCATGGGTATGAAAAAACCGCATTTAAACTGGTTAGCACCAAAAAAATATTGGGATTTATACAACCCAGAAGATATTGAGTTAGCCACATTAACAGAAGCTCCTGAAAACGGAGCAACCATGGGTTTACATCCGTCTTTTGAGCTTCGCGCTAGATACGGTATACCTAAAAAAGGGCCTATTAAAGATGATCAAGCTAGAATTTTAAAACATGCATACTTAGCTTGTGTAAGCTACATTGATGCCCAAATTGGTAAAATGATTGATGCACTTGATGAAGCAGGAGTTAGAGATAATACCATTATAATTATTTGGAGTGATCATGGTTTTCATTTAGGCGATATGGGTATTTGGTGTAAAGCTACCAATTATGAAGTTGCTACACGTGTTCCATTAATGATCTGGACACCAAATATGCCAAAAGATACACGCGGGGTAAAATCTAACGCTTTGGTTGAGTTGGTTGATATGTATCCAACCTTATGTGAGTTAGCTGGTTTAGAAAAACCAGAACATTTAGAAGGTTATAGTTTTGCACCACTTTTAAATAACCCTAAAAAAGCATGGAAACAAGCCGCGTTTAGTCAATTTCCAACGCCTGCATTACGTGAGTGGGCAGCAAACCCTCTATCACAAGGTATGCGAGAAACCTATTTTGGGCCATTAATTGAAGAGGTAGAAGATAAAATTAAAGCACAAATGGGAGATAAATGGAATAGAGATTTATTTGAAAATAACTTAATGGGTTATGCTATGCGTACTGAAAACTATAGGTTTATTGTATGGAAAGACTATATAAATAAAAATACTGAACCATTATTTTATGAGTTGTATGACCATAAAACAGACCCAGGTGAAACTAAAAATATAGCCAATGAAAATCCAGAACTAGTAAAACAATTATTAGCACAATTTAATAAGGGTTGGAAAGGCAACCTTCCGAAGTAAAAAAAAGAAAAGAAAAAATGAAAACCAACAAACTAAAACACCACTTATACTTTGTATTAGCAGTATGCTTTACACATGCTTTATTAGCTCAAAACCCGTTTACCGACCCTTCAAACAGTCAAGGTTGGATTTTAAATACAACTATTAGTGACGAATTTAATACTCCAGAATTAGATAAATCTAAATGGTGGATACTAGGTGAAAATGGAGATTACAGGAATAAATGGAAAGGTAGGGCTCCAGGGCAGTTTGCACCTCATAACGTTAAAGTTGAAGGGGGAGAATTGGTTTTAACCAGCCAATGGGAGCCAACATTTACATTTGCTAATGAAAAACAAGATGGTACTTACTACGGAGGTACAGCAACTAGCGCAGATAATAGTAAACCAATTACTCAGGCTTGTGTTATGAGTGAAACCTATTTTAGGTATGGCTATATGGAAATTAGAGCTAAAATAGCCGATGCTCCTGTTACTTCTGCTTTTTGGACAACAGGATACCATTCTGAAATTGATATGGTTGAAAATTACGGTAAAAGACCTATTGGGAACCCAGAAGGTACCAACGCAGTTATAGAAAGAAAGCAAAGAACCAATATGATTAATTGGGATCCAGATATTCCTTCAAATCATCAAAATTGGAAAGTTGAAAATGATATGGGCGTTAGGTTAGCTGAAGATTATCATATTTACGGTTTTGAATGGGATAAAGATTATATAAGAACCTATTTTGATGGTAATTTATTAAGGGAAGTAACACGTCAATCTTTAGAGGCTAATAATCAATGGAGGCACGATTACCCACAAGAGCTTTGGTTAGATTCTGAGGTTTTCTATTGGTACGGTTTACCGGCTCAGGCAGACTTAACTTCACCAACAGCGTTTAAAATAGATTATGTGAGAATATGGCAAAAAAACATAACCACACCAAATTTTAATGCACTAGGTTTTGAAGGCCCTTTTTACTTTCAAGGGCGAAGTCAAAATTGGTGGAATGGGCCAGCAGCTAAATGGCGTATAAAAAATGAAAAATCAGCATCTGGTGATTTTAGTTTACGTTTTCAACATTCAGGAACATTTTCAGGTAATTACACAACATTTACACCTTACGGGTCATTAAATTTACCTGCAGGCAGTAATCAAGTTAACTTTAAGGTTTGGATAGACCCAAGTACATCAATAAGTTCATTAAGAATGATTTTAGAAAACCCATGGACGGTAATTGATATTGATGTTTCTGGCGTACAAAAAGGGCAATGGGTAGAAGTATCAAAAATATTTAGCCGTAGTGCCGCTTCAAACCAAAGTATAACAAACGGAGATAGAATTAGATTTATGCTACAATCGGCCAATGTTTCGGGGTCTCAAGCTTTGTTTTATGTAGATGATATAACATTTGCCAATACACTTAGTACAGCAAAAAATAATACTGTAAATTTCTCAATTTACCCAAACCCAACCCAAAATAGCTTGCATATTAATTCGCCATTAAATGGTACCATTACTGTTTTCAATATGGCAGGTAATTTGGTTAAAAGTTTTCAAAAAGAAACAAGGGTAAAAAAAGTTGATGGTTTAAATTTACCATCAGGGGTGTATTTGTTTAAAATTCAGTCGGGTAACACATTTGCTACATCAAAAGTTGTAATTAATTAAATATGAATAAAAACATTAAATATAACTTATGGTTGTTGTTTGGTCTGTCTTTTTTTGCCTGTAAAGCACAACAAATTCAAGATGTTTCATTTTTTGAAGATTCTGAAGTTGTATCTTTTGAAGATAGGTCTCGAAGGAAATTTGATAACGCAGTTATAGCAGATTTAGACCAAGATGGTTGGCTAGATTTGTTATTAATAGAGCATTCTCGTAGAGTAGAATTGTATTGGAATAATACAGGTAAATTTGAAAAGGGTGAACCATTTATTTTTGGTGATACTCATGGCATGACGGTTGCCGATTATAATAATGATGGCTTATTAGACGTATTGGTGCAACCCGGAGGTGGTGATGGTAAAAACCCAAGAAAATTAAGGGCTTATACCATAAATTTAGATAGAACTATTTCAAAAGAAACAGAGTTTAAACATTTTGAAGCTAGCCGTGGACGTGCTGTAAAGTTTTTTGATGCCAATAATAATAGCGAGTTAGATTTAATTTTATCGGCATTTCCAGCAAAAAATAAATATGAAAAAGCTCATTTTTTATATAGAAAAGACACACCTAAATACTTCGCTTTTGAAAAATTATTACCCTACGCCGATAGGTTTAATATGAGAGCCACAATTACAGATTTTAATAATGATAACATTAAAGATTTTCTGTTTTATGGCGGAAGTAAAATAATTGCCGTTCAAGGTGAAGACAATTTTGGTTTTACCGATGTAACTAATAATGTTTTGGGCAATATTTCAAATACAAACCTAGTAAGCAGTGTTTCTGAAATAGATTTTGATAATGATGGAGATTTTGATGTGTTTCTAACCAGAGCAAAACACCCGTTTGATTCTGAAGCAGATTACAATACTGAAGATAAAACATTTTATTTTTTAGCCAGACGAAAACCTTTTCAACATGATAGTATAAAAGTAAATGGTAACTTAAAAATTGAAAACCTTCAAATGGCGTATCCGCATTTTGATGTATTTATTGGTGCTAATAAAACACTTTTTAAGCGTACCAAAGATCAACACGGGCACCATGATTTAATACTTACGCAACAAGAAGCAAAAGGTTGGCCAAATGATACTTCAAAAAAAGGGCTATACATAGGTTATTTAGGTAATGGTTATTGGCGTATTGGTGGTTTTACTAATGCTCCAACAACAGCGGTTATTCACAACGTAATTGAAGCACCTAAAACCATTAAACTTAGAGCGCTTCCGGCTAAGTTGTTAGAAAATAGAAACGGAAAGTTTGTTGATGTTACTGCACAATTAGGTATTAATATTAATGAACAAACAACAAGTACAGCTGTAGGCGATTTTAATAATGATGGGTGGGCAGATATGTTTGTGGTACGTTATGGAAAATCGGCTTCGGTAATTGAGCAATTCTTATATTTAAATAATAATGGTAAAGCATTTCAGCTTTCAAAAACTCACGGCATAGTTAGAAATGAGCGCGGAAGCACCGGCATGGGAGCAGAAGCGTTTGATTTTGATAAAGATGGCGATTTAGATATTATTTATGCCAATGAACGTGGTAAATGGCACTTATTTACCAATAAATTAAAACAAAAAAATAACTACGTAGTTGTAAATGTTGGTAGTTCGCCATCGGGTAAAGCTTCAGCTATTGGCGCTGTTTTGAGGTTACAAGTAAAAAACAAAATTTATAAACGTGTAGTTGGGGCTACATCATCATCGTATTCTCAGGGACTTAATACATATTTGCATGTTGGTTTGGGTGATGAAACCACTGTTGATGCTGCCAAAATAACTTGGAGTAATGGAGAAACAACTTCCTTTGAAATAAAAAAATTAAATAAAACCTATTTTGTAGGTAAATCAAAAAAACAATAAACACGATAAATTAAACTAAAAACTCATGAAAAGAATAGTTGTAAAATGCTTTTTAAGTGTGCTGTTATTCGCTAGTTTTTCTAGCTGTAATAATGCTAAAGAAGAAGCTACATTAGAGCAACAAGCACTAAATAAAATTAGCGAACTAGAAACTTTAATGGATAAAGCCAAAAGTAAATCTATTGATGTTGCCCGTGAAGAAACAACACTATGGTTTGCCAATCAATTTTTAAAATTTGCTAATTGGGATGAAAATAACCAAGAAGCCATAACTAGACTTTTTGGTTATGAGCGTTACTATGCGCCAAAAAAAGATTCTTTAGCCAAAGCATTACCAAATTTTGAGCGCCAAAAAGTAATTGAAATTTTAGATAAAAGTATTGCAGATTTAAATAAAGAACTTAATGGCGAAACTAAGCGCCGTCCTGTAAATAAAGTAGATTGGCAAAATGCTAAAGCTGCAGATAATATGTTTGTAAGTAATGGTAAACCATCATTTCCCTACGACTATTTTTCAAAAACCGTGGGGCAGCCCTTAACAAATACCGATGTTTATAATGATCATTTAGGAGCATTATATCATGGAGGCGAAAACTTATATCCTATAGATCATGACCGTGCAATAAATTCATTTTTATTAAATGAAGATGGTACTTTTAATGAAGAATTGATGAAGGAACTCACAGGAATTCCTGATACAAACATAGGTTTTTTATACTACTGGTCTATGGGTATTCCAGAATGGGTAGAAAAGAAAGAACCTGAAATTAGAAAAGGGCGTTCTTTATTTACTGGTTTTGATATTGATAACCCTTTGGCACGAGATTTATGGGGCAAAATTATTAGAAAAACAGGTACACTTACAAAAGGTAAAAAAGTTACTGAATTAGGCTATGTTTTTGCAAATGAACCACATTGGTTTTCAGAAAAAGATCATTGGACTTACAGGTATAAAGAAATGAATGGTATTTCAAAATACACCTTAAATAATTTTAGAGCATGGTTAAAAAATAAATACAATAATAACTTAGCAACGCTAAACTCAAACTGGGAAACTACATTTAAAAGTTTTGATGCTGTTACAATTGAAATTCCTATTGATACAGCTTTAAGAGGAAAACCAATTTGGTTTGATTGGTGTCGATACAACATGCACCGTAGTACAAATTGGTTTACATTTATGCAAAATGAACTACATACCGTAAACCCAGAAGCAGATACGCATATAAAATTATTTCCAAGAACGTTTTATGAAGATGCTCGTTCACACGGAATGGATTTTGAAGCATTAACAGAACTCACAACCATGATTGGGCATGATGCCAAAGCATTAGGTAGTGCTAGTATTCGTCCGCACATAAAATCTGATTGGACCGCTCAATATGCTTATAAATGGGATGGAATGGCTATTTTACACGATTTTCTAGAATCTGTAGCACCAAATAAAATCAATGTGAATTCTGAGTCTCATTTCTTATCATCTGGCATGTGGAGAGATTTAGACACTAGAACAAGTTATGTACGTAACGTGTATTGGTTGGCAACTTTAATGGGTATGGATGCTAATACCGGTTGGTTTTGGGCACGTGACCCAGACGGATCTCCAGAAGATAGGTTGGAAGGCGAATTAAATTTCTTTGACCCAGGTTTAGGTGGCGCCTACGCAGGATCAAACAATATGCAGCCACATGTAACTAATGAAGTTACACAGGTTATGTATGACTTAAATTCTTTTTCTGAAGAAATTATTGAATTACGTAAACAACCCCGCCCGTTACGTTTATTTTATTCTGAAACATCAGCAATAAACACTAATAAATACATGACGGAAACTACTAAACTATATAAATCGTTGTTTTTTGAAGGGTTGTCACTTGGTTTTGTCACCAAAAATATCATTGAAAAGCAAGATAATAACACCTGGAATACCGTAGTTGTTTATAATACAAAGTATGTAACTAATAATGAGTTTGCTGCATTACAAACATATTTAAATAATGGTGGTACTGTTATTTTAGATTCAGAAGAAAGCCTTTCAATGGATGAATATGGTAAAAAACGTAGCCAAAAATTACAAGCAGGTAATGGTAAACTAATTGTTTTAGAAAATGCCAGTATTTCTGAAATTAAATTAAAAGCTTTAGCTGAAGTAGCTAATGTTATGCCAGATGTTGTTGTAACCTCAGATAATGGGCAAGATTTTAAAACTACAGTATCGCGTGTTGTTAAACAAAATGATGGCTCGTATTTGGTTAATTTACTAAACGTTGGTAACAATACAGCAAAAATTACATTATCATTAAAATCAGGAACCATAAATTCTATTAAAAATTTAATGACAGGAAATACAGTTAATACAACGTTTAACCTAGCTTCAGAAGACGTGTTATTACTTGAAGTAAAATAAAAATTAATATCTGTTGAAAAAACAATGTATAAGCATATTGGTTTTGTTGCTAATAGTTTCAAGCTGTAAAACAAAACAAGTGGTTTTAAATGATAATTTTAAGCCATTATCTGAGCGTAGTACAACTAATAATTGGGTAATGGTTTCTAGCTTATCTGATGAGTTTAATGATGCCCAAGTTAACTGGAACAAGTGGTTTAAAACCTCAAATTTACCCAACACTACAGGTTGGAAATGGAATAATACACAAAATGTAATACTTGAAAACGGTGTGGCACAATTAACAATGCGCCATAACAAAAACAATGTATCAGATAACGGTACGTATTTTAAATCAGGTATTCTAAAATCAAAAGAAACTTTTACAACAGGTTATGTAGAGGCAAGAATTAAGGGAGCAGTTATTAATGTGCCCGGACCCAAAAATGGTTATGGTGTTTGCCCATCCTTTTGGCTATATAGTAATTTTGATAAAGAAGCCCAAGAGGGTAAAACTATTTATTGCGAGATTGATGTAGTTGAATTACAGCAATTCGATTGGCATAACGGGCACCAAGATGATATAAGAGATTCAGACCATAACTTACACTTGGTAAAAAAAGTTAACGGTAAAGGCGTTTGGTTTCGTCCAAAAAAATACCCTGAAACACAATTAAATAAATACCGTTTACCTGATGACCCAAGTGAAAATTATCATGTTTACGGTTGTGAAGTTAACGAAACTGAAATTATTTGGTATGTTGATGGCAAAGAAATTGCCAGAAAATCAAATACTGATTGGTACCGTCCTATGAATGTGACGGCTTCATTGGGATTACGCCGCCCATTTGTAAAGTTTTCTAACAATGCCAATAGAGCGGTAAATCCTTTAGAAGACGAAGAAGCTAAAAAACAATTACAAGGTATGCCAACAAGTATGTATGTAGATTATATTAGGGTTTGGACAAAAAAGTAATAGTTTTTTTTCAAGATTTAATAAAAGCTGTATCGTTCAGTTTTTGTTCTGCTAGTTTTTTACATCTAAAAACCTGTTTTTAATAATATCCATCTATCTTAATCATAATATTATAACAATGAAAAAAAGTATTAGTCTATTAATAACTTTATTAGTAATTCTGAATATTCAAGGCCAAGAGTTACTCTCTTTGCCAAAAAATATAAATCCTGCTGATAGAATATGTTTTACAATGTATACAGTACATGAAAGTACACTAAAACTAACGGCACAATTTTACCCCATTAAAAACTTTGAACCTTTTGAAGCAGTTTTAGAGATTGAAAAAAACGGACAATGGGTACAAATAGTTAAATCGCCAATTAGATATCCAGGGTATACCGCTTTATTTAGAGTTAATGAATGGGATGACTCAAAAGAAGTAAACTATAGAGTAGTTCATAATAACAAAGCTTTTTATGAAGGAATTATTCGTAAAAACCCAAAAGATAAAGATGAATTTATTTTAGCAGCACTTACATGTAATTCAATTTACCCTGAACACGGAGGTGATATTCCTAGAACAGATTTAGTAAATAATATAAAAAAATTAAACCCAGATTTAATCTTCTTTTCAGGAGATCAAGTTTATGATCATAGTCAGCATTATTTGTATTGGCTTAAGTTTGGTAGAGATTTTGGAGACGTTATACGTAATACACCAACAATTTGTATAACTGATGATCATGATGTTGGCCAAGGAAACATCTGGGGAGCTAACGGAAAAAAAACTGAAACGAGAAGCGGTATTTCAGGAGGATATTACATGCCAGCAGAATATGTGAAAGAAGTTGAAAGAGCTCAAACAAGTCATTTACCCGATCCGTATGACGCTACACCCATAGAACAGGGCATTGGCGTATATTATACAGATTTAAAATGGGGAGGAATGAGCTTTGCAATTTTAGAAGATAGAAAGTTTAAATCTGGTTTACTTGATTTACCAAAATATGCCCCAGATATTTTTCCAAATGGTACAAGAGATGCGCTTTTTGACCCGGATATAGATACTAGGAAATTAGATATTCCTAATGCCAAACTGCTAGGAGACCGTCAATTAAAATTTTTAGAAGCATGGACAACAGATTGGGAGGATGCAGAAATGAAATCTGTACTTTCTCAAACAGTATTTGCTATGGTAAATAACTACACAGGCAAGCATGATAAAGAAATAATAGCCGATTTTGACACTAATGGTTGGCCACAATCTGGAAGGAATAAGGCGTTATCTGTTATTAGAAAGAGTTTTTCAACTATGGTTGGTGGAGATCAACATTTGGGTACAGTAGTAAAACATGGAATTGACGATTGGGGCGATGCAGGGTATTCTTTTGTTACCCCAGCTATTGCCAATTATTGGATGCGTTGGTGGGATCCTAAAGAGCCTGGTAAAAATAGAGAAAAGGGCGCTCCTTATTATACAGGAGATTTTCATGACGGGTTTCAGAATAAAATAACTGTAAAAGCTGTTGCAAATCCTTCAAATGAAGAGATTAGTGAAGGTGGTAAGTTATCTACTAGAGTAGCTGGTTTTGGTGTAATTAAATACAATAAGCCGCAAAGAACAATAACTTTTGAGTGTTGGCCAAGAAATATAGATATATCAAATCCAAACCACAAGCAGTATAAAGATTGGCCAGTGACAATATCACAATTTGATAATTTTAACCCAAAAAAATTCTATCAATTACCTATTCTAGAAATGTCTAAAAAAGACCAAGTTGTTACTATTAGAAAAAGTAGTAATAGAGAGGTGGTTTCTTCTTTAAGAATTAAAGGTAAAGTATACCATCCTAAGGTATTAGAATTGGGGTCTTACACCATAGAAATAGGTGAGGGTGATACTCCAATTAGATATTTTGATGTAAAAGCTTTAAAAACCAATAATAAAAAACTAAAAGTTCAATTTTAATAGAATAACACATATTATTAAAAAGTTAACTGAATAAATAGGATATTATTTTATACAGAATTAATGAAGTTAGTTAGGTTTTTATCTCTTTCTAACTTCATTTTTTTCGTGGTCTATGCCTTGCTACATGAACACTGCCAAGTGATATCTCCCCAATAAATAGGGCATTCTTTACTCGGTAAAGTTTAGTTTTATCAAAGCGCAAATCTTAAGATCAGTTTAAAATAAACTAAAATTGAATCCATATAATAAATTCTATTTTAATAAAGTCTTGTATTCAATATTTGGAAAACTACCGCAAGAGGTTTATGAAACAGCATTAAAATTACTATTTATTAAAAGTGATAAACTTCAAAGAATAGCTGTTTTACGATCACTTCAGTATAGCAAGCACAACATTACTAAAGAATATTTAGACAGTTTTGGCGAAGACATACATCACATAAAATCATTTCAATAATTTTCTGTTTTTCTGAGTATTATAGAGGAGAATAATCTGAATTCAGAAATTATAAATAGTGCTTTGATTCCTCTTTTATAAAACTATTTTCTAATTGCTATACGGGTGTGTTGGTATCTACAGAATCAGAAAAATTTAAGTGAAAAAGCAAAAAAAAGTATAAAAATGTTTTTTAATACTTACACAGATAAATTGTAAAATAAATATAATGCGTATTTTTAAGTTTTAAACATAAAATTAATGACCCACGAGTTAAAGCAAATCATAGAAGCTGCTCTTCAAAATCAATTGCAAGCAAAAAAAAGTGTGCTTGCTACAGTGGTTGATTTAGAAGGGTCTTCATACCGAAAACCAGGAGTTAGAATGCTTATTACAGAAGAAGGAATCATGGTTGGTGCAGTTAGTGGTGGTTGTGTTGAAAAAGAGGTTTTAAGAAGAGCGCAATCGGTATTTTCATCAGGAGAATCTAAGGTTATGGTTTATGACGGACGTTATCGCTTAGGTTGTGAAGGTTCACTATATATTTTAATTGAACCCTTTTTTGTTTCAGAAGCGCTTAAAACAGCATTTTTTCATAATATAGAAAATAGAAAATCATTAAACATTGAATCTTATTTTAAAAAAGAAGATGATGCTATTGGTCATTTTGGTTCGGTTATAACCTTTAATAATAGTGCGTTTAAGTTTAATGATGCATTTCTTCCGAAGCAAAAAAATGAAGGGTTAAAACATTTTTCGCAAAACCTACCACCTTGCTTTAAATTGTTAATTATTGGTGGAGAGCATGATGCTGTTAAACTATGTAAAATGGCCTCGTTGTTAGGTTGGGAGGTTGATGTGGTAACATCTATGAGTGACCCAAAAGAATTAAAAGATTTCCCCGGAGCAAAACAGGTTATTGCTAGTACTCCAGAAGTTTTCAATACCTCTAAAATAGATTCTGAATGTTCAGTAGTTTTAATGACTCATAATTATGCTCAAGATTTACGATATCTTTTAAAACTGAAAGATTGTAAACTCGCTTATATTGGTATTTTAGGATCGGTTAAACGAAGACAACAGCTTCAAAACGAATTATTTGAGTACATAGAAGATTTAGAAGAAAGTTTTATAGAAAGTATTCACAGTCCTGCAGGTTTAAACATAGGAGCTATTACACCCGAAGAAATTGCATTGTCTATTCTTTCTGAAATTTTAGCAGTAAATAGAGGTAGAGAACCTTTTTCATTAAAAACACTTAATGGTAAATTACACTGCTAAAGTGACTGTTTCTGTAATTATATTGGCAGCTGGTAATGCTTCTAGAATGGGTAAACCTAAACAATTACTTCCGTTTAAAAACGCTACACTTTTAGAACATGCTATCTCACAGGCTTTAAACTCTAAGATTAAAGAGGTGTATTGTATTTTAGGGGCCAACTCTCAAAATATAAAAAAGACGGTTTCTAGTAGTCAAATTACTTTTATAGATAATCCTAAATGGAAAGAAGGTTTAAGTACTAGTATTGTTAAAGGAATAAATTACCTAGAAACATTAGAAAAACAATTAGATGCAGTTTTAATAATGCTCTGTGATCAACCGTTTGTAAACGTAAATTATATTGATTTGCTTGTGAATACCTTTGCTAGCAACCCAGATAGTATTATAGCTTCAAATTATGGAGGTAAGCACGGTGTTCCGGCTATTTTTCCGAAGAAGGCTTTCCAATATCTTACAAATTTAAAAGGAGATAAAGGTGCTAAGGATGTATTAAATAACAGTATTTTTAATGTTATTTCTGTTACTCCTAAATCAGAAGAAGTATTAACGGATATAGATACTCCTGAAGATTATGAGTCTTTAAATAAAAATTAATCTAAAGCATTTTTTGTAACATACCAACGCCAACCAATTATAGCTAACTGGAATTTATTTGCATTAACAATATCTAATCTTTTTTTTGTGTAGCTTGGTAAAATGGCTTTGTTAACTTTTGCTAAAACCTTAAATACTTGCTTTTTCATTAAAGTGATGTTTTAGTGTAAAAATAGTAAAACTTATTCTAGACTAAGTTTTACTTTTTTAATTGATTTAGATTGAAGTGATAATTGTAATTACTAAATCAACTATTACTTTAACAGCAGTCATCATATTTTTAAAGGTTTTAAGGTTAGTAAAAAGTATATTTTTATCAATGTTTTTTTAAGATATATATTTAAGAATATGTGTTCCAAACGTTTTACCAAAAATCGATGAAATTGCATATAGAGTTGTAAGTAAAAAAGAGAATTTGCTTTTGTGGTTTAAGTGACTAGCTTGGTTTATGTTTTTTAGTGTTATGTGTTAATGAGTTTTTTGTTTCAATTTGTAATATTTGTAGGGGTTTTTTGTGACGGTTTTGAAAACTTAAGGAGTGTTTTATTAATTTAATTCTATTTTTTTCAATTTTCATTATTTAAATTAATACTACTGAAAAAAAATTTCACATTTCTTATGTTGCTTTTTACTTTGGTTTATATTCGCAGAAAATAGATGTTTATGAGTATACTTTGGGTAATTCTTGGTTTTATATTATTAGTAGTAGGAGGCGAGTTTTTAGTTCGGTCATCAGTGGCATTATCATTTAAGTTTAACATTTCTAAAATGGTAATAGGTATGACGGTTGTTTCATTTGCAACATCAGCACCAGAGCTTTTAGTTAGTTTAAATGCAGCATTGTCAGGTTCGCCAGCTATTGCAATAAATAATGTAGTAGGATCAAATATTGCCAACATAGGTTTGGTGTTAGGTGTAACAGCTATGGTTGGAGCTATTGCTGTTGATGCGTCTTTTTACAAGCTTAATTGGCCTGTTATGATGGTGTTTTCAATGTTATTATATGTTTTTTTAAAAAACGACAATGTATTATCTGCTTTTGAAGGTGTTGTTCTTTTTTTAGGATTGCTTTTATTTCTATTTATTTTAATTCGAAGTGCTAAAAAAGATGTTGTTACTGAAGAGGTTGATGATGCTTTGGCTATTGTTTCAAATTTTAAAATTATTGTTTGGTTGTTAATTGGAGCTGCAGCTTTGTATTTTGGTAGTGAATGGCTTGTTAAAGGCGCCGAAGAAATTGCTGTAGCTGTTGGTGTAAGTCAAGGTGTAATAGGTTTATCTTTAATTGCTATTGGTACAAGTGTACCAGAATTAGCGGCCTCTGTAATTGCAGCGGCTAAACAAGAAAAGGCTATTTCTTTGGGTAATTTAATAGGCTCAAATATATTTAATATAGGCTCTGTTTTAGGCTTAACTTCAATTATAAAACCAATACCAGTAACTGAGCCTACTATTTTAACAAATGATATTTTTTGGATGTTAGGTTTTGCAGCTGTGTTAATTCCTTTAGTGTTTTTGCCAAAGCGTATGCAAATTAGCAGATTAAAAGGAATGTTTTTAGTAGCTGGTTACGGTGTGTTAATGTTTTTATTATTTACAAGAAACTAGTAACGTATTTTAGAATATTTTAAACATTAAACTATATAAATTAAAAAAGCACTTTCAATTGAAAGTGCTTTTTTATTATGAACAAAATTTAATCTTTATAATTAAATCTTAGCAGATTTTACAGTTTTAATAATTCTTCCAGCAATTTTGTATGGGTCACCGTTTGCAGCTGGTCTTCTGTCTTCTAACCAACCTTTCCAACCTTTCTCAACAGTGATAATTGGAATACGAATTGAAGCACCTCTATCTGAAATTCCGTAAGAGAATTGGTCAATAGATTGTGTTTCGTGCTCACCAGTTAAACGTTGGTCGTTAAACTCACCATATACAGCAATGTGTTCTTTTACTACAGGGCGGAAAGCTTCACAAATTTTCTCATAAGTTTCTTTAGAACCACAAGTTCTTAAAACACTGTTTGAGAAGTTAGCGTGCATACCTGAACCATTCCAGTCCATATCTTTACCTAATGGTTTTGGGTGGTACTCAATATAGTAACCGTATTTTTCAGTTAAACGGTCTAGTAAATATCTAGCAATCCAAATTTCGTCACCAGCTTTTTTAGCGCCTTTAGCAAATAATTGGAATTCCCACTGCCCGCAAGCAACTTCTTGGTTAATACCTTCAAAGTTTAAGCCAGCATCAATACATAAATCAGCATGCTCTTCAACTAAATCTCTTCCGTGCGTGTTTTTTCCACCAACTGAACAGTAGTACATGCCTTGAGGAGCTGGGTAACCACCAATAGGGAATCCTAAAGGTAATTGTGTATGTGTATCCATAATGAAATACTCTTGCTCAAAACCAAACCAGAAATCGTTGTCATCATCATCAATAGTAGCTCTACCGTTTGATTCGTGTGGCGTACCATCAGCATTTAATACTTCAGTCATTACTAAGTATCCGTTTCTTCTTTCTGGATCAGGGTAAATAGCCACAGGTTTTAAGATACAATCTGAAGATCCACCTTCAGCTTGTCTTGTAGATGAACCATCAAAAGACCAATTGCTTAATTCTTCTAATGTTCCTTTAAAATCTTCGTGTTCTTCTACTTTGGTTTTACTTCTCATATTTTGAGTTGGATAATAACCGTCTAACCAAATGTATTCCAGTTTAATTTTTGCCATAATGTTTATTTATATGAGTAATTAATATTGTTTCAACAAATATATACTTTTATATATACACTTTAAATTTTGCGGGGTGGTTTTAGTAAATGGCTATGTTATTTTTATTTATGCCCCATTTTTTTAGGGTATACATTAAAAAATGTAAAGTATTTTATGTAATTATTGCAAAATCATTAATTCTCTTTTTTTCTTAATGCGCTATCGTTATTTTTGCGTTAACAATTAAACCACTTAAACTAAACAAATGTCTGTACTTAGATTTCATGCTATAAAAGCATCGCTTTCGCGCAAGCCAATTCATATAAAAGAAGAGAAAAAACGTTCTGAAATTTTTGGCGAAAACGTGTTTAATGAGCAAACTATGCGTCAATATTTAACTAAAGATGCGTTTTTAGGCGTTATGAATGCGGTAGAGCATGGAACAAAAATAAATAGAAATGTAGCCGACCAAGTTGCCGTTTCTATGAAAGATTGGGCGCTTGCCAAAGGCGTAACACACTACACACATTGGTTTCAACCTTTAACAGGATCTACTGCCGAAAAGCACGATGCGTTTTTTGAAACGGTTAGCGATGGTGTAGCTATTGAAAAATTTGATGGTGGCCAATTAGTACAACAAGAGCCCGATGCTTCAAGTTTTCCTAGTGGTGGTATAAGAAACACCTTTGAGGCTAGAGGTTATACCGCCTGGGATCCTTCATCACCTGCATTTATATATGGTACAACCTTATGTATTCCTACTATTTTTGTAGCCTATACAGGTGAAGCTCTAGATTATAAAACACCTTTGCTAAGAGCGCTAAATGCCGTTGATAATGCAGCAACCGATGTTTGTAAATATTTTGATAAAAATGTAAAAAAAGTATATGCTTCATTAGGTTGGGAGCAAGAATATTTTTTAGTAGATAAGTTATTAGCAGCTAGCAGGCCAGATATTATTTTAACAGGCCGTACTTTGCTTGGGCACTCTTCAGCGAAAGGCCAACAGTTAGATGATCATTACTTTGGTGCTATACCAAACAGAGCTTTAAATTTTATGAGAGATTTAGAGCATGAATGTATGCTTTTGGGTATTCCTGCAAAAACAAGGCATAATGAGGTAGCGCCAAATCAATTTGAGTTGGCACCTATTTTTGAAGAAGCTAATTTAGCAGTAGACCACAACTCGTTGCTTGTTGATGTTATTGGTCGTGTAGCATCACGCCACAATTTTAAAGTATTGTTACATGAAAAACCGTTTTCAGGTATGAACGGTTCTGGTAAACACAATAACTGGTCTTTATCTACAGATACAGGTGTAAACTTACTATCTCCGGGAAAAACACCTATGAGTAACTTGCAGTTTTTAACCTTTTTTGTAAATACTATAAAAGCGGTTCATACGCATGAAGCATTGTTAAGAGCCTCGGTAGCATCCGCAAGTAACGACCACAGATTGGGAGCCAATGAAGCACCACCAGCAATTATGTCTGTATTTATTGGGCAACAATTAACTAAGGTTTTAGAAGAATTACAAGGTGTAACAAAAGGTAAATTATCACCCGAAGAAAAAACTGAACTTAAGTTAAATGTAATTGGTAAAATACCAGATGTATTGTTAGATAATACAGATAGAAACAGAACATCGCCATTTGCATTTACAGGTAATAAATTTGAATTCAGAGCCGTAGGTTCTACAGCCAACTGTGGTAACCCAATGACAATTTTAAATACCATTGTAGCCAAACAGTTAAAAGATTTTAAAGTTGAAGTAGATAAACTTATTGACACCAAAGGTTTAAAGAAAGATGAAGCAGTTTTTAACGTACTGCGTGAGTATATTAAATCTTGCAAAACTATTTTGTTTGAAGGTAATGGCTATGGTGAAGCTTGGGAAACTGAAGCAAAAAAACGCGGACTAAGCAACAACAAAACCACACCCGAAGCGCTCAAAGCAAAAATTTCAAAACAAACAATTGATTTGTTTAAAGAAATGAACGTTATGAGCGAAATTGAAACAAGAGCACGCTATGAAATTGAAATGGAGGCTTACATTAAGCACATTCAAATTGAAGGTCGCGTTCTGGGTGATATTGCATTAAACCACATTGTACCAACAGCAGTAAAATATCAAAATACTTTAATTGAAAACGTAAAAGGTTTAAAAGAAATATTTGATAAAAGTTTTAAAACTGTAGCTAAAGAGCAAATAAATTTAATAGAGCAAATTTCAGCACATATTGAAGGTATAAATACCCACGTAAACAAAATGGTTGATGCTAGAAAAAAGGCAAATAAAATTGAAAAAATGGAAGATAAAGCAGTGGCTTACTGTAATGATGTTAAACCATTGTTTGAAAACATACGTTACCATTGTGATAAATTAGAGTTGTTGGTTGATGATGAAATTTGGCCATTAACCAAGTACAGAGAATTGTTATTTACACGCTAGTGTTCAAAACTTCCAAAATCCTGTTTTAAAAAAGCAGGATTTTTTAATTCAAAAAAGTAAATTTGCATCACAATACAACATTATGAGTCAAGAAGTTTCAAAACGTTATGCACAACGCGGTGTTTCAGCATCAAAAGAAGATGTACACAATGCTATAAAAAATATTGATAAAGGGTTATTTCCTAAAGCATTTTGTAAAATAGTGCCAGATTATTTAACCAATGATGAAGATTATTGCTTAATAATGCATGCCGATGGTGCTGGTACAAAATCATCGTTGGCATATATGTATTGGAAAGAAACAGGCGATGTTTCTGTATGGAAAGGTATTGCGCAAGATGCCTTAATTATGAATATTGATGATTTGCTTTGTGTAGGTGCTACAGATAATATTATGCTATCATCTACCATTGGTAGAAACAAAAATTTAATTCCGGGTGAAGTAATTTCGGCAATTATAAATGGTACTGAAGAACTTATTTCAGAATTAAAATCATTTGGTGTTACAATACACTCAACAGGAGGCGAAACAGCCGATGTTGGAGATTTAGTAAGAACTATAATAGTTGATTCTACAGTTACTGCCAGAATGAAACGAAGCAATGTTATTGATAACGCTAACATTCAACCCGGTGATGTTATTGTAGGTTTAGCATCGTTTGGGCAAGCAACCTATGAAAAAGCGTATAATGGCGGTATGGGAAGTAACGGTTTAACTTCTGCGCGTCATGATGTTTTTAACAAGTATTTAGCTGAAAAGTTTCCCGAAAGTTTTGATGCTTCAGTGCCCGAAGAATTAGTGTATTCAGGAGACGTAAAACTAACCGATGCTGTTGAAAATTCGCCAATTGATGCCGGTAAATTGGTGTTATCACCAACAAGAACTTATGCGCCAATTATTAAAGAAATTTTATCAAAATACAACAGTGATTCTGTACATGGTATGGTGCATTGTTCGGGTGGAGCACAAACTAAAATTCTTCATTTTATAGATGAAAATCACGTTGTGAAAGATAATTTATTTCCAATACCTCCATTGTTCAAACTAATTCAAGAACAATCAAAAACAGATTGGAAGGAAATGTATCAAGTGTTTAACTGTGGCCATCGTATGGAGTTATATGTAAAACCAGAAATAGCTGAAAGCATTATTGAAATTTCAAAATCATTTAATGTAGATGCTCAAATAATAGGAAGCGTTAAACCTGCAAAAGAAAAGAAACTTACTATAAAAAGTGAGTTTGGGGTGTTTAATTACTAATTTTTTCTTCAATATATTAAATTGGAATGATTGTTGATAAAATGAAATTTTATAACAACCTAACATAAAGCCATGAGATACACCATTTTAGTGCTATTTTGTTTATCTTTTATATTTGCAAACGCACAACCAGATTCCTTGTACTTAAAAGAAAAACCCAAAAAATATGATGGTCCGCAGTGGGTTAGAAAAAACAAAGCAACTATAGATTTAAATCAGGTTTCTTTTGTAAACTGGAATGCCGGTGGTGTAAACTCTATATCTGGGCTTGTGGGGTTAGAGGCTTCAAGAAATTATAGCGATAAATATTTTTCATGGCGTAATGATATTGTTATGCGCTACGGTGTAAACAAACAACAATCTAGAGAGGTTAGAAAAACTGATGATTTGTTTGAATTAAACTCCAATATTGGTTACAAACCTACGTTATCTTCAAATTGGTACTATTCAGCAAGGTTAAATTTCAGAACCCAATTTGCTAATGGTTATAAATACCCAAATACTAGCAACCCAATTTCAAGGTTTTTAGCACCTGGTTATTTGTTTTTTGGTGGTGGCATGGAATATGGAAAAAATATAGATAAAATATCAGCCTATTTTTCGCCATTAACACTTAAAGCAACCTTTGTTTTAGATGAAGATTTAGCCAACGCAGGTGCTTTTGGTGTTGAGCCAGCAGTTTTTGATGAAGACGGAAACGTAATTGTACCAGGAGAAAAGTTTAGGCGCGAATTGGGTATTTTAATAACCAATAGTTATGAAATGGAAGTTGCTCAAAATATAACCATGCAACACAAAGTTAGTTTGTATACAGATTACATTAACAATTTTGGAAATGTAGATGTAGATTGGAGGTTAGATTTTGGTTTTAAAGTTAATAACTACATACGCGCCAGTCTTGGATCGCATTTAAGATACGATGATGATGTTAAAACGTTAAAAGAAACTGATGTAGATGGTGAGTTTGATGAAGAAGGCGCCAAAGTACAATGGAAACAGTTTTTAGGTATTGGTTTTGCAGTTGCTTTTTAATATTGTTTTAATATAATGTTTTCAAAACTTGTTAACTTTTTAGTGTTAATAAATTTTTAATTGGTTAAAAATCAATTTTTTAAAGTGTTTTTTGTGTAAACTTCATGATTTTTATCATGTATTAAGTTACTTCAATTAAGTATATTTGTAGCCTACTTTTTTATTACAAAATTTACTTAACATACACACAAATATGAAAGAGCACTTAACCAAAACGCCTCCAAAAACTTATACCCAAGATCAAGCTTTTAATGCATCATTAAAATACTTTAAAAATGATGATTTAGCAGCACGCGTTTGGCTTAATAAATATGCCTTAAAAGATTCTGAAGGTAATATTTATGAGCTTACACCAAATGATATGCACCGTCGTATAGCTAAAGAGCTTGCTAGAGTTGAGTTAAAATATAAAAATCCGTTAAGTGAAGATGACATTTTTAACTTAATAAAAGACTTTAAATATATTGTGCCCCAAGGAAGCCCAATGGCAGGAATAGGCAATCCGTATCAAATAGCTTCATTATCAAACTGTTTTGTTATAGGTAATTCGGGCGATTCTGATTCCTACGGAGGTATCATGAAAATAGATCAAGAGCAAGTGCAATTAATGAAACGCAGAGGCGGCGTTGGGCATGATCTTTCACATATTCGCCCTAAAGGCTCGGGCGTTAAAAATTCAGCATTAACATCAACAGGTATTGTGCCTTTTATGGAGCGTTATTCAAACTCAACCCGCGAGGTAGCGCAAGATGGTAGGCGTGGGGCATTAATGCTTTCAGTATCTATAAATCATCCTGATTCTGAAGATTTTATAAATGCAAAATTAGAACAAGGTAAAGTAACAGGTGCTAATGTATCAGTAAGAATTGATGATGCCTTTATGCAAGCAGTAAAAAATGATACTGAATACACCCAAAAATATCCTGTATTTAGTAAACATCCAAAAATATTAAAAACGGTTCAGGCAAAAGAATTATGGAAAAAAATAGTGCACAACGCATGGAAATCTGCCGAACCTGGTATTTTATTTTGGGATACTATAATTAATGAATCTGTACCAGATTGTTATGCCGATTTAGGTTATAAAACCGTATCAACAAACCCGTGTGGCGAAATTCCATTATGTCCATACGATTCTTGCAGATTATTAGCAATCAATTTGTTCTCATATGTTGAAAATCCTTTTACTAAAAAGGCATCTTTCAATTTTAGTTTATTTAAAAAGCATGTGGCGTATGCGCAAAGAATAATGGATGATATTATTGATTTAGAATTAGAAAAAATTGATAATATTCTTGAAAAAATTGATGCAGACCCTGAAACTGATGAAGTAAAATCTATTGAGCGTAAACTTTGGATAAATATAAAACGTAAAGCAGAAGAGGGCAGGCGTACTGGAATTGGTATTACAGCAGAGGGTGATATGTTAGCAGCTTTAGGTATTCAATACGGTAGTGAAAAAGGAAATGCGTTTTCTTTAGAAGTGCATAAAACTATAGCTATTGAAGCTTACAGAGCATCAGTACATTTAGCTAAAGAACGTGGTGCTTTTAAGGTATTTGATGCTGAAAGAGAAAAAGAAAATCCGTTTATTAATAGGTTGAAAGAAGCCGATAGCAAATTATATTATGAAATGCTAGAATATGGCCGACGAAATATTGCACTATTAACCATTGCCCCAACTGGCACCACTAGTTTAATGACGCAAACAACATCAGGTATTGAACCTGTGTTTTTACCTGTTTACAAACGTAGAAGAAAAGTAAATCCAGGCGACAAGGATGTACGTGTAGATTTTGTTGATGAAGTTGGTGATTCATGGGAAGAATATGTTGTGTTTCATCACCGATTTAAACAATGGATGGAAGTAAATGGCATTGATACTAATAAAAATTTCACACAAGATGAGTTAGATACTTTAGTAAAACAATCACCTTATTACAAAGCAACTTCAAATGATGTTGATTGGCTAAGTAAGGTTAGTATGCAAGGCGCTATTCAAAAATGGGTAGACCACTCAATTAGCGTAACTATAAATTTACCAAATGATGTAACTGAAGATTTGGTTGGCGAGTTGTATTTAAAAGCTTGGGAAGTAGGTTGTAAAGGCGTAACAGTGTATCGTGATGGTTCGCGCTCAGGTGTTTTAATTTCAAATGATGAGAAAAAAGAAGAAGACACGCCCGATAGTAATATTTTAACAGTGTTCCCTACAAAACGTCCGCAAGTTTTAGAGGCAGATGTTGTTCGTTTTCAAAATAATAAAGAAAAATGGATTGCCTTTATTGGTTTAATTGAAGGTAAACCTTATGAAATTTTTACAGGTTTAATTGATGATGAAGATGGTATTTTAATTCCTCGATGGGTAAACAACGGACTTATTATTAAAAATAGAAATGAAGATGGCACCAAGCGTTATGATTTTCAGTATAAAGATAAGCGCGGTTATAAAATAACCATTGAAGGTTTATCGCATAAATTTAACCCAGAATATTGGAACTACGCTAAACTAATTTCAAGTACTTTACGTCATGGTATGCCCATAGATAAAATTGTAGATTTAATTAATAGTTTACAGCTAGATACCGAATCTATAAACACCTGGAAGAATGGTGTTGGTAGAGCCTTAAAACGTTATGTGGCCGATGGTACAAAAGCACAAGGGCAAACGTGTGCCAACTGTAATTCTGAAAATTTAATTTATCAAGAAGGCTGCTTAACTTGTAAAGACTGTGGTTCTTCAAAATGTGGGTAAATTCATATATAATTAAAAATAAAACAAAAGGGAGCTATTTTAGCTTCCTTTTGTTTTTATGTATTAAAATACTTAAAAAAAATATGTCATTTTTGCTATAATTGGTAATAGTAATTACTTTAGCTAACTTATTTAAATAACCTATTATTATATATAAGGTTTCATGTTTTGTTACGCCCCAAGATTAAAACGTAATTGGTTTTTGGTATTAGTATTTATACTTTGTAATCATGTATTATTAGCACAAATTTCAGTTACATCTTCAGTGAAAAATATAGAAAATAATTTGCCAGTAACTGATGTTTCTGTGCAAGTTATAAACACAAGCAATGGGGTGTATACTAACCGCAAAGGAATGTTTAGTTTTGATAATTTAGATGCAAATGCTATTTTAAAATTTTCAAAAATAGGATTTCAATCGTTTACAATAGCTGTTAGAAGTATAGAAAAGGTTGTTTATTTAACACCCGAAATTAGTGCCCTAGATGAAGTTGTTTTGAGAAGCTTTTCAAGCAGCCAGATAAAAAAAATTGTGCCAGATCAAGTATATCTATCTCAAAAAGATATTGAAAAAATGCCTTTTATTTTAGGAGAAAAAGATGTTATAAAATTAATACAATACACACCAGGGGTGCAACAAGCAACTGAGGGACAATCAGGGTTGTTAGTTAGAGGTGGAAATGCTAGTATGAATTTAACACTTTTAGATAATATTTATTTGCACAATACAGCACATTTAGGAGGGTTGTTTTCCGCAATAAATTCAGATTTTGTACATTCTTTAGAGTTTTCAAAAGCAGGGTTTGATGCTTCATATGGAGGTAGATTAGCTTCCGTTACAAATATAAAAACATTAAAAGCACCAGACTCTACTAGCTTTAACGGGAGTTTAGGATTATTATCTTCAAAATTAACAGGTAATATTAAACTTAATAAAAAAAACGGTTTATTACTTTCTGGTAGAAGAACTTATTTAGAAATATTCAAGCCATTTTTTGGTGATAGTAATACCATTTTAGGTAATGATAAAAATTATTTTTTATATGATTTTTTTGGAAAACACACAGTTATATTATCAAATAAAGGAACTTTAGAAACTACATTTTACACAACAAAAGATAATTTTAAAGATCAAACCAAAGGGCGAAACAGAAATTTAAAATGGGGTAATACTTTGTTTGGCAGTACTTATAATCATGAATTTTCACGAGTTTTGAGTTCTATAACTACAATATCAAACAGTTATTATAGTTTTTTGTTTTCAGATAATGAATTTCCTTTTGATTATAGTGCTAAAAGTACATTCAATGTGTTTGGGGCTAATCATTATTTTTCATGGAAAAAGGAAAAATCCCTTTTTAAATTAGGAGCAGAATTTAATAATACAAACATTTTGCCTAAAAAGGTTAATGCTTTAATTGATGAATCACCAGTTAGTATTCAAAATCAAGATACCTACAATTATAAAACATTTAGTGTGTTTTCAGATTTAGAAACTCAATTGTCTAAAAAGTTGGAGGCAAAGTTAGGCTTAAGGCTTTCATCTTTTTTCACTAAAGAAAATAGTTTGATAGATGAACATCATTTTTTTGGTGTAGAGCCACGTATTAGTGTGAAATATCAATCTAAAAAAAATCAAGCATATAAATTAAGCTACCAAAGGCTTAATCAATTTACGCACCAAGCCTCTATTAGTTCATTTAGTTTACCTGCAGATTTTTTTATTATTAGTACTAATAAAATTAAACCTCAAATATCAAATCAATATAGCTTTGGTTATAGTTATGAAACAAATGGATTGCAATTAAATAGCGCAGCCTATTATAAAAGAGTTATTAATTATACAGAGTTTGAAAATGGCTCAGTTAATAATTTGTTTTCAAATAATATTTATGATGATGTTTTAGTAGGCCAATTCAAATCATATGGTTTAGAGCTAAGTATAAATAAAAAAGTAAATAAATTAACACTACAAGGGGCTTTAACATTATCAAAAACAATTGCTAGGTTTAATGAAATAAATGAAGGTAAGTATTTTGCAGCAACTTTTGATAGACCTGTAAATATTAATAGTATAGCACATTATAAGCTTAACAACCGGATAGAGTTTGGGGCTTTATTTATTTTTACTAGTGGTCAAAATTATACTAAACCTGCAGATATAAGAGTTATAAATGAACGCCCAATAATTAATTTTGAAGCTAAAAACACCTCAAGATTTCCAAATTATCATAGGTTAGATGTGTCATGTACTTATTCTTTTAAGAAAAAGGGCCGATGGAATTCTAAACTTAATTTAACACTTTATAATGTTTACAACAATAACAATCCGTTTCAGATTTCTTATAGCACTAATAATGATGTTAATGATGCTTTTATAGAAATTAAAGAGGAAAAAGATGGTTTATTTCCATTTTTGCCAACAGTAAATTGGTTGTTTTCATTTTAATTAATATGAAAAAAATACTGTTTTTAAGTTTCATTTTGTTCACAATATCATGTGTTACTGATACTGATGTTTTACAAGATAAATTAACTGTTGAAGGACACATAAACCAAGATGAATTTGCCAGAGTTTATTTAACTAATAGTTTGCCTTTTAAAGGCGTTATAGATTCTTTAGAGGTTGCAAAATCTATAGAATCAAAAGCGAAGGTAGAACTCTTTGATGGTGAAACATCTGAAATCTTAACATTAAAAAAAGATGACAGTTATTTTCCGTTTTTATACTACCGTAGTAACGAAATTAAAGGTCAGTTAGGAAAAAAATATAAATTAAAAATAACAATTAGAGATTATGAGTTTAATGCTGAAACAAATTTACCAGAGCAACCAGTTGTGTTAAATATTGAGTTTTTAGATGCTGTGGCTGAAGGTAGGTTAATTCCGGGTTTTAAAGATTTGAGATTAACTATAAATAATAATAAACCAAATGAACCAAAATATTTTAAGTTGTTAATTAAGAATGAAACTGACACAATGTTTGAACATGCAGATCCTTTTATTTTTAATACTGAAAATATTTTAACTGATACGTTTCCTATTATTATGCATCATAAGATATATAAGAATAATGAGCGTGACGATATATTAAAAATAGGTGTTGTAACAGATTTACAAGTAGTTGCTATTACTAAAGCACAGTATGATTTTTGGTTATCAGTTAAGGGAGATGTTACAGTGCCTATTGATAATGCTTCATTTACAACTGCTGTTAAAGGTAATATAAGTAATGGCGCATTTGGTTACTGGTCAGGTGAAAGTAAAGCAACCTTTAGGTTTAAAGTACCAGAATAAAAAAACGTTGCTAAAAAATAGCAACGTTTTTAAAATGTTTATTTAAGTTTTTTTTAGATTTCTACATCTTCAAAAAGAGTTTCGTAAGCTTCAAAAACTGCTTCAAACTTTTCTTCTAATTCTGTAAAAGAGCCTTCAATATAAGTTTCAAAATCACTTGAAGTTCCATCTTCAAATAAAAACTTAACATTTACTATATCTTCTGTTACTTCCACCCATTCATATGTTTGCGTATTTTCATTATATCTGTAATCAGTATAAGTGTCTTGGTCTTTGTAAAAAAGGCTTTCAGCAATTAATTTATTATCAATACTTAATACAGCATTAACATTGCTGTTTAATAAATTAACTTGCTCATCAATGGTTAATTCATCTCCTTCAATATCAAAGTTGTTATCATTAGCACTAATGCTTAATTTTGCATCAAGGAAATTAAATGAAAAATCAACGCTATCAAAAGCATCAGTAACACTAACATCTGTATTGTTTAAGTTTCCTTTTACAGAATAGTTGTAACCTATAATAACTTCATTATCAATTTTAAAAGCAAATGATTGGTCTATTTTAGTGTTGTTGCTGTTATTGTAATTGGTTTCAAAAATAAAACCACCAATAGTAGTAACGTTATTTATTTTAACAGGAGTTAAATTATTATCTTGTAAAGTGGCTGAGTAATCTTGAGAGAATACAATAACATCGTCAATTTTTAAGTTAGCTTTAGCTAAAGTAGGTAATTCTTCGCCTTCAACAGTTTTTGTGGCAAAATCAGTAAAGCTAAAAACAGCATTTTTGGTTTCATTGTATGATACTTTATAAATGATATCATCACTTTCTCCAGTTTTTTCAAAATCTTCAATATCTGCGTTCCATTCATAAACTCCAGATTCAGCTTCAAAATCATCAGCTAAATTAGCTTTTGAAGCTAAATTTAATGATTGTTTAGCGTTAAATTCAATTAAGCTATTTCTAGATTCAATGCTACTAGCATTATCAATAGAGTTTAAAGCAGTTGCCTTAAAACCACTAAATTTAGTAGTGTTTGGAGCGCTTAAGAATTCTGCAAGCTCAATAATTTCATTTAAAGCATCGTTGTTAGTGAAATCTTCAACTTTATTTAAAAGTTCAATGCTATTGTCTTCAAGTTGTTGTTTACCTTCTTCAACAGTTAAAGATCCGTTTAATTTGTTTGAATCTCCGTCATCATTGCTGCTACAAGATGTGTTAAGTAACATAGTAGAGATTAGGGCTAATGCAAAAATTTTTTTCATGTTTGATTTGTTGTTAAATTTTGGCTAAAAATATAGTTATTAAATTTTTTAGACAAGAAAAAAAACGATAATTTGTGAATTAAATCTTACGTTAAGGTAATGCTTTTTTTATGTTAAAAATGTGTTGCTTTTTAGATTGTAGCAAAAATTTTAAGGTGTTAATAGGGCGCTTTTAGGCAAATACTTATAAACCTCGAGTTCTTTTAAATTATCAACCAATTTGGTACATCCATTTTTTACAAGGTACAAGTTGTCACAAACATCAATAACTTCATTATACCTGTGATCTGTAAGAATTATAATTTTATGTTTTTTTTCTCTATGAATTAGGTTATTAATCTTTGTAATATGTATAGGGGCAACGCCATTAAAAGGTTCATCTAGCAAAATAATTTGCCCTGGGGTTTTTAATATTAAATATATTTCAATAATGGGTTTTTCGCCTCCCGACAAATTACCGAACTTGGTTTTATTATATCTTGAAAAATTTTCAAAGTCAATTAAAAAATCAAACCAATTCACTTTAAACAATTGAAATACCGTTTTTAATCTTAAAGATTTAGTTATGAAGTTATATTGCGGTAAATAATTAATTTTTTTTGTTGTGAAAAGAGGTTTTAAAATAGGTTTATTATTTAGCCTAATGAGTTTGTATTTTGGTTTTAAATCGCCAAAAATAATTCTTAATAAACAGCTTTTTCCAGAACCATTTCTACCCAATAATCCTGTAATTTTTCCTGTTTCACCTTTTAAATATACACCATTTAAAATGGGCTTGTTTTTAAAATATAGTTCAATACTATCAACTTCTAAAATCATACAAACTCATTGAGTATTATAAGTAATGGTAAACTTAATAATAGATCTATTAAATAAATAAATGCGAATAATTTGAAGGTTGAAATACCAAGGTTTTTGTAAAGTATTAGTTTTCTTCGGGCAGTAGTTTCATTTATAAAATACCACAAAAAGCCAACTAGAAATAATTTAGTAATTATAATTATTACAGGTTCAATTTTCATAAAAGAAAACAATATATTCATAGCAAAAGACCACAGAATGTATGGTTTGTAAAATATAAATATTGAAAAAAGTTGTTGCATATAATTATAACGGCAACAGGTTTGTAATATTTTATTTCTGGTATATTAAAGTAAATCGTATTAGTATTTTAAGGCTTTTTATTGTTTCGTTTCATTTTAACGTTAATAAGTTTATAGAAATACTTTTTTATTAAAAAAATACTTGGATAAAAGCGTAAGTATTGTAAGTTTAACGTTTTTTTCTTGGTAAGAATACTTATTACAAATAATTTTTCACTCTTTTTTTATAATGCTTAAAACAAACTTAGGTGTATTTGCGGTTACTGCTGTTTTAATTTTATTCAATTTTATATCTATATATGTATATAATTTAGAGTATTTTGATGAAACTAATTGTGTTGTTGTACTGCTTTTGTTTATAGTGTTTTTGTATAATAAATGCTATATAAATTTTAAATTATGTTTAGCATTTGTACTAGCGTTATTAGCTAATATTTCACTTATTTATTATGAAAATTTTGTGTTTTCTTTATTAACCAACATATTTAAACTTCTCTTTTATATTGTATTAATGTGGCATGTAATTCCGCTTCAAAAAAGTGTAAAAACAACTCGTTTAGATTGGTTTTCATATATATTCGTATCGCTTTTAGGGTGTGGTGTAATTAAAGTGCTTATAAGTTCTATTGAACAAAATTTAGAATCTGGACTAAACATGCTATTTTATATTCATGGTTTATTTTTAATATGTATTATGGTTATTGCTTTTAGGTATAATAGTACTGGGTTTAAAGGCGCTAAATATTTTGCATTACTTTTAGTTTTATTTGCTTTTTCAGATATATTTTCATCTTTTGGATACTACCTTGGTTATGATAACCTATCTTATTTTGAGCGTTTTTTCTATACTATGGGGCTTTGCTTTACTATTTTATATTCAAAAAAGTACATTCAAAAAAGTGTTACTAATTATAATAGCGCCATATAGCAACGTACATAGAACAGATTTAAACATTTTAAATTGATAAATTATCGTATTTTTGGAGACCAATTGATATAAGTACATGTTAGAGAAATTACAAATAGTTAAGCAACGTTTTGATGAGGTTAGTGATTTAATTATTCAACCAGATATTATCTCAGATCAAAAACGTTATGTAGAATTAAACCGAGAATATAAAGATCTTAGAATTTTAATGGATAAGCGCGAAGCTTACATTGAATTAACTAATAATTTGGCTGAAGCCGAAGAAATAATTTCTGATGGCAGTGATGCTGAAATGGTTGAAATGGCCAAAATGCAATATGATGAAGCTAAAACAGGTATTCCAAAATTAGAAGAAGAAATTAGAGTATTGCTAATACCTAAAGATCCTGAAGATGCTAAAAATGCAGTAGTAGAGCTACGCGCGGGTACAGGTGGTGATGAAGCAAGTATTTTTGCAGGCGATTTGTTTAGAATGTACACTAAATATTGTGAAGGTCGAGGTTGGAACGTAAGTACGGTAGATTTTAGTGAAGGTACTAATGGCGGATTTAAAGAAATTCAATTTGAAGTATCTGGTGATGATGTTTACGGAACTTTAAAGTTTGAAGCCGGAGTACACCGCGTACAACGTGTACCACAAACCGAAACACAAGGGCGAGTGCATACTAGTGCAGCAACCGTAATGGTATTTCCCGAGGCTGAAGAATTTGATGTAGAAATAAACCCTAAAGATGTTCGTATAGATTATTTCTGTTCTTCAGGTCCTGGTGGGCAGTCTGTAAACACAACATATTCGGCAGTGCGTTTAACGCACATTCCAACGGGGTTGGTTGCCCAATGTCAAGATCAAAAATCACAACATAAAAACAAAGAAAAAGCCTTTAGAGTATTACGCTCTAGATTATACGATTTAGAATTAGCCAAAAAGCAAGAAGAAGATGCAGCCAAACGTGGCAGTATGGTAACTTCGGGTGATAGAAGTGCTAAAATTAGAACCTACAACTACCCACAAGGGCGCGTAACAGACCACAGAATTGGTTTAACGCTTTATGATTTACAAAATATTGTAAACGGCGATATTCAAAAAATAATAGATGAACTTATGTTGGCTGAAAATACTGAAAAGTTGAAAGCTAGTGATGAAACCATCTAATCTCTTTTTAATTCTTTTCAAAACGAAAAGCGAGTAGCGGTAAAGAAAATTAAACATAACAAAAACAACATAATAGTTTCCTCAATTGGAGGATTAAGGAGGAATGACAACAGCGCAATTAGTATCAGAAATAAAAAGAAAAAAATCCTTTCTATGTATTGGTTTAGATGTAGATTTAAATAAAATACCCCAACATCTTTTAAAAGAAAACGATCCTATTTTTGCTTTTAATAAAGCTATTATTGATGCAACACATCATTTATGTGTGGCCTACAAACCCAATACCGCTTTTTATGAAGCTTACGGTATTAAAGGTTGGCAAGCTTTAGAAAAAACTATTAACTATTTAAACAAAAATTACCCTGAAATTTTTACAATAGCCGATGCTAAACGTGGTGATATTGGTAATACAAGCACCATGTATGCCAAGGCTTTTTTTGAAGATTTAGCTTTTGATTCTGTAACCGTAGCACCCTATATGGGTAAAGATTCTGTAGAACCCTTTTTAACTTTTGAAAATAAACATACCATTTTACTAGCTTTAACATCCAATCAAGGCGCGTTTGATTTTCAAACAAAAACGGTTAATGATAAAGAACTTTATAAAGAAGTGCTAGAAACATCAAAAAACTGGACAAACTCTGAAAACCTTATGTATGTGGTTGGCGCTACTAAGGCTGAATATTTAGCCGAAATTAGAAACATAATTCCTAATAGTTTTTTACTAGTACCAGGTGTTGGTGCTCAAGGCGGTAACTTACAAGATGTTTGTAAATATGGTATGAGTAATAATGTTGGCTTGTTAATAAATTCATCTAGAGGTATTATTTACGCTTCAAATGATGTGTGTTTTGCAAATGCAGCAGCTAAAAAAGCACAAGAACTTCAGCTGCAAATGGAAGTTGAGTTAAAACGTTATTAAACGCCTTTTAACTACTATTTGTAACAGGAAATTATAGGTTTTCTATACAATGAACAATTTTAAAGATCAACTTAATAGAACTGTATGTTTCAATAAAACCCCACAACGAATAATTTCTTTAGTACCAAGTCAAACAGAATTGTTGTGTGATTTGGGTTTAGAGGCTTCAATAGTTGGTGTAACTAAA
>NZ_VOSC01000012.1 GCF_007997385.1 Seonamhaeicola algicola
TACCTTCATAGACTTCTTCTACCAATTTAGCATTAAATGCTGGTAAATCTTTAGGTGAACGACTTGTTACTAAACCTTCGTCTACAACAACTTCTTCATCTAACCAATGCGCTCCTGCATTTTCAATATCGGTTTTAATAGAATTGTATGATGTTACTTTTCGTCCTTTTAAAACATCTGCTTCGGCTAACAGCCATGGTGCATGACAAATTGCTGCTACAGGTTTCTTATTTTCAAAAAACGATTTTACAAAATTTACAGCCATATCATTTCGTCTTAAAATATCAGGGTTAATGACGCCTCCTGGCAACATTAAAGCATTATAATTACTTTGCGATACTTCGTCTAGAGTTTTATCTACTTTGTAAGCATTACTCCAATTTCCGTTATCCCAACCTTTAATTTCGCCAGTTTTTAAAGACACAATGTGCACATCAGCTCCTGCCTCTTCTAACGCTTTTTTAGGTTCTCTTAATTCACTTTCTTCAAAGCCATCGGTTGCTAAAATTGCAACGGTCTTTTTTTCTAAATTTTCCATTATCATTTGTGATTTTTTGGGTTAATAATTCTCCATTCAAACTAACAGATATATCAACCAAAACCAAAAAATGAGTGTGGATTAACCTAGGCTTAACAACTATTGTTAAGAAATCTTAAATACTTATGAGTTAGCGTTTCTTCTTTTTACTTCGGAATTTAGCCTTATTTTTTCGCTGATTAAAAGGCACAGCATCGTTAAAGGTGTTTTTAGTTTTACCTGGTTTATTTTTACGCCATTTTTCATCTTTTTTAGGCAACAAAACATCAAGTAAATCTTGTCTTCCTAATTTATTAAGCGTGTTTTTTATCCAAGCTTTGTTTTCATCTTTATACCAAAAGAAAAAACGGTGTTGTTCGTCTTTTTCCTTTCTGGTTTTTGGCGTCTTTACCTTTTTAAGCGTGTATGGATGGTAACCACTGTAATAAATCACCGTTGCAACCGTCATTGGTGTTGGCGTAAAACCTTGAACTTGCTCTAGTTGAAAGCCCATATCTTTAGTTTCGGCAGCAAGATTTGCCATATCTTCGGCTTCGCATGCAGGATGATTTGAAATGAAATACGGAATTAACTGTAAGTTCAGTTTATTCTTGATATTAATTTTATCAAAACGTTCTTTAAACTTATGAAAGTAACTAAAAGACGGTTTTCGCATTAATTTCAAAACAGGATCACTAGTATGTTCTGGCGCTACTTTAAGTCGTCCAGAAACATGCTTTGTCATCACTTCTTCGGTATAATCATCTAACTCTTTTGGGTCAGCATTTTTATTGAATTCTGGCACCAACATATCGTGTCTAATTCCAGAACCGATAAACGATTTTTTTACCTTCGGATGACTATCAACCGCTTGATACAATTCGGTTAACGGTTTATGAGACGTATCTAAATTGCTACAAATTACTGGTGAAATACAACTTGGTGCAACACATTTATCGCAAATGGATTGTACTTTACCTTTCATTTGATACATATTCGCACTTGGTCCACCAATATCAGATAAATAGCCTTTAAAGTCTGGCATATTCGCCACTTTATCAACTTCTCTTAATATAGACTCTTTACTACGACTCGCTATAAATTTTCCTTGATGTGCCGAAATGGTACAAAAACTGCATCCACCAAAACATCCACGATGAATATTTATAGACGTTTTTATCATCTCGTAAGCAGGAATTGGTCCGCGCTTATTGTATTTTGGATGCGGTAAACGTGTGTAAGGCAAATCGAAAGAGGCATCAATCTCTGCTTCCGTCATTGTAGGATAAGGCGGATTTATCATCAGCATCTTATTACCTACTTTTTGGAAAATTCGTCTTGCAGCTAATTTATTCGACTCTTGCTCGATAACCTTAAAGTTAGATGCGTAAGCCTTTTTATCTTTTAAACAGGTTTCGTGTGAAGCTATTTCAACATCTTCCCAATTCTTGTTTTTTGGGATATCGTTTTCATCATTAATAAGAATTGCCGTTTGGTTTACCGTATTGATACTATTAAAAGGTACACCACGTTCCAATAATCGCACAATTTCGCGTAATGGTTGCTCACCCATGCCGTAAACCAACATATCGGCTTTAGAGGTTTCTAAAATAGTTGGCATTAATTGGTCGCTCCAATAATCGTAATGCGTCACACGACGTAAGGAACCTTCAATACCTCCAATTAAAACTGGTGTATCTGGCCATTTTTCTTTTAAAATCTTACTATAAACCGTAGATGCATAATCTGGTCTAAAACCAATTTCGCCATTTGGCGTGTAGGCATCTTTATCGCGACGTTTTTTATTAGCATTGTAGTTGCTAATCATAGGATCCATACAACCGCCTGTTACACCGAAGAATAAACGCGGTTTACCCAACTTAACAAAATCCTGAAGATTATCGTTAACATTGGGTTGTGGCACGATAGCCACTTTAAGTCCGAAACTCTCTAACAAACGTCCAATTACTGCAGGACCAAAGGTTGGATGATCTACATAAGCATCACCGCTAAATAGGATAACGTCAAGTTCTTCCCATCCGCGAATTTTCACCTCTTTATTTGTGGTAGGTAACCAACTAGAAAGTCTTAATTCTTCTTGCATAACGGCACAAAGGTAAATAGAAATTACTACTTAATTGCAAACACGCCTGTTAAACCACACAAATGCAACACAATAGCAGTATATTTTAGTGAAAAAATTATAAATCGAGGGCTTTAATGTTTTCAATACGGTTACGTTCTAAGAAGTCATCAATAGTTTCAAAATGTTCAATAACACGTTGATTTTTAAATTCGAACACTTTTTTTGATAAGCCTTGAAGAAAATCACGGTCGTGAGATACTAAAATTAAAGTACCATCAAATTCTTTTAAAGCATCTTTTAAAACATCTTTCGATTTTAAATCGAGATGGTTAGTGGGCTCATCCAAAATTAAGAGGTTTACAGGTTCCAGCAGCAACTTCACCATGGCTAACCTGGTTTTTTCACCACCAGAAAGCACACCAACTTTTTTATCGATATCGTCGCCTTTAAACATAAAACGACCTAAAATATTTTTTATTTGCGTACGAATATCGCCTTTGGCAACTTCATCAACCGTTTGAAAAATAGTTAAGTCTTCATCTAAAAGTGCGGCTTGGTTTTGCGCAAAATAACCTACTTGAACATTATGACCAAGTGCGCAAGTGCCCTCTACATCAATTTGCCCCATAATGGCTTTTATCATCGTAGATTTTCCTTCACCATTTCTACCAACAAAACACACTTTTTCGCCACGCGCAATCGACATGTTTGCATTTTTAAACACTACGTGATCACCATAGGATTTAGATACATCTTTTACCGTTACAGGATAATCGCCCGAACGTTGTGTTTTTGGAAAACGTAACTTTAAAGCCGATGTATCGATTTCATCAATCTCAATAATTTCAAGTTTTTCTAGCATGCGCTCACGAGATGCCACCTGATTGGTTTTAGAATAGGTGCCTTTAAAACGCTCAATAAACGCTTGGTTATCGGCTATAAATTTCTGTTGTTCTTGATAAGCTTTTATTTGATGCGCTCGTCTATCTTCACGAAGCTGCAAATAATGGGTATAATTTGCTTTGTAATCGTAAATACGACCCATGGTTACTTCAATAGTTCGGTTTGTAATATTATCTACAAACGCTCTATCATGCGAAATCACGACCACTGCTTTGGCCTTATTCACTAAAAAATCTTCTAGCCAAATTACCGATTCAATATCTATATGGTTAGTTGGCTCATCAAGCAGAATTAAATCAGGTTTTTGAAGTAAAATTTTCGCCAACTCAATACGCATACGCCATCCACCAGAAAACTCGCTTGTTGGTTTATTAAAATCTTCAGGCTTAAAACCTAAACCTTTCAACGCTTTTTCTACTTCGGCGGTGTAATTAACCTCTTCTAAAGCATAATATTTTTCACCCAAATCTGATACGCGCTCAATGATTTTCATATACTCATCAGATTCGTAATCCGTTCTGGTTTCAAGTTGCTTATTTAGCGCATCCATTTCATCTCGCATTTGAAAAACGTGACTAAATGCTTTTGATGCTTCTTCTAAAACTGATGTATCATCTTCGGTCAATAAATGCTGAGGTAAATAAGCTATTACGGCATCTTTTGGTGCTCTAACATTACCTTTTGTTGGGTTTTGAACACCAGCAATAATTTTCATCATTGTAGATTTTCCAGCACCATTTTTACCCATAAGGGCAATTTTATCATTCTCATTTATAGTAAAAGACACATCACTAAATAAGGTGTGACCACTAAATTCTACAACTAAATTATCTACAGAAATCATAGCTTTAATTTTAAAGGCGCAAAACTACTAAAAGCCGAAAGATAAATCTTTGATTTTTTTTGAAGTAATACTAATTTTTCACAATACCTCTAATAATTGTTATAAGTAGTTACGTGAATTAGCATTCAATACTTTGTATATTCATCAAATTATAACTTTAATAGCAGTATAAATTATAAATGCTGTTAACTTCAAAAAGCTAACATTTTTTATCAAGGCTAATTGTATTAATAACGTATTTAATAAATGTGTAAATGACAAATTGAAGGATATTAATAAACAAACCTCTATTTAAACTTTTTAAACAGCCTGATTTTCAATGAAAAAAAACATGTAATTAGAATTTGGTAATCAAATATATAATCGTAAATTTGCAAACTCTTTTTTAGAGAGGAATGTTTAATAAATAAAATTAATTAGTGTGGACACATTAAGCTACAAAACTATTTCAGCAAACAAAGCAACTGTAGATAAACAGTGGGTTTTAGTTGACGCTGAAGGTCAGACGCTTGGTCGTTTAGCTTCTAAAGTTGCAAAACTTTTAAGAGGTAAACACAAGCCTAACTTCACACCACACGTTGATTGCGGCGACAACGTAATTGTTGTTAATGCTGAAAAAATCAACTTAACGGGAAACAAGTGGACAGATAAATCATATATCCGTCATACAGGTTACCCAGGTGGACAAAGAAGTTTAACTGCTACTGAAATGTTTGGTAAAAACCCAACAAGATTAGTAGAAAAATCAGTAAAAGGAATGCTTCCTAAAAACAAATTAGGTGCAGCTATATTCCGTAATCTTACAGTTGTTGTAGGTACTGAGCACAAACACGAAGCTCAAAAACCTAAAGCAATTAACTTAAACGAATTCAAATAATGGACGTAATTCACAAAATTGGCCGTAGAAAGACGGCTGTTGCTCGTGTGTATGTTGCCCAAGGACAGGGAAACATAACAGTAAACAAAAAAGACTTAGCGGATTACTTTACTACTGCTACTTTACAGTACAAAGTAAAGCAACCATTAGCTTTGACTAACAATGATGGCAACTTTGATATTACAGTTAATGTATATGGAGGTGGCATTACTGGTCAAGCTGAAGCTGTTCGTTTAGCCGTTTCTCGTGCTTTATGCGAGGTGGACGCTGAAAACAGAGCTATCTTAAAACCAGAAGGTTTATTAACTAGAGACCCAAGAATGGTAGAGCGTAAAAAATTCGGTCAGAAGAAAGCGCGTAAGAAATTCCAGTTCTCTAAACGTTAATTCACTTTTTCAAAGTTTATTTACGGCGCTATGCCTAGCAAAAGTGTCTTTAAAATAAACTTTAAATTAAAACAATTAATTTCCTGAAATAAATCAGGACAAATAAAAAACTAGTTATTGTTGTTCCTTGCCAAAAGCAGGACTTAGTTTAGCATCTAAATGAAGCCAACAGCCAATAGTTTTAAACTAAAAGCCAACTGGAACATTGCTAATTCAACAGAACGTAAACTATTACAAAAATGGCAGTAGAAGTAAAAGAATTACTTGAAGCAGGTGTACATTTTGGACACCTTACACGTAAGTGGGACCCAAATATGGCGCCTTACGTATACATGGAGCGTAACGGTATCCATATTATAAACCTTTACAAAACCGCAGCTAAAATTGAAGAAGCAAACGCTGCATTAGCAAAAATTGCTGCTTCAGGACGTAAAATATTATTTGTTGCTACAAAAAAGCAAGCAAAAGATATTGTTGCTGAAAAAGCTAGCGCTATTAACATGCCTTACATTACTGAAAGATGGCCAGGTGGTATGTTAACAAACTTTGTTACTATTAGAAAAGCTGTTAAAAAAATGGCTTCTATTGATAGAATGAAAAAAGACGGTACATTTAACACACTTTCAAAAAAAGAGCGTTTACAAGTAGACCGTTTAAGAGCTAAGTTAGAAAAAAACTTAGGTTCAATTAGTGACATGACACGTTTACCAGGTGCTTTATTTGTTATAGACATTAAGCGTGAGCATATTGCTATTAAAGAAGCTCAAAAATTAAACATTCCAATTTTTGCAATGGTTGATACCAACTCTGACCCTCGTCAAGTTGATTATGTAATACCTGCAAATGATGATGCTTCTAAATCAATAGATAAAATTTTAACGCATGTAACAGCAGCAGTTGCTGGTGGTTTAGCAGAGCGTAAAGCAGAAAAAGAAGCTGCAGCAGAAGGTGCTTCAAAAACAAAAACTGCTCCTACTAAAAAAGTAGCCGCAGAGGAAGAAGAATAATAACATTTACACAACACAAATAAGTCGTTTAGTTCTTTTCTTTGCAGAAATAAATTGAACGACTTTTTTAAATTATAATAATTACTATGAGTACTACAGTAAAAGTAACAGCCGCTGAAGTTAACAAACTAAGAAAGGCTACAGGTGCAGGTATGATGGACTGCAAAAAAGCTTTAGTTGAAGCTGAAGGTGATTTTGATAAAGCTATTGAGGTTTTACGTAAAAAAGGACAAAAAGTTGCTGCTAAAAGAGCAGACCGTGAATCTAGTGAAGGTGCTGCTGTAGCAAAAGTAAATGATAATAACACTGTTGGTGTTGCTATAGTTTTAGGTTGTGAAACAGACTTTGTTGGAAAAAACGAAAACTTTTTAGCACTTGCTAATAAATTAGGTGAACTTGCTTTAAACTGTGCAACTAAAGAAGAATTTTTAGCTGCTGATTTTGAGGGTATGACTGTTGCTGATAAATTAGTTGAACAAACTGGTGTTATTGGTGAAAAACTAGACATCAATGCTTTTGAAAAAGTTGAAGCTGCTTACGTTGGTTCATACGTACACATTAACAAAATTGCTGCTGTTGTTGGTTTTTCTAGCGTAGTTGATAATATTGAAACATTAGCTAAAGACGTAGCAATGCAAATTGCATCTATGGGAGCAACTACATTATCTTACAAAGATTTTGATCCTGCTTACGTTGCTTCTGAAACTGAAGCCAGAATTGCAGCTATTGAAAAAGATAATGAAGAGTTAGAGCGTTTAGGTAAAACACTTAAAAACGTACCTAAATACATTTCTCAACTACAATTAACTCCTGAAGCATTAGCACAAGCTGAAGAAGATGCTAAAGCTGAGTTAAAAGCTGAAGGGAAACCAGAACAAATTTGGGACAAAATTTTACCAGGTAAAATGCAACGTTTCATTTCTGATAACACAACTTTAGACCAAGAACAATGTTTATTAAACCAAAACTTTATTAAAGATGATAAAGTATCAGTTGAAAAATATGTAGCTTCTTATGGCGATGTTGAAATCTCAGGATTTAAACGTGTTACTTTAGGGTAATTAACTTTATAAATATAAAAAAAGCGGAATCATTCATTTTGATTCCGCTTTTTTTATACTCTTAAAATAAACTTTCAATATTTCTGTGTAAAATCTATTTGTATATTTGCACAACCTCATAAACAATGTAATGAAATACAAAAGAATACTTCTAAAATTATCTGGCGAAGCTTTAATGGGTAACCGCCAATACGGAATTGACCCTGAACGCTTAGCAGAATACGCTAAAGACATAAAACAAATTACCGATAAAGGTGTTGAAGTAGCCGTAGTAATTGGCGGTGGTAATATATTTAGAGGTGTTGCTGGGGCTAGTAACGGCATGGACAGAGTACAAGGAGACCACATGGGTATGTTAGCTACAGTAATTAACGGTTTAGCTTTACAAAGCGCTTTAGAAGATGCTGGCCTACCAACCAGATTACAAACAGCAATTAAAATTAATGAAGTAGCTGAACCTTTTATTAGACGAAAAGCTATGAGACACCTTGAAAAAGGACGCGTAGTTATTTTTGGTGGTGGTACAGGCAACCCATATTTCACAACAGATTCTGCGGCTGTTTTAAGAGCTATAGAAATTGAAGCCGATGTTATTTTAAAAGGCACACGTGTTGATGGTATTTACACCGCAGACCCTGAAAAAGATAAAGAAGCTATAAAATTCAACTCTATTTCTTTTGATGAAGTTTTAAGCAAAGGGTTGAAAGTAATGGATACAACAGCATTCACTTTAAGTCAAGAAAACCAATTACCAATAATTGTTTTCGATATGAATAAAAAAGGAAATTTATTAAAAGTAGTATCAGGTGAAGCAATAGGCACCGTAGTTAACGTATAAATTTGGCGTAATTTTTGAACTATTTCGCTTTAAAAAATTAATACTAATGAACGAAGACATACAATTTATATTAGACAGCACTAAAGAATCTATGGATAGTGCTATTAAACACTTAGAAAAACAATTAGTTAACATTAGAGCTGGTAAAGCAAGTCCTGCCATGTTAGGCAGCGTTATGGTAGATTATTACGGCTCGCAAACACCACTAAACCAAGTAGCAAACGTAAACACACCCGATGGTAGAACCATTACTGTACAACCATGGGAAAAAGCTATGCTACAAGAAATTGAAAGAGGTATTATGCTAGCAAACCTAGGTTTTAACCCTATGAATAATGGTGAAACCATTATAATTAACGTACCACCATTAACTGAAGAGCGCAGAAAAGACTTAGCTAAACAAGCTAAGGCTGAAGCTGAAGATGCTAAAATTGGTATTAGAAATGCTAGAAAAGATGCCAATAACGACATTAAAAAGTTAGAAGACGCCTCAGAAGATCAAAAAGGAAATGCTGAAATTGATATACAAGAAATGACAGATTCTTACGTTAAAAAGGTTGACAGTATTTACAGTGTAAAAGAAAAAGAAATAATGACCGTTTAAAAAATATAAAAAAAAGCGGTTTAAAAAACCGCTTTTTTTTACTTCATAATTTTAAACACCTTAATTTATATATGTTAAAACATTGTTTATTATGCATTGCAATAGTTTGTTTTAACATAATTAATGCACAATCATCTTTAAAAGAAGAAACAACTGTTGAGCAAGACAGTACAAAAAAAGCTGTTTTTTTAAAACATTTAGGAAATGGCTACTTACCCACAAAATATTTTAATTTCGATTTAAGATATCTTATAAAATTCAACCAATATGAAGGCATAAGAACTGGTATTGGTGGTGTTACAAACAAAGCATTTTCTGAAAGTTTTAGAATTAATGCCTATTCCGTTTACGGCTTTAATGATCACAGATTTAAATATAGTATTGGTGGCGGTTTAAAAATAGCACCAAAAACAAACACCTGGTTAAACATTTCATACACCGATGATGTACAAGAAACAGGAAGCACCAAATTTTTAACTGACGGACGCTTTTTTCAGTTTTTTGAACCTAGATTATTAAACATTGATTTGTTTCATAAACACATTACAAAAGCTGTAAATTTAGAGCATCAATTATTTAACAAACTAACATCTGAGGTAGAGTTTTCGGTTAGCAAAATTGAACCAACATATAGCTATAGCTACAATTTAAATAACACAAGCCTAACAAAATTTAGGTTAACAATGGCAAAAGCATCTTTTCAATGGAGTCCGTTTAGTAGTTTTAATAGTGAAAATGATTATGCCGAAACCGTTGTTGGATACCCAAAGTTTTCACTACAGTATTCAAAAAGTTTGAGAAACGCTTTTAATAGTGATTTTAGCTTTTCTAAAATAGATTTTAGAGCTTTACACAGGTTATTTGTAACTGATAACGATAGTTTCTCTGAAATTACGCTAGTTGCTGGTTTAGCCAATGGCAATGTACCTATAACACATATGTACCATGCTTACCCTAACAATATTACAAAACAAACTATTATGCAACGCTTTTCGGTAGCGGGTTTAAATAGTTTTGAAACCATGTATTTTAATGAGTTTTTTTCTGATAAGTTTACAACATTTCAGTTTAAACATTTTTTAAAACCTTTTGATGTTTATAAGCGTAACAACCCACAGCTAGTTTTAATTACACGGTTTGCCCTTGGTGATATGGAACAACCTGAAAAACACGAAAACATAAACTTCAATACATTAGATAAAGGTTATTTAGAGTCGGGCTTTGAAATAAACAAACTCTTGTTTGGTTTTGGTTTAAGCTTCACATATCGTTACGGTGCTTACCATTTACCTTCTTTTACTGATAATGTAGCATTTAAATTCACTTTCAATATTACCATGTAAATTTTTTGTTAATAGCATTACAAAAAACAAATAAATAAGTAACGTTTAGGTTAAAGTATAATAACACCTAAGAAATAGCAATAATAGTTTACAAAAATATATTTGCGCTACCCTTAATCTACCTTAACCTAAAACTTAAATTATGGCAAAAAGTGTACTACTACTTTTTTTATTTTTTAATGTAATTACTAGCAATGCTTTTAATACTTTAAGTGAAACAGACCCCGAGCATAAACTGCGTGTAAAAGTTGCAATGCTTTTAAACAACCCTAACTTCTTTTTAGAAAAAGATGTAAAAATTATTATTAAGTTTAACATTGATGGTAATCACAAAATTAATGTGGTAAACGTATACCCGCAACAACCTAAAATAATTAACTATGTAAAAACAAGGCTTAATAATAAGAAAGTAAAACTTAACACCAACCGAACATCATTTACAGCAGCTGTAGTACTGAAAAAAACCAATGATAGTTGGTAAATAAAGTATTAGAAACCATTAATAGAAATCTTCATAGCTGTGAATAGATTTCATAATGCTTTCATAAAACAAAACGGCTGCAACTAGTTTACTGGTATCAGAATACGGTAATAATACTTTTTGAAACTCAACAGTGCCTTCTAAATAATTTTCGGCATTTTCATGTTGTGCCTCTAATTGTTTTCTGTTTTCATTACTATTTGGTATACCTAAAGTTGCCATGGTAACGCCCGGTTTTGTTGCAAACGCCATGTAAGGAATTATTTGTGTTAAAGCCTCAACTCGCTCCATATACAAATTCAACACTTCGCCTTTAGGCATATTTTTTAAATCTTCAGCATTATGGTATTTTTCAATAGTAACCTTATTTTTAATAAAGCTTAAAGGACCATGCTTTTTTTGAGCAAACGTAGTTAATGTAAAAAATAAGCAAAATATGCTTAACAGAGTAATTTTAGTTTTCATGATTGGGGTATTTTAGTTTTGCCTACTCTTAAGCTTTTCGGCTTACGCTGTATTAATTTAATACCAAATTGTATGCCAAAAAATTAAAATGCTTAATATCAGTATTTTAACAAATAAAAAAGCATTCGTTTTCATTAAAACACTCATTACTAATTACATACATTTCATAATTTTATTTAAAAAAAATTAATCTGAAACATTTAACCTAACATTATGGCTATTTGGGGTAGCTTAATACATTGTTTTTTCTACCTTTGCGCTGCTTTCATAATAAGGTATGTTTAAACTATTTAGCAAAGACTTTTGGGATATTATTGCAAGACTAATTTTGCGCAACAAAATTGGTATTCTTGTAGCTATAATTGCAGCTACAGTTTTTTTTAGTACCCAATGGGATAACATGCGCTTTAGCAACACTGAAGCTAACTTACTACCAGATGACCATGAGGTAAATATTACTTACAATAATTTTTTAAAAATTTTTGGTGAAGAAGGCAACTTAATAATTCTTGGCGTTAAAGATACTACCCTGTTTACTATTGAAAAACTTAATGCTTGGAATAAATTATCTGAAAGTTTTAAAAAATATAACGAGGTTGAAACCGTAGTGTCTATAAAAGATTTACAAAAACTTGTAAAAGATACTGAAAACGAAAAATTTAGTTTAGAGCCTTTTATTAAAGATTCTGTGGCTTCTTTACAGCAAATTGAAAAACTTCAAAACCAATTATTTAATCAATATCCGTTTTACGATAATTTTTTGTTTAATAAACAAACAAAAACAGTTAGAACCGCCATTTATCTTAAAAAAGATATTGTAAACACTCCTGCCAGAAAAAACTTTGTTTTAAATATTTTAGAAAATGATATTGAAACTTTTGAAACTACTTACAATTTAAATGTAAGAGTTTCGGGCATGCCATACATTCGCACCTTAAACTCTCAAGTAATAATTAATGAAATTAACTGGTTTGTTATTGCTGCTTTATTGGTAACTTCGGTTATTTTCTTTTTCTTTTTCAGATCGTTTAGGGCTACTTTCATTTCACTAATTGTGGTTTGTATTGGTGTTATGTGGACACTTGGTATAATTGGGTTATTTAATTATGAAATTACAGTTTTAACAGCTTTAATTCCGCCATTAATTATTGTTATTGGTATACCTAATTGTATTTTTTTAATAAACAAATACCAACACGAAGTAAAATTACACGGTAACAAAGTAAAAAGTTTACAGCGTGTTATTACTAAAATTGGTAATGCCACTTTAATGACAAATGTTACAACGGCATCGGGCTTTGCAACTTTTATTCTTACAGAAAGCACCTTATTAAAAGAATTTGGTATAGTAGCATCATTAAGTATTTTGGCCATATTTATACTTTGTTTGTTAATAATACCTATTATTTACACCTTTTTACCACACCCAAAAGACAGGCATTTAGAGCATTTAAATAAACGCTGGATTGGTGGTTTTGTAAACTGGATGGAATGGATGGTTAAACAAAGGCGCATTGCTATTTATGCAATATCTGTATTACTTTTAACCGTTAGTTTTATTGGTATTTATCAAATACGTATTTCGGGTAGTTTAGTAGAAGACATGCCCAAAGAAGCAACGTTTTTTAAAGATATTCGTTTTTTTGAAGAAGAATTTAACGGCATTATGCCTTTAGAATTTGTAGTTGATACCAAACGCAAAAAAGGTGTTATGAAACTCTCTACACTTAAACGCATGAATGAGTTAGAAGACTTAATTATTGAAACACCCGAGTTATCAAAACCCATATCAGTAGTTAGCTTAGTTAAATACTCAAAACAAGCATATTACAACGGCAATCCAAAATATTATCAATTACCCACCTCACAAGAAAATAGCTTTATTTTATCATACGCAAAAAACTCATCTTCAAACGTAGATTTGCTTAATAATTTTGTTGATAGCACAGGGCAATATGCCAGAATTACAACATTTATGAAAGATGTTGGCACTGATAAAATGGAACGTATTGAAGAAAATCTTCAAAATAAAATAAACAAAGTATTCCCAAAAGAACGCTACAATGTAACCATGACGGGTAAAGCTTTAGTTTTTCAAAAAGGCACCAAATATTTAGTTAAAAATTTAGCCATATCATTATCATTAGCCATTTTATTAATATCATTATTTATGGCATACATGTTTAGGTCGGCAAGAATGATTATTGTATCACTAATTCCTAACTTATTACCTTTACTAGTTACAGCTGGGTTAATGGGCTATTTAGGCGTACCTATAAAACCATCAACCATATTAGTGTTTAGTATTGCTTTTGGTATTTCGGTTGATGACACTATTCACTTTTTGGCAAAATATAGACAAGAATTACAAGCAAATAACTGGAAAATTAAAACATCGGTTTACGGTGCATTACGCGAAACCGGTGTAAGTATGTTTTACACATCTATTGTATTGTTTTTTGGCTTTTCGGTATTTACCATTTCAAGTTTTGGCGGCACTGTAGCATTAGGCGCACTGGTATCTGCTACATTACTTTTTGCAATGCTTTCAAACTTATTGTTACTACCATCACTTTTATTATCATTAGAGCGTAGTATTGCTAATAAAGAAGTTTTACGAAAACCGCCAATTAACATCATTCCTGAGGAAGATGATGCCGATGACGATTTCAAAAAATAACTTTTTCTTAATTTTTAGTTATAGAATTTTAATTTTTAGTTATTTTAAACTTGGAAGCCGAAAGGCTTTTTTTATATTTACATTCAAAATTTTGATATAAATGCAGCAGTTTAACGTTTTAGAATTATTATCTCAAGATATTGTACATACAGAAGTTGAAATTAAAGGTTGGGTTAGAACCTTTAGAGCCAACAGATTTATTGCCTTAAATGACGGGTCTACTTTAAAAAATATACAATGTGTAGTAGATTTTGAAAATTTTGATGAATCTCTTTTAAAACGCATTACCACAGGTGCTGCCATACAGGTTGCAGGAAATTTAGTAGAAAGCCAAGGCAAAGGACAAAGTGTTGAAATTCAAGTTACATCCTTAAAAATTTTAGGAGATTGTGATGCCGATACATACCCAATTCAACCAAAAAAACACTCGTTTGAATTTTTAAGAGAAAACGCTCATTTACGCACCAGAACAAACACCTTTAGCGCTGTGATGCGTTTACGCTCTGCCCTTTCATTTGCAATTCATAAATATTTTAATGAACACGGCTTTTACTACATGCATGCACCAATTATTACCGGTAGTGATGCCGAAGGTGCTGGCGAAATGTTTAAAGTAACAAGCTTAAACCACAATAACATACCAAAAACCAATGATGGTAAGGTAGATTACACCCAAGATTTTTTTGGTAAAGAAACCAACCTAACTGTTTCTGGACAATTAGAAGCCGAAACATACGCAATGTCTTTAGGTAAAGTTTACACATTTGGGCCAACTTTTAGAGCCGAAAACTCAAACACATCACGCCATTTAGCAGAATTTTGGATGATTGAACCTGAAGTTGCATTCATGGATTTAGCAGGAAACATGGATTTAGCTGAAGATTTTTTAAAATATGTAATTAAATATATTCTAGAAAACAATGCTGAAGATTTAGAGTTTTTAGATAAACGCTTGCAAGATGAAGACAAAACAAAACCGCAAGCCGAAAGAAACGACATGTCGCTTATTGAAAAATTAAAGTTTGTTACTGATAATAACTTTAAACGTGTAAGCTACACCGAAGCTATTGATATTTTACGCAACAGCAAACCTAATAAAAAGAAAAAATTCAATTATTTAATTGATGAATGGGGCGCCGATTTACAAAGTGAACACGAACGCTTTTTAGTTGAAAAACACTTTAAATGCCCTGTAATATTATTTGATTACCCAGCAAATATTAAAGCCTTTTACATGCGCTTAAATGATGATGGTAAAACCGTTCGCGCTATGGATATATTGTTTCCAGGCATTGGCGAAATTGTTGGCGGTGCACAACGTGAAGAGCGTTTAGAAGTTTTAAAACAAAAAATGGCTGCCATAAATATACCTGAAGAAGAACTTTGGTGGTATTTAGATTTACGTAAATACGGTACCGCTGTACACTCTGGTTTTGGCCTAGGTTTTGAGCGTTTAGTAATGTTTGCAACTGGCATGAGTAATATTAGAGACGTAATACCATACCCAAGAACTCCGCATAACGCAGAATTTTAACTTTTATTTTGATTATGGTATAGCTATTGTAGTTAAAAGAATTTTTATACTTTTAACTACTCTAAATTGAGTAAAACCCAATCAAAATATGCTCAAGCAACATTTACAATTTAAATTATCGCAAAAGCTATCACCGCAGCAAATTCAATTAATGAAATTGATTCAGCTGCCTACACAAGCTTTTGAGCAGCGTTTAAAACAAGAATTAGAAGAAAATCCAGCACTTGAAGGCGGTAAAGAATCTAAGGATGATTTTGATGCTGAATTTGATAATAGTGATGATTTTAATGATAACGAGTCTATTAATGCCGAAGACATAAATGTTGACGAATATTTAAGTGACGATGAAATACCTGATTACCGTACCCACGCCAATAATTATAGTAGTGATGATGACGATAAAACCATGCCTTACGCTGCAGGTACATCATTCACACAACACTTAATAAACCAATTAAACACCTACAGATTAAATGATGAAGAGCGTGATATTGCTGTATTTTTAGTAGGAAGTGTTGATGAAAGCGGATACATCCGAAGGTCTATTTCTGATATCATGGACGATTTAGCCTTTACACAAAACGTGTATACCACCGAAGATAAAATAGAGTCCGTTTTAAAAATTGTACATCAATTAGATCCTGCCGGTGTTGGGGCCAGAAACCTTCAAGAGTGCTTAAGCATTCAATTACACCGTAAAGAAAAATCGACTCACGTAGAATTAGCCATAAATATTATTGAAAAAGCTTTTGAGCAGTTCACAAAAAAACACTACAAAAAATTACTTCAAAAGTTTGATATTTCTGAAGAACAACTAAAAGATGCTATTTCTGAAATAGAACATTTAAACCCTAAACCTGGTGGTTCATACGCTGGCAACAATAGAATAATTGAACATATTGTGCCAGATTTTGCCATTAAAATTGTTGATGGCGAATTAGAATTAACTTTAAACGGACGTAACGCTCCTGAATTGCATGTATCTAGAGAATACAACAACATGCTTAAGGGTTATAAAGATTCTAAAGACAAATCGAAATCTCAAAAAGATGCTGTTATCTTCATTAAACAAAAACTTGATGCTGCAAAGTGGTTTATTGAAGCCATAAAACAGCGCCAACAAACCTTGTTTGTAACCATGAGTGCTATTATGCATTATCAAAAAGATTATTTTTTAACTGGTGATGAGCGTACGTTACGACCTATGATTTTAAAAGACATTGCTGATGAAATTGATATGGATGTATCAACCGTTTCAAGAGTTGCTAATAGTAAGTATGTTGATACACCTTATGGTACTAAATTGATTAAAGAATTCTTTTCAGAATCAATGAAAAATGATCAAGGTGAAGATGTTTCTACCAGAGAAATTAAAAAAATACTTGAAACAGTTATTGAAGAAGAAGACAAAAAAAAGCCTTTAACTGATGAAACTTTAGCTGGTATTTTAAAAGATAAAGGTTACCCAATTGCCCGCAGAACGGTTGCAAAATACAGAGAGCAACTAGATATTCCGGTGGCTAGACTTCGAAAAAAAATATAATGAACGTTATTTTAAGAAGCATTTCGTATGTTTTTCATCCGTTATTAATGCCTTTATTTGGTGTTATTTATTATTTTTTAATAACACCAAGAGATTACCCAAAAGATATTGTTTGGGCTAAGTTAGTTTCACTATCAATTTTAACTGTTGTTTTACCAATTCTACTTTATTTCTTACTAAAAACTTTAGGCTTAGTAAAATCTATATACCTAAAAACCACCCGAGAGCGCATATATCCGTTAATGCTTAACAGTGCTGTAATTATTATAGTTTTGCAGCGCATAATACCGCCTACGCAAGTATTAGAACTTTACTATTTTTTTGTGGGTATTTTAATATCTACAATGGCTTGCTTAACACTTGCTTTATTTAAATTTAAGGCCAGTATTCATATAATTGCTGTAAGTGGTGTATTTATGTTTTTTATTGCTTTAAGCATTCATTTTAGCTTAAACCTTAACAACACACTAGCGTTTATGAGTGTTTTAATAGGTGCTGTTGCAACATCAAGACTTCATGTTAAGGCACATTCACTAAAAGAGCTTGTAATGGGCTTGTTTATTGGTTTGTTACCTCAGCTAATACTAATACCGTATTGGCTATAAAAAGTAAAACATAAGGCCTATTTTAACGGCATTCATATCTATTGTAGCATTATTTAAAGTGGCATTATCATTCAACATATTATTTAATGCATAATACACATGTAAATTCCAAGTATTATAGCCTACACTTAGCGTTAAACCGTACTGAAATTTATTAAAATCATCAACAGATTTAAGTTTAAAATCACCCAACTCACCTTTATACTTTACTGAGTTACTAAAAATATAGCCAACTTTAAAACCTGTATAAATTCTCCAGAAATTATAATCTGTGGGTGTTGATGTTCGCCACCTAAATTCAAAAGGTATTTCAATTAAATGATTTGAAAACTTGTTTTTAGAAAATGAGTTATCATTTAAAATTGAATAGTTAGTGGTACTGCTTTGTTCACTAATTAACAAATTCTGGTTGTATGAATTAGAGGAGTACCCCAAGCCTAATGCCAATGCTATATTTCGGCGTTTATTTATTGGTATATCTTTAATATAGCCTATATGAAACCCAAGAGAAAAGCCGTTTTGATTCATATTTTTAGGCTTGTTAGCAAGCAAATTATAAGTTACACCAGCATAAAATTGATCTTCTTTATACAACGAGTCCACAACTTGCTTTTGCTCTTTAATATTTTGAGCAACATTTTGCGATGAGAATCCTAAAATAAAAATGATGGCTATAAAAAACTTCATCAGTTAAGTTATTATAATAAAACGCTATAAATTTAAAAAGGCGTTTTGAATTTCAAAACGCCTTTTTTTATAAAATTAAGAGTGTAAACTAGTTGTTACCTAACACACTACCTTTTTTGGTAGTATAGTTAATTTTAAGTGCATTTACTTTGCGTAACTCTTGCTTAATATCACCTATTAACCCCATGTTTGCATCACTATCAACTTTTAAAGCTGTAGTTAAAAAAGGAATTAATTCTTCTCTTTTAGAAGCTCTTTCAGCTGCTATAAATGCTGCTATTTCATTAACATCAGCAAATTTATCATTTAATTGAATTTTTGCTTCTGTACCATATTGCTTGTAATTGTCACTTGGCTTTCCTGCATATATATACATAACCAAATCTTTTTTATCAAGCTTTTCAACCTGATCTGCAAATGGTAAGTTATTTTCAATCATCAAGGTATTTTGCCTCATTACTGTTGCAACCATGAAAAAGAATAATAACATGAAAACAATATCAGGTAAAGATGCTGTTGATATAGCCGGTAAAGCGCCGCTTTTTTTCTTTTTAAATTTAGACATATTAGTAAATTTAAATTATTGTACTTCTGAAAGTTTTTGCGGATATTCAGTTTTTATTCTGTCTATCTTCTCTTTCAGTTTATCTTTGTTCCCTGGCCAATTAACATCTTTATAGTTTGCTTCCATTTCAGAAAAAGAAGTTCCGTAAAGCTTTTTAGCTCTTTGATCTCTTAAAACATTATAAGCTGCAACTAATTCATTTTGTACAGCAATGTATGTTTTATAAGTGGTTTCTCTTTCATTTTTTAATGAAATGATTGCTTTATCAGGATTATCAGATGAAGCTGGGTCTTTTTTACCACTACAGTAATCACAAGATCCGTCTCCGCCGTTATCTAAAAACTCAATAGCGGCTGCTCTCAAATCTTTCAACTCCATTAATTCATCCTCAACAAGCAATTGGTCTTTACCATTAAGTAATACTGTAAAGATATTTTTTTGCTTAATTATTACATTGTCCTCAGACTCTTCCATTGGAGGTAATTTTCGGTTAATACCAGAATCTACCTCAATAGTTGTTGTTACTAAGAAAAATATTAATAATAAGAAGGCAATGTCGGCCATGGAGCCCGCATTAACTTCTGGTGCTGCTCTTTTTGCCATAATTATTATTTATTAAATATTTTTTTAACTCCTGAGTACGCCATAGATGCAATTGCTAAAATAGCTAACACATAAAATGTATATAAGCCCGCACCTACGTTTTTAGATGTAGCCTCAGTTACATCTTCTCCTTTTTCAATAAAAGGTTTTAAATCTAAATCTGTACCAGATGATATCGCATAAGAGATAACAACTATTGCTAAGAAAGCACCAACAGATAATAATGTTTTTTTAATGTTACCAGCAAATAAGCCTTTTATAACAAAAATTAAAACGATAACTGCAATAAGTGCTAAAATAGCATAGGCAATATACATAAATGAGTTTACTGCTCCACTTGCTTCTCCAGCTTTAATGGCTTCATCGCCTGTGCTGATGATCATAAATAGGAATACAGCAGAGAGCGCCCCTACAATACCCATTATGATACTAATTATTTTTTGTGAATTCATAATTCAAATATTATTTAATTATACTATTACTTTTTATTTCTGATCAATAGATCCATTAATGTTATAGAAGCATCTTCCATATCATTAACTATACTATCAATCTTAGCAATAATATAATTGTAAAAAATTTGAAGAATAATAGCCACAATAAGACCAAATACTGTTGTTAAAAGTGCTACTTTAATACCACCAGCAACTAATGATGGTTGCATATCTCCTGCAGCCTCAATTTTATCAAATGCCTGAATCATACCAATTACCGTACCCATGAAACCTAACATTGGTGCTAAAGCAATAAATAATGAAATCCAAGAAACGTTTTTCTCTAATTGTCCCATTTGTACACCACCGTAAGCAACAACAGCTTTTTCAGCAGCTTCAATACCTTCATCAGTTCTATCTAAACCTTGATAGAAAATAGACGCGATAGGGCCTTTTGTGTTTCTACAAACTTCTTTAGCTGCTTCTACACCTCCTGAAGCTAAAGCATCTTCTACGTTTTGAGTTAATTTCTTTGTATTAGTTGTAGAAAGATTTAAAAAGATAATTCTCTCAATAGCAATTGCTAAACCTAGAATTAAACATAACAATACAATACCCATAAAACCTGGGCCTCCTTCAATAAATCTCTTTTTTAATTCTTGGTGAAATCCAAGTTCCTCTCCAGCATCTGCAGCTGCATCTTCTTGAATTGTTGTAGCCACTGTTGTAGCTGTAGTTGTAGTTGCAATTGTAGTTGCATTAGCAGTTCCAAATACCATCATTCCTGTAATGGCTAGGATAGAAAATAATCTTTTCATGTCTCGATCTTAATTTTATTAGTTAAAGTGTTAAAGATATAAAAAAAGCAATTAATGTAAAAAAAATACCAGCAGAGAGGAAGGGATTCGAACCCTCGATACCCTTTTGAGGTATACACACTTTCCAGGCGTGCGCCTTAGACCACTCGGCCACCTCTCTTTAAATATTTCAATCGTATTAATTACGGGGGATGAAATAACAAAAAATTCTTTAAACCTTAAAATTTTACAACGTTAATTTTAGGTCATTTCTCCTCTTAATGCCATTTCATAGGTAGATTTGAACATTTCTTTGGAAATATTCTGACCAACGAGGTACATTAATTTAGATATAGCCGCTTCGGTGGTTAAATCTTTTCCTGAAATTACGCCTATTTTTTTTAACATATTACTTGTTTCATAGTGCCCCATTATAACACTACCACCTGTACACTGCGTAATATTTATTACATGAATACCTTTTTTAATATTTTCTTCAAGTAAATTTATAAACCAAGTTTGGGTAGTACAATTTCCAGCTCCGTAGGTTTCTAAAATTACACCTTTTAAATTTGGTGCGTTAAAAACACTTTCAACTATTTGCTTTGTAATACCTGGAAACATTTTTATTAAACCTATATTATTGTTTAAGTTTTTATGTACTTTAAAAGTTTCATTTTTTTGGGGCCTAAACAAGTATTCGTCGTTTATTTTTAAATGCACACCAGATTCTGCCAACTCTGTGTAATTTGGTGAAGCAAATGCCTGAAAATGTTCGGCGTTTATTTTTGTGGTTCGGTTACCCCTATACAACTTATACTCAAAATATAAACATACTTCTTGGATTATAGGCATACCATTTTTTTGTAATGATGCTACTTGTATTGATGTAATTAGGTTTTCTTTAGCATCAGTACGTAAATGCCCAATAGGCAATTGCGATCCTGTAAAAATTACGGGTTTTGCTAAATTTTCTAGCATAAAACTTAATGCTGAAGCTGTATAACTCATAGTATCACTACCATGTAATATTACAAAACCATCAAAGCTATTATAATTACTTTCTATTAATTCTGCTATTTGCACCCAATAGGCCGGATTCATATTACTAGAGTCAATAGGTTTGTTTGATACGGTTTCAATGTTACAATCCAACAACTGCAATTCGGGTATTTTTTCTAAAAGCGTTTTAAAATCAAATGCCTTTAATGCACCTGTTTTAAAATCTTTAACCATACCAATGGTTCCACCAGTGTAAATGAGTAATATATTAGGTTTTGTTTGTTTCATTTTTTAAATACCAAATACGTCTTTAGAGTTTTTAGTTGTAATATTTGCTATAGTTTCTTTTGAAACACCATATATTTCTGATAGTTTTTCTAAAACTTGAATAATATATAAGGATTCGTTTCTTTTTCCTCTATGTGGTGTTGGTGCCAAATAAGGTGCATCGGTTTCTAAAACAATATGTTTTAAATCTATTTGATTTAGGAATGTATCAATTTTTCCATTTTTAAATGTTGAAACACCACCTATACCCAACTTCATATTGTAGGCAATTGCTTGTTGTGCCTGCTCTAAAGTGCCCGTAAAACAATGAAAAATGCCAAATAAATTTTCATCATTTACAGTTTCTAAAACTTCAAAAATTTCATTAAAAGCATCACGGCAGTGAATTACTATAGGCAACTTATATTTTTTTGCCAATGCAATTTGATGCTTGAAGGCTTCTATTTGAATGCTTAAAGTGCTTTTATCCCAATACAAATCTATACCAATTTCGCCAACAGCGTAAAAATGTCTTTTAGCAAGCATGTTTTCAACATGCAATAATTCTTCTTTAAAATTTTCTTTTACGTGTGTTGGGTGTAAGCCCATCATTAAAAATACGTTGTTAGGAAAATCTTTTTCTAACTGTAACATTGATGCTGTGTATGTTGAATCTATTGCTGGTATGAAAAATCTTGAAACATTTGCAGCCAAGGCTCTTTTAATCACTTCATGTCTGTCTTCGTCAAAGGCTTCGCTGTATAGGTGTGTATGGGTATCAGTAATTATCAAAAGTATTGTATTTATAATTTTTAGTAAAAATAATCGTTTTTATTATAGTATTTTTATGGCATAAATTTAAGGTTTAATGGACAACTCTCTTCGTGATTTTTTACTAAATCAAGGCTACACAAAAGTAAAGCTTCACCTCACTAAAACTAATCATTTTGAAATAAAAGTATCAATTAATGGGCAAAAAGGACTTTTTATTTTAGATACGGGCGCTTCAAGCTCTTGTGTTGGTTTTGAAGCTATTGAAACCTTTAAATTAATTGCTGAAGATTCCGTTATTAAAGCTGCTGGTGCTGGCGCTACAAATATGGAAACAAAAGTGTCAAAAAAAAATAAAGTTAAAATTGGCAAATGGCGCCATAACAAAGTAATTTTAGTGCTTTTTAATTTAACCCATGTGAACACCGCTTTAATGAATCATAACGCGAAACCTGTAGATGGCATTATTGGTGCCGATATTTTAAAAAAAGGAAAAGCCATAATAGATTATCAAAAGAAATACCTATATTTAAAGGTTTAGTTCTAAATTCTAGAATTTTACCAACACATCTATCTCTCTAAACTAAAAATGAATACATCAATTGTTATAGCTGATGACCATCCGCTTTTACTACGAGGCTTAACCGATTTTTTAACCTCAAAAGGGTTTAATATTGTTGGCAGTGCCACCGATGGTAAAGCAGCCTACAACTTAATAGTTAAATTAAAACCTGAAATTGCCATTTTAGATATTAGAATGCCCTACAAAACAGGTTTAGAAATAGCCGAAGAATGTTTAAAAAACAACCTTAACACCAAAGTTATTTTAATAACTTTTGATAAAGAAGAAGAACTTTTTGAACAAGCAAGAAAATTTAATGTTTATGGTTACATTTTAAAAGAGTTTGCTATTGAAGAAATTGAAACTTGTATTAAACATGTAGTTAACAATAAACCTTATTTTAGTGAAGAAATTGCATCTTTTCTTAATACTAGCCCTTTAAATAGCCATTTAAAAGATTTAGAAAAGCTTACAAAATCTGAATTAAGGATTGTGAAACTTATTTCAGAAAACAAAACAAGCCAAGATATTGCCGAAGAATTATCAATATCGGTCAGAACAGTAGATAAACACCGTAGTAATATTGTAGCTAAACTTGGGTTAGATAATAAACCAACATCATTATCTATTTGGGCCAACCTAAATAAAGCGCATTTATAAAAATACGTAGAACTGCGTATTTTTTTTTAGCTTCATATAACTTAGTTTTACAGTGCTATTAATTAGTTCTTAGGGAGAATAAGAAAGCTCTAGTGTTATTTAAAACCTAGGGCTTTCGCTTTTTAAAAACTTATCTCTTTTACACAAAAATACGTACAACTGCTTATTTGTTTTCATTACTACAAAGTATAATTTTACGGTGCTATTAAGCTATACATAATTCTTTTTTGAGAGATAGAATTATTTTTAACTCTACGCTGTAATGGCGTAGAGTTTTACCTAAAACCTAAATGCTATTATCTAATGGAAGTGATGAACAAACAAAATAATGTGTTACAAAAATTTTGTATAGTTGGGTTAACTATACTTGTACTTATAATTATCTCCATAAACATTTATCTACTTTTTATTTGAGTTAGTCTCATAACAAAAAAAGAGAATGCTACCAACCTAGTATTCTCTTTTTACTTTTTAAATCATTCATTATTAATTCATTTAACTTTATTAACTTTAAGCAGAAAGTAATTAAAGCTAAACTAAAATGAATATTAAACACCTTCCGCTACTTGTATTTGCGTTATTAGTTATTAATTGCAAAAACAAACCAAAACCTTATACCTCTAATAAAAATACTGCATTTACATTAATACCAGAGAGCCACTCTAACATAGCATTTACAAATACAGTTAAAGAAAACAAAGCATTCAACTTTCTTAATTACACATACATCTATAATGGAGGTGGTGTAGCGGTTGGCGACATTAATAATGATGGCTTAGAAGATATTTACTTCACATCAAACCAAAACAGCAACAAACTATATATTAACAAAGGAAATTTTGTTTTTGAAGATATTACTGAAACTGCCAATGTTAAAGACAACAATGGCTGGTCTACAGGAGTTACCATGGTTGATATTAATAATGACGGTTGGTTAGATATTTATGTATGCAAATCAGGTTCATTAAAAAATGAATTTTCAAGAAAAAACAAACTTTACATAAACCAAAAAAATAATACATTTAAAGAAGAAGCAGCTAAATACAGATTAAATAGCAGTAGTTTTTCTACACAAGCTTATTTTTTTGATTATGACAAAGATGGTGATTTAGATGTTTATATAGTAAACCACAGAATAGATTTTAATTCTGAAAAACACTTAACATCCCAAAATATAAAAAGGCTACTATTAAAAGACTCAGACGAACTATTAAGAAATGATAATGGTAAGTTTTACAGTGTTAATAGGTCAGCTGGTATTGAGAATAATGCTTGGGGACTTAGTGCTTCTATAGGCGACTTTAATAATGATGGTTGGCCTGATATCTATGTTGCTAATGATTTTTGGGAACCAGACTTTCTTTACTTAAATAATAAAAACGGAACATTTACTGATGATATTTTAAATAGGTTTAAGCATATTTCTACAAATAGCATGGGCTCAGACTTTGCCGATGTAAATAACGACTTACTACCTGATTTAGTTGTTTTAGATATGCTTGCAGCAGATCGTAAACGTGGTAAAGAAAACATGGCAACTATGAATACTGCTAATTTTAATTTAATGGTAGAAAATGGCTTTCATTATCAGTACATGTCTAACACCCTACAACTAAACACACAACAAGGTCTATACAGCGAAATTGGCCAATTTGCTGGCATTGCCAAAACAGACTGGAGTTGGGCTCCCTTACTTGCCGATTTTAATAACGATGGTTATAACGATTTGTTTGTAGCTAATGGTATAAAACACGATATAAGCAATCAAGATTTTAGGAAAACTTTTAGAAAAAAATTTAAAGAAGGGAAAATTGAAAGCTTAGATGAAGCCATTAAGATGCTACCATCAACCAAACTAGCAAACTACATGTTTATAAACAATAAAGATTACACCTTCAATGATGTTTCATCTAGTTATGGTTTTGATGAAAAAGTAAATTCAAACGGAGCTGCTTATGCTGATTTAGATAATGATGGTGATTTAGATTTAATTATTAATAACCAGTCAAGTCCTGCTTCAATTTACAGAAACAATACTAAAAACAATTATTTAAAAGTAAAGTTTGAAGGCCCCAAAAACAATGTAAATGCTATTGGCGCCAAAGTAATTGTTTACAGTAAAAACAATAAACAACTAAAAGAACAATACCCAAGCAGGGGGTTTCAATCATCAATTAGCTACACATTAAATTTTGGGTTAGGCAAATTAAAAACTATTGATAGTGTAAAAGTAATTTGGAATAACACAAACACACAAACACTAAAAAATGTAAAAGCTAACAACACTTTGCTACTTTCATTTAAAAATGCCAAAAAACAAATACTTAAGCCAACAAAAATTAATGATATTTTTAAAACAATTCCTTCTGAAAATATTGGAATAACATATAAACACAAACAAGTACGTTTTAATGATTTTAAACTTCAAGTATTACTTCCGCAAAAACAATCAACCATAGATAACGCTTTGGCTGTTGCTGATGTAAATAATGATGGTTTTGATGATATTTTTATAGGAAACACCATAGGATTTCCAGCTGAACTTTACATTCAAAATGAAAACGGAACATTTAACAAAACAAATCAACCTCAATTTATAAAGGATAAAGCTTTTAATGACAATAATGCCAAATTTTTTGATGCTGATAATGATGGTGATTTAGATTTATATGTATCATCTGGAAATTATAGCCAACCAAAAAACAGCAAACTATTACAAGATAGACTGTACATAAATAACGGTAAAGGTTTATTTAAAAAAGGATTACTTCCTAAAATGCTTACCGTTACAAAAGCTATTGCTATTGATGATTTTGATAATGATGGTGATTTTGATGTATTTGTTGGAGGACGTGTTATACCTGGAGAGTATCCAAAAATTCCACAGTCATATTTATTAGAAAATAAAAATGGTTCCTTTGTAAATGTTATAAACAATTTAGCTGAAGCTGCAAAATACACAGGCTTAGTTAATGATGCCCTATTTTCAGATTATGATAACGATGGTGATAACGATTTAATTATAGCTGGAGAATGGATGCCAATAACAGTATTTAACAACAATAATGGCCGTTTCACTAAACACAATATAAACTCTGAAAATGGTTGGTATCAAACTATAAAAGCTTTTGATTTTGATAATGATGGTGATGATGATTACCTAGTAGGCAACTTTGGTGAGAACAATAAATTTCATCCATCAAAAAAATCACCTCTTCACATCTATGCAAATAATTTTGACGATAACAACAGTTATGATTTTGCTTTAAGTAAAACTTCACAAGGTCAACTATACCCCATTAGAGGCAAAGAATGCTCAACTGAACAAACACCATTTATAAAAGAAAAAATTGAAACCTATAAACAATTTGCTAATTCAAATCTTTTTGACGTTTATGGTAAAGAAACTTTAGAAAGCGCCCTTCATCTTGAAGCCACAAGTTTTAGTTCATATTTTATTGAGAACAACAATGGTAATTTAGAGTTTACAAAACTACCAAAAAAGGCACAATTTGCTCCAACATCAGATGCTGAATTTATTGATATAAACAATGATAAAACACCTGAGATAATAGGTATTGGTGGTGTTTACAACGCAGAGGTTGAAACCATTAGGTATGATGCCAGCAAAGGCTATATACTATCAAGAAATGACACCAATTCATTAAATATCTTGCACCCAAATACAGTAATTAATAATAATGATGCTTTGGCTATTGAAAAAATTACAATTAAAGGGAAAACGCACTTACTTATATTAAATGCCAATGAACCATTATCAGTTATAACATTTAATTAATAAAAAAACCTGTTAGAAATCTAACAGGTTTTTTTATTAATTAAACAATTGTTATTAAAGCTCTAAAGCCTTTTTAACATCATTGTTCATTAATATTTCAATAGGATTTTCTAAAGCCTCTTTAACAGCCACTAAAAACCCAACACTTTCTTTACCATCAATAATTCTATGGTCATAAGATAATGCTACGTACATAATTGGTCTAATTTCTACTTTACCATTAACAGCTACGGGGCGCTCAACAATATTGTGCATTCCTAAAATACCACTTTGTGGCGGGTTAATTATTGGTGTAGATAACATACTACCAAATACACCACCATTAGTAATTGTAAAAGTTCCTCCTGTCATTTCATCAACCGTAATTTGGCCATCTCTAGCTCTTAATGCTAAGCGCTTAACTTCAGATTCTACACCTCTAAAACTTAAGTTTTCGGCATTTCTAATTACTGGTACCATTAACCCTTTGGGGCCAGAAACTGCAATACTAATATCGCAGAAATCATATGATAACATTTCTTTACCGTCTATCATAGAATTTACCGCCGGATACATTTTTAATGCACGCACAACAGCCAGTGTAAAGAAACTCATAAACCCTAAACTAACACCATGCTTAGCTTTAAATGTTTCTTTATATTCACTTCTTAAAGCAAATATTGGAGACATGTCAACTTCGTTAAACGTTGTTAACATGGCGGTTGTATTTTTAGCTTCAACTAAACGTTCAGCTACTTTACGGCGTAGCATAGACATTTTACTTCTAGAAGTACCACGGCTACCTCCTGTTGGAGTTCCCATTGATGGCACTGCTTTAATAGCATCATCTTTAGTTACCCTGCCATCTTTACCTGTACCTTGTATTGTAGAAGCTTCTATACCTTTTTCTGCTAATATTTTTTTAGCAGCAGGACTTGCTGTACCCGTGGCATAAGTTGTATCTTGTTTTGTTGGTTCTGGTTTAGCTTCTGCTTTTGGTACTTCGTCTTTGTCCTCAGTTTTGGCAGCTGCATCGCCTTCTGGTTTTTCAGCACTTGTATCAATAAGGCAAACTACTGCGCCAACAGCAACGGCATCACCTTCTTCTGCTTTTAGTGTTATGGTACCACTAACTTCGGCAGGAAGCTCAAGCGTTGCTTTGTCACTATCTACTTCGGCAATAGCCTGATCTTTTTCAACATAATCTCCATCTTCTACTAACCATGTAGCAATTTCTACTTCGGTAATAGATTCTCCTGGCGATGGTACTTTCATTTCTAAAATCATCTCTGTAATAATTTTAATTGTATAATTTGCTCTTATTTAACTTATATATTGTAAACGTCTTCAATAACTTTACGTTGTCTTGCTTTATCTCTGGCGCTAGAACCTGGGGCCGGTACTGAATTGTATGGTCTTGCGCACACCTCTAACTTAACTAAGTTTAAGCGTTGTGCTATATGACCCCATGCTCCCATATTTTTTGGCTCTTCTTGTGCCCAAACATATTTTTCTACATTGGGGTAACGGTTTATTATAGACTGTATTTTATTAGTGTGAAGCGGGAATAATTGCTCTATTCTAACAATAGCTACATCGTTTCTATTTTGCGCCTCTCTTTCTTCTAATAATTCATAATAAAATTTACCTGTACAGAACACCATTTTTTTAACTGTTTCTGGTGTAATTGTATCATCAATTACCTCTTGGAAACTTCCGTTAGCTAAAGCTTTTATTGATGAAACAGCTTTTGGATGCCTTAGTAAACTTTTTGGTGTGAAAACAATTAATGGCTTACGGTAATCACGCTTCATTTGCCTGCGTAATAAATGGAAAAAATTTGCAGGTGTTGTACAATCGGCCACAATCATATTATCATTAGCACATAATTGTAAATAACGTTCCATTCGTGCTGATGAATGCTCTGAACCTTGACCTTCATAACCGTGAGGTAATAGCACCACAACACCATTTTGGGCTTTCCATTTATCTTCAGCAGCACTTAAATATTGATCAAAAATAATTTGAGCACCGTTACTAAAATCTCCAAACTGAGCCTCCCAAATGGTTAATGTATTTGGGTTTGCCATGGCGTAACCATAATCAAAACCTAACACACCGTATTCAGATAAAAACGAATTGTAAATGTACATTTCGCCTTTATTATTTGGGTTTGTGTTTAATAAATTGATACGTTCTTCTGAAATTTCATCACGTAAAATAGCGTGACGGTGACTAAAGGTACCGCGCTCAACATCTTGCCCTGAAATTCTAACATTAAAACCTTCTTCAAGTAAACTTCCGTAGGCTAAAGTTTCGGCCATTCCCCAATCTAAAGTATCGGTTTCAAAAACCATTTTTTCTCTACCTTGAAGAATGCGTTCAGCTTTTCGTAAAAACTTAACACCTTCTGGCACTGTTGAAACTACTTTTGAAATTTGTTTTAATCCTTCTTCAGAGTATGCTGTATTTGTTTCTTCTAACATAGCATCTAAACCGCGGCGTGTAAAGTTTGTCCAGCGTTCTTCCATAAACTCACGCACTTTTGATGCATCAGCTTCTTTTGCTTTAGTGTATTCGCTTTCTAAACGCTCTTTAAACTCAGCAACTATTGCTTCAGAATATGTTTTATTAATAGTACCTTCTGCAATTAATTTATCTGAATAAATTTTAAACGGATTAGGGTGTTTTGCTATATTTTTATAAAGTTTAGGCTGTGTAAATCTAGGCTCATCTCCTTCATTATGCCCATACTTTCTGTAACCTAACAAATCTATATACACATCTTTTTTGAAACGCATTCTGTAGTCTAACGCCATTTCAATAGCATGCGCTACAGCTTCGGCATCATCAGCATTTACGTGCATTACTGGTGATAGTGTAACTTTTGCAACATCAGTACAATATGTACTTGAGCGCGCATCTAGATAGTTTGTTGTAAACCCTATTTGGTTGTTAACAACTATATGAATGGTACCACCAGTTTTGTAGCCGTTTAGCTTGCTCATTTGCGCTACCTCATACACAATACCTTGACCCGCAATGGCGGCATCACCGTGTACTAATATTGGTAGTATTTTTGAGTCATCGCCGTTATAATCGTTATCTATTTTAGCGCGTGTTATACCTTCTGCAACCGGACCAACAGTTTCTAAGTGCGAAGGATTAGGCACTAAATTCATTTTTATGTTTTTTCCGTTTTGGTAGGTTTTATTTAACGTTAAACCTAAGTGGTATTTTACATCACCATCAATATTTTGATCTTCAAAATCTTTACCTTCAAACTCACTAAAAAGTTCGTGTAATGGTTTTCTAAAAATATTTACTAGTGTGCTTAACCTACCACGGTGCGCCATACCTAACACGCACTCTTTAACACCGTATTTTTCAACTGCATTGTAAAGCGCATTACTAATTGCTGGTATTAACGACTCGCCTCCTTCTAAAGAAAAACGTTTTTGCCCAACATATTTTGTTTGTAAAAAGTTTTCAAAATTTACCGCTTGGTTTAGTTTTGAAAGAATATACTTTTTAGTATCGGCTGAGTATTGCGGATGGTTATCATTAACATTAAGCTTGTCTTGCCACCACTTAATAACCTCAGGGTTACGCAAATACATGTATTCAACACCAATAGAATCACAATAAATTAACTCAAGGTGTTTTAGTATTTCACGAAGTGTTTGTGCTTTTAGCCCTAAAACTTCACCGGCGTTAAAAACGGTATCTAAATCGTTTTCGGAAAGCCCGAAATTGTGAAGCTCTAAAGTTGGTTTATAAGTACGTCTTTCTCTAACGGGGTTTGTTTTAGTAAACAAATGCCCGCGCATTCTGTAACCATCAATAAGTTTAACAACTTGAAACTCTTTTTGAAGTTGCTCTGGCATTTGGGTAGAAACACCTTCAAGTATTTCACCATTTAAACCATAACTTTCGCTACCAAAATCATACCCTTGAAAAAAAGCTCTCCAACTAGGTTCTACACTATCAGGGTTTTGTAAATATTGCTCATACAAATCGGCAAAATAAGCCGTATGTGCTGCATTTAAAAAGGAATATCTGTCCATTATTTTTTTATCCTAACTCGTCTTAAAAAACATTCATCAAAAATACAACTTTTATAAAAATTAAGACTTTGTTTTACAATAATTAAAAGCTATTAAACTACTTTTAACAATTACATTCTATAAATTGTTAATTATTTAATCTTTTTCAATGGTTTTTAATAAAAATTACATATTTACCAAAACAAATGATAAATAACGCAAAAATAATTTTAAATTTTAACAAATAGAACAAACTATATTTTAACAAGCTTATAACAATTGTAAGTTGATATTTATCATAATTTTTGGTTGTGCATGTTTTTAAATTTGCTAAAAACCTAATAGCAACTTATGAAACCATTATTTAAACTACTACTTGTTATTTGTTTAACCGTTTTAGCTTGTAAAGAAAAGCAAAAAGAAAACAATGGTTTTACGTACCAAGAAAAAAGTACAGAAACCGCCAAAACACAAAACAAAAGTACTGATAATGTGCCGCCATCAAAACAAATACATTTAACCAATAAGGGTATTGGCCCCATTAGCAGCATTACACTACAACATACAATAAACCAAACCATGGCTACACATGGTAAAGAACGCTTTAAAAAATTATGTGCCGCTTGCCATAAAACCGATAAAAAATTTATTGGACCAGCACCAAAAGATATTTTAAAAAGGCGCTCACCTGAATGGGTTATGAACATATTACTAAACCCTATTGAAATGATTGAAAAAGATACGCTTGCAAAAGCATTATTTAATGAATTTGATGGCACAATAATGCCAAAACAAGATTTAACTGAAACTGACGCTAGGGCTATACTTGAATATTTTAGAACGCTATAAATTAATAGCAATTACGAAACCACACCTTTTGCCATTCGCGTTTTAAGATAAGAAATGATACGTTTTCAGCTAATTTAACAACATCATCACCACTTAAAGCTTTTACGGCTTTTTCAGACACATCAACTATGTAGAGTAAGTTTAAATAATCGGCAAATTTTTCTTGTATGAGTTTATAAACAGTTTCATGAAGCATAATTTTTAAACTTGAAGGCAAAATATCTTCATGAAAATCTAAATCTACATTAGCATATAAAAAATCTTTATTAATTTGTTTTACAAGTTTTTTATACAAATTAAGCCTATTAGCTTCTTCTATTAAATTATTAAATGTAGTTGGCAACTGCATTACACATTACGGCGCATTAGGTTACTGCCAAAAGTTTTTAATAATTGCTTTTTATCTTCTGAAATATCTAAAACTTCTAACACCTTAAAAGCTTTATTAGTATATTCTGCCACAGCTTGTTTAGTTGCTTTTGCAGCGCCGGTAGATTTGAATAATTCTTTTACAGCAAATATTTTTTCTTCCGTTTTTGTAGTTTCAGTATTAAATAGATGAATGAGCCTTTGTTTTTCATTGGCATCAGCAAACTCTAATGCTTTTAAATACAAATAGGTTTTTTTGTTTTCTATAATATCGCCCCCAACTTGTTTACCAAAGGTTTCGGGGTTTCCAAATGCATCAAGATAATCGTCTTGCAACTGAAATGCTATGCCTAAATTGCGTCCAAATTGGTAAATACTTTGTTGGTTCTTAATATCTGCTTCAGCAATAATTGCCCCCATTTGCATTGCAGCTGCTACTAAAACAGCTGTTTTATACTCTATCATTGTTAAATATTCTGCAATGGTTACATCATTTCTGGTTTCAAAATCTACATCATATTGTTGGCCTTCGCAAACTTGCAATGCGGTTTCACTAAATAACTTTGTAAGTGCTTTAAAAGTATTAGCATCATAATCTTCAAAAAGCTGGTACGCTAAAATTAGCATAGCATCGCCAGATAAAATACCTGTATTTATATCCCATTTTTCATGTACGGTAACCTTTCCTCTTCTTAAGGGCGCATCGTCCATAATATCATCATGTACCAATGTAAAATTATGAAACACCTCAACCGCCATGGCTGCTTTTAATGCCTTTTGGTAACTGCCTTGAAAAATATCGGCACACATAAGTGTTAAAACAGGCCTTAAGCGCTTACCACCCAAACCTAAAATATAATTTACAGGATTATACAAACCTTTTGGCTGCCTTTCAAAATTGTTTGTTTTTAAAAAATTTAAAAAGGCTTCTTGGTATTTTTCTATTGATAACATGTGGCAAAAATAAATTAATTAGCCGTATTAAATACACTTCAAGTAAAGTTAGTGTTAAAAAAAAGTAAAACTTAGGAAACTTTTTTTGTTTTTTTAGTTTCCTGAAGTATTTTTGCGCCACTTATGAGAGAGAAAATTATAGATAAAGCCGCAAATTTATTTTTAACACTTGGTTTTAAAAGCGTTACAATGGATGATATTGCTAATGAAATGGGCATATCAAAAAAAACCATCTATGTACATTTTGCTAATAAAACTAAATTGGTTGAAGCCGTAACATTTTCTGTTTTTGAGAATATTTGCCAAGGTATTGATGGTATTTATAACACATCGGCCAACCCAATTGAAGAACTTTACGATATTAAGTTATTTGTTTTACAACATTTAAAAAACGAAAAAACATCTCCACAATACCAATTAAAAAAATACTATCTCAATATTTTCAATCAGCTAAAAGTTAAACAGTTTAATAAAATGTTTGGCTCTGTAAAAAACAGCCTTGAAAAAGGCGTAAAAACGGGTTTGTTTAGAGATAGTATTAACGTAGATTTTATTGCAAGAATGTATTACAACGGTATGATGGGTATAAAAGACGAATCGCTTTTTCCTTCAACAGAATATGATATGGAATACCTTATTGAAAGTTATTTAGAATACCATTTAAGAGCCATTGTAACCGATAAGGGTTTTGAAATATTAAACAAATACATAAAGTCAAATCAATCATAAAAACATGAAAAACCAATTAGTATTATTTTTTAGTTTTCTATGTATACATGGTGTTTTTGCACAAGAAAACAAACATAGTTTTTCTTTGCAAGAGGCCATAAATTATGCCTTAGAAAACAACCGAACTATAAAAAATGCAGCGCTAGATATTTTAGCCGCCGAACAACAAGTTTGGGAAACCACTGCACGCGGCTTACCCCAAATTAATGGTGCTGTAGATTATTCTATAAATATTAAAACACCTTTTGATATAAATACATTACCAGAAGATGACCCATTTAGGTTTTTATTTCCAAAGCATAATTTAACGCCTAGCGTAACTTTAAACCAATTACTTTTTGATGGTGGTTATATTGTAGGTTTACAGTCTAACAAAGTATTTTTAGAAATATCAAAAAATGCAAAAGACAAAACTGTAAACACCATAGAAACTAACGTGGTTAGCGCTTACAATAATGCTTTATTAACAAAAGAAAGCATTGTTATTACAAAAAATAACATTAAAGTTTTAACTGAAAACTTAAACGAAACACAAAAAATATTTGAAAATGGTTTAACCGAAGAAGAAGATGTAGAGCAACTTCAACTTACACTATCTAGTTTAGAAAACAACTTACGAAGTTTAGAAACTTTGTTTGATATTTCAAAAGGCTATTTAAAAATATTATTAGGCATAAACCAAAACGAAACCATAACACTAACTGACACACTAGATAGTTTGGTGCTAGAAAACATAGCATTAAATTTAATAAGTGACACACACCCTGTAAGTAATAATATAGATTACAAAATAGCCTTAAATGATGTTGAAAGTAAACGCTTAGAATACAAACTTGAACAGTCTGAACAATTACCTAAACTAAATGCCTTTATTACATCAAACTACCTAGGCTATAGCAACTCGTTTTCAAACTACTTTAAACCAGAACAAGACTGGTTGTTTACTACCGCAGGAGGCGTAAAACTTACCGTTCCAATTTTCACATCATTTGGGGGTAAAGCAAGAAGAGAACGCGCTAAAATTCAATGGGATATTGCAAAAAACAACTTAATTGATACTGAAAACCAATTATCTATTGAGTTTAAAAACGCTAAAAATGATTACCAGTTAGCTATTGATACCTACAACAACAAACAAAAAAACCTAGCTCTAGCCGAAAAAATTGAACGCAAAAATACCATAAAATATAAAGAAGGTATTGCTAGTAGTTTTGATTTAAGGCAAGCCCAAACCCAACTATACACAAGCCAACAAGAGTATTTACAAGCTATTATTGATGTAATAAACAAAAAAGCAACACTTAAAAACTTATTAAATATAAAACAATAACCCATCATGAAATATATTTATTTAACCGTATTTAGCGCCATAATATTAACATCTTGTGGTGGAGGCAAAAAACAATCTGTTGAAGATATTATTGCTTCAAAAGATTTACAGCTTATTAGAAAAAAGAAAAACGAACTTGATGTGGCTGCTCAAGAAATTGCTACTCAATTAAAGCAATTAGAAAAAGAAATAAAAATTTTAGATCCGCTAGAAAAAGTACCTTTAATTACAACATTTACCGCTAAAGAAACTGTTTTTAACCACTACGTTGAGCTACAAGGAAACGTAAGCACAAAACAAAATGTGGTTATTTACCCTGAATATTCTGGGTTATTGACTAAAGTATACGTAAAAGATGGGCAAAAAGTTAGCAAAGGGCAAATACTTGCTAAAATTGATGATGGTGGTTTAAGTCAACAATTAGCGCAGTTAAAAATTCAAACAGATTTAGCTAAAACTACTTTTGAACGTCAAGAAAGACTTTGGAGCCAAAAAATAGGTAGCGAAATTCAATATTTGCAAGCAAAATCGGCTTACGAAGCACAAGAGCAAGCCGTTAGTCAATTACAACAACAAGTAGGCAAAACACTAGTTAGAGCGCCTTTTACTGGCACAATAGATGACGTAATTACTGAAGAAGGTACAGTTGTAGCTCCAGGGCAATCAATGCTTTTCAGAATTGTAAACTTACAAGATATGTATATTGAAACTGATGTGCCTGAGCGCTACATTTCAAACGTTATTCCAGGTAAAGATGTTGAAGTAGAGTTTCCTATTTTAGGAAAAACTATTGAGGCTAAAATTCGTCAGGCAGGAAATTTTATCAATCCCGCAAACCGAACTTTCAAAGCTGAAGTTGCCATAAACAACAAAAACAACAACATAAAACCTAACCTAACTGCAAAACTAAAGGTAAATGATTACACAAGCGAAAATGCCATTTTAATTAAACAAAGTATCATTTCTGAAAATGCTGAAGGCGAACAATATGTATATATTATTTCTAATAAAAAAGACGCTATGGCAAAAGCCAAACGGGTAATAATTAAAACTGGTAAAACACAAGGTGATAACATTGAAGTGCTTTCAGGCTTAAAAAGTGGCGATGAAATTATTGATGAAGGCGCAAGAAGCGTTAAAGACGGGCAAGATGTAAAAATCTTATCCATTTAGGCCTAAATTCACAAACGTCTAAAAACTATAGACTAATGACAAAAAAGAAAAACAACAAACAAGTAGATAAAGAATTTGGGTTATCATCTTGGGCTATAAACAACAAAACAACCATGTATGTTTTAATAGCGCTTATTCTATTTTTAGGTGCAAGTGCTTATTTTAGTATGCCTAGAGAAAATTTCCCTGAAATTAAAGAAACTAAAATCTACATTAGTTCTATATATCCTGGTAACACTGCCGAAGATATTGAAAAACTTATAACAGACCCTATTGAAGACAAGCTAAAAACCGTTAGCAACGTTATTGAAATAACCTCAACATCACAAGAAGATTACTCTATAGTTGTAGTTGAATTTGATGAAAACATAAGTGTTGAAGCTGCCAAACAAAAGGTAAAAGACGAAGTAGACTCTGAAACTGCAGGTGAAGATTGGCCAACATTTAACGGCGCTAAAGTAGAACCCAACGTGTTCGACTTAAGTATGTCTGAAGAAATACCCATTTTAAACATTAACATTTCTGGAGATTACCCTGTTGGTAAATTAAAAGAATTTGGCGAATATTTAGAAGACGAAATTGAAAGCCTACTTGAAATAAAGCAAGTAGACATTCGTGGGGCGCAAGAAAAGGAAGTTGAAGTAGCTGTTGATATTTACAAAATGATGGCGGCACAAGTAAGTTTTGATGATATTATAAACACCATTAACCGTGAAAACGTAACCATGTCTGCAGGCAATTTAATTAGCAGTGGCCAACGCAGAACCATTAGAATTATTGGTGAAATTGAAAACCCAAGTGAATTAGAAAACTTTGTTGTAAAATCTGAAAACAACAACGCTATTTACTTAAAAGATGTAGCAAAAGTAAGCTTTAAAGACGAAGATAAAACTACTTATGCCCGTGAGTTTGGTCATGAAGTTGTAATGCTTGACGTAAAAAAACGTGCCGGTGAAAACATGGTAGATGCAGCCGATAAAATTCGTGTTATTGTTGATGATGCCATTGAAAACGTTTTCCCACCAGATTTAACAGTAACCATTGCCAATGATCAGTCATCAAAAACCATTGGTCAGGTTGATGATTTAGTAAATAACATCATATTTGGTATCATACTAGTTGTTACCGTTTTAATGTTCTTTTTAGGCTTTAAAAACGCTTTATTTGTCGGTTTTGCCATACCAATGTCTATGTTCATGTCTTTAATGATTTTGAATATGTTTGGTTACACCATGAATACTATGATATTGTTTGGTTTAATTATGGGCTTAGGTATGCTAGTAGATAATGGTATTGTTGTAGTTGAAAACGTATACCGATTAATGGATGAAGAGGGCATGAGTAGAGTTGAAGCTGCTAAAAAAGGTATTGGCGAAATAGCATTCCCTATCATTATTTCAACAGCAACAACCGTGGCAGCTTTTATTCCGTTAGGTTTATGGCCCGGTGTCATGGGGCAATTCATGATTTATTTCCCTATAACCCTTTCTGTTGTATTAGGCTCTTCCTTATTTGTAGCCATCTTTTTCAACTCGGTAATGGTTTCAGAATTCATGACTACCGAAGACAAAGAAATGCCACTAAAAAGTATCATAAAAATATCAGCTATTGTTGGCGGTATTGGCCTAATCATATTAATATTTGGTGGCGCTTACCGTGGTTTAGGCACACTAATGATTGTTACAGTAATCATGCTGTGGGTTTACCGTTTACTTTTAAGAAATTGGTCAAACAGTTTTCAAAATAAAATACTTCCCATTTGGGAACGCTGGTACGAAAAATCATTACGTTTTGCTTTAGGCGGAAAAAAACCAATAATAATAACTGTTAGTACGTTTGTATTATTAATTATTGCATTCATGGGCTTTGGCGCTTCAGTTGGTAGCCAACGCACAAAAGTGGAGTTTTTCCCTGACAACACACCAAATCAAATTATAGTTTACATTGAATATCCTGAAGGTACAGATATTAAAAAAACTAACGCTATTACAAAAGAAATTGAAGCGCGTGTTTACACAATTATAAACCAAGATGCTTATATGAATGGCGATTTCAATTTTTTAACTGAAAGTGCCGTATCGCAAGTTGGCGAAGGCGCAGGAAACCCTCAAACCGATGGTGGATCGCAAGCTGAAATGCCACATAGAGGAAAAATTACGGCCACCATGCGTGAGTATAAATTTAGAGATGGCGCCGATAGTAATGTGCTTCTAAAAAAAGTACAAGAAAACTTAAAAGATATTTATCCTGGTGTAGCCATTTCTGTAGAAAAAGACGCTGTTGGGCCACCTGCAGGTTACCCTATTAATGTAGAATTAGAAGGTGAAGATTATGCAGAATTAATTACAACTGCCGAAAAAATGCGTGATTTTATCAACACTAAAAACATTCAAGGTATTGATGAACTTAAAATTGATGTAAACAAATCTAAACCATCAATGCAAGTAACTGTTGATAGAAAAAAAGCAGGTGAATTAGGTATTAGCGCCGGACAAGTAGGCCAGCAATTACGTAATTCTATCTTTGGGGCTAAAGCTGGCATTTACAAAAAAGATGGTGAAGATTATGATATTTACGTGCGTTTCAATGAAGAAAACCGCTATAACACTAGCGCGCTTTTCAATCAGAAAATAACGTTTAGAGACATGGCTTCTGGCCAAGTAAAAGAAATACCTGTTTCAACCGTTGCAAAACAAAGCAACAGTTCTGGCTTTAGCGCTATTAAACATAAAGATGTTAGGCGTGTTGTAACCCTTTACTCTGCATTAGCACCTGGTTTTACTGATGCTGCCGCCATTGTTTCTAAAATTCAAGATGAAATGGATGGTTTTACTGAAAAACCAGATGGCGTTAAAATAGATTATACTGGGCAAATTGAAGAACAAAATAAACAAATGGCCTTTTTAATGGGTGCATTCTTTACGGGTCTTGGTTTAATATTCTTTATACTAATATTTCAGTTTAACTCTATCTCTAAACCAGGCATTATTATGCTAGCTATATTTTTAAGTTTAATTGGCGTATTTGGTGGTATTGTTGCAACAGGAAGCTCATTTGTTATCATGATGACTATGATGGGTATTATATCATTAGCTGGTATTGTTGTAAATAATGGTGTTGTTTTATTAGATTATACACAACTTTTAATTGACAGAAAAAAGGTAGAGCATGATTTAGAAGAAAATGCATACATACCTAATAACGAACTTTTAGAAGCTATTGTTAAAGGAGGAAAAGCCCGTTTACGCCCTGTATTACTAACTGCCATTACCACTATTTTAGGATTAATACCACTAGCAACAGGTTTAAACATTAATTTCTTTACATTATTTAGTGAGTTTAACCCGCATATTTACATGGGTGGAGACAACGTAATTTTCTGGGGGCCATTAGCTTGGACAGTTATTTATGGCTTATTAGTAGCAACATTTTTAACACTTATTGTTGTACCTATTTTATTTTACTTGGTAACTAAATTTAAAATGTGGTTATACAAAGACAGAGTATTTGAAGATTTAAACACTGAAAAACACGTGTTTAATATGGATAAAAGACTTGAAGATGCTTAAGTTTAAAACCAAAAAGGCGGTGTTATTGTTATATAACACCGCCTTTTTTTATTTTGAAATATTATAAGGTTAAAAACCTGTTTCAGTAAATGGTGTTGGGAAAGCGTCTATCCTATCGTCGCCTGGTCTGTCTAATGGAATTTCATTAAATCTATTTAATCTTCTTAAGTCTACCCAACGGTGTCCTTCAGCAAACAAAGAATATCGTCTTTGTTTTAAGACCTCATCAAGAAGTGACGCGTCATCTGTAGCTCCAGTATAGTTGCCTATACCTGCTGCATTTCTTATTACATTTATAGCTTCAACAGCAGCATTAGCATCTGTTCCTATTTGAGCTTCAGCATAAATTAAAAGCAACTCTTCGTTTCTAATTAAATATACAGGGTCTACATTACTTTTATAAAGAGCCACTTGATAATCTGAAGTTAAACCATCAAAAGTTCTAGTTCCTGGCTCAAAAAGTTGCGATTTACTAGAAACTCTAGTATCACCTGATTCAGCATCATTAACCCAACTAGGGTGCACCATAAAAGCATCACCTATACCACTATTAACTAAAATATGAAATTGATTGTTCAAAATATCATTACCTGTAGCTCCAAAAACATGAGCAGGTCCATTCCACAAATCACCATCCATATCAAAAAACGAATCTGATAACGCAGTTAATGCAGCAGTTTTATCATTTTGATATAGTGCTAGTCTTGCTTGCAAAGCTTTATTGAATTGCATGAAAGTTTCAGGTGTATTAAAACCATCATAACCTGAACTTAAAGAAAAATCAAAACTATCACCAGCAGTACTTAAATTTGTTGCTGCCTCTTCTAGCATTGTTTTTATTCCTGCAAGAGCATCAGCATAATCTACAATTGGGCCAAGGTTGTTAGGATCTGAAACTTCTAAACGAATACCATTTGTGTATTGCCTGTTAGCCACCATTAATAATGCATAAGCTTTTATTGTTTTAGCATAACCATAATAACTGTTTTTAACTTCATCATCAAAACCTGCTGCAGAGTTTTCTACCGCTTCAATTAAAACATTCGCAGCTTTTATAATTTTATACCAAGCTGCATAAGCTCTGGTTGTTAAAAACCCATTATTATCTAAAGGGCCTTTTAGTAATTCTCCTGTATACCTGGGATCTACACTTGTTAAATCATAATAATCTCTACCTAAAATACTCACTGTATCATAATGATATTCTAGATCATTTCTCATAACAGACTCTAAACCAACAGCTAACAACTGTATATCGGCTTGTGTGGCTCCATTTTGCACGCTATCTATGGTTGCTGCATTGGGGTTAGTGACTTCATCTAGCTCACAACACATCAACAATAAAGTAGTACAAAGTAATATACTTTTTATAAATCTTTTTTTCATAATCTTTTTTTTAGAAGTTAACGTTTAAATGTAAGTTGACAAACTTAGAGGCCGGATATGGTGTTACCTCAACATTATTACCTAACTCATTATTACCAAAGTTTGAAACTTCAGGATCATAACTATTATAATCAAAAATATTAATTAAGTTTCTACCAGATATACCAACTCTTATTTTACTAGTATATTTTACTAAGCCCTCTGGCAAGGTATAATATAACCCTATTTCTCTTAACCTTAAATAACCTGCATCTTCAATAAATGGGTCTGGGTTAACAAAACCTTGGCTTGCTCTGTAAGCTCCGTTTGTTAATGTTCCTGAGGGATCGATACCTGTATCATCATAATCCCAAGTAGTTCCTGCTAAATCGTATAATAAGGTAGTTAGGTTTATATTATCACCCCCTTTTTTCCAGTGCCATAAAAATGATAAATCAAAGTTTTTATAACTTAATTGATTAGACCATGACATTTGAAAATCTGGTTCAGCATTACCATATACAAAAAACCCATCACCCTCAGGGTCTCTTGCTGCTATTTCTTCGGCTGTATAGGCATCAGCATCATATGTACCAACTATTTGTGTTGCACTTTTTCCTTCTTGAATTAAGAAGGTTCCTAAAGAGGATGCAAATCCTCCTTCAGTAAAACTAGGGACATCTAATCTGGTAACTTCAGATTTGTTTTTCCACCACCTTATATTTGTATTCCAAGTAAAGTCTTCTTCTGCCACCACATTGGCGTCTATACCTAATTCAATACCACGATTCTCAAGTTCGGCAGCGTTTTGAATTTTAGTTGTAAAACCTGATGATGATGGGTAATTAACTTCAAGCAATAAATCATCAACCATTTTCTTATAAACCGTAAATTCAAAATTTATTTTGTTATTAAACAATCCAAAATCTAAACCATACTCTAGCTCTTTTTGTCTTTCAGGCCCTACTTCTGTATTTCCCAATAAACTATTTGGAGATAACCCTGAGTTCCCTCCAATTAATTCACCATCAAACACTGTAAATCTATCTCTAAAATTAGAAAAACTACCTGCCTCACCATAAGCTACTCTTGGTTTAAATGTGCTTAATGCATCAATATTCCAAAAATCAAAATTGTGTAAATTAAACGCAATATTGGCTTTTGGGTAATAATAAAACTTATCAGAATCTCCGTTATTTGTAGACTTATCAGCTCGTATACCAACAGTTCCAATTATTTTATCTTCAAAGTTTATTTCTGTTTGACCAAAGAAACCTGTGTCTTGTTGAGGGATTATAGTTTGATCTGTTGAAACATTTGTTGATTGATCTAAATTAGTTTGAGAGCCATTTAAACCTGTTGCAACAGTAACTAAAGTATTTCTATCAAAATCTTGGAAAAAGTTTCCTAATTGCGTTGTAAAACTTAACCCATTATCTAAATCTAAATTATGAACTAAAAAGGCTGACAACTGGTAGTTTGTATTTACTGTAGTACCTTGAATTGAAACACCGCCTAAAGATGTTGGCGATCTAAAATAAGTTAATGCTTGAGGAAATATACTTCTTGTTCTTAATGTATACTGATCAAAACCGCCTTGTAATACTAATTTTAATTTTTGATTATCAGTGTTCAATAACCTTATATTAGTAGTGGCACTACCTATAAAACGATTTACTTTTTCTTCGTTAGTAGTTAAAGCAACTGTTTCTAGAGCATTAGACCCTGCTCCTCCTGCAGGATAAGCTCCATCAACTGGTGATAAATCTTCCCATGGATATGTAAAAGCTAATGCATAACCAACGGTTCTATTAGCATTACCATTATTAAAAAAACCTCTATCTGCATCAGAGTTAATATAATTTGTGGTTACATATAAATCTAACCAATCATTAAATTTCTGACCTATATTTAATCTAATAGAGCTTTTGTTATATCCTGTATTATCAACAAGTCCTGGCTCATTTTTATGAGTAACACCAAAGAAATAGTCTGTTTTTTCATTGGCTCCAGATGTGGTAAACCTAGATGTTGTTGATACTCTTGTATGGTCAAAAATTTCAGCTTCATAATCTCTCAAAGGAATACTTGGATCTCCGCCTAAATTTGTAATCTCATCTGCATCCCAATCTCTCAAGCCCAGTAATTGCGTAGGGCTTCTAAAGCCTACTGTTTGTGAAAACGTAACCTTTGGTTTTCCCTGCTTACCTCTTTTGGTTTTTATAATAACAACTCCAGCTGCTGCCCTAGAACCATATATTGCGGCAGCTGATGCGCCTTTTAATATTTCAACGCTTTCAATATCCTCTGGGTCTATATCAGCAATTCTGTTTGAAGCATCATCTTGAGTAGATGATGTATTACCTCCACCAGATGCTTCACTTACTATATTATTACCCAAACCTATTGAAGAGTTATCTACATAAACCCCATCTACAATAAATAAGGGTTGTTGGTTTCCAAATATAGAAGTAACACCTCTTAACCTCATGGATATACCACCACCAGGCGCTCCTGAATTTGCTCTAATTTCAGCACCTGTAAATTTACCAGACAATGAACTACCAAACTCTGTTTGGGCTGTTACACCTGTTAAATCTCCTGCTGAAATTGAAGCCACAGTATTGGCTAAATTGGATCTTTTTGTTGAACTAGCTAAACCCGTTATTACTACCTCTTCCAAAGACGTTGCAGACTCTTTTAAAGTAACATTAACAACACCCGATGTTTTAACCACTTTTTCTAAAGCTTCAAAACCTAAAGAAGAAAACACCAATGTAACAGGAAACTCCTGCACATTAAGGCTAAAATTACCATCAAAATCTGTGGTAGTTCCTGTTGTTGTACCTTTAACAATAACATTTGCTCCTGGCAAAGGTAAGTTGTTAGCGCCGTCTGTTACAACCCCTGTAATCTTTCCTTGTGAAAAAATGGTGATTGGAAAAAGTAACAAAACAAACAAATACATTTTAAAATGTAACACTTTACTCATAATGTATAATTTTTGAATTAGTTTCTATAAATATCATAATTATTTATCATATTACCATGTATTGCGCTTAAAATTTATTTTTTTAACACCAATAATACGGTTTTACCGCAAATAATAAAATCAAAAGAAGTCACTCAAAAACTAAACATCTATTAAAAAATCATTTTAAATTCACACAAAACCTATAGGTATTTCATTAAATTTGCATTTCAATTTTTTAGCAATGTATAGAAGTCATAACTGCGGCGAATTAAGAGCTGAACACATAAATAAAAAAGTAACCCTTGCCGGTTGGGTACAAAAATCTAGAGACAAAGGTTTTATTGTATGGGTAGATTTAAGAGACCGCTACGGTATTACCCAATTAGTTTTTGATGAAGAACGCACCTCAAAAACACTTATTGAGCAAGCACAACATTTGGGCAGAGAGTTTGTTATTCAAGTTACCGGTACTGTTATTGAACGCGCCTCAAAAAACGCTAATATTCCAACAGGTGATATTGAAATTTTAGTTTCAGAATTAAACATTCTAAACAAAGCTATTTTACCACCTTTTACTATTGAAGATGACACTGACGGTGGTGAAGAATTGCGCATGAAATACCGCTACCTTGATATTAGAAGAAATCCTGTTAAAAACAGTTTAATATTTAGGCACAAAGTAACCCAAGAAGTTAGAAACTATTTATCTAACCAAGGATTTATTGAGGTTGAAACACCTTATTTAATTAAATCTACACCTGAAGGTGCCCGCGATTTTGTGGTACCATCACGTATGAATGAAGGTGAATTTTACGCTTTACCACAATCTCCACAAACCTTTAAGCAATTGCTTATGGTTGGTGGTATGGATAAATATTTTCAAATTGTAAAATGTTTTAGAGACGAAGATTTACGCGCTGACAGACAACCAGAGTTTACACAAATAGATTGTGAAATGGCCTTTATTGAGCAAGAAGATATTTTAAATGCTTTTGAAGGATTAACACGCCACTTACTTAAAGAAATTAATGGTGTTGAAGTTGATAAATTCCCAAGAATACAATACGATGACGCCATGCGTTTATACGGAAACGACAAACCAGATATTAGATTTGGAATGGAGTTTGGGGAATTAAACGACGTTGCTAAACATAAAGATTTTAATGTATTTAACAATGCCGAATTAGTTGTTGGTATTGCAGTTCCAGGAGGAAACAGTTACACCCGTAAAGAAATTGATAAATTAATTGATTGGGTAAAGCGTCCGCAAATAGGTGCCTTAGGTATGGTGTATTGTAGATGTAATGATGATGGATCATTCAAATCATCAGTTGATAAATTTTACAATCAAGATGATTTAGCTAAATGGGCTGAAGTTACCAATGCTAAAGCAGGCGATTTAATTTGTGTGCTTTCAGGAGACACTAATAAAGTACGTGCACAATTAAGCGCTTTACGTATGGAATTGGCTGAACGTTTAGGCCTACGCAAACCTAATGAATTTGCACCTTTATGGGTTATGGACTTCCCGTTACTTGAATGGGATGAAGAAACTGAACGCTACCACGCCATGCACCATCCGTTTACATCTCCAAAACCAGAGCAAATTGAATTGTTAAAAACCAACCCAGGCGCAGTAAAAGCAAATGCATACGATTTAGTTTTAAACGGTAATGAAATAGGTGGCGGCTCAATAAGAATTCATGATAAAGCAACCCAAGCATTAATGTTTGATTATTTAGGATTTACTGAAGAAGAAGCTAAAGCACAATTTGGCTTTTTAATGGATGCCTTTCAATACGGAGCACCACCACACGGTGGTTTAGCTTTTGGATTAGACAGGTTGGTAGCTATTTTAGGCGGACAAGAAACCATACGCGATTTTATTGCATTCCCTAAAAACAATTCTGGGCGCGATGTAATGATAGATGCACCTGCACCAATTGATGATGAACAACTAGAAGAATTAAGCTTAAAACTTAATATAAAATCATAACAAAAAAAATCCTGCTTTGCGCAGGATTTTTTAGTAATTTTAAAAATGCCTTTAAACGCCAAAAGCCTTTTAAGAAAATTTCTAATTTGGAGATACAAACATGTTTCTGAACGCCAGTTTATTTACATGCTTAGTATTTTAGTTGGTTTTTTAGCTGGTATGGGCACCGTAGTATTAAAAAACTTAACACATTATATTAGGTATTTTTTCAACCTATACATTTTTAAAGACTACCAAAGTTCACTTTATTTTATACTACCAATAATTGGGCTGCTATTGGTATATATTATAAAACAAACATGGCTAAAAAAACATATTGGCCATGGTATTTCTACAACACTGCACGCTATTTCAAAACTCAATGGTATTATTCCCAGATATAATATTTATGCAGGTTTAATTACCGCACCATTAACGGTTGGTTTTGGTGGTTCTGTGGGGTTACAAGGTCCTGCGGTAAGTGTTGGTGCTGCTTTAGGCTCTAATGCGGCTAGGTTGTTTCATATGAATACTAAAACCCGTATGCTACTTATTGGCTGTGCAGCCACAGGCGCTATGGCTTCAATGTTTAAAGCACCTATTGCTGCTATAGTATTTGCTATTGAAATTTTCACTTTAGATATTGCTTTTACATCATTAATTCCATTATTATTAGCATCGGTTTCGGCTGTAGTTACTTCATACTTCTTTTTAGGCACCGATGTTTTATTACGGTTTGAACTTATTGATAAATTTCAAATTAATGATATTCTATTTTACATTGTACTTGGTTTAGTTACAGGACTTATGTCGGTTTACTTTTCAAAAGTATTTTTTTCTATAACAAACTTTTTCAAACAGTTTGAAAGCAGAGCAAAACGCTTAGTTATTGGCGGTTTAGCTATAGGCACTATGCTTTATATTATTCCGCCACTTTACGGTGAAGGTTACGGAATTATGAATAACCTTTTAAAAGGAGATCATTTAGCAGCTATTGGGGAAACACCTTTTAGCTTAGATTTAAGTAACATATGGATTGTTATTGCATTACTTTTTGGCATTACTATTTTTAAAGCCATTGCCATGACAACCACCTTTGGAGCCGGAGGTGTAGGTGGTGTTTTTATTCCAACATTGGTAATGGGTAGTGCACTTGGTAATGCTTTTGCAAAAGTAATTAACAATATTGGGTTTGGGTTTCACGTATCAGAATCAAACTTTACATTACTTGGCATGACGGGTTTAATGGCAGGCGTACTGCATGCACCACTAACAGCAATTTTCTTAATTGCCGAAATTACTGGCGGCTATGAATTATTTGTACCACTAATGGTAGTATCTACCATTTCATTTGCTATTACAAAATATTATGTTTCACATTCAATTTACACTTTGAAATTAGCAAATCGTGGCGAATTGATAACACATAATAAAGACCAAAATGTGTTAATGATGCTAGAAATTGATAAGGTAATTGAAACTAACTTTGTTATTTTAACACCTGAAATGACACTAGAACACATTCTTAAAAATGCCGTAGCAAAATCATCTAGAAACCATTTTCCAGTAGTAAATGAACATAATGAATTTTTAGGTGTTATAAGGCTTGATGATATAAGACACATGATGTTTAACACAGATTTGTATGATAAAGTAAACGCCGAAAGCCTTATGCATGCCGATGCTGGCATTATTAATTATGATGAAGATTCTATGAATGATATTATGATGAAATTTAAAACTTCGGGAGCTTGGAATTTACCAGTAATTAAAGGCGGCAAATATTATGGCTACATATCAAAATCAAAATTATTAAGTGCTTATCGCCGTCAGCTATTAAACGTAACACACTAAAATGAAACAGCTTACACTTATACTTTTTTTAATTTCGGTTGCATTAATTGCTACAGGTTTTTTAACAAATTTAGAATATTCGCAAAAACTTATTGGCTTTGGTGTAGTTATTCTTTTTTTAGGTGTTTTTCCGCTATTTTCATATTACCGTTGGAAAGATAAAGATGTTAAAGACTACATGTTAACAAAGGAAAACCTAGACAAAATGCGCGAGTCTCAAGACGATAAAAAATATTAATTTTAGACCTTGTTGTGAGACCCTGAAACAAACTCAGGGTGACAAATCAATTTAAATTACGTTTCGTTACAAAAAAACGTTTTAACAATTCGCTAGCTTCTTCAGCTAAAATACCGCCTTCAATTTTAGTTTTAGGGTGTAGCTTGGTATTCAAATTAATACAACCACGCTCTAAATCTCTAGCACCATAAACCACTCTAGAAATTTGACTCCAATACAAAGCGCCAGCACACATTTGGCAAGGCTCTAAGGTTACATACAAGGTACAATTATGCAAATACTTACCACCTAAAAAGTTAGCAGCAGCTGTTATGGCCTGCATTTCGGCATGGGCGGTAACATCATTTAATATTTCGGTTAAATTATGTCCGCGTGCAATTACCTTATCATCAATTACAATAACCGCACCTACAGGAATTTCACCTTTATCAAAAGCCATTTCCGCTTCTTGTAAGGCCTTCTTCATAAAATAAGTATCATCAAAAGGTTGTATCATAATGTCAAAAATACAATTTCAATCTTTACTTTTGTTGTGTGCAAAAAAAATTATTAGAAAATATAAACTCACCTAAAGACTTACGTGCTTTAACACTAGAAGATTTACCGCTTTTGGCCAAAGAGTTACGCCAATTTATTATAAACGTTGTAGCTACAAAAGAAGGGCATTTAGGTGCCAGTTTAGGCGTTATTGAACTCACTATTGCACTACATTATGTTTTTAACACACCCGAAGACTTATTAATTTGGGATGTTGGACACCAAGCCTATGGGCATAAAATTTTAACTGGAAGAAAGGCCATTTTTGAAACCAATAGACAATTAGGAGGTATTAGCGGTTTCCCTAAAAGAACCGAAAGCGAGTATGACACTTTTGGTGTTGGGCATTCATCAACCTCTATTTCTGCTGCATTAGGCATGGCCATTGCCTCAAAATTAAAAGGCGAAAACAGACACCATATTGCTGTAATTGGAGATGCTTCTATTGCTAGCGGCATGGCTTTTGAAGGTTTAAACCATGCCGGAGTTACCAATGCTAATTTATTGGTAATTTTAAATGATAACGCTATTGGCATAGACCCTAGCGTTGGTGCACTAAAACAATATTTAACAAACGTAAAAAAAGGCACTAATAAACGTAATAACATAATTGAAGCTTTAAATTTTGATTATTCAGGCCCTATTAATGGCCATGATATTAATAAAATTATTTCAGAATTAGAACGCTTAAAAAGTGTTGAAGGCCCCAAATTACTGCACATTATTACCACTAAAGGCAAAGGCTTAAAACAAGCTGAAAAAGACCAAGTTAAATACCATGCCCCAGGAAAATTTAATGCTAAAACAGGCGATTTATTACCAAAACTAGATTTAAAACAAGCACCTAAATACCAAGATGTTTTTGGATACACTATTTTAGAACTAGCCAAAGAAAACAAAAAAATTATTGGAATTACACCCGCAATGCCAACAGGCAGCTCACTTAAATACATGATGGATGCAATTCCTGAACGCGCTTTTGATGTTGGTATTGCTGAACAACATGCTGTTACCTTAGCTGCTGGTATGGCAACCCAAGGATTAATTCCTTTTTGCAACATTTACTCTACTTTTTTACAACGTGCCTATGACCAAGTAATACATGATGTTGCTTTACAAAAGTTACCCGTTATTTTTTGTTTAGATCGCGCTGGTTTAGTTGGTGAAGATGGTGCTACACACCACGGTGTTTTTGATTTAGCCTATTTAAGATGCATACCAAACCTTATCATTTTTGCTCCCCGAAATGAAGTTGAATTACGCCACATAATGTATACAGCCCAATTAGGTTTAAAGATGCCTATTGCAATTAGATACCCTCGCGGTCGAGGTATTACTTTAAATTGGAAACAGCCATTCTCTAAAATAGACATTGGCAAAGGGATTCAATTAAAACAAGGTAAAAAACTAGCTGTTTTAAGTATTGGGAGTGTTGCTAAAAATGTAACCGAAGCTATTGTAGATTTAAATGTTTCACATTACGATATGCGTTTTTTAAAACCTTTAGATGAAGCTCTACTGCACCGTGTTTTTAAAGAATACCATACAATTATAACTGTTGAAGATAGCACCATTAAAGGTGGCTTAGGAAGTGCTATTTTAGAATTTGCTTCGGAACACAATTACCAAAACACCATTAAAATATTAGGTATTCCTGATGATTTTATTGAACATGGTAATGTAAATGAATTGCAGAAATTAGTTGGTTTAGATGTTGATTCTTTGACTTTTACACTAAAACAATTTTTATAAGTTTTTCTTCTTCTAAAAAAACTTTAGCCACCCTAAATCAGAGTGTTTTATATCCTTAAATTACGAAATCAATATTTTACACTCAAAAACACCCCTCATAATTCCAACTATTATTACATGAATTAATGCTTTCCCAAAATATACTTGGGAAAGCATTAATTTAAATGGAGTTATTCTTTAATAAAAATTTCTGTAAATAAAGCATTTCCATTTAAAACTTTTATAATATACATTCCACTTGGAATACTACTTAACCCTAAAGTGATATCGCTATTAGTTATAGATTTTTTCATTACTTCACTTCCTAAACTATTGTAAATGTACAAATAAGCATTATTTTTTAAATCACCCTTAGGAAGCATCACTCTAAGTTCATTTTTTACTGGATTAGGAAATAAGGCAAAATCATTTTCAGCAGATTTTGACTTCGCACTATTAGTTTTCAAGGACTCTGAAGTTACCGAGATATTAGTTTTTTCAACAGCATCTCCAATTCTATTATTCCAGTTACCGCCTACAGGAGACATATACGTCTGAAGTATATATCCATTCCCCACAGGTGGATTTCCTGTAGTTGTAAAACTAAAATTTTCACTGCCACTACCTGTAACCGTTTTTATTTGATGGCCATAAAGCGTACCGTTACTACTTTTAAAGTTCACCCTCAAATCTCTTGCTGTTGTAGTGCTATAGTTTACAGTAGCTGATATATTTTGGTTTTGACTAAACGAATTAGGTCCAGTAATGGAAACAATGTCATCTGTAGCAGGGGCTGGTTGTGTAACAGAAATATTGTTAGGCGTTGAAATAATTCCTGCAACCCTGTTATTCCAATCACCCCCTTGCGGACTCATATAAGTCTCTAATTTATAACCTGACCCTACAGGTACGCCAGTTGTTGTGATACTAAAAGTTTCTGTACCACTACCTGCCCCAACAGTTTTTATTTGATGCCCATAAAGTGTTCCATTGTTACTTTTAAGGTTTACTCTCAAATCTCTAGTTGTTAATGCATCATACTCTACAGTGGCGGTTATTATTTGCCCTTGACTTACAGAAGTTGCCCCACTATTTATTGAAGTTAAAGTATCTGAACCACTTGGCGGGTTATTCTTTTTTTTATAGACACGAACATAATCAACTCTCATTTTTGTACCATCTATTTCACTAGGCACTACAGGACCAGACCATGCTATAACTGCACCACTTAACCATATTGGCGCAAAACCATAAGCGTGGGTGTTTGGTGTACGACGAATCTCTTCTCCATCAAAATACCATACAAATTCATTTTCATCCCATTTAAATCCATATGTATGGTAAACCTCTGCAAAATTGGTCGCGCCAGCTGTATCTGTCTCAGCAATTGTTACCCATGATGAACCATTCCAATATTCAACTTTATAATCTGATATGAGGCCTTTCCAATTTGGACCATCCCATCCATTAATAAATTGAACACATCCTACAGTTTTATTTTGAGACCACTCTAATTCAACCCATTTTTGGCCATTTATTTGACTAACCCAACTATTAACAGCTACATTACCATCAACCATATTTGCTTTATCATGGTTATACGCAGTACTGTATGTGCCACTAACCGTAATTTGTGTGCCACTAGCTCTGGCATGGTTAACAAGCCCTGGCACATCACTGTCTGCAGTTTCAGAATATACATCAGGAAAATTCCTGTTATTGTCATTATACACTCGAAGTTCTCTGATATGGAAATGAGCGTTATTATTGGATGAAAATCGTATCTTTTTTGTTGTAATCGGAATTTCTAATGGTAAACTCACTCCTGGCTCAACACCATATACATACGATTTAGAATCGGTAGTTCTGTTTGCAAAACCTTCATCAAACTTATGAATATTTGTATTCACTTCATTTGGGAAATGACCTTCATTAATATCTAGTTCAAAACCTCTACCTGGCGGAGTAATACTCTCATAACTCCTATTCATAATCCAAAATGAATTATTAGTTGCACCTGCTGCTGCATATTTGTATCTACACTCAAAGTATCCATACTGAAACTCCTGATTGGTCCACATATTCCCAGATGTATAATCTTGACCATTCTTTTGTTCATGTCTATATTCTATTTCTAGAACGCCATTATTAGTAGTTACATTATCTCTATACCTACCGCTCAAGATATGACCACTAGGACCATTTTGAAACCCCCACTTTTGCTCTAATTGATTGTTAGGAACATTAAATTCATCATTCCATACCATTTCCCAAGAACTATCTATTTCTGCGGGTAATTGCGCATGTAAAGAAAATTTACATGCTAATAAGATAAAAATTACAACAATTAATGTTTTTGTCGTTTTCATAATTAGTTTATTTAGTTATAGTTTAGATTTATAATGATTTAAAATAATCACAACCGCTTAACAAACAAACATTTACACATATAAAATCGATAAAAACGCTTTCGGTAACGCTTCCGAAAAACGGTAGCGTTACCGAAAATTTAATAATATAAAATTATCCCTTCCTATTGATGGACTTGAAATATTATATTTAAGTTAGACTAGCATTTAATCAAAAAAATTAAAATGCTTTATGTGAATATAGAATCTAAAAATACATTATATTGGTACTTCGTCTGGCTTTTTATTACAAACTACACCTCTTTAGAGTTTAAATATTTTTTAAGTTTCCAAACAAAAAGGATATGCTTTATAGAAATTGAATATAACTTTTGAGAAAACAACATTCAGCTCATTATAAACTTAGATTTCTCATCTATTTTTTAGTGTCAACTTCCTAAAAAGTAACGCCTTCAATGGTTTTAAAATTTAAGATGGCTTTACTATCGGATAGTAATGATACGTAATGACAGACTGCTAATAGCCTATTGTAAAGAGATTCATTTGTGAAATCTATGGTTTTAGGTAGTCCTTTTAAAATAAGCTTATCATAGTTAGAAGCATTACCGTCAAAATTATTATTTACCGCTTTGGTATAAACACCTAGTAGCTTATTTATAATTTGGTATCCGGCAATTTCTTTATTTATAACCTCTTCAGATTGGTAAATTTTATCAATACTAATTTTTATAATATCATTTATTTGGGCTTCGTATTTACTTTTATCAAGCAATGCACAATCAAAAGTGCCATTTAAAATAGCATCTTCATATTGCATAAAAATGTTTGCTGCTTCATCTATTAAAGTTCCTATAGCCAGCGCTCTTAAATAGCCTATACGCTCTTGCTTGCTAGATAGCTTATAGTAGTTTTCGGGTTTTATGTTATTTCTAATAATTTTAGACATGTACTCTAAGGCAAATTCTTCTTCAATAAGCCCTAGGTTTATACCATCTTCAAAATCTATAATAGTGTAGCATATATCATCTGCGGCTTCTACTAAAAACGCTAACGGATGGCGTGCATAACTCATGTTAGTATTGCTTCGTTTTAGCAAACCTAAATCATCTGCTACACTTTGAAACAAGGCGGTTTCAGATTGAAAAAAACCATATTTTTTGTCGGCTATATGATTAGTTGGTTTTTTAGGCAACGATGTTTTAGGGTATTTCATAAAAGCTCCTAAAGTTGCATAACTAAGCCTTAGGTTGTTTTGGGTTATTATTTTAAAGCCGTTGGCATTACCTTCAAAATCACAAAGGTCTTGATATTCTTGGCTTGTTAAATGCGCCTTATAATGTTGCCCTTTACCTGTTTTAAAAAACTCGCCAATAGCTTTTTCTCCTGAATGGCCAAAAGGCGGATTTCCAATGTCATGAGCTAAAGCTGCAGCCGCCACAATAGCACCAAAATCATTTATTGTATAACCATGTACTTCTTTTAAATACGGGTATTTTTCTAAAATTTTTTGACCTACTTTACGCCCTAACGATCGGCCTACAACACTTACCTCTAAGCTGTGTGTTAGCCGTGTGTGCACAAAATCTGTTTGCGATAGTGGTATTACTTGTGTTTTATCTTGTAAGCTTCTAAACTCTTGCGAAAATATAATTCGGTCATAATCTACCTCAAAACCCACACGCGTTTGGTCTTGTTCTTTTCGTAAGCGTTTATAGGTATCGCCAAAGCGTTTTAAAGAAAGTAATTGTTCCCAGTTCATAGTTATTGGTTAAAGCTTTGGCAAGATAAAGAAATTAACGAAAAATAAAATCTTAAACTTCTTAACATTACGGTAACTTAAAAATGAAATAGCATTAACAATTAGGTAACATTGAAACGTGAGAAAAATAAGTTATTTGCATTTCAAAATTTAAGCAGTTAAAAATGAAACATTTAATAGCCTTATTCTTTATATTTTCATCAGCAGTTATGTGTGCTCAAAACACAGGTTTAATTGTTGGTAAAGTTTTAGATAAAGAACTGGATAACACACCATTGGCTTTTGCTAATGTTTCTATTAAAGGCACTAACTTAAATGTTACTTCAGATATTTCAGGCGCTTTTCTTTTTGAAAATTTAGAAAGCGGAAAATACACCTTAATTTGCAACTTTGCTGGTTACGAAACCAAAGAAATTCAAATTGAGGTGAATGAGCAATTTCCTGCTGAAGTTAAATTATCATTAGGCGCCTTTACTTTACCTCCTATTGAAACTGCATCAAACAACGGGTAACACTTATTTTTCAACTCTTGTTTTAACACTTAACAAGCACATATTTAAAACCAACAATTAAGGTAATTCCTAGCTTCACTTGTTCTCAGCTACATATTTTACCCGCGCACCAAAACAAAAAAGCTGCGTTAATTAATGTTAACAAATTGTTTCGTTTTAAAGCAAAACACCCTGTTTTTAGTAACACTAACATAACACTTTTATTACTGTTCTTTAATACCAAGGTAACACCGTATTTACATAGTGTAGCTTTCTTTGCGGCATCAAATTGAATAAAAAAATTATCTAAAATTTAAAACTCATGAAAAAAATAATTTTAACACTTTTAATTGCATCTACCTTAGTATTTACTGGATGTTTTAAAGATGATGACACACCTATTATTATTGAAGAAACTACAATAATAAACCAAGGTAATGGCGGTTCTAATGGCGCTGAAGTTGTTGTTAAAGCAGGTGGTATTGTACTTGATGAAACTTGGACTAACGACAAAATTTATGTATTAGACAGAAAAGTTGTAGTTGAATCTGGTGCAACTTTAACTATCGAAGCTGGTACTATCATTAAAGGTAGAGCTGGTACAGGATCTTTAGCTTCTGCTTTAATTGTTGCTAGAGGTGGTAAAATTAATGCAGTTGGTACTGCAAGTGCTCCAATTATTTTCACTTCAGAAAGTGATAACATTCAACCAGGTGAAACTGCTGGTACAAACTTATCTGCTGCAAACAGAGGTTTATGGGGTGGTTTATTAATTCTTGGTTACGCACCTTGTTCTTTAAAAGGTGATTTAGAAGAAACTCAAATTGAAGGTATTCCTGCTGATGATACATTTGGTCTTTACGGTGGTGATGACCTTAATGATGACTCTGGTGTTTTACAATACGTATCTATCCGTCATGGTGGTGCTTTAATTGGGGAAGGAAACGAAATTAACGGTTTAACTTTAGGTGGTGTTGGTGCTGGTACTACTCTAGATCATATTGAAGTTATTGCTAACGTTGATGATGGTATTGAGTTTTTTGGTGGAAATGTTGATGCCTCAAACTTATTAGTATGGGCTCAAGGTGATGACGCTTTAGATATTGACCAAGGTTACTCTGGTACTATTACAAACGCTGTTGTTGTTTTAGGTGATGTTTCTGACCACGGTTTAGAAATTGACGGTAGAGAAGGTTCTGAAGCTACTTTAAGCGCAGATTTTGATGGTAAATTTACAATAAACGACTTAACTTTAATTGGTAACGAAACTACTTCTGGTGGTGAGTATGCTGATTACAGAAGTAAAGCTACTGGTGCTACTAACAACGTATTTGCTAAAGGGTTTCCTGCTGGTAAAGATGTTGAGTTAGATAACAACGCTGTTGCTCAAAACTTTTTAGATGGTAACTTAACATTCTCTAACTGGGAAGTTGTTGGGTTTGACAACAGTATTTTTGTTGAAAAAGGTGGTTGTATAGCTAACTGTGATGATGATAACAAAGATAATGATGAGTTTGAAGACACTATTATCGAAAGCCCTGTTTTTACTGATAGAGCTGCAGATTGGACTACACAAGTTACTGACGGTGCTCAAACTGTTGGTGCTAACACAGCTGTTTTAAGCTGGACTTACGCTATTTCTACTGGCGGTGTAGCATTATAATCATAATCATTATTAAATAGAAAATTACTACTGCTCACTGTTTGTGGGCAGTAGTATATAAATCACATTTATGAAAAATATTCTAATAGTTCTTATTGTATTTGTAATAGGATCATTTAACGTTGCCAACGCACAATCTGGTATTTTAGCCGGTAATGTAATTGATGGCGATTATAACAATGAGCCTCTTGCATTTGCTAACATACTTGTTAAAGGAACTACTACAGGTACTACTTCAGATTTTGACGGTAAATATCAATTAGATCTTGAAGCTGGTACTTATACAATTCTTTTCTCTTTTGTGGGTTACGAAACTAAAGAAATTAGTGGTGTGGTTATTAAATCTGGGCAAGTAACAGATTTAGATGTAACCTTGGCATCAAACGCTTTAGATGAAATTGTAATTACTACAAGTGTTAAAAGAAACACTGAAAGTGCTGCTTTAGCACTTCAAAAAAAATCAGCCACACTTCTAGATGCTATGTCTGCACAAACCATTAAAGCTAGTGGTGCAGGTAACTTAGCAAGTGCTGTAAAAAGTGTACCTGGTGTATCTGTAGAAGGCGGAAAATACGTGTATGTTAGAGGTCTTGGAGACCGCTATACTAAATCTACTTTAAATGGTGTTGATATTCCTGGTTTAGATCCAGACAGAAACACCATTCAAATGGATATATTTCCAACTAATATTCTAGACAATATTGTTGTTGTTAAATCTGCAGCAGCCGAATATCCGGCAGACTTTACTGGTGGTGTTGTAGATATTATTACCAAAGATTTCCCAACTAAGTTTGAAGCATCAATATCTGTTGGCGCTGGTTTTAACCCAGACATGCATGGTAAAGATAATTTCTTAATTGGTTCTGGTAGCGACACCGATTTTTGGGGTTATGATGATGGTACAAGAGCTGTACCAATTCATAGATACCAAAACATACCTGGTACATTTGATAATAAACTTTTACTTAACTCTTTAACAAGCCGTTTTGATAGTGAGTTAAGAGCTCAAGAAGAAACAAGTAAACCTAACTTTGATTTTGGTTTTACCATAGGTGACCAATTTACTGTTGGAGACAATAAACTTGGTTACATGGCTTTATTTTCATACAAAAACAACACTACATTTTATGAAAACAGAGTTGATGGTGCTTATGCTTTTGATTTCTTAGACAAATCAAACAACGAATTACAAGCATCTAGATTATCAAATGGTAGAGAAGGTATTAACAACATACTTGTTAATGGTTTAGTTGGCTTAACGTTTAAAACACAACGTTCAAAATACAAAGTAAACGTACTACACATTCAAAATGGCGAGTCTACAGGTGGTTTTTATAACCAATCTATTGCAGGTGCTGTTGCTGGTTCTGGTTTTGAGCCAATTACCAAAGATGCTATTACGTATACAGAGCGTTCTGTAACTAATTTATTACTTAACGGAGACCACACATTTGGTGCTACCAACGATTGGAATTTTGAGTGGAAATTATCACCTACGTTTTCTAAAGTACATGATAAAGACCACAAAATTACACCTTTGCAGTTATTTGATGACGGAAGATATCAAATAACACCATCATTTGCTACGTTCCCAATTCGTATTTGGCGTTTCTTACAAGAAGAAAACTGGGCATCAAAATTTGATTTCAATAAAAAATATGAATTAGGCGGAAGACCTGCTAAACTTAAATTTGGTGGTGGCTACACTTACAAGTTTAGAGATTTTAGTATTGATGATTGGACATTCCAAAACAATGAACCAATTGCTGATGGTAATCCTAACAATTTCTTAGCACCAGAAAACTTATGGAATCGTGATAACGAAAATGGTACAGCTTTAATTTCAACAGATATTTTTAACGCTGGTGATGCTTATGAAGGTGAACAAAACATTGCGGCTACTTATATCTCTAATGAATTTAATATTTCTGAAAAATTAAAAACTATATTAGGTTTAAGAGCTGAAGTTTTCACGTCATACTACACTGGTAGAAACAATAGTTCTGGTGAAGATTTTTTACGTACTAAAATTATTGACGAGCATGACCTATTCCCTTCTGCTAACGTAATTTATGCTGTTACAGAACAGGCTAATATTAGAGGTTCTTATTACAGAACCACGGCACGTCCTTCTTTTAAAGAATCATCTTATTCTCAAATTTACGACCCAATTACCGATAGATTATTTATTGGTAACATAAATGTTGTACCAACATACGTTAACAACTTCGATTTAAGATTTGAACGTTTTGGTGAAGCAGGACAAATGTTTGCTGTTAGTGGTTTTTTCAAAAAGTTTAAAGATCCTATTGAAAAATCATTCTTTGCTAGTGCTGCAACACAGTTAACAGTTGCCAACTTAGGTGATGCCAACGTTTATGGTGCAGAATTAGAATTCAGACAAAACTTAGGTTTCATTACTGAAGGTTTATCAAACTTAAAGTTTAGTTTAAATGCTTCATACACAAAATCTGAATTAACAATGTCTGATGGAGAGTTTGAATCTAGAGTTGCAAATGCAAGAACAGGGCAAACTATTGATAGAGAAAGAGACATGCAAGGTCAAGCACCTTTTTTAATTAATACAAGCTTAAACTATACAAATGACGATTTAGGTTTACAATCTGGTTTATTCTTTAATATGCAAGGTGAAACACTAGAAGTTGTTGGTTTAGGTGGTGTGCCAGATGTGTACACAAAGCCTTTTGAAAGCTTAAACTTTACATTAAACAAATCTTTTGGAGAAAAGAAAAACTCTTCAATAGATCTTAAGGTAACTAATATTTTAGGTGCTGAAAAAGAAAGTGTTTTTGATGCTTATAATGCAGAAGACAAAATATTTTCTTTAAGACAACCCGGAACTGAATTTTCTCTAGGTTACACATTAAAATTTTAATAGCCTTAAATTTTAGATATAAAAAAGCTCCCAAATTGGGAGCTTTTTTTTTGAATAAAAATTATCTAAATTATAAGCTGTTATTACTGCTTACTTCAGTAATTTTAGCTATTTTAGAGTTCACGTAGTTTACTTCTTTAGCTACACCATTTGCCCAAAACGTCCATTTACCAACTTTTTTTCCGTTCTCATAATTTCCAACAGCAATTTTATTTCCATTGGCATCAAAGCTAGTCCAAGTTCCGTGTAATTTTCCTTCTTTATTAAATGTGCCTTTTTGCTGTACAGTTCCATCAGCATAAAAGTAGGTTGATTCAACTAAATCATTTTTTTGTTCATGTTTTACTGTAATGTTTTTATCTTGAGCATATACTGAAACTCCCATGAACAAAACGGCTAATATTAAAATGTATTTTTTCATAATATGTGGGGTTTTAATTAATTATTACATTACAAATATATATAATAATTTACACTCAAACAACAATTAATTAACATTAAGATAACATTAAACATGTAATGATTTGATTTTCAATTAGTTGAATTTTAAAAAACCAATTAACACAACTATAGAAGGTAAAACAACTAGCTAAACTATAAATTAATAAGATACATATAGAAAGAACATAACATTAACGTAACATTAGGTTTAATTAAAATATTGACATTTGCTCACAATATTTTACTTCTTTTTAATGGATAGTTTGTATACTTTTATGATAATTGCGCTTGCTGTTTTAGCAATTGCAGATTTGGTTGTGGGTGTAAGTAATGATGCCGTAAACTTCTTAAACTCAGCCATTGGCTCAAAAGCCGTTTCTTTTAAAACATTAATGATAGTTGCTAGTATAGGTGTTGCTTTTGGCGCGCTTTCATCTAGCGGCATGATGGAAATTGCACGTAAAGGTATATTTGTTCCTGGGCAATTTGTGTTTGATGAAATAATGATCATTTTTATGGCGGTTATGATAACCGACATATTGTTACTTGACTTTTTTAACACATTAGGTTTACCAACATCAACAACAGTTTCTATTGTTTTTGAATTGTTAGGTGCCTCAGTTTGTGTAGCTATTATTAAAATTACTGCCGATAAAAGTCTTACGCTTTTAGATTTGGGTAACTTTATAAATAATGAAAAAGCTATTGAAATTATACTGGGCATTTTGCTCTCGGTGGTAGTTGCTTTTTCCGTTGGTGCTGTTATACAATATGTGGCTCGTATTTTGTTATCATTCAATTTTGCGAAAAAACCTAAATACTATGGTGCTATTTTTAGCGGATTTGCTGTTACTTCTATAATGTATTTTATTCTTATAAAAGGTATTAAGAATGCCTCGTTTATGAATGATACTATTGTTAGCTTAATAAACAACAATACTGGTGCTGTTTTATTTATAGGTTTTGTTCTGTTTACATTAATCTCATTACTCTTAATACAGTTTTTTAAAGTTAACATATATAAAATTATTATTGTAATAGGCACGTTTGCTTTAGCTGTTGCCTTTGCTGGTAATGATTTGGTAAACTTTATTGGCCCTACTACTGGTGCATACCAAGCCTATTTAGACTTTGGAAACCCAGAAATAAACACACTTGGCTTATCTGCCACAGAATTTACCATGGAAAGCCTTGGCAAAAAAATATTTACACCAACATATATTTTATTAATAGCAGGATTAGTAATGGTTTTAACATTATGGTTTTCAAGCAAAGCCAAAGCGGTTGTAAAAACATCGGTTGATTTATCTCGTCAAGATAACGTTAAAGAACGTTTTGAACCTAACTTCTTGTCTAGAAATATAGTTAGAATGACCATTGCTGCTTCAGAAAGTGTAAATAGTTTACTTCCAGAATCGGCTAAAAACAAAATAGAAAAACAATTTAAAAAACCTGCATTATCTGCAGCAATAAAAAAAGAAGATTTACCAGCTTTTGATATGGTTAGAGCTGCCGTTAACCTAATGGTAGCAAGTGTACTTATATCAATGGCAACCTCATTAAAATTACCATTATCTACAACATACGTTACCTTTATGGTAGCAATGGGTACATCATTAGCAGATAGAGCTTGGGGTAGTGAAAGTGCTGTGTACAGGGTTGCAGGTGTACTTAACGTTATTGGTGGTTGGTTTTTAACCGCATTAAGTGCGTTTGTAGCAGCAGCTATTATGGCTGTAATTTTATACTATGGAAGAGGTTATGCTTTAGTAGCTTTAATTGCATTTGCTGTTTTTGTATTAATAAGAAACTATTTAAGCCACAGGAAACAATCTAAAATACAAAAAGCTGAAGATAGTCTTCAAAAAGCTGAAAGCAGCTCAATACAAGGCGTTATTGTTGAAAGCGCAAGCAACATTGCCACTGTTATAAAACGTGGTAATAGAATTTATACCAATGCTGTAAATGGGCTTGCAACACACAATTTAAAATCTTTAAAAAAGAATAAAAGTCAGGTTGAAAATTTAACTAACGAAATTGATGAGCTTAAAGATCATATTTTCTATTTTATTAAAAATTTAGATGAACCAAGTGTTAGCGCTAGTAACTTTTACTTAAATGTTTTAAGGCACTTACAAGACATGGCACAATCATTAACATACATATCAAACGCCAGTTACAAACACGTTAATAACAACCATAAAAAGCTAAAATTTAGCCAAATTAAAGAACTTAAAGAAATTGATGAAGTGTTTGAAAAACTATTTGCAAACACAAAAGAAGCCTTTAGTTCGGGTTCATTTAACAAAATAGGTGCTGTGTTAGCTAAAAAAGATAAAATGTTTAATTTGTTAACAGATAAAATTCAAAAACAAGTTGAACGAACCAGAACTGAAGAATCTAGCCCAAAAAACACCACATTATATTTTGGTATTTTACTAGAAACTAAAGATTTATTAACCGCTACAATGAGTTTACTTGAAGAATATTACAATGCACATGATGACTCTGTAGCACCAGCTAAAATTACTAAAAAAGACGAGGAAGAATAAACCATTTTTTTTAATATATTTTTTAAAAGCACCTAATAAGGTGCTTTTGTTTTTTGTACATTTAACTATGTTATATTAATAATTACACCATGAAATTTTATCTCTTACTTTTCAGTTGTTTATGTGCTTTAAACAACGCTATTTCACAACAAATAACAGCCACTGAATTACTCGAAAAAAGCATAGCCTTTCATGATCCACAAAACAAGTGGCCTACATTTAAAGGAAACTTTGTAATTACTATGGAAACACCCAATAAATCTCCAAGAGTTAGCGCTGTTTTAATAGATTTAGAAAAAGAATATTTTCAAGTTACCGCTACCAAAGATACCATTACAACACGCTTTACCATTGATAAAAACAACTGCTCTTTTGCTTTAAATAATTCTGAAAACATTTCAGAAGAAAACATGAAAAAGCACAACTTAAATTGTGAGCGTGCTACACTTTATAAAAACTATTACACATACTTGTACGGGTTACCCATGAAACTTAAAGACCCTGGTACCAACATTAATCCAACAGTAGAAAAAAAACAATTTAAAGGCAAAACCTATTTAGTACTTAAAGCTAATTATGACAAAACAGTTGGTACAGACGTTTGGCACTTTTATTTTAACCCTAAAACCTACGCCATGGAAGCTTATCAATTTTATAAAACCAATAATGATGGCACTGTAAAAAAAGACTCTGGAGAATACATACTACTAACAGACCTAAAAACAATAAACGGTGTAAAAATGCCCAAAAATAGAGCTTGGTATTACAATAAAAACAATAAACTTTTAGGCACAGATATTTTATACTAAACCATTGTTAAACAAGTATAAAATGCGCATTTACGTAAATTTTTATAACTGCTTTAAAACCTTCTTTTAAAAATTAAACATCTATATAAAGCTTAGCTTCGTACATAGTAGTAAACCTAAATTTATTATTATGAATAAAATTTTTGCGTTGCTACTTACAGCAACATTCACATTTTCATGTGTATCAAAGAAAAAATATGTTGCTTTACAGCAAGAAAACGGAGAAATAAAAAGTGAATTACTAAAAACAAGAGTTGCAAAAGAAGATTTAGAGGCTAAGTTTAGTAAAATTCAAGCACGTGTTGATGAATACAACACTAAAATTTCATCTTTAAAACAAGAAAACGATACTAAACTAGATGCTGTTGGCAATGTTGCTGTTATTTCTAATAGTACAAAAGAAAAAATGCGCGAAACTTTAAAAAATGTTGACGCCGCAAAACTTGCTAAAGCAAAAACACTTAAAGATTCTATGAATTTAGCGGTTGCTTATAATTTAGAAAAAACTATAAGTGAAAGCAACATGAATGATGACGAAGATTTTGCTGTAAACATCAATGAAACTGTTGTTATGATTTCTATTGCTGATAACATGTTATTTAACACCGGAAGTTACAGATTAAGCACCAAGGCTGATAACGTACTTAAAAAATTAGCCGATGTTATAAACTCTGAACCTAGTTTAGATGTTATGGTTGAAGGGCATACAGATGCTAGAACTATTAGCACAGAATTTTTAGCTGATAACTGGGATTTAAGTGTTATGAGAGCTACTTCAGTTGTTAGAAAACTTCAAGAAAAATATAACGTAGCACCAGAAAAACTTATTGCTGCAGGTAGAAGCAGCTACCAGCCTATTGCTGATAACGACACTAAAGACAACAGAGCAAAAAACAGACGTACAAAAATTATTATTTTACCCAATATTGATAAGTTTTTTGCGTTAATGAGTGAAAGCAATACAACTGTTGCAAACAACAATATAGAAGATTAATTAATCCATTATTTTCTAAAATCAAAAAGAGCATCTCATTTGAGATGCTCTTTTTAAATTTGGGGTTCCCCCTTTCGAGGGAACAACCCAGTTCTTAAGAACCGCACATTAAGCAATCATCGCCTTCGGCTTCTTTTGCCTGTGCAATAAGCGCTTTCATTTCTTCGGCAGTCATTGGTTCAACATCAACTTCTGTAGTATTTTGTTTAGCAAACTTAGCTGCATTTTGTGCTGCTAATTTTTCTTTTTTTGCCTTGTGTTGTTCTACCGCTACGTTATCAACTTCAACAGCTTCAGCTTTTGGCTGTTCTTTTTTAGTTGTTTGCAATGTAAACTTAATAGCATCAACAGCACTTTTAGTACGTAAATAGTACATACCTGTTTTTAAGCCGCTTTTCCATGCGTAAAAATGCATTGATGTAAGTTTTGCCATAGTAGCTCCTTCCATAAATAGGTTTAAAGATTGTGATTGATCAATGAAATATCCGCGTTGGCGAGACATATCAATAATATCTTTCATACTTAATTCCCAAACTGTTTTATAAAGGTCTTTTATATCTTGCGGTATAATATCAATACCTTGAATTGAACCGTTAGCTCTCATGATGTCTTGCTTAAGTGCTTCGTTCCAAAGGCCCAACTCAACTAAATCTTCTAATAAGTGCTTGTTAACTACAATAAACTCACCCGATAGTACTCTACGCGTGTATATGTTTGATGTGTAAGGCTCAAAACACTCATTATTTCCTAAAATTTGCGATGTTGATGCTGTTGGCATTGGCGCTACTAATAATGAGTTACGCACGCCGTTTTTAACAACATCTTTACGTAGTTTAGCCCAATCCCAACGGCCGCTTAAATCTTCATCTTTTAAGCCCCAAAGGTTATGCTGAAATTCGCCTTTACTAATTGGAGATCCTTCATAGGTTTGGTAAGCACCATCTGCCTTTGCTTCTTCCATACTGGCTGTAACGGCAGCAAAATAAAGCGTTTCAAAAATTTCTTGGTTTAATTTCTTAGCTTCATCACTAGTAAAAGGCATACGCAATTTTATAAACGTATCGGCCAAACCTTGTACACCTAAACCAATTGGACGGTGGCGCATGTTAGAGTTTTCAGCTTCTTTTACAGGGTAGTAATTTCTATCAATTACCTTGTTTAGGTTTTTAGTTACGCGTTTTGTTATACGGTATAGTTCTTTATGATCAAACTCACCGTTTTTAATAAACATTGGTAATGCAATAGATGCTAAATTACATACAGCAACCTCATCTGGCGATGTGTATTCTAAAATTTCTGTACATAGGTTTGATGAACGAATTGTACCTAAATTTTGCTGATTTGATTTTCGGTTAGCAGAATCTTTATAAAGCATGTACGGTGTACCTGTTTCAATTTGAGATTCTAATATTTTTTCCCAAAGCTCACGTGCTTTAATTTTTTTTCTTCCTTTTCCTTCAGCTTCATATTTTGCGTATAAAGCTTCAAATTCTTCACTATGGGTATCAGGTAGTCCTGGGCATTCATTTGGGCACATAAGCGTCCATTCAGCATCTTGCTCAACACGTTTCATGAATAAATCTGGTATCCACATAGCGTAGAACAAATCGCGTGCACGCATTTCTTCTTTACCATGATTTTTTTTCAAATCTAGAAAGTCAAAAATATCAGCATGCCAGGGCTCTAAATACACTGCAAAGCTTCCTTTACGTTTACCGCCACCTTGGTCTACATAACGTGCTGTATCATTAAACACACGTAACATTGGTACTATACCGTTACTTGTACCATTTGTACCGGCAATATAACTTCCTGTTGCACGTATGTTATGCATAGCTAAACCAATACCACCGGCAGATTGCGATATTTTAGCTGTTTGTTTTAGGGTGTCATATATTCCATCAATACTATCTTCTTTCATTGTTAACAAGAAGCAAGAAGACATTTGTGGTTTTGGCGTACCAGAGTTAAATAATGTTGGTGTTGCGTGGGTAAAGTATTTTTTTGACATTAACTCGTAAGTTTCAATAGCCGATTCAATATCATTTAAATGAATACCTACCGATACACGCATTAACATATGCTGTGGGCGTTCAGCAATTTTACCATTTAATTTTAAAAGGTATGAACGCTCTAATGTTTTAAACCCAAAGTAATCATAACCAAAATCTCTGTTGTAAATTATGGTAGAATCTAAACGCTCTTTATTTTCCATTATTACGTTATACACCTCATCAGATAACAAGGGGGCTTCTTTACCTGTTCTTGGGTTTACGTATGCATATAAATCTTGCATTACTTCACTAAATGTTTTTTTAGTGTTTTTGTGCAAGTTTGACACTGAAATTCTTGCTGCTAAACGAGCATAATCTGGGTGAGCAGTTGTCATTGTTGCAGCTATTTCAGCAGCTAAATTATCAAGCTCACTGGTAGTTACACCGTCATATAACCCTTCAATAACACGCATGGTAACCTTTAACGGATCTACCAACTCGTTTAAACCATAACATAATTTTCTCACCCTTGCGGTGATCTTGTCGAACATGACCTGTTCTTTTCTGCCGTCTCTTTTAATTACATACATACTGTTGTTTACTTTTAAGTTTTTTCACTCTGAATTGCTTCAGAATATGGATTAGTTAGTTATTCTAAAAATGCCTCTAGTGGTTAATTAGAGTAGTTTAGTTGGATAAAAAATAAATAATAGGCTTATTTTCCTATGTTGGAAAATAATAGGGTTCTTAAGAAAACTTAGAATTAGCTTTTACTGATTAAAAATCGGCATCAAAGCTAAATTTGTCTTTTTCTTCTTCTTTATTTAAAACACCTGCTTTTTGATATTCAGACACACGTTTTTCAAAGAAATTAGTTTTTCCTTGTAAAGAAATCATGTCCATAAAATCAAATGGGTTAGACGTGTTATATACTTTTTCACAACCTAATTCGTTTAAAAGTCTGTCTGTTACAAACTCTAAATATTGGGTCATTAAATTGGCGTTCATTCCAATTAAACTCACTGGTAAAGATTCAGTGATAAACTCGCGCTCAATATCTAAAGCGTCAACTAAAATTTCTTTAATTCTAGATTTAGGCACTTTATTAACTAAGTGGTGTTGGTGTAGGTGCACAGCAAAATCACAATGCACACCTTCATCTCTTGAAATTAATTCGTTTGAAAAGGTTAAACCTGGCATTAAACCACGTTTTTTTAACCAGAAGATAGAACAAAATGCGCCTGAAAAGAAAATACCTTCAACGGCTGCAAAGGCAATTAATCGTTCTGCAAAGCTTGGAGATTCTATCCATTTTAAAGCCCAATCTGCTTTCTTTTTAATTGCAGGAAAGTTTTCAATAGCTTTAAATAATATATCTTTTTCTTTTTCGTCTTTTACGTAAGTATCAATTAACAATGAGTAGGTTTCACTGTGAATGTTTTCCATCATAATTTGGAATCCGTAGAAAAATTTAGCTTCACTATATTGTACTTCATTCACAAAGTTTTCAGCTAAATTTTCATTAACAATACCATCACTAGCAGCAAAAAACGCTAAAATATGCTTAATAAAATAACGCTCATCATCAGTTAATTTTGTAGCCCAATCAGTTAAATCTTGGTGTAAATCTATTTCTTCTGCTGTCCAGAAACTAGCTTCCGATTTTTTATACCATTCCCAAATATCATGGTGTTGAATAGGAAAAATTACAAAACGATCTTTATTTTCTTGAAGAATAGGTTCTACTGCCTGGGACATAACTTTAAATGGATTATATATTAATTTTAATTGCTTTTTTACTCAGATTTAGAGTGTAACAAAGATGGTAAAATCATCAATATGTTTTAACATTTTTTTAGAAACCTTTTCAACAAGTTTTTAACAAATAAAAAAAGTGCTAATACTGAGAAGTTTACAAGAAAAAATAGCTACATATCTGTTTTTCAATATTTTAACTTTTTTTGAAATTAAAAAAGTTTACAAGAAAAAATAGTTTTTAAACACTAAAAGCCTTAAAAACAAAGGGTTTTATAAGAAATTTTAAAGGTTGTTTATTACTTGTTAAAAGTAACTTTAAAACTAATAATACGCACTAAACATTATATTACCTAAACATTAATTTAAAACATAAAATTATACGTAAAATTTAACCTCAAATTAAAAAAAACAGCACAAAACATTAATGCTGTAAAATTACCTTACAAGCTTTAAAAACTACAAACCAGCAACATGAAAACACGCGTTTTAAAAATTGTTTTTACAATTACATTAGCAACAACTTTAATAGCTTGTAATGATGATGACACACCAAGCCCGTACCAACTTCCAGAAATTTCAAACAAAGGCATTAAATTACCCTATTCGGTTTTAAAAACAACCAATAATAATGTTGAAGTTAGAAATGGCGGCTTTGGTTCTGCAGCTACAGCACACCCAACAAATCAAGGTGAATTTTATGCCCTAACTGATAGAGGCGCCAATATTAAATTTGGTAGCGATAAAATTTTCCCTACACCAAATTACACACCGCGCATAGGCCACTTTAAACTAAATACTGATGGTAGTATTGAAATGGTTAGAGAAATTTTATTTAAAAATCCTGCCGGAAACAACATAAGCGGAAGACCAAATCCGGAAGGCTATGGTGCTACAGGCGAAACTGCTTACGCAGAAGACCAAACAACCACACTTGATGATGATAAATATGGCTTAGATAGCGAAGGCTTAGTTGCCATGAAAGACGGTAGTTTTTGGGTATCGGATGAATATGGACCTCACATTGTTCATTTTGATGCTAACGGAAAACAAATAGAAAGACTAAGCCCTAAAGGAATTGCAGGTGAAACTGGAGATAGAAAATTACCCGCTGTTTTTAAAACACGTTGGGCAAACAGAGGTATGGAAGGCTTAGCCATTACACCTGATGAAAAAACATTGGTAGGCATTATGCAATCTACACTATACAACCCAAGTAAAGCTGAAGTAGCCGATTTTACCATTACTAGAATTGTAACTTTTGATATTGAAACTGGCACAACAAAACAATATTTACACAAACAAGAAAAGGCTAAAAACTCAAATTCTGAAATTGTTGCTTTAAGCAATACTGAGTTTTTAATTGTTGAAAGAGATGGCGCCTTTACCAAAGACACCGATAAAAATTTAGTACAAAAACATATTTATAAAATAGATATTTCAAACGCTACCGATGTATCAGACGCAGATGATACCTTAAACGGAAAACTAGTAAACGGAAAAACTATTGAACAATGTACTTGGACAGAGCTAGCCAATGCAGGTATTGTACCTGCCACTAAAACATTGGCCGTAGATTTAATTGCTGAATTAGGCGATTACCCACACGATAAATTAGAAGGCATTTGGTTAATAAACCCAACAACAATTGGCGTTATTAATGATGATGACTTTGCAGTTTGGACGGGCGACAATAGTGCCACCAACCAAAAATACATTTCAAAAACCGAAACCAGTGAAAACATTGACGGTAACACACTATACATTGTAAATTTTTAACACAAAAAAGTTTACAACACATTAGAAAACAAAAAAGCGGCTTCAAAAAAGCCGCTTTTTTTAATACTATATTTTAATTATTTTTTTTGTTAAAGCACCTCCGTTAGTTTGAAACTTTACAACATATTGACCAATTGGCAAACTTGAAACATCTATTGTTCTACCTGAAGTTTCACCAACCTTTTGCCCTAAACAATTGAATACTTTTATGTTGTAAATTTCAGAATTACCACTAATATTTATGATGCTTTTTGATGGATTGGGATAAAGCTTAACCTCTAAAAAACCTTCAACTTTAACATTTGAAAGCGTATTATCAACCAAACTTGTTAATTCACTTCCGTTACTATTACTTAAACCTTCAAACCAAAGTTTATTACTAAAATTTATAAGAGTCCCTAATTGTGCCTGTAAAATATCACTATTAACACCATTAATATCAGTTAAAATTTTGGTGCCAGACAATGTACCATTGGTTACCCAAAGCTGCTGATTATTAAAATAAAACAATGCATTATTATATTCTGTTGCATTTAAAAACTGAAATGAAACACCTGTATCATTAGGCGAAACTACTTCAACAGTACCTGACTCAGTACCATTTGTTACCCATAAACCATATGTACCATTAACATCATTATTAGCTATGAAATACAATTGATTATTAAATATTTTAAATTTTGGCATACTTAAACCACTACGCTCAACATTACTACCAGAAATTGTAGTATTAATGTTTTTTACTAAGCTTGATAATGCTCCATCGGTTTTATAAAGCTCTCTGCCTATAACATTATTATTTAGATCATCATAACCACGAGCCGTAAAGAACATTTCATTATTAAAAATTATAAAGTCATCAGGCGAACTTCCTAAACCTAATGAAGGATTAAGATTATTTGGAAAAATATCATGTTTTAATTGTGTACCAATTGAAGTACCATCTGATACCCAAATTTCATTACCTGAACCAACATCAGTTGCAGAAAAAAACAACTGATTATTAAAAACTATTAAATTAGATATGTTACTAAAACCATTTCTAACAATAACTGTTCCTGTTGTAGATCCATCGGTTTTCCAAAGTTCGTAGTCTCCAGATCTATTCACTACAAAATATAATTCATTATTAAAAACCACCCCTAGATATTCGCGTTCATTATTAGTTACATATACAGGAGCCCCAGTTTGAGTTGCTTCAAAATTCTTTACCGAAACTGTACCTGTTTCTGTCCCATCAGTTTTCCAAAGTTCTATTGACGAGTTTGTGCTTCCTCTAAAATAAAGTTCGCCATTAAATTCAACAAATAATTGCTTATCATTATTAGTGTTTTGGTCTAAACCATTAGAGCTTCCTGCTCTAATATCTTTTACTAACAATGTTCCTGCCTCGGTACCGTCTGTTTTATAAAGTTCAATACCTAAACCAGAAACCTGTGCCGTAAAAAATAATTGACCGTTAAAAACAGTAAAGGATTCAGGTGAATAACCAGCACCTGCATTTAAATTTGTAGCAACCTGCACTGTACCTGAAAGCGTTCCGTCTGTTTTATACAGTTTTTTAAACGATGGGGTAATTTCAGCAGCTTGAAAATACATAGCTCCATTGTATTGCGTTAAATATTTTGCTGAACCCCCATTACTGCCTGACCAAACATCTATCTGCTCAAAATCATACTGTGCATAGCCTAAATTACCTAATATTATTACTAGAAAAAGTACTTTTATTTTCATGTGTTGTTTATTTAAGTTTTTTATTTTCTTATTGATTGGTTTGCTTTGAATTTAATGACAACATCTACAGTTTCTTGCTTTTTTGAGCCATCATCCATGGTAAACTCAAATTGTACTGTATCTTGAAAACTGCCTGAAACAAGTCGTCTTTTTTTTACCACACCGTCTTTCCAAGGAGTTGTTTCTTTAATCAAGGTTTTATTACACCCAACAAAATCACTATCAACCCTTTTGTAAGGCATATTGTTTTTAACATCAATAAAATTAAGATGCCCACAGCCTTTTGTAAACATTTTAGCATCATGGCTACCTTTATCTGTATTCCCTAAAAGCGTTCTGTTAAAGTGATGTATTTGTAAACCGTTTTCGGTCACTAATTTTGAGGCATTAATATTACTATAGCCATCAAAAAATTCAACATTAATTTGACTTAAATAATTTCCTTTTTCAGGCTTAAAAAGGTGCGTACCCATAAAGCTACCTTTATTAAATGTAATTTCAACATATACATTTTTAGATTGTGAAAAAAAATCATTTTCAATACTAATCGAATTGAAAGACAATTTGTAGAAATCTGCATTTTTAACTAATAAAAAAAGACAAAAAGCAGTGTAAACGAGCAATGATTTCATAATTTTAATTTTTGGTTACACGCCCTTTATGTACAAGTTTTTAAAAAGTAAACATTAATTTTTTATTTTTTTATGTTTACCATTAAAGTGGAATTACATTAACATGACAGACAACGCTATTTTAGAAGGCTTAAAAACAGGCGATAATGCTTATTTAAAACACTTGTATTTAGAACACAAAGCCGCCTTTTTAAACTTTACTAAAAACTATGGAATAGCTAAAAACAATGCTTTAGATATCTATCAAGACGCTATTTTAGCGCTTAGTGAAAACATTGCTACAGGCAAACTAACAAGCTTAAACAGCTCATTAAAAACATACCTTTTTAGCATTGGAAAATATATGGTTTTTGATTATTTAAGAGCCAAAAACAAATTAAGACATATTGATGACAACCATTTTAATTCACTGGCGTTAAAAATAGATTTTGATTTTGACGTTTTATTTAAAAAAGAAAGTAACCAAACTGAAAAAAAACTTGAATTAGCCTTTAATAAGTTAGGCATTAAATGCAAGACTATTCTAAAATTATTTTATTACCAGAATTACAATGCTGAAGAAATTGTTGAATTGTTAGAGTACAAATCTAAAGACGTTGTAAAATCGCAAAAATATAGATGTTTAAAACACTTAAAAGAAATTTTTGAAAATGAACGATAGATTATTACAAAAAGTAATCGCTAAATCTGAATACAAAAAAGGCAAAACTTTTTTACAAAATTTAGAACAACGCAACCAGAAAAATAAAACATACCTGTTATGGGCAGCTTGTTTGGCTGTGCTAATTAGCTTAACATTTGGTATTACCTCTTTTTTTTATAAACAAGATACCACACAAACACTTTTTGCTAAACACTTTAAACCTTATGAAAATGTTATAGCACCTATTTCACGAAATAAAAACACACAAAATACCCAAGAGCGCGCTTTTTACTATTATGAAACCAAACAATATAATAATGCTTTAGTAACTTTTGATTCGTTAATTACCACAAACCCAAATAACAAAACTATTTACAATTTTTACAAAGCAAATATTTTCCTACAACAAAATACTAATACTGAAAAGGCTATTAAAATTTTAAAACATAATAGCGAGAGTAGTAATTACTGGAAAGACAAAAACCTATGGTTTTTAGCGCTAGCGTATCTAAAAAACAATAACAAAGATTTGGCAATAAAAACACTTGAAAAGGTAAACACAAATTTTAAAAAGAAACAACGATTAAAACTACTTAAAACGCTTAAGTAAACCTATAATAAATACAAAACCCAACAAAACCAAGGCAACCATACAATAGTTTTGTTTATCTTCAACCAACATAGCATTTGTACTACCTGACAATACAAAACCAGCCCAATAATATGGTTTTGATAAATCAGCATCCTCAACACCTTTCAAATAAGATATTTTAGCTTTTTGTAGCGCTTCTGCTTTTGTTTGTCCTTTTTTTAAATTAGAATAAAAATTTGAAACTATTTTTTTTGTTGCGTCATCTGGCACGTTCCAAAAACTTGATATAACTGACGGTACACCAGCCATAAAAAAAGCACGCTGAATAGATGCAGCACCATTTACACCATTGTTTAAACTAACCCCTGTGTTGCACGCACCCAAAAAAGCTAAATTTGCTTGTAGTTTATACGCATACAACTCTTCTAAATGTAAATTATTTACTGTATTAGCTTCATCAAACATAAAATAGCTAAGCTCAGAATTTACCTCATTAATTTTCACATGCATTGCAAGATGCAAAATACTAGCTTGTTTAGCTTTATCAAACAATTCGTTTTTTGTTAATTTTTTGATATCAATAAACGCATTTGGAAACATATTAGAAAGCATTTCTTTTTCATATTTCGCACCATTTAATGTGTTCCCTTTTGAATAATTAGGCGCACAAACAACTACTTTTTTTAACGTTGTACTTTTTGATGCCTGCTCTAAAAACACTAGGTGCGATGCGTAACTAACAACCTTATTATTAACCAAATATTCACCTTCATCAACCAAAGTTTCAAACGGGAAATTATTTAAAACCCCATCAGGCAACACAATTAAACTTGTATAAGCATTGCTATTAGTAGGTTTTAATAGTTGCCATAAATTTTCTGCCAAAGGCTTATTTTCACCCCTATTTTTTAGGGTTTTTAAATAAGATACTACTTTTTTATTAGCTACACTATCAAACACTTTATATGTTACTTTAACAGATTGCTTTGTGATTTCAAAGGCGCACAAAGTGGTATCTACTATTTTGTACTTTAAAACAAGTGTTTTATCTGGTATTTCATTTTTAAAATTATTTATATCAAATGCATCATAAGCATATTTATATATGTTTGGATATTTATTTTTAAGCTGCGTGTTGTGCTTTTCAATTTTAAATTTTAATTCAGCAACATTTAAAGAGTCGTTATTTTTAATTGCTCCTACTAATTGTTTTCTCAAATGTATATCTTCATTAAAAACATGCTGCTCTAAACCGTATTTAGTAAATGCTTGGTTTTGAATGTAACGCTTCCAAACAAGTCTGTTTTCAGTAGTTTCTATAATTTGTAAAAGCTCTGCATTACTAATATTACCATAGCCTTGACTTTTTAATTTTAAAACACCAGCTATGGCTTTGTCGTAATATTCTTTTAAAGATTTACTAAACCATTCACCTTCATAACTAGCAATTAATTGTTTTAAACTTAAATGATAGCAATATGCCATTTCATTTAAAACCCTATGATCATTTGGGTAAGCTTTCACAAAAGTATCGGCCAATTCTGCTAATAAATCAGAATGACTAACAACTGTACTAGGTTTAAAATTTGAATAATCTGCACGTAATTTTGTTTTTGAAGCATGAATAAAATTTACAACATTTTTATAAGCATTTATTGCCTTTGCTTTGTTTTTGGCCCTTAAATAAATAAAGGCTTCTTGAGCTTTAAAAAAAGGCATTCTAGCATCATTTTCACTTACTATTTGCTGAATTTCATTATTAACAAGAAGCGCTTTTTTATATGCTTTACTATACATATAATACTTTGCTTTGTTAAATAAAATTTGAGTATAATTACCTGAGTAAGCTTTTTTATCTAAATACAGTAAACCTTTATTTAAGTATGCAATTCCTTGGTTTAAATAAGCATTATAAACTGTAGTATTTGGCTCTTTTTTTTCTAAATAAAAATCGCCTACATAATTATACGCAACTGCTAACATTAAGTTTTCAGTGGCATTAAATACCCGCTTGTTTTTAAGTGTTTGAAGTTTGTTTATATGTTTTAGTAATTTTACTTGGTTGCCACTGTAAGCAAATAACCTAATGTATTTATGATGGAACAATACAAGTTTTGAAGCATTAGCTACGTTTGTTTTAAAATTACCTTTGTTATTTTGATATAAATTAAATCCTTTATCTAAATAAAATTCTGCCTCATCATAAAATCCTAGTGTGGTAGCTTCACCAGCTAAATCTGCATATACTGACAATAAATAATCATAATCAGGGTTTGATAATGCACTTAAAACTACCTCGGCTTGCTTTACCGTTTTATATGATTGTGTGTAATTTTGTATTTCGTATTCAGCAAAAGCTCTATCATAAAGCGCTCTTCCTTTTTGGTTAAGACCCTCAGGGTTTTTTGGTGAAAAGATTATTGACTTATTATAAAAAGCAATAGCAGTGGTGTAGTTTGCTTTTTCGTAATAACTATTTGCTATGTTGTGAAATACTTCTGACGCTACTAAGCTATCATTTTCATTGATAAACTTTAAGCTTTTCCAACTATAATTCTTAGATATATTAACAACAGAGTCATATTGTTTTTCAATGTAAAAATCTTCAATTTTTAATTTTAGATTTGAAATTTCAGACTGACCGCCAATTAAATTACATAAACCTAAAAAAATAAATAAGAGTTTATTGGCAGTCAATTTTCAGAGGTTTTTTAAAATTAAGATCCTTCTTTAGCTATCTTCTCTAACTCCATATACCAATCTTCACCAAACTTTCTAATGAGCGCTTCTTTAACAAATTTATAAACTGGCACCCCTAATTCTTCACCCAATTCACAAGCATCATCACATATTTGCCACTTATGGTAATTAACCGCAGAAAACTCGGTGTAATCTGTAACCCTAATAGGGTATAAATGACAAGATACAGGTTTTTTCCAGCTAACTTCACCTTGGTTATAAGCTTCTTCAATAGCACAAAGTGCCGTGTTATTTTCATCAAAAATCACGTAAGCACAGTCTGCATTATCAATTAATGGTGTTTCCAACTCACCATCTTCAGTAGTTATAAAAGTACCTTGGCGCTCAATAGCCTCAATACCTTCTTTACGTAGAAAGGGCTTTACTTTTGGGTAAATATCCTCAAGTATTTTGGTTTCGGCCTCATCAAGCGGTGCACCTGCATCACCATCAATACAACATGCGCCTTTGCATGCACTTAAATTACATACAAATTCTTTTTTTAACACGTCTTCTGATACTATTGTTTTTCCTAATTGAAACATGCCTGCAAAAATAGAAAACTTTAAATTTAATTTAACACCTAAATGTTGTATTAAATACCGACATTTGCAAAAAATTTAATAAATACAGCATGCAATTAATATTTAAAGAAATTATTACTGCATTTATGGTTTTATTTGCAGTAATTGATATTGTAGGCAACATACCTATTATAATAGATTTACGCAAAAAAGTGGGGCATATTCAAAGTGAAAAAGCGTCAATTATTGCAGGGGCTATTATGATTGTTTTTTTGTTTTTGGGTAAAAGTATTTTAAACCTCATTGGTATTGATGTTAACTCTTTTGCCATTGCTGGTGCTTTTATTTTATTTTTTATTGCCTTAGAAATGATTTTAGGCATAACACTTTACAAAGAAGAAGACAATAATGTAATGACTGCTTCAATTTTTCCGTTAGCATTCCCTTTAATTGCTGGCCCTGGTAGCTTAACTACCTTACTATCATTACGAGCAGAATTTAGAGTTGAAAACATTATAATTGCCATTATACTTAACGTTATTGTTATTTTTGTAGTTTTAAAAACCTCAAAAAAAATTGAACGCTTTTTAGGGCAAAACGGTATTAATATTATTAGAAAAGTTTTTGGTGTAGTTTTACTTGCTATTGCTGTGAAACTTTTTGCAGTAAACATTAAAATTCTATTTAATATATAAATGAAAATAGCAACCTTAATAATTATAGTTTTAGCTAGTGCTATGACTATTTTTAACTTCACAAAAATAAATTTTAATGCGCCTTTTACTGGAGATAGTATGGTGGCTATAATTACTATAGTTGCTGGTTTATGCGCTATAGCATTAATGCTTATATTAAGAATTTCAAAAAAAATAGAAAAATTAAGCAAAAAGAAATAAAACCCAAACACTAAATTAATTTTACAATAGCATTTGGGTTTTACGTTATATTTTTAACACTAAAGTTCTGTATAAGAAACGTTAAATGCGCCCTCAGTAAACACATAGCTGTTGCCTGAACCTTGCGCTACTGGCTCTGTTGTAAAACTAAATATTCCGCTAACCCTTTTAGCATCAGCATCGTGCGATGTTATTGTTACTAAACCTCCAGATTTTGCCATACTTACATCATTTTCACTAGCATCATAACCAGCAATAAACTCAAGATTTTCTACCGTGTAAGTGCTACCAGCTGTAGCTGTTAGCGGAAAATTTAAGGTAACTTCTTTTCCTTTACCATCACTTCCAGATATTGTAAGCGTGGTGTTAAAAGTTGTTACAAAACCAGTAGCAAATTCTGCATTAAACTCTTCACCGTTAATTTTTGCAAAAAAGGTATCATTGCTACTTGGTTTGTTAGAGTCATCCCCACTACAAGAAGGTATAATCATAAAACATGATAAAATTAAAATTACTTTAAACATTTTCATTTGTTTGTGTTTAGGTTATTAATAAATATTTTTCTTATTAATGATGCTTTTTAAAAAAGGTTAACATTCAATTAGAAAAAAATTACCATACTAAATGTTTTTACTAAATTTGAGTTTACTTATTTGCCCTATTTACATTAATGACTAAAGAGCCATCATTAAAAACACTATTACAAAACAGCGACAAAGCATTTGAAAAGCTGTATGTTAGTTATAAAAGTGATTTTATGGCATTTGGAAAAACGTTTTCTATAAAAGAAGAAGACCTTATTGACATATACCAAGATACTTTTTTGAGCTTTTATGAAAACTTGCTAAACGGCAAAATAACGCAATTTACCAGCTCTATAAAAACCTATATTTTTAGTATTGGTAAGTTTAAAATTTATGAATATTTAAGAAAAAACGCTAAACTTAAAATTGTTGACGAACCTGTAAATTCTGAAATTACATTAGATAATTTAAACTTAGATGCCGATGTTTTATCTGAACAAGAGCAATTAGTAAAAGTAAATTTTAAAAAACTTGGCAAACAATGCCAACTTATTTTAGAGTTATTTTATCTAAAAGGAAAAACCTTAAAAAACATACAAATTATTGAAAATTACGACAACACCGATGTTGTAAAAAGTCAAAAATCAAGATGCTTAAGAAAATTAAAACAGCTAGTAAAAAAACAAAATGAATAATAAAGAATTAATAGCACTTTATTTTGAAAACAAACTCAGCGCTGAGCAAACGTCTGTTTTTCAGAACCTTTTAAATACAGACGCGCAGTTTAGAGCCCAGTTTGAATTTGAAAAACAAGTAAAAAAGGCTATTATTTCAACAAAAAAAGATGCATTAAAAGCTCGTTTTAAAGAGCTTGAACAAAGAAAAACAAAGAAAAACACATCTAAATACTACAAAATAGCAATTGCAGCGTCTTTAATTATTGCGCTAGGTTTTTTTGGCTTATGGAAAAAAAATGAACCTATAAATAATGAAAAACTGTTTGCTACTTATTTTGAGCCCTACGCTAATGTAATTGCACCTAGTGCTCGCGGTAACGACACTGAAGATTTAAAAACAGAAGCTTTTAGGTATTATGACACCCACAACTACAACTTGGCTTTAACAGAGTTTGAGGTTTTGTACAGCACTACACAAACGTCATATTACCTTTTCTATCAAGCTATATGCCAACTACAACTAAACAATACCAATAAAGCCATTAGCTTGTTAGAAGCACACAAGCAATACCAAGATAAGGTTTCTCAACACCGCAACTGGTATTTAGCTTTGGCCTATTTAAAAGCTAACAACTTAAAGAAAAGCCAAGAAATTCTTAAACAAATTATCAGTAAAAAGAACTACAAATACAAGGCTGCTGAAACCATTTTAAAAAAATTAGATTAAAATAAGTTTACCTTTTTTAAAAAGCACCATTAATAGAAAAATCAATCTATTATGAAACTCTTTTTAAAAACACCCTTAATCATTTTATGCTTTACAATACTTACAATATTTAGTTGTAGTAAAGATGACGACAACGGTTCAAACAACAACGATTTTGCAGATTTATCATTTGTTTCTGGCGATGAAGGTAGCAGAATTGTACTAACACAAAATAACGAAGACCTAGTTTACTCGGGTAAAAATGTATTAGGCTGGGATACTAGCGCCCTATTAAACCTAAATTACGCTAAAAGCCTGCGTTTATTACACAATGGTTTTGAAACCATAGAAATTAGAATGTCTGTACCTAGTAATTTAGATTTTGTTGAAGCTGCTGTTAATACACACGGTTTACACGGCTCAACAGTGCTATTGCAAAACACACAAGACTTAAGTAGTGTTATTGTTGAAATGTACAGTACTAAAAACCAAGAAAGACAACAATTTTTTGGCACGCTAGAAATTAAACGACATGTTAACTACCAAAACAGTGTAATAGATATGGTTGGCTCTTTTGAAATTACAAGAAACGGACAAACCATTAAAGGTTTATTTTGGAAAAAAGATGTAGCTAATTGGTAAATTAAGCAACCCCAAACATTTTTAAACGCCTTAACTTATTTTAGGGCGTTTTTTTATTATTAAAAATAAAATAGTAATAACAACAAAAAATAAAACGCCGTACAGCCACCAATTATCTGTACTGTTTAATATAATTGCAGAGGTATCACCTGTTAATATAAAACCAGCCCAATAATACGGGTGTTTTAAATTAGGGTCGTCAGTACTATTTAAGTAATCTAATTTAGCATTTTTTAAGGCTATACTTTTGGTTTCACCATTTTTTAAGTGTCTATAAAAAGCAGTCATTATTTGTTGTGTAGCCATGTCTGGCGCACTCCATAAACTAGACAAAACAGCCGGAACACCTGCAGCGGTAAAAGCAGTATTCATAGACACAATACCTTGGCCTGTTTTTAGCTTACCAACACCCGTATTACAAGCACTTAAAACAGCCATATTAGCATTGAGGTTTAAACCATAAAGTTCTGAGATGTAAAGTTCATAATCTTCATTTCCGTCATTAAAAACCAAACTACTTAATTCTGCATCTTGATCATTGATAAAAGAATGCATTGACAAGTGTAAAATTGAATATTTATTAGGTAAATTAGTAAAAGAGGTTTTTGTAGCTTTTTCATTAATATATATATCACTACTGTTAAATAACTTTGATATAGACTTTACCTCATTTATAGCTCCTTCTAAATAATAAGGTTCACCTCTAACTGCTAATTGTAAATTTGACGGTTTAAATGATGAATAAGATGGTGCAAACAACGCAATATCTTTAACTTGGTTTGCTTCAATATATACATTGGTTGAATTTATAAAACTAAAAGCTGATGCATAACTTATATTTAGGTTGTTTAATAAATAATTACCATTATAAGCCAATAATTCAAAAGGTAAATAATACAAAATATCATCGGGTATTATATAAACCTCTCCATTTGTTTTTAAAATATTTGTATTGGTAAAAAGTTCATCAAACAACTTATTAGAATAGTTTACTATTGAGTTTGTTTTAGAGCTTGGGTTTTTTAATAATGTTACCATTTCAACTACTCTATCTTTTAAGTTTTTGTAATTTTTAATTTTAGCAACCTTTATTCCTTTTTCTTTATTTACTTCTAACCTAAAAAGGGCTCCACGAACTTGTTTAAACTTAATAACGTAATGTTGCTTAATATTTTCCAATACAGCATTAGTGTTTACTAAACCTGCTATTTTATTGGTATTTTGGGCTAATTGATTATTTATTTTTTCAAGTTTAATATTATATTCAAAAATGAGCTGATTAATACTATCAGACTTATTTTCTAAATATTGTTTTTTTAAATGTGTAATATTAGTTCTTAAACGCTGTTCTTTCTTTATTAAACTATCTAAAGCTGTGGTTTTAGAGGTTTTCCTGTTATTAATAAATGTATTTAATAAATGTTTAGACTCAATAGATTCCGTGAATATTAAGAATTTATTTAATTTTGATTCAGCCAATAATCCTTGTGATGCTTTAGAAAAAAAATAGTAACAAATATCAGAATATAAAGCATTAACCCTTTCATTTAAAATTTCTTCATTTAAATTAGCCTGAAACTGTTTTAGCGCAAGCCAATATAATTTTTCTGTAATTACTGTTTTGGCTGTAGTTTCAAAAGCTTGTGCTAAATTTAAAAAGCGTTGTGTATCACTTAAAACGGTACCAGGAACAAAATTTTTATAAGATACCGTTCTTATGTCAATATCATTATTACCTCTGTAATATTGTCTTATTAAATAGTTAATATCAGTATAAGCATCTTCGTATTTTTCAGATTTTACATTTAAAATTATACGTTTTTCTAATGCAGATTTTGCTATAAACAAAGGCAATTCTTTTTTTAAATTTAAATCTTTAATAATAGCTTTTGCCTTGGTTAACTCATTATTTGCCATAAAAACATTAGCAAAATGCAAGTCATACTCTTCTCTTATAAAATACAGATCTTTGCTTGGGAAATATTTTTTTCCTTGATTTAAATAAAAAAGTGCTTTTTCCTTATAATCAGCTTCATAATATTCTACTAAATACAAATGACTTAAACATATTAAATCCTTTATATTATCATTAAGTAATTTTTGAGGTTTTGCTTCCTTTAGCATTTCGTTGAGATGAAATAACATTTGTTGTTCATTACCTACAATTCTATATTTTTCAATGAAGTAGTTGTGAAGTTTCATCTCTTTTTCAACATCTCTTTTATCTAAGCCTATTTTTTTATTGGCCTCTACATCATTTTTATAAACTTTAAATGCTTTTTTTAAATAGTTAATAGACTGTTGAAATTTACCAGTACTACTCATAAAATCTGACAAACCAAGATAAACTCTAATTAAATCATTTACTGCATTGGCATTTTCATAAACTGTTTGTGCTTTTTTTAGGTATTTTAAAAATAATTTGGGGTTGTCTAAAAACCTATACCTATAAAGTTCTGAAAGGCTCATGTAGTTTAACCCCAAAACACTTGGCTTTTTTATTTTTAAATCTTCACAAAGCTTAATAGCCTTTAAATAAGCATTTACGGCCTCATTTAATTTACCTATTTGTTTGTATGTAACCCCTGATTTTTGAAGTGTTTCTAACAATAATAAAGAATCAATAGCATTTCTTTTATACTGATATTTTAATGATTGGGTTATGAAATAATCACTATCGGTAATATTTTTTTTACTATTTGAATATTCATATAGTTTATTATAAATTCTATATATGCGCTCAGGAGTTGGGTTGAATTCTTTTAAAGATTCTGTTTGATTTTTTAATACTTCAAACACACTATCAGATTGTTTAGCTACTAATTCAACCTCACTTTTTTCAAGAGCACTTAATAACTTTAAAAAAGGCAATGTATCTTGTTCTGTACGCTGCGCAATTTCAACGGCCTGTAGCCTTAATTTTAAAGCCGCATTATAGTCATTTTGTTGTTGTAAAGAATCTGCAATTCTTGTATAATATTGCCAATTATTTTGAGAAACTATAAATTGACTTGCAAACAAAATAACATGAAATAGAAATATGCGTTTCATAAAAACTATAATTAGTTAATTGAGTTTTTAATAGAAAAAACTTACAAATCGAATATACTACTTTTTTATATAGCTTATGTAAATACCATTATGCTTTTTAGTTTTCATTTATTAATAATAAAACTAACTTTACAATATAAAAACTTGTTATGTTTAACACACTAATTATAGGAGGCGGAGCCGCAGGTTTATCTTGTGCATTGGTTTTAGGCTCTGCAAAAAACAAATCTTTTGCACAAAATAAGCGCGTTGGTATTTTTGTACACCAAAAAACATCGCATTTACAAACAGCTTTATTTAATAATGTTTTGGGGCTGGCTCCTGGAACTACTGGTGCTTCTATATTAGAAAAAGGTAAACAACAATTAACTGAGCTTTACCCACATGTTGAGCAAATTGATAAAGAAAAAGTTTTAGAAATCACAAAATTTGAAGAAGGGTTTGAAGTTATAACTAACAAAAACAGCTATAAAACTAAAATTGTAGTAGTAGCGGTTGGATACACTAACTTAATGCGCATTAAAGGTTTAGAAGATTATATTGAACCACACCCGCGCTCGCCAATTGAAAAAGAACGTATTTGGTTAAAAAACAACGATCATTTAATTGAAAAAAATTTATACGTTGCTGGATCACTTGCCGGATGGCGTAGCCAATTTGCTATTGCCACTGGTAGTGGTGCACATGTGGCTACTGATATTTTAACACTTTGGAATGACGGTAAACACACCAAAGTACATGATAAAGTTGATGGATAATTAGTGAGCCGTTTCGCTTAACTTAATTACCTCTTCAATCATTATATCTGTTTTATTAATAACCTCTTCAAAAGCGCCATTACCATATAATTGTTCGGCTAATGATGCTTTTAAATATTGTTTTACCTCATCATGATAAGCCACAAAGGTTATTTTTGACCGTGTTTGGGTATTAACATAGTCTTGAAATTTAACAACCATGTCATCATCTACTTCAAAACTATCAATAAAATCTTTTCTTGAGATACCGTCGTATGCATGACGATCTAAATCTAACTGCCTAAAAATAAAGTTATCAAAAAACTGATATTGTTCTATATACTGCAATGTTTCATTATGTAGCGTATTATCTATTGGTACAAAAACATCAGGAATTATACCGCCACCGCCATATACTATTTTACCTTTTGGGGTTTTAAACTTTAAAGAATCGGCTACTTCAATTTTAGTAGGGTCTAAGAGTTCGCCACTATCTAATCTTTCAGAATATTCATCATAATAATCTTTGTGCCCTATGGTTTTATAAGGCCTTTGAATAGATCTGCCTGTTGGTGTATAATAACGTGAAACGGTTAAACGTACTGCGCTACCATCACCTAAATCCATTTCGCGTTGTACTAATCCTTTACCATAACTCCGCCTTCCTACAATAACACCTTTATCGTTATCTTGTAAGGCTCCTGCAACAATTTCGCTGGCCGATGCTGAGTTTTCATCTATAAGTACATATACGTTTCCGTTTTCAAAACTACCGCGTTTTGTAGCGTAACTTTCTTCTATGTGGCCACGTTTATCTTTGGTGAATAAAATGAGCTTGTTTTTACCTAAAAACTCATCAACCATTTGCTCTGCAATGGATAAAAAACCACCAGGATTTCCACGTAAATCTAAAGCTATTTCAGTGGCGCCACTATCAATTAGTTTGTCAAGGCCTTTTTTAAATTCTTTGTAAGTTGACTCTGCAAACCTATTAACTTTTATGTAGCCTAATTTGTTGGTAAGCATGTATGATGCATCAACACTTTTTATGGGTATTACACCACGTTTTACGGTAAAATTTAAAAGCTTGGGCGCTCCTTTTCTATAAACTGTTAAATCTACTTTAGAATTTATTGGCCCTTTAAGTCTTTTTACAATATCACCATCAATTATATTATTTCCAAAAAGCGAATCGCCATTAGCCATCAAAATTCTATCACCACCTTTAATGCCTGCTTTTTCACTTGGGCCACCTTCAATAGCCCTAATAACTGTAATAGTATCTCGGTAAGTATAAAAACTAACACCAATGCCTACAAAATCGCCTTTCATGTTTTCGGTAACACGCTCTAAATCTTCTTTTGGAATGTAAACGGAGTGCGGATCTAGATTATTTAAAATACCGTTTACTGTAACATCAACAATACTATCAGTATTAATATCATCTACATAATCGTATTCTATATAATCTATTAACCGGTTTAGCTTTTCTTTTTTACTGTTAGTTGAAAATAACTTATCTGGAGAATCACTAAAATTTAGTTTTCCACCAATAAAAATGCCTGCAGCTGTTGCTACTCCTAAAAAAAGGGGCAAATATTTTTTTTTGTAAAACATTAGGCTGTTAAATCTTCAATTAATTTTAATTCAATACCTGCTTTTTTTAAAAACTTTAAACCAGAATCATCTTTATATTTTGTATGATAAACAACCCTAATAATTCCTGCTTGGTGTATAAGTTTACTGCACTCTTTACAAGGTGATAATGTTATGTACAATGTAGCGCCTTTGCAAGATTGTGTTGATGCTGCTACTTTTAAAATAGCGTTAGCCTCGGCATGTAAAACGTACCATTTTGTATAGTTTTCTTCATCTTCACAGCAGTTTTCAAAACCAGATGGCGTGCCGTTATACCCATCTGAAATTATCATTCTATCTTTTACAATTACAGCGCCTACTTGTTTACGTTTGCAATATGATAACTTCCCCCACTCTTTAGCAATTCTTAAATATGCCTTATCGTACTTTAATTGTTTTTGTTCTGGCATTAAATGTATGTATTAAAGCATGTGTTTGTTTAGCCTTTAATTTAAAACATATACAAACACAAAATGTATAACGAATATAATTGCTATGTATTTTAAATACAATGCTTGTTAGTTAAAGTTTTATAAAACCTTACAGATTTTGTGGTATTTACGTAAAAAATGCTTGAAAAGGTTGTGTTATGATGCTAAAAAGTCGCTTTCTAAAATCATTGGAATAACCAACCCAACAACAATAGCCGAAACTACCATAACCCAATCTCTTTTTGAAAAACGAAAGATTGTTTGCCCAATATAACCCAAAAATAGCACCACAAAAACTATAATTAACTGTGCTATTTCAATACCTAAAGCAAATTCTAATAACATTATTAATTTATTATCAGAATCGCCTAATAAAATTTGAAACTCTCTAGCAAAGCCTAAACCATGAACTAAACCAAAAAATAACGTAGATATGAATAAAACACCTATTTTTTCTTTTTGGGCATTTTTTCCAGCGGTAAACACATTAAATAAAGCTACTATAAAAATGGTTACGGGTATTAAAAACTCAACTATTTGAGCGTTAATTCTAACCACACCATATGATGCCAAAACTAATGATAATGTGTGCCCTAAAGTAAATGTAGATACTAAAAGCAACACTCGTTTCCAGTTTTTAAAAAGATACGGAACAGTTAATGCTATTAAAAACAAAACATGATCATAAGCATTAATATCTAACACATGATTTATACCGTATTCAACATTAAACCAAAAATTTTCCATCATAATAATTAAGCTTTTAGGGTAACGCCCAAAGATACAATTAACTTATAATTTTTATTAATTAAATTAAAAAATAAACTATTAGTATATATTTGCGTTATACTAATAAAACAAGCTTTATGAACAAATTAGTGCTTAGCGCTTTATGCGTTTTTTTTATAATGTTTTCATGCAAAAACACCCCTGAAAACACCACCGAAAATACTAAAGACCAAAACCATAAAGTAACAGAAAAAGATATTACTAAAATTAAATACGCTGATTATTTACTTGATGAAAAAGCACAAATTTATGCGGCAGAATGGGCAGAATACATTCAAATAAAAGAGGTTATTGCTAATTTAAAAAAGGCCGATTTATCGTTTTTTTTAGAAAACAAAGAAGTTGTAAACAACACATTAACCGATTTTAAGAAAAACATACCCGAACCCTTAAATGCTGCTTCAATAACAGCCAGAATTAATGCTTTTGAAACAAAATTTTTAAAACTAGAAAGTCTATACAATTTACAATCTACCTCTAAGGCAGAACTCTTAGCAGTTATAAAAGACGTTTTCATTGCCTTTTCAAACTTAAATCTTCAAATAAACAAAAAAATAGAGTTTGATAATCAAGACATTATAAAACCTTAAATCTGTTTAAGTAAAAAAACAGGCGTACGTGTAGTACGCCTATTTTTTTGCTCTCATTTTTATTAAAAAAATGTTAATATATTTATCAATTTAGTTAACTAAACAAGTATTAATATTAAATTGTAATCTTAAAACTTTTTTAATAAAAAATATGAAACAATCTTGTTAAAAGTGCGTCTCATAACAAACTTTAAAACATAGTTCTTTAAAATGAAAACTAACTCAAAACTCATACCCATTTATGGTTTAGCCATAATGTTGGGTGTTGCATCTTGTAAAAATGATGCCAAAAAAGAAACTGCTCAAGCAGAAACCACACCAGGAATTAACGTTGAATTCATGGATACATCTGTAAAGCCAAGTGACGATTTTTTTAGATACGTAAATGGAAAATGGCTTGATAACAATGAAATTCCTGATGATCGTACCCGTTGGGGAAGCTTTGATGAATTAAGAAAAAACACCAATGATGATGCGCTTTCAATTTTAAGAGCAGCCATGGCTGATGATAAAGACCTCAACAAAATAAATGTTGTTCCTGGTTCCGATCAAGAAAAAGCCGTTATGCTTTTTCAAACTATCATGGATACTATTAACAGAAACAAACAAGGTTTAGAGCCTATAAAACCTTACTTAGCAAAAGTTGATGCCATTAAAAACATACAAGACCTACAAAATTATTTAATTGAAATGGAGCCTAACGGCGGCGGCGGTTTTTTTGGCTTTGGCGTGGCACCACATACTAAAAATAGTGACATTAACGCTGGTTATCTTGGCACTGGCGGCTTGGGCTTACCAGATAGAGATTACTATGTTAAAGATGATGAAGATTCAAAAGAAAAAAGAACGCAATATGTAGCTTATATTACAAAAATGCTTCAATTTTTAGGTGATGATGAAGCTACTGCAAACGCCGAAGCTAAAAAAATTCTTGCTTTTGAAACACGTTTAGCAGAACCAAGAATGGATAAAGTAGATCGAAGAGATGCCCGCAAACGCTACAACCCAAGATCTATAAACGATTTACAAAAAATGGTACCTGCCATTAACTGGAAAGACTACTTTACAGGTATTGGCGTTACCCAAATTGATACCGTTATTGTTACTGAAGTAAAATACATGGATGCACTACAAACAATTTTCAATGAAAATAATGTAGATGATTGGAAATCTTACCTACGCTGGAATTTATTTAACGACGCTGCCGGTGCTTTAAGTACAGATTTAGAAACAGCCTCATGGGAATTTTACAGCAAAACTTTAAGAGGAGCAAAAAAACAACAACCACGTGATGAAAATGCTCTGCAAACTCTTAACGGTACTATTGGCGAAGCATTAGGAAAACTTTATGTTGATGAAAAATTTCCGCCAGAAGCCAAAGTAAAGGCCGAAAAAATGATTGCTAACGTTATTAAAGCTTTTGAAAACAGAATTAATAACTTAAACTGGATGAGCCCTGAAACTAAAGAAAAAGCCGTTGAAAAACTATTAGCTTTAAAAGTGAAAATTGCTTATCCCGATACGTGGAGAGACTACTCTGAATTAGAAATTAGTGGCGTTGAAGAAGGCGGATCATTCTTTCAAAATATGCTTAATGCAAGCAAGTGGTCGCACAACACAAACTTAAAAGATTTAGGGAAACCTGTTGATAAAAGCCGTTGGTTTATGGCGCCACAAGTGGTAAACGCTTATTTTAATCCGCCGTTTAATGAAATTGTTTTTCCTGCTGCTATTTTACAACCTCCTTTTTATAACTATCAAGCTGATGATGCTGTAAATTACGGTGGTATTGGCGCTGTTATTGGTCATGAAATTTCACATTGTTTTGATGATTCTGGAGCACGCTATGACAAAGATGGTAACTTAAACAACTGGTGGACAGACGAAGATTTAAAACAATTTGAAACCTTAGGTAAAAACCTTGCAGACCAATATAGTGCTATTGAAGTTTTACCTGAAACTAATATAAATGGGCCTTTTACTTTAGGTGAAAACATTGGTGATTTAGGTGGTGTTGTTGCTGCTTATGATGCTTTACAATTAAGCTTTGAAGAAAACGGAAGACCAGAAAACATAGATGGTTTTACACCTGAACAACGTTTCTTTATGTCTTGGGGAACTATTTGGAGAACTAAAATGAGAGATGATGCGCTTAAAAATCAAATTAAAACCGATCCGCATTCACCAGGCATGACAAGAGCGGTTCAGCCACTTTTAAACGTTGATGCATTTTATGATGCTTTTGATATTAAAGAAGGCGACAAATTATACATAAAACCAGAAAACCGCGTTAAAATTTGGTAATAACCCATTACTTATACATCAAAAAAAATCGGCATTAAAAATGCCGATTTTTTTTTAGTTTTTACTTTCAGGTGTTTGCGTTTGGCTATTTAACACTTGCTTTTGCCTTAGCAATTCATTTTTAGTAATATTAATCATATTGAAGTTTGGCGCTTCTTTTAAAGCTTCATCTAAAACATCAACAGCTGCATCAATATTACTTTTTGGGTCTTTTGAGAAAATATTTATAGCATTTAAATATTTAAACGCCGTTTTTAAAGGTACTTCATAAGGTGTTTGGCTTTCAAAAAACGCTTTTTTTAAATCTTTTGAATTTGCTAAACCATAAATAATATGCTTTTCAGCTTCAGCATTATTTCTAATTTGAATGTTTAACTCTGCTAATTCATAAGCAATTACAGGGTTTTGATCTCTATTAAACATCTCTTCAAAAAAGGTTAATGCTAATTTAGGCTGTTTAAGTTCTTTTAGAGCTAAAGCCTTAACCTGAATGGCTATATCAGAATCGTTAGCATTTTTTTCAAAACCAATAGTATTTAATGCTTGTGTATTCATACCTTGATCCATATAAATGTAAGCCAAGGTATCTTTTCTAGCCTGCGATGGTGCTAATACATTTAAATGTGTCATGGCGTTAATTACACCTTGTATATCGCCCTGTTTTTTCATTTCCTTGTAATACGCTTCATAATGCGCTAATAACGTTGCGTTATTTTGTGCTTGCATAACAAAACCACTTATTGTTAAAACCAATACTAATACTTGCTTCATCTTTTTAAATTTTTAAGGCCTAAAGCTAAAAAAATAAATATTTAACTACTTACAAGTATGCTGTTTATTTTACAAAACCTAGGCAAAAACATTAATACAAAGCGTTTTATAAGTTATATGTATTAGGAAAACTAAAAAATAATTTCTACATTTAGTAAGACTAAATTTAAATATTATGGGTATAAAAAGTTTTCAAGGGGCCAGAAGGCAACAGGGTAATTCGGCTGAAAGCACACCTTTAAAGGTAAGTGATTACATGACACGCAATTTGATAACCTTTACTCCAGACCAAACTATTGAAAGTGTTATGGAAGCACTTATTAAAAACCGTATTTCTGGCGGACCCGTTGTTAATGAAAACAATGAATTAATTGGTGTTATTTCTGAAGGTGATTGTATTAAACAAATTAGCGAAAGCCGCTATTACAACTTACCAATGCAAGATAAAACTATTGAAAAACACATGGCCAAAAATATTGAAACTATTGATGGTAACATGAATATTTTTGATGCTGCTAATAAGTTTTTAAATGCTAAACGCAGGCGTTTCCCTATTGTTGAAAATGGTAAATTAGTGGGGCAAATTAGCCAAAAAGATGTGTTAAAAGCTGCTATGGAACTTAAAGGCCAAAACTGGTGGAAATAGCTTTTTATGTATGCCTTTTTTTAAAGGCTTCGGGTAAATCTGTAATTAATAATTTTTGCGTATCAGTACTTTCTAAAGCTGCAATTTTTGAGTAGCCGTAACCTTCAATGGGTTGTTGTAGTGTTTTCCATTTTGCAATACCAGCTACCACAATAGTTTCGCCAACTTCTAAAATTCTTTCAGAATAACGTAGTGTTTTATTTAAACCAAAAAAGTTCTGACTATCTACATCAAAATCTGACAAAAGTTTTTTAAACTCTGGTGTTGGTTCTTTAAAAAAACCTGAGGACACGCGTTTATCTTTCACTAAATAACTCATGTAATTTTTAGGTTGGCTTGTGGGTTTTACCATTACAACTTCGCCTCGTTCTTCAATAAAAAAATCTTGTATATCTTGTTTTTTAACAAGTGTTTTCCATTTTGAATGCTTTCCTGTGCTAATTTTTTGTTCAATTTTAAATTCAAAAGCAACACATTTTCGTTTACTAAAAGGCATAACAAAAGGCTCATGGCTTTGCAGTACTTTGCCCATTATTTTTATAGGCATATTGGTTTTAAACTGAGCTATACTTTTAAACTGAAATTTAGCTAAATGCCGTAAAAGCACATTTTTTTTACTGTAATAAAAAAACAAAATTATTATTATTATTACAAAAACAGTAATGAATAAAACAGGTATAAATAGTTGCATAATTAAACTTATAGCGTTGTTTTATTAGTGTACATTTATTACGGTATGTTACATTTTATTTTTCTCTGGTAACAAGGGCATAATAATCACCATCAATAGGTAAATATCCTTGATTGTACACAAAATAGTAAACGGTTCCGGCTTTTGTTGTGTAAATGCTGGTAAAAAAATTAAAGTCGAAACCATTTTCAATAAGCTTAGATCTTGATACTTTAGTTTTTCCGTTAGGATTTAACATTTCTAAAACTCTATAGTTTTTTCTAAGCCTATTGTTGGTATTGCGTATAAGGTTTTTATTGTCTTTATTTATTTTGTTATTGTAGGCATTACGGCAACCATCACTACAAAATTTTTTATCAATTCTGCCAACAATTTTACTGCCACACTCTAAGCATTGTCTGTCCATAACATAGTAATTTAAACCATTTTTTGCTATGGTATTAGGCCCAAATGCTTTCTAGGGTATATGAGCTTCCTTCGTACACCCAATGTTCACCGGTTAAAAATCTATAGTTTTTATCTAAAGCAGCAATTTCATCCATGTCGGTTTGTGATAATTCTACAGCTTGTGCTTCAAAATTTTCTACTATGCGCTTAGGATTTACAGATTTTGGTATTACAGAAGTACCTCTGTGCAATGCCCAACTTATAAGTATTTGTCCTGCTGATGCGTTTTTAGCCTTGGCTATATTTAAAATTACAGGATCTTTTAAAAGAACTGGTTCATCTTCAGCTTTAAATTTAGCTGCTCTATCGCCAGAACCTAATGGCGCATAGGCTGTAACATGAATGCCATGGCTTTTACAAAAGGCCAACATATCATTTTGCTGAAAATAAGGGTGGCATTCAATTTGGTTCATTGCGGGTTTAATGTTAGCACTGGCCATTAACTGCTTTAAAGCTTTAGGACCAAAGTTTGAAACACCAATATGCTTAGTTAAACCCTTTGCAACGGCTTCTTCCATGCCTTCCCAAGTAAGTTCATTAGGTAGTTCTTTTAACGGAATAAAATCTTCTACTTTACTAACAAAAGGCACCTCTTTTTTTTGTGCAATAGGCCAGTGTATTAGGTATAAATCTAAATAATCTAATTGTAAATCGGTTAGTGTTTTATTAATAGCTTCAATAACATCACTTTTTGCATGCATATTGCTCCAAAGTTTTGATGTTATCCAAAGTTCTTCTCTAGTAACAACACCCTCATTTATAACTTCTTTTAGTGCTTTACCAACTTCAGCTTCATTACCATAAGCAGCGGCACAATCTATGTGCCTATAACCATTTTTAATAGCTGTTTTTACGGCGTTGTAAACTTCGCCTTCGGCAGATTTCCAAGTTCCTAATCCAAAGGCAGGCATTTTGTGGTTGTTACTAAATTTTAGTGTTTTCATAGGGTGTTTAGTGGTTTTTTGTTTTAAAATTTACATTTTAAATTTAATCTATTTCGTATAAATTATTGTCTAAATTACTTTCAAAGTAAAGAAAATAGTTTAATGTATTATATTTATTTTTTGTTAAAAATCGGTTACATGCCCCCAATTTTCTCCTGTTTTAATTCGGTGCAATTGCATTTCAGAAATACCAAATTGTTTTGCAATTAATCGTAACCTTGTTTTTCTATTCGGATCAAAAATTTTACGTTTAATCATTTTTACTTTGCCTTCTGAAAGTTTTGAATAAGGCGGGTTGTTTTTCTTTTTTTCTTTTGAAGCAATTACATTGGGGTTTTTTAAATTGTGCTTAACCAATTCACTACGTGTTACCCAAGCCAAATTATCTTGGTGGTTATTGGTTTTATCATAATCTTTATGAATTACAAAGGGCTTGTTTTCTGGGTTATCAATAAAAAGTTCGGCAACAACACGGTGTACATATTGCAAATCATTCTTTTTATCTTTTTTAATGGCCGTAAAAGCCTCATAGCCATTAGCTACTTTTGAAAACTTAAAAAACTCACCTTTAGCTTTCATTTTAAACCTAATAACTCTACCAAAGTTTGATACTTGGTATACTTCGTTTTCTTTCCAAATTGGGCGTTTAAGTGTTTTCCACGCTTCTTTTTTTACGTTTAACATATGGTTGTTTTTGAGAGAGGTTGCTATTAAGTTGTAAATATAAGAAATAAAAAAATAATCGTTTGTAAACGACTACAAACGTTTACAAACGATTTTAAATAAGTAAATACCGAATAACTTTTGATTGGTAATTGATATTTGCAGTGTCGAAACATTAGAACTCGATAGTATTAACTGTTTAACATTAAAAATAACATTTATGAACGCACTTAGAAACAAAGTACAGTTGATTGGTAGATTAGGGCAAGACCCAGAAATTATTAACTTTAATGACGGTAACAAAATGGCAAAATTTACCCTTGCTACTGATGATAGTTACAAAGATAAAAACGGCAACAAAGTAGAGCGCGCACATTGGCACAACATTATAGTTAAAGGCGGTTTAGTTAGTGTTGTTGAAAACTACATTACTAAAGGAAAAGAAATAGCCGTTGAAGGTAAACTTACCAACAGAACTTACGAAACTAAAAATGGCGAAAAACGCTATATAACCGAAATACTTTGCAATGAATTATTAATGCTTAGTAAATAACCTTTTTTTGCTCACCACAATAGGCCACTATTTTATAATAGTGGCTTTTTTGTTCAAAAAAACCGATGAAACGCATAAAAAATCTATAAAAAGCTAATTTTAACATAATAATATAGTTATTATTCACGTGCTTAAGTATGTTTGGTATTTGATAGCCCTAAAATATGAAACGTACTCTCACGCTGCTTATATGCTTAATTAGCTTTAACGTATTTGCCCAAAAAAACATTTTCAACGTTCAAGAATCTGATAACAATAACCTTTTTGAATATGCTAAATATGTTAACGTTGGAAAAACCAACTATAATATTAAAGCTATTTTAAACAACAACACATTACAGTATAAACAACTAGAATCTGCCAACCATAGTGTTGGTTTTACAAGTGATAATTATTGGGTAAACTTTAAATTAAAAAACAATAAAAACCAGCCTAAAACATTTTATTTAGAAACCGCAAGACCAATAACCGATGTTGTTAATCTTTATAAAATAAATGAAAATAACATTGAATTATTTAAAAACGGAGATAATGTACCTTTTTCACAAAAACATGTTAAGCATCATGCTACAGTTTTTAAACTAATATTGCCCCCAAATAAAATTCAAAACATATACATACATTTAAAAAGCGACGGAGAAACAATAAACTTGCCATTAAACCTATATTCTGAAACAGAGTTTTTGTTAGCTAATTACAAACAACAACTATTTTTTGGTCTTTTTTATGGCGTACTTTTTTTAGCGGGCATTATTTACTTGTTTTTTTACACAAGTTTAAAAGAAAAATCGTTTTTATACTACGGCATTTATGTGTTTTCTATTGGTTTAATGCAAGCTGCTTTAGATGGTTTTATACATGAATACATACTAATAAACGGTGGCTATATAAACAACCGTACCGTTTTAATTACAGCATTATCATCAAATTTATTTTTGCTTAAATATTGTGAACATTTTTTAAATGTAAACACAAAATTAAAAGCGTTTAAAAAAGCTTTTAATATTATTTATGGCATTATTGCCTTTTCATTTTTAATGCTATTTATAAACGCTGAAACGCTTAAAATTGCCTATCCTTTAAGTAATATAAATGGTCTAATTAGTTTGTTACTTATTCTTGCAACTATAATTACCATGCAATTTAAACGCATTAAAATAGATGCATTCTTTTCTATTGGTATTTTATTTTTAGTTATTGGTTTACTAGGTTTTGTAATGAACAATTTAAGTTTGTTACCAAATAATTTTATAACACTTAACAGTGCAAAATTTGGCTCTGGTTTTGAGGTTATATTCTTATCGTTGTCAATGACAAATCTTATAAAAAAACTAAGGTTAGAAAAAGAAAAATCGCAAGAAGAGGCCTTAAAAAAATCTGAAGAAATCAGCCAGCTAAAAACCTATTTCATGTCTAATATGAGTCATGAATTACGCACACCAATTAACGCCATTATGGGCATTGCTGAAAGTGAATTAGAAACCCAACAAGATAACAACAACCGCAAACCCTTTGAAATTATTAAAAATGCATCACTTAGTTTACTTAGCAATGTGAATGATATTATTGATTTTGAAAAAATTGAAACCAATAAACTACAATTAAATTCAGCAAGTTTTAATCCTACAATTAAACTCAACCAAATAAGTAATAACTGGAAAACAGAAGCCATAAAAAAAGGGTTAAACTATACGTTTGAAATGGATTCTGAAATACCATCAAGCGTTTATGCTGATGCTGATAGGTTTATTCAAATAATTAATAACGTGCTTAGTAATGCTGTTAAATTCACTAATAAAGGTGCTATTTATTTTAAAGTAAAATGCCTAAAACAACCTAACGATATGTGCCGTTTTTCTTTTCAAATAACCGATACAGGAATAGGCATAGACCCCAGCGAAAAAGACCGTGTTTTTGATAGTTTTAATCAAATGAAACTTAATCATAAAAGAGCTTTTGGCGGTATTGGCTTAGGCTTAACTATAGCAAAACATATTATTGAGCTTTTTGAAGGATCTCTAAAAATTGATAGTATACCTAACAAAGGCACCTCCGTTTTTATAGATTTAAACTTAAAAAGTTTTCATCAAATAGAAACTCCTACAGCTAACAATGTAAGTGAAAACAACCCTGTTCATATTTTAGTAGTTGAAGACAATAAAATGAACCAAATGGTTATGCGTAAAATTTTAAACGGTTTTCCTAACACATCCTTTGCTATTGTTAACAATGGGCAAGAAGCTTTAGATGCACTTAAACAAAATGTTTACGACCTTGTTTTAATGGACTTACAAATGCCTATTATGGATGGCTACGAGGCCACAGAAATTATAAGAAACGGTGTAAACGGTATTAAAAATAACATACCAATAATAGCTGTTACTGCCGATGCTATGCAAGAAACCAAAACAAAAGTTTTAAATTTAGGCATGAATGATTACCTAACAAAACCCGTAAATAAAGCATTATTATTAGAAAAAATAAACCAGCATAAACACATCAACTCTGAAACAGATAACAATGACCCCGATTTAAAAATTGCTTAAAAAACTTATTTTTTAACGTTGTCTTTATTAAAATAGCCACCCTTGTTTTCTTTACGTTCTAAAGATTGTGTTATAATAAGGTGCGCCACATTAACCATGTTTCTTAACTCACAAAGTGAAGGTGTAATTTTAGACTCTCTATACAAATCTTCAACTTCATTGTAAATTACATCTAAATGTTTAATAGCACGTTTTAAACGCTTATTGCTTCTAACTATACCAACATAATTGCGCATTAAAGCTTGCAAACTTTTTAAGTTATGCTTAATTAAAACATGTTCTTCGGGTATAACCGTGCCTTCATCATTCCATGCAGGAATTTTTATTTGATGCGTTGGATATGCTTTTTTTGTGTGATGTTTGTATATATTATGCGCATACACCAAAGCCTCTAATAAAGAATTTGATGCTAACCTATTGGCTCCGTGCAAGCCTGTTCTAGAACATTCGCCGCAGGCAAATAAATTATTTATAGTTGTTTTTCCTTTTTTATTAACTTTTATACCGCCACATAAATAGTGCGATGCAGGCACAACCGGAATCCAGTCTTTTTCAATATTAATATGAAGCGATAAACATTTATTGTATATAGTTGGAAAGTGTTTTTTAAAACCCTCAACATCTAAATGCGTACAATCTAAATACACATGGTTGTCGCCTGATTTTTTTAATTCGGCATCAATACTTTGCGATACAATATCACGCGAAGCCAATTCTGCACGTTCATCATAGTCTGGCATAAAACGATACCCTTTTCCATTACGTAAATACGCACCAAAGCCTCTAACAGCTTCAGAAATTAAAAATGCCGATTCGCCCTTTTCTTGATATAATGCTGTTGGATGAAACTGAACAAACTCCATATCTTTAATACGAGCCTTGGCCCTATAAGCCATAGCAATACCATCGCCAGTAGCAATAACTGGATTTGTAGTGTGCCCATAAACACAACCTATACCGCCTGAGGCTAACAAAGTTGCATTGGCTTTTATGGTAAAAATTTCGCCTGTTTTTTGATTAAAAACGTAGGCTCCGTAACAAGTTAACTCATTAGTGTTTTCTGCTTTTACATGATGATTTGTAACCAAATCTAAAGCAAAATGATGCGGCAATAACGTAATATTTGGTAATTGGTGCACACGTTTTATAAGCGTACGTTCAATTTCGGCACCGGTTAAATCTTTATGGTGTACAATTCTATATTCAGAGTGGCCACCCTCTTTACCTAAATCTAAATTTCCAGAACCATCATCATCAAAATTAGCACCCCATTCAATTAGTTCTTTTAGTCTTTTCGGTCCTTCTTTAACAACCAATTTTACTACCTCTTGTTTGCACAAACCATCGCCAGCAATAAGAGTATCTTCAATATGTTTTTTAAACGAATCTTCTTCTTTATTAAGCACCACAGCCATACCACCTTGGGCGTATTTTGTGTTCGATTCGTCTTCGCTATCTTTAGTTATTATAACAACATTTCTATCAGGAAATGTTTCGGCAATTTTAACTGAAAATGTTAAACCCGCAATGCCTGAACCAATAACTAAATAATGAGTTTCTAGCATAATTTATTTTGAAAGTTCTAACATGCGCTCAATAGGTAGTAATGCACGAGACCTTAATGGTTCTGGCACTTCAATAGCTGGTGTTTCGTGTAATAAACAATTGTAGAGTTTTTCCATGGTATTCATTTTCATGAAATGGCATTCACTACACGCACACGTATTATCTTCAACCGCTGGAGCAGGTATTAACTCTGTATTTGGCATTTCTAACTGCATTTTATGTAAAATACCAGCTTCAGTAGCTACAATAAATTTATCGTTTTGGTTTGCTTTTACGTAATTAATCATACCCGATGTAGAACCAATGTAGGTAGCCGTATTTAGAATATGCTCTTCAGATTCTGGGTGAGCTATAATTTTATAATCTGGGTGTTTTTTATGCAATTCAATTAACTTATCCATTGAAAAGGCTTCGTGTACCACACAGCTACCATCCCAAAGTAACATATCTCTACCTGTTTCTTTCATAATGTAACGACCTAAATTTTTATCGGGTGCAAAAATTATAGGTGTGTCTTTAGGTACAGAGTTTACTATTTTAAGTGCATTTGATGATGTACAAACAATATCACTTAATGCTTTTATTTCTGCAGAGCAGTTAATATATGTTATTACAATGTGGTCTGGATGCTTTTCTTTAAACGCTTTAAATGACTCTGGCGGGCAAGAATCTGCCAAAGAACATCCGGCATTTAAATCTGGCAGCACCACTTTTTTTGTTGGGTTTATAATTTTTGCAGTTTCGGCCATAAAATGCACACCTGCAAACACAATAATATCGGCATCAGTTTGCGCTGCTTGTTGTGATAAACCTAAACTATCACCCACATAATCTGCAATATCTTGTATAGCACCTTCTTGGTAATAATGTGCTAAAATAACAGCATTCTTTTCTTTCCTTAACTGGTTTATCTCTTTTACAAAATCCATTTTTCAAATAAATAAGTATTGTTAAAACTAGCGTTTTTAAACGTTAACTTTGAAACTAAACTACAAATATCTTAATTATAATTTTTATTGAATTACGTTTTGGCTAAAAAATAACAATCAATAAAATACATGTGGCTTTTTACTTAAATATTTAAGCATTTGTTAAACAAATACTTATATTATTTACAAAATGGTATTTATTGCTTAATTTTATGTTGCAACTGCTTTATTAAACGTTCGTTTATATCAAGCTCACTTAAAGCTTGTTTTTTAACATCATCAAACACGTTTTTTGCGCTATTAAATAAGCTTTTATAGTAAGTTATACCATTGTTTAAATTATTAGTGAATGTTAATATGTAATTAGCCTCTTTTTTAGTCATATTACTTTTTACTTCATCTAACTTTTTCAATATAAAATCTACATAAATATTAAGCTCTTTAATAAATATATTAGGCCTCTTTGTAGTTGTTACCATATTATCTCTGCCGTAAATATGATCTGTGATGTTTTTTAAACTCATTACTTTTGAATAATATGCCATATTGGGGCCCGGACAAACTGATACACCTTCGCCTTCAACTTTTGTGCTTAAATTATGAACCAACAATGCCGATGTGCCTAAACCCACACAAGTACATGATTTTTGAGTTATACTATTGAATGCTTTCTCATAGGCATCAGCAGATAAATTTTTGGCATCAAGCGCCTTAAGTTTTAAATACTGATATTCTCTTGATGCCGTACAAATACCCTTTTCACCAAACTCTTTGTTAAGTGCTACAAACTTTTTTGGGCAACAACTACCTGGTCTTCCTTTAAAAATTAAATTGTTTTTCTCAGCATCTTTTGTATTATTTTTTAAATTATTAAACGGCACACCAAGTGGTGAAATATCACTTAAATACAAATCGTTTTCATTAGCCTTAACTAGTTTTTTAAGCGTATTATTATCAACAGTGGTGGCTTCTGACACTAATAAAAAAGGGCTTCCCCAGCCAACGGAATCTAGTTTATATTCATCAATTAAAAATGCATGTTCTTTATGCGTGCCAACACCACCTTGCGCAGAAATTGCTATTTTCAATTGAGCTTTTGGCACTACCTTACCAGCAGCTTTTAAAGCGTTGTTTAACACATCTGTAATGGTATTTATTAATTCACCTCGTTTTTCTTTAAACTCGTGTAAAACGGGCCCAAGTAAATATCCGTCAGTTGCAAAAGCATGACCACCACAGTTTAAACCAGACTCAACTCTGTATTCTGACACCCATAAGCCTTTTTTTGCTAAAAATTTCCCTTGCACCAAAGCCGATCTATAATCACTTACTTTTAAAATAATTTTCTTTTTTATTAGGCCATTTTCATTAGGGAAAAAATCGTCAAATTGCGCCATGTAAGCATAAAGCCTAGGATTCAAACCTGCTGATAACACAACCGCCGCTTCTAGTTTGCTATTAGCAAACCCCCTTAAAGCCGCATGTGCATCATTATATTCTACGGGTAACTTTTGGTTGTTAAACGTGTTTTCTTTATCAACCTTTGTCATTATATTAACATCAATACGGCCTTTTTTTAAATGTGTTGCTAACCAATTTTTTACTTCAGAAACATCAATGCCATTTTTAAGTAATTTGGTAAACTCTTGTTTTAAAACTACGCCACTTGGCAGCATGCTTAAGTGGGTTTTAATATCTTCAATTTTATCTAAAGAAACATTTTTTAAAGCACTATATTTTTCATCAACCAAATGGTTCATTAAATTTAAGTATGATGTAATACGTTTTGCTCTAAAATCTTTCACTTTATTAGTTATTTCATTGTATTGCAATTCAAATTTTTCGCAATACATTTTTCTTAATTTTTCTAATAAAATATCATCTACTAAAGAAACAACAGAGTCTATACCAAAATGGGCAACTTTTAAAGGTGTATCAATAGTAAATGCAATACCCATAACTGGTATATGAAATGAATGAGAATGGCTCATAACTATAATTTGAATGATTTTTTATATTATTTACACTGAAAAAAAACGAAGATATATGCAGTAATTACTACATAATATGATATTTATCATGCGTAATAACGCACACAACAAATTATAGCCACCAAAATTGCTTACAAAAAGTAAAAAGATATAAAGCGTTTCTTTAATTATTGATAATTACTTTAACATTATGACCAATTATTAATAAAACTTACTGTGTGTTAAGGGGCTTTCATAATCCTTTAGTATTTTTACTAACAAATAATTATTAATTATTCATAAAACTAAAGAATGTCTATTGAACCAAAATTAAAGCGATTTAACCAAAACGTATTGTCTAAATACCAAATATACAACAGTATATTTATGACTTTACCTTTTGATTCTGTTACAAAAACAGGCGTATTACTTCCTCTTTTTCATGAAACTTGCGAAAAAGGTTTTGCTAAAGGTGATGACCCAACAACTATTGTTGAAACATTCTTTAAAAAATACCAAGCAAGACGCACTGAGGAAAGCCAAATAAACTTACTGTTTCGTTTTATTCAGTACATTGAAAGACAAGTAGTATTGTTTGATGCCATTGAAGATGCTGCATTTCCTATTGTAAATAATATGGATGGTGTTGGTACATTACGAAACCTTAAAGGCAACGCCAGATCTGAAGGCAAACTTGAAGAACTTAAAGAATTTCTTGAAGAGTTTAAAGTACGTATAGTGCTAACAGCACACCCTACACAGTTTTATCCGGGCTCAGTTTTAGGTATTATTACAAACCTAACTGCGGCAATTAAAAACAACGACTTAACTGAAATTAACAACCTATTTGGGCAGTTAGGTAAAACGCCTTTTTTTAAACACAAAAAACCAACACCTTACCAAGAAGCTAAAAGCTTAATTTGGTACTTAGAAAACGTTTTTTACAAAACATTTGGCGATATTTATAACTACATACAATCTAATATTTATGATGATGGTAAAAAACATAACGACATTATAAATATTGGTTTTTGGCCAGGTGGCGACCGTGATGGAAACCCCTTTGTAAAACCAGAAACAACGCTTAAAGTTGCTAAAAAACTTAAAAAAGCAATTCTTAAAAAATACTATCAAGATTTAAGAGATTTACGCAAAAAGCTAACATTTAGAGGTGTAGAAAGTAGAATTATACGTTTAGAAACCATAATGTATGATTATAGCATTAACTTGAAATCTAAAAAAGCCATTAGCGCTAAAGAGCTTAGAGCAGAACTTTTAAGCATTAGAGATGTAATAGTTAAAGAACACCAATCATTATACGTTACTGAAATAAACAACTTAATAAACCGTGTGCATTTATTTGGCTACAGGTTTGCATCATTAGATATTAGACAAGACAGTAGAATACACCACAGCGTATTCACTACAGTTATTGATAGCTTAATTGCAACAGGCACTTCATCATTCCCAGAAAATTATCACGATTTATCAGAAGCTGAGCAAATAGAAATTCTATCAAAAGCTACCGATGATATTGGTGATTTAGATGCTTTTGAAGATGAAATGGTTAGAAACACACTTAAAACCATTGCCATAATTAAAGATATTCAAAAAGCAAACGGCGAACGTGGAGCCAACCGTTACATTATTAGTAACAACCAAACAGCACTTAACGTAATGCAACTTTTTGCAATGTTAAGAATGGTATCTTTTAAAAACGATTTAACTGTTGATGTAGCACCATTGTTTGAAACTATTCCAGATTTAGAAAATGCGCCTAGTGTTATGGAGCAACTATATAAAAACCCAGAATACAGAGCACATTTAAAAGCCAGAGGCAACAAACAACACATTATGTTAGGTTTCTCTGACGGAACAAAAGATGGTGGTTACCTTATGGCAAACTGGGGTATTTACAAAGCCAAAGAATCACTTACTGAAATGTCTAGAAAATATGATATTACAGTTATATTCTTTGACGGACGTGGCGGACCACCAGCACGTGGCGGCGGAAAAACACACAATTTCTACTCATCATTAGGGCCTACAATTGAAGACAAAGAAGTACAAATTACCATTCAAGGGCAAACAGTAAGCTCAAACTTTGGTACAAATGACTCATCACAATACAACTTAGAACAATTAATAAGTTCTGGTATTAAAAATAGAATTGATGGTGAAAAGAATCGTTTATCTGATGAAGATAGAGCTGTAATGACAGATTTAGCTGAAACCAGCTATCAAACATATAAAGATTTTAAAAGCCACCCAATGTTTATACCATATTTAGAGCGCATGAGTACATTAAAGTACTATGCTAAAACTAATATTGGTAGTAGACCATCAAAACGTGGTACATCTGATAAATTAGTATTCTCAGACCTTAGAGCCATACCTTTTGTTGGTTCTTGGAGTCAACTAAAACAAAATGTACCAGGTTTTTACGGCGTAGGAACTGCCCTTAAAGCATATGAAGATAAAGGTGAATGGGATAAAGTTGTTAACCTTTACAACAACTCTAAATTCTTTAAAACACTTTTAGAAAACAGTATGATGTCTTTAACCAAATCGTTCTTTGATTTAACCAAGTACATGGCTAAAGACGAAGAGTTTGGTGCTTTTTGGAATATCATTTTTGAAGAATATCAAATTACTAAAAGGCTGTTATTAAAGCTTACAGGCTACAGTGAACTTATGGAGAATGAGCCATCAGGAAAGGCATCTATTGAAGTTAGAGAATCTATTGTTTTACCACTTTTAACCATACAACAGTATGCACTTAAAAAAGTACAAGATTTAGAAAAGGCAGGTGTACCAGCTGATAACCCAGAGAAGTTAATTTTTGAAAAAATTGTTACACGCTCTCTATTTGGAAATATAAATGCTAGTAGAAACTCAGCTTAATTAAAGCTTACTTTTAAAATAAACAAAAAGCCTTCAATTTCTTGAAGGCTTTTTTATGTTCTAAATTAAGGAAAAAACTAAAAGTTATAACAACTTTAAACCGGTTACAATTTATAATAAAAAAACACATATTCATTGTTTTTTATAATGTTTTTTACATATAAAAAGTTAAAATATACCATATAACATAAAAACACTTTCATTTTAACAATAAAACATATAGTTAGGTTACAATTTAAAATAGTAAAACCACAAAAGAAAAAACCCCAAGCTTGCACTTGGGGTTTAAAATACCTCTAAGTTAGGGTTAATTTAAAAGTATTAATACCTTAAATAAAAAAAGAGGCTCTTAAAAATACAAAAATAAGAAGCCTCTTTTTACTAACTATATAATAATCTAAATTTTATTAATGTTCATTCATTCTGAAATCGGCATAAGCATCCATACCATGCTCATGAGCATCTAATCCTTCAAGCTCTTCTTTTTCAGAAACTCTAATACCAACTGTTTTCTTCATGATAAAGAAAATTAAGAATGCAGATGGTATACAAATAGCTGCGTATGACAACACACCAACTAATTGACTAATAAACTGATCTACTCCTGCTAACGCACCAAATAAACCAACCGCTAAAGTACCCCAAATACCACACACTAAATGCACAGCAATAGCACCAACAGGGTCATCTAATTTAATTCTATCTACAAAACTAACGGCAAATACAATTAAAGCACCAGCAACAGCACCTATAATTATAGCATCTTCAGGTGTCATTTGATCTGCTCCTGCAGTAATACCAACTAAACCACCTAAAATACCATTTAAAAACATAGTTAAATCTAAGTTTTTATAACGTAAGAATGATACAAAAGCAGACACTACACCACCTGCAGCCGCAGCTAAACATGTAGTTACTAATGTTAATGATGTTAACTCAGGATCTGCAGATAATACAGAACCACCGTTAAAACCAAACCAACCTAACCATAGTATTAATACACCAGCTGTAGCTAAAGGTATATTATGACCAGGAATAGCTTGTGGTTTTCCTTGTTTATCAAATTTACCAATTCTAGCACCAAGTAACCAAACTGCTACTAAAGCAGCCCAACCACCTACAGAGTGCACTAAAGTAGAACCTGCAAAATCATAAAAAGGTGTTTCTCTCATATCTAAGAAACCACCACCCCATTTCCATGAACCAGCTATTGGATAAATTAAACCAACATATATAACTGTAAACATCATGAATGGGCCAATTTTAATACGCTCTGCAACAGCACCAGACACTATTGTTGCCGCTGTAGCTGCAAACATACCTTGAAATAAAAAGTCTGTCCACCATGTATAACCACCATCGGCATATTCAGGAGTCATTCCGTTTTCTGGCGCACCAATACCAAAGCCTCCAAAGTCAAAAAAGCCAGCAGATCCTTCGGCAAAACCAGGGTACATTAAGTTAAAACCTGCTATATAATATAGCAGCAGCCCAACTGTAATGATAAAAATATTTTTAAATAAAATGTTGATAGTATTTTTTTGTCTTGTAAGTCCTATTTCTAAAAAAGCAAATCCTGTGTGCATAAAAAACACAAGTGCCGTACAAATCATCATCCATACGTTATTTGCTGTAAATAATCCTTCCATAATTCGTTTTCTTTAAGAGTTTTTAATTTAGTTGTTGTTATTTTAATGTGTCTCCACCTTTTTCGCCAGTTCGTATTCTGTAACATTCTGTAACGTCAGACACGAAAATTTTTCCGTCTCCAACCTCACCAGTTGCAGCTGAATTTAAAATGGCTTTAATTGTAATTTCTTCAAAATCATCATTTACAACTATAGATAAATATCTACGTTGAATATCACTAGTACTGTATGACACACCGCGGTAAACGTGTCCTTCTTTTTCATTTCCTAAACCGGTTACATCCCAGTAAGAAAAAAAGTTAACTCCAACATCATGCAAAGCTTCTTTTACAGCACTGTACTTGGATTTTCTAATGATTGCTTCAATTTTTTTCATAATATTTAATTTTAATAATTTGTTTAATTAGTAACAAATTGCGTGTTAGTTGGTACAATATAAGTTATTGGTTGCGTTTATTGAAAATTGAAATATTTTTTTTCATCAAAAATGGATGCCTTAAGGAAATTCTCAGGCATCCATTTTATCAAGCTTAAAAGCTTATATTATTAGAAATCTCTTAGTCTTCTATTTCTCTTTGTCTTTTACCAGGGTAAGCTAATGCACCGTGTTCTGATAAATCAAGACCTTCAATTTCTTCTTTTTCAGTAACTCTAAGTCCCATTGTTTTCTTAAGCACAAAGAAGAAAATAAATGATGTTACAACTGCCCAAGCAGCATAAGCAAGTGTACCTATTAATTGTGTTACAAACTGACTTGAACCACCGCCATTGAATAAACCAATACCAGCATCGCCATCAATTCCCCATAAACCAATTACTAGTGTTCCCCATGCACCGGCTAAACCGTGTACTGAAAACGCACCTACTGCATCATCAATTTTTAATTTTTGCTCAACAAACTCCATTGAGAATACCACAATAATACCACCAATTAAACCAGCTATTATTGCACCACCTTCGCCCATGTTACCACATCCTGCAGTAATACTTACTAAACCAGCTAAGGCACCGTTTAGCGTCATGTCTAAGTTTGGTTTTTTGTATTTTAACCAAGAGATGATTAATGCACCTAAAGCTCCACCAGAGGCAGCTAAGTTAGTTACTAACACTACCATTGAAGCGCCAACAGCATCATCACCACCCCAAGCTAATTGAGATCCGCCGTTAAAACCAAACCATCCGAACCATAGGATAAATACACCTAAAGTACCTAATAATTTGTTATGACCTGGAATTTCAACAGCTTTTCCATCTTCGGTATATTTTCCTAATCTTGGACCAACTAATGCAGCACCAATTAATGCAGCCCAACCACCTACAGCGTGTACAATTGAAGAACCAGCAAAGTCAATAAAGCCCATTTGAGCTAACCAACCATCGCCATTCCATTGCCATCCACCTGCTATTGGGTAAATTAAAGCAGTCATTACAATAGAGAAAATGATATACGTGTTATATTTTGTTCTACCAGCAATAGCACCAGATACAATAGTAGCAGCAGTAGCACAAAATACGGTTTGAAAGAATAAATCTGCAGGCCCTTGGTTAAAAGCAAAACCACTCCAACCAATCCAACCATTAGTATCTCCATACATTAAAGAGTAACCTACACCCCAGTAAACAAGTGATCCTACGGCTATATCTAGTACGTTTTTCATGGCTATGTTAACCACGTTTTTAGAACGTGTCATTCCAGATTCAACTAACGTGAATCCTGCTTGCATTAAAAATACTAAGATACCAGATATAAGCATCCATAGCATTCCCATATCGCCTTCAATAGCGGCGGTGTCTTGAAAAAAAAGAGGTATGTTGTATAAAGACATAATAATTGTTTTATGGTTAGTAATTTATTTTTTTGAAATGTTTAGGTGCTCTGCTACAGAGCACCTAAACTGTATTTATATATTAGAAAGAGTAGATTGCGGCTAAAGTAAATGCAGCTAAGTTATCTGCTGCAGCGCCATCACTATCAACGTATGGCATAGCGTCAGACCAAGAATCTAATCTAATTTCTGGCTTAATAATTAAGTTGTCAACAGTATAACTACCTGTTAAAGTTGCAGCAAATACACTTTCTTCTGCTGGGTTAGCATCACCGTGTAATCCAAAGTACTCACCTCTTAAACCAATTGAAAAGCTATCAGAAGTTGCAACTTGAGGATATAGTGCAGCTCCGTAGAAACCAGAACCGTCGTTATCATTGTAAGCAGCATTGATACCTAAGAAGAATGAATCTGATAAATCAAACCCACCAGTATAGTCTATTTCAAAACCTAAAACTACACCAGAATCATAATAGAAGTTTAAAAATTGACCTGCATAACCTAACTGTGCCCCTAAAGCATAATCTCCAGTCATATTATTATTGGTATCTGTAGCATTCATAAGCGCCACCATTAAACTAAAATCATCAGATAAAGCAAAATCTGCTTTTAAACCCACATGTGAAAACGGACCGTTAGAGAATAAATAAGATGTACTGTAATTAAAGTTTGCAACAGGTGAAATTACTTCATATCCTAAATAAGTATTAAAACGACCTAAAGTTAAAGTTGTACTTTCAGATACATTCCAATAAGCATATAATTGATTTATAAAAACATCTGAGTCTCCTCCAACTGCTTGCAAACCTCTAGTACCAAAAGCTAAATCTGCAACAGCTCCAGTTTTTTCTCCTTCGTAAGAAGCTATAATATTAGCCATACCTAAAGCAAATCCCGTTTGGTTTGCAAAAGAAGAACCAAAACCATCAACATTATTATCAGTATCTGATGAAGTTAAAAATGTTTGGTAATAAGCATCAACACTACCTGAAATTGTTAAAGGTGATTTTTTCTCTTCTTCCTGTGCAAATAAAACAGTTGCTACAAAAAGGAATGAAAGTGTAAATAATTTTTTCATAATTGTTTTCATTTAAGATTAATTTTTATTAGTTATTTTCCTTAAGAACGAGGCTAAACTATACTAAAAACTTTTAACCCCCATAAAAAATAGGGGTAAATGAATAACTTTTGATGATATTTTAATTTTACCCCTATTTTTTTAGGGGTATTATGTTTATTTTTTAATTTTTTAATTTTTTAACAACTCATTAAATTGAATTATTGTCAGTATTTTCAAAGTTTTAATTGTGTTATTTTCAATAACTTCAACTTTTGTTATGATTAATTCACATATCCGCATTTATCATTGAATTTTAGCAATTGAATATTTATTAAAAAAGAAGAGTAATATTAACATATAATTATTTTTAACTCTACTTCACCATTAAAATCGAAATAATGAATTCAGCATTATTATATATTTAAAATGTATGCCTATCTTAGCTTACTTAGTCACGCTTTAAACCAATATAATTAGTTGATTATGCTTAGGAAACAAGGATTGTATTCGCCGGAATTTGAACACGAAAACTGTGGTGCCGGCTTTATTTGTAATCTTAAAGGAGAAAAAACAAATCAAATCATTCATGATGCTTTAGAAATTTTAGTAAAACTAGAGCACCGTGGTGGTGTTAGTGCCGATGGAAAAACAGGTGATGGTGCTGGTTTATTAATTGATATCCCTCATGATTATTTTAACCGCGTTTGTAATTTTGATTTACCTGCGCCCAGAGAGTATGCCGTTGGTATGGTATTTTTACCAAAAATTAAAAACCAATACCAATTTTGTAAAAACATTTTTGAAAGAGAAATAAAAGCACAAGGGCTTTCTATTTTAGGATGGAGAACTGTACCTGTAGATTCATCGCAATTAGGAGCCATTGCTAAAGCATCTGAGCCAGAAATTGAACAAATTTTTATTGGCAAAACTGACGCCATAAATGAGGCTACTTTTAAAGCTAAATTATACGCTGCCAGAAAAATAGCTGAGCATGAAATTAGGTTATCTAAAATTTCACAAAGTGATTATTTTTACATTCCAAGTTTATCAACAACAACCTTAATATATAAAGGTATTATAATGCCTGAAGATATTGGGCCTTATTATACAGATTTACAACAAAAAGACCTTGTTACTAGATTAGCACTGGTACACCAACGTTTCTCTACTAACACCATGCCTGCTTGGGAGTTAGCACAACCATTCCGCTTTATGTGTCAAAATGGTGAAATTAACACGCTAAGAGGTAACGTAAGTAGAATGCGCGTGCGCGAAGAAATCATGAAAAGTGATGTTTTTGGCCCACAAATAGATAAACTTTTCCCAATTGTTTTACCAGGAAAATCAGATTCAGCATCAATGGACATGGTGGTAGAACTTTTAACACACACCGATCGTTCTTTACCAGAAATCATGATGATGATGATTCCTGAAGCTTGGGAAAAACACAAAACCATGAGCCCAGAAAAAAAGGCTTTCTATGAATACAATTGCTGTATCATGGAACCTTGGGATGGGCCTGCATCTATACCTTTTACTGATGGTGACTATATTGGTGCGCTTTTAGATAGAAATGGTTTAAGACCATCACGCTACACCCTTACAAAAAGTGGCAAACTTATTATGTCTTCAGAAGTTGGTGTTGTTGATATTGAACCTGAAGATATTGAAAAACACGGACGCCTAGAACCAGGTAAAATGTTCTTAGTTGATATGAACGAAGGACGTATTATTGGTGACGACGAAATAAAAGACAAAATAGTTTCTGAAAGACCCTATAAAGAATGGTTAGACAAAACAAGATTACATTTAAGAGATGTACCTTACACTAACGAAACCTGCCCAATAGAAACTATTGACACTAAAACACGCCAACGCTTATTTAACTACACCATTGAAGACATACAAGATGTTATTACACCAATGGCACAAAAAGGCAAAGAAGCTCTTGGCTCAATGGGTATTGACACGCCTTTAGCTGTGTTATCAGACAGACCTCAACTAATATCAAACTACTTTAAACAATTATTTGCACAAGTAACAAACCCTCCTTTAGATGGTATTCGTGAAGAAATTGTAACTGATATTAGCTTAAACCTTGGTAAAGACCGTAATATATTTAGCATTACCGAAAGACAATGCCGTAAATTACGCATTCAAAATCCAGTTATTTCTAACGCCGATTTAGAAAAAATTAGAACCATTGACATTGAAAGCTTTAAAGCTGAAACCATCCACATACTTTACCCTAAAGAACAAGGGTTAAACGGATTAGAAAACGCTTTAGAAGATATTATAAAACAAGTTGAAAAAGCACTTGATAGAAAAACAAATATTATCATTCTATCAGACAGAGGCGTAAATAAAGATTTTGCACCAATTCCTGCATTATTAGCCTGTTCATATGTAAACCACCAATTAAACCGTTTACGTAAGCGTTCATATTTTGACATCATAATCGAATCTGCTGAACCTCGTGAACCACACCACTTTGCCACATTATTTGGCTATGGCGCATCTGCAATTAACCCATACATGGTTAATGAAATTATTAGAATGCAGGTAAAAGAAGGCTTTATTACAGACTATAATGAAGATGAAGCCGTAGAAAACTTTAACAAAGCCATTGGTAAAGGATTATTAAAAATTATGAATAAAATTGGAATCTCTACACTACACTCATACAGAGGTTCTCAAATTTTTGAAATTGTTGGTTTCAACTCAGCATTTGTTGAAAAATATTTCCCATATACAGCCTCAAGAATTGAAGGTATTGGCTTATATGAAATTGAAAAAGAAATTAGCGAACGCTATAAATACGCCTATCCAGACACACAAATTAAAAACCGCCTAGGTTTAAATATTGGAGGCGATTACCGTTGGAGACGTAATGGCGAGCGCCACATGTTTAACCCAACAACAGTAGCCAAACTACAACAAGCTGTTAGGTTAAGTGATCAAAAAAGTTATGATATTTACTCAAAAACCATCAACGAACAAGCCGAAAGGTTAATGACCATTCGCGGGTTATTTGAGTTTGATAAATTAGACCCAATTCCTATTGAAGAAGTAGAACCTTGGACAGAAATTGTTAAGCGTTTTAAAACAGGCGCTATGTCTTATGGGTCTATTTCCAGAGAAGCTCATGAAAACCTAGCCATTGCCATGAACCGTATTGGCGGTAAATCAAACTCTGGTGAAGGAGGAGAAGACAGACGTCGTTTCCAAAAAGATGTTAACGGCGATAGCCGTAACTCTGCCATCAAGCAAGTTGCTTCTGGGCGCTTTGGGGTAACTTCACATTACTTATCAAACGCACAAGAAATTCAAATTAAAATGGCACAAGGTGCTAAACCTGGTGAAGGTGGGCAACTTCCGGGTGAAAAAGTTTTACCATGGATTGCTGATGCCAGAAACTCTACGCCATTTGTTGGTTTAATTTCACCACCGCCACATCACGATATTTATTCAATTGAAGATTTAGCGCAATTAATTTACGACCTTAAAAATGCTAATCGCGATGCTAGAATTAACGTTAAATTAGTATCTGAAGTTGGTGTTGGTACCATTGCTGCTGGTGTAGCAAAAGCCAAAGCCGATGTTGTACTTATTTCAGGGTTTGATGGTGGTACAGGAGCCTCTCCTTTAACATCATTAAAACACGCTGGTTTACCTTGGGAACTTGGTTTATCTGAAGCACAACAAACACTTGTACTAAACAATTTAAGAAGTAGAATTGTTGTTGAATGTGACGGCCAATTAAAAACAGGACGCGATGTTGCCATTGCAGCATTATTAGGAGCTGAAGAGTTTGGTTTTGCAACTGCTCCTTTAGTTGCCTCAGGTTGTATTATGATGCGTAAATGTCATTTAAATACATGTCCGGTAGGTGTTGCCACACAAGACAAAGAACTACGTAAAAACTTTAAAGGCACACCAGAACACGTTATTAATTTCTTCTACTATGTTGCTGAAGAATTAAGAGGTATTATGGCACAATTAGGGTTCAGAACAATTTCTGAAATGGTTGGGCAAACCCAAAAAATTAACGCTAACAAAGCAATAAAACACTATAAAGCTAAAGGCTTAGATTTATCTAGCATATTACACAGACCTGCTGAGTATAACAATCTTACAATTAGAAATACCGAAAAACAAGACCATGATTTAAACGAGGTTTTAGATTTCACTATTCTTAAAGATTCTCACAGAGCTTTGTACCGTAAAGAAAAAACAAATTTATCATACAAAATAAGCAACATTAACAGAACTGTTGGTGCTATTGTAAGTAACGAAATTTCTAAAATTTATGGCCATTTAGGCTTACCTGAAGACACGTTAAATATAAACTTTACCGGTTCTGCAGGACAAAGTTTTGGTGCTTTTGGTGCGCATGGTTTAACATTTAAATTAGAAGGAAACACAAATGATTACCTTGGTAAAGGCTTATCGGGTGCTAAACTAATTGTTAAAAAACCAACTAAAGCTAATTTTGTTGCCGAAGAAAATATTATTGTTGGTAATGTGTGTTTATTTGGCGCCGTACAAGGTGAAGCCTACATTAACGGTATTGCTGGTGAGCGTTTTGCTGTACGTAACTCTGGAGCAACTGCAGTTGTTGAAGGTGTTGGAGACCACTGTTGTGAATACATGACAGGCGGTAAAATAGTAGTACTTGGCAAAACAGGTAGAAACTTTGCCGCAGGTATGAGTGGTGGTTATGCTTTTGTTTTAAATGAAGCCAATCAATTTACAAATGGTTTATGTAATGAAGAAACTATTGATTTTGATCCAATTACTGAAGCTGATGAAGCAGAATTGAAACAACTTATTACAAACCACGTAGCATACACAAACAGTAATAAAGGTAAAGACATTTTAGCAAACTGGAATGATTACTTAGCTAAGTTTGTAAAAGTAATGCCAAAAGAATATAAAGTAGCTTTAGAAAGAATAGCTAACGAAGAACCAATGGTTGAAGAATTAACAATTGCATAGTCATGGGAAAAGCAACAGGATTTAAAGAATTTGAAAGACAAGACGAAGCTTACAAGCCAGTAGATGAGCGTGTAAAACATTACAAAGAATTTACTGTTCCGTTATCTGAGGAAGAAATTACAAAACAAGGGTCGCGTTGTATGGACTGCGGTATTCCGTTTTGCCATAGTGGTTGTCCGCTAGGAAATTTAATTCCAGATTTTAACCACATGGTTCATCAAGGTGAATGGCAAAAAGCTTCATGGATATTACACTCTACAAACAACTTCCCAGAGTTTACAGGTAGACTATGCCCTGCACCATGTGAAAAAGCATGTGTATTAGGTATTATTGAAGATCCAATTTCAATAGAAAATATTGAAAAAAATATAGTTGAACGTGCTTTTAAAGAAGGCTGGATAAAACCACAACCTCCAAAGGTACGTACTGGCAAAACTGTAGCTGTTGTAGGCTCAGGACCTGCTGGTTTAGCTACAGCGCAACAATTAAACAGAGCTGGCCATACAGTAACTGTTTTTGAACGCGATGATGAAATAGGTGGTTTATTACGCTATGGTATTCCTAACTTTAAAATGGAAAAGGAAATTATAGACCGTCGTTTGGCAATTTTAAAAGCTGAGGGCATAACGTTTAAAACCAACGTAAATGTTGGCGTAAATTATGATGTTAAAGAGCTAAAAGCCTTTGATGCCGTGGTACTTTGTGGTGGTGCTACTGAAAGACGTAGCTTACCAACACCTGGTATTGATGCTGATGGTGTTGTACAAGCTATGGACTTTTTAACACAACAAACCAAAGTTGTTTTTGGTAAAGAAGTTAAAAACCAAATACTTGCCACTGGCAAAGATGTTATTGTAATTGGAGGTGGTGATACAGGTTCAGATTGTATTGGAACATCAAACCGCCAAGGCGCAAAATCGGTTACTAACTTTGAAATTATGCCAAAACCTCCAGGACACCGTTCGCCATCAACTCCTTGGCCTTATTGGCCATTACAGTTAAAAACATCATCTTCTCATCAAGAAGGTGTTGAACGCAACTGGTTAATTAACACTAAAGAATTTGTTAAAGATGAAAACGGAAAATTAACCGCTTTAAAAACAGTTAATGTTGAGTGGGAAATGATTCCTGGTGAAAGACCAAAATTGGTTGAAATTGAAGGAACCGAAAAAACATGGCCGTGTGATTTAGCTTTATTAGCGCTAGGTTTTACAGGCCCTGAAAGTACTTTAGCTGATAAATTAGGCATTGAAAAAGATGCGCGCTCTAACTACAAAGCAGAATACGGTAAATACCAAACAAATGTGCCAAATATTTTTACCGCTGGCGATATGCGCCGTGGGCAATCTTTAATTGTTTGGGCAATTTCTGAAGGTAGAGAAGCTGCAAGACAAGTTGATATATTTTTAATGGGTAAATCTGATCTTCCAACTAAAAATGCTGAAGGCGATTTAGTAGCTCTTTAAAAACTAAACACTGATTCGTCCTAAAATAAGATTAAATAAACGCTAGTATCTCACTAAGTGTGTAAAGTTTAAAATATCGAGGGTTGCAACCCTCGATATTTTTTTGATTAATTTTAAATTTTACACACAATGAAGAAAGAAGATTTATTAAACGATGAATTTTTAAAACAATTCAAAACAGGAGATGAACTTACCTCATTTCTAAAATCCATTCAAAAACTAGGTATAGAAAAGATGCTCGAAGGCGAACTTGATGCTCACTTGGATTATGAGAAACATCAACCCTCGGACAGTACCAATTCACGCAATGGCTATATTTCAAAGAAAGTAAAAGCCTCTTTAGGAGAAACCAATATAATAGTTCCCAGAGATAGAGAAGCTTCCTTTAATCCCATGTTAGTTCCTAAACGTACTAATATGGTTGATGGTATTGAGAATGTTATCATCAGCCTCTATGCCAAGGGTATGAGCAATTCAGATATAGAAGAACAAATCCGTGAAGTATACGATTTTAATGTTTCTACATCCACTATATCCCGTATCACAGATAAAGTCACTAATGATATTGTTGCATGGCAAAACAGACCATTAGAACCTGTGTATTTAATTACTTGGATGGATGGCATTGTCTTCAAGGTTAGAGAGAACTCTAAGGTCATCAATAAAACTATGTATATTGCTGTTGGTCTGCGTAGAGATGGTAAAAAAGAGGTCTTAGGGTTATGGTTAGGCAAGAATGAATCTGCTGCTTTTTGGATGAGTGTCCTTACCGATATTAAGGCTAGAGGTGTACAAGACTTACTTATTACTGCTACAGATAATCTTAATGGTTTTACACAGACCATCAAAAACGTATTCCCTGAATCTACTACGCAAATCTGTGTTGTGTATCAGATTAGAAATGCTAGTAAATATGTAGTATGGAAGGATAAAAAGGCTTTTTCTAGAGATATGAAAGCGATTTATAATGCGCCCACCAAACAAGCAGCCAAAGCAGCTTTAAATGATTTTGCAAAAACATGGGAATCTAAATATTCTTATGCTATTAAAAGTTGGAGAGATAACTGGGAGGAACTTACTGTTTTTTATGAGTTCCCTGTGGAAATTAGAAAAATTATTTATACTACAAATCTTATTGAAAATCTTAATGGAAAAATTAGAAAATACACTAAAAACAAGCTCTCGTTCCCAACGGATGAAGCGGTTATGAAGTCTACTTTTTTAGCCCTAAGAGAAGCTACTAAAAAGTGGTCTATGCCAATTCAAAACTGGGGGATAATTTTGAATCAGTTTTTAACTATATTTGAAAAAAGGGTTCAACTCTAAAAAAGTTAAACCCTCGATAAATTTTATTTACACACTTTTAGGGATAGTGTCTTTTATGATGTGTTTTTTAATAAAAGTGATTGCTTACTCTATTACCAACTTCTTCATAACAAGGTTTTCTTCATTCATTTTTACTTCAACTATATATAAGCCTTTACTAAAATTACTTGTGTTTATTGTAAAAACACTATCGTTAATTTTATTCTTGTAAATTACTTTACCTTGCATATCTAGAATTCTCACGTTTGCTAAACCAACAGTGATGTCTTCTAATAAAATATTTACAAAATCTTCAGCAGGGTTTGGATAAACCCCTACTTTAAAGGATAACTCATCATTTTTTGATTTTACCCCAACCCGTTTAGATGCATTACAATTCTGTACTATATTCCAGCCACTAGCAGTTCTCTCGTATAATGTACCACCGTTTAATACGCGATCTCCAGGTGAATAACTATTGGCATTACCATTATAAGTTGGTGCATTAGAACAATTAATACAATTATCAATAACATTCCAGCCACTACTTGTACGTTCATACAATACTCCTCCGTTAATAACACGTTCTCCAGAGGAGTAGCTATTTGCATTACCGTTGTATGCAGGTGCATTGTTGCAAGTCACCTCTCCTATGTTTCCTCCACTGTTAACATTACAATCTTCAATTTGGTTCCAACCATTTACTGTACGCTCATACAGTATGCCACCATTAATAACACGATCTCCTGGTGAGTAACTATTTGCATTATCATTATAATCTGGTGCTGTATCGCAAGTAGCAGCACTACTACCACCGGTAGTTGACCCACTTGGTTTTAAAACTCTAATCCAATCTACTAGCATAAGATTGTCATTAAAATTTTGCATTTCTGAATTATTAGGGGAACGGTTTGCAGCTGCTTGCCAACTTTGATCCTCAACATTAATAATGATATCCATTTCGCGTGAAAACTTACGGCCATTATTCAAATAATTAAATGGATCTAATACACTAATATTAGATTGACTTTTAGCTACGTCTAAATTATTCTGATTAAAACTGTTAGAAGTAGAACTCACAACCATTTTTTGAAACCCATTTTGAATACCTGATGTTTCTCGTACTAATTGACCATTTTGGTCTGTACTTGTTACACCTGCGGGGTAAGTGTATTCCCATGTTCCATTTTGAACTCTAGATGCAATAGCATCATTATCTAGTACACGTATAAGCTCTCCATCTAAATAATACTCTATTATTGTTGGCGATTTCCAATAAACACCAATCCTAACTACTCTTCCGCCCCATTTGTTTACTCCGCTTTGCCTATACCAGCTATTCCAATCACTTGGTTGGTAATCTCTAAAATTTGGAGGTCTGACAAAGACATGATGACTTAAATGAACTCTTTCCGCAAAAAAATTATTTCTTCCATCAGACATTCCTCCTCCATAGCATTCTATGATATCTATTTCCTCTTTGTCATCTGGACTTAGCAGCCAGATATCTGTAGCTAAAGAAGAATTCATTACTCGTAAACTTGCTTCAACAAAAACAGGGTATATAACTCTTTCTTTTGAAGTTATACAACCCGCTAAGGTTTCTGGTCTAGTAACACTTACAATACCGTTTCCATCTCCAAAATCGAAATCAAATGTTTTTGTGTATGGAGTATTGGTGTTATTATTAAAAAACCTTCTTGATGCCCATAAGTTTAAATTCCCTCCAGATACAGATACATGGTTTCTTACCCATTTAGTTGCACCAGGACCCTCCCATGGGTTATGAAAAAAGTTATTCCATTTAGTTAGTCCTACAGGACCAAAATCTGCATTATTATTGGTTGGATTAAAAGTATACTCAAAGTCATCTGATGCACTTTCGTTGAGTTGCCAATTACTAGCATTACCAAGTCTTGAAGGTAAAGGGGTGTTGCCAAAATTTAATTGGGCATAAGTTGCAAGTGAAAAGCCCATTAAAAAGAGCCACAAAATGTGTTTTAGTTTAATAATTTTCATAGTTTTAGTTTTTAGTTGTTTTTTGTTTTTGAATTTAACAGAATCATAAATTTGATAAGCAAAAACTAATGATTTGATAAAAACAAAAGCGCATAAATATCAATAATAACATCTGTTATATTGTTATTAACAAGTCAACTAAAACTTTACAAACTTTATTTTAAACTCAAAAAAATTAAATAAAAACTTTACATGTAAAATCTAAATTACTGATTATTAGTAAATTAAAATTACAGTGTTTTGAAATTTATTTTTTGAATTTATGTGTGCAGTTCAACCGATTTTAAGGACACTACTAAGTTAGCTTTATATTGATTAGAAGAATATTTTGAATTTACTTAGAAGAGGTTTCTTAACATTAATAATAGATAAGAGATAATTTGAAATACAAAATTAAAAAAACATAAACTACTTATGATTCGCTTTTTTACACACTCATCATCATAAACGCTTCAGGTTTAGTCACCATGTTTTTGCTTCCACAAATAAAAGGAACAAGTTGGTGTAATTCTCTTGGATCAATATCCATAATTCTAGTAAATCCATCACTAGCCTTACCGTTTGCTTGTTCCTCTAAAAATGCCATGAGGTTACATTCATATAATAAGCGTAGTTTACCGTTAGGGTTTTTAGAACTTTGTAGATAAAGGTAAATACCGCTCTTAATCATGTTTATATGAAAATCAGAAACCAACATTCCTAACATCTTTACCATGCTAGCGATATGCGCCGTGGGTAATCTTTAATTGTTTGGGCAATTTCTGAAGGTAGAGAAGCTGCAAGACAAGTTGATATATTTTTAATGGGTAAATCTGATCTTCCAACTAAAAATGCTGAAGGCGATTTAGTAGCTCTTTAAAAAACTAAACACATATTAAATAGAAAAGCGAACTTATAAGTTCGCTTTTTTTGCTTATAAATTTAATAACTGTTTTAAAAAACCCTCTTTACTACTTAATGATACTTTAACTTTCACTGCATTACTCATTACAGCATAAGGTGGTTTAGTTTTAGTATATTTTTTTACGTGACTTAAATTTACTAAACACGATTGACTCACCCTGTAAAAGCCGCTTTCAAGTAGTATTTCTTCAAAACGCTTTAAGGTTTTAGAACTGGTTATTTTCTTTCCGTTATCAATATAAATATCAGTGTAATTTACTTTAGCTTCACAATAAATAATATTTGAAACATTTAAAACAACGCATTCATTAGCTGTGTTTATGCTTATACGTTTTTTGGTAGTATCTTCTTTTAAATTATAAAGTAATGTGTCTATTTTTTTATTTACATCTTCAGTAGTTTTTTGAGATTTTAGCCTATTTACAACCTCATCAAAATCATCAAAATCAATAGGCTTTAATAAATAATGTAGCGCAGCAAACTTAAATGCTTTTACAGCGTATTTGCTATAAGCTGTGGTAAAAACAACCATAAAATTTAAATGCTTTACTTGTTGCAAATACTCAAACCCCGTTTGGTTGTTAATTTCTACATCTAAAAAAACTAAATCTGGATTTAGCGCATTTGTTGTTTCAACCGCATTTGTAACGTTTGTACATGTTTTTACAACATTAAAAACATCACTGTATTTACTGGTTAATTTTAGTAAAGCATCAATACAATGCTGCTCATCATCTATAATTAATGTATTAATCATTATTTAAATATGCTAATTGAAAAGGTAATATTACTTCAACTCTTGTACCTAAACTTTTATTAATAATATTAACTTTTGCTTTTATGTTTTTGGTTTTGTTTAAAACCGAAATTCTATCGTTTGTAATTTTTATACCCAATGATGTGTGTTCTGTATTCATTTTATTAGTATTTGTTATACCCACACCGTTATCATCTACACTATAACACAACTGTTTATTGTTTATTTTTTTAATTTGAATGGTAATTACACCAGAACCATTGAGTTTTGATATACCGTGCCAAATACTGTTTTCAACAAACGGTTGCATAATCATTGATGGCACTAAAACGTTGCTTTTATCAATACTATCATCAATTATAATTTCATAAATAAATCCGTTTGGAATACGCTTTTTTTCAATATCTAAATAACTCTCTAATAGTTTTACATCCTCTTCAATAGTAATGTTTTCATACATAGACACCTCTAATGTTTGACGCATTAATTTAGAAAATTTGGTAAGGTAATTTGATGCATCATCAACCTTATTACTTACAACGTAGTTATTTATAGCGTTTAGTGTATTGAATATAAAATGCGGATTCATTTGTGCTCTTAGTGCTTTTAACTCGGTTGTAGCCACTTTGGTGTTAAAATCGGCATCACGTTTTTTCTTATAAAAAACCATTAACCCAACTATGAAACACAAAATAATGCCTCCGCCTGCTAAGTATGTTGTTTTTATAAACTTTTGTCTCTTTAACTCATTAGCAAAAAGCAACTGCTCTTGTTTATGATTGTTTTCTAGAATATTTTTTTCATTTTGGTATTTGTATTTTTCTTCAAGCCTTACTAATTCTTCTTTCTTTTCAATAGAATTAAAACTATCTTTTAATTTTACAGCTTCATTAATATAATTATAGGCCTTTTTATAGTTTTTTAATTGCTTGTTTACTGTTGCTAAGGCTTCTAGCGCTGATACTTGCAACGATAAACTTTGTGCTTTTTTAGCTAAATTATAAGCCTGTTGATAATGATTTTTAGCTTTAAGCAAGCCATTTGTATTTAAATAGCTCTCGCCCATATACTCATAAACTATAGCTAAGTTATTGGTGTTACCAATAGTTTCATATAGCGCTTTAGCTTCATTAAAATTAGTAAGTGCTTTGTTATAATTTTTTAAGCCAACATTTACAATACCTATATTGGTTAAGGCATTGGCCATACCTAATTTATTATCACTTTTTTGCATTATACCATATGATTTTTGGTAATTATCAATGGCTTTTTGTTGCTGTTTTAAGTAGTCATAAATATTTCCAATATTATTGTAACTATTAGCTAAACCGTATTTATAATTTAAAGTTTGGTAAATTTTTGAAGCTTTTTCATGGTATACTAATGCCTTATTATATGTTTTTAACTTAGTGTACAGTATTGCAAGATTTTGGCTAGCGTTGGCATAATCTAAACTAAGGGTGTCTTTTAAATTTTTATATATGCTGAGCGCTTCTAAATACTTTGATAAAGACGAAGGATAATCAGACAAATACATATAGTTTATACCCATACTATTAAGCATTTTTGCCATTAACACACTATCATTTGCTTTTTTAAAAGCTTCAAAAGCTTCAATATTACATTTATTAGCTTTTACATAATTACTTTTATTAAAATAAATGAGTCCTTTGTTATAAATAAGTCTTGCTTGTTTATTATAATTATTGGCACTTTTATAAATTTCACCTGCTTTATCATACATTACTAGTGCCATAGAATCATTACCAATTGTTGAGTAATTATGCCCTTTATATTGGTATGCCCTAGCCTCTTTATCGGCATTTTTTAAATTTTTGGCAATGGTAATGGCCTCGTCTAAAACTTTTAAACCTTTTTTAGCATTTATTGAATAGTAGTAATACCCTAAATCTGTTAACAAATTCAGTCGTGTAGAATCTGCCAACTTAGTGTTTACCAATTGGTTCTCTAAAGAATCTATTTCTCTTTGTTGAGCTACCAAAACAGCACTAAATAAAAAACACAAGTAGCTTATTTTTTTAAACATAAAAGGGTTAAAATATTGTTGTTGAGTCAAATATATAAACAATAGAAAGAATACACTGTTAACAGCCAATAAAAAAACTTACAAATAATAACTAAAAGTAGTCAAATAATAAATTTAAGTATACTATTAATAGCTACTGTTTTATTTTCATAATGCTATTAATTAATCCTAACCGTAATGAAATCTTTATCTCACACAAATACCCTTATGGGTATGCTAGCTATTTTACTTTTTAACGTAGCTATTGGCTTTTCTCAACCAAAACGATTGTCAGAACCTAAACGTATATCAAACATAAAAACTGTTGATCATTTTGTAACACAATCATTTGACTTATATAACAAAATTTATGTTTATGATAGTTTAACTACTGCTGGTGTAGAAATACCTTCAGAACTTGAAGCCGAAGTAGTTACAAGAGCCGAAAAAAACATTGATAGCTTACTAGAAGTACTTCCAGATTTGTTTGAAGACTTAACCGATGATGGTGCTTACCTAAAAAAACTAAAAGCCACTGCAAACCTTAACAAATCTAAAAAGGCATTAAAATATTGCTTAAAAACTGTAAAAGGTTACGCTGCTGGCACTAAAACCGAAGAAGATGAAGAATAAATTACATGTAACAATAGCTGCCATATTATTAACTTTAATACTAAATAAAGTTAATGCTCAAAACTACAAAGACCAGTTTAAAAACGATATTTGTAACTGTTTTGAAAATAAAATAAACGAACTTAGAAATAGCAGAAGCGCTTATGAGCAATGTTTTAATAAAGCATTACCAAACCACGCTAGCGCCATTGATGCCAGCATTAACGAAGAAAACCAACAACTTAAGTACAAAAAAGGGCAAGAATTAAGAAAAGAACTTAAGTTTAAATTTTTCTATGAGCTTGTTAGTAGTTGCGATATGTATTATCAAATTCTTGAAGAAGAAAGACAACGCAAACTCATGTCTGCAAAATCTAGAGTATCTCGTTCGCACTTAGAACGATTAAATCAACAAGTTGCAATGACTCCTAATTCCACTTCGTATTACAGGCGAGCTGAAACCTATTTTTATTTAGGTGAATTAAAATTAGCTGAAGCAGATATTAGAGAAAGTTTAAAACTTCATAAAACAGGTTACAACGCTGCATACTTAAAAAAAGAACAAACACTTTTAGGTTGGATATTAGAAGAGCAAAAGCGCTACCCTGAAGCTATTGAAATTTATAATAACGTTTACAACAACGGTTACAGTTACGGTTATTATTACTACCAAGACACCAAAATTTTAGCTGCTTTAGTAAAACGAAAAGCCGGTATTAAAGGCAATACCACATCTCAACCAACTGTTGATAATGCTGCTAATGCCAATAATCAAAAACAAATTCCTGCTGTAAATACTTCTGGAAGCCAACCTAAAAAACCAACTACTGCAAAACCTAAGAAGGACTTAAAAAAGTTATTCAAACTATAAAATTTAGCTATTAATTAATCCTTTTAAACAAAAACACAATGACATCAAAAAACACGCTTTTGATTATGGCTTTGCTATGCATTTTTTTGCTAAAAGCCCAAAACACATTAACTGTTGACAATTCAGTTGGAGCAAACGCCCAATACAGTGATTTACAAAGTGCTATTAGCGCCGCAAGTAACGGAGACATTATATATGTACACGCCTCTGAAATAAATTATGGAGATATTGATATTGATAAACCATTAACGCTCATTGGTTTTTCGCATAGTGATGCTGATAAAAAATCAATGATAAATGAAATTGATTTACTTAATAACGCATCAAATGTTACAATAACAGGCTTTAATATTACAAATGATATTAACGCCTTAAACCCTACCACAGCAATAACAAATTTAATTATTGAAAACAATTATATTGAAGGTACTTTTTGGTCTAATAACAACAATGCTGGTGTAACCAATATGATTATTAGAGGTAATATTCTTTATAGAATAGCTAGCAACTCTGTAACGTATTCAAACTACACAAATACAACTATTAGTAATAATGTTATTACAGACAATATTTACATTTATTACCACGAATCTGTAACTATAAAAAACAACATATTTATAGATGCTTCAGCCCCAATTAATGTAAATAACGCTACAGGAAATTTAGATGTTCAAAATTGTATATTTATAGAATCATCTAGTACAACATTAAACATAAACTCTACGGGTGTTAACTTTGAAAATTGCCTAACCTATAATTTAGGTAGTGGTAACTACAGTAACTTATCTGGAAGTAATAATTTAAACAATCAAAATCCAAACTTTGTAAGTGCAACTGGTAGCACTTTTAATGCTGAAACAGATGATTATCATTTACAAGCAGGTTCTCCAGCTATAGGTTCTGGTGCCAGTGGTGTAGATATGGGCCTTTATGACGGTTCAAATGCATTTAATAATTTTGGATATACAAATGGTATTCCAACAGTAAAAATTACTGATATTACAGATAGAGTTTCCCCTGGAGCCAACCTAAGCGTTACTATAACCACAAACACCAATTAACATGAAAAAGTATATATTACTGTGCATTTTGGTGTTTTTTAGTAGTATTGCTATTGGCCAAAACATATCAAACGCAGAGTATTTTTTTAATACAGACCCTGGTATTGGTAATGGCAATGCTCTTTCGGTTAATGCTAATACCGGTACATTAACTCAAACGTTTTCAATACCTACAAATACTTTACCCGAAGGGTTTCATAGTTTATATGTTAGAACCCAACTAAGTAGTGGTAGTTGGAGTATGTATGACAAACAACTTTTTTACTTAAAAAATGTAATTACCGGAAATATAGCCGCTGCTGAATATTTTTTTAATACAGACCCTGGTGTTGGAAATGGAACAGTACTATCTGTTGACAGTAATTCTGGTGTTTTAAATCAGGTTTTCAACATACCAACTGGAAGTTTACCCGAAGGGTTTCATAGTTTTTATTTGAGAACCCAAGACACCAATGGAACTTGGAGTTTATATGACAGACAAATTATTTACATTAAAGAATTTGACTTTTCATTACACCAAGTTACAAATGCTGAGTACTTTATAGATACTGACCCTGGAGTGGGCAATGGAACACAAGTAGCCTTTGGTGATGCCTCACAAAATACGCAAGCACTAAATATTAACACCACAGGTTTAGCTGAAGGTGAACATGTTTTTTATGTTAGGGTTCAAGATACTAACGGTGACTGGTCTATTTATGATACTGCACTTTTTAACATTGATAACTCATTAAGTACAGAAACTAGCTTACTAAAAAATATTAGTTTATATCCTTCGCCATTCAAAAATCATGTTAATATTAACGTTCCTTCAAACACAAATATTAAAGCTATTAAAATTTACAATACCCTTGGCAAAACTGTGTTTTCAACAATTAAAAACACAAAAACACTAGAGTTACATCAATTAAAAAGCGGCATGTATATTTTAAATTTACAAACTAACGTGGGCAACGCTTCATTCAAAATAATAAAAAAATAAAACGATTATTTTAAAACACACCCAACAATGAAAAAAATACAATTTTTAGTTCTTACAATATTTTCATTATGCTATTTAAGCTGTTCTAGCAGTGATGATAGTGATACATTAAAAACCAACGTTTTGGGTACAATACAGCTGTCTGGTGATGATACAGCTATGGTTGGCACATCATTAACCGTTGGAAACATTAATTTAGATGGTTTAACTTCTACAGGCACTACAAAATCTGTTACCCTTTTAGATGAAAACACTACTATTAATGGTAATGAAGTAAACTCAAATAACGGTGCTACCAACGGCTTTGTAATAGTTGCTACGCAATTTAATACTGAAGATAATGCTGCTGTTAATAAAGTTATATCTATGGTAATAGTTAAAAACAGTACAGAATACAGGTATGTTTGCTCAACACCACCAACAACCTCAGCTTATGATACCGATTGTGGTAGCGGTTTTAGTGTTGATAAAACAAAAAAAGAAGTGGTTTTTAATAACACCACAGTTATAAACACAACTTCGGGTAAAATTTTAACTATGAATGGTACTATAACCTGGTAAAAACACATGTAAATTGCTATTTTAAATTGCTTGTAAATTAAGATAGTTAGTGGTAAGCGAACTTTTTTAAGTTCGCTTTTTTTTATTTGATACCACAGGCTTAAAACTAAAATTATTAAATAGTTAATTTCAGTATGAACCTATAAATAAACTATTCCATCTTTATAAATTGCACCATTAAACCAATGCTAAAAATGGTATCTGTATTTAAAAAACAAGAATATAGTTTTTTATATATTCTTTTACTAATAGTTTATGTAATAGGCTTGTTTATTCCACTAATGGAAAACGACTCTGCACAACATGCTACCATGGCTATGCGCATGTACCTTGAAAACGATTTTTTAAATATTTACAGAGGCGAAAACCCTTATTTAGATAAACCACACTTACATTTTTGGCTATCAGCTTTAGCATTTAAAATTTTTGGGGTTTATCATTGGGCATACAGAATTCCTGCGTTGGTTTTTACATTTAGCGGTGCGTACGCATGTTATAAATTGGCTAATGAGTTATATAGAAAAGAAAGCGGACACTTTGCTGCTTTAATTTTTCTATCTGCTCAAGCTATATTTTTGGCAAACCATGATGTTAGAACTGATGCTGTTTTAACAGGCGCTGTAATTTTAAGCTTATGGCAACTAGTATGCTATATTAACCATGAAAAACTTAAACACTTAATTTTTGGTGCTTTTTTTGCTGCTTTAGCATTTTCAACCAAAGGGCTATTAGGGGTGTTTATTTTAGGGGTTTGCACTTTAAGTTATGTTTTATATAAACGTAAGCTTGTTTTGGTTTTTAATTGGAAATCTATCATTGGGCTATTGGTTTTTGTATTAAGTATTAGTCCTGTTTTATACGCGTATTATTATCAATTTGATTTACACCCCGAAAAGGTATTTAACGGACAAAAAAATGTTTCTGGTGTTAAATTCATTTTGTGGGATCAAAGTTTTAACCGTTTAACATCACATGGTTTTAAACCCACAAGCCCCGATTATTTATTCTTTTTTCACACTATTTTGTGGGCATTTTTACCTTGGAGTTTACTTTTTTATGCAGCACTTTTTACTAGAATAAAACAACACATAAACGCTAAATTTAAGTATGTAAACATGCAGGAAACTTTAACATCTGTTGGTGTATTAACAGCTCTAATTGTTATGAGTTTTTCAAAATTTAAATTACCACACTATTTAAACAGTATATTTCCTGTTGCAGCAGTTTTAGTAGCAGGTTACATACTTTTTTTAAAAGAAAATAATAAAACAAAAGCCTTAAGCATATTTTTAAAAACACAATACTTAACTCTTGGTTTAGGTAGTGTTTTTGTAGTTTTTTTAAGTATTTGGGCTTTTAATATTTCAAATAAGGTTTTTATAATAGGGCTTTTAGCTTTTGTTATTATTACCATATATTTTTTTAAAAAAAACTATGCTACGCATAAAAAGCTAATAATTGTATCGGTTTTATTTATGGTACTTATTAACTATTGCTTAAACTATCAATTTTATCCTAATTTATTAAACTATCAAGCGGGCAATAATGCTTCAAAAATTATAACTTTAGAAAACATAAATAGTAATAATGTTTATATTTTAAAAGGAAAACAAAGTTGGTCTTTAGAGTTTTATGCGCAAAAAAATCTTCAAAGAATTTCAGCTAATAAATTAAACACACTAGAAAAAGGCACTTGGTTATTTGCCTATAAACAACAACTAGACACACTGAAAACACAGGTAAATTTTAGCAAAAAACATGAGTTTAAGCATTACCGTGTTACCAAATTAAAATTTGATTTTTTAAACCCTAAAACACGCCATAAAACACTTAAAAAAGCGTATTTATTACAAATAAACTAATGTTGTTTTTTGGCTTTAAGCATAAATGCTTCGGCTTTATCTACCATATTTTTGCTACCACAAATAAACGGTACACGCTGGTGTAGTTCTGTAGGTTCAATATCCATAATTCTAGTAAAACCATCACTAGCTTTTCCGTTAGCCTGTTCTGCTAAAAATGCCATAGGATTACACTCATAAAGCAACCTTAATTTTCCGTTTGGATTTTTTGAGCTTTGTGGATACAAATAAATACCTCCTTTTATCATGTTTCTATGAAAATCAGACACTAAAGAACCAATGTATCTTGATGTGTAAGGCCTATCATCAACCTCTTCCTGACAGTATTTTATGTAGTTTTTTATACCCTGCGGAAAATGCACATAGTTACCCTCATTAACCGAGTAAATATTACCATCTTCAGGAAATTCCATACAAGGGTGCGATAAGTAAAAAGAACCAATTGCTGGGTTTAATGTAAAACCGTTTACACCATCGCCGGTGGTATACACTAACATGGTAGATGTACCGTAAACTACATAACCGGCGGCAACTTGCTCACTACCTTTTTGCAAAAAATCTTCTAATTGTACAGGTGTTCCAATAGGTGTAATACGCCTGTAAATTGAAAAAATAGTTCCTACCGATACATTTACATCAATGTTTGATGAACCATCTAACGGATCAATTAATACTACATACTTATTCCCGTGGTTTTTATCTTGGCTGTTAATTGTAATAAAATCGTCTTCTTCTTCACTTGCAATACCACAAACAATATTACGTTTTGTAAGCGTTTGTATAAATTTAGTATTAGCATAAACATCAAGTTTTTGTTGGTCTTCACCTTGAATATTGGTATCTCCAACGGCGCCCAAAATATCAACTAAACCAGCTTTATTAACTTCATGATTAACTACTTTAGCTGCAAGCCTTATTGAGTTTAGTAAACTAGACAATTCACCCGAAGAATATTTAAAAGATGCTTGATTCTTAATAATAAATTCACCTAGTGTTTGTTTTTGGTGGGTCATAAATATTTAGTATTAAATTCTTTACAAATATCAATTAAATTTCTATTAACTACAACGTTTTCGTTGCAGAATAACAAAAACTTTATTTTTCTTTAACTTATATTTGAAAATATAAAATTTACTATGCAATTTAATATTAGAAAAGCAACGCAACATGATATGCCAGCAGTTTTATCTTTAATAAATGAACTGGCCGAATTTGAAAAAGAACCCGATGCTGTTGAAGTTACTGTTGAAGATTTAATTAATGATGGCTTTGGCAAACAACCGGCTTTTACATGCTTTGTTGCCGAAGTTGATAAGAACGTTGAAGGTATTGCTCTTGTGTATAACCGGTACTCTACTTGGAAAGGAAAAATAATTCATTTAGAAGATTTAATTGTAAGCAATAAATACCGTGGTGCTGGCATTGGCACCAAACTGCTTGATGAAGTAGTTAAATACGGGCATAGCTTGGGCGTAAAACGTATAAACTGGGAAGTGCTAGATTGGAATGAGCCTGCCATAAAATTTTACCAAAGTAAAGGTGCTAACGTAATGCGCGATTGGGATGTGGTACAAATGAACCAAGAAAGCATAAAAAACTATATAGCAAAACTTTAACATGCAAATATTTAAGTTTGGTGGTGCATCAGTTAAAGATGCAAAAAGTGTTAAAAATTTAGCCAGCGTTTTAAAAACCGTTGGCTACAAAAACACTTTAATAGTAATATCTGCCATGGGTAAAGTTACCAATGCCTTAGAGGTTGTTATTACCAATTATTTTAATAATAAAAGCGCGCTACAAAGCACCGTACAAGATATTATTAAATTTCATAATGATATTTTGTTTGATTTGTTTGAAAACGAAAATCATCCTGTTTTTACACAAGTTAAACTATTGTTTAATGAGCTTAATGCATTTTTAAAAACAAATAAATCACCAAACTATAGTTTTGTATATGACCAAGTTGTATGCTACGGCGAGCTTGTTTCAACCACCATTATAAGCCACTATTTAAACACCATTGGCATAAAAAACAATTGGATTGATGCCCGAAATTTCATAAAAACCGATGATTATTACCGTAGCGCCAATGTTAACTGGCAAGCCACACAAACAGCCATTTCTGGTAATTTAAACACAAACATTTTAAATGTAACCCAAGGCTTTTTAGGTAGTGATGCCAATAACTTTACCACCACACTTGGGCGAGAAGGTAGTGATTATACAGCAGCTATTTTTGCTTATTGCTTAAATGCACAAAGTGTAACTATTTGGAAAGATGTACCTGGTGTTTTAAATGCAGATCCGCGGTATTTTGAAAACACACAGCTACTTCATAAAATATCGTATACTGAGGCTATTGAACTTGCTTTTTATGGTGCCTCTGTTATTCACCCCAAAACATTACAACCATTACAAAAAAAGGAAATTACACTATACGTAAAATCGTTTTTAAATCCTACACTTGCTGGTACTTCAGTTAGCAAAGGTGTAGGTATAACACCTTTAATTCCTTGTTTTATTGCTAAAAAAAACTTGGTATTAATTTCATTGTCTACTTTAGATTTTTCGTATGTTGTTGAAGAAAACATAAGCGAAATTTTTGCGCTACTTCATCAACATAAAATGAAAGTAGATGTTATTCAAAATTCTGCCATTAGTTTTTCAGTATGCATTAACAATATGTATAATAATTTAGATAATTTACTGCAGCAACTTAAGGCAAAATTTAGTGTAACTTGCCATAAAAATGTATCATTATACACCATTAGGCACTACAACCAAAATGCCATTAAACAATTAGAAACAGATAAAACCGTTTTACTTAAACAGTTAACACAAGAAACCGTTCAAATAGTTACTAAATAATTATTTTTTTAAAGCATCAGATAGAAAATTTAGTACTTTTACAGTTATGACTAAACAAGAAGATCAAGGATTAGTATCTGCCAAAGAAGTTGCAAAAGCCATACAATTAAGCAAATACGGTTTTATTGGTACTTTTATAGGTTGGCTTTTAATGAAGGTGTTAAAAATTTCAACACTTAACCGCATTTATAATCGTAACAAACATTTAAACGACCTTGATTTTTTAAATGGTATTTTATCAGATTTTAGTATAAAATTTGAAATTCCTGAAGAAGACCTTAAACGCCTCCCTAAAGATGGCGCTTACATAACGGTATCAAATCATCCGCTTGGTGGTATTGATGGTATTTTACTTTTAAAACTAATGCTAGAACAGCGTAAAGATTTTAAAATAATAGCCAACTTTTTATTACACCGAATTGCCCCTTTAAAGCCTTACATAATGCCTGTTAATCCTTTTGAAGACAGAAAAGATGCAGCTTCAAGTATTGCAGGTTTTAAAAATGCTATTTTACACCTTCGCGAAGGGCATCCGTTAGGTATTTTTCCTGCAGGTGAAGTATCAACCTACAGAGATGGCAAATTAGTAGTAGATAAACCTTGGGAAGAAGCCGCTATGAAATTGGTTAAAAAAGCCGAAGTTCCTATTGTTCCTATTTATTTTCATGCTAAAAACAGCAAGTTATTTTATAAACTTTCAAAAATTAGTGATACGTTTCGCACTGCTAAACTACCTTCAGAATTACTAACTCAAAAACGTAGAACCATTAAGGTACGCATAGGCAAACCTATTTTAGTAAACGACCAAAAAGAGCATAAAACATTAGAAGAATTTTCAGAATTTATTAGAAAAAAAACCTATATGCTTTCTAATGCTTTTGAAGATAAACCTAAAATATTAGATAAAATACCAACAACGCTTAAAACCGTTAAACCTCCAAAACGCATTGTAACACCAATTGATACTGATGTTATGGATGCCGAAGTTGACGCATTACGAAAAGCCGATGCGCGCTTATTAGAAAGTAAAAATTACGAAGTGTTTTTGGCTGCCGCCGATAAAATACCAAACATTTTAAGAGAAATTGGTCGCCTACGTGAAATAACCTTTAGAGAAGTAGGCGAAGGCACCAATGAAGCTATAGATTTAGACACCTTTGATACCTATTATCACCACATGTTTTTATGGGATAATGAAAGTAAACTTATTGCAGGTGCTTACCGCATGGGCTTAGGTTCAAAAATATTTGCAAAATATGGTATTGACGGCTTTTATTTACAAGATTTATTTAGGTTTGAGCCCGAACTTTATAAAATGATGAGCGAATCTATAGAAATGGGGCGTGCCTTTATAATAAAAGCTTATCAGCAAAAACCAATGCCTTTATTTTTACTTTGGAAAGGTATTGTACATACCACCCTGCGTTACCCAGAACACAATTACTTAATTGGTGGTGTTAGTATTAGTAATCAGTTTTCAAACTTCTCAAAATCATTAATGATTGAGTTTATGAAATCACATTACTACGACCCGTATTTAGCACAATACGTACGCCCTAAAAAAGAATTTAAAGTAAAATTAAAAGATGCCGATAAAGATTTTGTTTTTGATGAAACTGAAGCAGACCTCAATAAATTTGATAAAATTATTGATGAAATAGAACCTGGTGCATTAAGACTACCTGTTTTACTTAAAAAGTATATAAAACAAAATGCACGTTTAGTTGCTTTTAATGTAGACCCACTATTTAACAATGCTGTTGATGGTTTAATGTACATTAAAATAGCCGATTTACCCGAAAGTACTGTACGCCCCGTAATGGAAGAATTTCAAGCAGAATTAGAGCGTAAGTTTATTGAAAAATAACGCCTAAAACATAGGTAAAAACACTTCATTTTTATTTCATTTTAACACTTTAACCTGTAAAAATTACCGTTAATCTTTTCTTAAAATTAATAATATAATAATTTTCTATACGTTTTGGTACGAAAATTGCTTTATTATGCAGAAAAAATAAATGCAAAATAAAGGCGTTATTTTAATAAAACGCTTTGTTTTTGTTATGAAAAGATTAATAAAAAGCAACTAAACATCCCTAATAAACTATGAAGTTATTCAGAATTTTAACCCCAGAAATTATTTTATACATAGCCATTGCTACTGGTATTATTTTATACACTTTTTTAAGTGACATGAAAGATGAAAGCCTAACAGATTTTGTTATTGCTATGTTTATTTTTATTGTAATTTGCACATTTACAGTAACTAAAATAAACGATAAAATACAAGGGCTTAAAAAAAATTAATCTTTACAGTAAACTCCCAAACACATATTTCATTTCTGTAGCAATTTCTAAACTTCTATTAAAGTAAGTTTCGGTTTGTTGCGGTGTACCGTCAGACTGTTTTGGGTCTTCGTAGGTAACCGCCACACGTTTATCGCAGCCTAAAACCATAGGGCAACCTTGGTCTGCCGATGAACAAGTCATAATGGCTGCAAAGTTTGATGATGGGTTAAACGCATTTTCATAACGCTTAGAAAATGCAATTACTGCTGGTGCATTTTCTGAAAATTTCACGCTATAAACGGGGTTTGAACCTTCAGATAATTGATTTATTTTAAAACCTTGGTTTTGCAGCGTTTCGCCTACTTTAGGAAACATTGCTGTTGCTTCTGTACCGCCAGAATAACAGTTTACATTATTAATATTAAAATGCGCTGCCATTGTTTGTGCCCAAATTTGCGATAAATGGCTTCGGCGTGAGTTGTGTGTACATATAAAATTTAACCTAATAGGTTGGTTTGCTTCTATTTTTTCTTTTACGTAATTAATTAATGGGGTTAAAACAGCTTTTCTTTCTTCACTAATTGTGTTTACGTTTAAAGCGTTTATAGTTTTATTTATGGTTTCAAATAATGTATTACTCATATTCGGGTTTTATTTTTAAATTCTAGCTAGTACAAAAATGATAAATGTGTTAATTAACAACAATTACCGTCTGGCGAGCAACAAGGCTCGTTAGTATTGGCTGCATCGGTTTCATTAGTTAAAACTATGTTTTCTGGAACACCACAAATACCTTTGGCTTTGCAATCTGTTTTTTCTACAGCTAACTTAAAAATTAGGTTGTTGTTTTTAATTTCAAAATCGTTAACAAAAAGTTGTGCAGTGTGAAATGCTGCATTTCCGTATTCAAATTTAACCTCAGCATTTAAGTTGTAAGGTTTTATTTTACCTACTTTTTTAAGTATGCCTTGGGCTTTTAAAACACTCATGTAATTAGGTTTACCCAATTCTGTTGGGCTTTCCCAAAGTTGTATAATTGTTTCTTTCCAACTATCAGTTTGAGCGCCACAATCAACAGAATCTACGGTTATGTGTTTAACTTCGGTTATATGATAATTGGTGCCTACCAACATGTTTGGTGCATATTCAAAAAGTAATGCTTTGTCTTGGTTTTGCTCTAAAATGTTTAATAATTCTTGTGTTTTCATAATATATGTTTTAACAACAATTTTGTTTTGTATTATTAAAAAATGAGTTTAAATGATTTTGAATATCATTCCAACGGTCAATATTTATACAATAACACATACTTTTTCCTTCAATTTCACCTTTAAGCAAGCCTATACTTTTTAATTCTTTTAAATGTTGTGAAATGGTAGCTTGTGCCAATCCAATTTCTTCAACCAAATCATTACAAATACAACTGTTTTGCTCACTTATATATTGAAGAATTGCCACACGTGCAGGATGCCCTAACACTTTAAAAAACTGTGCTAAATCATTTTGCTGCTTTGTGAATATTTGCGATTTTGTAATGCCCATAACTCATATAAATTATATATTGCAATATTACGATAATAGAGATTAATAAAAAAGCCAAAATTATAAAATTTTGACTTTTTTGTTTTTATAGAGACTTAAACCAATCTTGAAAAAACTTTCCAATAACTGGTGTTTCTTTCTTTTCTCCACCTAATGCACCTACTAAACTCATAATCCAGAAAACAATAAGTACAAGATTTAAAATCCAGCCAACTACAGGCACAAACCATAATACAAATGAGCATATTATAAGCCCTAACATTTGCCTAATGTAGAATGAAGCAAATTCAGTTTTATTACCATTATTCATTACTAAAGCAATAATCCATCCTATTAAAGTAATATGTGCAATTATTGCTACATTTTTACCATCACTTAATACTTCTTTGGCATCATTTGTAAATTCTTTAGCTGTTTCTTTGGCGTCATCAGCAAAATCTTCAGCTTTATCTGCTGCTTTTTTTACGCCTTCTTTAGCATCGCCTAACATATCGTTTAGGTCATCGCTTAAATTCTTTTCATCAGACATGATATAAATTTGTTTAAATGGTTAGAGTATAAATTTATAAATTAAAAATTTATTTGGCATCATACGTCTTTTATTTTTTTAACATAACTATTTACTAGGTTATTGTTTATTAACTAAATAACATAACAAGGCCACCAATAGTAGTTATAACAATTATAAAACGCCTGTAGTTTGTGTTTGATATAAGCTTTACCAATTTTACACCCAAAAAGAAACCAATAACTACAGCCGGAAATAAGCATGCGTTTAAAGTAAGTGTTTGTACAGATACGGTTTTCCATACAAAAAAGTGAAACGGTAGTTTAAACACATTTATAATAAAAAATAACCATGCAGCTGTACCAATAAATTCATTTTTTGGCAAACGCATAGCTAAAAAATAAATATTTGAAATGGGGCCAGCCAAATTACCTATCATGGTTGTAAACCCAGCCATAAAACCCATTGCATATGAAAATACTTTATTATTTGGCATGCTATTACTTTTTCGGTGTTCTAAAAACAGCATAATTCCAATAGAACCTATAATTATAAGTGCCATTATGCGTTTAAAAACAATTTCAGAAATAGTATCACCTACCCAAACGCCTACTAAAACACCTAAAATCATTGAAGGTAAGAGCATTTTTATAAATTTCCATTGGGTATGGCGGTTGTAATAACTTACTGCTAAAACATCTGCACTTATTAACATTGGTAATAATACGCCAGTTGAAGCTTTTTCGCCAAAAACAAATGCCAACATTATAACTATTACTATACCAATGCCTTTTATACCAGATTTTGAAGCACCTAAAACAAAGGCAGCAAGACCAATTGCTAACCACTTATAAACCGATAAATTATACTGCTGAAGAATATCTAGCATACTAAAATATGTAGTTGAAATGTATTACCATAGTTTTTATAAACTGTAAACAAATTTCATTAATTAATTTTAACTATTAAAGTTATTGTTTTTCTATATATGTTTATTTTTTTATTGCAGACTCATAAATTTCAATCCACTCCTTACAGGTTATTTTTTTAGTTAATGCCGCAATTAATTCAAACGGAATATCATCAATATATTTAAAACGGATGCAACTTTTACCAATATCTAACTTGTGTTTACTGTGTTTGGCGTATTCTGCAACAAACCAATTATATAATTCTTTTTTTGCATAAATACCGCTATGATAAAGGTTAATAGTATGTTTTTGTGAAGCAAAACTCATAAAAGGTAAGGGTTCTTTAGGGTTACAATGGTAACCATTTGGATATATTGTGTGTGGCACAAAATACCCTATCATTTTATATTGCATACCTTCTTTAAAACCTTCTGGCAAATTATCATTAATTACTTGCCGTAACTTTTTTAAAGCAGCCTGACGTTCTTTAGGCACTTGGTTTATGTAGTCTTCGGGTGTGTTGGCGTTATATTGCATTTTAAAAACTTTTAAACGTGCTGATCTAGCAAAATTGTGTTTCCATCAGGATCAATTAAAACAGCACTTGCTGGACCTTTTGTAGTTTCATCAGCTTCATTTATAAATGCTATGCCATTATTTTTTAAATGCTTTTGAATGTTTCTTACATCAGTAAAATCTTTTAACGTATTAGCATTTTCATCCCAACCTGGATTAAAAGTTAAAATATTATTTTCAAACATACCCTGAAAAAGGCCTACCAGCGCATTGCCATTTTTCATGATTAGGTAATTATTTGAAACAGCACCAGCAAAAACGGTAAACCCCAAATGCTCATAAAAGTTTTTTGACTTTTGAATGTCTTTAACATTTAAACTCACAGAAAATGCACCTAGTTTCATAATTATATTTTTTGAAGTAGGCATAAAAGCAGAAAATGGGTTGCTGTTAAAGTTAATAAATTATTTATGCGCTTTTACAACAAACCTATGCAAGCTATACTCCTTAAGGTTTACTAAAAGGTAAAACGCGCTTTAATTTTATCTACAATAGTTTGGGCAAGTTTCTCATTACTTTCAACCGTCCATCCTGCTACATGTGGCGATAACAATACGTTTTTAGCTTGAATTAAATATTGAAACGCTTCAGGCATTTCAGAAGAAAATAAACTTTCAAAAGATGCTTTTTCATACTCTAAAACATCTAAACCTGCGCCTAAAATTTTACCTGTTTTTAATGCCGAAACCAAATTATTTGTAACTACGCTTTTACCACGTGCTGTATTAATTAACCAAAATGGTTTTTTAAAGGCATTAATAAAATTGGTATTAACCATGTTTAACGTTAGTGGTGTTTGTGGCGTATGTAAACTTAAAACATCAACTTTTTCTTGAAGTTCTTGTAAACTTACTTGTTTTGCGTTTTCATCGGCTATATTATCTTTAATATCGTAGCATAAAACCTCAACATCAAAACCTTTTAACTTTTTTGCAAAGGCTTTACCCATATTACCGTAACCAATAAGGCCAACGGTTTTTCCGTCTAACTCAATACCTCGGTTTTCTTCACGAAGCCATTTGCCAGATCTAACTTCTAAATCGGCTTTATTTAACTTATTAAATAATGATAATAGCATACCTAAGGCATGCTCGCCAACAGCATTTCTATTGCCTTCGGGTGCAGAAATTAGGTACACGCCTTTTTTTTCGGCATACTCACAATCTATATTTTCTAAACCGGCACCAACTCTACCAATAAACTTAAGGTTTGTGGCTGCATCTAAAAATTGTTTATCTATTGTAAATCTGCTTCTAATAATTAAACCATCATAAGCTGATATTTTACTTTCAATTTCAGATTTTGAAGCTGTATAATCTTCATGATTTGCAAACCCTAAGCTTTGTAATTGACTGATTAATAGCGGATGATTAGTATCTAAATGAAGAATTTTCATGACTAAAATTATAAGATAAATTTATGGTTTTTTAGAGTGTTTTATACTTAAAAATTTAAAACCCTAAAATAAGTTTTGCTATGTAGAAAAACAGGAAAATACCAAAAATATCGTTACTTGTTGTAATAAAAGGACCTGTTGCTATGGCCGGATCAATACCGCGTTTATCTAAAATAATGGGTACAAAAGTACCTATTAAAGCTGCAATAATAATTACAGACATCATAGAAATGGCAATAGTCATACTGAAATTAAATTGCATATCCATTACAAAACCAAAAAGTATTACCAAAATACCTAAAACAGCACCGTTTATAAGACTTAAACCAACTTCTTTTAATAACCTGCTTAATAGGCTGCCTTTTACAATATCATTAGCTAAACCCTGAACAATAATAGCGCTAGATTGTACACCAACATTACCCGCCATGGCCGCAATAAGTGGTGTGAAGAAAAAGAGTTCTTTATAACTGTTTAAGGCTTCTTCATAACTTTCCATAATAAACACACTTCCTAAACCACCAAACAAACCTAAAATTAACCATGGTAAGCGGGCACGTGTTAGTTGCCAGATACTATCATCAGCCTCAACGTCTTTTGATATACCTGCTGCCAATTGGTAATCTTTATCAGCTTCTTCTTTTAAAACATCAACAATATCATCAATGGTAATACGGCCTAAAAGTACTTTGTTTTCATCGCTTTCAACTACCGGAATTGCCTCTAAATCATACTTTGCCATAATTTTGGCAACTTCTTCAGCATCTTCATTTACATTTACATAATCTACACTAGAAATATAAATGTCGGCTATTTTTTGTTCGCTTTTTGCTGTAATTAAATCTTTTAATGATAAACGCCCTATTAAACGTTCTTGTTTATCAACCACATAAATAGAATGTACACGTTTAACATCTTTGGCTTGCCCACGAATTCTGCGTAAACAGCCCGCAACCGTCCATGTTTCATATACTTTTACAAGCTCTTTTGCCATTAAACCACCTGCAACATCTTCATCATAAGCTAAAAGTTCTGTAATTTCGGCTCTGTGGTCTTCATCTTCAATTTGATCAATAACTGCTTTTTGGCGTTCTTCTGGTAATTCTGCAATCATATCTGCAGCATCATCAGTATCAAGCTCTTCAATTTCTTCAGCAATTTCTTTGGCCGAAAGGTTTTTTAATACCTTTTCACGGTTGTCTTCATCAAGTTCCATTAAAATATCTGAAGTAGTTTCAGAATCTAATAGTTTAATGACGTACATGGCCTGCTCTAAATTAAGTTCATCTAGAATTTCGGCAATATCAGCATAATGGAAATCATCCATTAAGGTTTTAAGTTCTTTATCGTTTTTAGTTTCGATTAGTAACTCAACCTTCTCTAAAAGTTCATCGGTTAGCTGAAATTGTATGTTTTCTTTTTCCTCTTGCATATAATTCTGATGAAAATAGAAATCACTTAGCGTGATATTTATACTTGATCTTTTTCAATAAGCAGCGTAAGTTCTATAAACGCTTGTACTGGTAATTGCTCTGGCCGCTGGCCAAAGATACTATTTGCTTTTAAATTATTAGATAAATTGAATGTTTTTAAACTGTTACGAAGTGTTTTTCGGCGTTGTTGAAATGCTTGTTTAACTACTTTAAAAAAGAGGGCTTCATTACAGGGTAATGTGAATTCTTTTTTTCGGATAAGCCTTAAAACACCCGAATCTACTTTTGGTGGCGGATTAAACACCGTTGGCGGCACCGTAAACAAATACTCGGCATCGTAAAATGCTTGTGTTAAAACTGAAAGAATACCATAAACTTTACTACCTTCTTTTGAGCAAATACGTTGTGCTACTTCTTTTTGAAACATGCCTGTAAACTCTGGTATTTGATGACGCTTTTCTAAAGTTTTAAACACTATTTGTGATGAAATATTATACGGAAAATTTCCTGTAATGGCATAAGGTTGGTTATTAAAAACCTCTGTTAAATCATATTTAAGAAAGTCTTTTTCTATAATTCTTGGCGCTAAATTTAGGTAGTTAGCTTGCAAATATTCTACTGATTCTGTATCAATTTCAATAACATAAGTTTCAACATCTTTTTGTAATAAATACTTGGTAAGTACGCCCATGCCCGGACCAATTTCTAATACGTTTTTATAACCGTTTAAGGTTAGTGTATCGGCAATTTTTTTGGCAATATTTTCGTCTTTTAAAAAGTGCTGACCTAAATGTTTTTTTGCTTTTACCGTCATTGGCGTGGGGTATTTAATTAGGAGTTATGTTTACAAAATACTCGTCTATCATTTCTAACTCGGTTCTAAAAGACAGCATTTTATCGGCAAAGCGCTTTAAGCCATCGGCTCTTAACCTTTGGGCATCTTCTTTGTAATAATCATTTAAAGCTTCGCGCGAATAGGCTCTGTATTGTATAGAATAGGTTATGCCTCCCATGTCTTCTTCTACTAAAACACGGGTTAGTGTGGCTTTATCAAATTTACCTGTTGCTAATACTTGTGGTATGTGTTCTTTTATCCATGTTAACCATTCGTCATGAATAGACGGATCTATATTTGCCGTTACGTTATAAATTATCATAATTGTAAAAAGTTCAAATTCTTATTAAAAAGCATCAAAAAAAACATTATGTTTTAACAACCTTTATTGAGGTACAAAGGTATGGTATTGATTTTTGGAATTTGGTTTTTGAGTTTTGTATTTTAATTTATGGCATCACCACGTAAGGTTCTATACCGTTTTCGGGCTTCAACAAAGTAAATACTATCTGCATGATTAAATATAATTTGCTCATACAGGGTTTTTGCCTTTTCTGGTTGGTTTAGCTGCTTTTCATATATTTGAGCTAGGTGAAAATAGGCATCGTCAACCAAAATACCATCACTGTAATTTTTTATTAAAGTTTCAAAATTTGCAACCGCTTTTTCTATTTGGTTTTTGTCTTTAAATAATTGCCCTTGTTTAAATAATGTTTGAGCAATTATGGGCTCGGTTTTATGGTTGTTTAAAATTTTGTTTAAAACGGTTATTGCCTCATCTTTTTTATTTTGAAAGGCCAGCAAATCTGCCTTTGCATACAGTTTTAATGCTGTTTGAAGTGAATCTTCGTATTTATTATCTGATATTAACAACTTTAAATCTAGCGCATCATTAGCTATAAGCTGCGATGTTGATGATTTTAGAATTTTTAATTGAGACTCTGCCCATTTGAAATCGCCTTTATAATAACTAGCCTTTGCAACCCTAAAACGCGCCTCTTGTGATATGGTACTATTTTTTAAATTGCGTTGTATTTGCGTGTAGTAAATAAGTGCTTGATTAAACTTTTCTTGTAACACTAAAATATCGCCTAACTGTAATTTTACCTCTGCTTTTTGTATTTGCGATATAGGCAACTCTAATGTTTCTTCTAAAAAACTAATGGCAGCATTGGTATCATTTTTATAAAAAGCTAAAAAATGGCCATAAGCAATTTGTAAGTTTAAGGTTTGTGAAAATTTACCAAACGTTTCAAATAATTTTAAATATTTATCATTTATAGCGCTGTAATTATTGGCATTACTCTGTTTGGTTTCTAACTGTAATAAGGTGTAATGAGCATTAAGCTTTGTGTCTGTATCTTGCGCGGTGGTTATTATGTAATTAAGTATTTGTGTGGCTATTTCTATATCGTTATCATTTACAGCAATTAAAGCGAGTTCTAAAATTCTATCTAAACTTTCGGGTTTTCTATTAAAAATGGCTTTTTCTTGTATAAACGCCTTGTTAAAATCTTTTTGCTGAATAAACAACCAACTTAATAACTGATTCCAAAGTACATTGGGCTCTTGTTGTAATTTTTTCAGCAATGTTTTTTTAAAAAGTATGTTATTTTCATGATTGCCACTTTCACCTAAAAATTCATTTATTCTACGTTTTATATCGGGTAAAGCGGCAGGGTTTATTTGAGTAAAATCTAAATAACTATTAAACATTTTTTCAATATGCCCTTGCTCTCCATACAACTGAGCTAATTGTATACTAAAATTATAACTACTGTTAAGCGCCATAGCTTTTTCGTAAGCGTTAATGGCTTCATTTAATAAGGCATGATTTTGAAATGCTCTTGCCACAGCGTATACATGGCTTGGTCTTTCATTTATAAAATCTAGGGCTTCTTTGTAATATTGGTTGGCCTTATCTATATTGTTTTTTAGCTGAAAATTAAACCCTAATTCTACCAAAAATGCAGGATAATTTTTTTTGGTAATGAGTTTTAGTAAAAAAGCTTCAGCAGCATCAAACTGTTCTAACTGCTGGTGAGTTTCAATAATTTTATAAATGTAATTTATGTTTGATGTGCTTTGGGCATATAGCTTTTGGTATTCATGTAAGGCTTTTTCATAATTGCCTTTTTCAAAATAGTTTAAAGCCAAGGTTTCATCTTGTGCAAACAAGCTGGCCGAAAACATTAAAAATAGTACCAAAAACAATCTCATGATGTAAATATAATAAATGGTGTGCTAGTACTTGTAAATATTATTATAAACCTTAACGTTTGTATGTTATTTGACCTTTAAAAACAAAAATGCCCGAAAAATACATTTCGGGCATCCTAACCAACCAAAAATAAATGTTCCATTAACTACCGTTAAATTTAAAAACAACAGTTTGTTAAGATTCAGGACATTTTAGTTATAAAAATTTTAAATCTTAGAAATAATAAAGCTTATTTTTCTGCGTAGGCCGTTACGTTATTTTCTGATTTATCAATTTTAAAATCTGAAAACAACACCTTTCCTGCAAAAAATACTAAGGCTATTAAAATGATTATGCGCTTTAAATTTTTCATGGTTAGTAGGTTGATAGATTTGGTATAGCTAACTTCTAAAATAAATGTAGAAAGACAAAAAAACCTACTAAAAAATCGTTAAACAACATGTTTAACATGCATTTAATCGATAAAAAATAAAAAACCCACTATAAAAGTGAGTTTTTTACTTCAAAATATTTTGCTTTTAATTAATAATTTTAAAACCAGTATATGGTTGTAAAACATCAGGCACAACAATACCATCTTTAGTTTGGTAATTTTCTAAAATACCTGCCAACACTCTAGGCAATGCTAATGAACTACCGTTTAATGTGTGAGCCAGTTCATTTTTACCTTCGGCATTTTTAAATCTTAACTTTAAACGATTGGCTTGAAAGGTTTCAAAATTAGAGACTGATGATATTTCCAACCACCTATCTTGTGCTGTTGAAAACACTTCAAAATCATATGTTAAAGCTGATGTAAATCCTAAATCTCCACCACAAAGTCTTAAAATTCTATATGGTAATTTAAGTTCTTGTAAAATGGTTTTAACATGTGCTACCATACCATCTAAAGCTTCATAAGATTTTGTTGGGTGTTCTACCCTAATAATTTCAACTTTATCAAATTGGTGTAACCTATTTAAACCTCTTACATGTGCACCGTAACTTCCTGCTTCGCGCCTAAAACATGGTGTGTAACCTGTAATGGCTACTGGTAATTCTGCTTCGTTTAAAACCACATCTCTAAAAATATTGGTTCCTGGTACCTCGGCAGTTGGTATTAAATATAAATTATCGGCGGTTACGTGGTACATTTGCCCTTCTTTATCAGGCAATTGCCCTGTACCTAGCCCTGAAGCTTCGTTTACCAAATGTGGCAACTGAAACTCTGTGTAACCTGCTTCGGTGTTTTTATCTAAAAAGTAACTAATTAAAGCACGTTGTAATCTGGCTCCTTTACCTTTATATACCGGAAAACCAGCGCCTGTAATTTTATTACCAAGTTCAAAATCTATAATATCATATTTTTTGGCTAATTCCCAGTGCGGTAATGCGCCTTCATGTAAAACAGGAATATCACCTTCTTTAAACACCTCTTCATTATCTTCATCTGTATTTCCTTTAGGCACAATACTGTTTGGTACATTAGGAATTTTATACAGCAATTCATTTAAAGCATTGGTAGCATTGTTTAAATCTTCGGTTAATTGTTTTGAAGCTTCTTTTAACTCACCTGTTTTAGCTTTTATTTCGTTGGCTTTTTCAACGTTTCCGGACTTAAAAAGCATGCCAATTTCTTTTGATAATGCGTTAGATTCGGCTAAGGTATTATCTAATTCAGTTTGAATGCGTCTTCTGTCTTCGTCAAAAGAGATTATTTGATTTATATCTTGCGTTGCATCAATATTTCGTTTTGTTAAACGCTCTATAACCAAATCTTTGTTTTCTCTAATAAATGGTACTTGTAACATACGTTGAAAAATTTAAGCGACAAATTTAGGAAATTACTAATTTATTTAGTCTTGTTTTGAAGGTAAAATCCAGTTGTTATGCTTAAACATTTGCCAATTGGTGTTTGCTAAATCTATTTCAGAATTTATTAATGGCTGTAAAGGTTTCCCATTTATACTTACTTTGCTGGTTACAAATACTGAAATATTTTGTCCTTCGTTTTTGTATTTCTTTTTTAAATATTGTGAAAACTGCCAAATAAAATCGGGCTTTGTAGTGGCACCATGTTTTTGTTTTCTTGTTAAGTAATCATTTAAATTAACAATAGTGGTTGCGCCTGTATCATTGTTTTTAATACGGTAAGTGGCATATCCGCCGCGGCTACGAAGCATCATGCGCCATGATAATCTATGTCCTTCTTCTGTCCATAAAACATCATCTTCAATAAAATGATGACGTAATGGCAATGCTATTTGAAGTATAAAATAAATACTGAAAACTGCTAATAAACTATTTTTATATGGTGGTACTTTTATGTTATTATCAGTATAAAACGGTTTCTTTTTTAAAAATAACTTCTGAATGGTTTTGGGCTCAAAAAAGAACAATGAAAATGCTAACGATAAATACGGAAATATGCCTATTTGAAATATAAACGAATTAAATAAATGAAAGAAAATAGACACTACAAAAACATACTTTCTGGTTGGTTTAAACAGCAACAACGGAATAATGAACCCATCAAAAAAAATACCGCCATAACTCAACACGTAGTGCAACCATTTTTGTTGTAGAAAACTACCAACAATAGGGTAGTTTTCTTTAGATTTCATAAGCAATTCTAAAACACTAGTATTTAGCCAATCTGGATATAATTTAGCCACAGAGGCATAGGTATAAACTATTAAAAGCTGAATAACAAAAACCCATTTACACCACAATGGCATTGAAAAGCTTTTTATACTTGGGTTTTGTTTTGCATCAAACGAAGCATACGTATTTGCTGGTAAAAAAATCATAATACAACTTAATAGCATAAGCAAATAATAATGATTATTGTATGATGATTTTTGCATAAAATATGTGCCTGCCCACATTAGCGTAAAGGCTAACATACTAAACCTGTATTTATAACCAACCATTATGAGTAAACCAAAAACACCCATAATTATGTAATAAATATACATATCATTTCCGGGTAATGGTTGTAACCACTCAAAACCAATAAATGAAAATGTAAATTTAGGCTCTACAAGCGTGGTTTTTACCCAACCAGTAAAAACAGCACCAACAGACTCTAAAAAACATAATAACCCAAATATTACTCTAAAAACTATAAGCGCACTGTTATCAATATGTTTAAATAACCACGAATTAACCATGTTTTAATGCTATATAATCTTGTGCTATTTTTTTGTCTTTATTTAATTGTGCTTTTAGCGCTTCTACAGACTCAAACTTTTGCTCATCTCTTAAGCGTTTTAACAGTTCAATTTTTATAGCTGTGTTGTAAATATCTTTATTAAAATTAAAAAAATGTACCTCAATGGTTTCTTTACTACCATTTACTGTTGGGTTTGTACCAATATTCATCATACCAAAAACCGTTGTGCTTTCAATAGTTGCTTTCACAATGTAAGCACCTTGTTTTGGTATTAGTTTGTAGTTTTCTTCAATGTGTAAATTAGCTGTAGGATAGTTTAGTTGCCTACCTAAGCCTTTACCTTTTGTTACTGTGCCAGTAAGCATGTAATTATAGCCTAAGTATAGGTTTGCCTTTTCAATATGGCCTTCAACAAGTGCTTTTCTAATTTTTGTTGAACTTACTGCAACATCGTCAATATCTTGTACTGATATTTCTTCAACATCAAAATTATATTGTTCGCCAAAAGTTTTTAGGTCGTTAATATCCGCTCTTCTATTTCTTCCAAAACGGTGGTCATAGCCAATAATAACTTTTTTAGCGTTTAATTTGTCTAGTAATAACTTCACAACAAAATCTTCGGCACTAAGTCTAGAAAACTCATGTGTAAACTCTTTTACAAGTAAATGGTCTATGCCTGCAGCTTCTAAAATACTACGTCTTTCTTCAATAGTATTAATTAATTTTATGTTGGCATCTTTTTGTAACACCATTCTTGGATGCGGAAAAAATGTTAAAATAACCGATTTTAACCCTTCTATTTTACCCGTATTAACCAGCCTATTTATAATTTTTTTATGGCCAATATGCACCCCATCAAAAGTACCAATAGTAACCACTGTTGGCTCATTAGATTTGTATGCTGTTATATTTTTTACTTCACTCATTTATAGAGCTTAATTGTTATATTAATTTAAAAAGGCTAGATTTGTTTAAAAAATTGCCCTGTACAACCTTATGAAAACAAAACTACATTATGTTTTTTCAATAGCAATGGTTTTAACAGCATTTTCAGGATTTGCGCAAACATATTCTTGGAAAAAATTAAAAAACATTGAAAATACCTCAGCCCTTTCTAAGTTAGAAATACAAAGAGATAATGCCCATTTTTTCACTTTAAATATAAATCACTTTAATACAAGCATTGCTAATGCTTCTTTAAGGTTTTCTGCTAAAAATTCACATAAAACAACCATATTTATTCCTGGAATACATGGCCATTTAGAAGCTTTCAATATTTTTGAAGCGCCTGTTTTTGCACCAGAATTGGCTGCTAAATTTCCTAATATTAAATCGTATATTGGTTTTAGTGCTAATAATTCTGGAGCCAGATTACGCATGAGTGTTTCCCCTAGTGGTGTACAAACCATGATTACTTACATTGATAAGCCTAATGTGTTTATGCAACCTGTTACAAAAAACGCTAACCAATATGTATTATACAGCAAAAATGATCATGAAGGGTTATCAAACCACATGGAATGTAAAACCTTTAGTGCTTTAAATAAATTAGCAAAATCTAAAAATACAACTTCAAAAGTAAATGAAGGTGGAGCCAACAATCAAACGCTTCAAAAATTTAGAATTGCTATTTCTGTAACTGGCGAATATACCGCATACCACGGTGGCACTGTAGCCAATGCCTTAGCAGCAATAAACACAACACTAAATAGAGTTAATGAAGTTTTTGAAACCGATATGGCTGTAAGGTTTGAACTTATTGCTAACAATGATCAAATAATTTACACCAATGCTAACACAGATCCATATTCAGAGTCTAACACTGGTGTTGATGGTGCTTGGACCTCTGAAATTCAAAACACACTAACAAGTGTTATTGGAGAAGCTAATTACGATATTGGCCATCTTTTTGGAGCCTCGGGTGGTGGCGGAAACGCAGGTTGTATTGGTTGTGTTTGTGTGAATAATGAAAAAGGAAGTGCATTTACATCGCCATCAAATAATGTTCCTGAAGGCGATTTGTTTGATATAGATTTTGTAGCACATGAAATTGGGCATCAAATGGGTGCTAACCACACATGGGCTTTTGAAAGCGAAGGCACAGGCGTAAACTCTGAACCTGGTAGCGGCTCTACCATTATGGGTTATGCGGGTTTAGAAGGTGCAAATAATGTTGAACTTAGTGGCGATGACTACTTTCATTACCACAGTATAAAACAAATTCTTGATAATATTGCCACTAAAAGCTGCCAAACCACTGAAGGTATTACTAACAATCCACCAAGTGCAAACGCCGGTAACAATTACAACATACCCAAAAGCACACCATATGTTTTAAAAGGAAATGCCACTGATGCCAACAGCACCGATAACCTAACTTTTTGCTGGGAACAAATAGATAATGGTGTTACTAATTTTTTAAACTTTGGGCCTTCATTAACCACAGGTTCTATGAATAGATCTTTGCCTCCAAGCAGCTCTTCTAATAGATATATTCCTAATTTTAATAGTGTTTTAGCAGGAAATATTGAGCAAACAGACCCAACACTTGGTAGCGATTGGGAAACAGTTGCCAATGTTGCGCGTACTTTAAATTGGGCTTTAACCGTAAGAGACCGCGCACCAAATAATGCTACTGGTGGGCAATCAAGTTACGATACCATGCAAATTACTGTAGAAGATGTTACACCTTTTAGTGTTATAAACCCAATATCCTGGGCGCAAGGTAGCACACAAACAATAGAATGGGTGGTTGGTGAAACTAATAACGCTACCATTAATTGCCAAAATGTTAATATTCTTTTGTCTACTAACGGCGGCGTTACTTTTGATACTGTTATAGCAACAAACACCCCTAATACTGGTTCATTTACTTATAATGTTCCTGCTTTTGCAGATACTGACAATGCTAGAATTTTAATTGAAGCAGCAGATAATATTTTTTATGATGTATCTGATTTTAACTTTTCAATATCAACTAACCCAGACTTTTTTATTGTAAATGAAACTTTAGCACCTATTGAGTGTAACGCCACAAGTGTAACCTATACTTTTGATTATGAAGCCGCAAACGGCTTTAATGAAACTACAACCTTTAGTGCATCAAACAATCCTGCTGGTAGCACCGTAAGTTTTTCACCAACAAACATGACAAACTCTGGCAGCGTTACCATGACCGTTACTAATTTAAACAATACACCGCAAGGCAATTACACTATAACAGTTACAGGTGCATCAAACTCTATTACAAAAAACACCAATTTTAACTTACCCTTTTATAATGGTTTGTGTGAATCTGTAGCCAATACAGAATACAATACAAGTACCACATTTGTACAATTTAATACTATAAATCAAACATCTGCAAAACCCAGTGGTTATAGCAATTACACTAACGTATCAACAGATGTAAACAGAAACGACACGTATAATTTAACCGTAAGAGTTAACACCGATGGTGATTTTACCACTAACACACGTGTGTGGATAGATTGGAACCAAAACTGTAGTTTTGATGATGCTGGCGAAACATACAATTTAGGCGATGCAACCAATGTAGCTAATGGTGCAACCCAAAACAGTAGCCTACCTATTTTAGTGCCTAATAACGCTGTAATAGGCAATACAATTATGCGTGTATCTACTAAATTTAAAGATGATGGTTTGCCAACAACTTGTGAAAATGGTTTTGATGGTGAAGTTGAAGATTACACCATTAATATTGTTGGCTCAAGTGATTCGTATGATACATCAATTACGTTAGTTAACTTTAATACTATTAACCAAGTATCAGGAAAAACATCAAACTATTCTGATTTTACTGATGTTTCAACCACTGTTAATCGTGATTCAGAATACCAACTAACGGTAAATGTTAGCACCGAAAGAAACTTTTCTAGCATAACAAAAGCATGGATAGATTGGAACCAAGATACTATGTTTTCAGAAGACGAAGCTTATAATTTAGGCGCTGCTACCAATGCCTCAAATACAGCAACAAGCAATTCGCCTTTCACAATACAAATTCCTATTAATGCTGTTTTAGGAAATACCATAATGCGTGTTGCAACAAGTTATGCTGGAAGTTCTGGCACTATTGAACCTAGTGCAACAAATAATGATACAGATGGAGAAACCGAAGATTATACAATACAAGTAGCACCCACAATAAGTATTGAAAACAATGGTTTTGAAAACCTAATTTTATACCCTAACCCTAATGATGGTGCGTTTACTATAAGGCTTAACGGTGCGCTTTCAAGACCTATTACTGTTGAAATATTTGATATTAGAAACCGCTTTATTTACAAAAAAACTTATAACACTGGTGCCGATTTTGAAGAAAATACGTTGTTACAATATCCGCTAGCAGGTGTTTATTTTGTAAATATTTCAGATGGTATAAAAAAAGAAACTAAAAAAATTATTGTTAAATAAAAACACTCATTTACCATTAACTACTTTCCGTTGAAAGTATTCATAGTATTGCTTACGCCAGCCAAAACAAATGATTGTATTAATTGGGTAGATTTTTGTAGGCGCTCTTTTAGTTTACTCATTTCATCATCATTCCATTCACCTAAAACATAATCTACTTGCCTGCCTTTACTAAAAGTATCACTTATGCCAAACCTAAAACGATTATAGGCTGTTGTATTTAGTTTTGCTTGTATGTCTTTTAAACCATTATGGCCACCATCACTTCCTTTAGTTTTTAACCTTAAGCTACCAAAGGGTAAGTTTAAATCATCTGTAATGATTAATAAATTTTCTAAAGGCACTTTTTCTTTTGTTAACCAATATTGCACAGCTTTTCCGCTTAAATTCATGTATGTGCTAGGTTTTAAAAAAATAATGGTACGCCCTTTTAATTTGTGTGATGTTACATCGCCCAATTTATCGGTTTGAAATGTTAGGTCTTCATTTTTTGCATATGTATCTAACACTTTAAAGCCAATATTGTGGCGTGTATTTTCATATTTTTCTCCTATATTTCCTAAGCCTACTACTAAAAATTTTTTCATCTCGTTTTGTTCTTCAACACTAAAAGCACTTTGTCTTTTTTTTAATAAATTGAAAATAAATTTACACATTGCATGTTACAAATTTGTGTAAAAATAAAAAAGCATCCTGAAAACAGAATGCTTTTTGTTATTTATAAGTTTGCTACTTATGCTTCAGCTGCTGGTGCTTCTGCATCAGTTGTTTCATCTTCATCATCTTCATCTTCAACGTTCATAGAAGCTCTAGAACGTCTTACTTGACATACAACTGTGTTATCTGGGTGCATAAATTTGTATGCATCATTTTCTAAAGTAGTAATGTATAATTTACCCCCAATTTTTAAAGGCGTAATATCTGCCTCAATAAAATCTGGTAAGTTTGCTGGTAAAGCTTTTACTCTTAAGCTACGTTTGTTTTTACGTAAAACACCACCATTTTTAACACCTCTAGAGTTACCTACAAATGATACTGGAATATCCATAGTAATTTCTTTATCATCAAATAACTGATAGAAATCTATGTGTAAAATTCTATCTGTTACAGGGTGAAACTGGATATCTTGTAAAATAGCATTGTAAGTTTCGCCGTTTTCTAAAGTAATTACAACTGTATGCGCATTTGGTGTGTAAACCAAGTTAGAGAAGTCTAACTCTTGTGCTGCAAAATGCACTGGCTTGTCTCCTCCGTATAATACGCAAGGAACCTGTCCAGCATTACGTAAGGCTTTAGTTGCTTTTTTGCCCACGCTTTCTCTTTGAGATCCGTTGATTGTAATCGATTTCATTTTCTATTTAAAATTTAATTAATATTCTATTTTTATAATGCCAACTAGCATTACATTACAAATGTTGAACTAATAGAACTGTTGTTGTGTACTTTTTTCATAACATCGGCAAACAAATCTGCACAACTTAACACTCTAATTTTTTCGCTTTCTTGCGTTAGTGGTATAGAGTCTGTTACTATTAATTCTTCTAATTTAGATTTCTTTAAATTATCATACGCTTTACCCGATAATATTGGGTGTGTACAAATTGCTCTTACACTTAAAGCGCCACGTTCCATCATTAAATCGGCTGCTTTAGTTAGCGTTCCTGCTGTATCAACCATATCATCAACAAGTACTACATTTTTTCCTGTAACATCACCTATTAATTCCATATGAGAAATTACATTGGCTTTTGCACGTTGCTTATAACATATAACAACATCACTTTTTAATGCTTTAGAATATGAATATGCTCTTTTTGAACCTCCCATATCTGGCGATGCTATTGTTAGGTTATCTAAATTTAAACTTTGTAAGTATGGTAAAAATATGGTAGATGCAAACAAATGATCAACTGGCTTTTCAAAAAAACCTTGTATTTGATCTGCATGTAAATCCATGGTAATTATACGGGTTGCACCTGCTGCTTCTAACATTTTAGCTACCAATTTTGCGGCAATTGGCACTCTTGGTTTGTCTTTTCTATCTTGTCTTGCCCAACCAAAATACGGCATAACAGCAGTTATATGTCTTGCTGAAGCACGTTTAGCAGCATCAATCATTAACAACATTTCCATGAGGTTTTGTGGCCCTGGATTTGTTGAACCTATTATAAATATTCTGGCACCACGTATAGATTCTTCATATGATGGTTGAAACTCTCCATCACTGTATGTAGAAGTTATTACGTTACCTAAATCTTCGCCAAAAGCTTTAGCTATTTTCTTACCAAGAACTTCGCTTTGTGTACAGGCAAATATTTTAGCTTCGGTATTTACAGTAGGCATAGTTAATGTGTTGTTTTTTAGTATTTAAGCTACCCGTTTTTTAACGAGGTGCAAATTTATACATTTATTTTAACCTATAAAGTATTATGACTATAATTTTTGTGCTTAATATTGAAAAAAAAACTATTTTTGCTGTCCTTTAAATGCTCAAGTGGCGGAATTGGTAGACGCGCTGGATTCAAAATCCAGTTTCTTCGGAAGTGTGGGTTCGATTCCCACCTTGAGTACATATCTTAAAAAAGCTTCATTTTAACAATGGAGCTTTTTCTTTTTTAAGCAACTTTTAAAAACTTACTTAAAGGTTTAAGTTGCACTAAGCAACAACAAAACCTTAAAATAAATTCTGTTAAAACCCTTTATTTTACTGTAGTTTCAGCGCTTTAAAACAGTATACTATTTACCCAAAATTAAAAAAACAAAACACATAGAATACGCCATAAAAAACATTATTTTGTAAAAATTACCAATAAATAAATACTTTTAAGTTTACAAAACCATATTAAACCAAATCTCAACAGGTTTAATTTACCAACTAAACACTAAATTTTGTATTACATAGGATTAGATATTGGCAGTTCGTCTGTTAAAGTAGCACTGGTTAATGCCGCTTCTGGCAAGAACATTTTAAGCTTAAACGAGCCCGAAAATGAAATGGAAATTTTGGCGCTTCAAAATGATTGGGCAGAACAAGACCCCAATATGTGGTGGCAATATGCCTGTAAAGCTATAAAACGTGTTATTGTAGAAACTAATATTGATGCCTCAAAAATATCGGGTATTGGTATTTCATACCAAATGCACGGTTTGGTTATTGTTAATAAAGATGGTAATCCGCTAAGAAATTCAATAATTTGGTGCGATAGTAGAGCCGTTGCCATAGGAAACGATGCCCATAAAGGTTTAGGCGAAGATTTTTGCGCAGAACATTTACTAAATTCTCCAGGGAATTTTACAGCTTCAAAATTAAAATGGGTAAAAGAAAATGAACCTGAAATTTATAAGCAAATTTATAAATACATGTTACCAGGTGATTATATTGCATATAAATTAACCGGCAATATTGTTACCACAAAAAACAGTTTATCTGAAGGTATTTTATGGGATTATAAAAATAACACATTAGCTGAATCTTTATTGAACTATTATGGTATTGATAAAGATTTAACTCCAGCAATAGTTGATAATTTTACCAACCAAGGCGTAACTAATAAAAAAGCTTTTGAAGATACAGGAATACCCGAAGGTGTACCCGTAAACTATAGGTCTGGAGACCAACCAAACAATGCACTATCGCTAAACATTTTTAACAATGGTGAAGTTGCTGCTACTGGTGGCACATCGGGCGTATTGTATGCGGTTTCAAACACCTTAAAATCTAAAGAATCTTCAAGAATTAATCATTTTACACACGTAAATTACACCAAAAACAACACTACTGTTGGTAAGCTTTTATGCATTAACGGTTGCGGTATTATGTACCGCTGGCTCAAAGATAATATTGGCATAAATTCGTATGAAGCTATGAATAAAAAAGCTGCCGAGGTAGCTATTGGGTCTAATGGTGTTGCTATTATTCCTTTTGGAAATGGTGCTGAGCGCATGCTAAACAACAAAAATGTAGGCGCACATTTTTTAAATTTCAACCTAAATCTTCATAATAATGCACATTTATGTAGGGCAGCTTTAGAAGGTATTGCCTTTGCCTTTGTATACGGAATGGAAATTTTAAAAAATGACAATGCCGAAATAAATGTAATTAGAGCAGGTAACGACAACCTATTTAGAGCCGAAATTTTCTCAAATACTGTAGCCACTTTAATTGGCCATGACATTGAAATTTACAACACCACTGGAGCCGTTGGTGCCGCAAGAGCCGCAGGTTTAACCGATGGTGATTTTGAAAAATTTGGCGCTAATATTACTAATAACGATTATGTAATGACGTTTAAACCTTCTGAAAACAAAACGCCATACCTGCAAGCATATAAAAACTGGAAAAAAGAATTAGAAATTATATTAAAGAATAAATAACAATGGAATACTTTAAAGGCATTGATGCTATTAAATACGAAGGAAAAGAATCTGATAACCCTTTAGCGTTTAAATATTATAACCCAGACCAAGTTGTGGCAGGAAAAACCATGCGCGAGCATTTTAAATTTGCCATTGCCTACTGGCATACGTTTTGCGGGCAAGGTGCAGACCCATTTGGTCCTGGAACACAAAATTTTGCTTGGGATAAAGCTTCAGACCCTATTCAGGCTGCAAAAGATAAAGCTGATGCTGCTTTTGAATTCATTTCTAAAATGGGATTTGATTATTTCTGTTTTCATGATTTTGATTTAGTACAAGAGGCACCAACTTTAGCGGAATCTGAAAAAAGGCTTCAAACCATTGTTGAATATATCAAAGAGAAAAAAGCCGAAACAGGCAAAAAACTACTTTGGGGTACTGCCAACTGTTTTTCTAATCCAAGATACATGAACGGTGCTGCTACCAACCCAGATTTTAATGTGGTTGCCAGAGCAGGCGCACAAATAAAATTAGCTTTAGATGCTACCATTGCATTAAACGGTGAAAACTATGTGTTTTGGGGCGGTCGTGAAGGCTATATGTCTTTATTAAATACAGACATGAAACGTGAGTTAGACCACATGGCGCAGCTCCTTACAATGGCTAGAGATTATGCTAGAGGTCAAGGGTTTAATGGTACTTTCTTTATTGAACCAAAACCTATGGAACCAATGAAACATCAGTATGATTTTGATGCTGCAACAGCTATCGGGTTCTTGAAAGAATATGGTTTAGATAAAGATTTCAAAATGAATATTGAAGTTAACCATGCTACATTAGCACAACACACATTTCAGCATGAATTAGAAGTATCTGCCGCTGCAGGCATGTTAGGAAGTATTGATGCTAACCGAGGTGATTACCAAAATGGTTGGGATACAGACCAGTTCCCAAACAACATCCAAGAAACTACCGAGGCTATGTTAGTATTCCTAAAAGCAGGTGGTTTACAAGGTGGAGGTGTTAATTTTGATGCTAAAATTAGAAGAAACTCAACAGATTTAGAAGATGTTTTCTTAGCTCATATTGGTGGTGCCGATACCTTTGCACGTGCTTTAATTACTGCAGATAAAATCATATCTTCTTCACAATATAACAACTTAAGAACTGAACGTTATAGTTCTTTTGACACTGGAAAAGGCAAAGATTTTGAAGCTGGAAAATTAGATTTAAAAGCGCTTTATAATATTGCTAATGATAATGGTGAGTTGCCTTTAACTAGTGGTAAGCAAGAGTTATTCGAAAATATTATTAACCAATACATTTAATTATGAGTTCGGTATTAGAAGGATTAGATTGGGTTGTTTTAGGTATCTATTTTTTAGCCCTTGTAGCTGTTGCCGTTTGGGTAGTGCTTCAAAAAAACAAAAACACCGAAGATTATTTTTTAGCAGGTAGAAACGTTGGCTGGTTTGTAATTGGTGCTTCAATTTTTGCTTCTAATATTGGCTCCGAACATGTTGTAGGGCTTGCGGGCACAGGGTTTGAATCTGGTACACCCATGGCTCACTACGAGTTACATGCTTGGATAGTTTTACTTCTTGGCTGGTTATTCTTGCCATTTTACATAAGAAGTGGGGCTTTTACAATGCCTGAATTTTTAGAGAAACGATTTGACGCACGTTCTCGTTGGTTTTTATCCGTTTTCTCATTAGTTGCTTATGTGCTTACAAAAGTATCTGTAACCATATATGCCGGTGGTATTGTGGTTTCTGAATTATTAGGAATTCCTTTCTGGTATGGTGCCATTGGCATTGTAGTTTTTACAGGTATTTACACTGTAGTTGGCGGTATGAAGGCTGTAATTTATACTGAAACTTTACAAACTGTTATACTCATTTTAGGCTCTATAATCATTACTTTTTTAGGGTTACAAGAAGTTGGTGGATGGGGACAATTGCGTGAAACTGTAACATCTGTAAGTCCTGATCATTTTAATATGTGGCGCCCCATGAGCGATCCGCAATTTCCATGGACAGGCTTACTCATTGGAGGCACTATTGTAGGTATTTGGTATTGGTGTACAGACCAATATATTGTACAACGCACATTGGCCGCTAACAACATTAAAATTGGTAGACGAGGCGCTATTTTTGGCGCTTATTTAAAACTATTACCTATTTTAATTTTCTTAATACCTGGTATTATTGCTTTTGCTTTATCAATTCAAAATCCTGAAATGTTTTCGGTTGAAAAGGCAGATAGAGCGTTCCCAATGCTTGTAAAAACACTTTTACCTGTTGGTTTAAAAGGTTTGGTAGCTGGAGGTTTAATGGCTGCTTTAATGAGTTCGTTAGCATCTGTTTTTAACTCGTGCTCTACAATTTTCACAATAGACATTTATAAGAAGCTAAAACCTAATATGACCGAAGCTAAACTGGTTAAAATAGGACAAATAGCAACGGGATTCATTGTTATCTTAGGAATTATTTGGATTCCTATAATGGAAAAAATTGGTGGAGGTGTTATGTATCAATACCTTCAAAATGTACAATCATACATTGCACCACCTGTAACAGCTGTTTTTCTTTTAGGTATTATTTGGAAACGCGTAAACGCCAAAGCTGCTATTACAACGCTTTTAGCTGGGTTATTTTTATTAATTCTTCGTTTAGGTTCTGAAATTTATTTTCAACCACAAATTGCTGCTGGCGAAGAATTGAACAACTTAATGTATGGTTTTGCAACTATTAATTTTGCGCACATGGCCATATTTATGTTTATCTTTTCTGTAATACTTTGTATCTCGGTAAGTTTAGCAACAAACGCTCCTGATTATAAAGCTATTGTTGGCCTATCATTTGGAACACTTACTGAAGAGCAAAAACAAGAAAACAAAGGAAGTTATGATACAATTGATATTGTGTTATCTATAATATTAGTTATTCTGGTAATTGGTGTTTTAAGCTATTTTACAGGATAATTATTTTTTGTTAATTAAGTTTTTAAAAAGCCCTGTTAATATTATTCTAACAGGGCTTTTTATTTAGTTTTATGCTAACTTTTTAGTGCTTTCGCGTTCAATTAAGCTCGTTTTAACCACTTTTGTTTCAAAAGGGATTTCAGTGGTGCTTTCCAATCTTTTTATTAGCATTGTTGCAGCTGTTTCACCAATGTATTTAGCATGCTGACTAATGGTTGTTATTTTAGGCGATACATATTGTGGTAATGGCCCATTTGTAAAACAGATTATAGATAAATTTTCTGGTATTTGGTATTTCATACGTTTTACCAATTCTAATGATTGTACCGCGCTACTTTCTTCTAAACACAACAACCCATCAATAGTTTTATCGGCTAAAACAATTTTCATAGCTGTTTCAAAGTCTTCATTTTTGCCAATTTTCACAATATGCTTAGGGTTAATAGTTATGTTATTTTCAATTAATGCCTGTTCATAACCTTGTGCTCTTAGTTTTCCAACGCTTAAATTATCAATTACAGATATTAAAGCAATACGCTTGCAACCTGTTTTTATTAAATGGTTGGTAGCATGACGCGCACCTTCAAAATCATCAACAATAACTTTATCGCATGTAATTTCATCAGTAACACGGTCAAACATTACCAAAGGCACCCCTTCATTTATAGCATTTTTTAAGTGCTGATATTGTTCTTTTTCTTGTGTTTCTTCGGCTAATGAAATTATAAAACCATCTAACGTGCCATTTTTTAAAAGCTCCATAGTTTTAAGTTCTTTTTCATGTGATTCGTTTGAAATACACGAAATTAAACTATACCCTTTTTCAGCAGCTTTTTCCTCAATACCTACAAATACTTTAGCAAAAAAGTTATTCATAATATTGGGTATAATAACACCAATAGTTTTAGTTTTTTTATTAAGCAAACTAAGAGCTACGCTGTTGGGCTTATAGTTATGAGCCCTAGCATATTGTTGTATTTTTTCTTTAGTTTTAACACTAATTTCATAGCTATCATTTAATGCTTTTGATACTGTTGCTATAGATACTTCAAACTCATTAGCTATATGCTTAAGTGTTATACGCTTCTTCATTTTTAAAATAGAAAAGTAGGCTAATTTAGGTATTTATTAAATTTATTTATTACTTATGCTTAGTATTTTATGCGCTTTACTTGTTTTAATTACCTTTGTAGAACTTAATACACACGTTTATGATTTATTCAATGACAGGTTACGGAAAATCTGTTTTGCAACTGCCTACCAAAAAAATTACTATAGAGCTAAAATCTCTAAACAGTAAAAATCTTGATTTAAACGCAAGAATGCCTTCTATTTACAGAGAAAAAGAATTGGCCATTAGAAAACAATTAGCCGATGCTTTGGTGCGTGGAAAAATAGATTTTTCAATTTATGTTGAAGTTACAGGCGAAGACACCTCATCTCAAATTAACAAACCTGTTGTAAAACAATACATAAACCAATTAAAAGACGTTGTTGATGGTGATGCCATTGAACTATTAAAAATGGCCGTAAGGTTTCCCGATGCCTTAAATACTGTAAGAGAAGAAATTGATGATAACGAATGGAAAGCCATACAAACCGAAATTAACAATGCCGTTACTAAACTAACAGCATACAGGTTAGATGAAGGAAATGTTTTAGAAAAAGACTTTACAGAACGTGTTAGCACAATTGAAAATATTCTTGAAAAAGTAATTGAAATGGACCCGCTTCGTGTTGAAGCCGTTAGAGAACGTTTACTTAAAGGTGTTGAAGAATTAAAAGAAAAATACGACGAAAACCGTTTTGAGCAAGAATTGGTGTATTACATTGAAAAGTTTGATATTACCGAAGAAAAAGTCCGTTTAAAAAACCACTTAAACTATTTTATTGAAACTTTAAAAACTAAAGATTCTAACGGAAAAAAATTAGGATTTATTAGCCAAGAAATAGGCCGAGAAATAAACACCATTGGCTCTAAAAGTAATTATGCACCCATGCAACAATTGGTTGTACAAATGAAAGATGAGCTTGAAAAAATTAAAGAACAATTATTAAATGTGCTTTAATTTTAAGCAAACCTTTTTTAGTAAAACAATAAAAAGGTTAAACTTATTTAAACCTCAATTCAAAAAACATAACTTTTGGAAAACAACACAACAAAACAAGGTAAACTCATAGTATTTTCAGCACCATCAGGTTCAGGAAAAACAACCATTGTTAGGCATTTATTAAGCAAACCAGAATTAAATTTAGAATTTTCAATATCGGCAACCTCTCGTGATAAACGTGGCACTGAGGTAAACGGAAAAGATTATTATTTTCTTTCGGCAAAAGATTTTAAAACCAAAATTAAAAACGAAGAATTTTTAGAGTGGGAAGAAGTGTATAGAGATAACTTTTACGGCACTTTAAAAACCGAAGTAGAGCGTATTTGGGCCATGGGCAAACATGTTATTTTTGATATTGACGTATCTGGTGGCTTGCGTATAAAACGCAAATACCCTGAACAAACTTTAGCTATTTTTGTTAAACCACCAAGTATTGATGAGCTTAAAATAAGACTAAAAAAACGCAAAACTGAAAGCCCAGAAAAAATAAGCATGCGTGTTGCTAAAGCCTCGGCCGAATTAGCAACAGCACCTCTATTTGATGAAATTGTTATTAATGATAATTTAGAAAGCGCCTTTAAAGATGCACATACACTGGTAAGTAATTTTATAAATTCATAAACATGAACATTGGGTTGTACTTTGGGTCCTTTAATCCCATTCATATTGGGCACTTGGTTATTGCTAACCATATGGCCGAATATAGTAATTTAGATGAAATTTGGTTTGTAGTAACACCACACAATCCGTTTAAAAAGAAAAGCTCATTACTTGATAACTACCAACGTTTAGAACTCGTATTTAGAGCTACCGAAACCTATTCAAAACTAAAACCAAGTGACATTGAGTTTAATTTACCACAACCAAACTACACCATTAACACCTTAGCGCATTTAGAAGAAAAATATCCACAGCATACATTTAGTTTAATTATGGGCGAAGACAATTTGAACCATTTTCATAAATGGAAAAACGCCAATGTTATTTTAGAAAACTACCACATGTATGTGTATCCAAGAATTTCTAATGACAAAAGTACTTCGCAATACAACAACCACCCTAAAATACACATGGTAAATGCGCCTATTATGGAAATATCATCAACCTTTATACGTAACGCCATAAAAGAAGGCAAAAATGTACAGCCACTACTATCAAAATCTGTTTGGCAATATATAGATGAGATGAATTTTTATAAAAACTAGCAATAAATAAGTGTGAAAGAATTTTTTTCAAACTTAACCTTTGAAACTGGCATTTAAACCGAAAAAAACAGTATTTTAGCTCGTGTAATCTCGAGTTCAGCACTAAAATAATGAAAAGTAAAAATTCCAACTTCTATGTTGTTGGTATAGGTGCATCGGCAGGCGGTTTGGATGCTATACAAACCTTGTTTGATCACATACCAAATGACACTGGGATGGCATTTATAATCATTCAACATCTCTCGCCTGATTTTAAAAGCTTAATGCCAGAATTGCTTAGTAAGCACACCAACATGCCTATTTTTACGGCTGAGGATAAGCAAACTATTAAACCTAACGCCATTTATTTAAATCAGAGAAATAAAAACCTACATATAAAGGGTAATAAACTCTATTTATTAAATAAAGGCCCTAAGCAAAGCTTAAATTTACCAATAGATATTTTTTTTCACACCTTAGGTGAAGAGTTTAAAGAAAAAGCCATTGGTGTTATATTATCTGGCACAGGGTCAGATGGTTCTAGAGGCATAAAAACCATTAAAGAAGGCAACGGTACAACCATTGTGCAAGACCCAACAACTACGCAGTTTGATGGCATGCCCAACTCTGCCATACATACTAATGCTATTGATTATGTTTTAAGCCCTAGAAAAATTGCTGAACTTTTTCAAAAACAAACAATAGACAAACAAATTATTACTAAAGAATTTCATAAAAGCAAATCAAACGAATCTATCGTTAATGATATATTAACCATAATTTACAGGCATTCTGGTATAGATTTTAGAGAATACAAACGCAACACATTACTACGCAGGCTAGAAAAACGCATGAATATTAACAACATTGAACAGTTGTTTGATTATGCATCGTTTATTGCTGGTAATGAAGAAGAAAAACGAATTTTAAAAGAAGACTTTTTAATTGGCGTAACCCGTTTTTTTAGAGACAGTGAAGCTTTTAAAATATTAAAAGAAAATGTAATACCAGATATATGTAAAAACAAACCAGAACATGAAACCGTTAGAGTTTGGGTTGCTGGTTGTTCTACTGGCGAAGAAGTGTATTCTATTGCTATTTTACTTGATGATTATATACGCACCAACCAGTTAAAAATAGACTATAAAATATTTGCCACAGATATTGATACTAAAGCTTTGGCTATTGCAGGTATAGGCTCATATCACATTAATATTATTAATGAAATTGAACAAAAATACCTTGAAAACTATTTTTTAAAAACCGGCGATAAAATTCGTATTTTAAAACGCATAAGAGAGCGTATTGTGTTTTCTAACCATAACTTAATAAAAGATCCACCTTTTATTAGAATGGATTTAATTTCATGCAGAAACCTACTTATTTATTTAGATAATAAAATTCAAAATAAGGTAACTAATAGTTTTCAGTTTGCGCTAAACAAATCTGGCTATTTGTTTTTAGGTAACAGTGAATCTTTAGGTGATATTGCTAAATATTTTAAACCTGTTGATGTAAAATGGAAAATTTATCAAAACGTATCTGAAAACAAGAAGTTTTCACCTTCAAAAAACAACTTATCAGAGCGTATTAGTACTTATGCATATAAAACACCAACCAAAATAACAGAACCTGCAAAATATATTTCATCGCCAGAGGCTCCCGATGTTGTGTTTCATAAATACTTAAGCAAAAAGTTCAGTCCGTCTGCCATATTTATAGATGGAAGTTATAACATTCTATTCATTAAAGGTGATGCTGGCAAGAAATTATCACATCAAGAGGGCGTTTTTCAAAATAACTTATTAAAAATTGTAAACCCTGAAATAGCCTCAATAATTAGAAGCGGTATTAGGCGACTAAAAACTGAGAAAAAAGATATAATAATTAAAGATGTTATTAATGAAGTTAATGGCAATAACTATACATTTAACCTAACATTTCATATACCAAATGATAAATTTAACTTACAAGATTGCTATTTAATAGAATTTAGCGAAGAAGTTGAAATAAACCACAACAACCCTTTATTAATAAGCAACATAACTGCTGATGAAATTTCAAATCATCGTTTAGAAGATTTAGAAAATGAATTAGCTATTGTAAAAACAGAATTACAAAACACCGTTGAAGAACTAGAAACTAGTAATGAAGAATTACAGTCTTCAAACGAAGAACTTATGGCTTCAAACGAAGAACTTCAAAGCACCAATGAAGAGCTTCAATCTGTTAACGAAGAGTTGTATACTGTAAATTCTGAACTTCAAGAAAAAAATAAAGAACTCACAAACTTAAGTAATGATGTAACCAACCTTTTAGACAATACGGATATTGGAACCCTATTTTTAGATACCGACTTACGTATTAGAAAATTTACACCAGAACTTACCGACGTTTTTAATTTAAGAGAGTCTGACTACGGAAGAACACTTTCAAGTTTTACATCAAATTTTGATGAAACCATTAGAAATCAAATCATTGAAGACTCTAAACTTGTACTATCAAAACTTATAACCATTGAAAAACAAGTACAAGACAAAGACAATAATTTCTATTTAAAAAGAATAAGCCCGTTTATTACAACCACCAAAACTATTGATGGTGTAGTAATAACGTTTAACAACATTAACAAACTAAAAGAAACCGAAAAAGAATTAGCACAAACAGATTTAAAATACCAAATGCTGTTTGAAAACTTAACTGAAGGTTTTTTTCACTGTAGAATAATAACAGATAATAAAGGAACACCCATAGATTGGGAATACATTACTGTAAATCCAGCTTATAAAAAAATTACAGGTATTAAAGTTGCTGATGTTAAAGGGAAAAAAGTATCAGAATTTTTCCCTCAACTAGTTAATGAACCTAATAAATGGATTCAAAATTATGCCGAAATAGCTTTTTCTGGCGAAAAACGAACCATTGAAGGCAATGTTAACGCCCTAGGAAAATACTTTGTTGTAAATGCCTTTTCACCTAGAAGAGGCGAATTTGCTGGTACAATTTCAGATTTAACAGCAGTAAAAAGAAGTGAAATTGAGCTTAGAAAAAGTACTGAAGAATTAAAACGCATACAAGAAATAACCCAAATTGGTAGTTGGTATTTAAATTTAAATACTGATGAAGTTACCTGGACTATAGAACTTTATAAAATTTTTGATTGCGACCCTAATTTACCCGCACCAACATTTACCGAAAGTAGAGACTTTTTTACTGATGAAAGCTGGAAAATACTTGAAAATGCGGTTGCCGAAACTACCAAAACAGGCATACCATACGAAATAGAATTAAACATAATTACAAAAAAAGGCCATAAACGCTGGCTTTGGGCACGTGGAGAAACTGTTTTAGATGACGATGGTAATGTAATTGGCTTAAGAGGTGCTGCACAAAATATAACAGACCAAAAAACCACTGAAACCGAACTTATAAAAGCTAAAAAAGTGGCTGAACTTGCAAACGCACACAAAAGTCATTTTCTAGCCAATATGAGCCATGAAATTAGAACACCTATGAATGGTGTTTTAGGCTTTTCTGAGTTGCTTAAAAACGATCAGTTATCAACAAACGACAGGCTTAAATACCTTGAAATCATAGACAACAACTCTAAACAACTTTTAAATTTAATTGATGATATTATTGATATTGCCAAAATTGAATCAAACGAAATTAAAATTGTAACCAAAGAGTGTCATTTACCAAAACTTATTAATAATTTAGAAATAACCTACAACCAACTTAAGCGCACTAGGTATAAAAAAGAGGTTACTTTTAAATCTTATATACCTGAGCAGCATAAAGATTTAATTATTTTAACAGATCCGCAAAGGCTGCAACAAATACTTTCTAATTTACTAAACAACGCGCTTAAATTTTCTAACAAAGGCGAAATTTCATTTGGCTTTACCGTTGAAAAAAATAACATTAACTTTTTTGTTAAAGACCAAGGTATTGGCATACAAAAAAGTAAGCAAATGGAAATTTTTGAACGCTTTAAACAAGTTAATTATAATGATAATGCAAATTATGGTGGCACTGGTTTAGGGTTAGCTATTTGTAAAGGTCTTGTAACCTTATTGGGTGGTGATATTACAGTAAATTCAGAGTTTAATGTTGGTACAACCTTTAAATTTTATATACCTTTAAAAGTTGGAAAAATTTTACCAGACAAAAAAGAAGCCGTTGATTTTGAAACGGTTAAATCTTTAAACGGAAAAACCATTTTAATTGCTGAAGATGACTCTTTAATTAGGCTGTTATTTAAAATTGTACTTAAAAACACAGGTGCCAATTTACTTTTTGCAAATAATGGTAAAGCCGCAGTAAAAGCACACAAAGAAAACCCTAAAATAGATATTTCTTTGCTAGATATAAGAATGCCACAAATGAATGGTATTGATGCCTTAGACGAAATAATAAAAATAAATCCAAAAGCTAAGGTTATCATGCAATCTGCTTACGTTATGCCAGAAGAAAAAGAAAAATGCTACAGCAAAGGTTGTGTTGGCTTTTTAACAAAACCTGTTGTAAAAGAAGAATTGTTTGAACTTTTAAATAAATGGGCAAATTAAATGGAAATAGCAATAATAGCGCATGATGGTAAAAAGGCTGAAATGGTTCAGTTTTTAAACCAATATAAAACAAAATTTCAAGAAAAAAACATTACCATAATTTCTACAGGCACAACCGGTAGCAAAGTTGAAAACGCAGGCATTGAGGTTACCAAAATGCTTTCTGGCCCATTAGGTGGCGATGCTCAAATTGCTGCCAGAGTTGCTGAGGGTAAATGTAACATGGTTATTTTTTTTAGAGACCCACTTGAAAAACACCCACACGAGCCTGATGTAAATATGCTTATGCGTTTATGTGATGTTCATGATGTGCCACTAGCTACAAACCCAGCTACCGCAGAATTATTGGTTAGAGGTCTTTAATTTTTAATATAACTTATGAAGTTTATAAAAACATTATTACCTTTTTTAAGTGTAATGTTTTGCACGCTATTATACGCCCAAAACATAAATATTTCCAGTAAATCATCAGAACTTGTAATTGGTGAGAAAATAGATTTACACTCAAACATTCTCAACGAAAATAGAGTTTTAAACATTTATTTACCTAACGGATATTCTAAAAATAAATCAAAAAAGTATCCTGTTATTTATCTTTTAGACGGCTCAATTGATGAAGATTTTATTCATATAACGGGGCTTGTTCAATTTGGGGCTTTCTCATGGATAAATATACTACCAGAATCAATTGTTGTAGGAATTTCAAATGTTGATAGGAAAAGAGATTTTACATATCCTTCAAAAAACAAATTAGATTTAAAGGAACTACCAACATCAGGAAAATCAGAACAATTTATCAAGTTTATACAAACCGAATTACAACCTTTTATAGACCAAAATTACAATACCAATGCAACAAAAACATTAATTGGGCAATCTTTAGGCGGGCTTTTAGCTACCGAAATTCTGTTTAAACACCCCAACTTATTTAATAATTACATTATTGCAAGCCCTAGCTTATGGTGGGACGATGCGTCATTGCTAAAATATAAACCAACGCCTTACAACTCGAAAAAATCTATATATATAGCTGTTGGTAAAGAAGGCCCAACTATGGAGCGTGTTGCTAATGAATTATTTATCAAACTAAACACCGAAAAAACAACAAACACAAAACTTTTTTTTGAGTTTTTTGAGAAACAAAACCATGGCGATGTTTTACATTTAGCAGTGTATGATGCCTTTGAAAAAATTTTTAACAAAGAAGAATAAATAAAGAAACCGCCTAAAGTAACAACACTTTAAACGGTTTCTTAACTAAATAACCAACCAAAAAATTTGTGAAACTACGTTTGGTGTTAATGCAAACTAGTTTTTACTTATATTTTAAATACTTCTTTTACTTTCTCTAGGGTTATCTACCCTTTTATTTTTAAACTTTCGTTTCTTTTCTATTTTTATTTTACTTGTACTATCAGCATTTTTTAAATACTGTATGTAACCTCTTCCTTTAAACTCATATACCGTTTCAGATGATGGGTGATATAGCTCTATAGTTACATCATTAATAACGCTTAATTCAAAGTATTCATTGTTGAAGAAATCATAATCTAATGTTAAAGTTTTTAAGTACATGTTTCCTGCCACATTTCCAACACCATAAACCCCAGTATAATCCCACTGTAAATTATTTACGTTTGTACCCGAAGGATCTTGTGAACTCCAGAATTCAGAGTCATTTCCACTAGCTAAAAACGCTAAAAAGTTTTCGTTATCAAACTCATTAATGGCTCCAAAATCACTGGTATATGTTTTTTCCCAAGCTTCATATTCTTGTAAGAAGTAGTGAATATTGTCATAAAACACAAAATCATAATCAAAATTACTACGCTGGTATCCATCTAAAAAGTACGATGTATCATTATCTGGGTTATATAACTCAATAGTATTTCCATCTATTTGATATACATCAAAGGTTGAAAACCCATCAATATCATGTTGTACATCTAAAATCATATTGTAAGCATCGTATTCAGCTACATCAATTCCAAAGCCATTTCCGCTATTGCCCAAACCAACTATATTATTGTTTGCATAAACTACACCACCTCTAAATGATATTGTAAAAGCCTTTTGTAAAAACGGTGTTTCACCATAACCTTGGGTTGCATTAATATCTACATACCATAATTCATAAGAGCTTAATAATTGATGTATTGAAATTGGTGGTTCTTCAACATAATCATCAACATGAACTTCGGTATAACATGATGTAAATACGCTGGCAATTAAAACAAAGCTTAAAAGTAATTTTACAGTCTTCATAATCTCGTTATTTTAGGGTTTACATGTAATTGGTTTTCAAAACCTGTGCCAAAAAAATGTTATTAATACATTAAGCTGCTTTTGCCTTTAATAATTTTATGTACTTTTGAACAGCTAAAAAAGACAAACTTTTTATGGAAAAGCCTTTAAAATATGCGGTTTTTGGTGGTGGAAGTTGGGCAACAGCTATTGTAAAAATGCTGTGTGAAAATATTAATGAAGTTGGTTGGTATATGCGAAGTGTTTATACCAAAGAACATATTTTAAAAGAACAACACAACCCCAATTATTTAAGTTCAGTAGAGTTTCATTTAGAACAATTAAAGCTTAGTAATGATATAAATGAAATTGCAGAATGGGCCGATGTTTTGTTTTTTGTTATTCCTTCAGCATTTATTCATACTGAATTAGAAAAACTGCATGTTGATATTTCAAATAAAATAATAGTATCGGCTGTTAAAGGTATTATGCCAGAGTCTGGTTTATTAGTAGGTGAACATTTTCATCAGGTTTACAAAATACCCTATGAAAATATTGCGGTTATTGCTGGCCCATGCCATGCCGAAGAAGTGGCTTTAGAACGCTTATCATACCTTACTATTTCATGTTCTGATACCCTGAAAGCTAAAATAATTGCTAAAAGCCTATCTTCAGACTATATAAAAACTAAAATTAGTGATGATATTATAGGTGTTGAATATGCCGTAATGCTTAAAAACATTTATGCCATTGCTGCCGGTATTGCTCATGGTTTAGGCTATGGTGATAATTTTCAAAGTGTTTTAATGAGCAATGCCATTAGAGAAATGCGCCGTTTTATTAAAAAAATGCATAAAATGAAACGTAACATTAATAACTCTGCTTATTTAGGTGATTTATTAGTTACGGGCTACTCAACGTTTTCACGTAACCGTATGTTTGGTAACATGATTGGTAAAGGCTACACTGTAAAATCTGCTCAAATGGAAATGAATATGGTAGCCGAAGGTTACTACGCCGCAAAAAGCGCACAGCTTTTAAACCAAAAAAACCTTAAAAAAACCCGTTTGCCAATTATTAATGCAGTTTATGAAATACTTTACGAAAACAAAAACCCCAAAAAAGTATTTAAAAAACTTACCGAAAAATTAGATTAAAATTAACATTTACAACGTATGGTGTAATTTAGTTTAAACTACATTTGCACCATGAAAAAGTTAATTTTCTTTTTATTAACGCTTAGTTGCTTTACAAGCCTTAACACCTTTGCTGTAAATACTAATAGCAAAGATGTAGCTGTTATTGCTAATATTACTAATACCAATAATAACGCGTATTTAAGTAATGTTTCTCAGCCAAACAAAGTAGCTATTCATGCTAATAATGCAGAAAACATTGTATTTAACCTAGTTGATACGGTTAGGCACACACAACCAAATATTGCTTTTGGTGGTTTTACAAACTTGCAATATCAGGTTACTTTTTTTTCATTAGCATGTGGTGTTATTTTAAAAACACAAAACCAAGTATTTGTACCGTTTAAAAAAACGGACATAATCTTTCCTTTTCACAACCATTTTTAAGTTACGTGTTCTTTTTACATTGTATGTTATTTGGTTTAAAAACAATTAGACCAAAATAACCTCTTACACACTTATTTTAACTTAAAAACATAAAAAAATGGACATACAAAACACCATTATTGGCGTTGTTTTAGCCTTAATTTGCGCTATACCTTTTATACTTTTTTACATATCTAAAAAAAAGCAAAAACAAACATTATTAAATACATTAAATACCGTTGCACAAAAACATAATGCAACAATTACAACATTTGAAATTTTTAACACATCAATAATTGCTATTGATACGGTAAATAATTTAGCATTTTATATTAAAAATAATGAAAGTACTGTTGTAAACCTTAAAGAAACAGAGCATTGTTTTTTAAATGTAAAACACAATAATAAAAATGTTATAATTTCGGCAGATATTTGTTTTAAACACCTATCAAACCAAGAAGGTAGTTTTAATGTTTATGATGAAGCACAAGACCCACCTTTAAATGGCGAAACTATTTTCTCTAAAAAATGGGTTAACACTTTTAATAAACACATTAAAATAGCAGCCTAATTTAAAAAACGTGTCTGTTTGATAGTAACATTATTTATCAAGAAAATTAAAACTTTCAAACAGGCACTTTTACTTTACCAAAACACCTTTTACATCCATTAATGGAATAGGCTGTAAAGCATTTAAGTTTATGGTGTTTTTTCTAAACAAATACGTTTTATCAAACATTTTATTACCTTCAAAAAACGATACTTTGAACGTATTATTTATTTCAAACAAAGCCTCTTGCATCAACTCTATTTTAGCATAGCTTTTTTTAGGTAGTTTATCTATTTTTTTTCTAAAAACCGATGTTGTTTTACCTTCAGCATAACCACTGGTAACAATAATTACCATTTCTAAATCTACCGTTTTATCATTTATAATATAAGCATTCCAATCTTGGGTTTTATAGGTTTCGTTATACTCATTAACAACCGCCACATAAACACCTTCAACCTTTGGTATTTCAATATCCTTTTTCATGTTAAATTCAGTTTTTACAGGTGCAAAAATAGTAGTTTAAACATTTAATGTTTTAAATAAAAACTTTAATTTAGTTGTATATCAGCTATTCAACATTAAACTATGCCTTTTTTAAAACCTATATTCAGTGTACTTACAATATCATTATGCTTAATTTCTTGTAAATCTGAACCTTCTAAAACCACAAAAAAACCCAATGTACTTTTTATTTTAGTTGATGATTTAGGTTTGAATGATTTAAGCTATACCGGTAGTAATTTTTATGAAACACCACACATAGATAATTTAGCTGAAAACGCAACCGTATTCACTCAAGGCTATGCCAATTGCCGCGTTTGTAGCCCATCTAGAGCTAGTATTTTTACTGGAAAATTTACTGCTAGACACGGAATTACAGACTGGATTGGAGCCAAAAGCGGCGAAGCTTGGAGAGACCGTAAACGCCATGACAAGCTGCTACCTGCTGAATACAAACATCAATTACCACACAACGATATATCTTTAGCCGAAGCCATGAAAAATGCCGGATACAATACATTTTTTGCCGGAAAATGGCACTTAGGCAGCACCGGATCATTACCTGAAGATCATGGATTTAACATTAATATTGGCGGTTATGAAGCTGGTGGCCCAAGAGGTGGTTATTTTTCACCTTGGAAAAACCCGAAACTTCCAAATTCATATGATGGCGAAAACCTAACTATGCGCTTAGCAAAAGAAACTTCAAACTTCATAAAAAATAATACAGAACAGCCATTTTTTGCGTTTTTATCATTTTATGCTGTTCATGGGCCTATTGAAACTACGCAACAAAAATGGCAAAAATACCGAGATAAAGCTGCTAGATTAGGCATTGATAGTACTGGATATATTATGGAACGCGTGCTACCAATTCGCCAAAAACAAGATAATCCTATTTATGCCGGTTTAGTAGAAAGTACTGATGATGCAGTTGGCGAGGTATTAAATACATTAAAAACATTAGGTATTGATGATAACACTATTGTTATTTTTACTTCAGATAACGGAGGTGTGTCTTCAGGAGATTCATTTTCAACCTCAAATTTACCTTTAAGAGGCGGTAAAGGATATCAATGGGAAGGTGGTATTAGAGAGCCGTATTTTATTAAAGTACCAGGTATTAAGGCATCACAAATACATTATCCTGTTATGGGTTCTGATTTTTATCCTACAATTTTAGATTTAGCTGGTATAAATTTATTGCCCAAACAACATATTGATGGTATTAGCTTAAAACCTATTATAAAAGATAACACCTTTAAAATGGCCAACCGCCCACTGTATTGGCATTATCCGCACTACGGGAATCAAGGAGGCGAACCTTCTTCAATAATTAGAAACGGCAACTGGAAATTAATCTATTATTGGGAAGACAACCGTAATGAGTTGTATGATTTAGAAACAGACCCTTATGAAAAAAACAATTTGGCCAAAGCGCAAACTACTTTAACCACAAAACTAGAAAAACAGTTGCTAAATTGGCTAGATGAAGTGCAGGCTAAGTTTCCTAAAAAAGATACTTTATACGATGCTGAAAAAGATCAACAACGTGATAACGATATTATAAACACCTTATTACCTAACAAGGAAAAAGAGCGTTTAAAAGTACTATCGGAAGATTTTGAACCTAACGCTAATTGGTGGAACAGTAAAGTAACTAACGACTAATATTAAAAAAGAAAGAGGATTTAAATATTAACTATTTAAACCCTCTCTCACAAACCAAAACAACAATCAAACCTAAATCATAGTAACTATGATTTAACTTTTGCTTTCTGCTTTTTTAATATTATTTCCAACCACCACCAAGTGCTTCGTATAAAGTTACCGCACTTAGCAATTGTTGTAATTTGTTGTCTATAACGTTTAACTCAGCATTAAGCGCACTTTCTCTTGCTGTTAATAGATCTAGATAATTAGCTAAACCGTTTTGCAATAATTCCTCTGAGTTTGCTTCGGCTTGACGTAGCGCTTCAACTTCATTTTTACGGTATTCAAATTTTTCGGTTTCAGCATTGTAAACGTAAAGTGCGTTCGACACTTCGTTTCCTGCAGTTAACAAGGTTTTCTTAAAGTTTAAAAGCGCTTGTTCTTGCTGTGCTTTGGCTACTTCGTGTTGTGTTTTTATTTTACGCTGATTAAAAATTGGCTGTGTTAAACCACCAACAACTGTTGCAAATAATGAATTAGCATTAAATAATTTATCTAATTCTAAACTTTGAAATCCGCCACTTGCCGTTAAAGTTAACGATGGATAAAAGTTACTTTTTGCCACATTGGTTAGCTCAAACGCATTGATTAAATTATATTCTGAAGCAATAACGTCTGGTCTGTTTCTCAACAAGGTTGCTGGCACGCCAAGTGTAATGTTTTCATTTAACTGTTGCTCGGTTAACTTACTACGTTCAATCGGTTCTGCAGGTCTTCCTAATAAAAAATTCAACGTATTTTCTGTTCTAAAAATGGCTGCTTGTAAATCTACTTTTAACGCTTTGGCGTTGTTAAACTGCGCTATGTATTGGTCTACTGCAACTTGTGTTACGTTTCCGGCATCTTTTAATGCTTTAATAGTGTAAACACTACTATCTCTGGTGGCAATAGTTCTTTCAGTAATTTCTAATTGTTCATCTAACGCTAATAACTGATAATAGGTTGAGGCTATTGCCGAAATTAATTCGGTTTTTACAGCTTTATGCGCTGCTACTGTTTGTAAATAACTAGCTTCACCTGCGCGTTTATTACTTCTTATTTTACCCCAAATATCGGCTTCCCAAGATAAACTTCCTGATAATTCATATTGATCTACAGACGAGAAAAAACCACCAAACTGACTGTTTTCAGACAGTTCTTGATGTGTTGCTTGGGCTGTACCAGTTAACGTTGGTAAATAACCTGCTTTACCTTGTTTCATATAGGCATTAGCAATAGCAATTTGCTGAATAGCCACACGAATATCTAAGTTGTTTTGAAGACCTTCTTCAATATATTGCGCTAAATATTGGTCTTTAAACATATCTTTCCACGATACATCTGCTAACGAGATACTGTCTTGTGGTAAGTTATCGGTTCTGTACAAATGTTCTGTTTCTTCTAATTCAGGACGTGTGTAATCCTTCGCCACAAAACAACTTTGCAGTGTTAGCGCCAGCATTAAAACTAATGCGCCTTTACTAAAATTTTTATTTATAGTTGATTTCATTTTTTTAAGCTTCAATTGTTTCTACTTCTGGTTTACGCGATACTTTTTCTTGTAACCATTGGAAAAAGATGAATAAAATTGGGATAACAAATACACCTAAAATGGTTCCTATTAACATTCCGCCAGCTGCACCTGTACCAATAGAATTATTTCCTTCGGCACCAACACCTTTGGCTAATACAAGTGGCATTAACCCAAGTATAAAGGCGAACGATGTCATTAAAATTGGTCGTAAACGAGACTTAGCGCCATCTATTGCGGCATTTACAATACTTTCACCTTGTTTACGTCGTTGCAATGCAAACTCAACAATAAGTATGGCGTTTTTAGCCAACAGACCAACCAGCATTATCAGTGCAATTTGGAAGTAGATATTGTTTTCCAATCCGAAGAATTTCGTGCTTATATACGCACCAAATACACCAAATGGCAGCGATAATAATACCGAAAATGGTAAAATATAACTCTCATACTGCGCACTTAATAAGAAATACACAAACAGAATACTTAAGATGAAAATAAACGTAGTTTGGTTACCTGCATTTACCTCTTCTCGTGTTAAACCAGAATATGCAACGGTGTAATTACTTGGTAGTTTTGCCACTTCTTCTTCAATCACTCTAATAGCATCACCTGTACTAAATCCAGGATTAGTTGCACCTGTTATATTTGTTGAATTAAATAGGTTGAAACGCGTTACCGATTGCGGACCATACACACGTTTTAAAGTTACAAACTGTGTAATTGGTGTCATTTCACCAGAACTAGTTCTCACATACATACTGTTTAGGTCGTTTTCATCAGCTCTGTCTTCTGGTAGCGACTGAATGTATACACGATACTGTTTACCAAATCGGCTAAAATCTGACGCGTAAATTCCACCAATATAACCTTGAAGCGTCCCGAAAATGCTGTTAATAGCGACACCTTTTTCTTTAGCTAAAGGCACATTAACTTCCATTTCGTATTGTGGATAATTAGTATTGAATGCTGATTGCGCATACTGAATTTCTGGATGACTCATTAAGGCTGCTGCAAACTCTTTATTTGCTTTATCTAAATCGGTAAATTCACCACCGAATTTGTCTAATAAATTCACCTCAAAACCAGCTGAGTTACCGAAACCACGAATACTTGGTGGCGAGAAGAAAATAATTTTTGCTTCTGGAATAGTTGCCGCAATACCAAATAATTTTCCTGTTATGGCTTGTGCAGATAAGGCTTCAGATTCTCTTTCAGACCAATCATCTAACTTCACGAAACCAATACCAAAATTACTACCAGCACCACTAATTAAACTTCGTCCTTTAATAAAACTAGCATCCGTTACACCATCAAGGTCTTTAATTTTTGCGTATAATTCTTTAGTTACTGCTTCGGTACGGTCTAATGATGCACCTGCAGGTAATTCTATATTTGCGAAAATAATTCCTCTATCTTCATTTGGCACAAATCCTGTTGGTGTTGTTGTTGCAGCCCAATAAATACCTACACCAGCAATGATTAATAACATTACTGATACAAACTTGTTTTTATATAAAAACTGTAATGACTTACCGTATTTATTTACCGTTGCATCAAATCCTCTGTTAAATACAGTATAGAATTTTTGAAGTGCATTTTTTCCTTTTAATTCTTCATCGTCTTTATGTTCTTTTAATAACAATGCACATAATGCCGGACTTAACGTTAAGGCATTTACTGCCGAAATTAAAATGGCTATAATTAAAGTAACGCCAAACTGCTCGTAGAATACACCTGTTGGACCAGTTACAAAAGTTACCGGAATAAATACCGCTGCCATTACAAGCGTAATAGAAATAATAGCACCCGAAATTTCACTCATAGCCTTTAATGTGGCGCTTTTCGGTTTTTTCTCACCTTCATCCATTTTGGCGTGTACAGCTTCTACAACAACAATAGCATCATCTACCACAATACCAATAGCCAGCACTAATGCGAAAAGTGTTAATAGGTTTATGGAATAGCCAAAAACATTTAAGAAAAAGAAAGTACCAATAATAGAAACCGGTACTGCAATTGCAGGAATTAATGTAGAACGGAAATCTTGCAAGAAGATAAACACCACTAAGAACACCAATAAAAAGGCTTCTAAAAGTGTGCTAATTACCTTGTCTATAGATGCGTTTAAGAATAAACTTGTATCGTAAGGTACAAAGAAGTTTAAGCCATCAGGCAAACCTTGTTCAACATCTGCTAAGGTGGTTTTTATGTTTTCAATAATTTCGGCAGCGTTAGATCCTTTGGTTTGGAAAATTCCCATAAATACCGCTGGATGTCCTAAACTTGTGGCGTTAGATGAATACGATTGCGCATCTAACTCGATATCTGCGACATCTTTTAATCGTAAATATTCGCCATTTCCTAAAGCTTTAATTACGATGTCTGCATACTGTCCTTCTTCTTTAAATCTTCCGCTATACTTTAAAATATAAGAGAACGACTCACCATTATTTTCACCTAAAGAACCAGCTGCAGCTTCTAAATTCTGCTCGTTTAAAGCAGCTGTAATATCTGATGGAATTAAATTATAAGCTGCTAGTTTTTCAGGTTTTAACCAAACACGCATAGCGTAATCTTGTTGAGAAAATACAGATACATCACCAACACCTTTAATACGCTGCATTGCAGGAATTACGTTTATTTTTAAGTAATTCTGAATAAAAGTAGCATCATAATCTTCGCTATCAGAATACATAGCAATAAACATTAATGCACTGGTTTCTTGTTTTTGCGTTACAATACCAGTTTGGATAACTTCTGAAGGTAACAACGGATTTGCACGTGCTACACGGTTTTGAACGTTTACCGCAGCAATATCGGCATCCATAGTTTGGTCGAAATACACGGTAATTTCGGCAGTACCATTATTTGATGCTGTAGATGTAATATACGTCATACCTTCTACACCATTAATTTGCTCTTCAATAGGTACAATTACACTCTCTAAAACAGTCTCTGCATTTGCACCTGTATAGTTAGCCGTAACCTTAATAGTTGGCGGCGCAATATCTGGATATTCCTCTATAGGTAAGGATGTTATACTGATAACACCTAGTATAACTATGATAATAGAGATTACTGTTGAAAGCACTGGTCTTTCAATAAATGTTTTTAACATAACTAATAAATATGTTTAAGGAATAATTTAGTTTTTAAATAAAGTAGCTACTTTTTTAGTGGCTTCGTTAAACGGAATTTCTTGTGGCGCAATTGGCATACCATCGCGTAATTTTGAAACACCAGATGCCACAATTTTGGTACTAGCATCAATGCCCGATTTTACCACATATAGATTATCTACTTTAGCTTCAACTTCAATAATTTTACTGCTTACTTTATTGTCTTCGCCTAACGTATAAATCATCACTTTACCTTGTTGCTCAAAGGTTGACGATTGTGGTACAACTACTGCATTTTCATAAGTTGAAGGAATACGTATTTTACCGCTGTTTCCGTTAGTTAAAAGCTCGTTTGGATTATCAAAAGCTGCTCTTACTTTAATGGTACCAGTTGTTTCGCTAATTTGACCAGTACTGGTTTGAATACGACCTTTTTCAGCATATATATCGCCATTTGCCAATACCAAACTTACGTCTGGCGAATTTTTAATACGTTCTGCTTTGGTTTTACCTGTCATTCGTTTTAAATGGTCTATGTATTGCGCTTCGTTTAAGGTGAAAAACGCATATACTTGACTAATATCGCTAACCGTAGTTAATGGTGTTGCGTCGGCAGCACTTACTAAAGCACCTTCTCTAAAATTAATAGAACCTACGTAACCATCAACCGGACTTTTTACGGTTGCGTAACCAATATTTGCAGCAATACTGCTGTAAGCCGCTTTGGCTTGTGCTAAATTGGCTTTTGCAGTTTCTAGTTGTACAGGACTAATAATGTTTTTTTCTACTAAAGGTTTTAACTTATCAACCTCAACTTGAGCCACGTTAACTTGTGCTTTTGCCGCTTCGGCATCTTGACTTAGCGATTGCGTTTCTAACCTAAAAAGCGGTTGACCTTTGCGTACTCTAGCGCCTTCGTCTACCAATACTTTTTGAATGTATCCCGAAGTTTTTGCACGCACATCACTGTTTACAATACCTTCTATATTTACAGGATATTCGTTAAAACCTTGTACTGTTTGGGTTTGAATTTGAGTTACCGGAAATGGCAACACTTGCTGTTGTTGTGCTGCAGCTGCTTGCGCATTGTCTTTATTACCACAGCTAACCACGACTAGAAAAACACTAGCTATGGTTAATATTGAAATTAATTTATTTGTTGTCATTATTTTAAAGGTTGAATTTGTTTTTAATTAGGTTTTCTTTTAAGTTTTCTATTGAAGCTGAAGCATCTCTAACAAACTTCAAATAATCGTTATGAAACGTTAAATCGAATTTTTCTTCTTCATCTGTAATATGTTCGTTAATGGCTTCTTTGTATGCTTTCATTTCTTTGTGAAGTGTAGCAACTTCTTCCCATTCTTTAATCATTTCATTAATATGATGTAAAACAGAATCTTTATTAATGATGAAATACTTTTTCCTGTCACCAGTTTTAGTGAAGTATTCTAACTTCTTTAAATCTTGCAAGTGGTTTAAATGCGTAGAAATGGTGCTTTTACTTGCTTGAAGTACCGTAACCATTTCATCAAACGTAGTGCCACGTTTACCTGTTAAAATTACATATGCCATAATACGCGCAGCAACAGGTGCTAGGTTTTCTCTGCTTTCTAAATGCACACCAAGTTTTTCAACTAGTGCCATTTTTTTGCTACATATATCTTTCGTCATAAATTATTTTAAAAAATTATGCTGCAAAAATACATTAGGTTCGGAACAAACCGAACTAAACGAAGTTAAAGTGTTGTTAAATATATTATAACAAATCTTAAAACGCGCTATTTAACTCATTTAGAATGAGTTTAATTTCACCATAGCTATATTTATCGTCTAATTGCGATTTTAAATCGGAAAGATTTTCGAATGTTATTGTGGGTATAAGCTCTTTTAACTCGGTGTAATGTTCTAAAGAAACTAAATCGGTTATTTTTATTTCACCTGAAGGAATAAAACTAGCCAAATGCCCAAAAACAGTGTTTTCATTAAGTTCACGTATATTGGCTATTTCTTCAATAGATTTTCCTTTTTTAAAGAGTTTTAATGATTCTTTTTGAGTATCTCCTTTTTGGCGTTTTAGTTTTTTAGGTACTTCTTCTAACTCAACTTGGTTGGTAACTTCAATATCGTTTTCTTCAACAAATTTGGTAATAACCTTTAAAATTTCTTTGCCATATTTATCTACTCTGGTTTTACCCATGCCATGAATAGCCAGTAATTCTTTTGTATTGGTTGGCAATAGTTCGCACATGGCATACAGCGATTTTTGTGTAAAAACCTGAAAATGTACCAAACCTTCGCGTTCAGCAATTTCGTTTCTTAGCACACGTAACAATTCAAAAAGATCGACATTTACAGTACCATCAATAACTTGTTTGCGTTGTTTTTTAGGTTGCTTTTTGGCAATAAACACGGCATCGGTTCGTAATTTTAAATAAAAACTTACACTAAAAGCGTGCGGTAAGCCTTTAAAATACAGTTGTTTTTCGGTTAAAAGTTCTTCTAAAATGTCAAGTTGTTTTTCTAAATCTTTTTCTATGGCTTTATTATCGGTTGTAAAATTTAAAGCTTTTAAAGATGCTTCAATATTGGTTTTAGTTTGTTCGTTAAAATAGTGAATGGCTTTTGCAAAACGTTCTTGTAATGATTCGCTGGTTTCTGGTATTTCGTTTTTTTCAACTAAATGTTGCAATTGACTTTTAAAAGCATTACCAACTTTTAGCAAATTTGCAACGGTATCTTTTATTGTAATTGCTGACGTTTCAACGTTACCTTCAATACTGCCTCTGTTTTTGTAAAAAATATCTAAAACACGATTTGTTGGATACAAAAAGGGATAAAAATTAAAAAGTTCGGCAATTAAATCAAGTTGAAAATCGCGCTCAGAAGCCAATAAAACTTCTTCATCTGGCTCATTATTTGCGGCTTCTTCGTTAAAGGTTAGCACATGGCTATCGGTTATAAGCTGTTGCGGAGAAATTTTACTTTTTAGCACCAAACCTTCTAACGATTTACAACGGCTTAACGCCACATAAGTTTGCCCATGCGCAAAGGCAGATTCGGCATCAATTATAGCTTTTTCGAAGGTTAAACCTTGACTTTTATGAATGGTGATAGACCACGCTAATCGCAACGGTATTTGCGAGAAACTGCCTATTCTATCTTCGGTAATTTCTTTAGTTTCTTTATTTACGGTGTATTTTATATTTTCCCAAGTTTCAAATTTGGTGGTAATATCAAAATTATCTTGCGGACAACGCACTACAACTTCGTCTTTATTTAAAGCAATAACTTTGCCTATTTTTCCATTAAAATATTCCTTTTCTTGAGAGCTATCGTTTTTTATAAACATAACTTGCGCACCTACTTTCAACTCTAAAACAGCGTCGTTTGGGTAAGCATGCTCCGGAAAGTTACCATCAATAGATGCTTTGTAGATTTTGGGCTTTTCTTTTAAATCAGAAAGTTTTTGCTCGTTGGTGGCAATAGCTTTTCGGTTGTGAGTAGTTAAAGAAATGTAACCTTCTTCCTCGTTTGGTATAAAATTAGGCTGATATCTTTTATTGAGTTCATCGGCCGATTGTTGCGTTAATTTATTATTCCTAATTTCATTTAAAATAGTAATAAAAACGGGATTCTCTTGTCTGTAAATGTGTTTTAACTCTATGGTTATGGCTTTACTTTGCTGATACGCCAAACTACTAAAGAAAAAAGCATTTTTGTAATAAGGTTGCAACAGTTGCCACTCATTTTCTTTAATTACTGGTGATAGCTGTTGCAAATCTCCAATCATGAGTAATTGTGTGCCACCAAATGGTAACATTTTGTTTTTAAAACGACGTAAAACTTTATCGATGCCATCCAGTAAATCGGCACGAACCATACTTATTTCATCAATAACCAAAAGGTCTAACGACTTAATAATATTGATTTTTGTTTTACTAAATTTTCGGCTGAATTTAGAACTACTTTGCAAGTTATCATTTGGCAAAATTGGACCAAAAGGCATTTGAAAAAATGAATGAATAGTAACACCTTTGGCATTAATGGCAGCCACACCTGTTGGCGCCACAACAACCATACGCTTATGGCATTCTTTTTTTAATTTATGAAGAAACGTAGTTTTACCTGTACCTGCTTTACCAGTTAAAAATATATTACGATTGGTTTTGGTAACAAAACTCCAAGCAAGGTCAAGTTCTTTATTTTCCTTCATAATTAAAAATTGGTTATGAAGATAGTTTTAGTTTTATGAAAAAACAAGATGTGATACTTTCTGCATAAAAAAACCCTGATAGTTTCAAGGTTTTTTAGTTTGGTATCTATTTCATCTTGAAATTAATTCAGGATGACAATTTTGTTTTAAAGTGCCGATTTAAACTGCTCTAAAAAGCGCACATCATTTTCGCTTAATAAACGAATATCACCTATTTGGTGTAATAACATGGCAATACGGTCTATACCCATACCGAATGCAAAACCAGAGTATTCTTTAGAATCTATACCACAGTTTTCTAAAACGTTAGGATCTACCATACCACAACCCATAATTTCTAACCAACCTGTACCTTTTGTAATGCGGTAATCGGTTTCTGTTTTTAAACCCCAATACACATCAACCTCTGCACTTGGTTCTGTAAATGGGAAGTATGACGGGCGTAACCTAATTTCAGATTTGCCAAACATTTCGGTTGTAAAATATTGCAGCGTTTGTTTTAAATCTGCAAAACTTACATCTTTATCAATATACAAGCCTTCTACTTGGTGGAAAAAACAGTGTGAACGCGCTGAAATAGCTTCGTTTCTGTACACACGACCCGGTGAAATTGTACGAATTGGTGGTTTATTATTTTCCATGTAACGCACCTGTACTGAACTGGTGTGCGTACGTAATAAAATATCTGGATTTGTTTGAATGAAAAACGTATCCTGCATATCACGTGCTGGGTGATATTCAGGTAAATTTAAAGCTGTAAAATTATGCCAGTCGTCTTCAATTTCAGGTCCTTCGCTTACGTTAAACCCAATACGCGAAAAGATATCAATAATTTGATTTTTAACAATTGAAATAGGATGACGGGCACCTATTTGAATGGGCTCGCCTGGGCGCGATAAATCGCCATATATGCCTTTTACCTCTTCGTTGCTTTCTAATTCTTCTTTTAAGGCTTTTACTTTATCTTCAGCCGTTTTTTTAAGCTGGTTTATGGTTTGACCAAATTCACGTTTTTGTTCGTTGGCCACATTTTTAAACTCTGCAAAATATTCATTTAACAATCCTTTTTTACCTAAGTATTTAATACGGAATGTTTCAACTTCATCTTTTGTTTGTGCTTTAAAAGCTTCGGCTTCGGCTATAAGTTCTTTTAATTTATCAATCATGATGTTTAAAAATAGGTAGCAAATTTAATTAAAAAATTGGCATTAGTGGGCTGAAACTACCAAAGTAATATATAAAATTGCTGCGAACTGGTTTGCGTTAGGGATTGAGCTATTTGTTTGAAATCCTTTTTACTTTTTTAAAAAAGTAAAAAGATTGAGTAGTGAAAGCCCGACCTGTAAGGGAACGCCCTAGTTTATATATGCGGTTTCTAAAAAATAGTTTACTATGGCTTCTTTCATTAAAATGCTTTGTTCTCCTGCTTTTAGGTTGGGTAATTGTTCTAGCATTTTGTAGTGTGGCCACCCGTCTTCATCTACAAAATCTAACTGGTAATAGCCATAGGGTGTTAATAATTTGCAAATGGCAATGTGCATGAGGTCTAGCTTTTGGTCTTTTTTAAAGCTACGGTTAAGTTGCCCAAGTTCTTGTACGCCAATAAGGTAAATTATGGCATCAAGATCTAAAGTATCTCCATCTGCAAACTGATTAGATAGTTTTTGTACTACCTGCTCCCAACGTTCTTTTAGTTCTTGGTCTCTAGACATGTAAGTTAAAGGTATAAGTTTGAAAGTTGCAAAGTTAGTTTATATTTGTTGAAATTGTATTATTATGGCTGTTATTGATATTGTTTTAGGTGCATTAATTTTATTTGGTTTAATACGCGGTTTAATGAAAGGGTTATTTGTTGAAGTAGCCTCATTAATTGCATTGGTTGCTGGTGTTTATGGTGCTATTCATTTTAGTAATTTTGCTGCCGAATTTTTAACTGAAAAGGTTGATTGGAACGAAAAAACTATAAATATTGTGGCCTTTGCCATTACTTTTGTGGTTATTGTATTAGCTATTGCCCTTGCTGGTAAAGCATTAACTAAATTGGCAGATTTTGCTGCTTTAGGCATTATTAATAAAATTTTGGGTGCTGCTTTTGGGGCGCTTAAAATTGCTGCCATTTTAAGTGTTGTTCTTATAATTTTTGATAGGTTTAACAAGACCATTCCGTTTGCTGATGCGGAAGATTTAGAATCGTCTGTTTTATACCAACCTGTTAAAAACTTAGTGCCTACTATTTTTCCGAGTATTTTAGGTGATAAAACAAGTGATAGTAATACTGAAGCAGACGAAAATGGATTGCATTTAGAGGCATAAAAAAAGCCGCTTATAGCGACTTTTATTTCTTTCCACCTAATAAATAATTATATATTATTTACTGATATTTGTTTTCTACGTGCTGCTTTATCCATTGTAAACAGTCATCAAATGTTTTAAATATGTGTTCATTAGGTATTAAATCTGGTATAATATCAATACGCTCCATTAAATAACGGGGTTGTGGCAATAAATCTACTATTAAAAATTGCACACCGTTTTTTCTTAAATCTAGTAAAATATCTTCTAAAACATACAGGCCAGATTGATCCATGTATTGCATTCTACCAAACCTTAAAATAACTGTTTTGGCTGTGGCAGGAATTTGTGTTGCTAGTTGCTGAAAATCGTTAGTTGAGCCAAAAAACAAGGGCCCTTTTATGTGTTTTATAAACACCTCTTCTTTTAAGTTTTCAGGAAACCCTATTTCATCATCCCAAGCCTCTTCTTTTAAAGGTTTCACATCAGACATTTGTGCTGTTACATGACCTATTTTTTTCATGAACATTAATGACGATATCACTAAACCAATACCAACAGCAAATATTAAATCCCAAAAGGTTGAAAGCACCAATACAATGAGCATGATTAATACTTCTGAACTCAATTTTATTGGTCCAATTTTTATGTCTTTGGGCATGCTGGGTATGGCTTTTAAACCTTTATAATCCATAACACCAATACCAACAGTTAGTAATATACCTGCTAAAACGGCGGTAGGTATTTTTGATGCTATACCGCTAAACCCTAAAAGGATAATTAGTAATAATACACCAGCAATCATGCCTGATAATTTAGTTTTTCCGCCAGATTGAATATTTACAACCGTTCTAATGGTAGCGCCTGCTCCTGGAATACCACCAAATACCGATGCAATGGTATTACCAATACCTTGCCCTACTAGTTCTCTGTTGGGTTTGTGTTTGGTTTTAGTCATATTATCGGCTACCACACTAGTTAGCAGCGAGTCTATGGCGCCTAACAATGCTAATGTTAATGCCGTAAAAAAATAGGGCATAATACTGCCTATTTTAAAATTGGTAAATATTTCTAAATTTGGCACCGGAAAACCACTTGGTATAGCTTCTATTGGTCTGTAATTAAGTTTAAAACCAAGTGCAATTGCCGTCATTACCACCAAAGCAACTAACGTACTTGGCACTGCTTTTGTAATACGTTTAAAACCGTAAATTATAATTATTGTGCCCAAGGCTAATGCTAATTCTAACCAATTTATATTTGATAGCGCCCTTGGCAAAAGCATAATAACACTTTGAGGTTTTTTTGCTTTACTTTTGGCTATATTTTTAGCCTCATTAATTACATTGTTTTGTGTAATACTTTCGGCATCTGCAATGGTTTCGTTTAAAGCATCTAAAACTAATGTTTTTTCACTAACGTTTTCTTCTAAAACATTGCTTAATAAGTTTGTTTTGGCTTGCGCTTCAAAGGTTTTTACAAATGCCTCATCTTCATTAGGATAGTAGCCAATTGCTGGTAAAATTTGCGTTAATAAAATTATAACTCCAATAGCCGTCATGAACCCAGATACTACAGGATAAGGAATGTATCTAATGTATTTTCCTAAGCCTAAAACACCTAAACCTATTTGCATTAAACCTGCTAAAAAGAACACCATTAAAATGGCTGGTAATGCTTTTTCAATATTGCCATCGTTTACAGCAATTATACTTGCAATAACTACCATGCTTACGGCAGTCATTGGAGCTGTAGGACCAGAAATTTGTGTATTTGTGCCACCAAAAAGTGCTGCAAAAAAACTGATGAAAATAGCACCATATAATCCTGCACTAGGCCCTAAACCAGATGATACACCAAAAGCTAAAGCTAAGGGTAAAGCAACAATTCCGGCAGTTATTCCGCCAAAAGCATCACCTTTTATATTTGAAAATAGATTTTTCATGAGGTTATTAAATTAGTTATAAATTAACAAATGCAATAATATTAAATTGATCTCTGCCTGAGGTTTCAAAAAACTGATTCATGTAACCAGCCTCTAACCTTACATTTTTGTTTAAGGTATAACCTAAACCTCCGTAAACCCTATTTCTATCAAAAACTGATGATTCAGTATTTAAAAATATTTCGTTATAGGCCGATACGTATAGCTTACTTTGGTTGCCTTCTTTTGTTTTAAATGGTATTTTAAATGCTAAAAAATATCGAAATCTCATTTTGAAATCGTCTTCAACAAAGCGTTGTTCAAAACGATATCTATGACTTAAACCTACGCTTCCTATATGCTGTTTTGATATAAATTGCTGAAAAATTCGGTGTTCATTTACAGATTCTTTAGTATCAGTATCACCTAAATAGTTTTCTGAAAGTATGTAGCCATAACCTAAAAGCACGTTGCTTTTTCCTTGGTTAAAGGTGTAGCCTAGGCCTGTTCTTAATAATAATTGTTCTAAATCTCCTACTGCATTATAATTTCGGTATTGTACTTCGTTGTGAATATTCCATTTACTATTAAGTTTTTTATTACCTATGTAAATTAACCAATTACCAAAATTACTGTCTTGTGCGCTTATAAATAGAGGTAGCATTAACGTTAAGGTTAATGCTACTCTAAATGCTTTATTTTTCATGTTAACTTTTTATTCGTAGAAATTAACAGCTCCTGTGTTAATATCATACATGGCACCAATTATTTTAATGTCTCCATTTTTTTCCATTTCGCTTAAAATTGGGCTTTCATTATGTATTCTTTCAATAGTAAGTTCTACATTCTTTTTTGAAACGCTGTCAACAAAATCTAGGTTTTTGGAGTTACGTAAGCTTTCATCTTTAGGTTCTGTTGTTGCGTTTACTGCTGGTGTAATTTTTTGAATTAGCTTTGTTAAGTTACCCATTTCGGCATGATCACAAGCGCCTTTTACAGCTCCGCAACTTGTGTGACCTAAAACTACTATTAGTTTTGTTCCTGCAAGTTTACAGGCAAATTCCATACTGCCTAAAATGTCTTCGTTTACAAAGTTTCCTGCTATTCTTACACTAAAAATATCACCTAAACCTTGATCAAAAACCAATTCTGCCGATACTCTTGAGTCTATACAACTTAAAATGGTTGCAAAGGGAAATTGCCCTTCTTTTGTATCATTTACCTGTTCTAAAAGGTTACGGTTTGCTTTTAAGTTTTGAACAAATCTTTGGTTGCCTTCTTTTAAAAATTGCAATGACTTATCTGGTGTCATTGTTGCTTGTGTTTCTTGTGTATGTGCTTTCATATGTATTTTTTTCAATATTGTTATTAGTATTCTAATTCTTGTATTTAGGTTTTAATTCTTGTTTAAAAAACTCAATGTAACTTTCTGGGTTTTCTTCTTCGCCTCTTTGTGATACTAGTTTTACTGTTATGTTTCTTTCTTTGGCTTTTAACCCAAAATCTTCAAGAATTTCAATAATATCGTTATCTAAATACTTTGTATTTCTTACATCTAACTCTAAAAATGAGTTTTCAGGAACTCTGTCTAATTCATTTAAAATAGCACCTTTGTTAAAAAAGGTTACTTCTTCGGCTAAAGTCATTTTAATTTTTCCATCATCAACATCTTCGCCTTCTTTGTGTAAAAAGTGTGAGTTTTGGAAACTTTTTAATAGTATTATAAAAATACCAACTATTAAACCTAAACCAATACCTAGTAGTAAATCTCCGGTAATTACCATTGGTAAAACTGTTGCCATAAAAGGCACCCACTGTTTCCAACCTAGAGCAAACATACTTTTGAAGGTTGATGGTTTTGCTAGTTTAAAACCTACTATAAATAAAACAGCCGCTAATACTGCTAATGGAATTTTATTTAAAAGTGTTGGAATTAAAATTACTGAAATTAACAGAAAAAAACCGTGAATGATTGCTGACATTTTTGACCTACCACCAGATTGAATGTTGGCTGAACTACGTACAATAACCTGTGTAATTGGTAAACCTCCAATCATACCTGAAACTATATTTCCTGTTCCTTGTGCAAATAACTCGCGGTTTGTTGGGGTTACATTTTTATGCGGATCTAGTTTATCTGTAGCCTCAACACAAAGTAAAGTTTCTAAAGATGCTACTAAAGCAATAGTAAAACCTGTTAACCAAATTTCTGGTTTGGTAATTACCGAAAAATTAGGGAAGCTAAATTGCCCTTTAAAGCTATCTAAACTATCAGGTACTGGCACAGAAACCAATTGGCTATCTACTAAGCCCATAGCGCCATCTTTAGTAAAAAGGTAAAATATAATACCCACAATAACGGCTACTAACGGCCCTTGCACTAACTGAAATATTTTTCCTTTTTTTGATAGAACGTTTGACCATAATAATAAAATACCTATTGATATTACACCTATTAAAGTAGCGCCTATGCTAATATTTCCGCTTAATAAAGCATTAATATCATTTAAAAGGCCCGATAGTAAATTGTTCCATTCTACTTTAAGAAAATCAATATTTCCTTCAACATTAGCATCCATTCCAAAAAAGAATCTAATTTGTTTTAAAATGATAATGATACCAATACCAGTAAGCATACCTTTAATTACTGATGATGGAAAGAAGTACCCAATAATACCTAAACGTAGTACACCAAATAGTAATTGTATAACACCGCCTATTACAACAGCTACTAAAAAGTTTTCATAGCCTAATGATGTAATAGCTGCTAAAACTATAGCTGCTAAACCTGCTGCTGGACCACTAACACCAATGTTAGAACCACTTATGGCACCTACAACTATACCACCAACTATACCTGCTATTAAGCCTGAAAAAAGTGGTGCACCACTTGCTAAAGCAATACCTAAACATAATGGTAGTGCTACGAAAAAAACGACAATACTTGCCGGTAAATCATTTTTAATTGTTTTAAACATATATATAAATTTTAACCCAAAAGATAATTTAGGTTGTGTTTTAAAATTAACTTGAGCGGAGAAATTATACCGCCAAAAACTACAATTATACTATGTTTAATTCTGGTGGTGGTGATATAAGGTTTAAATGAGGTTTAGGGTATTTTTTTATGTAATACCCTAAGTTATCTTCGCTTTCTATTAAAGAGAATGCAGACTCTATGTGTGGGTTTTCAAAAAACAACTTTTCGCAGTTTTTTGTTTTTTCGTTTCCTTTTTCTTCTTCCTCAGCTGAAGTATAATACATTGAAATATCAATAGAACTATCAATAAGTGTTACTATTGTTGGTGTTGTTAAAAACACCACAAAAATAAAGGAGAAAAATATTGATATTATACGAACAGACACTTTAGTGTTGAAGTTTGGTTACAAACAAATATAGGTTATTAATTATTAATTTACTATTAAAACTCTTTCAACAATTTTATATCTTCAGAATTTATCCATCCTGTTTTACCATCGGCTAGCTCAATTTTTTTCCAATTATTGTAGTTATCAATCACTTGCACTTTGGTGCCCTCATGCAACCTAAAAGCTTCTTCACTTCTTAAATTAGGGTCTGTTTTAATCTTTGCTTCTTGCACAAAAACTATAGCCGGATTATTTTTTTTGTCTATATTAAATTTATGAAATGCAAATGCCAAGGTTATAAAAGCACCCGTTAATGCAATTATACTGCTAATAAATGTTAGCCTTTTTATAACTGTTGAAAATGAAAAATAATACACTAAAAACAGCACAACAAAACAAAATACTAATACTACTGCAGCTGTAGCCCAAGCATCAAAAGTAAAAGTATTGGTGGTACTTTTAACTAATTTTGAAAAACCTGCATCGGGTACTACATCAATGGCATCAATAGTCATGTTTTTAGCAAAAGCAATATTGTTTTGTATATCGGCATCATTAGGGTTTAACATTAGTGCTTTTTCATAGTAATAAATACTTGGCGCAATATTATTAAGCTTGTAGTGTGCATTTGCTAAATTAAAATACAAGTCTGCCGAATGCTTTTTGGTATTTAAAACAGCCATATATTTATCTATAGCCTCGGCATATTTTTCTTTATTGTAAAGCGCATTGCCTTGTGCAAACAAATCTTGGTTTTGTGCATTTATACCAAAACTTGAAAAAGCAATTAATATGTAAATTATATATTTCATTAGTGCTTAATTTGTTTTGTTTGCTTTATTTGGCTTGTTTATCAATTAGTGAAATGGTTGTTGCTGCTTTTTCATAATCTTCTTGCATTGTTACCGTGTCTATAGGTGTATACCTTGCAAGTTCACAATTTTCAATAATACCTATAAATTGGTTTATGGTATTTTCATCTACTTGTTTTTCTTTAAGTAGTGTGGTTATTTTTTCTTTACTAAAATCACTGGTTTCAATATGTAATTTAGCTTTTAAATAGTTATGTAATGCTTTTTCTAAAGCTATATAAAAAGCTTCTTTTTGACCCAACGATTTTTTAGCGCCTTTTAAATATTTTCTGGCCAATTTATCGGCTTTTCTAATACGGTTTCCATAAACATCGGCATCTCTACTGGCTTTTTTGTTTCTTATAAAAATAGCTAATGGAATGGCTAAAAAAGGCAGCAATAACAAACTCCAAAAAAGTGATGTTTTAAAGAAATAAGCTTGTTTTATATTTTGAAAACTAGTTTTGGTTTTAATAAACGCAAACTGATTATTGTTTGAAACCACCAATTGTTTATTAGTATTTGCTACTGCATTATTTTCTGTATTAGTGTTTGATGCAGGACCGTTTAACACGTTTATTACAATTTCATCACTTGAAAGCCTTTTATAGCTTTCGGTTTTTAAATCGAAATACGAAAAGGAAATACTAGGTATTGGGTATTTGCCTTTGTATTGTGGCACCACGGTGTAACTATCAGAAATAAAACCGTTCATGCCAGATAAATTTGTTTTCACGTTTTCAGTATGTTCAGGCTCAAAAACCTCTAACGAACTTGGTAAAGACACTTTTGGCAACTTAAATAATTTTAAATTTCCGTTACCTTTAACACTTACTTTTACTTGTAAAGATTCTGTAGCATCAAGTTCTGTTTTTGATGCCGAAACATCTAAATTAAAATTACCAACAGCTCCTGTAAAATCTAGTGGTTTTCCTGTTTCTGGTAATGCTTTAACTTGTATGGTTTTGTTACCTGCAGAAATGGTTCTGTTAACTCGCGTCATTAACAAACTGCCAAAAATATCGCGCCTGTTTGTGGGTACACGCATAGCAATATCTAGCGTTAGTGGCTCAATGTTTAACTTGCCTGTTTTTTGCGGATATAGTACTGTTTTTCTTAAAACCAAAAATCGGTAATCTTCACCATTGTAAGTACCGTTTTGCACTTTCTGACCTTGTGTACTAATGTTATGGCTCCAAAAATCATTGTAACGCGGACTATCAATTTCATTCCAATTATCAACAGCTATTTTAGGCGATACGTACAATTTGTATACCACTGTAATAGCTTCATTTAAATACGGATTGGTTTTTGAAACTTCGGCAACTAAATGAATATTTTCTGAAGCAATATATTTAGGGTCATTAGGATCTTTTGGAATATCAACGGCTGCGGTAACCTCAACCTTAACAGGTGTAGTTTTATAAGTTTCGCCTTTTATTGTTATTGTGGCTTGTTGTATGGTAAAGACACCTCTTTTTTTGGGTGATAAAAAATAGGTGTATGTTTTTTTGTAGGTTCTTACGCCATTTATCCACGAGTTACTTACTGATTGGTTTGGGCCACCAACAACTGTAAAATTATCAAAACTTGGCGGATTAAAATTATCGCCATCTTCGTTCATTTCAAACTCTATACGTAAGCGTTCATTTACCCCAAGTTTGCTTTTGCTTACTTTGGCTTCAAATTTAACTTGCGCTAAGGTAATACTAGATACTAGTAGTAAAAGCGTTATTAATATTTGATTTTTTAATACCTTCATTTTATATTGAGATGCTTTGCTTATGTGCTGTATGACATGATTTTTTTACAAACACACCTAAATTACCAGTCTTTATCTGTTTTTACTTTTATTCCTTTTTGCTTTTCGGCATTCATTTTTTCTTGAACTTTTTGTTCTTGGTTATTCATAGCCTCTAGCAAGTTTTTTATTTGTTGTGGCGACATTTTTCCTGGTTGTGGTTTTGGCGGCTGCTTTTTTTCATCATCTTTTTTATCGCCTTGTTTACCTTTATCATCTTTTTCATCTTCAGGCTTGCCATTTTCATCTTCTTTGTCATCACCTTCTTTTTCCTTCTCGTCGCCTTCGTCTTTATTTTCTTGTTCGTCTTTGTTATCGCCTTCGTTTTCGTTGTTTTTATTCTTGTCTTCGTTTTGGTCTTTTTCTTGTTGGTCTTCTTTGTTTTCTTTATTGTTATCGTCTTCGTTTTGGTCTTTATTTTCTTGTTCGTTTTTAGCGCACTCTTTTGCTAAAGCTAAATTGTAACGTGTTTCATCATCAGTTGGGTTATTTCTTAATGCGTTTTTGTAAGCTTCAACAGCTTCAGTGCATTTTTTATTTTGCATTAAAATATTACCAATATTGTGAAATGCTTTATGTTTTTCTGCTTTTGAAGTACTGTTGTTAACGGCTTGCTCAAGACGGTATAAGGCTTCATCTAAATTACCCGATTTGTAATATGCATTTCCTAAGTTGTAGCTTCCTGCTATTGCGTTTGGGTTTTCATAAATGGCTTTACGGTATTCCATTTCAGCCAATACAAAATCATCATTAACAACTTTATTGCCTTCATAAACATAATTATTGGCATTTTTTAAAGCCAATAATTGCTGTTTGTTTTCTTTGTTGTTTTGCGCAAAAGAAACCGCTACAAATAGTGTTAGTATAACCCGTAGTAAACGTTTCATTTTTTTGTGTTTTAATACTTTAATATATAAAACCTTGTGTTGTTTTTAGTTAAAGATTTTATAAATTCTCATTAAACAAATTAAGCTTTTTTAACCAGGCTGTTTTACGTTCTAGCAAGAACACATCAATACATAAAAAAAATACGCCAAAGGCTAAAAACCATTGAAATTGGTCTTTAAAATCTGCAAATTGTTTGGCTTCAAATTCTGTTTTATCCATATTGGTTAAAATGTCTCTTATATTTTCAACAACATTGTTTGTGTTTTTTCCGTTTATGTATGCGCCATTGGCCTCTTGTGCTATGGCTTGCAAGGTTTCTTCGTTTAAACGTGTTATAACGGTTTCACCTTGCTGATCTTTTTTATAATTTAAAACTACACCATTTCGCTTAATTGGTATTGGGCCTCCTTTTGCATCGCCAACACCAATTGTAAAAATTCTAATACCTTCTTCACTGGCTTGTTCTGCTACTGCTGCAGCTTCTTCAGTGTGGTCTTCACCATCAGAAATAATTATTAAAACGCGGTTGGTTTGCTCTTCGTCATTAAAATATGTTGATGCTAATTTTATGGCTTCGCTAATGGCTGTTCCTTGTGATGAAAGCATATCGGTATTCATACCTTGTAAAAACATTTTTGCCGAAGCATAATCTGTTGTAATGGGTAATTGCGGGAAAGCTTTACCGGCGTAGGCTATTATACCAACCCTATCACTAGCTAAGTTGTTTATTATTTGCGTTACAAGTTGTTTTGATTTTTCTAACCTGTTTGGTGCAATATCTTCAGCTAGCATACTTTTTGATACATCAACTGCAAAAACTATATCTACACCTTCGCGCTTAACGGTTTCTAGTTTAGTACCTATTTTAGGGTTTACTAGCGCTAAGGTTAAACACAAAAATGCTAAACTTAAAACAATAATTTTTAATACTGATTTGAATAGTGATGTGTTTGGACTTAACCTTTTTAACAAGGCTTTATCTGAAAACTTACGCTGTGTTTTGTGTTTCCAGATTTGAAGCACTACAAAGAATAGTATGATTACCGGAATAACCAACAATGCCCAAAACCATATTTTTTCTTCTAATTGATACATGTATTAATATTCAAAAAAAATTAAAAAATTCAACTTTTAATGTTATACAAAACTTCTGAAAATTGAGAACCTTAGTAACACTTCTAACAGCAATAATGCACCTGCTAGTAGTACTAGTGGTCTGTATTTTTCATCGTAATTATAAAATTTGAATTCTTCAATTTCCGTTTTTTCAAGTTTATTTATTTCGTTATAAATGTCTTCTAGTTTTTTATTGTTTGTGGCTCTAAAATATTCGCCACCAGTTGCTTGAGCAATTTCTTTTAGTAGGTCTTCATCAATTTCAACTTGAATACGCCCATATTGAAAACTTCCGTTTGGTAAAATACCCACTGGCGATAGTGCCATACCATTAGTGCCTAAACCAATTGTATAGGTTTTTATACCATATTCTACAGCTAATTCACTTGCTGTAATAGGATCTATAAAACCTGCATTGTTTACACCATCAGTTAATAAAATAATAACTTTACTTTTGGCTTTACTGTCTTTTAAGCGGTTTACAGCTGTTGCTAAACCCATACCAATTGCCGTACCACTTTCTATAATGTTGTTATATTTTATGCTTTTTAAGGCTCTTAACACAATGGCTTTATCACTGGTAATTGGTGTTTTGGTATAACTTTCTCCAGCGTATTCAACTAAGCCAATACGGTCATTTGGTCTGCCTTTTATAAATTCTGCAGCTACTTTTTTTAGGGCTTCTAATCTGTTTGGCGATAAATCTTTGGCTAACATACTTGCCGAAACATCAATAGCCATAACAATATCAATACCTTTTGTTGTTTTTGTTTTTGTAGAAACATCAACCGTTTGTGGTCTTGCCAACGCTGTTATTAAAAGTATTAATGCTAAAAGCCTTAAAACAAACAATGCATGCCTTAATTTTGGCAACCATGTATTTGTTACTTTAAAGCCTTTTAAACTTGATATTTTAAGTTCGGCAGTTTGTTTTTTATGTTTAAAAATATACCAAAGTATAAGTAATGGTAACACTAACAGCAACCAAAACCATTGTTTGTTTAAAAATTGAACGCCTTCTATCATTTGCTTTCTTCTTTTTTAAGTTCTATTGAATTTAAAATGCGCTCTACAATTTGGTCTGCGTAGGTATCATTTTCTCGCCATGTTAATACTATTTGTTGCATAACATTTTGAGCTGTAAACCCTAAAATAACATATTTACCATTTTCTAATTTACTAGTACCAGGTATTGGCATGCTAAGTGTACCAAATACTTTTAAGCCTTGTGCTCCGTTTGGTGTTTCAAACTTTTCATTTTTGGTAATAATATTTTTAGCACCTGCGGCTTCATACATTTTTAAATTAGCTTCAATAGCTTGCTGTACATCTATTTTGTTTTCGCCTAGGTTTTTGTATTTACTTGTAGCAACTACAACGTTAAATTTATCTATTAAACTACCGTACCCAAATGTTGTTATATCTACTTGTTGTTTTAACTCATCTGGAATATTAGCATCCATACGTTTTAAAACTTTTGGTGTTGAAATTGATACTGGCGGAAAACCATATGAACTTGTTACCCAATTGCCCTCTAAAAGTTCTTTACTTTGATGCCCAATTATTGTGTCTTTCACGTAGTTAAACCCATATTTTAATGAAAAACCACCAATAGTTGCTAGCAATAAAAACACACAAATTGCTACGGTAATAATCATTTTTTTGCGTTTCTTTTTTTGTGCTTGCTCATTTCTGTATTGCTCATCAAGTAACTTCTCTTCTTCATCGGGTTCAGGCAATACGTCTTTTACATGATCAATTTCTGCATCAATGGTATTTCTATCTAATTCGGCTAAAGCAACATCGGGTGCAGATTTTGCGAATTTTACCAAATCGGCACGCTTCAAAATACTTTCAATATTTTTTATAGTTTCAGCACTTAAATCTATTTGATTACCTTGTTTTAAAAGGTTAAGCCTTGTAACCAACTCATCGGTGGTACTTTCTAATGCGTGGTCATATACTTTTTCATCTAAGTATTTTCTAATAACCAGTGTAAGTTCAGAGTAATATGTTTTTAAGTCTTCGTGCTCTAAATAATGGCTTTCGTCTAGTTTTTTTAAAGCTAATTTGGCTCTGTCATATGGTGGTAAAAGTGCTATTTGCTCTGCTTCGGTTAATGGTTTTTTTCGCCAAATAAACCACCAAAGTAATGCAGCAACTACGCCAATAATTAACAGTGATATTAAAAGATATTTTAACCAATTACCGCTTGTTTTTTTTACTTCAATAATTGGTTTTATATCATACAAACCTTGTTTTGTGGTATCTACAACAATATTATTTACAATAACCTGTAAAGAATCTGTAAAAAATGTTTTGTTGCCTACTACTATTTTTTGCTTTGGAATGGTATATGCACCAGAATCAAATTGTGTTAAACCGTATTTTTTTATAAGGTTGTATTTGCTGTTTTTTTTAACGGTATCAACAGCGTAAGATTCTATCATTTCTAATGGCGAAAATGTTTGTCCTTCGGGGAAAACCACTAATTGAGTAGTATCTGTTTCAACCTCAACCTTAAAGGTTATTTGCTGGCCAATTTTTATTGTTGTGGAATCTATGGACGCTGTAACTTGACCAAATAAGACACTAGAAAAAAGACACAAGACACTAGTTAAAAAAGCTACTGCACTTTTTTTGTAAAAAAACAAATTATATCTCTTATCTCTTATCACTTTTAACTTTTAACTTTTAACTTTTAATATTATCCTCTTCGTTTAAAGTATCCTAATAATTTTTTCACGTAGCTTTCATCTACCCTACAATCAATAGAGCCTGCTCCAGATTTGGTAAAGCTGTTTTTATAATAGTCTACTTTTTGTTTGTAAAACTTAGCATAATTATGCCTAACTTTTTTTGATGACGTGTTTACTAACATAAGCTCGCCAGTTTCTTCGTCTTGCATTTGTACCATACCTAAATTTGGTATGTTTTCTTCGCGTTTATCAAACACCCTAATGCCGGTAACATCATGTTTACCCGATACAATTTTCATGGTGTGCTGATAATCATCGGCTATAAAATCAGAAAGTATAAATACTATGGCTTTCTTTTTCATAACGTTTGATAAGAATTTTAAAGCCTCGGCAACATTTGTTTGTTTACTTTCTGGCTGAAACTCTATTAATTCACGTATAATTCTGAGTACATGCGACCGCCCTTTCTTTGGCGGAATGTAAAGTTCTACTTTATCAGAAAATAAAATAAGCCCTATTTTATCGTTATTTTGTGTGGCCGAAAATGCTAAAGTTGCTGCAATTTCGGTAACTACTTCGTTTTTAAATTGCTGCTCGGTACCAAAAAATTCTGAGCCTGAAACATCAACCATAAGCATCATGGTTAATTCGCGTTCTTCTTCAAAAACTTTTACAAATGGCTCATTGTATCTGGCTGTAACATTCCAGTCTATGTTTCTAACATCATCACCAAATTGATACTGGCGTACTTCAGAAAACGTCATACCACGCCCTTTGAAGGTAGAGTGGTATTCGCCTCCAAATACATGATCAGACAAACGGCGTGTCTTAATCTCTATTTTGCGTACTTTTTTTAGTAATTCTTTAGTATCCATCGTTTAATTGTCTATTGAATATTTATTATTGATTATTAACTCTCAATAATCAATTGGCAATTATCAATTGAGCAATTTTAAGGTACTTCAATTTCGTTTACTATTTTGTTTATGATGTCTAATGAAGTTATGTTTTCTGCCTCAGCTTCGTAGGTAATACCTATTCTGTGGCGCAGCACATCGTGCACTACGGCTCTTACATCTTCAGGAATTACATAACCTCTTCGTTTTATAAATGCATAACATTTGGCTGCAGTTGCTAAATTTATACTACCACGAGGTGAAGCCCCAAAAGAAATTAATGGTTTTAAGTCTGCTAATTTATATTTTTCAGGATATCTGGTAGCAAAAATAATATCTAGAATATATTTTTCAATTTTTTCATCCATGTAAACCTCTTTTACAGCTTTTTGTGCATTAAGTATTTGCTGCACAGAAACCACAGGGTTTACTTTTTCAAAAGCGCCTTTTAGGTTAGCTCTAATAATAAGTTGCTCTTCATCAATTTTAGGATAATCTATAACTGTTTTTAGCATAAAACGGTCTACTTGCGCCTCAGGCAAAGGGTATGTTCCTTCTTGCTCAACTGGGTTTTGGGTAGCCATTACTAAAAAGGGTTTGTCTAGTATAAAGGTTTCATCGCCAATAGTAACTTGCTTTTCTTGCATAGCTTCTAATAAGGCAGATTGTACTTTTGCTGGTGCACGGTTTATCTCATCGGCTAATACAAAGTTTGCAAAAATGGGTCCTTTTTTTATTGAGAAATCGTTTTCTTTTATGTTGTAAATTAATGTACCAACAACATCGGCTGGTAATAAATCTGGTGTAAATTGTATTCTGCTAAAACTACCATCAACTACCTGAGACAGCGTGTTAATTGCCAGTGTTTTAGCTAGCCCAGGCACACCTTCAAGTAAAATATGCCCTTGCCCAAGCAAACCAATTAGCAAACGTTCTACCATGTGCTTTTGGCCTACAATAACCTTGTTCATTTCTAGCATGAGTAAATCTACAAAAGCACTTTCTTTTTCAATCTTTTCGTTAATAGACTTAATATCAATTGTACCAGTTTCTTGCATCATTTTTATTTTTTTTGAAGCCCGAATATAATAAGCTTCATTGAGTGTTGCAAATTGTTAAAATTTTTACTGACTTGCTGTTAAAAATTGGTTAAAAATATTTAGCAAAGATGCCGTATTATCAATAGTTTGCATATAAATTAAATTGAAACAGCATTACATATTTTTTTTAATCTGTTTTAAGTATTTTTATACAGCATAATATTTTCTTTTCAAAAGAAATAGCCACCATGATTAACAAGCGCCTACTTATTAAACACCTTTTGGCTCATAATGATGAAAACAGTTTTTATGACAAGAAACGAAAGGTTGATATTAGCCATAAAGAAGGAAAGGCTAAATTTTTAAAGCATATTTGTGCACTATCAAATAGCAACCCAAAAAATAATGCCTACATTGTAATTGGTGTTGAAGATGAAGATAATAACATTGTTGGTGTTGATTTTTTTGATGATAGCAAAATACAAAACTTAATTAACGCCTATTTAACAAGCCCACCCATAGTGCAATATGAAAACATTCCTTTTCCGCACTTACCCGATGACAAAGTTGTGGGGTTAGTTACCATTAGGCCTACAGGAAAACTTACATCACTCAGAAAAAATATTTGGAAATATTACGGCGGTTCAGTGTTTTTTAGAGATGGCAGCATGAGCATGCCCAAAGTGTTTGATATTGAAATAAAAGATGTTAACTCTAAAATTGTTGAAGCTATTGAAAACAATGCCCAAAACAACATTGAACATACGCTAAATGGAGTTTTTGATTTTATGAATAAACGTAAAGACTACAATGCCAAATACAAAGTTTTTAAAGAGTATTTTGTACTATGCTGGAGCGGACAAAAAAAGGTTGTAAAAAATGAAACGTTTTTCTCTAGGGTTGATATTGAGTTGGTAAACGAACAAGTGCGCTTATTCTTTTCGGCGCTTGATGAAGTGTCAATTGTATACAACGAAGATAGTTTTAAAATTGTTGAGTACGTTAATTTAGGACTTCAAAACAAACGAAAATATTACAAACTAGAAGAAACACACATTAAGTTTGAAAACAACGCTAATTACAACATAGAAACCAAACTTTTATTTGAGCCACCAGAGTTTGACAAAAAAGTACTGCACCATATATACAACACCAACAACACCATACTTAGTAAACTAAAAAAAGGGATTGCTCTAACAAAAAACGAAGAAGCAGACTTGCTAAACTTACCAGCAACTTATTTAATTTGTTACTTAAATTTATTTCATGATGCTATAAATAAATTAAAAGAAGCCAAACCATATTTAAAACAACACAACTTAAAAGTTTATCAATTATACAAAGAAACCATGCGTATTTTACGAAAAGTGAAATACAGTTAATTTCTCACAAAAATTAACCTTTAGTTAACGTTAAAGCTTTGCTAATAATAAAAAACACTTTACTTTTGCAATGCTATTAATCTTTTTAAGATATAACCTTGTTTCTCCCATAAAATTTGGCACTGAAGCAAGGTTTTTTTTATTTATATAAAATGCAATTGTTTAAATGATTTTTTAAGTACTTTTTCATCATTTACATCTAACCATTTATTTAAAACTGAAGCGTAAATAGCTCTAAAGTCTATTTCAAATTTTAAATCGCCATTAGCATCTAAATCTTCCAAATTGGCCATATTGTTATATAAACCAGGTTTACGCAACTGATTACCAATAATAAATAAATTATTAGCAGCACCATGGTCTGTGCCAGCGCTACCATTTTGTTTTACACGCCTTCCAAATTCTGAAAAGGTTAAAATTAACGTATCATTAAAGGTGCCACCTGCTTGTAAATCTTTAACAAAAGCCTCAACAGCTTCAGCATACTGACTCAACAAGCGTTTTTGTGTACCCAACTGGTTTACATGTGTATCAAACCCATTTAAAGCCGCATAATACACTTTAGTTTCTAAATGCGAATTAATAAATTGAGCCGTTGTTTTTAATTGTTTACCAAATTTATTTGAAGGATATTCTATGTTTGATGATACGGTTTTGCTAGATTCATAAATATATTTAGCTGATGCATGTGCTTCAATCATAGATTTATATAAATACCCTAAATTATGTTCATTTAAATGCGCATCATTTTGATGGTTATATAAGTTTTTAAAATACGGGTCTCTAGATAAATTAAATAGCGCTTTGGCATCTTGTGTGGCAATGGCATTGGTGGTTTCACCTTTCATGGCTAAAGATAAACTGTCGTTAATTTCAATGGCAGCATATGGTTTTTGGCCATAATAATCTAAATACCTACCAATCCAACCACTTTGCGAATACTCATTAGCATTGGTTGCTGTTTGCCAAATATCGGTAGACCTAAAATGCGATCGGTTTGGGTTTGGGTAGCCCACATTGTTTATTATTGTTAAAAAACCCTCATCATAAAGCCTGTTTAAAGGTGCTAAACTAGGGTGCAAACCAACCTGATTTGTAAGCTTTAAAACATTGTTTTTAGCAATACTTAATGTGGGGCGTGCGTTGTAGTAAGTATCATTTTCAAATGGAATTACGGTATTTAACCCGTCGTTTCCGCCAGATAATTGAATTATTACCAAACGTTTATACCCTAAACTTGCACTAGCAACATTTTCAAAAGCTTTAACAAAACTTGGTACAAAAAATAAACTACTTGCTAATGATGATTGTTTTAAAAATTTTCTTCTATCCATAATTAACACATTTGATATTCAGGTAAAGACATTAATTGCACACAGTATTCTTGCTTTGAAACCTTTTGCAATCCGTTTAAATAATTTTTGGCTACAGGCGAAATGTTACAAGCTAAAACATAGTGTTGCAAGTGGTTTATATCAATATTTTTAAAATGTTTATTGAAGTAGTTCCAGTTACTTTCAACATTAAAACGCTTACCAAAATTCTTTTTAAAATAGTTCTTTTTTTGCGCCATTAAAACATCTGATGCGCCTTCTTCTGTTTTAGAAATATAGGCACTGTTTAATAATAACGATGGTAATTTTAAACGCATGGTTATGGTATTACTATCTATCCAGTTTTTACCACCTTTCCAGCCCGCAACATTTGGCGGATCTAAAAGCACTTGCCCTAATAAACGCTGCAAATACAATAATTGTTTTTGGTTTTTAAATGTGGTTGGCACTAATGTTTGTATACCAACTAATAGCTCTATGGGCGATTTAATTTTATTACCAATATTTTCTTCAGCATAAAACCATTTAGAGCTACAAACATGACGCATAAGCGCTTCAATATTATAGTTTTTATAAAACACTTGTGTCATTTCTTCAACATGTGCTTTGTTTATAACGTCATTTACGTAGTAGCGGTACAATTTTTCGCAAATGTATTGCGCACAACGCTTTTGGTTTAAAATAATATCAACAATATTGTTTCCTTGGAAGTTGCCAGTTTGCCCAAAAAATGTTTTTTCACCATGATCATGCAAACGTTTTCTAAACAAAGAATTGCCTTGTAAATCATGTGCATACCCTGTAAAAGCTCTTGCAGCCTCTTTTATATCTTGCTCAGTGTAATTACCAACACCCAAAGTAAAAAGCTCCATAAGCTCACGGGCAAAATTTTCATTAGGTTTTTGCTTTTTATTTTGCTTAGTGTTTAAATACTTTGTCATGGCAGCTTCTTTTGAAACCGCATTTACAAAGTCTTTAAAATTACCTAAAGCGTGTTTACGCAAGGTATTGTGATATTTTTGAGTGTATATATAATTGTTGTCTTCGCACACAAAATGATTAGCCCAAAAAAGTGTCATTTTTTCACGTACTACTTCTGTTGAGTTACTCATTCTATCAATCCACGCCACATTAAGTTTTGGTGTTAATTGCCTACTTAACTTTTGAATTTCACGCAGATTTTCTTTTGCCGTTACATAAGAATCTCCTATTAAAGCTTTTAATTTTGAAGTATCTTGGGTTAATGGTGTTATGGTTTTTGAAGCATCAAACAAATTATTTACTATTTGCTTTTTACTTTTTTTAGAAATTTCATCTAATTCACTAGGTAAAATACCAAAACCTAAGCGCCTGTATAAATGTAAAATATGTTTTTGCTCCATAACTAATATTATAAATTAAAACTAAAAAAACACTGTAATCATTTAGACTTTAATAATTTAAAAAGGTTTAATTATGAAAGATATAAAAAAAGCTGTTTCAAAAAACGAAACAGCTTTTATTTATTACAATTATACTATGTGTTTTACCTTCCACCATCTAATTGGTCCTGCCAATTTTTAAGTTCTTGCCATTTACCTTCATAAGCTAATTGGGCTTGTTTTGGCCATGTGCCTGGGTTGTGCATTTTAAACCTATCGCCACCATTAATTAAAACCTCTTTACATTTTTCAATTGAACATTCAGAAAGCGCTTTCCAAGTTTTTACACCACTATCATGAAATAACCCTTGAATTTTAGGCCCAATACCTTCAACTACTGTTAAATCATCTTCTTTAATTTTTTTACCAAAAACAGCTTTAGCACCGGCGGCATCAAAAGCAATTAAAGGAGCTGCAGCTGCCATTGAATTAGCAGCCAAAGAATTTGCTAACGATGTTTTGGTGGTATTCAATTCTCTTTTGTAAGTTTCTTTGCTGGTTAAACAAGTATCTAAATCGTTTTTCAAAGCTGTTTTACTTTTTAAACATGCTTGTAAATCAGCTTCTAATTTTGCTATTTTATCACCATCATCATTATTTCCGCCACCCATAAGTTTGCCTAATAAATATCCTAAAATTGCTGAAATTACACCTACTAATAAAGGAATTAACCAGCACGGTATTGAAATTGCTAATAAAGTCATGATTGTATATTTTTTTATATTTTAATTAATTGTTACTACGGTTCTTCGGTTTTGTGCTCTACCTTCTTCGGTTGCGTTATCTGCAATTGGCTCGTGTGGCCCTTTAGATGATGTTTCAATATTTTGCTCTAAAATGCCATTTTTAACCAAGTAGCCTTTTGCAAAATCTGCTCGCTGTTTACCTAAAGCCACATTATTATTGGCATTTCCTGTATTATCAGTATGCCCAACTACTTGAACTTTTACACCTAATTTATCAACACAATGTGAAATATTGGCAATTTTTTGGCGTTGTTGTTCGGTTAAATTAATAGCGGCTTGCCCTGTTTTAAAATGAAGTACCAATGGGTTAGCCCTAACAGAATCACAAGCTTGCTCTAAAGCTTTTAATAATGATGTATCTGAAGCATCTATAGTTAACATGCTAAAATTTAATGGCCCATAAAGTGTGTTAGCATCATCAGGATTTATAGCATCATTTAACTTACCAAACGTATCAATTTGTTTAGCTGGCACACCGTGTAAAACTAAATAGTTTTTAACAGCATTGGCTCTTGCTAAACCTAAATTAGGATAGGCTGAGTTGTTTTCCTCATCACTTTTATAAAAACCAGTGATTTCAACATCTTTTAACGGATTATTAATTAAATAATTCTTTAATTTTAAAACACCTTCTTCAACATTTTTAGAAACAGGTTCTAAAATGGTGTAGTTTGAAGTTTTGAAATTGAAATTTTCAGCAATTTCTAGATTAAAATCACTTTTTTCATCTGAAATAGAGAAAGCATTTTTAGTAGCTTCTTTGGCTTGTGGGGTTTCTACCAACGGCTCTTGGTTTGGTTTTTCTGTAGCTGCATTTTTACCACAACATTGGTTGCAGCAAAAAAAATAATACAGAATAGTACCAAGAATGATTGTGAGTAGAATTCCTAAAAGATAGGATGTTTTTTTACTCATTTTAAAAGACTGTTTTTGGTTAATATTTAAGTGTTTGTAATATAATACTTTACATATTATTTAAGAAACATTAACCCGAAAAAAGTCACATTAAAAGTTCATTCAACCTATAAATTAAACTTTATACCTTGCGCTAAGGGTAATTTTGTGGTGTAGTTTATGGTGTTTGTTTGACGACGCATATAAACTTTCCAAGCATCAGAACCAGATTCTCTACCGCCTCCAGTTTCTTTTTCGCCACCAAAGGCGCCTCCTATTTCGGCACCCGATGTTCCTATATTTACATTAGCAATACCACAATCACTACCGGCATGACTTAAAAAATGTTCGGCCTCACGCAAATTATTAGTCATTATTGCAGAACTTAAACCTTGTGCTACACCATTTTGGATTTCAATAGCGTTTTCAACACCACCTTCATATTTTAACAAATATAAAATAGGTGCAAAGGTTTCGTGTTGTACAATTTCAAAACTATTTTCTGCTTCGGCTATAGCTGGTTTTACGTAACAACCACTTTCATAACCTGAGCCTGAAAGCACTTCACCTTCAACTAAAATAGTACCGCCTTCTTGTTCAACTTTTGTTAAAGCATCTTTATACATATTTACAGCAGCTTTGTCTATTAATGGCCCAACGTGATTGGTTTGGTCTAACGGATTTCCAATTTTTATTTGTTTGTACGCATCAACAATGGCTTGTTTTACTTTGTTATAAATACTAGTATGAATAATTAAACGGCGTGTGCTTGTACAGCGTTGTCCTGCGGTACCAACAGCGCCAAAAACAGCACCTATAACCGTCATTTTTATATCGGCATCGGGTGTAACAATAATAGCGTTATTTCCTCCTAATTCTAATAAGGTTTTGCCCAATCTGCCAGCCACTTCTTTGGCTACAATTTTACCCATTCTGGTTGAACCTGTTGCAGAAACTAACGGAATTCTAACATCTTTAGTCATAAACTCACCAACTTTATAATCGCCATTAATCAAGCATGAAATACCTTCTGGCAAGTTGTTTTCTTTTAAAACTTCGGCTATAATATTTTGGCACGCTATACCGCAGAGTGGTGTTTTTTCACTTGGTTTCCATACACAAACATCGCCACAAACCCAAGCTAAAGCGGTGTTCCATGACCAAACTGCTACCGGAAAATTAAATGCTGAAATAATACCAACCACCCCAAGCGGATGATATTGTTCATACATACGGTGTCCTGGGCGCTCACTGTGCATGGTTAACCCGTGTAACTGACGTGATAACCCAACGGCAAAGTCGCAAATATCAATCATTTCTTGTACTTCACCCAAGCCTTCTTGGTAGCTTTTACCCATTTCATAAGACACTAGTTTACCTAAAGCCTCTTTTTTTTCTCTTAATTTATCACCAAATTGGCGCACTATATCTCCGCGCTGTGGTGCAGGCATTAATTGCCATGTTTTAAAAGCTTTAGTAGCTGTGGCCATTACAGTTTCATAATCACTTTTTGATGTTGTTTTTACACTTGCAATAAGCTTTCCATCAACGGGTGAAAAACTTTCTAAAATATTTCCGTTAGAAAAGTTTTTTACGCCTGTAGAAGTGCCATTGTTTATGTTTTGTATTCCTAATTGTTTTAAGGTGTCATCAATATTAAAAAGTGTCATAAATTACATAGTTTAATTAGTGTTTACTAAAATAAGTATTGTTTTTAACAAACCAACTATAACTACTTTTTTAAGAATAACTGCGTGTAGTAAGCCACGCCTTTATTGTTTTTAATTACGGCAATGCCTATGTGTGTAAAATCGCCTTCAATATTTTTTTTATGGCCTGTACTATTTAACCATGCTGCCATTACAGATGCCGCATTTTTTTGCCCGTTAGCTACGTTTTCTCCTGTTTTTTTGGCGTTTTCTTCTTTCATTAATGCGTCTGATCGTTCATCAAAATTATCATGACTAATGTCGTTTTGAACAATCATATATTCAGTATGCTGTTTAGCTAAACTTGTGGCTAATGCGTTTTTAGCTAAAGTATTTTTACCAATACTTTTTCTATGTTCATTTACAAGTAATAAAATTTCATTGGCGGTTGTTAGCGTTTCAATATTACCAGTTTCATTATCTGTTGCATCATCTTTAGAACAAGCTAATACACTAAACATTAATGATAAAGAAAAAACCAGATACTTAAATGAAGTTAAATTGTAAGTTTTCATGATATAATAATTTGGGACTTTCAATATACATTTGTTACACCTTTGTTGCTATAAAAAATTTAAAAAAATACATTTGCCACTTAAAAACCTTGCAGTTCATCGGTATTAATTCAAAAAAAACTTTAAAATATTAATACTTTTTTAACACTCTCACAAAGACCGTGTTAACAATAGTTAACGTAACTTTATTAACAGGAAACACCGCACAGTTTTTTGTTTGTGTTCATTTAAAATCTATTTCTCATGTATTTAAAAAAACTATTTATCGCCCTTTTAACTCTTTCAGTAATAATTTCCTGTAAAGAAAAAACTGTTGAAACCGATAATATTTTTAAGTACAAGGCATACATTAGCTACACTACAAGTGGTATTACTTCAGTTACTAAACCTATTGAAATTAACTTAGCAAAAGCGGTTAAAGGCTGGGAAACTACTAAAGAAATTAACACAAACATTATAAACATAAAACCGCATGTAGAAGGTAAATTAGCTGTAAGTAACAGCAACGCATTAGTTTTTACACCCTATGAAAATTTAGAACCATCAACCGAGTATACGGTAACAGTAAAACTATCTGAAATTTATGAAAATGTGCCTTCAAATTATAAAAACTACACCTTTCAGTTTAAAACCATTACACCTAGTTTTAGCGTGGTTACAAACAATTTACAGTCGTATAGCAAAAACTGGCAATATTTAGAAGGTGTTATAAAATCGGCCGACGTTATTTCTATTGAAAATGCTAAAAATTTAATTACTGCCAAACAAAACGGTAAAAACCTAAATATTGTTTTTAACGAAAGCTATAAAAATAGTGCCGCTTTTGAGTTTAAAATTGATAGTATTAATCGTACTATAAACGATAGTAAAATTGAAATTTCATGGAATGGTAACGCTATTAATGCTGATAATAAAGGCGAAAATACCCTAGTAATACCCGGCATAAACAATTTTACCATTACAAAAACCGAAGTATACCAATCACCCGAACAGTATTTGCTTATTAATTTTTCAGACCCTTTAAAAAAACAACAAAATTTTGATGGTTTGGTATCAATTCAAAAAGCAAAAAACCCAAAATATGTGGTAGATGGCAATGTTTTAAAAGTGTACCCAAGCACTAAACTGGTAGGAAATATTAATGTTAATGTGTTTCAAGGCATTAAAAACACTGATGGTTTTAAACTAAAAAAACCATTTTCAGAAACGGTAGCCTTCCAATCATTAAAACCTCAAGTGCGCTTGTTAAATAGTGGTAATATTTTACCAAACTCGCAAGAATTAAAATTCAATTTTGAGGCTGTAAATTTAAGTGCTGTTGATGTTAGGGTTATTAAAATTTACCAAGACAATATTTTACAATTTTTACAAGAAAACAACCTAAATAGCAATAACCAATATGACATTAAAAAAGTTGGCCGTCGTATTGCAAAACAAACCATTAAATTACAAACAGCTGCCGAAAACACTGGTAAATGGAAGGCTTACAGCATAGATTTATCAAACTATTTTAAAGCCGATGTTGGCGCTATTTATCGTGTTGAAATTAGTTTCAATAAAAACTATTCTTTATATGATTGTGAAGAAAATAATGAAACAGCAAACACTGATGAAGATGCTTATTATGAAGATGATTTTTATGAAGGTGACACCCAAAATTTTAATGATGAAAACGAAGAACTTCGCGAAGAAAAATACTGGGATAACCTACTTTATCGCTACAAAAATTACACATACAATTGGCGCGAAGAAAACAACCCATGCCATGATGCTTACTATGGCGAAAGTAAAATAGCATCACAAAATTTAATAGCCTCAAACCTAAGTGTTATTGCCAAACAAGGCACCAATAAATCGTACTTTTTTGCAGTTACCAATATTTTAACCACAGAACCTGAAGCCAATGCAACAGTAGGTCTTTACAATTTTCAGCAGCAAAAAATGGAAACAGCCACCACTAATAATGAGGGTTTAGCAATTATAGACGCTGAAAAACATGCAAATTTTGCTATTGTTTCAAAAGGTAACAACAATACATACGTTAAATTACATGACGGAAACGCTCTATCATTAAGTAAATTTGATGTATCTGGCAGCAAACTACAACGCGGTTTAAAAGGTTATATTTATGGTGAGCGTGGTGTTTGGAGACCTGGCGACACACTACACTTAGCATTTATGCTAAATGATAATGCTAATAAATTACCCAAAGGACACCCAGTTAAGCTAGAAATTACAAATCCTAACGGAAAACTAGTTTATAAAAACGTAACCAGTAACAACCTAAACAATGTATACAAATTCACCGTACCAACTTCAACCGAAGATAAAACAGGTAATTACAACGCCAAAATAGCGGTTGGTGGGGCAACATTTAACAAAGGTTTAAAAATTGAAACGGTTAAACCAAACCGTTTAAAAATTAAAATAGATTTTGATGAAGAAGTACTCTCTGCCACAAAACCATTAACAGGAAATTTAGATGTAAAATGGCTGCACGGTGCACCTGGAAAAAATTTAAAAGCAGAAATTAAAGCTAAATTTAGCTCATCACATACTGGCTTTAGCAACTATAAAAACTATGTGTTTAATGACCCAACACGACAATTTTCTTCAGAAGAATTTAACGTATTTGATGGCAAAGTCAATGAAGAAGGTTTAGCCAACATAAACAAAAAAATACATGTAAAAAAGAAAGCTCCGGGCATGTTAAATGTTCAGTTTTTAGTAAGAGCTTTTGAAAACGGTGGCGATTTTTCTATTGATGCATTTACAAAAAAGTATGCGCCTTACAGCTCATTTGTGGGTTTACGTTCACCAAAAGGCAATGCTTATGGTTCATATTTTACTGATGAAAACCAAACCTTTGATGTGGTGGTAGTAAATGCTGAAGGCAAACCCGTAAAGCGCAATAACCTTCAAGTAAAAGTTTATAAAATTGAATGGCGTTGGTGGTGGAACTCATCTTATGATAATTTATCAAGTTACGTGTCTAGTAGTTATCACAAGCCTTATTCAACATCAAAAATAAATACCAATGCTAGTGGTAAAGCAAGTTTCACTATTAATGTTCCAGACCATGATCGTGGGCGCTATTTAATTAGAATTGAAGACCCTATTAGTGGGCACGCTACAGGCAGAACCGCATATTTCTACAAAAATTGGTGGCAAAATGCTAGTTCTGGCAATAAAGAAGCTGCTAAAATGCTCATTTTTGCAAGTGACAAAGAAACCTACAACGTTGGCGAAACTGCTAAAATAACTTTTCAATCTGGTAACGAAGGGCGCGCGTTAGTAAGCATTGAAAACGGCACCGAAGTTATAGATTACCAATGGGTAAAAACTAAAAAAGGTGAAACAACAGTTACTATTCCTGTAACACCAGAAATGGCACCAAACGTGTTTGTTAATATATCATTACTACAACCACACGCCATTACCGCAAATAATTTACCCATAAGGCTATACGGGGTTATTCCTATGATGGTTGAAGACCCAAACACCAAATTAGAACCCGAAATAAACATGCCCAATGCATTACAACCAGAACAAACATTTAAGGTAACCGTTTCTGAAAAACATAAAAAAGAAATGACCTACACTATTGCCATGGTTGAAGAAGGCTTACTAGATTTAACACGCTTTAAAACACCAAATGCTTGGAATAGTTTTTACGCACGCGAAGCTTTGGGTGTAAAAACATGGGATGTTTTTGATGATGTTGTAGGCGCTTATTCTGGAAGTATAGATCAGGTTTTTGCCATTGGTGGCGATGGTAGTGCCGCCGCTGGTAAAAAGAAAAAAGCCAACCGCTTTAAACCTGTAGTAAAATATTTTGGCCCATTTACTTTAAATAAAGGTGAAAAAAAATCGCATACCATAAAAATGCCAAATTATATTGGTGCTGTTAGAACCATGGTTGTAGCTGGAAACCACACCAAAGAAGCCTACGGAAGTACTGATAAAACTGTACAAGTTAAAAAGCCATTAATGGTATTAGCAACACTACCGCGTAAGTTAAGCCCTGGCGAAAAAGTTACTTTACCTGTAACCGTTTTTGCTATGGAACCTAAAGTTAAAAACGTAAATATTAGCCTAAAATTAAGCAATGGCATTACAATTGAAGGCGAAAAAACACAACGACTAAGTTTTGCTAAACCAGATGAAAAAATGGCTTACTTCACTTTAGATGTTAGTAAAGCCAAAGGCATTAATACTATTGAAGTAATTGCTAATGGCAATGGTGAAACTTCAACCTATAAAGTAGAACTTGATGTTATTAACCCTAATCCGTTTACATCTAAAACATTAGATAAAACCATAACCGCCAATGCTTCAGAAACTGTTAATTTTGAAACTTTTGGTGTTAACGGAACAAATTCAGCTACGGTTGAGTTTTCAACCTTACCTCCAATGGATTTCTCTCGCAGAATGCAATACTTAATTCAGTATCCGCATGGGTGTGTAGAGCAAACAACTTCAAGCGTATTTCCGCAGTTGTTTTTAAGTGATGTTTTTGATTTAACTGTAGATAAAAAACAACGCATTCAAGAAAACATTAAAAATGGTATTAAACGCCTTGGGCATTTCCAAAAACCAAATGGCGGATTAAGTTATTGGATGGGTGAACATAGTACAGATGATTGGGGCACAAGTTACGCAGGTCATTTTATGATTGAAGCTGAAAAGAAAGGCTATGTATTACCGCTAACCTTTAAAAGCAATTGGATAGCTTATCAAAAACAAGCCGCCAGAAATTGGCGCCCTAGTTATAAACGCTATAATTCTGATTTAGCCCAGGCTTACAGGTTATATACTTTAGCATTAGCTGGTAGTCCAGATTTAGCTGCCATGAACCGTTTGCGTGAGTTTTCAGAACTATCAAACAATGCTAAATGGCGCTTAACGGCAGCTTATGCATTGGCAGGACAACAAGAAGCTAGTGAACGCATTTCGCAACAGGCTAACATTAATTTCACACCTAATACATATGATTATTATTCATACGGATCGGTTAACAGAAACAGAGCCATGGCTTTAGAAACTATGGTATTAACCAACAATAAACAAACCCGAAACTTAGCTGAAGATATTGCCAAAGATTTATCTAGCAACCGCTGGATGAGTACACAAACCACCGCTTACAGCTTATTAGCTATGGCTAAAATGGTTAATAAAAACGGTGGAAAAGCCATGAATTTAAGCTATGCTATAAACGGAAAAAACGAATTAATAAATACTAAAAATGCTATTGCGCAACGCACACTAAAAATTAATAATGGCATTAACGCATTAACCATAACCAACAACCAAAATAACGTAGTTTATGTGCGTGTTTTAAACACTGGAAAACTTCCGCTTGGGCAAGAAATTGCCGAACAACGTGGTTTAAGCATTCACTACACATATAAAGATTTACAAGGTAATAATATAGATATTGCCAACTTAAAACAAGGACAAGATTTTGTAGCTACGGTTAAGGTTAGTAACCTTAAAAATGCTGCAATAAATAATGTGGCACTTACTCAAATTTTCCCTTCGGGATGGGAAATTGTAAATACCCGGTTTACAGATTTTGGGGCTGCCACCTCTAATGAAGCGCGCTATACAGACATTAGAGACGACCGCGTGAATTTCTATTTTGACTTAAGCAAACATGGAAATTCCAATAGTACCAAAACATTCTCGGTAATGCTAAATGCTGCTTACTTAGGCAACTATTATTTACCAGGAATTCAGGCGGAAGCTATGTATGATAACGACTTTTTAGTACGAACTAAAGGGCAGTGGATTAATGTAATTAAATAATTAAAGTTTCTAATACATATAGTTGAACCCTTATTACCAAACAGGTACAACAAAAGTAATTTGTTTAATAATTTTTGAATTATTAACAAGGTTGCTTTACATTACTAGCCATGGGAAAAACTATGCTGTTAAAAAGAAACTTTATAAAAAACTTTATAAAAAAAATGACAAAATATATTTATATAGTGGTACTATTGATGGTATTCAATATTACCAACGCACAAGAAATTAGATACGTAAACGCCAGCAACGGCTTATTTTTAAGAGACAACCCAAGCCAAAACTCAAAACGAATTGATAAACTTGTTTACGGTACCGCATTAGAAATTACTGAACGTACCAATTTAAAACTAGATGTTAAAGATAATAACAACATAATTTCAGGCCAATGGGTTAAAGTAACCTGTAAAGATGATATTTACAACAACCGCAGTGGTTATGTGTTTAATGGCTTTTTATCGGAAACAAAAATAGATAAACGTTTTAGTGTAGATTTTGAAGATTTCACTTTAGAATTTAATAATTTAAAAGCTGAAATTATTGGCAATGAACAACTATCAACACACCCCGACAATAATATTGACGCCATTATTGAAATGGGCGAAACGGTTGAAGGCAAAACTATACGTGTTAGGCATCATTCAAAATACAAAAGCATAAAAGTATTTCAGCGTCATGAAAATAGTATTTCTATTCAGGCCGAAGGACCTCACTGCGATTTAACCGATTGGAAGCATTTCTACTCTGCTTGGGAACCTTTAAAAGCTAAAAAAGCCGGTGTTTTTGAAACCATAACTTACAGTAATAAAGCCCAAAATAAGTTTATAAGTGTGGATGTTTCAGAATTTAAAAACGCGGTGAAAGAACATTGCGGTGAAGTTTGGTATAATATGATTAAAGATGAGAAAAAAATAAACAAAGGCGCATCATCTATAGGAGTTAGTAAAATATATTTTAAAGTTATTTTTACTACCATGTTTGATGAAACTATTGAAAAAACAATTGCTTTTAATGTACCAATGGGGTGCTAATAATTAATTATTGTTACCAGAAATTAAAAACTGAAGCAGTTTATAAAATAAATTGCTTAGTAACACCCTAAATAATAATACATACAAAAATTGAAAAAAATACTAGGCTACATAAAAAAACGAAAGGTTAGGTTTTGCATCTTAACTATACTTTTAGTAGCCTATTATTTTTGCTTACCAAAACAGCTTTTTAAAACACCAACCTCAACAGTAATAACCAGTTCTAACAACACACTTATTGGCGCAAAAATAGCCAGTGATGGTCAATGGCGCTTTCCGCATAGCGATAGTATTCCGCACAAATTTAAAGCCTGTATTATTCAGTTTGAAGACGCATATTTTTATAAACACCCAGGCTTTAATCCTATCTCAATATTTAAGGCCTTAAAAAACAACCTAAAATCTGGCACCATAAAACGTGGTGGTAGCACTATTACACAGCAAGTAATTCGTTTATCTAGGCAAGGCAAAGCAAGAACCTATTTTGAAAAATTAAAAGAACTCATTTTAGCCACTCGTTTAGAATTAAGAACCTCTAAAGAACATATTTTAAACTACTACGCCAATAATGCGCCTTTTGGTGGTAATGTAGTTGGTTTAAACGCTGCTTCATGGCGCTATTTTAACCAAAGAGCTCATAACCTATCATGGGCAGAAAGTGCTACTTTAGCTGTTTTACCCAACGCACCAAGTTTAATTTATCCGGGTAAAAATGAAATTCATTTGCGTAATAAACGTAATAAATTGCTTAAAAAATTACTTCAAAATAATATTATTGACTCATTAACCTATAGTTTATCTATTGCTGAAAATTTACCTAAAAAACCATATCCGCTACCTCAAATAGCACCGCATGTGTTACAAAAATTAACTAAAACGCACCAAGGGCAAACCCTAAAAACCACCATTAATGTTTCGCTTCAAAAACAAGTAAACACCATTGTAAAGCAACACTATAATGTTTTAAAACAAAACGAAATTAATAATGCGGCAGTTTTGGTTTTAAATGTAAAAACACGACAGGTTTTGGCCTACGTAGGTAATACACCAACTACAAAAACACATCAAAAAGATGTTGATATTATTGATAAACCCCGAAGCACAGGTAGTATTTTAAAACCGTTTTTATATGCCGCCATGTTAGACGCTGGCGATATGCTACCCAACACTTTGGTTGCCGATGTACCTAGCCAATTTGGCAGCTATAACCCCGAAAATTTTAACAAAACATATGCTGGTGCAATTCCTGCAAGTAAAGCACTTTCACAATCTTTAAATGTACCGTCGGTTAGAATGTTACAAGCATTTGGGCTAAATAGGTTTCATCATTATTTAAAACAGCTTCACTTAAAAAATCTCATACAAAGCGCCAACCATTACGGTTTATCATTAATTTTAGGTGGTGCCGAAAGTAATTTATGGGATTTATGCAAAAGTTACGCTGCAATGGCATCAACAGTTAACCATTTTGCTGAAACTTCAAGTGAATATTATACCAACGAATTTTGCGAACCGGTTTTATTGGCTTCAGAAAATGTTAACTTCGGAAAATTACAAACTGAAAAAACTGTGTTTGATGCCGCTTCTATTTATTTAACTTTTGAAAGTTTAAAACATGTTAACAGACCCGAAGGCGACGAAAATTGGGAGTTTTTTGATGACTCTAAACAAATAGCTTGGAAAACCGGTACCAGTTTTGGTTTTAGAGATGCGTGGGCCATTGGCAGCACCAAAGACTACGTTGTAGGCGTTTGGGTTGGAAATGCTGATGGCGAAGGCAGACCCGGACTTGTAGGCGTGCAAACTGCAGCACCAATACTTTTTGACGTGTTTAATTTACTACCTAAAACACAATGGTTTGCTAAACCTTTTGACGAAATGCAACAAGTAACCATTTGTAAACAAAGCGGACACAGAGCTTCTTTAAACTGTAACGATACTGAGCTTGCTTACATTCAATTAAGCGGATTGAAAACCAAAGCTTGCCCCTATCATAAATTAATTCATTTAGATATTACTGAAACCTTTCAAGTAAATACATCTTGCGAAGATGTGCGTAATATAAAACACACCTCTTGGTTTGTATTGCCTCCATTAATGGCTTATTATTACAAAACTAATAATCCGTTTTACAAAACATTACCTCCTTTTAGAAATGACTGTTTGGGTAACACCACTATTTCAATGGCATTTATTTATCCAAACGATAATAATAATGTGTTTTTACCAAAAGATTTTGAGGGTAACACCAACGAACTCGTTTTAAAAGTAGCACACTCTAAACCCGAAAGTACTATATTTTGGTATTTAAATAGTGAGTTTGTTGGTAGCACTAAAAACTTACATGAGCTAGCTATTTTACCAAAAGAAGGTACACACACCCTAACAGTAGTTGATAGTTTTGGCAATGAAGCAAAACGTATTTTTGAGGTACGTAAATAAACTTAGTTTTTTATAACAGTTTTAATAATAGCATGATCACTTTTAAAGGTACAAACTTTATTGGTTTTTAAAATTTTTAAATCTTTTGAAACCCAAATATGATCTAATGATAAAAGAGGTAAATTATAAAACCATGTTTCTCTAAACCCAAATCCTTTTTTATTAAAAGCATGGTTAAAATTAGTTTTTAAAGGTTTTAATAACTTAGATTCATAAGGCACATTAAAATCGCCCAAAACCAATGTGTTTTTATTGTTTAAAATGTTTTTAGAAACAAAATTAAGCTCCCAACTTCTAGGAACATCAAAACTTCCTGAAACATCAACCGCATAAAAGTTTATATTGTATGTTTCAAAATTTATAACTGTTGAATTGTATTTTGATGGTTTAATGCTTTTAACTGAAATAGGCTGTTTTGAAAACACACCAATAGCTTCGTTTTTGTTTTCATAAAAATAATAATTAGGGTATTGTTTTTTGGTTTCAGTTAAATAATTCCCGTGATATTCTGATAGAACTACAACATTGGGTATTTTTTTAAATTCCTTAAAAACATCAATAAAATCTCTATCATGCGAGGCATTCCAAAAAACAACTTCAACATCAGTATTATTAATACTTTCTGCTATGCTAATTTTAAAATTTCGGCCTAACCAAATAAGTAATAACACGCCTGCTAACACAAGGTTAATGCTTCTAAATTTTTTACCAATAAATACTGAAAGAAAAAGTACTATACTAATAATTACGGGCAACGGAAAGCTATAAAAAAACAATGATGTTTTATAAGTACTTTCTCTTATAATAAAATGAATTGTTAAAAGTGCGGTAACACAGGCTGCATTTATACATTGAAAAATAAACCTGAAAACTTTTAAAATTAACGCAACGGAAATCCTTTTGCTGCCCACCACGGATGTATTTCAATTTCTAAACGACCTGCTTTTACTGCAGGATCAGATTTTGCTAAACTATCGGCCATTTTTAAGGTTGGTACATTATAAATTGTTATACCTCTAATATCACCATCATCACCAAAAGGCCCTGAAATATCGGCATATCCAAGTTCATACATTTTGCCTAAATGCTCTAAATGTTCTTTTTGTATTTGAGCAGCTTCTTCTTCGTTTTGTGTGCGTATTGGGCCGCTTTTTAAAAATGCTATAAAATATTGTTGCATTAAAACGGTATCTTTAGTTTTTTCATCAACATAGTCAAAAACCTCAAAGCCTTGTTCTTTAAGTTCTTGTTTTATTTGCTGCGTAGTTTTAGGTTTTACAACTTCAACTAATTTAACAGTATCTTGTTGTTTGGTTGTTTCTTCTTCAACAACTTGTTTTATATCGGGTAAGTTTGCTTTGGTTTCTTCTTTACAAGAAACTACAATAGCTAAAAAACTTAATGCAAACAGTGCTTTTTTCATGTTTTAGGGTTTTAGTTTTACAAAGTTCAAAAACGCATCACAAAAGCAATGCTTAAACTTAGTTTTTATTGTGGTTACCAATTACAAAACGGATGTTTACTTAATTGAGAATTATAATATTTTACATTTCCGGTAACTTCATCACCTAACCAACTTGGTTTTTCAAACGCTTCATTTTCATCATTTAGTTCAACTTCAGCAACAATTAAACCTTGGTTATCACCAAAAAACTCATCTATTTCAAAAGTATGGTTTTTTACTTGTACTTCATAACGAATTTTATCTATAACACCAGGTTCACAAATATTTAACAAACTAGTAGCCTCATTAAGTGTTATTTGTTTTTCCCATTCAAACCTAGATAATCCACTTTCAGATGTTTTTCCCTTCACCGTTAAAAAACCAACATCGCCTTTAATTCTAACTCTAACTGTGCGCGCTTTATGAGTGTTTAAAAAGCCTTGTACAATTTTGGTTTTGTTAGTTGCTTGTGCTTTAAAATTAGTGTTTTTAACTAAAAATTTGCGTTCTATTTCTATCATAACAAAGTATAAACTCATTAAAAAAACACCATTTTCAAAACTTTGTGAATTGTGTTTTCGTAATCAAAATTAGCATAATTTTGTGGTATGTTTAACAATTTACCAAAACGAAAAATTATTCATGTAGATATGGATGCTTTTTATGCATCGGTTGAGCAAATGGATAATCCGGAACTGAAGGGAAAACCCATAGCGGTTGGTGGTGGCGGTAAACGTGGTGTTGTTAGTGCAGCTAGTTACGAAGCTAGAAAATTTGGTGTTAAAAGTGCTATGTCTGGCTCATTGGCTGCAAAATTGTGTCCTGAATTAATTTTTGTGAGGCCTAATTTTGAACGTTATTCTGAAATTTCAAAACGTATTAGAGCCATTTTTTATGATTATACCGACTTAGTAGAACCATTATCTTTAGACGAGGCATATTTAGATGTTACCCAAAATAAAAAAGGAAACCCAAGCGCTACTTTAATTGCACGAGAAATTCGTGAACGTATTTTAACCGATATTGGCCTTACTGCTTCGGCAGGTATTTCTATTAATAAATTTATTGCCAAAGTTGCTAGCGACTACAATAAACCTAACGGACAAAAAACGGTAAACCCTGAAGAAGTTTTGCAGTTTCTTGAAGATTTAGACATTAGAAAATTTTATGGTATTGGCAAAGTAACAGCCGAAAAAATGTACCAAAAAGGCATTTTTACAGGTGCCGATTTAAAACAAAAATCACTAGAATATTTAGAAACCAACTTTGGAAAATCTGGTGCCTACTATTATTACATTGTAAGAGGTATTCATACCAGTGAAGTAAAACCACACCGCACCCGTAAAAGCTTAGCTGCTGAGCGTACTTTTAGCGAAAATTTATCTAGCGAAATATTTATGCTTGAAAAACTTAAACATATTGCTGCAGAAGTATCAAAACGGCTAAACAAAAGCAACGTTGCTGGTAAAACAGTAACTTTAAAAATTAAATACAGTGATTTTTCACTACAAACACGCAGCAAAACATTGCCTTATTTTATTAGTGATAAAAGTATAATTTTAGAAACTGCAAAAGATTTACTCTACCAAGAAAAACTACAAAATTCAGTAAGGTTATTGGGCATATCATTATCTAATTTAAACACCGAAAAGCCCGAAAAAAAACCAGACAAAAAGAGTATTAGTGTGCAACTAAAGTTTGGGTTTTAACATGTATAAAACAAATTAACTCCTTCACTTAATAGCCAAAAACCTTATTTATACTCATTCTAAAAAAATATTTATTTTTATTTGGACTTAGTCTAAATAAATGTAATTTTGCTCAAAATATAAAACCAGTATTTTGGCAAAGTTGTTATTATTTTTAGTTACTATTTCTTTTAGTTTAAGCGTGTACGCTCAAAACAGTTCGCTTTCAGGTTATGTGTTATTTGATAATAATAAACCTGCATTAGGCGCAACAATAGTTATTCAAAACGCACATTTAAAAAAAGAAACATCGGCAGGAATTAATGGTGAATTTTTATTTAAAAACCTTCCTTTAGGTACTTATTCACTAATTGTTAGTTCGCTTAACGCAAAAACGCAAACACAACAAATTAAAATACTTTCTAATAAAAAAACAGTTAATGTTATTTTAGAAGTAACTAATTACCAAAGCTTAAGTGAAGTTTTAGTTAAAACCGAAACCGAAAAAAGAAAAACTGAAACCAAAGGCTTTTCAGTTAACCTTATTGAAACTAAAGAAGCCAGTTTAAGAAACATACAAACCAATGAACTTTTAAATACTACAGTTGGTGTAAAACTTAGGCAAAATGGCGGTTTAGGCTCGCAAGTTCAGTATAGTTTAAATGGTTTGTCTGGTAACTCTGTTCGCATTTTTATTGATGGTATTCCTATATCAATGTACGGGTCTTCTTTTAACCTAAACAGCATTCCGCCTTCAATGATAGAAAATATTGAAATTTATAAAGGCGTAGTGCCGGGTCATTTAGCCGATGATGCTCTTGGTGGCGTAATAAATATTATACTAAAAAAAGGTGCAAAAAGTAATTTGAATGCGTCGGTATCATACGGTTCATTTAATACATTTCAAAGCAGTGTTAATGGCTTACATAGATTTGATAAAACAGGGTTTACAGTTAAGGCCTCAGGGTTTTATAATGCCTCTGATAACGACTACAAAGTATGGGGTGGGCAAGTAAAACACATTGAAGCCGATGGTAGCCAAGTACCCATAACTGCTAGACGTTTTAATGATGCTTACAGATCTGTTGGAGGTATGTTTCAAGTTGGTTATACCAATGTAAAATGGGCCGACCAATTTTTTATTGGCATAACAGGATCTGATGATTACAAAGAAGTGCAACACGGTGCTTTTATGACCATACACCCTTATAAAGGCAGATTTTTAGAATCTGATGCGCTTTTAACTAACCTAAGCTACCAAAAAAAGGATTTGTTTGTAAAAGGTTTAGATATTAATACAAATGGACTTATTGGTGAGCGTAATAGAATTGTTAATGATACTACAGCTTATGCATATACTTGGCTTGGTGTAAGGCAACAACGCCCTGTAGATTTCTCAAATCCTGATGGCGAAACCATGGATTTAGAAAACGCTTGGGGTTCTCAGCAAGAAGGTGGCCCAACCTTACTTAATATAAACAGAAAAGTAGCTTCAATTCGTTCAGGTATTACTTATGAAATTAACAAAAATCACAAGGTTTTATTAAACCATATTTATAGTGGTGTAGACAGAGAAGACCATGATGAAATGATATCTTTATTAGAAAACACCTTCAAGCAAACAAGTAACTTACATAAAAATATTTATTCGTTAAGCTACGAACTAACCACCTTTAATAACAAGCTAAAATTTAATGTATTTGGTAAGCACTACCGCCAAAAAGTAGAACGTATTAAACCCCAATTTAATGATGATAACACCCAAGTTGTAAATGATATTTACACAAGTAACAAACATTACAATGGCTATGGTTTTGCTTCATCATATAGTTTTACAACAAACTTTACTCTATTAGCATCTGCAGAAAGAGCTATTCGTTTACCAAACGAAACAGAGGTATTTGGTGATGCTGGAGATAATACCGTAGAAAACACAAGCATAAAACCCGAAATAAGCAACAATATAAATGTAGGTTTTAGGTTTGGTAAATTCAATTTTAATAAACATGAATTTCTTGTAACTACTAATCTTTTCTCTAGAAAAATACAAGACTTAATTGGGCTACCTCCAAACGCCGGAGACCGTTGGGAAAATGATGAACTTGTTCAATACAATAACTTTAACGAAGAAACAACTTCAAAGGGTATTGAGCTACAACTTAATTATACTTACAACAAAAATTTAGGTTTCAATTTCAACCTTTCAAAATTAAGCTTAGAGTTTAAAAATCAATATGGTAATGTTACCGATGTTCCTAATACACCATTGTTTACCATAAATGGTGCTTTGCGCTATTCTATTAAAAACTTTATTCAAAATAAAGCCAGTTTAAACCTTTTCTATAACACCTATTTTACTGATGAATTCTCATACATTATTGTATACGGAAACACCAGAGACGACGGTAGAAATTTAGTACCTACACAATTTATAAACGACCTTGGTTTAAGTTACACCTTCCCAAAAGAAAACGTTGTATTAAGCTTTGATGCTAAAAATATTTTTAATGAAGCTGCTTATGATAATCGTTCGGTACAAAAACCCGGACGCGCATTCTACATAAAATTAAATTACACAATTAATAAATTTTAAAACTATCATAATTATGAAAAACCAATCTTTTAATATTAAATTTTTATCATTAGCTTTAAGTGCTTTAGTACTTACTTTTAGCTGTAGTGATGATGATTCTACACCTTCTGAAGAGGAAGAAGAACAACAAGAAGACACCCGATGGATTACCGTAGCTGCTGCAAGAATGGGTACAAACCCTGGCGATGGTAACGGTGGTACTTTAATATACGCACTTAGTAAAGAAGATGCACAAAACCCAAATGTATCTATAGCGCCTTTTGATAATGGATTTATAGTACCATCTAACCGTACAGCACGTTTACAAGCATCTGAAGATGGTAGCACCATTTTTAACATTAGTTATGCTGGTGATACTGGCGGAAATTATTCTAAATATTTAGCAAATGGTGGCCAAAACTTTACACCTACAGGTTCTGAAATTAGCATTGCACCCTACGTTGGCACCGCCCCTAGATGGATTAAACTTTTTGATGGTGATAAAACGGGGTGTGCCGTATATGTTGATACTGAACACCAAATAGATGATAATGGTACACCTGATGATGCTACCGATGACACCTACTTAAGAACCGAAGCTAAAGTTGGTATTGTTCTATTAGATTTAGTAAACTCTAAAATACTAAACTTTAAAGAACTTAGCGTGCCTTTATCTGCTGAAGAAGAAGCCAAAGGTTATTACTTTGGTAGAGTAGATATGCCTACATTAAACGCTGCAGGTGATAAACTATACATTGGCGGGTGGTTAAGAAAAGTAAACCCAACTACAATTGAAAGCGATAGTGGTTACGAAATTTTAGCAGCAAAATCTATTGTAGTAGATTACCCAACACTATTTAACCCAGAGGTTATTACATCTAGTGTAGGTACTGGTAATACAAACGGTTACCGTAGCATTAATTCATTTGAATATAATGGTGCCGTTTATCAAGCTACACAAAGTGACCCCAATGGCTCTCACATTTTAAAAATTGGTGCAGATAACACTTATGACGATTCTTATGTGTTTAGCTTAGATGCTGCCTTAGGTGTTACAGGAGCTTATGCTTTAGCTTGGAGGCCAGCAGCTAATGGTAAAGCTGTATTGGCTTACCGACATGATGGTTCTCAAGATGGTATCTCTGGACGACCAGAGTCTTACTTTGCATTAATAGATTTAAACGCAAAAACAGCCACTAAATTAGAAGGCATTCCTTATGAAATAGATATGGAAATGTTTCAATACCAAAGCTATGCTGTAGATGGTAATAATATTTATTTAACCGCTGCACCTGTTGGTAAAAATGGTAATATTTACGTTGTAGATACTGAAACTGGTAACGTAACCAAAGGTGCCGAATTAGTAAATGTAGATGGTAGTCACTTTATTGGAGCTTGGTAAAAGTAATCAACTTATTGTATAAAAAAAGAGAGACAAATGTCTCTCTTTTTTAGTTTATATTTAAAAATTAAAAGCTACAACTAGTAATTTCAGTAACTCTTAATGTATTAACCATTCCTTTTTCTTGAATTGGCATAGCAGCTAAACTTACTAACATATCACCTTCTTCTAAATAACCTTTTTCACAAGCCATTTTATTTACATCTTCAATAGTTTCATCAGTACTTACAAACCTATCATAATAAAAAGCCCTTACACCCCAAAGTAAACTTAAACGCGTTAATATACGCTTGTTTGAAGTAAATACTAAAATATGACATGATGGCCTCCAAGCTGAAATTTGAAACGCTGTATAACCACTATTTGTTAATGTTGAAATTGCTTTCGCATCAATTTCATTAGCCATATTAGCGGCGTGATAACATATAGATTTTGTTATATATCGGTTTGTTCGAATATGCGGTGGTAATTGTGGTACTTGAATTAATGGCGAATCTTCAACACTTGTTAAAATGCTAGCCATTTGCCTAATTACTTGTACAGGATATTTACCAACCGATGTTTCACCAGATAGCATTACGGCATCTGCACCATCCATAACTGAGTTTGCAACATCATTCACCTCTGCTCTAGTTGGTGTTAAACTAGAAATCATGGTTTCCATCATTTGAGTTGCAATAATAACCGGTATTCTTGCTTTTTTAGCACGTAAAACTAATTGCTTTTGTACTAATGGTACATCGGCAGCAGGAATTTCAACACCTAAATCACCTCTTGCCACCATTATGCCATCACATTGCGAAACAATTTTATCAATGTTTTCAATAGCTTCAGGTTTTTCTATTTTGGCTATAATTGGTATTTTGTGTTCGCTATGTTTGTTAATTAAATCTTGTAATTCTATTAAATCTTCGGCATGACGTACAAATGAAAGCGCTATCCAATCTACCTCTTGGCTAATGGCAAAAATGGCATCTTTTATATCTTTTTCTGTTAGTGCTGGCTGAGAAATATTAGTGTTTGGTAAGTTAACACCTTTTTTAGATTTTAACGGGCCACCCTGTATTACTTTGGCTGTTACTTCGCTTTTTAAATCTGAAGATACAACTTCAAAAATTAATTTTCCGTCATCTAATAGAATACGTTCACCTGGTTTGGCATCTTGCGGAAAGTTTTTATAGGTCATGTAAACACGTTCTTTTGTGCCTTCAAAACGTTCGCCAGTTGCAAAAACTATTTCGTCACCTGGGTTTACAACAACCTCTTCTTTCATTACCCCAACGCGTAGTTTTGGCCCTTGTAAATCTGCTAAAATTGAAGCAGTATAACCATACTCATCATTGAGTTCTCTTATCATTTTTATGCGTTCACTTACATCATCATAATCTGCATGAGAAAAATTTATTCTAAATACATTAGCACCTTCATCAAGCATGCCTTTTAATACTTCTTTACTGCTTGTAGCGGGTCCTAAGGTAGCTACTATTTTGGTTTTTTTTCTTTGTGACATTAGCTAAAAATTAAATGGTCCTTAGATTTTAATTGATTGGTTTCTATACTGTAAGCTGTTGCAACTTGTGGTATTTGTAAAATACTATTAAGTATGTGCTTTTGTTTGCTTAAGTTAATTTGGTCTTCTATTTTTAAAAGATAATTTACTTTTTTAAATTCTGGCAATAGGTAATTTATCTTGGTTGTTTTTTCTTGTAAATTAAACAATGAGTTGTTGTTACCTTGCCTATATACTTCGGTTTTGCAAACATTTTTTGCTAAGCTCCAAAGGGTTTGTTGCTTACAGTCTTCCCACTCAAAAATTGAATAGGTAAATTCTCCATTGTTAAAATCTAAATCTGAAGGTTTCCTTGTAAGCGTTATTCCTAAAAACTTATTTAATAGATATGCTAGCCTATAATCTTCAAGTGTGCAGTGTATTGCCACTAAGGTATATAGGTCTGCTTCAACATCATCTAAAACAAGTTTGTGTATTGCCATACCCAAATATAATTGGCGTAAATATAATATTTATAATATTGAATTATGTTAGGTTTTACTTAATCTTAAAGATAAAGCTAACTAAAACGTTATAGTTAATTTCTTTTTTAACTGAAATTTATTCTAACATTTTTGATATTTTATTTTGAAACGCAAAAAATGCACGTTTTGATGCTTTTTCTTCTGCTTTCTTTTTTGAAGTTGCTCGGGCTTTGGCCACAATTTTATTATCTATTGATAGTTTTACTGCAAAGTGCCTAACATCATCATTACCGGTATCATCATACACATTGTAATTAAATGTTTTCTTTTCTTTTTGGCACCATTCTATTAGTAAACTCTTGTAACTTATTACTTTACCCTCAAGTTTTTCAATATCAACATACGGAATAATAACGCGTTTAAATATAAATTTTTCGCAGTGTTTATACCCTTTATCTAAAAAAATAGCGCCTACTAGGGCTTCAAAAAGATTACCGTGTATATTATCACCAAATTGTCCTTGAGGTATTTTACTTTCAACTAGTTTTATTAAGTTAAGCTCTTTACCTAACTCATTTAAATGCTCTCTACTTACTACTTTTGAGCGCATTTTTGTAAGGTATCCTTCATCACCACTTGGTACTTCTTGATATAAATGGCTTGCTATTACGGCGCTTAACATGGCATCACCTAAAAACTCTAGGCGTTCGTAATTTATGGCATTTCCTTCAGCATCTTTTAAGTTCATAGACCTGTGTGTAAATGCCTTTTTAAAGTATAAAATATTTTTAGGCTTAAACCCTAATATTTGGGTTAATTCCATAAAAAAATTCCCGTTGCGTTTAAAACGGGAATTTAGTATGTTACGAATGTTTTTCACTCGGGATTCTATCTATATTTTTTTGAATAATACACAAGCGTTGTGACCGCCAAATCCAAATGTATTACTCATTGCTACATTTACCTCGCGTTTTTGAGCTTTGTTTAGTGTTAAATTTAACTCTGCATCAATGTTTTCATCAACCGTTGTATGGTTAATTGTTGGTGGTACTATACCGTGTTCTATTGCTAAAATACTTGCAATAGCCTCAATAGCACCTGCGGCACCTAAAAGGTGACCTGTCATTGATTTTGTTGAATTAATATTTATGTTTTTAGCATGACCACCAAATACTTTTGATATGGCTTTAAGTTCAGCCACATCACCAAGTGGTGTAGAGGTTCCATGTGTATTAATATGGTCTACATCTTCTGGTTTAAGTCCTGCATTTTCTAAACAATTTTTCATAACCTCAACTACACCTAAGCCTTCAGGGTGTGGCGCTGTCATATGGTAAGCATCAGAAGATAAACCACCTCCTGCTACTTCGGCATAAATTTTAGCACCTCGGGCTTTTGCATGTTCATATTCTTCTAGAATTAATGCACCAGCTCCTTCACCTAAAACAAAACCATCTCTGTTTCCATCAAAAGGTCTTGAGGCTGTTTCTGGGCTTTCATTTCTTGTTGATAATGCATGCATAGCATTAAAACCTCCCATTCCTGCTATAGTTACTGCTGCTTCACTTCCTCCTGTTACAACTACATCTGTGTACCCTAATCTAATAGAGTTTAATGCATCAAATAATGCGTTTGCTGAAGAGGCGCAGGCAGAAACCGTTGTGTAATTAGGCCCCATAAAACCATGTTTTATGGAAATGTTTGCCGGAGCTATATCGGCAATCATTTTAGGAATAAAGAATGGGTTAAATCTTGGAGATCCGTTTCCTTCAGCATAGTTTAATACTTCTTGCTGAAATGTTTCTAATCCACCAATTCCTGCTCCCCAAATAACACCAACACGTAATTTATTTACTTCGTCTAGATTTAAACCAGAATCATTAATAGCTTCATCTGCGGCAACCATAGCGTATTGCGCAAATTTGTCCATTTTTCTAGATTCTTTACGATCTATAAAATCTGTTACTTTAAAGTTTTTAACCTCACAAGCAAACTTAGTTTTAAAATTTTCGGTGTCAAAATATGTTATAGGCGCAGCACCGCTTTTACCATTTATTAAGGCATCCCAATATTCATCTTTGGTATTACCTATTGGTGTTAAAGCTCCTAAACCTGTGACTACAACTCTCTTTAATTCCATGAATATAATAGCTTATTTTGCAGCTTCTATGTATGATATAGCTTGACCTACTGTTGCAATGTTTTCAGCTTGATCGTCTGGGATTTGAATATCGAATTCTTTTTCAAATTCCATAATTAGTTCTACAGTGTCTAATGAGTCTGCTCCTAAATCGTTTGTGAAGCTTGCTTCTGCAACTACTTCGTTTTCATCTACTCCTAATTTGTCTACGATAATCGCTTTTACTCTTGATGCAATGTCTGACATAATTTTTTAATTTTAAGTTTTAATTCAGTTGGCAAAAATAAAAAACTTTATTTTTAAAACACACCATTAGCATAAAAATGTGTTTGTAATTTAATAAATAACTTTCAAGTAATTTGTTTTTACCCACTAAATGTTAATAATTATTCTTTTTTTTGCTGTAATAATTTTAACATTATAAGCTGTATTATGAAGCGTGTAGTAATTTTTGCATCCGGTAGCGGATCTAATGCTGAAAATTTAATTAAGTTTTTTCAAAACAGTGATAATGTATCTGTTATTCAAGTGCTTACCAACAATCCTCATGCCAAAGTTTTAGACAGAGCTAAAAAACTGCAAGTAAGCGCATTGTCATTTAACAGGGTTGCTTTTACAAAAACTAATGATGTTTTAAACATTTTAAAAACAGCAAAACCAGACCTTATTATATTGGCTGGTTTTTTATGGAAATTTCCTGAAAATATTTTAAATGAATTTCCAAATAAGGTTATAAATGTACATCCGGCATTGCTTCCAAAGTTTGGTGGCAAGGGTATGTATGGTATGAATGTGCACAATGCCGTAGTTGAAAATAAAGAAACCGAAACAGGTATAACTATACATTACGTTAACGAAAACTACGATGAAGGCGCCACTATTTTTCAAGCCAAATGCGCAGTTTTACCAACAGATAACGCCCATGACGTAGCTGAAAAAATTCATGCCTTAGAAATGGAGCACTTTCCAAAGGTTGTAGAGAAACTGTTGAATAACTTGTAAAAAAGAGTCTTAATAATTCAAATTCTGAAACACATTCAGGATACTAATAATGTCAAAAAAAAAGAAGAAATATTACACCGTATGGAAAGGCCACAAAACTGGTATTTTTGAATCATGGAACGATTGTAAAGCACAAATAAACAATTTTGAAGGCGCGCAATATAAATCTTTCGCCACTTTTGATGAAGCTAAAAAAGCACTAAAAGGTAATTATTTTGATTACGTTGGAAAAAATAAAAGTTTTAAAAGTGAACTCACAGAAGCTCAATTAAAAAAAATTGGACAGCCCAATTACAACTCTATAGCTGTTGATGCTGCCTCTAGCGGTAACCCTGGTAAAATGGAATACCGTGGTGTTGACACTAAAACAAAAAAACAACTTTTCATTCAAGGCCCCTTTGATGAAGGCACCAATAATATTGGTGAATTTTTAGCCATTGTTCACGGTTTAGCATTTTTACAAAAGCATGACAGCAACAGAATTATTTATACCGATTCTAGAACGGCTATAAGTTGGGTTAAGAAGAAAAAATGCAACACTAAACTAGAACGCAATACCAAAAACAAAACGCTTTTCGATTTAATTGAAAGAGCTGAACACTGGCTAAAAACCAATACCTACATTACTATTATTGTTAAATGGGAAACAAAAGCATGGGGCGAAATTCCTGCCGATTTTGGTAGAAAATAAAAAAACCAAAGGACACAAGTAAACTCATGCCCCTCAATTATAATTAAATTAATAATAGCATTTGATTATAAGACACAACATTTTTTAATAAGTCACTCCACTTAAAAAATTATATTGGTTGCGCATTTAAAAGCCCTATATTTGCACAAAATTATCACACCTCATTTATGAGTAAATTAGTTATTGTTGGCACTATAGCTTTTGATGCTATTGAAACGCCATTCGGGAAAACCGATAAAATTTTAGGTGGTGCTGCAACATTTATAGGGTTAGCTGCATCACATTTTAATGTAGATACCGCTGCCGTATCAGTAGTTGGCGGAGATTTTCCTCAAGAATATTTAGATTTATTATCAAACAGAAACATCAATCTTCAAGGCGTAGAAATTGTTAAAGAAGGTAAAACCTTTTTCTGGAGTGGACGTTATCATAACGACATGAACTCTAGAGACACTTTAGTTACAGAACTAAATACCTTAGCAGATTTTAACCCTGTGGTTCCTAGTGAATATAAAGATGCTAATGTGGTAATGTTAGGTAATTTACATCCAATCGTCCAATCTAGTGTGCTAGATCAAATGACAAGTAAACCAGATTTGGTAATTTTAGATACCATGAATTTTTGGATGGATTCTGCATTACAAGATTTACACAACGTAATAAAACGCGTTGATGTTATAACCATAAATGATGAAGAAGCAAGACAATTAACTGGAGAGTATAGCTTAGTTGTGGCTGCAAGAAAAATTCATGAAATGGGCCCTAAATACGTAGTTATAAAAAAAGGAGAACACGGTGCATTGCTATTTCATAATGAAAACGTGTTTTTTGCACCAGCATTACCATTAGAAGAAGTGTTTGACCCAACAGGAGCAGGCGATACGTTTGCTGGCGGTTTTGCAGGTTACCTTGCTAAAACAAACGATTTTTCTTTTGAAAACATGAAAAACGCTATTATTTACGGCTCAACACTGGCCTCGTTTTGTGTTGAAAAATTTGGAACAGAGCGCATGGTTAATTTATCAAACGAAGAAGTACATAAACGATTACTGCAATTTAAGCAACTAACGCAGTTTGAAATAGAATTATCATAACACTTCGCGCTCAATTTTTGAGCGCGTTTTTAATTTAAAATAAATTTCAGAACACATATTTGTTATAATTCTGAAAAGAACAATAAAAAAAGGAAAGCAATTTTATAATGAGTGATGTTTTAAAACATGAGTGTGGTATAGCCATGATAAGGCTATTAAAACCCTTAGAATATTACAAAGAAAAATACGGAAGTGCATTTTATGGCGTAAACAAAATGTACTTAATGATGGAAAAACAACACAATCGTGGTCAAGATGGTGCTGGGTTTGCAAGCATTAAACTAAACACCAATCCTGGTGAGCGTTACATTAGCCGTGTAAGATCTATTGAGCCACAACCTATACAAGATATTTTTGCACAAATAAATAAACGTATAAACAATGAGTTTGCAGCACACCCAGAGTATTTAAATGATGTTGCGGCACAAAAAAAGAACATACCATACATTGGCGAGGTTTTATTAGGCCATGTACGTTACGGTACTTTTGGCAAAAATAGTGTTGAAAGTGTTCACCCGTTTTTAAGACAAAACAATTGGATGCACCGTAACCTAATTATGGCCGGTAACTTTAACATGACAAATGTTAAAGAACTTTTTTCAAATTTAATAGAACTTGGTCAGCACCCAAAAGAATATACAGACACCATTACGGTAATGGAAAAAATAGGTCATTTTTTAGATGATGCTGTGAGCAAAATATATAAAGACCTAAAAAAAGAAGGCTACAATAAACGCGAAGCATCGCCATTAATTGCAGAGCGTTTAAAAGTATCCAAAATACTAAAACGTGCCGCTAAAAACTGGGATGGCGGTTACGCCATGGCAGGCCTTATTGGCCATGGAGATGCCTTTGTTTTAAGAGACCCGGCCGGTATTCGTCCCACTTATTATTATAAAGATGATGAAGTTGTTGTTATAGCTTCTGAAAGACCCGTAATTCAAACCGTATTTAATGTAAAGTTTGATGATGTTAAAGAACTTGAACCTGGACACGCTATAATTACTAAAAAATCTGGCGAAGTTAGAATTAAAGAAATACTACCAGCTTTAGAGCGTAAAGCCTGCTCTTTTGAGCGTATTTATTTTTCTAGAGGAAGTGATGCTGAAATTTATCAGGAACGTAAAACACTTGGTAAACTTTTAATGCCTAAAGTGCTTGAAGCTATTGATAACGACACAAAAAACACTGTGTTTTCATACATACCTAATACAGCCGAAACATCGTTTTACGGTATGGTTGAAACTGCTGAAAACGAACTTAACAAAACAAAAACAAACACCATTTTAAACGGGCAACGTAATCTTTCAGCAGAAGAAGTAACCAATATACTTTCTGAAAGAATTAGAGTTGAAAAAATTGCTATTAAAGATGTAAAACTTAGAACCTTTATTACTGAAGATAGTAGTAGAGATGATTTGGTTGCACATGTTTATGATATTACTTATGGTGTTGTAAAACCTAATGACAATTTAGTTATTATTGATGATAGTATTGTTAGAGGAACTACTTTAAAGAAAAGTATTTTAAAAATGCTAGATAGGTTAAATCCTAAAAAAATAATAGTAGTATCATCTGCACCACAAATTCGTTATCCAGATTGTTATGGTATAGACATGGCAAATCTTGAAAGTTTAGTAGCTTTTAGAGCCGCTTTAGCGCTTCATAAAGACAATAACACTTATAACACCATTGAAGAGGTTTACAACAAATGTAAAGCTCAAGAAGATTTAGATGATAAAGATGTGAAAAACTTTGTAAAAGACGTTTACAGCCCTTTTACAGATGAGCAAATTTCAGATAAAATTGCAGAATTGCTGAGTCATGAAAGCATAAAGGCCGAAGTAAAAATAATTTTCCAGCCTGTTGAAAATTTACACAAAGCTTGCCCTAAAAATTTAGGCGACTGGTATTTTACAGGAAATTACCCAACCGTTGGCGGTAATAGAGTGGTTAATAGGGCTTTTATTAATTTTTATGAAGGCAATAAAGAACGTGCTTATTAATTAACATATTCATAAAAAATTACGGTTAAACCGCATAAACTGTATTTTGACTGATATTTATGCTATTCATCTAATAAATAAGTTGATTATCTAAAATACACATAAATTGGTACCACCATAACATAAGTAGGTTAAGTTCATGGTAGATTTGGGGCAAAAAAAGGTGAACGCTTGTTCGCCTTTTTTTATGCAATAACTTTTGCAAAATGACTGCAATTTCTTTCAAAACACTATAAAACAGACTGTTTAACTGCTTTTTGAGCTTTATTTCTATTAAGCCAATTTATAAGTATTTCAGCCAATATATTTTATCAATCTTTTTAACACCGCTACTTTTGGGGCACCATAACATAAGTAGGTTAAGTTTATGGTAGATTTGGGGCAAAAAGGTGAACGTTCTAGTTCACCTTTTTCATTTTAAATTTTTGTACAAACAGGAATTTCTTTTTTATACTTTCTTATTTAACCTGGGTTTTAGTTATTAGCAATGGGCTGCCTTTAAACAAAAACTATAGTTAACGTTTTTGTTATGAATAAGAGTATCTAGTGAATTTTTATGATACAACAACACATACAGTAAAATAGTTTGTGTTGAAAACTGTTATGTTGCTGCGCTTTGCGTTAGGGATTGAAACGACATCCTTTTTATTGTATAGTGGCTGCCATAGCAGACATTATATAATAAAAAGATATAGTGTAAAGCCCGACCCCTTGTGGGTAACGCCCAAAAAAAAATCGTTTAGAACATACATTCTAAACGACTTTTTTGATAACACTTAAAATTAATATTACTTCGCGTTAGCGTAGCGTTTTTCAACTTTATTCCAGTTTACTACATTAAAGAATGCTTTGATGTAATCTGGACGACGGTTTTGATAGTTTAAATAGTATGCGTGTTCCCAAACATCTAATCCTAAAATTGGTGTACCTCCGCAACCAACTTCTGGCATTAATGGGTTGTCTTGGTTTGGTGTTGAGCAAATTTCTAATTTACCACCTTTGTGTACGCATAACCATGCCCACCCTGAACCAAAACGTGTTGCTGCTGCTTTACTGAAGGCTTCAATAAAGGCTTCTTTTGATCCGAAGGTAGCTTCAATTTGGTCTTTTAATTCTCCTGATAAGTATCCTTTATCTTCAGGATTCATAACAGACCAAAATAGTGAGTGGTTGTAAAAACCACCGCCGTTATTTCTAACAGCGCCGTTACTCATATCTAAATTAGTTAAAATATCTTCAATAGATTTTCCTTCTAAATCTGTTCCTGCTATTGCATTGTTTAAATTGTTTGTATATCCTGCGTGGTGCTTAGTATGGTGTATTTCCATTGTGCGTGCATCCATGTGTGGTTCTAACGCATCGTAAGCATAGCCTAATTCTGGTAATTCAAAAGCCATAGTGTTTTTGTTTTTTCTATTTAGTAATTTATTTCAATTCAAATTTACGCATAAAAGCCCTCAATTAAAAATAATAAATTGTTATTAAACCATTGTTTGTTTTTATCTTGTAATCAAATTAGTATTTATGAGCCTTGACCCTACGTTTACTATTTATAATGCCTCGGCTGGTAGTGGCAAAACTTTTACGTTGGTAAAAGAATATTTAAAAATTTTATTGAAAGCTAACCACGCCGAAAAATTTAAAAACATTTTAGCTATAACGTTTACCAATAAAGCGGTGGCTGAAATGAAAGAACGTATTATTAATACTTTAAAAGAGTTTTCAAACAGCAATGTTTTAAATACCCCAAATGGTATGTTTACTGCTATTTGTAATGAGTTAGGTTTAAGTACAAATGAGGTTCACAACAAATCTAAAAACATATTAAATGCTATTTTATTTAATTATGCTGCTTTTGATATTTCTACTATTGATGGTTTTACGCATAGAGTTATTAGAACTTTTGCCCACGATTTAAATTTACCTTTGAATTTTGAAGTTGAACTTGACCAAGCTGAACTTTTAAATGAGGCTGTTGATAGCTTAATTGCTAAAGCTGGCACTAATGAGCAGCTTACCAAAATTTTAATAGATTTTGCTATTGAAAAAGCTGATGATGATAAGAGTTGGGATGTAGCTTTTGACTTTAATAAAATTGCCAAATTACTGGTTAATGAAAATGATATCCCGTTTATTCAAACTTTAAAAGATAAAACGTTTGATGATTTTAATAAACTTAAAATTCATTTAAAAAAAGAAATTTTAAACATTGAAAATACTATTGTAGAAAATGCTAAACAGGTACTTAATTTAATTGAAAATTCTGGGTTAGAGCATGCCAATTTTTCTAGAGGTACATTGCCAAATCATTTTATAAAAGCTCATGCGTTAAAATTAGATGGCCTTTACAATAACAAACTTGAAGAAAATATTATTGAACGTAAAGGCATTTACACTAAAAGCTTAAAACCTGATTTAGCAAACAGCATTGACGCTATATTACCTGAAATAGAATTAGCATTTAAAACCATTAAAAACAACGTTTACCATTATAAGTTTTTAAATATTTTTTATAAAAACATCACGCCGCTATCTGTTTTAAACGCTATAAATAACGAGTTAAATTTTTTAAAAGCAGACCAAAATAAAATGCTTATTTCAGAATTTAACACCATTATTAGCAATCAAATAAAACAACAGCCTACACCTTTTATTTATGAACGCCTTGGCGAAAAGTTTAAACATTATTTTATTGATGAGTTTCAAGATACATCGGTTAAACAATGGCATAATTTAATACCACTTTTAGGTAATGCTTTAGCTGCCGAAAACGGAAGCACCATGTTAGTTGGTGATGCTAAACAAGCTATTTACCGTTGGCGTGGTGGAAAAGCAGAACAGTTTATTGGTTTAATTTACAATGATAATCCGTTTTTTATTGAAAAAGCTGTTAAAAACTTACCCACAAACTACCGTAGTTTTAAAGAAATTGTAACCTTTAACAACAGTTTTTTTTCATATACATCAAAACATTTTTTTTCTAGCAAAACACACCAAGAACTTTACGAAAAAGCTACACAAAATACAGCCATTGAAAACAATGGCTATGTTGAAATGTGTTTTTTAGATTTTGAAAAAGATGATGACAACTATGCCCTGTACAGCCAAACTACGCTAACCAAAATAAACGCATGCTTACAACAAGGTTTTAAACTAAGCGATATTTGTATTTTAGTTAGAAAAGGAAAAGAAGGTGTTGCCATTGCTAACCATTTAAGTGAACATGAAATACCCATAGTATCATCAGAAACTTTATTGCTTAACAACGCGCCTGAAGTTGCATTTATAATAAACCTTTTTAAACTACTTATACAACCTAATAACAACGAACTAAAAGTAGCTGTACTAAATTATTTAACTACCCTTTTCAGCATTAAAAATAAACATATTTTTTTTGTTGAACATATAAACTTACCATTACCACAACTACTAAAAAGCTTTGAAAAATATGCTGTATTAATAAATACCAATATACTACAATTACCGCTATATGATTTAGCCGAAACTATTGTTAGAAACTTTAATTTGGTTAAAACATCAAACGCCTATGTGCAATATTTTTTAGATGTAGTTTTAGAGTTTTCGCAAAAAAAAGGCTCAGATCTCACAGCATTCATTACTTATTTTGAAAAGAAAAAAGACACCCTTAGTATTGTGTCTCCTGAAGGGCAAAACGCTATAAAAATAATGACCATTCATAAATCTAAAGGTTTAGAATTCCCTGTGGTTATTTTTCCTTTTGCAGATTTAGATATTTATAAAGAATTAGAACCAAAAGAGTGGTACACACTTAATAAAGATACCTATTTTGGTTTTGAACACACATTATTAAATTATAATAAAGATTTTGAATATTTTGGAGACGAAGGCTTAAAAATTTACAACAAACACCAAACAGCACTAGAATTAGATAACCTAAACCTTTTATACGTTGCTCTTACACGTGCTGTTGAACAACTATATATTATTTCAAAGAAAGACATAAATAGTAAAGGCGAAGTAAACACTAAAACATACGCAGGTTTATTTATAAATTATTTGCAACAAAAAGCCTTATGGAATAACACACAACTACTTTATACTTTTGGTGAACCCAAAAAAACATCGGCTAAAACCCCAGAAAACAATAACACTGTTTTTCAAAACGAATTTATTTCAACAGCCAAAGAAACGCACAATATAAAAGTTGTTACAAAATCTGGTTTTTTATGGGATACCAAGCAAGAAGAAGCCATAGAAAAAGGAAACCTTATTCATAATATAATGGCACAAATAAAAACTGCAAATAATGTTAATGCAGTAATAAATAATTTTTTAGAAACAGCCCTAATAAACAATACCCAAGCCCAAGCACTTAAAAAAACCGTTTTACAAATTGTAAACCACCCTTTGTTAGTTAACTATTTTAATTCTGAAGACACCATTTATAACGAACGAGACATAATAACCAAGGAAGGCCTTATTTTAAGACCCGATAGACTAAATATTAACACTAAAAAACAAGTTGTAATTATAGATTACAAAACAGGCGCAGAAAACACACAACACGCACAACAATTACAAAGCTACCAAGATGCTTTAGAGGCTATGGAATTAAAAGTAATTCATAAACTTTTAGTTTATGTAAATGAAACTGTAAAAATTAAAGAAATTAACACCATTTTTTAACAGAAAAAATGTGACTTAACCAAAGTAAACGGGTCTATAGCACAAGACAAATGTTTTAAATTTAATTAAAATGAGTCTGAACTATCGATGAACAGACCTTTTGTAGTATTTTTTTATATATTTGTCTTTGTTAATAATATTTAACAACTTACTTTTGTTTACAATTAACACTTAAAAATTAAACTTTTGAATATGAAAAATCTTAGCAGATTATTGTTAGCATTTGTTTTAGTTCTTGGTTACAACTATGCAGATGCCCAAGACAAAAACAACCCATGGCAAATTACCATAGGTGTAAATGCAGTAGACGCTTTCCCTTCTGGTGATGGTGCATTATTTACAGGAAACGGTGAAGCCTCTTACTCTATTTTTGGTAAATTAGTTGATACTGACAACTACAATATTTTACCATCATTATCAACAATTTCAGTATCTAAATACGTAGGAGATGGCTTCTCTTTTGGTGTAGCTGGATCTTTAAACAAAATTGAAAAATGGGGAGAAGTTCCTGGAACTTCTGATTCTGCTTCAGCTGATGATTTATCATACTACGGTGTTGACGGTACTATTAAATACAACTTCTTAGAAGGAACAACTATTGATCCTTACTTAGGTGTTGGTGGTGGTTACACTTGGATTGATGAAATTGGTGCTGGTACTTTAAACGGTACTGCTGGTTTAAACATTTGGTTTAACGATAACATTGGTTTCACACTTCAAACATCTTACAAACATGCTTTTGAAGATTATTTAGATACACATTTCCAACACACTGCTGGTCTTTCTATCAAATTTGGTGGAACTGATACTGACGGTGATGGTATTTATGACAAAGACGATGCTTGTCCTGAAGTTGCTGGTTTAGCTGCATTTAACGGTTGTCCTGACACAGATGGTGACGGTATTGAAGATTCTAAAGATGACTGTCCTAACGAAGCTGGTTCTGCTGAATTAAACGGTTGTCCAGATTCTGACGGTGACGGTATTGCTGATAAAGATGATAAATGTCCTTCAGTTGCTGGTTTAAAAGCTTTAGCTGGTTGTCCAGATGCTGACGGTGATGGTGTTACTGACGCTGATGATAAATGTCCTAACACAGCTGGTCCTGCAGCAAACAAAGGATGCCCATGGCCAGATACTGATGGTGATGGTGTATTAGATAAAGATGATAAATGTCCTGAAGTAAAAGGTACTGTAGCTAACGCTGGTTGTCCTGAAGTTACTGCTGAAGTACAAAAAACTTTAAATGAGTACGCTAAAACTATCTTATTTGACACTGGTAAATCTTCTATCAAGTCTGAGTCTGAGCAAGTATTAGCTGATATCATCAAAATTATCAACGAGTACCCAACAGCTAAATTTACAGTTGAAGGTCATACTGATAGCGTTGGTAGTGAAAAATTAAACCAAAACTTATCTGAGTCTAGAGCGGCTTCAGTTAAAGATTACTTAACGTCTCATGGTGTTGATCAATTCAGATTATCATCTAAAGGTTACGGTGAGTCTAAGCCTATTGCATCTAACAAAACTAGATCTGGTAGAGCTCAAAACAGAAGGGTTGAAATTAACTTAGTAAAATAATAAGTTAATTCTTAAAATAACTTCAAAAAACGCTTCGGGAATCCCGAAGCGTTTTTTATTTTTATGCAATGACTAGTTTTATTTTTGATGTTTTAAAAGACCTTCAAAGTCAAAGCATAACCATTTCAAACCTTACCTTTATACTACCAAGTAAAAGGGCTGGCTTATTTTTAAAACACCAATTAGCCACAGTAAAAAACCAAAACTTTTTTGCACCAACAATACTAAGTATTGAAACCTTTGTAGAAGATCTTTCAGAATTAAAAAACATTGGCAATACAGAGCTCTTGTTTGAATTTTACAATACCTACAAAGCACTAACACCACAGAAAGAAACAGATAGTTTTGATACTTTTTCAAAATGGGCTCAAATTTTACTTCAAGATTTTAATGAAATTGATAGATATCTTATTCCGCAGAAAAAAATATTTAATTATTTAGCGGCTATTAAGGAAATTGAAGAAAATCATTGGTCATTAGAGCAAAACCAAACAGATTTTATAAAAAACTATCTTAAATTCTGGAATAAACTACCAGAATACTACAACCACTTTACCCAAAATTTGCTTAAAAAAAACATAGGCTATCAGGGTTTAATTTATCGTGAAGCTGTAAGTGGTTTGAAAACCTACATTGAAAATAACCCAAACACACAACATGTATTTTTAGGTTTCAACGCTTTAAATACTGCTGAAACTACCATTATACAAACTCTTTTAAAAGAAAATTTAGCTAAAGTTTATTGGGATATAGACCAAACATTTATTGACAACCCTAAACATGATGCTGCCCTTTTTACTAGGCAACATAAAAAAAACTGGACCTATTTTGAAACGCAGCCGTTTAATTGGATAACTAAAAATTATACTAAAAGTAAAAACATTCAAGTATTTGGTATCCCTAAAAGTATTGGGCAAGCAAAATACATTGGGTCATTGTTACAAACAATACAAAACAAACAACAAACACTAACTAATACAGCAGTTGTTTTAGGTGATGAAAACTTACTAATACCCACCTTAAACGCACTACCAGAAAATATTGAAGCACTTAACGTAACCATGGGGTTTCCGTTAAAATCAATTCCGTTAGCCACACTCTTTGAAACACTTTTTAGAATACACAAAACAAACCCAAAAACCTTTTATTATAAAGATATAATTAGTGTTATTTCACACCAATTTATTTTTCCGTTGTTTAATACTGAAACGCTAAACAATGCTTCAAAAATAATAGACACCATTAAAACAAATAATTTGGTGTACTTAACTGCTACTAGGCTTAAAAACATTGCAAAAACATCAAGTACTATTATTGATGTTTTATTTAGCAACTGGAATAACAACACTGAAACTGTTTTAAGTAATTGCTCACAGCTTATTTTAAATATTAAACATTATTTAGATACAGATAAAACAGCCCATTTATTGCCTTTAGAATATCTGTTTCGTTTCAATCAATTATTTAATGAGTTAACAAGGTTAAATAACACTTACAAACACATTAAAGATGTAGCAGCATTACACAGCGTTTATAAAGAGCTTTTAGCATCAGAAACATTAGATTTTCAAGGCGAACCTCTGCAAGGTTTACAAGTAATGGGTATGTTAGAGTCGCGTGTTTTAGATTTTGAAACTGTTATTATTAGTGGTGTAAACGAGGGTATTTTACCATCAGGAAAAAGCAACAACTCCTTTATTCCGTTTGATGTAAAAATTGAAAACAAACTACCCACTTACAAAGAAAAAGATGCCGTTTACACCTATCATTTTTATAGATTATTACAACGTGCAAAAAACGTATATATACTTTATAACACAGAAGCCGATGTTTTAACGGGTGGAGAAAAAAGTAGATTTATAACCCAACTTGAGCACGAGGGTATTCACAATATTAAGCATAAAATTATAGCCCCTAAAGTACCCGCTATTAAAAAGGAATTAAACAGTATTGAAAAAAATGATGATGTTATTTTAAAACTGAAAAAAGTAGCTGAAAAGGGGTTTTCGCCATCATCATTAACCAATTATATTAGAAACCCTATTGATTTTTACTACCAAAAAGTTTTAAAAATTGATGAATTCATTGATGTTGAAGAAACTGTGGCTGCCAATACACTTGGTACCGTTGTTCACAACACTTTAGAAGATTTTTACAAACCTTTAGAAGGTCATTTTTTAACGGTTGAAATTGTTGAAAATCTAAAAAAAAATATTAACAAAACCGTAGCACATCATTTTAACGATGTTTACAAAGAAGGTGATATTACAACGGGTAAAAACTTAATAATTTTTGAAATTGCTAAACGTTATGTTTCAAACTTTCTAAATCTTGAAATTGCAGATTTAAAAGATGGTAATAAAATAAAAATAATAGCTATTGAAGCCAATAACACTGTGGTTTTTAATGTGCCTGAATTAGATTTTCCTGTAAAACTTACTGGAAAAGTTGATAGAGTTGATAACTTTAATGGCACTACAAGAATTATTGATTATAAAACAGGAAAGGTAAATCAAACCGATGTAGAAATTGTTAATTGGGAAGACATTACTACCGATTATAAAAAGTACAGTAAAAGTTTTCAGGTGCTTACCTATGCTTTAATGATGCAACAATCGGGTTTAATTAAATTGCCTGTTGAAGCTGGTATAATTTCATTTAAAAATTTAAGTGCCGGATTTTTAAAATTTGCTAAAAAAGAAAAACCAAGCGCTAGAACAAAAGAACATTTAATAACAGAAGACACTATTAATAGTTTTAGTGCCGAATTAAAACACCTTATTTTAGAAATTTGTAATGTAAATATTCCGTTTACTGAAAAAGAACTATAATGCTTACAACCGAAGATTTTGTAATTACCGGAAGCCAAAACAAACCTATTGTTATTGATGTTACTTATTTAAATAACAACACCCAAAAACCCGTAGTTATATTTTGCCACGGCTACAAAGGTTTTAAAGATTGGGGCGCTTGGAATTTAATGGCAAAAGCTTTTGCAAATGCAGGATGCTGCTTTATAAAATTTAACTTTTCACATAACGGCGGTACCATTGAGCAACCCATAGATTTTCCAGATTTGGATGCTTTTGGAAATAATAATTACACCAAAGAATTAAACGATTTACAACACGTTATTAACTGGTGTTTTGATAACAATACCATTAAAAAAATTGGCAACATTAACAACCTTACATTAATTGGTCATAGCCGCGGTGGTGCCATAGTTTCTATTACAGCTTTTGAAGATGCTAGAGTTAAAAAAGCCATTAGTTTAGCAGGTGTTTCTAATTTATTAGCTAGATCTGTAACCAATTCTGGTATTGAAAACTGGAAAAAAACAGGTGTAAAATATGTAGAAAACGGGCGTACAAAACAGCAAATGCCCCATTATTATCAGTTTTATTTAAATACCATTAAAAATAAAGAACGTTTAAACGTTGAAAACGCCGTTAGCAAGCTTAAAATACCCTATTTAATTATTCATGGTGAAAGTGATACCAGTATTTTAATAGACGAAGCTAAAAACCTCCACAAATGGCAACCAAAAAGTAAATTGGTTATTATTAAAAATGCCGACCATGTGTTTAATGCACGTCATCCTTGGCAAGAAAATACCATGCCCAAACAATTGCAGGAAGCCGTTACCAAAATGCTAGATTTTATTAAGCAGCACTAATTTTCAACAGTCATAAAATCAAATACATTCAAAAATTTATATATTTGCGTGTGCGTACACGAAAACTAAATAAAAGTAAAAAATATGTCTCTTTTCAATATAAAAAATAAAGTTGTTATAATTACTGGCGGCTCTGGAGCCCTTGGCGGTAGTATGGCAACTTACTTACTTTCTCAAGGCGCTAAAATTGCTATTCTTGGCCAAACACCAGCCAAAGTAACTTCAAAACTTAATGAATTAAAAGCCCTAAATAATAATGCTTTAGGCTTTACAGGGAGTGTATTAGATAAAAAATTTCTTGAAAACGTAAAAGAAGACATTCTAAACACTTGGGGGCACATTGATGTTTTAATTAATGGCGCTGGTGGCAATATGCCTGGTGCCACAATAAGTGAAGACCAAACTATTTTTGACCTTAAAATGGACGACTTCAGAAAAGTTTCTGAACTTAATTTAGATGGTACTGTTTTGCCTTCTATAATTTTTGGAGAAGTTATGGCAAAACAAGGTACAGGTAGCATTATAAACATATCATCTATGGCGGCTCAAAGCGTTATTACGCGTGTTGCTGGTTATTCAGCTTCAAAAGCAGCTATTGATAATTTTACAAAATGGATGGCCGTAGAATTAGCACTAAAATTTGGTGAAGGCCTTCGTGTAAATGCCATTGCTCCAGGATTTTTTATTGGCGAACAAAACAAAAAACTTTTAACTAATACCGATGGTAGTTATACCAACAGAGGTGAAACTATAATTAAAAACACACCCATGAAACGCTTTGGTGAAGCCGAAGAATTAAACGGAGCAATACATTATTTATGTGCCGAAGCTTCAAAATTTGTAACAGGAACTATATTACCAATTGATGGCGGATTTAGTGCTTTTAGTGGTGTGTAAACTTTATAACAATGAAACAAACTTTTAGATGGTTCGGTAGTAACGATCCTGTAAAATTATCATACATAAAACAAGCTGGAGCCACAGGTATTGTAACAGCTTTACACCAAACTCCTAATGGCGAAGTTTGGGATATTGAAACCATTAACAGTGTAAAAAACACTATTGAAAAGGAAGGTTTAGAGTGGTCTTTTATTGAGAGCATTCCAATACATGAAAACATAAAATTACGAACTGGCGATTATTTACAGCGCATTGAAAACTATAAGCAAAGTTTAATTAACGTGGCAAAATGTGGTGTAAAGAATGTATGTTACAACTTTATGCCAGTACTAGATTGGACCAGGACACACTTACACTGGAAGCTTAACAACGGTGCTACCGCTTTACGTTTTGATAAAGTTGATATGGCTGTTTTTGAATCGTTTATCATAAAATTAAATGATGTTGAAAACCGCTATTCTAAAGATATTTTAGAAAAAGCCCATGAACGTTTTTCATTAATGACATCTTTTGAAAAACAACGTTTAGAAGATAGTGTTTTAAAAGGATTACCAGGAACTGTAGATGACCTAACCATTCCTGTTTTTAAAGATATGATTGCTCAATATAACAACATGTCGCATCAAGATGTTAAATCTAACTTATCGTATTTTTTAAATGAAATTATTCCTTTAGCCGAAGCGTTAGGTATTAAAATGGCCATACATCCGGATGATCCACCAATAGACATCATGGGATTACCTAGAATTATAAAATCGGAAAGTGATTTAGATGATTTGGTTGGTTTTATAAATTCGCCTTCAAACGGCATCACCTTCTGTACAGGGTCTTTAGGTGCAAACCCTGATAATGATTTGCCTAAAATGATAAGAAAATTTAAAGACAAGATTCACTTTCTGCACTTAAGAAATGTAAAGTGTGAAGCTGATGGTAGTTTTTTTGAAGATAATCATTTAGAGGGTTCTTCAAATATGTATGACATTGTGAAAGCTGTAAAAGACATTGAAAAAGAACGCAACATTGAACTACCAATGCGCCCAGATCATGGTCATCAAATGCTTAATGATTTAGATACTGTAAGCACTTATGCAGGCTATACAGCCATTGGCAGGTTAAAAGGTTTGGCAGAATTACGTGGTTTAGAATTAGGAATTAGCAAAAGCCTTGGTTTATGAGCATTATAAAAACTAAAAACTTCATAACTGATAATTTTTTACTTCATTCTAAAGAAGCAGAAATACTATACCATGACTATGCTAAACCTATGCCTATTATAGACTATCATAATCATTTATCGGCTAAAGAAATTGCAGAAAATAAGCCTCTTAAAAATATTACTGAGGCTTGGTTAAAATATGACCATTACAAGTGGCGTGGTATGCGCGCCAATGGCATTGAAGAAAAGTACATTTCAGGAGAAGCTTCTTCCGAAGAAAAATTTTTAAAATGGGCAGAAACAGTGCCTAATACCTTAAGAAATCCGTTATTTCACTGGACACAATTAGAACTAAAACGGTATTTTGATATTGATGCTATTTTGCAACCCAGCAATGCTTTAAACATTTATAACAAAGCAAATGCAATTTTAGAAAACAAAACACCCGCGCAACTTTTAAAAGAAATGAATGTTGAAGTTGTGTGTACTACCGATGACCCAACCGATGATTTAAAATACCACAAGCAAATTGCTAAAGGCAACTTTTTCACTAAAGTTTTTCCAACTTTTAGACCCGATGAATTATTCTTTATTGGTCAACCTAAATTTAAAAGTTATTTAGAAAAATTAGAGCGCTGTGTTAATTTTAAAATTGATAGCTACCAAACACTTTTAATGGCCATAGATAAACGCATTAATTTTTTTAATGAAAATGGCTGTAAACTATCAGATTATGGTATTAGTGGTGCGTTTTCATTTGTAGATTATACAGAAAATGACGTTGTTTCTATCTTTAAAAAACAATTAAATGACGAGGCTTTATCTGAAACCGATATTAAAAAGTACCGCTCTAGCCTATTAATTTACTTAGGTAAAAAATATCATGAAAAAGGTTGGGTACAACAATTCCATTTAGGTGTAATTAGAAACAATAATGCACGATTAAAAAGCCTTGTTGGTGCCGATGCTGGTTGCGATTCTATTGCCGATTATCCTATTATTGAAGGTTTATCAAAATTTTTAAATACTTTAGATAGTACAAACAAACTCACTAAAACCATAACTTACAACTTAAACCCAGCACAAAACGAAACATTTGCCACCATGATGGGTAATTTTAACTCAAATGGTATTGCTGGTAAAATGCAATGGGGCGCCGCTTGGTGGTTTTTAGACCAAAAAGATGGCATTGAAAAGCAAATTAATGTGCTTTCAAATATGGGTTTATTAAGCAATTTTATTGGTATGCTAACAGATAGTAGAAGTTTTTTATCAATACCAAGACACGAGTATTTTAGGCGCATTTTGTGCAATATTATTGCTGAAGATATAAAACAAGGTCTGCTGCCTAATGATTTAACATTTTTAGGCAATATGGTAAAAAATATTTGCTACACTAATTCAAAAAAGTATTTCAACTTTTAATTGAAATTAGCAAATACAATCGATTGTATTTTTTATATTTGTGATAACCACTAAAACTAACATATAAGCATGAACTATAAATTCCTTTTAGTACTCTTGCTGTCTTTAGGTTTCATGTCATGTAATCAAAATACAGATAAAAAAGTGCTTTACTTAGCGCACACCTTGCCCCAAACACATCCGGTCCATAAAGGCATTGTTGCATTTCAAGAAGCATTAGCAAAAAAATCTAATGGTAGCTTAACCATTAAAATTTTTCCCGATGGTCAACTAGGTTCAGAGCGCGAAGTTGTAGAACTACTTCAAATAGGTAGTGTTGCTATTACCAAAGTAAGTGCCGCAACCATGTCTAACTTTGTGCCAGATTACCACGTATTTGGTATTCCGTATTTATTTAGAGACAAGCAGCATATGTTTGAAACTTTAGAAGGCCCCATTGGTAAAGCTGTTTTACAAAAAGGCGAACAATTTTGGTTACGCGGTTTAAGTTATTATGATGCCGGTAGCCGTAGCTTTTATACGGCCAATAAAGCCATTAAAACACCTGAAGATTTAAAAGGCTTAAAAATTAGGGTTATGAACAACCAAATGGCCATAAATATGGTAAATGCATTAGGCGGATCTGCAACACCCATGGCTTATGGTGAATTATATACCGCTATTCAGCAAGGTGTGGTAGATGGTGCTGAAAACAATCCGCCTTCATTTGTATCATCAAACCACTATGAAATTAGTAAATATTATACCTTAGATGAACACTCTGCAGTACCCGATGTACTTTTAATTGGAACCAAACAGTGGGAAAAATTATCTGAAGTTGAAAAAAACTGGGTGCAAGAAGCAGCTAATGAATCGGCTCAGGCACAAAAGCAATTCTGGAAAGCATCTGTTGAAGAAAGCATGAAAATAGCTAAAGATGCTGGTGTTGAAATTATAATTCCTGAAAAATCATTGTTTTCAGAACAATCTAAATCTGTTTTAGAAGCCTTTCAAAAAGAACACCCAGAATTGGCCGATATTGTTAACAAGATAAAAGCTAACTAAACATATGGAAGCTAAAAAAACATTATTTGATCGCGTGGTTAAGTTTATGGAAGTTTTCTTAATAATCATTTTTGCGCTTTTAGTATTTGATGTACTATTTCAGGTATTTTCAAGATACGTATTAAAAGGATCTTTCACTTGGACCGAAGAGCTTGCCAGATTTTCACTAATATGGATGTCTATTCTTGGAGCCGCCTATTTAAATGCAAAAAGAGCGCATTTATCTATGGATTTCCTCTATCAAAAGTTTTCAGATAGTAATAAAAAGAAAGCAGCTATAGCTATTGAAATTCTTATTTTTCTATTTGCACTAATTGTAATGGTTATTGGTGGTTTTAACCTTGTATATACTACTTTACATTTAGGTCAATTATCAGGAACACTTCGTATTCCTTTAGGCTATATCTATGCCATTTTACCTTTTAGTGGCCTATTAATTATGTGGTTTTCGTTGTATCACATTTCAAAAATTTCAAAAAATCAAATAAAACTATAAGCTATGAGCATTGAAGTAATAAGTATTATTGTATTGTTTGCTAGTTTCTTTTTTCTGTTATTGTTAAAAGTACCGGTAGCCTATAGTATTGGTATTTCTACCACCTTAAGTTTGCTACTAAATATTGATAAAATGCCAGGTATAACAACCATTGCCCAACGTATGACTACGGGTATTGATAGTTTTGCTCTTTTAGCCATTCCGTTTTTTGTTTTAGCTGGCGAAATAATGAAACAAGGTGGTATAGCCAATAGGCTTATAAATTTTGCAAAATCGTTAGTTGCAAGTTTACCCGGTGGGCTTGCCTATGTAAACGTGCTAGCATCTATGTTGTTTGGTGCTATTTCGGGTTCTGCAGTGGCTGCAACATCGGCTATTGGTAGTATCATGACAGATAGAATGGAAGAAGAAGGCTACCCAAGAGCTTTTAGTGCTTCGGTTAATATAACATCATCAACAACTGGTTTATTAATTCCGCCAAGTAATATTTTAATTGTTTATGCCTTAGCTAGTGGTGGTGCAGCATCTGTTGCAGCATTATTTATTGCTGGCTATTTACCAGGTATTTTATTAGGCTTGGCCATTATTGGTTATATAGTTTTTGTGGCTATAAAACGTAAATTTATTAAAGGACAAAGAGCTACTTTAAAAGAAGTTTGGAATCATTTTACAAAAGCTTTTTTTAGCTTACTTATGCTTGTAATAGTAGTTGGCGGTATTGTTGCTGGTGTTTTTACTGCTACAGAGGCTTCGGTTATTGCAGTTTTATATGCTGCTGTACTAGCGCTAATTTATAAAGATGTTACACTTAAAAGTTTTCCTAATATTTTATTGAATAGTGCTAAAACTACTGCCGTAGTAATGTTTTTAATTTGTACTTCTATGGCTATGAGTTGGTTGTTTTCTTTTGAAGGTATACCAGCATTAATGAGTAATTTTCTGCTGGAACAATTCAGCAGTAAGTTTGCTATTTTCTTAGTTATAAACCTTACACTACTTGTTATTGGTACGTTTATGGATATGACACCCGCTGTACTTATATTCACACCCATTTTTTTACCTGTGGTAATGGCCTTGGGTATGGATCCTGTACATTTTGGTATTGTATTGGTACTTAACCTTTGTATTGGTTTATGTACTCCGCCTGTTGGTACCATTTTATTTGTGGGTAGTGGTATTGCCAAAGTTTCGGTATCTCAAGTAGTAAAACCACTATTACCTTTTTTACTTATAATGATAATAGTTCTTTTGCTAATTACATATATTCCTGAAATATCAATGTGGTTGCCTAGGCTTTTCGGATTGTAAAAATCATTTTCAACTTATCTTAAAATGCAAAAATGATGTTAAAAGTTTTTCTATTTCTAACCTATCGTTTAGTTTTGTTATGTATTTAAGTTTAAATGGCTAGAAGAAAACAATATAATGAGCAAGAGGTATTAGAAAAAGCAATGCGCCTTTTTTGGCGTAATGGTTATGAGAATACATCTATGCAAATGCTAGAAAGTGAAATGGGCATTAATAAGTTTTCTATTTATGCTAGCTTTGGTAGTAAACATGGTTTATTTAAACAAACACTAAAAAATTATAAAAAGAACAGAAAAAACATTTTTGATAAGCTACAAAACTCAACTAAAGGAGTTGATGCCATAAAAGATTTTTTTTATGATTCTGTAGATGTTTGTTATGAAGAGGGCAATGTTAAAGGCTGTTTAATTACAAATACTTACAATGAATTTTCGTTTATTGATGATGAAGTTATTAAAACTGATATACTTCAATTTATGGAAAATTTAAAGATTTTGTTTATTGAAAAATTAAAAACCGATAAAACAAAAGACGAAGACACTGTATTAAAACAAGCTAATTTTCTACTGTTAGCAAAACATGGTTTAGCTGCAGCAACCAGAGTTAATAACAACAAAGAAATAGCAGATTATATTGAATTAACATTTAAAAACATATAAAACATTTTTTTTAACCAATAACTAAACGATTGTTTAGTTATTTAATATAAATTTAAAATTATGAGTACAACAAGTAACGTAGACACATTAAAAATTCATACTATTGAAACTGCACCTGAAAAAAGTAAAAGTTTATTAGAAAAATCTCAAAATGCATATGGCTATGTACCTAATTTACATGGTGTTTTAGCAGAATCTCCAGAGCTATTAGAGGCCTATCAAAATTTACATGAGTTGTTTACAAACACATCATTTAACAACGATGAGTTAACCGTGGTGTGGCAAACAATAAATGTTGAGCACGCATGCCATTATTGTGTTCCGGCGCATACAGCTATTGCCAAAGCAATGAAAGTTGATGATGCTGTTATTGATGCTTTAAGAAATCAAACTGCTTTACCCAATGAAAAGCTACAAGTTTTACATGAAACAACTTTAGCATTAACAAAAAACAGAGGTTATATTTCAAATGAAGAAAAAGAAAAATTCTTTGCTGTTGGTTATACCAACAAACAACTTTTAGAAATAGTTTTAGGACTTTCTCAAAAAGTAATTAGTAATTATACAAATCATATAGCCGAAACAGCAGTAGATGCTCCTTTTCAAAAATTTGCGTGGAGTAAAAAATAAAAAAACTATTTAAACACTAGGCAAAAGCCTAGTGTTTTTATTATGAAACAATGTGGTTTTGAATAAACTAGTAAAAGTAAAATATTGTATTTTAATTGTTTATAGTTAATTACACTCATTGTTCTTCTAAAAAATTTTACCTTATAGTAATATATTTCTAAATAATAAATACAAAAAAAAGAGAAATGACAATAAGACCTAAAGTTCTTTTCTTTGATGTAAATGAAATACTTTTAGATCTAACAAGTATAAAACCAATTATTGCAAACAGTTTAAATGGTAATCAAGAGCTACTAACTATTTGGTTTACTACTATGCTACAATATTCATTAGTTACTAGTGCAAGTGGTCAATATTTTTCTTTTTCTGATATTGGAGCTGCAACACTACAAATGATAGCGTTAAATAATGGCATTGTAATTTCTGAATTAGAAGCAAAAACAACAATAACTAATGCTATGCAATCACTACCAGCACACCCAGATGTAAAACCAGCACTAACAGCATTAAAAAACAATAATTACAAACTTGTGGCGTTTACAAACTCATCAAAAAAAGGTGTGAAAAATCAATTAGAAAATGCTAATTTATCATTGTATTTTGCTGATGTGTTAAGTGTAGAAGGCGTTAAAAAATTTAAGCCATTTACAGATTCGTACGCATGGGCCTCAAAAAAAATTGGTATAAAACCAACAGAAAGCATGTTAATTGCAGCCCACGGTTGGGATGTAGCTGGTGCACTTTGGGCAAATTGGAGAGCAGCTTTTATTAGTAGGCCCGGGCAACAACTTTATCCTTTAGCAAAAAAACCAGAATTTGTTAAACCAGATTTATTAGCGTTAAGTAAAGCTCTTATTAAACTAACATAAAAAAGCTTGCTTTATAGAAGCTTTTTTGTGGAGCATATATTATTATAACACTTCAATAAATATCCTAAATAGTATCATTTAACAAATTAATTTACACATAGACATTAATAATTTAATTATATGCAATAATAGTTTTTATTTGTTACCATAATTTATTCTTAAAATGAAAGCAAAAATAAGACTAGCTGTAATTGAATTACTTTCAAGAACTTTAGGTATTATTCTAATAAAAGTTTACCCTAATAAAGCTAATGAATTAGCTAAAAATGGTATGACTTTAGTCCTTAAAGGAAAATTAAACTTTACTGAACGCTTAATGCGAAGAGCCCTTTTAAATAAAGTAGAAAAAGATAAAAATCATGAGCTATTATCAAAACTTCATCAAAATTATTGGGTGAAAAAAGGAGACGAGTTTTTTGATTCTAATGATGATTCTTTCCATAAAAACTTCTTACCAGATTGTTCATTTATATTTAACGTTTTGAAAGATGAATTAGAAAAAAACACCTTAAAACTACATACTATAGTTGAAATTGGAACTGGAAACGGGAAAGTATTAAATTATTTAAGTAATGAATTCCCTGAGGTTAAAAGCTTAATAGGTATAGACCTCAGCCCTATTCAAACTGAAAAAAACAGTTTAAATTTCAAAAACAATAACAAACTTAAATTCATTGCTTCCGATGGTTTAGATTGGGTTAAAAACTATGGGCGCTCTAATACTATTTTTGTTACATCTAGAGGCGTACTGGAATATTTTACTGAAAATAATTTAAAGAATTTATTAAAGGAAATAAAAAACTTAGGAACTGTTGTTTTTGTAGCTATTGAACCAAACGATATAAATCACAACTTTTATAAAAATCCCAATTCTATTCCTTATGGAAGTGAACGTTCATTCTCTCATAACTATTCTAAATTATTCAAAGAAGCTGGTTTTGCTTTGTGGCATGAATCAGATAAAATTTTTAGCAAACATGTTAAACAAAAATTCATTATAGCCAAAGGTTAAATATCAAAACAAAAACTCTTAACCTCAAGTATCATACTGTAATTATGCAGTAATTAGTATAATACATTTTTATCATCAAACCTTAGCGTTGGTTACAATTCATCGAATTTTAGTGTAACATAAAGTTCTTATTTCAATAATAAAGGCCAATATTAGTACTATTGTGTTAATTTTTAAACTGATATTAATTTATAGCCCCTGTTAATATCTACTTTAAAACTATACACTTCAATATAATTGAATGTTATAGTGTATTAAAACAGCTTAACTGCAATGAAACCTACTTATAAAATGCAAGGTGAAAAACTTGCTTATGCACATAAAACGCTTCATGAATTAATTGTTAATCAAACAATTAAAACCCCTAAAAATACCGCTTTAGTATGCAATGAAAAATCTCTAACCTACAAAGAGCTTGAAGATATTTCAAATCAATTTGCAAACTATTTAAAGTTAACTCATAATGTAGAAGCTAAAGATTTAGTTGGTTTAATGATTGAAAGGAGTGAGTGGATAATAATTAGCATACTTGGAATTCTTAAAACGGGTGCTGCTTACGTACCTATTGATATTGATTACCCCGAGTCTAGAAAAAATTATATTAAAAAGGATAGTAATTGTAAACTAACTATAGATATTTCTATAATTAATGATTTTATATGTAAGCAAGAATCTTTTAATAATAAAATAGATTGTAATGACACTATAACAAATGAAAATCCTGCTTATGTTATATATACATCAGGAACTACTGGAAAACCAAAAGGTGTTGTTATAAAACATAAATCTGTAGTAAATTTAATTACATCTCAAACCAACTACTTTAATTTAAAAAGTGATGAGCGCATTTTATTATTCTCCAATTATTGTTTTGATGCTTCTGTAGAGCAAATATTTTTGGCCTTATTAAACGGAGCTTCGCTGTTTATAGTAGATAAAGACGTTATAACACAACATAAACTAAAAGATTTTTTAGAAAAAAATAATATTACTCACTTACATGCCACACCTAGTTATTTAGAAAGTTTACCCAGTTTATATGGCATTAAATCTTTAAATAGAATCATTGCTGGCGGAGAAACATGTTCTTTAAAATTAGCTGAAAAACTTGGTCAAGTTTGCAATTTCTATAATGAGTATGGGCCAACAGAAACAACCGTAACATCTACTATTTTTAAATATGAAGCGGCTAACAATACTAGTAAAGTTTTACCTATAGGGTTTCCATTAGCTAATACAAATGCATATATAGTAACAGAAAACCATGAGTTATGTAAGCCTGGTGAAACGGGAGAATTATGTCTTTCGGGAGATTGTTTAGCACTTGAATATTTGAATAAACCAGAGTTAACAGCAAAGAAATTTATAGATAACCCGTTTGAGCCTGGTCAAAAAATGTACAAAACAGGTGATCATGTTAGTTGTAATAACAATGGCAAACTTGAATTTATTGGCAGAAAAGATGACCAAGTAAAAATTAGAGGATATCGCATAGAATTAGGAGAAATAGAAACCACCTTAAACACATTACCTTTTGTTAACAGAGGAATTGTTATAAGCAGTAACGCCATTGGTAACCAAGATAAATTGGTTGCTTATATACAGTACAATAATAAAAACAAAAATAGTGAAGACTGTAAAACTCTATTAAAAACAATACTCCCTGAGTATATGATACCTTCTATTTTTATAACCGTAAGTGAGTTTCCAATGAATTCTAACGGAAAAATAGATAAAAGAAAACTTCCTGTAATTGTAAACAAAAGACCTGAATCTGCTCCTCTATTAAAAAAACCTAGAAATAAAACCGAAAAAGCTATTGTAGATATTTGGAGCGAATTATTAGGTGGTATCGAAATAGGTATTGATGACAATTTCTTTGAAATGGGCGGCACTTCACTTTTAACACAAAAAGTATCTGCCTTAATAAAGGAGAAGCTTAGTTTAGAAATACCAGTTACTAAAATATATCAACACCCTACCATTTCTGCTCTATCAAACTTCTTAAACCCTAAGAATAGTTTTGATAGAAACAACATTAAATCTAAGAAAAAAACTAGCGGAGATATAGCTGTTGTTGCTATGGCTTGTAGGTTTCCTGGAGCTTCTACAATAGATGAACTTTGGGAAGTTTTACAAAATGGAAAAGACACCATTACTTTTTTCTCGCCAGAAGAACTTGATACATCTATTCCAGAATCATTGCGTAATGACCCAATGTACGTTGCAGCAAGAGGCGTTGTTTCATCCGCAAAAAGTTTTGACGCTCGCTTTTTTGGGATAAATCCAAAACTAGCTGAAGCAATGGACCCCCAACAAAGGTTGTTTTTAGAAATAGCTTGGGAGGCTCTAGAAACTTCAGGTCATTTACCAGCCCATTACAATGGCAGTATTGGTGTTTATGCAGGTACCGGTAACAATACTTATTATATAAACAATGTAATTCCTAATACCAATTTAATAAAAGCTATTGGAAAATTTCAATCGTTCACAGTTAATGACAAAGATTACATTGCAACCCGAACAGCATATCACCTAAACCTAAAAGGGCCCGCAGTAAGTGTACACTCTGCATGCTCTACATCTTTACTTGCTATAGCACAAGCGGTAGAAGCTATTAGAAGTGGACAATGTGATGTAGCATTGGCAGGTGGCTCTAGCGTAACAGCACCCATGAACAGTGGTCATTTATACCAAGAGGGCTCTATGTTAAGTGATAATGGACAATGCCGCCCTTTTGATGCTAACGGAAAAGGCACTATGTTTAGTGATGGCGCTGGAGTTGTATTGTTAAAAGCTTTAGACGATGCTATTGAAGATAAAGACACCATTTATGGTGTTATTAAAGGTATTGGAGTTAACAATGATGGCTCTAATAAAGGGAGTTTTACAGCACCAAGTGTTGAAGGAGAAGCTGGCGCTATTGTAAGTGCATTAAGTGATGCAAAAATAAACGCCTCAACCATTAGTTATATTGAAGCACATGGAACCGCAACACCTTTAGGAGATCCTATAGAAATTGAAGGATTACGTTTAGCTTTTGGCCAACAACCAAACAAAGAATATTGTGCTATTGGCTCTATAAAAAGCAATATGGGGCACCTCACAGCAGCAGCTGGTGTAGCTGGTGTTATTAAAACTATGTTAGCCTTAAAAAACAAGAAAATACCAGCTTCTTTAGGTTATGAAAAGCCTAATCCATCTATAAATTTTGAAAACAGTCCGTTTTATGTAAACTCTAAATTGAGTGAATGGAATTCTGATGAACCAAGACGCGCAGGTATAAGTTCTTTTGGAGTAGGAGGAACCAATGTACATATTGTGGTTGAAGAATATAATACTAATGAAAAACCATCAGACAAAAGCAAAAGACCTGTTCAACTTCTAACATGGTCTGCCAAATCAGATTATAGTTTAGAAGCTTACAAATTGGCTTTAGAAACTTATATAAAACATGATAATAACATAAAATTAGCCGATATTGCCTATACACTTTCCACTACAAAAGAAGGTTTTAATAGACGATATTTTGCTGTGTTATCTAATTCAAAAAATGAAATAGATACCGTATTTAATAAAATACCTTCTAACAGAAGGTCTCATTTAAAAGTAGCTCCTAGTAATCTAGCTTTTTTGTTTCCTGGTCAAGGCGCGCAGTTTTTGCAAATGGGAAAAGCACTTTATGAAAACGAAGCCGTTTTTAAAAATGCATTTAATCAATGTGCTGAGATTTTAAATAACGAATTTGGCTATAATATTAAAGATATTATTTATCCTAAAACAAATTCTCCTGAAGCTGAAAACACATTAAAGGATACCCAATACACTCAACCTGCTTTGTTTATAGTTGAATATGCGCTTGCACAATTGTGGATGAGTTGGGACATTAAACCAACAATGCTTTGCGGCCATAGCATTGGCGAGTTTGTAGCAGCTCATTTAGCAGGTGTATTTTCTTTAAAAGACGCTTTATTGTTAGTTGCTGTTAGAGGCAAGTTAGTAAGTAAACTTCCCGAAGGCAGTATGCTCTCTGTTAGGATGCCTTATGAAAATTTAAAAAAAATACTTCCAAAAGCGTTATCTATAGCAGCAGCAAATTCAGATTTATTATCGGTAGTATCGGGCGAAGACAAAGCTATTGAAGACTTTTCTATTATGCTAAGCCAAAAAACAATAGCAAATAAAAAACTAATAACTAGTCATGCTTTCCATTCAACCATGATGGACCCCGTACTAAAAACCTTTGAAAATGAAGTAAATAAAATAGTTTTAAATATTCCTAAGTTACCAATTATATCAACAGTAACAGGTACTTGGCTTAGTGATGCCGAGGCTACTAACCCTAAATATTGGACCAATCATTTAAGAGATACCGTACGTTTTTCACAAGCCATGGAAACAGCTTTAAAACTAGAAGACCTAGTGCTACTAGAAGTTGGACCAGGTAGAGCACTTACAACATTATCTAAACAAAAAAAGCAATTTAATAGCAGTGTATCTATTTCTAGTTTGGTAAAACCTAACAACGGAGAAAACGCATATAATACAGTTTTTAACGCTCTAGGAATGCTATGGTTAAATGGTATTGAACCTAATTGGGCAGCTTTTTATAAAAATGAAAAAAGGCAAAAGGTAACATTACCATCATATGTTTTTGATAAAAAACCTTGCTGGATAAACCCTCCAGTGCCTGAAAAAATAATAGCAAACATTCCAAATCAACTAAACAACCTACAACTCCCACAAACACAAATGAATACAATAGAACAACCAAATAGAAAACAACTAATTCTAGAAAAAATATCTGAAATAGTACTTAATACGGCTGGTATAAATTTGCAACCTAGTGAGTATGAAGACAGTTTTTTAGAACTTGGCTTAGACTCTTTAGTCTTAACCCAAATGGCTATTACCTGTAAAAATGAGTTTGAAACACCTATTACATTCAGACAGCTTAATGGAGAATTTGCAACGCCTCATCTTTTAGCAGATTATTTAGAAAACACGTTACCAACAAGTAAATTTACTCCAGTAATAACTACCAACCCTAATGTTACACCAGTAAATACAGAGGCACCTATTATTCCTTTACAATCTAACGGAACAAATTTAAGCACCCCTACATACTCAAATAACAACTCTGCCATTGATTTAATTGCGCAACAACTAAAATTATTAGGTAAACAGTTAGAACTATTAAGAAGCGAAGAATCAGCTATAATCCCTCAACAAGCTGCAGCAACAAATAATGTAAAGCCCACACTAAATAATGTTTCTAAAGAGAAAACAGATGAAGTAAAAGATCATAAAAAACCTTTTGGGGCCTCTCCTAAAATTGAAAAAACAGCTACACAAATAACAACTCAACAAGAAGCATTTCTAAAAAATTTAACCGTTAGCTACAATAAAAAAACAGCTAAAAGTAAAGCTTATACACAAAAACATCGAGGGCACATGGCTGATCCTAGGGTGGTTTCTGGTTTTAAACCATTTACTAAAGAATTGGTTTATCCTTTGGTAGTTGAAAAATCATCAGGAAACAAACTTTGGGATTTAGATGGCAATGAATTTTTAGACACATTAAACGGATTTGGGTCTTGTCTATTTGGTCATCAACCAGATTTTATTAAAGAGGCTATTCATAATCAAGTAGAACTTGGTTTTGAAGTAGGGCCACAACACCCATTAGCTGGTGAAGTTTGCCAGTTACTTTGTGAATTAACAAAGCATGAAAGAGCAGCGCTATGCAATACTGGATCTGAAGCCGTTTTAGGAGCCATGCGTATTGCAAGAACAGTAACGGGCAAATCTTTAATCGTTGTGTTTTCTAGCTCTTACCATGGTATTAATGATGAGGTAATAGTAAGAGGTTCAAAAATGAAAAGAACCTTTCCTGCTGCTCCGGGCATTATGCAAGATGCAGTACAAAATATGTTAGTTTTAGATTATGGTACAGACGAAAGCTTACAAATAATAAAAGATAGGGCTAATGAAATTGCTGCTGTTTTAGTTGAACCAATTCAAAGTAGAAGACCAGAATTTCAGCCTATTAATTTCTTAAAAGAAGTAAGGCTAATAACCCAACAAGAGGATATAACTTTAATTTTTGATGAAATTATTACAGGTTTCCGTATGCATCCTCAAGGCATTCAAGGCATGTATGGTATTAAAGCTGATGTGGCTACCTACGGAAAAGTAATTGGCGGCGGTATTTCTATTGGAGCTATTTTAGGAAGCAAAAAATACATGGATGCCCTAGATGGTGGCTTTTGGCAATACGGAGATGACTCTTTTCCAGAAGTTGGTGTAACTTACTTTGCGGGCACCTTTGTTCGTCATCCATTGGCATTAGCTTCAACAAAAGCTGCTCTTTTACATTTAAAAGCCAACGAAACAAAACTTCAAAACCGGCTAGCTAATTTAACTGAACAGTTGGCTTCAGAATTAAATATCTATTTTACAGAAAAGAAATTACCTATTCAAATAAATTATTTTAGGTCTTTATGGAGAACAGCTTTTAAAGAAGATATTCCATACTCAGAGTTATTATTTGTTTTACTTAGGCTTAAAGGCATTCATATTTGGGACGGTTTTCCATGCTACATGACCGAAGCCTTTAAAGATGAAGACATTACCTTCATTATACAAAGCTTTAAAGAAAGTGTAGAAGAATTAATTAAAGTAGGTATTTTACCTTCTAACAATTCATCTAATAAAAAGAAAACTGTAAAAGAATTAAACACACCACCAATACAAGGAGCCAAACTTGGTATTGATGAAGAAGGAAACCCTGCGTGGTTTATAGAAGAACGTTTAAACGGGAACTATAAAAAAATAAACCTGTAGATAAAAGATTCTTTTTAACCATCCAACATTTTAACTGATGAAAGAAGTACTATTTGGTACAGAAGTGAAAAATAATCACAATCCATTTAAATCTCCAGAGATTGATAAAGTTATTTATACAACAGAATCTCAGGCAGAAATTTGGATAGCCTGTAAATTTGGTGGCGCTGATGCTAATAGAGCATATAACGAATCTGTAACACTTGTTTTAAATGGAAACTTGAATAAGGAAACTCTTATTAAGGCACTTCAAGTTTTGGTAAATCGTCATGAGGCATTAAGATCTGTTTATAGTACAAATGGTAAGTTTATGACTATTTTTAAAACCTTACCTTTAAGAATAGATTATAAAGATATTTCTCAAGAAAATGACTCTAAAAAAGATATTGCGTTTTCAGATTATTTACTTGCCGATGCCAATTATATATTCAATTTAGTTAAAGGGCCTCTTTTTAAAATAGGTTTAATTAAAATTTCAGAAAACGAACACCGTTTAGTAATTACAGCCCACCATATTATTTGCGACGGGTGGTCTGTAGGTATTATGCTAGAAGAATTAGGCGAAATATATTCTGCGGTTATTAACAATAAAACTCCTAGTTTACCTCAAGCAGAAACATATAGCTCATACGCTACAGAACAACAATTATTTATTGATAGTGATGCTTATAAAAAAACCGAAAATTATTGGATAAATCAATATAATTCATCTGTTCCCATTGTAACTTTACCAACAGATTTTCCAAGACCAGAGTTAAGAACTTTTAAAAGTAAACGCTTAGATTTTGCAATAGATAAAAGCTTGGTTTCAAGCTTAAAAAAAACAGGTGTAAAATCTGGAGCAAGTTTTGTTATTACACTATTAGCAGCTTTTGAAGTTTTTCTATATAACATAACAGGACAAGATGATTTAGTAGTTGGTTTACCTGCATCAGGGCAATCGCAAAGTGGTAAAACACAACTGGTAGGTCATTGTGTTAATTTAATGCCGTTAAGAAGTAAACTTTCACCAGAAATTGCGTTTAGTGAATATTTAAAAAACAGAAAAACTTCAATATTAGATGCCTATGATTATCAACAATTTAGTTTTGGTCAACTACTTAAAAAAATATCTATAACAAGAGACCCATCTAGAATTCCCTTAGTACCAATTATGTTTAATATTGATATGGGAATGAGTAGTGCTGTACATTTTAAAGGCTTAACCCATAAACTTATAAGCAACCCTAGAGAATATGAGGCTTTTGAGTTATTCTTAAATGCCACAGGGACTGAAGATGAACTTATTTTAGAATGGTCTTATAACGCTGCACTTTTTAAGCCAGATACCATTGAAAAAATGATGATTTCTTTTAAACAAATCTTGTTAGATATTGTTGAAAATCCAAATACTAAAATAGGTGAATTTGTAAAAGTTGATGATTCCGAATACTTAAAACTCAATAATACCGTTGTTAATTTTCCCAAACAACCTTTACATCAACTTTTAAGTAAACAAGCGTTTCAAACACCTAACAATTTAGCTATAAAATTAGGTGATGATTCCATATCATATCTGGATTTAGAAAAGCAATCAAACCAACTCGCAAGTTATTTAATTAGTAAGGGTGTTAGTAATGGAGATTTCATTGGTGTTTCATTACCACGCTCAATAGAACTAGTAGTTAGTTTAGTGGCTATAATGAAATGTGGTGCTGCATATTTACCACTAGACCCCAAATACCCAAGCAACCGTTTAGAGTTTATGTTAGAAGATTCGGGGGCAAAATACCTAATAACAAGTAACGAACTTTTAACTGTACTACAACCTAATACTGAAATATTACTTATTGATACTATTTTATCAGAATTAGGCAATCATGCTACCAAACCCATAAGTGTTAACGTAAGTATTAATGACAATGTATATTTACTTTACACATCAGGTTCTACAGGAAAACCAAAAGGCGTACCCATTACACACAAAAATCTGGTTAACTTTCTTTACAGCATGCTGGAAGAGCCCGGTATAGAAAAATTTGATAAGCTTCTTTCTATAACCACTATTTCTTTTGACATAGCAGGTTTAGAACTATTTACACCTTTATTAAAAGGTGCTAAATTAATTCTAACAGATGAAGAAACGGCCAAAGACAGCCGTTTGTTACTAGACCTACTTAAGAAAGAAGAAATAACTATTTTACAAGCAACCCCAACTACATGGCAAATGTTATTTGATGCCGGTTGGAACAAACCCTTACCATTAAAGGCACTTTGTGGAGGCGAAGCTATGCCAGTAGTATTAGCAAAAAAAATACTTGAAAATGTAAACGAGCTCTGGAATATGTATGGCCCTACGGAAACCACAATTTGGTCTTCGGTAAAACAAATATCAAAAACCGATGATATCATAACCATTGGGCTTCCTATAAATAATACCCAAATTTATATTGTTAATGAACAAAATCAATTGGTTGCTCCCGGAAAAATAGGAGAACTGTGTATTGCAGGAGATGGTGTTGCTAAAGGATATTGGAAACGACAAGATTTAACTTCAGAAAAATTTATAAAAAATCCTTTTGAATCTAACTTTGGCCCTGTTTTATACAAAACAGGAGATTTAGCTAAATTACTTCCTTCTGGTGAAATTCAGTGTTTAGGACGTATTGACCAACAAGTAAAAATAAGGGGGCACCGTATTGAACTTGGCGAAATTGAAAAAGCCTTAGATGCTTTAGAAGGCATTAAGTCATCTGTAATTTTATTAAACAATGATAATTTAGTAGCTAGCTTGATACCTTTAGATATTAATGCAGATAACCAAGCAAAAGTAAACAAGTGGAAAGAAGCCTTGTACAAACAATTACCACCCCATATGGTACCGCAAAAATTTAATTTTGTTAATGAATTTCCAACAACACTCAACGGAAAGATAGACCGTAAAAGCTTATTGGAATCTTTAAAAAACAAACTTGCGGTTGAAGTAACAAATGATAATCTCACTAATTCAGAAAAAATTATAGCAAACATTTGGAAAGAATGTTTAAATACTCAGCAAATAGATATTCATAGTGACTTTTTTGAAATTGGAGGACATTCCTTAATTGCCGTTAAAGTAATGACTATGATTGAAAAACAAACAGGCAATAGACTACCTTTAGCATCACTACTTACAAACTCTAGCATTAGTAAGTTAGCCGCTTACATGGATAAAAATTTTATAACCTGGAACTCTTTAGTGCCATTAAAAACAGAGGGAAGCAAACCACCGCTTTTTATTGTCCATGGTGCAAACTACAATGTGTTAATTTATAAAAATTTAGCTGAAAATTTAGATAAAGACCAACCTGTATATGGGCTTCAAGCTAAAGGAATAAGTGGTGATGAAAAACCTCATGACTCTGTTGAAGCTATGGCTGCACATTATATTTCTGAAATTTTAACAATAAACCCCAACGGACCATTTAAATTAGCGGGCTTTTCATTTGGAGGTATTATTGCCTTTGAAATGGCAAAACAATTAAAATCTAAAGGTAAAAACGTTGAAACTCTTGCACTTTTTGATAGCTATGTTTATCCGCATTATTATTACAATAAGTCCTTTAAAAAAAATATGATAAAAAAGCTTTACAGCATATGTCAGCTAATATATATGTGTGTTGATATGTTTAGTAGTATTAAAAAATTTAAAAGAAGATGGGGCTTGCTTAAAATTATGTATTCCGGCTTTATTTTAAGGTTCAAATACGGTAAAGAAAAACAATATCAAATACAATTTAATAGAACTTCTAAAATTGATGAATATCATCAAAAAGCTTACGCTAACTACAAAATTACACCCGAAAATATTAAAATAGATTTATTTAGAGCTACTGAAAATATTTATTTTGCTCACGATTTTAACCTCCTTGGCTGGAAAAAAATAGCACTAAATGGTATAAAAAAACATAAGGTAGCAGGAAACCACACAGATATGCTTCTGCCCCCTTCAGTAAAAGATTTTGCAAATAAACTTCAATGTGTTTTAAATAATTATGACTAAGGAAACATGTAGTTATATTAGGTGTAAAACTACAAAAGTAAAAGCAGTTAAGTTAACACAACCAACTATACAATTTAAAGGTTTAAAACTATTTACAATAAACCTTCTTGATTTCACAAACCTTACTTCTTTTTTAAAAAAGCACTTAAATACAGAAGAAATAAATAGAGCAAATAAATTTCGTTTTAGTAAAGATAGAAATAGGTTTATTATATGTAGAGCCGTATTAAAGTGTATATTAAGTGAAATTGTAACATTAAATACTAATCAAATTAACTTTGCTTACAACAAAAATAATAAACCATACTTAGCCTCTCATTCTTCAATATATTTTAACCTATCACACTCGCATGATTATGCACTTATTGGTATTGCAAATTCTGAAATTGGTGTTGATATTGAATATATTGATGAAAATTTTGTATTTAATGACATTTTAACTAACGTATTTAATACTCAAGAAATCTATAAAGTAAACAAAAGTGTAGATAAACACTTGTGTTTTTATAAGTTATGGACTAGAAAAGAAGCCTACGTAAAACATATAGGAATAGGTGTTGATGATTCAATAAAAAAATTAAATGTAATTGAAGGAATGCATCCAGTAAAACCAGCATTTATAAGCAATAAAACCAATATAGATATTATATCTTTTAACGTAAATAAAAGTTATATAGCTTCAATAGCGTTAAATGAAAAACAAAAAGTATCAAACACAATTAAACTACATGAAATTTCACCAAACTTCATTTTAAATGTGGAGAAGACGGGATTCGAACCCGTGACCTCTTGACTGCCAGTCAAGCACTCTAGCCAACTGAGCTACATCCCCATTTTTTTATTTTCACAAATGTATACATTTTTTGCATAGGTATCTAATCTTCTTTAAACAACTATTCAACAAAAAATAACAGTAACGCAAACCCTTAAAAATTAACCATTTCAACGCAGCCAACTATTTAAATAACAGTAAAAAAACTATAGTTATTTTAATATTTTATGTTTTTTAAACCCTAAAATTTATCATATTACAATTAGCATTGACCTAATAATTAATTCTTCACAATTAACAATTTTTAATTTTTTATTATAAATTAGTACCCATCACCCCTCTTTAACAACATAACAAACCTTTTATAAGAAAGTAAATTTGTGGTTTCTAATTTTAGTTTAAAAACCTCAAAAGTTTTGGTGAAAGCAGGTAAATAAGGCTGTTAATGGAGATTATAAACAAAACTAACACTAAAGAACACACCCTCTGGTTTCAAATAAGGCAAGGTAATACTACCGCTTTGGGGCAACTTTATGATTTGTATATAGACTCATTAATTTCTTACGGTATTAAAATTAGTGGCGATAAGAGCTACACCATGGATTGCATACACGACCTTTTTGTTGATTTGTATAAATACAAAAACAAACTAAGCGAAACTGATAACATTAAGTTTTATCTATTCACAGCTTTAAAAAGAAAAATTAATAAAAAATATAAGGTTAAAGAAGTTTGTTTTGATAAAAACGAATTGAATTCAACCCTACTTTATAAAGAAAATTACATAAAACCTGTTGAAGATTATTTAGTTGAAAAAGAAACCCAACAACAAAAAGTAATTAAACTAAATACACTACTTAATAAACTTACCGAGAAACAGCGCCAAGGCTTAAAACTCAGGTTTGAAGAAGGCTTATCATACGAAGATATTGCAACTATGTTAAACGTATCAGTTGCATCAGCAAGAACCAATATTTACAGAGCCATTAAAACCCTTAGAAAACACCCAGCTACATTAGTAATATTTTCTTGGTTTCAGTTTTTTTAAAAAAAATTGAAAAATTTTGTCTATAAAATTATACGTTAATGCTTTATTTAATACGAAGCGTTAATTTTCATTTATAAAACATATGTAACGTATTAAAATGAGCCAACATTCAAATAAAAAATTTGATAAAAATTCTGTAACAGATTTAGAAAAAGAACTTTTAAAAAAGTCTATTTTCACATCAATTAAGAAATTGAAAGCTAAAAAACGCTTAAAATATTTTACAACAAGCGCAGCAGCTGTTATTGTTATGGCTTTAGGTGTTGGTTTGTATTTAAAATTACAAAGCAAAACTTCAGAAATTTCAAACTTTGTAAAATCTACTGATGTAAAATCAATTGAAAACACAAACAATGTAAAACTCATTATAGCCAATGATAAAAATGTGAAAATTGATGGTGAAAACACTAGTATTTCATATTCAAAAACAGGCTCAAAAGTTAATATTGGAAACTCTCAAACGTTAACCCAAGATACCAATAACCAAAATACCACAAAGTACAATACACTTGTTGTACCATTTGGTAAACGATCTTCTTTAACATTGGCCGATGGTAGTAAAGTTTGGTTAAACTCGGGGTCAAAATTTGTGTATCCTGTTAATTTTTCAAAAGAAAGTAATCGGGTTGTATATCTGGTTGAAGGTGAAGCTGCTTTTGATGTAGCCCATAACCCTAAAAAACCATTTATAATGATGACGGAAAACCAAGAAATTGAAGTGTTAGGAACCGTTTTTAACGTAAGTAACTACAGTGATGATACTAATAATTTTGTGGTACTAAAAAGTGGTAGCGTTCAAGTTTCTTACCCAGAAAAACATAACTCCATTTTAAACCAAAAGAAAAAAATAATTATAAAACCCGGGCAAATGGCTAATATAAATAAAGCTACAAAGCTAGTTACTGCTAAAAGGGTAAATACAGATCATTATTTTTCTTGGAAAGATGGTGTACTAATACTAGATAACAGCAACCTTAACTACATTACTAAAAAACTATCTAGGTATTACAATATTGCCATAACCATTGATGATGAACAACTTAAAAAACAAACGTTTTCAGGGCATTTAGACCTAAAAGATGCCGTAGAAAAAGTAATTGAAACCATTATTGAGGCAGGAACTGCCGAAAATTTAAACTATAAAATTACCAACAATAACTTAATACTAACCAATAAAACACATTAAACCATATGAAGAAAACACTTTTTTAATAAAAAAAACCAGAAGATGCGCCAACACCTTCTGGTGGTTAAGTTGCAATAATATTGCATCACAATAAAATTACAAACTAAATAGAATAACTAAATTATGAATAAAATCTTTATGAGACCCCAAAAAGGTTTCAAAAAGGCGTTACATAACGTCCTGTATACTATTATGAGAGTTTTTATATGTTTTATAATATTCGGCTTAAGCGCTGTTTACGCAAACTCTTCCTATTCTCAAGTAAAAATAAATATCAATGTTAAAAACGTTAGCATAGAAGAACTTTTTAAAGAAATTCAAAACAAAAGCGAGTATATATTTTTTTATAAAGATGATGTAATAGATAAAAACGCTAGAATATCACTAAACCTAAAAGACGCTTTGTTAACTGATATTTTAAATAAATCTTTAAACAATATAGGTTTAGACTATAAAATTGCAGATAGGCAGGTTATAATTAAAGCCAAAAAAATTGACACTAAACAACAACTAAACACAAACAAAAAATCACAAAAATTTACCGTAACAGGTATAATTACAGATGTAAATGGCACACCACTACCAGGTGCATCTGTTCTTGAAAAAAACACAACCAACGGTGCACAAACAGATTTTGATGGTAATTTCACTTTAGATGTAGCATCGGCCAATTCAATAATTGTAATTTCATACATAGGTTTTACAACTCAAGAAATTCCTTTAAACGGAAAATCTACACTTACAGTAGTTTTAGAAGAAAACGCTGCTAGTTTAGATGAAGTTGTAGTTGTGGGTTACGGTGTTCAAAAAAGAGCAAATTTAACGGGTGCTGTTTCTATGGTTTCTAATGAATCTATTGAAAACAGGCCCGTGCAAAACGCAACACAAGCATTACAAGGGCAGGTTCCTGGTTTATTAATTTCACAATCAAACGGTATTCCTGGTGGCGAAGGTTTAAACATTAATATTCGTGGTTTAAACTCATTTGGAAGTAGCAACGCGCCGCTTGTTTTAATTGATGGCGTTGAAGGTAATATTGAAGATTTAGATCCTAGTGTAATAGAGTCTGTTAACGTTTTAAAAGATGCATCATCGGCCGCCATTTACGGTTTAAAAGCTGCCAACGGTGTAATTTTAGTACAAACTAAAACGGGCGGAAAAGATGCCATGTCTGTTACATATGATGGTAGTTACCAAATGAGTAATCCAACAATGTTACCAGAAATGATTACCAACTCGGTAGATTACATGACACTTTACAATCGTGGTTTGCAAAACTCGGCAGGTTCTGCAACTGGCGGATATCCAGATGAAGTTATTAATGCTTACCGCAATAACCCTAATAACCCTTTGTACCCAAATACAAACTGGACAGATCTTGTACTTCGTACAGGTAGTGTGCAAAGAAACACATTAGGCATAAATGGTACTACCGGAAAAACCACATACAACCTATCACTTAGTAGTTGGAAACAAGACGGTATGATTCAAAACTCTAACTACGATAAGTATAATTTCTTTCTAAATTTTAAAACAAAAATTAAAGAAAATATTGATGTTGGTGGTACTTTTATGGGTTTAACATCAGAAAGAAAAGGACCCAATGATGATTTTGGTAGCCCGCTACTACAAACCTGGTGGGTGCGCCCAACTTGGGGGCCATACACTCTTGATGGCACAGGGCATTTTGCAGGAAAAGCCTTTTCTGGTTCTGCAAACGACCCTGATGGCCTTGTGTTTGATGAAGGTTTTACACGCGAAAATCCGCTTGTAAAATTATATGGACAAAACGGACCTAGTGATGAAAAATATAATTTCAACGGAAACATTTTTACTAGTATAGGTATTTTAGATGGGCTTGTGTTTGATGCAAAAGCGGCCTATAAATTTGATTACACACGCTCAAAAAATCAAGTATTAACACAAGATGAATATAACTACCGCACAGGTGAATATATCCGTACCACCCGAGATGCTTCAAAAATTGATGTTGGCAACCAGTTTTCTAAAGTAACAACCTTTTATTCAACATTAACTTATAATAAGTTATTTGATGAAACCCACGATTTAAAATTTATGGTAGGTTATAGCCAAGAATCTAGACGAAGAGAGTGGACCAACTCTACCCGTTTTGGTGTTGCTAGCCGAAGCCTTACTGAACTTGATGGTGCCGGAACTTCAAATCAACTTACATCAGGCTCAACCACCGAGAGTAGTATTAGAAGTGGATTTTCACGTTTAAATTACGCTTTTAATGACAAGTACTTATTTGAAGCTAACTTACGTACTGATATTAGTAGTAGGTTTGCCGAAGGTAATAGAGTTGGTGTTTTCCCATCATTTTCTCTTGGTTGGCGTATAGACCAAGAAGGTTTTATGGAAAATGTAGATTTTATTAGACAATTAAAGCTACGTGCTTCTTGGGGGCAACTTGGTAATGATGGTAGTAATGACTACCCATACCAATCACGCTACGCTTTTGGAAATTATGATGCTGGAAACTATTTAACAACACGCGCTTCGGGTTCTCACGGATACCCTTTTGGTTCAGCAATAGCATCGGGTGTAGTTTTAGAAAACTTTACAAATGCTAATATTACTTGGGAAACTACAACTATTACAGATATTGGTCTTGATTTTACATCAAAAAGCGGTTCTTGGTTTGCCAATATAGATTATTATGAAAAAGTAACTTCAGATATTTTACGTCAGTTACAAGTATCTGTTGAATCTGGTGCAGGTGGGCCACAAGTAAACCAAGGTGAAATGAAAAACACCGGTTGGGATATTGTGTTAGGGCACCAAAAAACATTAGGCGATTTTAGCTATAAAGTAAGCACAAACTTCTCATGGTATAAAAATGAATTAGTAAAATACGGTGCACCAGAAATTGGAAATACTACTATTAATGAAGAAGGTTACGCATTTAACGATTTTTACATGTGGGAAGCAGATGGCTTTTTTAATACACAAGAAGACATTGACAATGCACCAACACAACCTTTAACGCCTTATTTAGGAGGTATTCGTCTTAAAAACCAAAATCCAGACGAAGATAATGTTGTTGACCAAAATGACCGTATTCATATTGATGGGCAACACCCAGATTTATTATACGGTGCAAACATTTCACTTTCATATAAAAACTTTGAGTTAAGTACTTTTTGGCAAGGTGTTGCAGGACAAAAAACATACCGTTCAACACACGGTGTAGAGCCTTTTAATCAAGATGGTAATGCCCCTAAAGTATGGCTTACAGATTCTTGGACACCAAACAATATGAACGCAAGTTTGCCAGCCGTTTACAACGAGTCTTTAAGTACGTATGGTGCAGGTAAATATTTTAACTCTTTTTGGTTAATGAATACATCGTATTTTAGAATGAAAAACGTAACATTTACCTACTCATTCCCAAGTAAAATAACTGAAAAACTAAAATTGAAAAGTGCTAAACTATATTTTTCAGGAGACAACCTTTTAACCATAACTGGTGATAACTTATTTAACATAGATCCTGAGATACTTACATCTTACACGTATCCTATATCTAAGTCTTACACTTTTGGTATTAAACTAGCTTTATAACCCGTTAAACAGTTAAAAAATGAATACAAAATATATATATAAAATACTATTCCTTTCATATGTTATAGCTTTTACTAGTTGTAGTGAGGAATTTTTAGACAAACAACCAGGTGATGCTATTTCTAGCGGAACCTTTTGGAAAACCGAAGCCGATGCTCAAATGGCATTAACCGGTGTTTACAGTAATTTACAAACAAACTTTTATTCTACACTTACACTAAGCAAATGGAACGGTGGCCCACAAATACAACAAGGTTGGGATGAGTTAACCGATAACGCTTATGGTGCCCGAGATAATGGTTTTCGTGATATTTTAACAGGTGTTTTAAACCCAGACGGACAAGCACAACGTGCTATTAAAGGACTTTACGGAGTTAGTTACGTGGGCATAAATGGCTGTAATGAATTTTTAGATAAAATTGATAATGTTGCCGTTAGTGAAAGTTTAATAAACCAATGGAAAGGCGAAGCGCTTTTTATACGTGCTTATTTTTATTACTACTTAGCTGTAACATACGGCGATGTGCCAATTCGTACTGAAGCTAGTACAGTTGAAAACCAATTCACTGCAAAAAGTCCGCAAAGCGAAGTATTTGCTCAAATTTTAGATGATTTAGATACCGCTATAGATTATTTACCATCGGCAAATTATGATGGCCATGTTAAAAAAGAAGCAGCTTTAGCATTAAAAGCCAAAGTATTACTTTACACAAAAGACTACACAAATGCTGCCATAGCTGCAAAAGCAGTAATAGATGGCGGTAATTACAGCTTGTCTTCTAAATATGATGATATATTTTTAGAAGCAGGACAAACTGATAACCCTGAAATCATTTTTTCAATAAAAATGACAAACACACCCGGAGAAAGCGCCCTATGGTCAACTCAAATTATGATTGGCTTTTGGGGTAACATCCATCCAACAGTTAATTTAGTAAATGCTTATGAGTGTACTGATGGGCTTCCAATTACCTCTTCACCATTGTATGATCCTAACGCACCAATGGAAAACAGAGATCCACGTTTAAACGCCACTGTTTTTGAAGGTAATTGGAATCCTTTAGTTGAAATTAAATCGGTAACAGGCTATACATTCATAAAAGGTATAAATCCAACCACTATTAGCACATTAACTCAACCATTAAATGATGGTACTGATTTTGTTCATTTAAGGTATGCCGATGTACTATTAATGTATGCTGAAGCTAAAATTGAAGCTAATGACATTGATCAATCTGTTCTTGATGCCATAAATATGGTAAGAGCCAGAGCTTATGGTGTAGATTATACCGATACAACAAACTATCCTGCCTTAACAGTATTAAATCAGGCAACATTACGTGACAAAGTGCGTAATGAGCGTAGAGTTGAATTTCCTTTAGAAAATTCACGCTACTTTGATTTAAAACGATGGGGAATTGCCGAACAAGTTTTAAATGGTTTTGATGGCGACCCAGTTTCGCAACGCGTGTTTTTGCCTAAACATTACAAATGGCCATTACCGCAAGATGCCCTGAATAAAAACCCTGAACTCGTTCAAAATCCTGATTATGCTAATGATTAGTTTTGTTCATAAAAAATGAACGTTAAAGGCAGCCTATATGGGCTGCTTTTTTATTTTGAATCAATACTTTTGTTATTTCAAAAATAATAAGGTTTGAAAAACGCTTTATCACTAAAACATATAAATAAACTAGCTATTCCTGCTTTAATATCGGGCGTTGCAGAACCTATTTTATCTATAACTGATACAGCAATAATTGGCAATGTTTCTGTAAATGCAACCGAATCTTTAGCTGCCGTTGGCATTGTAGGCACCTTCATGTCTATGCTTATTTGGGTGTTTGGGCAAACACGCAGTGCCATTTCATCAATTATTTCGCAATATGTTGGTGCTAATAATTTAAATGCCGTTAAAAACTTACCAGCACAAGCTATTTTTATTGTTTTGTGTTTAAGTGTTTTAATAATTGTAATAACCTACCCTTTAGCATCCTATATATTTAAACTGTATAATGCTTCAAATGTAATTTTAAATTATAGTGTAGCATATTATAAAATTAGAGTTTTTGGCTTTCCGTTCACACTATTTACCATAGCCATTTTTGGTACATTTAGGGGTTTACAAAATACGTTTCAGCCCATGGTAATTGCTATTATTGGAGCATTTTTAAACATAATTTTAGACTTTGTTTTGGTATACGGCATTAATGGCTTTATAGCACCAATCCATATTGAAGGCGCTGCCTATGCAAGTGTAATTGCCCAAATTATTATGGCAATGCTTTCAGCATATTATCTACTTAAAAAAACAAGCATACCATTGCTAGTTAGTTTTCCTTTCAATAAAGAAATACGCAAATTTATAGGTATGGTAGCTAACTTATTTGTTAGAACATTAGCGTTAAACGTAACACTATATTTTGCAACTAGGTTAGCTACAGGCTACGGTAAAAACTATATTGCAGCATATACTATTGCCATTAACCTTTGGTTTTTAGGCGCGTTTATTATTGATGGGTATTCTAGCGCAGGTAATATTTTATCGGGTAAATTTTTTGGTGGTAAAAATTATAAATCGCTAGTATATTTAAATAAAAAACTTATTAAAATAGGCTTAGTTGTTGGCATTACAATTAGCGTAATAGGTGCCATAATTTACAAACCAATTGGGTTATTATTTACCAAAGAAACTGAGGTTTTAAACACCTTTTACAATGTTTTTTGGATAGTATTACTCATGCAGCCCATTTGCTCTATAGCATTTATTTTTGATGGCGTTTTTAAAGGTTTAGGCAAAATGAAACTACTACGTAACGTTTTACTACTATCAACATTTGTAGTTTTTATACCTATAGTTTACACCCTAGATTTTTTTAACTTTAAACTAAACGGCATATTTATTGCACTCACCTTCTGGATGGTTGCACGAAGCCTTCCACTTTTAATTTATTTCAAAAAACAATTTATTCCGCTAGCCAAAAACTCTTAACTTTGTACACAGGAAAATCAACGTTCCAAAACATGCCTAATTTAATAGCATTATTTCAACAAATAAATATTGAAGAAAAATTAAAAAAAGCACCAGACAGCAGTTACGAAATTGGTGTATTTATTGGTACCATGCTACCCTTTGTAATTTTGGTACTAATAGCCTATGCTATTTACAGGTATAACAAGAAAAAATTAGATTAATACAACTATGAATATTTTAAACTTTTTAACAGGCAATGGCCTATTTTTAGTACTTGCCATTGTTTTAATTGTAGTTTATATAGTTAACAGAAACAAAGGAAAACGCAGATAATGAAACATAATATAAGAATAACCAAACGATTTTCATTTGAAACAGGACATGCCCTATACGGCTACGACGGAAAATGCAAAAACATACACGGGCACAGTTACCACCTAGACGTTACCGTTATTGGTAGCCCTATTACAGATACAGCCAACCCAAAACACGGAATGGTTATAGATTTTGGCGACTTAAAAAAAATAGTAAAAGAAGAAATTGAAGATGTTTTTGACCACGCCACCGTTTTTAATAAAAACACACCACACGTAAATTTGGCAAAAGATTTAATGAATTTAGGCCACAAAGTTTTATTAGTAAATTACCAACCAACTAGCGAAATGATGGTTATTGATTTTGCCGATAAAATACAAAAACGCCTACCAGAAAACATCAAATTACACGCGCTTAAACTACAAGAAACTGCCACTAGTTTTGCAGAGTGGTTTGCCGCCGATCAACAATAATTTTTTAGGGCGTTACCACGCTAAGGCGCGGTCGGGCTTTACGCTATATCTTTTTTTAAGAAAAAAAGGATGCCGCTGCAATCCCTAACGCAAACAAAACCAAACCCATGCCCGAAATACTATTTTTAATAAAACTAGTAGTAGCCATTGCTTTTGTTGTAGGCTTATCGCTTTTAGCCGAAAATGTAAGCCCTAAAGTTGCAGGCATACTTTCTGGTTACCCAACAGGCTCAGCAATTACATTGTTTTTCTTTGGTTTAGAGGTAAGCGCAGATTTTGCATCAAAAAGTGCCGTTTACAACATGATTGGGCTATCAGGCGCACTCACATTTGTATATGTATATTACTTAGCTTCAAACTACTTTAATAAACACACTATTTTATTATCATCAATATCGGCCATTGTAGCGTATTTTTTAGTGGTTTGGGCACTTCATTTTATAGAATTAAATAAATACATAGCCATTATAATACCTGTAGCCTTTGCGTTTTTATACATTATTCTATTTAAAAAAATAGAAAACATAAAAATTAAAAACAAAGTAAAACTAAGCCATAAAACATTATTTATTAGGGCTTTTTTTGCAGCATCAATAATATTAATAATAACTAGTATTCCTAAGTTTGTAGGCGCTACGTGGGCAGGTTTGTTATCGGCATTTCCAACCACACTTTTTCCGTTAATGCTCATTATTCATTTTACATACTCAAAAAAACACGTACACACTGTTATAAAAAATGTACCTGTTGGTATGTTTTCTTTAATAATATATTCACTAACCGTTTCGGTAGTATATCCGTTATTTGGTATTTATATTGGTACACTTTTAGCCTTTGCAGCAGCAACCATTTACCTTTTAATTTACCGAAAAATTAAAAGCATGCTTTAAATAAATACCCTTCTAGCAACTTTGTAATTACTATATTTACACATGCAAATTCCAAAAGGAAAAAAAATATACTTTGCCTCCGATAATCATTTAGGAGCGCCAACTAAAGAAGCCTCATTACCACGCGAAAAAAAATTTGTTGCTTGGTTAGATGAGGTTAAAAAAGATGCGGCCGTCATTTTTCTTTTAGGCGATTTGTTTGATTTTTGGATGGATTACAAATACGTTGTACCAAAAGGGTTTACACGAACCCTTGGTAAACTTGCCGAAATAAGCGATGCTGGTATTCCTATTTACTATTTTGTTGGTAACCATGATTTATGGATGGATGATTATTTTGAAACAGAACTTAATATACCCGTTTACCATAAGCCCAAAGAATTTACATTTAACAATAAAACATTTTTTATTGGCCATGGCGATGGTTTAGGCCCAGGCGATAAAGGTTATAAACGTATGAAAAAGGTGTTTACAAATCCTGTTTGCAAGTGGTTATTCCGTTGGTTACATCCAGATATTGGTGTGCGTTTAGCACAACACTTATCGGTTAAAAACAAACTCATTTCGGGTGATGATGATGCCAAATTTTTAGGAGAAGACAACGAGTGGCTTGTTCAATACTGCAAACGTAAATTAGAAACAAAACACCGCCATTTTTTTGTGTTTGGGCATAGGCATTTACCGCTTAACATAAACCTAGACAACAACTCAAAATACATAAACCTTGGTGATTGGATTCAGTATTATACTTATGGTGTTTTTGATGGTGAAAATTTAGAATTGAAAAAATACTAATTTTTCATTTAAACAATTTCTCATTAAAATAAAATAATAGTTTCAGTAGCTAATCTGCTTCATTTTCATGTGCTTCAATATCTTTTCTTAAATCTAAATTTCGTAATACAGGGTTTTTAATTCCTATAGCTATAACAGTAATTAATGTCATAGTACCACCAAAAACTACAGCTGTTACTGGGCCAACTAATTTAGCTGCCAAACCACTTTCAAAAGCACCTAACTCATTAGAAGAGCCTACAAACATTGAGTTTACTGATGATACACGCCCGCGCATGTCATCGGGTGTTTTTAATTGTAAAATAGTTTGACGGATTACCATTGAAACACCATCGGCAGCGCCACTTAAAAATAAAGCTGCCACGCTTAGCCAAAATATATTTGATAAGCCAAAAGCAATAATACATAGGCCAAAAATAAAAATAGACACTAATAACTTCATGCCTGTATTTTTACTAATAGGAATATATGTTGTTAAAAACATAGTTAGAATACTTCCTAAAGAAATAGAGGCATTTAATATACCAAAGCCCTTTGAGCCTACATGTAAAACATCTTGCGCAAATACTGATAAAAGGGCCACAGTGCCACCAAATAATACCGCAATCATATCTAAAGTTAAAGCTCCTAAAATAGCTTTGTTATTAAACACAAACTTTACACCTGCTTTTAAACTATCTTTTACAGATTCTTCGATTTTTGTATTTAAAATAGGCTTCTTTTTTATTTTGAATGTTAAAATAAATGCCAGAGCTACTAAAATAAACACCAACCCAAGGGTTTTATCAACACCCATCCAATGAATAGAAAATCCTCCAAAAAGCGCCCCCAAAACTGCAGCAGTTTTCCAGGTACTAGTGCTCCAAGTTGCTGCATTTGGGTATATTTTTTTAGGCACAATTAGTGCTATTAATGAAAATATGGTTGGCCCAAAAAATGCACGTAAAAAACCACCAAAAAACACTAATGCATAAATACCCCAAAGAATATGTTTTGTAGACCAATTGCCCACAATTTGAGGCCAGGTTAAAAAAAAGAGTCCTAAACTAATTAATGAAAAAGCCGCTATACAAAGCGCTAAAAGATTTCGTTTTTCTTTTCTATCTACAATATGACCTGCAAACAAGGCCATGGTAAATGCTGGTATAATTTCCATTAAACCAATAATACCTAAACTTAAAGGATCTTTGGTTAGGCTATACACTTCCCATTCTATAACAATAAATTGCATAGACCACCCAAAAACCAGTAAAAGGCGCATGAGCAAAAAAATGTTGAATTCTTTTATACGAAGTGCCGCATACGGATCTGTTCTAGCCATTTGTTACGCTTTAATATCTCTCAATTTAAGTTGTAGTGATACATTACCTTGCCATTCATTTTCATCAATAGAGTATACGGCCTTAAAAGGTTTTTTATCTTTAATAAGTTCATACTTTTTGCCCATACCAAACCCAATACAAACTATGTTATTGGCTTCTGGTTGGGTAACGGTTAACCTTAAATGTGTTTTATCTTCGCCTACACATTTACCATACCCTGTATCAACCAAATCTTCGGTCATAAAAACAGGGGTCATATTACTTGGCCCAAAAGGTGCAAATTGCTTTAGTATACGGTAAAACTTTGGTGTGATATCTGCTAAAGTAATTTGGTCATCAATTTTTATTTCGGGCACTAATAAACTTTTATCAATGGTACTAGCTACTTCTTTTTCAAAAGCTATTTTAAAAGCTTCGTAATTTTCAGGTGGCAGTGTTAAACCAGCTGCATATTTGTGGCCACCAAACTGCTCAATATGTTCGCTGCACGCTTCTAAAGCATTATAAACATCAAACCCTGTAACAGACCGTGCCGAAGCAGCCAATTTATCTCCACTTTTAGTAAAAACTAATGTGGGTCTGTAATAGGTTTCGGTTAACCTAGAAGCCACAATGCCAATAACACCTTTATGCCAAGTTTCATGGTAAACAACAGTAGTAAAACGTTCTTGTTCATTATTATCTTCAATTTGTTGAAGCGCTTGGGCAGTAACTTGTTTATCGGTTTCTTTTCTGTCAATATTATAATTTTCTATATTTTGAGCATGCTGAAGCGCTAAATTATAATCATCTTCAGCTAATAATGCTACGGCAAAATTACCGTGTTCCATACGTCCGGCAGCATTAATTCTAGGTGCTAGTGTAAAAACAACATCAGTAATTGTTAATGTTGTTTTATTAAGTTGGTTTAAAATAGCCTTAAAACCGGGCCTTGGTTGGGCATTTATTACGTTTAAGCCAAAGTGTGCTAACACCCTGTTTTCGCCAGTAATTGGTACAATATCTGCTCCTATGGCCGTTGCTACCAAATCTAAATACGGTAATAAATCTTTGGTTGTTAAGCCATCTTTTTCAGCAAGGGCCTGGATTAATTTAAACCCAACGCCACAGCCACAAAGCTCTTTATATGGATATTCACAATCTGATCGTTTAGGATCTAAAACAGCTACCGCATTAGGAATTTCATCTCCTGGCCTGTGATGATCGCAAATAATAAAATCTATCCCTAAAGTTTTTGCATGCGCTACTTTATCAATAGCTTTAATACCACAATCTAACGCAATAATTAGTGTAAAATCATTTTCTAAAGCAAAATTAATGCCTTTATATGATACGCCATAACCTTCATCATACCTATTTGGTACGTATGTATACACTAAATTGTGTTTGGTTTTTAAATAGGTTGACATTAGTGCAACGGCCGTTGTTCCATCAACATCATAATCACCATACACCAAAATATTTTCATTATTTTCTATGGCTTTTTCAATGCGTGCCACAGCTTTATCCATATCTTTCATTAAATACGGATTGTGAAGGTGTTTTAAACTTGGCCTAAAAAAGTTTTTAGCATCGTTGTAAGTTTCTATACCACGTTGCACTAAAAGTGTTGCAACACTTTGGCTTACTTGCAATGTAGTTTGTAAATGCTTTACTTTTAATGATTCTGGTTTTGGCTTAAGCGTCCAGCGCATAAAATATATTTTAAATTAAAAGTGCTTAAAGTGAACTAAATTAACCTTTTAAAGTTTAAAAACATTATAGTTTTAGGCACTCTTATTATGAAAATACGTTTCAACACTTACAGTGGCAAACTGACGAAACATTTCCATAACGCCACAATATTTTTCAACAGATAAATCTACTGCGCGTTGTAACTTTTTTTCATCTAAATTATCACCATAAAAATGAAATTGCATAGTAACTTTATCATAATATGTTGGGTGTTCTTCAGTTAAATTAGCATCAATTTCAATGCTAAAATCGGCCACATCTAACTTCATTTTTTTAATTAATGAAGCCACATCTAAACCAGAGCAACCCGCTAAACCTGATAGCATTAGTGCTTTTGGGCGGTAGCCCTCACTATTCCCTCCATTTTCTGGGCCTGCATCAATAAATAAATTATGCCCAGACGGATTGGTGCTTTCAAACTTCATATTACCTAACCACTTTGTTGTGATATGATTTGCCATATTCTTGAAATTTTTTGTTTCTTGTAGTAGTCAAAAATACTATATAAAAATTACATATGCCTTTAGTAACGCCTTTATCTGCAGACCACGATTTAGAAACAAAAGAATTAGCTAAATTTTTTAATGAAACACTTGGGTTTTGCCCAAATTCTGTATTAACTATGCAGCGCAGACCCGCCATAAGCAAAGCTTTTATAAACTTAAATAAAGCTGTTATGGCTAATGAAGGACGCGTAACATCGGCCTTAAAACGTATGATTGCTTGGGTTAGTAGTAACGCTACAGGTTGCCGCTACTGTCAGGCACATGCCATTAGAGCTGCTGAACGTTATGGCGCTGAGCAAGAACAACTTGATAATATTTGGGAGTACAAAACACACCCTGCTTTTAATGAGGCTGAACGTGCTGCTTTAGATTTTAGTTTAGCCGCATCTCAAGTACCTAATGCCGTTGATGAAACCTTAAAAAAACGCTTATATGAGCATTGGAACGAAGGTGAAATTGTTGAAATGCTTGGGGTTATTTCGTTATTTGGGTATTTAAACCGTTGGAATGATTCTATGGGAACAAGTATTGAAGATGGCGCTGTTGAAAGTGGCGAACAATACTTGGGTAAACATGGTTGGGAAAAAGGAAAGCATGTTTAGGTTTACGGAATACTTCGCTTTTAAATAGATTAAATAAAGCCTCTCGATACGGGAGGTTTTTTTTATGTACGCATAATAATTTTTTACAACAAAACACGAGCTAATTACTTATCAATACAAGAAGTCTTTATTGGCTTAAAACATCTGATAAGACTAATTAACAAACCTCAAATAACATATTATGCTATATTTATTATTAGGAACTATACCATTATTACGAATATTACGAACTCTAATTATAGAAGTTGGTAAATCAATACGAATTTCTCAATTACAAAAAATAGATAATTCTAAAATCGAATCAATTAGTAATTACGAAAGAAAGTCAAAAAACAAATATTATTACTTCCCTTTTTTTAATAAAAAACATGATACCTAAACAGCTAAATCAATTCTTTAACCCGCCGTCTCAACTCTGGCAACACCTCAACCTCAAACCACGGATTTTTAGTGAGCCAAAATCTGTTTCGTGGTGATGGGTGTGGCAATGGCAAAAATTTTGGTAAATAATCATGAAAATTAGCTACAGTTTCTGTTAATGTTCCTTTTGCTTGTTCACCTAAATAATACTTCTGTGCGTACATACCAATTAAAATAATAAGCTCTACGTTTTTTAACTCATCAAACAACGGTTTGTGCCATTTGGGTGCACATTCGGGTCTTGGTGGTAAATCGCCCGTTTTTCCTTTTCCTGGATAGCAAAACCCCATAGGTATTATGGCAAATTTAGCCTCATCATAAAACGTTTTATTATTTACACCCAGCCATTTTCGAAGTTGCTTACCACTAGCATCATCCCAAGGTATACCTGAGGCATGTACCTTAGTTCCTGGTGCTTGCCCAATGATTACAATTTTAGATTTTTTATGTGCAGAAACTACAGGTCTTGGACCTAATAACAAATGTGCTTTACAAATAGTACATTGGGCTATTTCTTGAAGAAGCTGCTGCATTTTTTGTTTTTTAATTCTAATCATTTAGAATATAATGGAAGAAGCATTTTTTCTTTTTAATAAGTGTCTTCTTCCTCAATATTTAAATGACAGATTATTTCTTCTTTAAAGCTGGTTTTTCAAAATTTAAACCTTCAAAACCAGTGCTCATAAAGTTTCTAATATTTTGGTGGCCTGTACCATTAACATCTTTTAAAACATCATTAAAATAGTATTGACCAAAACAAGCTAAGGTTTCTTCTTTAGTTAGGGTTTCGGCTTGTGCAAATGCAAATAATTTACATGATCCTGAGTTTTGACCTTCGGCATTTTCTAAACTTCCATTTTTAAATGCAGTTGGGGTAAATTGGTAATTTGATTCTATAACTTCCATAGTTTCAGAAAAATCTATGGCTTCAGGGTTATTTTGTAATTTGTTTTTAAATTCTTGTATGGTCATTTATTTTATTTTTTTCAATATTATTTTTTTCCGCCTACAATAACAACTATTTCACCTTTAGGAGGTTTATTTGTATAATATTCTAAAACTTCTTTGGCGGTGCCACGCACGGTTTCTTCAAAAAGTTTGGTAAGCTCGCGTGATACTGATACTTGTCTATCTGCTCCAAAATATTCACAAAAATGCCCAAGTGTTTTTATTAACTTATGCGGACTTTCGTAAAAAATCATGGTTCGTGTTTCTTCTGCTAATAATAAAAGTCGTGTTTGGCGTCCTTTTTTTACGGGTAAAAAACCCTCAAAAACAAATTTATCGTTTGGCAAGCCAGAGTTTACTAATGCTGGTACAAAAGCGGTAGCTCCGGGTAAACATTCAACATCAATATTGTTTTCAATACATGCACGTGTGAGTAAAAAACCAGGATCGGAAATGGCTGGTGTTCCTGCATCACTTACTAAGGCTATAGTGGTTCCTGCTTTAAGTTTTTGAATTAAATTATCAATTGTTTTATGCTCATTATGCATGTGGTGAGATTGCATGGGTGTTGCTATTTCAAAATGCTTAAGCAATTTGCCCGATGTACGCGTGTCTTCGGCTAAAATTAAATGGGCTTCTTTTAAAACCTCAATGGCTCTAAAGGTAATATCTTTTAAATTACCTATAGGTGTTGGTACTATGTAAAGTTTGCTCATAAACTATTCTGAAGAAATTTTTATTTTGTACTTAGCCAAAAGCCCCGTAATTGTTGCTAATGAAAATTTAGCACCTTTTAGGTTGTTTTTTTCCGGATCTATAACAAAGTTATACGATTTTGAAAAATTAGCATCTTCTAAATTTGTAGCGTCAAAAATGGCACTTTGTAAGTTACAATTATTAAAAATTGCTTTTTTTAAAATGCTTTGAGTAAAATCTGTACCTATACATTTTGAATTGGTAAATACCATTGATGATAAATTTTTTTGGAAAAAAGAAGCATGATTAAGTTGGCAAGTGTCTATTTTAATTGAAAACCCAAAATTAGAACATGTTTCAAAATTAACACCCAATAATTTTGAGTTTTTAAATAATACATCTTGAAAACTTGTATCTGCAATGTTAGCTGAACTTAAATTGCAATCATAAAACTTGCAGTTTATAAATCTAATTTGTGATACGTATGAATTTGAAAAATCACAATTTATAAACGTACATGCATCATATTCACCTTTTTCTAGTCTGTTTTTAGTATAATTTACCTTTTCAAAAACCTCATCATCAACAAACTTATCTATCATTATTTTAGCTTTGCTTAATTAAATTTAGCTTCAATAATTTCCATAAAGCGCTCTTCAAATTCTTCTTTACCTTCCCAATTTTGGTAATCGGGTTTTACCATGGTATTTAAAAATGCTTTTGCACTTGATAAAGAATCGGTAGTATTTATTTGTGAAATTACCCTATCATAATCTTCAGGTTTACCATCAAACAAGTGTTTTATAAACGCTATTTTATCATTAAGCCCAATTTTGAGTCCGCCACTTTTAAGTTTGTCATTTAAAGATTTTTTATCATCGGTAATACCATTTTGTACTGTTGAAGCGGGTTCAAAAACTGGCATATCTTTAAAATCTTCGGTTATGGTTTCAAAATCATCTTTTTTAATAATGTCTTGCGGCATAGCTTTATCAAAAACAGTATCAATTTCTGGCGCTTGTTCGGGCATATGTGCTACCATATCTTTAATTGTAGCAATACCGTGTTCCATAATAGCATCTTGTTCAACATCATCTAAATTCACGTAAATTTTGTCTTCAACTTCAATATTATCACTTATTTTATTGTTAAAAGCAACATCTAACATGCCAAAAAATGATGAGTTATTGCCAATTGTAGGTATATCATCTTCAAAATTTTCATGGGCAAATTTTAACACCGAAAGTGTTTCATAAAGCGCAGTAACTTCGGCATGCATTTTTATAACATCTTCTTTTCCTTTTAGTTTTAAAATTCTGTGAGCAATACTAACTAATTCAGATTCTAACTTCTTCTTCATCAATTTTAATTTTTTATGGTTTAATATGCCTAAGGTTTTTGTTATTTAAAAAAATTACGCACCTTTATACAAACAAAAGTGAGCTTTGTTTTATAAACTTATTTAAATGCTTTTTATTGAAATAAGTTCCTGTTAAAATTACAAAATGTTTCTTGAAAATACTGTAAATCATAAAGAACAATTTGGTTGGATTGAAGTTATATGCGGATCTATGTTTTCTGGTAAAACCGAAGAACTGATTCGTAGGCTTAAACGCGCCAAATTTGCAAGACAAAAGGTTGAAATTTTTAAACCTGCCATAGATGTAAGATATGATGAGGAAATGGTAGTATCGCATGATGAAAACCAAATACGCTCTACACCGGTGCCTGCTGCTGCTAATATTCCTATTTTAGCCGATGGCTGTGATGTTGTTGGCATTGATGAAGCCCAATTTTTTGATGACGAAATAGTACGTGTTTGTAATGACCTTGCCAACAAAGGCATACGTGTTATTGTTGCTGGTTTAGATATGGATTTTAAAGGCAACCCTTTTGGGCCTATGCCTAACCTTATGGCTACAGCCGAATATGTTACCAAAGTACACGCTGTATGCACCCGTACGGGCAATTTAGCCCAATACAGCTACCGTAAAACTAAAAACGAAAACCTAGTGCTTTTAGGTGAAGTTGATGAATATGAGCCTTTAAGTAGAGCTGCTTTTTACAAAGCCATGTTACGCGATAAAGTAAGAAACATGGATGTAAACCAACCTAAAGAAATTACCCCAAAACCTAAAGAAGATAATGCCTAAAGCGGAAGAAACCGTACTTGAAATAGATTTAAATGCCTTAAAAAAAAATTACACGCATTTAAAAACTAAACTAAACAGCAACACCAAATTTATGGCAGTTGTTAAGGCTTTTGCATACGGTAATGATGCTGCGGTAATTGCAAATTTTTTACAAACTATTGGTGCTAATTATTTTGCTGTAGCTTATGCTAGTGAAGGTGTACAACTACGAAAGGCCGGCATAACTGCACCCATTTTAGTTTTACACCCACTACCATCAAATTTTGATGCTATAATTGAACATTGTTTAGAGCCTAATTTATACAACAGCAAGGTTTTAAATGAATTCATTAAAACTGCTGCTACCAAAAATCAAAATAACTATCCTGTACATATTAAGTTTAACACAGGCTTAAATAGGCTGGGGTTTACTAAAAATGATGTAAAGCTTATTAGCAATAAACTAGCAGAAACATCAACTATTAAAGTTGCATCACTATTTTCACATTTAGTTGCTAGTGAAGATTTAAATGAAAAAGCTTTCACCTTACATCAAATACATACATTTAAAAATATTGCTGATAACTTTTCAAACACTGTAGGCTACAAACCCATGCTGCATATATGCAATACTTCGGGCATTTTAAATTACCCCGAAGCACATTTTGATATGGTTAGAAGCGGCATTGGCTTGTATGGTTTTGGTAATTCTGAAACTGAAAATAAACACTTAACACCCATTGCCACACTAAAAACTATAATTTCACAAATTCATACCATAAAAAAAGGCGAATCTGTAGGTTATAACCGTGGGTTTATTAGTGATGGTAATTATAAAACAGCCACATTACCTATTGGGCATGCCGATGGTATTGGCAGGCAATACGGCAAACAAAAAGGCTATGTTGTAATAAAAGGCAAAAAAGCCCCTATTATTGGTAATGTATGTATGGATATGATTATGGTAAACATTACTAATATTGATTGTAATGAAGGAGACGAAACCATAATTTTTGACAAAAACACAACTGCCGAAGATTTAGCACAAACAGCTAACACTATTTCTTACGAGTTAATTACCGGAATTTCACAACGCGTTAAACGTACATTTTTAAAATAAGCTTATAATTTTTAGTGACTTTTTTGTTACTTTAGTGTCTCACTATCTATAAAATTAAAATTATGCTTAAAGAATTTAAAGATTTTGCAATGAAGGGCAACCTTGTAGACATTGCTGTAGGTTTTGTTATGGGTGCTGCTTTTAACAAAGTAGTTGCATCATTTACCGGAGGTATTGTATCTCCATTAATTGGTTTATTATTTAATACAGACTTCAAAGACTTAAAATACAAATTAAAAGAAGGCACTTTAAATGACGCTGGTGAAATGGTAGGAGAAGTTTATTTAGAGCACGGACAGTTTATTACAAATGTATTAGACTTTATAATTGTAGCATTTGTAATGTTTATGGTTGTAAAAGGTGTTAATAAAATGAAGAAGAAAGAAGAGCCAGCACCTGAAGCACCAAAAGGGCCAAGTCAAGAAGATTTATTAGCCGAAATCAGAGATTTGCTAAAAAAATAACACAATGTTAAATAAATAACAACCTGTTATTTGTTGTTAAAAAGACCTCGTTTTCAAAAAATTGAGGTCTTTTTTTTGGTTTATAAGTATAATTAATGTCTAATTTTGTGGGCTCAAAGTTCAATTTAAAACATATAAAAATGAAAGTAGCTGTAGTTGGAGCCACTGGAATGGTAGGCGAAGTGATGCTTAAAGTTCTTGCAGAACGTAATTTTCCAATAACTGAATTAATTCCTGTTGCCTCAGAGCGCTCTGTAGGTAAAAAATTAACCTATAAAGGAAATGATTATACCGTTGTTGGTTTGGAAACCGCCGTTTCAATGAAACCAGATATTGCGCTATTTTCTGCAGGTGGAGACACCTCTTTAGAATGGGCTCCTAAATTTGCACAAGCTGGTACTACTGTAGTTGATAATTCTTCAGCTTGGAGAATGGATCCTACAAAAAAACTAGTAGTGCCTGAAATTAACGCATCTGTTTTAACTAAAGATGATAAAATTATAGCAAACCCTAACTGTTCAACAATACAGTTGGTTATGGCATTAAATCCGCTTCACAAAAAATATAAAATGAAACGTGTGGTTGTTTCAACATACCAATCAGTTTCTGGTACAGGTGTTAAAGCCGTAAAACAATTAGAAAACGAAATTGCAGGTATTGAAGGGGAAATGGCCTACCCATACCCAATTGGTAGAAACGCATTACCACACTGTGATGTATTTTTAGAAAATGGCTATACCAAAGAAGAAATGAAGTTAGCCAGAGAACCTCAAAAAATTATGGACGACAGAACATTTTCTGTATCAGCTACAGCTGTTAGAATTCCAACAGCAGGCGGGCACAGTGAGTCTGTAAACGTTGAGTTTGAAAACGATTTTGATTTAACCGAAGTACGTCAATTATTAAGCCAAACACCAGGTGTTGTAGTACAAGATGATTTAGCTAACAACGCTTATCCAATGCCAATTTACGCGCATGATAAAGACGAAGTTTTTGTTGGAAGAATTAGAAGAGATGAAACACAACCAAATACATTAAATATGTGGATAGTTGCTGATAACCTTCGAAAAGGCGCTGCAACCAACACTGTTCAAATAGCCGAGTATTTAATTGAAAATAATTTAGTATAATTCAATTTTCATTAAAAGATTGTTAAAGGCTTCTGCTTTTTGCAGAAGCTTTTTTTATTTTTGGTAAAACTAAAAATGCAATCAATGAAAAAATTACTAATTGCTACACTTAGCTTATCCTTTTTTGTAGCCTGCAAAAAAGAAAATTCAACAAAAAACATAATAGCTGTGAATTATCCAGAAACCAAAACTGTTGACACTACAAACACTTATTTTGGTGAAGAAGTGAAAGACCCTTACCGCTGGTTAGAAGATGATATGAGTGCAGAAACCGCTGCTTGGGTTAAAGCACAAAACACAACAACATTTGATTATTTAGATAATATACCGTTTAGAAAAGATTTAAAAGAACGTTTAGAACAGCTTTGGAACTACGAAAAAGTTGGTGCACCTTTTAAAGAAGGAAACTACACCTATTTTTCAAAAAATAATGGATTACAAAACCAAAATGTGCTATATAGAACCAATAAAAACGGTGATGAAGAGGTGTTTTTAGACCCCAATACGTTTTCTAAAGACGGCACTGTTTCTCTTGGTGGTTTAAGTTTTTCAAAAGATGGCAGTATTTTAGCCTATTCTATTTCAGAAGGTGGTAGCGATTGGCGAAAAATAATTATTATGAATACCGAAACCAAACAGGTAGTTGAAGATACTTTGGTTGACGTAAAGTTTTCGCAAATTTCTTGGTATAAAAATGAAGGTTTCTACTACTCTAGTTATGATAAACCTAAAGGCAGTGAACTATCTGCTAAAACAGATCAGCATAAAGTGTATTATCACAAACTAGGTACTTCGCAAAAAGAAGATACACTTGTTTACGGTGGCATCGCCAATGAAAAACACCGTTACATTTACGCTGAAGTAACTGATGATGATAAATACCTTATAATTACACCACGTATTTCTACAACTGGTAACAAACTTTTTATTAAAGATTTAACTAAGCCTAACAGCAACCTTATTACCGCTTTGAATGATACCAATAGCAATACATCGGTAATTGATACAAAAGGTTCAACCTTATACTTAATTACAAACTTAAACGCACCTAACAAACGCTTAGTAAAAGTTGACGTTGCTAACCCAACTCCTGAAAACTGGGAAGATATTATTCCTGAAACAAACAATGTTTTATCAGTTTCAACTTCTGGAAACTATTTTATTGCAGAATATATGGTTGATGCGGTTTCACAAGTAAAACAGTATGATTATAATGGAAAACTAATTAGAGAAATTACACTTCCGGGTATTGGTAGTGTTGGTGGTTTTGGTAGTAAAAAAGATGAAAATATTGACTATTTTGCTTTTACCAACTACAATACACCATCAAGTATTTACAAACTTAATTTAGAAACTGGCGAAGTAACTCTTTATTGGAAACCTGCCATAGCTTTTAATAGCAATGATTATGTGAGTAATCAAATATTCTACACATCAAAAGATAGCACAAAAGTACCAATGATAATTACACACAAAAAAGGTTTAAAATTAAACGGTAAAAACCCAACTATACTATATGGTTACGGAGGCTTTAACGTTAGTTTAAACCCATCTTTTAAAATTACAATGGCCGTTTGGATGGAGCAAGGTGGTATTTATGCTGTACCTAATTTACGTGGCGGTGGTGAATATGGTAAAAAATGGCACGATGCCGGCACACAAATGCAAAAACAAAATGTGTTTGATGATTTTATTGCTGCAGGCGAATATTTAATTGAAAATAAGTACACATCATCTGATTACTTAGCTATTAGTGGCGGATCTAATGGCGGATTATTAGTTGGAGCAACCATGACACAAAGGCCAGATTTAGCTAAAGTAGCTTTACCTGCCGTTGGCGTTTTAGATATGTTACGTTATCATACCTTCACTGCTGGTGCTGGTTGGGCTTACGATTATGGAACTGCCCAAGACAGTAAAGCTATGTTTGAATATTTAAAAGGCTACTCGCCAATACATAATGTAAAAGCGGGTACAGAATATCCTGCAACTTTAGTTACAACAGGCGATCATGACGATCGAGTAGTACCAGCGCACAGTTTTAAATTTGCTGCTGAGCTACAAGCAAAACAAACAGGAAATAATCCTACTTTAATTAGAATTGAAACCGATGCTGGCCATGGTGCAGGAACGCCTGTTAGTAAAACCATTGAACAATATGCTGATATTTTTGGCTTTACGCTTTATAACATGGGCTTTAAAGTATTACCAAGTAAAACAAAAGAGCATGTAAAGGGCTAATGTTAAAGGCATCTTTTTTTTGAAAAATATTTTAGACCAGTAAACTTTAAAAACTTTACTGGTCTTTTTTTCATTCTCAGTATTGCTTAAAATCTATGAACCCAAAAAATATTTTTTAGTAGTTCATTGTTATAAATAACAACACATTTTTTTATACTATTTTTACTGCTTAATTATGCTACAAGTAAAAAACATATGGTTTGGGTATGGTAATAAACCAACGTTAAAAAACATCAGTTTTAACGTAGCTGCAGGTGAACACCTTTCTATTATTGGCGAAAGTGGCTCAGGAAAAAGTACTCTTATTAAACTGCTTTATGGTGAATACGATTTAAACCAAGGCAGTATTTTTTGGAAAAACACACAAATTTTAGGACCTGCTTATAACTTAGTAATTGGGTACGATTTTATAAAATATGTAGCCCAAGAGTTTGATTTAATGCCCTTTACAACGGTAGCCGAAAATATTGGCGATTTCCTTTCAAACTTTTATCCTGAAGAAAAACAAAAACGTGTTAATGAGTTGCTAAAAGTTGTAGAATTAACGCATTTAGCAAACACCAAAGTAAAGTTACTAAGTGGTGGCCAAAAACAACGTGTTGCATTGGCTAGAGCTATTGCAAAACAACCTGAAATTATATTATTAGATGAGCCTTTTAGCCATATTGATAACTTTAAAAAGCAAACCCTAAGACGCAGTTTTTTTAAATATTTAAAAGAACAAAATATTGCCTGTATTGTGGCTACTCATGATAAAAATGATGTGTTACCATTTGCTGATAATATGATTGTTTTAAGCAACAATGAAGTAGTGGCTAATAACACACCCCAAAATTTATACAACAACCCTAAAACGCCTTTAATTGCTTCTTTTTTTGATGAGTTTAACCATATTGAACCTTTTGGTTTGGTATATGCACATCAAATTAAAATTGTTGAACATTCAAACTTAAAAGCTACCGTAAAACATTCTTATTACAACGGAAACCATTATTTAATTGAAGCTATTTTAAATGATAAATTAGTACTATTTAAACATGAAAATAGTATTGAAAATGATACAACTGTGTATTTAAAAGTTGTTAAACTAAACTAATTTTTCAATAGTAAACTCTACATTTCTAAAATTAAGTGTATCACCTACCGTTTTTCCTAATAATAATTTTGCAATAGGTGTGTTAGCCGAAATAGCGTAAAATGTAATACTATCAATCGTAATTTCGCCAGCGCTAATAGCAATAAAATAATGAATGCCAGAAGTATAAATAACGCTACCTAAACTTACTATTGTTGCAGTTTTTTTTACATCAATTTTAGATAAAATTTCTTTTGTTTTTTGAATTTCGGACAATTGATTTCCCGCCTTTTCACGTTCTAATTGCAACATGGCTCTGCCTGTTTCATGCTTATCGCCTGCAGTACTTTTTGTTTCTGTTGTAAGTGATGTTTGAATGTCTTTTATGGTAGCTTCAACCGTTTTAAGTCGGTTATCAATAAAACTTTCGCATTGTTTATACAGCGCTTCTTTAATATTCATACCGCTAAATTACTGCTTTTCATAAGAAGTTGGGTGCTATATTTTTATTAGCAAATTATATTTTAACCTTAAATAAATTCAGGATAAAAATTAGCCGTAAATAAAGCGAGGTTTTCTTTAATTGCTTTACGACTTCTAAATAGTTAGAAATAAAAAACTCCGAAACTATAATTTTCCGGAGTTTTACTTTATTAATCTTCTGAAACGTTTTTCATTTTGAAGTCTTCCATAAATTTAGTGGTGTAATTACCTGCTAAATAATCTGGATGTTCCATAAGTTGTCTATGAAAAGGTATGGTTGTTTTTATACCTTCAATAACAAACTCATCTAAAGCACGTTTCATTTTGCTTATTGCTTCTTCTCTAGTTTGCGCTGTTGTAATTAACTTAGCAATCATAGAGTCATAATTTGGTGGTATAGAGTAACCTGCGTACACATGCGTATCTAACCTTACACCATGTCCACCAGGTGCATGTAATACCGTGATTTTTCCAGGTGATGGCCTAAAATCATTAAACGGATCTTCAGCATTAATTCTACATTCAATTGAGTGTAGTTTTGGCTCATAATGTTTACCTGAAATTGGCACACCTGCAGCCACTAATATTTGCTCACGTATTAAATCAAAATCAATTACTTGTTCTGTAATTGGGTGCTCTACTTGAATACGTGTATTCATTTCCATGAAGTAGAAGTTTCTGTGTTTATCAACTAAAAACTCTACAGTTCCTGCGCCTTCATATTTAATATATTCTGCGGCACGTACAGCGGCTTCACCCATTTTTTGACGTAATTCATCTGTCATAAATGGTGAAGGAACTTCTTCTGTTAATTTTTGATGACGACGTTGTACTGAGCAATCTCTTTCAGACAAGTGACACGCTTTACCTGTAGAATCTCCAACAATTTGAATTTCAATATGTCTTGGTTCTTCAATAAGCTTCTCCATGTACATATCATCATTACCAAAGGCAGCTTTACTTTCTTGTCTTGCAGAATCCCATGCGGCTTTTAAGTTTTCTTTTTTGAAAACACCGCGCATACCTTTACCACCACCTCCGGCAGAGGCTTTAAGCATTACTGGATAACCTACTTCTTCGGCTAATTTTTCACACTCTTCATAGGTTGCTATTACACCTTCACTACCTGGTACACAAGGCACACCAGCAGCTTTCATGGTAGCTTTGGCATTTGCCTTGTCTCCCATTTTATCAATCATTTCAGGTGAAGCTCCAATGAATTTTATGCCGTGTTCGGCACATATTTTTGAAAACTTTGCGTTTTCAGAAAGAAACCCATATCCTGGGTGAATAGCATCTGCATTTGTAATTTCGGCAGCAGCTATAATATTAGACATTTTTAAATAAGACTCGCTACTTGGAGCAGGCCCTATACAAACTGCTTCATCAGCAAACTTAACGTGTAAGCTTTCTTCATCGGCTTTTGAATAAACCGCTACAGTTTTAATGCCCATTTCTTTACAGGTTCTAATAACACGTAATGCTATTTCCCCTCTATTGGCTACTAATATTTTTTTAAACATAACGTAATAATTTTTAAAATCTCAAATTCCAAATTCCAACAAATGGGATTTGCTTTTTGGAATTTTAAAATTGGTTATGATGGATCAACTAAAAATAATGGCTGATCAAACTCCACTGGTGATGAATCATCCACTAAAATTTTAACTATTTTACCTGAAACTTCAGATTCTATTTCATTGAAAAGTTTCATAGCCTCAATAATACAAAGTACATCACCCTCAGCAATTGTTTGGCCTACCTCAACAAATAATGGTTTATCTGGCGATGGTTTTCTATAAAAAGTACCAATAATTGGCGATTTTATTGTAATGTATTTAGATTCTTCATTAGTTGGTGCTGCAGGTGCTGCAGGAGCAGCTGGTTCTGCCGCCACAGGAGGTGCTGCAACGTGTGCAATTTGTGGAACAGGAGCAGCGGCTGGTACTTGGTGTACTATTGTTGCTTCTGAATCTGATCCTGTTTTAATGGTGATTTTTATGTCATCCATTTCTAATTTAACCTCACTTGCACCAGATTTAGCTACAAATTTGATTAAGTTTTGAATCTCTTTAATATCCATAATTTTACTAATTAGTTATTGGTTAGTTTAATTAATTATATGCCCATTTTAAATAAATGGCTCCCCAATTAAATCCGCCACCAAAAGCAGCGAATATTATGTTATCTCCTTTTTTAAGTTGTTTTTCGTAGTCGTTTAATAACAATGGTAAGGTTGCAGATGTTGTGTTACCATATTTTTGAATGTTCATCATAACCTTTTCTGGCTCTAAATTCATTCTTTCGGCTGTAGCATCAATAATACGCTTATTGGCTTGGTGTGCTGCTAACCACGCTACATCATTTTTTGTAAGGCTATTACGCTCTAAAATTTTCATGGTAGCATCTGCCATATTGAATACGGCATTTTTAAATACGGTTCTTCCTTCCTGAAATGCGTATTGCTCACCATTGTCTATGGCCTCATGCGTAAGTGGTTTAACTGAACCACCTGCTGGGGCTTGTAAAAACGCTCTACCGCTTCCGTCACTTCTTAAGTATTCGTCTTGTAAACCTAGGCCTTCGTTATTAGGTTCAAATAATACTGCGCCCGCGCCATCACCAAAAATAATACAGGTTGCTCTGTCTTTGTAGTTTATTATTGAAGACATTTTATCAGCACCAATTAACAATACTTTTTTATATCTTCCGGATTCAATGTAGCTTGTAGCAGTTGACATGCCGTATAAAAAACTAGAGCATGCTGCATCCATATCAAAAGTAAAAGCATTTGTTGCTCCAATTTTGTGTGCAGTGTATGAGGCTGTTGAAGCAGCTTTCATATCTGGAGTTGCTGTTGCAACAATAACCAAGTCTATTTCTTGCGGATTTAATCCTTTTTTATCAATTAAATCTTGAGCAGCCTTAATAGCTAGAAACGACGTGCCTTTACCTTCATCTTTTAGAATTCTACGCTCTTTTATGCCTGTTCGGGTGGTAATCCACTCATCATTGGTATCAACCATTGTTTCAAGAATTTGATTGGTTAATACATAGTCTGGTACATATGCACCCACAGCTGTTATTGCCGCTGAAATTTTACTCATAATTTTATAGTTGAATTGACTAAAAAATCATTAAATTTTAACAAAAACACTCAAAATTTGGTGAAAACTACTAAATTTTAAGCTAAAAACACATAAATATGCTGTTTTTGTAATTAGAAAAAGCAAGTCATAAAAAAAAACGCTCACTAGTGAGCGTTTTATATTATGCGCGCATAAAACTTATGCCGCGTTTTCTTCTGCAGAGTTGTCAATTAATACCTGACCTCTGTAGTATAATTTTCCTTCATGCCAGTGAGCTCTATGGTATAAATGAGCTTCTCCTGTTGTTGGGCAAGTAGCAATCTGTGGCACAGATGCTTTATAATGTGTTCTTCTCTTATCTCTTCTTGTTTTAGAGATTTTTCTCTTAGGATGTGCCATTTTCTATTGTTATTTATCCGTTAATAGTTTTTTTAATGTATTCCATCGAGGGTCAATTTCCTCTTCTTCTTTTTCTTTATTTTCGTTAAGCTTTGGGCTTAATTCTTCTAACTTTTTAAGTATATCAGACCCTAATGTGCCGTCTTTAACACCTGGATGTACTCTTTTAATTGGTACCGCTAATATTATTAGCTCATAAATGTATTGTTGAATACTTATTTCATAAGTGCCGTGTGGTACTATTAAAATGTCTTCATATTCATCATTATATTCATCACCAAATTTAACCACTAAATCAAACTCACTTTCAATGGTTTGGTTGTATGGTTCATTTGTTAAATCGCAATTTACGTTAACAAATCCTTCAGCTTTAAAATGTAATTCAAGTAGTGTTGACTTTTTTTCTAAAGTAACATTTACTTTTACATTAACATCATTAAACTCCTGATACTCAAAATAATCAAAGAACGCTTGAGCTATTTCATACTCAAAATGATGCTTTCCTACTTTTAATCCTACAAATTGGATTACAAATTCTTTCAATGGCTTCATTATCACATCTATTTTGAGCCTGCAAATATATGAAATTTTATATTATGCAACATTACTTATAAACATTTTTTTGTTTATATCTATTTTTGCTGTTTTTTTAAGGCGTTTTGTGTAAGTTGCTCATATTCAATTCTGTTTTTATGAATTTGAATTGCAGCAAACAAAGCTTCTTTAAACGAACTTTCATCGGCTTGTCCTTTTCCTGCTATTTCATAAGCTGTTCCGTGGTCTGGAGAGGTTCTAACCTTAGTTAATCCTGCTGTATAATTTACACCTTGCCCAAATGATAGTGTTTTAAATGGTATTAAACCTTGATCATGGTATGTAGCAATAATTGCATCAAAGTTTTTAAAATTATTTGATCCGAAAAAGCTATCGGCAGCATAAGGGCCAAAAACTAATTTTCCTTTTTCTTTTATTTTTTTAATTGTTGGCCTTAACACTTCGTCATCTTCTTTTCCTATAACACCATTATCACCTGTGTGCGGATTTATGCCTAATACAGCAATTTTTGGTTTCGATATTTTAAAATCTTTTACCAACGAATCGTGTATAGTATTAATTTTTTTTGTGATAAGCGCTTCAGTTATATGATTTACAACGTCTTTAACCGGTACATGATCTGTTAATAAACCTACTCTTAAATCATCGGTTATCATAAACATGAGGCTTTCGCCCTTTAATTCTTGTGCTAAAAAATCTGTATGTCCTGGAAATTTAAATTCTTTTGATTGTATGTTGAATTTATTTATTGGTGCTGTTAGCAAAACATCTACTTCACCATTTTTTAAAGCATTTGTAGCTGCTTTTAGTGATTTTATAGCATAAGTGCCAATTTTAACATCTTCTTTACCAAACTCAATTTTAACGGGTTCGTTCCAACAGTTAAACACATTAACTTTACCGTGTGCTAACTGATTAATGTTATTTATATTGTGAAAATTTATACCAGATTTGAAATGCGATTTAAAAAAATTCATGGTTTTAGCCGATGCAAAAATTACTGGCGTACAAAAATCTAAAATACGATTATCTTCAAAGGTTTTTAATATTATTTCACTACCAATACCATTTAAATCGCCCACCGATATACCAACTACTATTTGTGCGTCTTTCTTCATTAAAATAACAACTTTTATTTATGTTTTCATTTAACTACTATAACGTTTTAAATGAAAAAATTCATGTATTTTTGATGTTGCAAATTTAACCAAATAAACAGATTAAAATATGTTTACCGGAATTATTGAAGATATTGGCACCATAACCAAACTACAAAACGAAAATACAAACCTGCATATTACCGTAAAGAGTAACATAACTCCTGAACTTAAAATAGACCAAAGTGTAGCACATAACGGAGTTTGTTTAACTGTTGTTAGCCTAAATAACAATGAGTATACTGTAACTGCCATAAAGGAAACTTTAGATAAAACAAACCTTTCATACTTAAAAACGGGCGATAAAGTAAATTTAGAACGCGCCATGAAGTTAGGTGACAGACTTGATGGCCATATTGTACAAGGACATGTTGACCAAACTGGTGTTTGCAAAGCTATAACTGAAGAAAATGGTAGTTGGGTATTTACTTTTGAATATGATAGTTCATTAAACAACATTACCATTGAAAAAGGCTCAATTACTGTAAATGGTACAAGTTTAACGGTTGTAAACTCTGCAAACAACAGTTTTAGTGTAGCAATAATACCTTACACATACAACCACACAAACTTTAACACATTTAAAGTTGGTACTGTTATTAATTTAGAATTTGATGTTTTAGGAAAGTATGTTACAAAATTGGTTAATATAAACCAGCTTAAATAACTATTTTTTTAAATTAGGGGCTATTAACTTTTTAGCACCGTAACACAAAGCAAAAATAGCACCTAGTATTACACCACCATCAATAGGAAACCCTGGCGGTGGCGAGGGTGGTGCTGGCGGCGGCGGTGCCGTTTGCGATAGGCATACAAAACTTATTAATACAAATAAGATTGAGGCAAATATTCTTTTATTTTGTATTGTCATTTGTTCACAAATGTAAAAAAAAAAGTGAGCTGATAAAACAATTTAAAGCATTTTTCAATGAAAAAACATCTATTAAAGGTAAAAAAACCCGATTAAGTGTTTGTTTTTGCTAACTTAAAAACTATATAAATTAACGTTTTTTATATAAAAAACATGCTTTTTTAAAGCTACTTACTCACATTGCTTTAATTACAAATATATAATATATATTACAGCTATACTATTTTAATTTGATTATCAGATTATTAAAAAAATGACACTGTTATAATAGTGCGTTTTTTAATATGCTAACTGGGTGTAGCGCCGTTTTTTTTACACCATCAAAAATTTGATGTCGGCAGCTGGTGCCTGACGCAGCAATAACAACATCGGTTTGTAAGTTTCTAAGCTTTGGAAACAGTGTGTCTTCACCAACCTGCATACTAATAGCATAATGCGCTTTTTCATAACCAAAAGATCCTGCCATACCGCAACAACCCGCGTTTATAATTGTAACCTTATAGTTTTTTGGTAAATTAAGCATAGTAAAAATAGATGCGGTACTACTTAATGCCTTTTGGTGACAATGCCCATGAATTTTTATGTTTTTTTGTGCTTGTGTAAACTGCGTTTCAACTATATGCCCTTTTGTTATTTCATTTTTTAAAAACTCTTCAATAGTAAAGGTGTTTTTTGAAATTTCTACTGCTGCTTTTTTATCATCGGCTAATCGCAAATACTCATCTCTAAACGATAAAATAGCCGATGGCTCTATACCAACCAAAGGTGTTTTATTTGAAATTAGGTTTTTAAATACCTCAATGTTTTTATTTGCAACCTGTTTTGCTTCGTCTAAAAATCCTTTAGAAATAAAACTACGTCCGCTTTCTTCATGAATAGTTACATGTACTTTGTAACCTAACTTTACTAAAAGCTGTACGGCATCTTTTCCTGTTTCAACATCATAATAATTAGTAAACTCATCAACAAAAAAATACAAATTTCCCTTTACATTTTCAATATTTAAAATTGACGATTGGTAACTTTTAAACCAGTTTCTAAATGTAGTTTTTGCTAATTTAGGTATGCTACGCTGCGGTGCTATACCTAGAATTTTTTTTGAAACTGATGTATTTAAAACTGCATTGGTAACGTTTGGAAGTTTACTACCAAGCTTATTATATTTTACGTTATTGGCCATTACTTTAGTTCTGAAAGAAGGCGGATTACTCTTGTAATATTGATGTAAAAATTCAGCTTTAAAACTAGCAACATCAACATTACTTGGGCATTCACTTGCACAGGCTTTACAACTTAAACACAAACTGAAAACCTGTTTTAATGCTTCAGAATTAAACTTATTTGTTTTATCTGAATTAGTTAAAAACTCACGTAATGCATTAGCTCTTGCCCGTGTGGTATCTTTTTCATTTTTGGTTGCCCTATAACTTGGGCACATAGTACCGCCAGCAGATACAGGTTTACGGCAATCACCTGAACCATTACACTTTTCGGCAGCTCTTAAAATGCCTTTAGAATCGGAAAAATCGAGTGTGGTTTCAATATTTGGCTCTTCTCTGTCAACTTCATAGCGCAACGCTTCATCCATAGGAAATGCATCAACAATTTTTCCTTTGTTAAATACATTTTCCGGATCAAAAATATGTTTTATTTGTTTCAGTAATTCATAATTTTTATTGCCAACCATTAAAGGCAAAAATTCTGCACGCACAATACCATCGCCATGTTCACCACTAAAAGACCCTTTATATTTTTTTACCAATTGAGCTGTTTTTGTGGTTATTTCTCTAAAAAGCACAACGTCTTCGGCTTTTTTTAAATTCAAAATAGGTCTTAAATGAATTTCGCCAGCACCAGCATGCGCGTAATACACAGCGTTTTGGTTGTAGCTATCCATCATTTGTGTGAATTCAGCAATATAATTTGGCAAATCTTGTAGCCTAACAGCTGTATCTTCAATACATGCTACCGCTTTTTTATCGCCTACAATATTACCCAACAAGCCCAAACCTGCTTTACGTAGCTCAAAGGCTTTATTTATGTCTTGGTTATATAATTTAGGATAAGCATACCCGAAACCACCAGCTTTTAAACTGTTAATAAGCGCATTAACTTGGATTTCTAAATCTGTTTGTGTGGTGGCTCTAACTTCTAACAGTAAAATGGCTTTGGGGTCTGCTTCAATAAAGAAACGGTTTTTAAGTTGCTCGCGGTTGTTTTTGGTGCAGTCTAAAATAGTTTTATCTAACAATTCGCATGCATACAAATTGTGTTTCATGGCAACAACAGTAGCTTCTAAACTCTCTTGTACACTATTAAAATGAGCAGCTACTAACACTTCTTTTGGTGGCGGTAAACGGTCTAGTTTTAAAGTAATAGCGGTGGTAAATGCTAATGTGCCTTCGCTTCCGCAAAGTAATTGCGCTATGTTTATAGTTTCAGTAAGTCCGGTTTGTGTGTTTTCATCTAAAAAAACATCAACTGCATAGCCAGTATTTCTACGATGGATATTTTTATGAGGAAACGCATCATGAATTTGTTGCTGAATGTTTTTATTTGAAAGTGTATTGAAAACCGACTTATAAATATAATTTTCTAAGCTATGACCTTTGCTTTTAGTTTCAATTTCTGAAGTATTAATAGTGTTGAAAATAGCCTTTGAACCATCAGACAAAATAGTGTTTAATTGTAAAACTTTATCTCTGGTAACCCCATATTTTATAGATGTTGAACCTGATGAGTTGTTACCAACCATTCCACCAATCATACAACGATTACTGGTTGATGTATTAGGCGAAAAAAACAAACCATATGGTTTTAAAAACCTATTAAGCTCATCTCTAATTACACCAGGCTGTACGGTAACGGTTTGTTCTTTTTTGTTAAAATTTAAAATTTCTGTAAAATGTTTAGAAACATCAACCACAATACCCTCTCCAACACATTGGCCTGCTAATGATGTGCCTGCTGTACGAGGTATTAAAGTTGTTTTGTGTTGTTTAGCAAATGCTATTAATAAAATAATATCAGCCTCACTTTTAGGGTATGCAACTGCTAAAGGGATTTTTCTGTATACCGAGGCATCTGTAGCATAAATACTTTTATGCAAATCATCAAAAAATAAACTGCCTTGTAAGGCTTTAGAAAGCGCTAAGAGGTTGTTTTTTAAGTTTTTTTGCAGCATATGTGTATTTTAAGCGAAGATACTTTTTTAAATAAAAAAAGCCTCATAAATATGAAATTTACAAGGCTTGATTTTACTGGTGGTCCCACCTGCACCCCATGAATTTTGATTTTATTTTACTCTATTTTATTGTATTTTAGTTTGTTAACCCTTTAAAATAGGGGGTTTTCAGATTAACGGAAATAAGGTGAAATTAAACGAAAATAAAATTATTCGTCCCCTCATTCGTCCCCTGAGATGCTTTTTTCATATATATTTGTTTTATGGCAAAAGCAAAATTCATACTTAAAGAACCGAACTCAAAAGAAGATACTTTAATCTATTTGTTGTATCGTTATCAATATAAAAGGTTCAAATACTCAACAGGTGAAATAATAAATCCTAAGTTCTGGAATGCGACTTCACAAAGAGTAAAATCAACAAAACAATTTCCTGAATATCCTGAATTTAATGCGCGGTTAGATAAATTAGAAAATGGAATTAATAATGCTTTTAGGAAATTGCTTAATGATGGCATTCAGCCAAATAATACAATTCTAAAAAAAGCTTTAGAAAGTGAGCTTGATGATAATATATTAAAACCGAGACAGGTTTCCTTGTTTGAATTTATTGATAGTTATATTGAGGAAAGTAAACTTAATAAGTCAATAGGTACTATTAAAGTTTATAATACAGCTTATAAATACTTAAAAGAGTACAGTAAAAAAAAGCGCCCTGTAGATTTTAGTACAATTACTTTGGAGTTTTATAATCAGTACTTAGGCTTTTTGAAAACTGAACATAATTTATCTTCAAATACTATCGGTAAACACATAAAAACAATTAAGTCTTTTATGAATGAAGCCACAGAGCGTGGAATTAACACGAATATGGAATTTAGGAATAAGCGTTTTAAAACAATACGTGAAGAAGCAGATACGGTTTATTTAAGTGTTGATGAACTTGCGAAAATTGAAAAGATAGATTTATCTTCCAGTCCTAGATTAGATAAGGTTAGAGATTTGTTTTTAATAGGCTGTTATACAGGGTTGCGATTTTCTGACTTCATTCAAATTAGACCCGAGAATATAGTTTCTAATAATACTGTCATTGAAATACGAACACAAAAAACAGGACAAAGAGTTTCAATACCACTTCACAAAACTGTTAGGTCTATTTTAAAAAAGTACAATAATCAATTACCAAAAGCCTACACTAACCAAACAATGAATTCTTACTTAAAAGAAATAGTTAGTTTAGCAGGGATTAAGGAAAAAGTTGAAACCTCAATAACTAAAGGAGGGAAAGTTGAAAAGAAACCTGTATCAAAATATAAGTTGGTTTCTACTCATACTGCTCGACGTAGTTTTGCTACAAATTTATATCTTGCCGAAGTGCCTACAATTTCTATTATGAAAATAACAGGTCATAAAACAGAGCGTTCATTTTTGCAATACATTAGAGTTACTCAAAAAGAAAACGCAGACAAATTATTAACGCACCCATTTTTTAACTAATGAACACACATTCTGAAAACCATTTTATTGAAAAATTTAAAAAAAGATTAGAAACTGTAAAAAACAAGAAGTACTTAATCGAGAATGAAATCAATCAAATACAAGCGTTTACAAGTCAAATTGATAAAGACCCGAATTTTATGGGAGAATTAAATTTTGCTAATGAAACTAATAGTGTGTTTGATTTAATGGAAATGGGAAATCCAGTATTTTTCAATTCAGTCTTCAATCGTTATTTATTAGATGATGAATATGAGGGAATGTTTAAATATGACCCTGAAATGAAAAATGACCCTGCGTTTGCAAATGAAATCGAAGAAGCTGTTTTATTTGCCGAGTACTATAAATGGCTCCAAGAATTAGAAGTCAAACCCACCAAGAAATCTAATTTTTCAAACTTGAACAATGACCAAAAGCTATTAGCACTTCATTTTTTAGGTTTAGATTTAAGAGATTTTACTAAAGAGCATACAGCAAAAGTCCTTGGTCAAATTTTAAATATTGGCTCAGAAAATATCAGAAGGAATCTGTCTATTTTACAAGGTGGCAAAAATAACCTGAGAAGTACCGAAAATTTAGAAAAACTTTTAGAACTATTTGAAAACAAAACATTTGAATCAATTCAAAACAAAATAAACAAGGAAATTAAAAACCTCACGTAAAAATTGTGGTACCACAGAAATAATACCACAGCTCCTTAAAATAGGATGTTTGCACCATATTAATAATTAAATAAAATTAAATATGGAAAACATCCAAATCAACAATTTCAAAATCGCAGATTTAGAACAAGCGATTAAAAATGTATTACATGAAACAGTAGTTAATGCTGTCAAGGAGCAAATCTCTCCAAACAAAAAAATTATATCTCTATTCTCTAGAGAAGAAACTGCTAAAACACTTTGTATCTCCTTACCAACTCTTAACGAGTGGACTAAAACAGGGATTATTCGAGCCTTGCGTATTGGTAATCGTGTGCTATACCGATTGGAAGATATTAACGAGGCGTTAACTGAGGTTAAAACCACTTTAAAGAGAGGGGGTCAATCATGTTAAAAAAGAAAAATGATTACTCCGTTATAGTATTCTTCGAAAATCAAACAAAGCCTAAAAAATGGACTTACGTTCATAAGTTAAACGGTTTTTCAATGTTCTTGGATAAAAAGCATCCTACTTGGAAATATATGAACGTTTACAACCGAAGAGAGGGGAACTTTATGAAACAAATTAAAAAGGGCGATTTCGTACCGCCGTACCTAACTTAATAGTCTTTCTTTTTTTTAACCTTTAAAACTAAAAACCTTCAATAGCACACCTTGTTAGAACCTTTAAAAAAAACCTTTAATAAATAACCTTTTAATGGTTTTAATTAATGTGCAACGATTCAGATTATGATAGTTAAAAATACATATGGTTCAAGCGTAGCATTTACGGTTAAGCCATTCGGCAAAATTCCCGAAAATGAATTTACAGGCTCGGCTTTACAGCGAAAAAAGCAAAAGCCTAAAAAAAGTACTAAGGCAAAAAAAAAGGAAAGTAAAGACAAGGAGCGAAAAGAACGCTTCTTGTCTGTGCGTTCGAAAAGAAAAATTCGAAAAAAGATTACCTGTTTTGCTAGATGTTATAAACGATTGAGTTTTGTCACACTTACCTTTTTAAACAAGGTAAGTGATGATGAAGCCATTAATCTGCTTAGAAAGTTTATCGATAATGCCAAAAAGCGTAGCGACGATTTTCAATATGTTTGGGTTGCAGAACGCCAAACTAAGAATGATATCTTTAAGGGCAATGTTCACTTCCACATGATAACCAATAAATATTGGAAAATTGAAAAATGGTGGAATTATTGGATTGATTTACAATTAAAAAACGGCATAGAACCAAGGAAAAAAGACTATAGACCCTCTTCCGCTTTTGATGTCAAACAATTAAACTCAAACAATATTAGGTCAATAGCTTCTTATGTTACTAAGTACGTAACAAAAAACGATGACGGCTTTAAATGTCAAGTTTGGAACTGCTCAAAACGTGTTTCTGAGCTTTACACCGATTTTTACAGTACAGTTGAATTTACAGACCAATTTAAACGCATGGGAGCTATTCTTAAGGAGTTAAAAAACACAGACAGAAAAAACCCTGTTATCAATGTAAAAATGATTGATTTGAATAGACAGACTTTACCTCTTTACAAAAGATTAGATGATAAAAACAATGCTGTTTTAAAAAATTAGTTAAGTGTTAATTCTGATACATATTCAGCTTCCGGTTCTTTGGCTAAAAATAAATCTAATTCTTTTTGATTATTGAAACCTTGTAACTTTTGTCTGTATTTAGAGGCTATTTTCGGGTTTTCAATTTCAAGTTTTCGATTTTTACTAATTTCCAAATACTCTTGTTCTTGGTCTATTCCTAAAAAACGTCTATTTGATAAATTTGCCGCAATACCTGTTGTGCTACTTCCAGCAAATGGATCTAAAATCCAAGCATTTGGTTTTGTAGATGCTAAAATTAAACGTGTTAAAACTGATAAAGGTTTTTGCGTTGGATGTTTTGTACAACTTTTTTCCCAAGGAGCTATTGCAGGAAGTTTCCAAACATCTTTCATCTGTTTATCCCCGTTAAGTTGTTTCATTAATTCATAGTTGAAATAATGAGGTGTTTTCTCGTTTTTTCTTGCCCAAATTATTTGTTCAGTCGAATGGGTGAAATATCTACAAGAAAAGTTTGGTGGTGGATTTGACTTTTGCCAAGTAACTATATTTAATATTTTAAAATCTAATTCTGTTAAAAGCTGTCCTACACTAAAAATGTTATGCATTGTACCACTAATCCAAATTGTAGCATCTTCTTTCATTTTTTCTCTTACTAATGAAAGCCATTGTCTATTGAATTTGTTTATATGCTCTGTCCCAAGTGATTTATCCCATTTACCCTTGTTTACTGAAACGATTTTACCGCTTTGTATTGACAAACCATTATTTGATAAAAAATATGGTGGATCAGCAAAAACCATATCAAACTTATGATTGATTTTTGGCAGTAATTCCATAGAATCTCCTTTTAATAGACAGAATTTTTTATCAGTTGATTTGTAGTATGGTTTTAACAATGTTTATAATTCTTTTTTGATTTTCTCTATAAAATCAGATAATGTTTTTAAATTATAAACGTGTGGAATATGCGTAAATGCTTCTTGTAATTTGTTTTTTGCAGAAAACCATCCTTGACCGTCAGTTATCCAAACAAACTCAAATTTGTCATATTGATTAATTTTGGGTGCTAAATCTGTGTATGACCTTGCCACTTCGTTAAGTTTTGAACCACCTCCATTATAAAAGTTTGTTTCTATCAAATAGGTGTTTTTTCTAGTTTTAATGACAAAATCAAATCTTTTTACATCTTTACCAAAATGTATAAGTTCTGGAAATGTAGTATGCTTTACTTCTGTTTCAAATGGAACCCCATTTTTATTGAATTTTTTTGAGATAGCCTTTTCCATATTTTTACCACCTCTGTTTTTACGAGCATTAGTATCAAGTCCAACCTCAATTCCAAAAACGTAATCTACTAAGTTTTTTATCTGCTTATTTTTTAGGACGTCTGCAAGACCTGTTTTCATTATAAATTCATAAACTGATTCCGAAGTTTCAAAATAACTGTTTAGTTCTTTTAAGTTTCCGTCATCATCTAAAACTGATCTATTGTCTCTTACTGCAATAATGATGTTTAGAACTGAAAAACAACTATTGTTCTCTTGAAAGAGTTTTTTAACCGCTTCTTTCAAATTTTCTTTACCAATTAGATAGTTTAATTGATTTAACTTTATTGATATTGAATCAACATTTTTTGTGATTTTTTCAAAATCAACAAAAAAATCAAGTGTTGAATTTGTTGTACTTAATTGTGATAAAAATTCATCAAACGATTTGGGCATACTCTCTATTGTTGTTAGTGATTAGTAGTTCTGTTAATTTTCCTCTTTTGCTTGGATTTGCGTTAATACTTCTGCGTGCATTTACTCTGTGAATATTAAAGTCTGAATATAAATCATCAAAAAAATTGTCGTTAGGATTTTTCCCTTTAACATCTGAATTACTTAAAATCCATTTATGATTCAAGTCGTCTAATTGTGTGCAAAAATCTCTTAAACGCACTTGTTCTGAATCATTAAACTCGTCTTTTGCATAAGAATTAAAACTTGAAGTTTCGCTTAATGGTTTGTATGGTGGATCAAAATAGAAAAAGGTGTTATCTGTTGCTAAATTTAATGTTTCTGAATAATCTCCATTTAAAATTACTACTCTTTGAAGTACTTTAGAGACCGCTCTTAAATTTTCTTTATTACAAATTAAAGGTTTTTTATAGCTACCGATTGGAACGTTAAATTCGTTTTTACGGTTTACCCGAAAAAGTCCATTAAAACAGGTTCTGTTTAAGAAAATAAACAAAGCACTTTGTGTTATTTGATTTGAAGTTCTCGAATTGAAAAGTGTTCTTTTTTCATAATAATATTCTTTTTTCTCTGTATCATTATGAGATAAAAGATAAAATTCCGTTTGCCAATTTGAAAGGGTATTTATTAATTTTTCAACATCTTCTTTTATAGAAATATAACAATTTGTTAAGTCTGTGTTTATGTCGTTTATAACTGCATTTTCCATATTAGGAAATTGTTCTAGCATCCAAAATAAAACTGCTCCACTTCCAACAAATGGTTCTATATATGTAAAACTGCTTTCAAATATATTTTTAGGTAATTGATTTTCAATCTGTTCAATTAATTGAGTTTTTCCTCCAGCCCATTTCAAGAATGGTTTTGCAATTACTTTTTTCATTAAAATATTTATTTAACGTAAAAATACATTTTCTTTTTCTATTAAAATAATCGTCCCCTCATTCGTCCCCTAGAAACAAAAAAGCCTCATAAACTCAATGTTTACAAGGCTTTACAATCTATGAAAGTGGTCCCACCTGGGCTCGAACCAGGGACTTTCTGATTATGAGTCAGATACTCTAACCAACTGAGTTATAGGACCCATTAGCTTTACGCTAATTATACTCTTTTTAAAAAGAGAGTGCAATATTACTACTTATTTTAAAACTCTACAAGAAAAATTAATCCTTTATTGTTTCGCAAAGCTCAATTAAAACACCGCTAGTACTTTTTGGGTGTAAAAAAGCTACTTTTTTATTATCGGCTCCTAATTTTGGCACATCGTTTAAAACTGTAAACCCTTCTTTTTTTAAACGTTTTATTTCAGCTTCAATATTATCAACATCAAAGGCTATGTGGTGAATGCCTTCTCCCTTTTTTTCAATAAACTTTGCTATTGGGCTATTGGGTTTGGTAGCTTCAAGTAATTCTATCTTGTTTTTGCCTACTTTAAAAAACGAGGTTTTTACACCTTCAGTTTCAACAGTTTCAATTTTATAGTGCGGTTTTGCAAATAATTTTGAAAACAATGTGTTAGCATCATCTAAATTTTTAACAGCTATACCAATATGTTCTATTTTATTCATATATTACTTTTAAAGAAAGGTACAAAAATTGTAAATTAAAAAGCATTATTATGTTTAAATAACCTTTATTTTTGCAGAATATAACCAGTTTTTGGTTTAAAAAAGATAACACGTGGAAGAGAGTCAAAGACAGAAAAAAATAGCATCAGTACTTCAAAAAGATTTAGTTGATGTGTTACAAAGAGCCGCAACACAAGGTGGTTTACAAGGGGTGTTAATTTCAGTTACAAAAGTATCTGTAACGGTAGATTTATCAATAGCTAAGGTGTATTTAAGTATTTTTCCTAACAACAAAGCCAAAGAACTTGTGCAAGGCATAAAAACCAATACTGCTTTTATAAAGCACGAATTGGCACAACGTACAAAAAACCAATTACGCAGAATGCCTGAACTTAATTTTTATTTAGATGATTCTTTGGAATATATTGACGGTATTGAACGCTCATTAAAAGGCTTAGAAAACCCAATTAATAACCCTGATTTACTGGATAAAAGAAAAAAATCTTAATTGAATATATCCTTATACATTGCCAAACGTTACCTGCGCTCTAAAAGCACAAACAATGCTATAAATTTTATTACTTATTTTGCACTTTTTGGTGTTATTTTAGGTTCGGCATCATTATTTATAGTATTATCAGGTTTTGCTGGTTTAAAAGATTTTACTTTAGATTTCACTAATATTGTTGACCCTGACCTAAAAGCCCAAGCCACCAAAGGCAAAACATTTTTTTTAACAGATAATGATATTGAACAGCTTAATGCTTTAGATGAAATTGCGCAATTTTCAAAAATTGTTGAAGAACGTGTTTTAATTACTTCTGAAGCAAAAAAAACTTTAGCAACAGTTAAAGGTGTTGATGCTTTTTATAACCAAGTTGTTGATATAGAATCTCAAATAGATTATGGTAACTGGCTAGAACAAAATAGCAACCAAATAGTTTGTGGTTGGGGTATTGCCAACACCCTATCAATTGGTGTTTTAGATTATACCAAACCTATAAATATTTACGTACCAAAACCAGGCAAAAAACAAATTACCTCAACAACCAATGCTTTTAATACTGTAAAAGCTACAAACGTGGGTGTTTTTTATATAAATGAAAAACTAAACGATAATTACATTTTTGCTCCTACAAACCTGGTTACCAAACTTTTAAGCTACAAGGCTAACCAAATTACAGCATTAGAATTTAAATTAATAACAAATGCCAACGTTGAAAATACTGCACAAAAAATACAAAACATTTTAGGTAATAAAGTAATACTTAAAAACAGGGCACAATTAAATGACGCGCTGTATAAAATGTTAAACACAGAATATTTAGCAGTTTACCTTATTTTTACACTTGTTTTAATAATAGCCTTTTTTAACGTAATTGGCTCATTAATAATGATGATGTTAGACAAAAAACAAAGTTTAAGTACTTTATTTAATATGGGTGTAAGTTTAAAAGATATTAAAAAAATATTTTTCTATCAAGGTAGCCTAATGAGTATAGTTGGCGGATTTGTAGGTGTAATTTTAGGCTTAATTTTAATTGTAAACCAAACATACGGACCTGATTTTTTAAAGGTTTACATTACACCAACATTAGTGTATCCTACAAAAATTAAATTTACAAACTTAATTTTAGTATTTGTAACTATATCTGTTTTAGGTATTGTGGCATCAAAAATAGCTTCAGCAAGAATTACAAAAAGCTTAATTAAAACTATTTAGTTTAAAATTTTGTTATTGTGTAATATCATTGTTTTAAGAATGCTTCCTATCAATATGCCCTAAACTTTTATTGGGTGCAATAACATCTCTAACCAATTGTTTTAGTTTAGTAATTTCTGGAAACCCATTCATTTCTTTACGAGACCAAATTTTTTCATCATTGGCATATACTTCAAAAATACCACCTGTGCCGGGTATTAATGTTAATGCATCAATATCATCTTTAAAAGTGGTAAGTAATTCTTGAGACATCCAAGTGGCACGTAACAACCATTGGCACTGTGTACAATATGTTATTTTTATATGTGATTTCATATTGAAATTAACAAGCAGTTAAACGGTAAATTCATATCCTGAAAACTTATCTAAAACTTCATCAAAGGTTGCAAAAACATCTTCAGGTTTATCACTTGTAACCATTTTTGTGCGGTATTCCTTAAAATGCGGAATACCTTTAAAATAGTTGGTATAATGGCGTCTGGTTTCAAAAACTCCTAAAGTTTCACCTTTCCAATCAATAGACATTTGTAAGTGGCGGCGCGCTGCTTCAACACGTTCTTCTAAAGAAATAGGCGGTAAATATGTGCCTGTTTTAAAATAGTGCTTTACTTGTTTAAAAAACCACGGGTTTCCAATGCTTGCACGCCCAATCATGGCGCCATCTAAACCGTAACTATCACGCATTTCGGCAGCTTTTTCAGGCGAATCTACATCGCCATTTCCAAACACCGGAATATGCATTCTTGGGTTATTTTTTACGGCTGCAATAGGTTTCCAATCGGCATTCCCTTTGTACATTTGAGCCCTAGTGCGCCCATGAATAGAAATGGCTTTACAACCCACATCTTGCAACCTTTCGGCCACCTCAACAATTCGTATAGAATCGTGGTCCCAACCTAAACGGGTTTTTACTGTAATAGGTAAATTGGTGCGTTTTACCATTTCGGCAGTAAGCTTTTCCATAAGGCAGATATCTTTTAAAATACCTGCACCTGCACCTTTACTAACTACTTTTTTTACTGGGCACCCAAAATTAATATCAATAATATCTGGTTTAGATTTTTCTACAATATCAATGGTTTGAAGCATGCTATCTAGATTAGCTCCAAAGATTTGAATACCTACGGGCCTTTCTTTTTCATAAATATCTAGTTTCATAACACTTTTAGCAGCATTACGTATTAAACCTTCGCTAGATACAAACTCGGTGTAAACAACATCGGCTCCTTGCTCTTTACACAATGCACGAAAAGGCGGATCACTAACATCTTCCATGGGTGCTAAAAGCAACGGAAAATCTGGCAGTTCTATGTTATCTATTTTTACCATACAATTATTTGAAGTTGCAAAATTACTGTTTTTTGTTGAAAGCTTTATATTTATAAAAAATAGACACCTTGCAAATACCTTTTGAGCCTCAATTATTTGGTTATAATATTAATATTCATTTGGTTTTAGAATATTTAGCATTCTTTATTGGATTTAGGTATTATGTGTATTTAAGACGGAAAAGTACTGATGCTATTTCATCAAACAACAGGCTAACAATTATTTTAGGTGCTGCTTTAGGTGCTTTAATTGGCTCTAGGTTAATGGGTGTTTTAGAAAATCCGTTAGTTGAATTCACTAAAGAAAATAGCATTCAGCTTTTAAATGCAAAAACCATTATGGGCGGTTTGTTTGGTGGTTTATTGGGTGTTGAGCTTGCTAAAAAGTGTATTGGCGAAACACAATCTTCTGGCGATTTGTTTACGCTGCCCATAATTTTAGGTATTTTTATTGGGCGTATTGGCTGTTTTTTATCGGGTATTAATGAGTTTACCTATGGTAAAAAAACAGCCTTTTTTATGGGTATGGATTTAGGCGATGGTGTTTTACGCCACCCAACAGCATTATATGAACTTGTGTTTTTGGCACTACTGTTTTTCTTTTTAAAATATGGTAAAAAACGAAGCTTACTTAAAAATGGTGCTGTTTTTAAATGGTTTATGATACTGTATTTTGCCTTTAGATTTTTTATTGAATTTTTAAAACCCAACGTTTTTTACATTTTTGGTTTAAGCAGCATTCAAATATTATGCATAATTTGTATGCTTTATTACAGAAAAACTTTAGTATCTTTTACAAAACAAACACCATAAACTAATGAAGAATATATTAATGATTATTATTGCTCTTGTACTCTTTTTATTTATTACACTTCTTTATTGGAAGTTTACTAATGGTTATGTGAAAAAGTTATATGGTAAAAAAATGTTTAATCAATGGGGCACTAGAATGTTTTATTGGACTAGCACAGTAATGATTTGTGGGCTTCTCACGGTATCTATATTAATGCTCTTTAAATAACGAAAAGCTGAAACCTCCTACTTAATTAGTAAATACCTCTGCGTTAAGGATTGAGGCATTTGTTGAAGCTCCTCGACGAAGGAGAGAGCGACTGCCGAAAGCCTGACCCTTGTGGTAACGCCCAAATTAAAACATTAAATATGCCTGTTAGAAAATATACCTATTACGACTATACTTTAAGCCTTTGCCCTGAATGTTTAAAGCGTGTTGATGCCAAAATTGTTTTTGAAAACAACAAAGTGTATATGCTAAAATATTGCAAAGAACACGGAAACTCTAAAGTACTAATTGCTGATGATATTGATTATTATAAAAACATAAGAAACTACAATAAACCTAGCGAAACACCATACACCTTTAATACCAAAACGCATTATGGTTGCCCTTATGATTGCGGCTTGTGCCCAGACCATGAACAACACTCGTGTTTAACGGTTATTGAGGTTACTGATAGGTGTAATTTAACCTGCCCTACGTGTTATGCGGGCTCCTCGCCTACTTACGGAAGACATCGTACTTTAGATGAGGTAAAACAAATGCTTGATACTATTGTTAAAAATGAAAAAGAGCCTGATGTGGTACAAATTTCGGGTGGCGAACCTACTATTCATCCACAATTTTGGGAAATTCTAGATTATGCCAAATCTCTACCCATTAGGCATTTAATGCTTAATACCAACGGTATAAAAATAGCTAAAGATGTTGCTTTTGCTGAAAAACTTAAAACCTATGCGCCAGATTTTGAAATTTATTTACAGTTTGATTCGTTTGAGAATAGCGTATTGCAAGAATTACGAGGTGCTAATTTGAATGAAGTACGGAAACAGGCTTTACATAATTTAAATAAATTAAACCTATCTACAACCTTAGTAGTTACGCTTCAAAAAGGCTTAAACGACCACGAAATTGGTAAAATTATAGATTATGCCCTAAAACAAAAATGTGTACGAGGTGTTACATTTCAGCCCACACAAATTGCCGGCAGATTAGATAATTTTAACCCCGAAACTGATAGAATGACACTTACCGAAGTACGCAGAAACATCATGGAGCAAACCAATATTTTTACATCTGATGATTTATTGCCGGTACCCTGTAACCCAGATGCATTGGTTATGGGTTATGCCTTAAAGCTTAATGGCCAGGTGTTTCCGTTAACACGCTATATTAACCCAAACGATTTGTTAGACAATAGCAAAAACACCATTATTTATGAGCAAGATGAACAGTTACATGGTAAAATGATTGAGCTTTTTAGCACAGGAAATTCGGTTGAAGTGGCCGAAGAAAATTTAAAAAGCATAATGTGCTGCTTACCAAATATTGATGCGCCTAATTTAGGATATGATAATTTATTTCGTATCATTATAATGCAATTTATTGATGCTTATAACTTTGATGTACGCGCCATAAAAAAATCATGCGTGCATATTGTTAATAAAGACAATAAAATTATTCCTTTTGAAACCATGAATTTGTTTTATAGAGATGATAAAAAACAACGTTTACAAACACTTAGAAACCAGCTAACTTTTTAGCTTTAATTTTTTTTTTGAATGACTACATTTTTTCTTGAAGCTAATTTTGATGGTATTATTTATTTAATACTCGCCATTATGTTTGGGCCAGCCGTTTTTTTAACACTTATAGGCTTTTTAGTAAGGCGAAAAAGCAAAAAAGCAGCCACAGTACTATTTATAATTGCTGCTGTTTATGTAATTGTTAGCCTTGGCATTTGCGGTACTTTAATGGCAGAATAAAAAAATGAGTAACAGGTTAATTTTAAAGTAAATAATATTGAAATTTCACAAAAACAAACGGGTAAACTAGCCGTAAATTGTTGCTACAAAATAATAGTTTTATCTTTGATTAAATAGAGTATCTTTGCGCCTCTAGTAATTTGAAATAATCAGCTAGGTATTGCACCACAGATAGTTTACTAGAAAACAAATTTTAATTTTGAGGTAAACCTCAATTCACTTAAATCTCGATAACCGAGTAACAAGCATGAAAAACATTAGAAACTTTTGCATTATAGCACATATAGATCACGGTAAAAGCACACTAGCAGACCGCTTATTAGATTTTACAGGCTCTGTAACTGATAGAGAAAAACAAGATCAGTTACTAGATAGTATGGATTTAGAGCGCGAGCGTGGTATTACCATTAAAAGTCATGCTATTCAAATGGATTATGAATTTAATGGCGAAAAATACGTGCTTAACTTAATTGACACACCTGGTCACGTAGATTTTAGTTACGAAGTATCGCGCTCAATTGCTGCCTGCGAAGGCGCTTTACTTATTGTAGACGCTGCACAAAGCATACAAGCTCAAACAATTTCTAACTTGTATTTAGCGCTTGAAAATGATTTAGAAATTATTCCTGTACTTAACAAAGTAGATTTACCAAGTGCTAACCCAGAAGAAGTTACCGATGATATTGTAGATTTATTGGGCTGCGACCCCGAAGATGTTATACACGCCAGTGGTAAAACTGGTTTTGGTATTGAAAACGTTTTAGCTGCGGTTATTAATCGTATTCCTGCACCAAAAGGAAACCCAGATGAGCCTTTACAGGCTTTAATTTTTGATTCTGTTTACAACCCCTTTAGAGGCGTAGAAACCTACTTTAGGGTTATTAATGGCTCTATAAAAAAAGGGCAAGAAATAAAATTTATTGCTACCAATAAAAAGTATTTTGCTGATGAAGTTGGTACCCTAAAACTTAAACAATTACCAAAAAAAGAAATTAAAGCAGGCGATGTTGGTTACCTTATTACCGGCATAAAAGATGCACGCGAAGTTAAAGTTGGTGATACTATTACCGATTCTAAAGAACCAACAAAAAATGCCATTTCTGGTTTTGAAGATGTAAAACCAATGGTTTTTGCTGGTATTTACCCCGTTGATACTGAAGATTATGAAGAGCTAAGAGCTTCAATGGAAAAACTTCAGTTAAATGATGCCTCATTAATTTTTGCTCCTGAAAGTTCAGCCGCTTTAGGCTTTGGTTTCCGTTGTGGTTTTTTAGGCATGCTTCATATGGAAATTATTCAAGAACGCCTTGAACGTGAGTTTGACATGACGGTAATTACAACCGTTCCCAACGTATCATACCACGCTTACACCAAAAAACAACCAGACGATATTATTATTGTAAACAACCCAAGTGATTTACCCGATCCTTCAACCCTAGACCGTGTTGAAGAACCTTATATTAAAGCAACCATAATAACTAAAGCCGATTTTGTTGGTAATGTAATGAGCCTTTGTATAGAAAAACGTGGGCAAATTACTAACCAAACCTATTTAACTACCGAACGTGTAGAACTTAATTTTGATATGCCTCTAGCCGAAATAGTTTTTGATTTTTACGATAGATTAAAAACCGTTTCAAAAGGATATGCTTCTTTTGATTATCATCCAATTGGCATGAAACCATCAAAACTTGTACGTGTTGATATTTTATTAAACGCACAAACGGTTGATGCGCTTTCGGCATTAATTCACGCAGATAATGCACAAACTATTGGTAAAAAAATGTGCGAAAAACTTAAAGAATTAATTCCGCGTCAGCAATTTGATATTCCAATTCAAGCGGCCATTGGCGCTAAAATTATTTCAAGAGAAACTATTAAAGCACTTCGTAAAGATGTAACAGCTAAATGTTACGGTGGTGATATTTCGCGTAAGCGTAAACTTTTAGAAAAACAGAAAAAAGGTAAAAAACGTATGAGGCAAGTTGGTAACGTTGAAATTCCACAACAAGCTTTTATGGCCGTTTTAAAACTTAACGATTAATAAAATACTAGCCAACAAATAAGTTTTTTAAGCACTAAAAACATAATAGTACCTACCGGAAGACTTTGTTGAATTTTATAGAATATTAAAGAAAAATAAAGGTATTTGTTAAATTTCTTTAACGAAAAAATCAAATATCCTCAATAATGCTTTTTTTTTCTCAAAAATGAGATTTCAACAAAGTTATTAACAATATTTTTGTATGTTTATAACATATGAAAGTTTAATATGACAGTAATACATATTAGTGCAGAATGCTATCCGGTAGCCAAAGTTGGTGGTTTGGCCGATGTTGTTGGTGCCTTACCAAAATATCAAAATAACGCTGGTATTTCTTCGCATGTTATAATGCCTTATTATGACAATAAATTTACCAAAGCCCATAATTTTAATAAAATTTACAGTGATACACTCACACTTGCCAATGAAACACTAGAGTTTAACGTTTTAATGCTTAATAAGGACGTGCTGGACTTTAATGTTTATTTTATTGATGTGCCAGAATTAATTTTTAAAGATTATGTGTACTCAAATGAAGATACAGAACGGTTTTTAGCCTTTCAAATTGCAGCACTAAACTGGTTAACAACATGGAATGATTTGCCAGATATTATACATTGTCATGATCATCACACAGGGTTAACACCCTTTATGATGCAGCAATGCAAACAATATGCTGCTTTTAAAAATACGCCCAGTATATTTACTATACACAATGCACAATACCAAGGTTGGTTTTCGCATGATAAGGTAAACCTAATTCCAGAATTTAATTTTGATAATGTTGGATTGTTAGATTGGGGTGGCTCTATAAACCCCTTAGCCGCAGCCATTAAATGTGCTTGGAGAGTTACAACGGTATCACCAAGTTACATGGAAGAGCTTAAAAAATCTGCTAATGGTTTAGAAAATTTATTAAGTAGTGAAGCCCCAAAATGTGTGGGTGTTTTAAATGGTATTGATGTAAATGTTTGGAATCCGGAGACAGACCCATTCATACAAGAAAATTATAACACAAAAACTATAAATACGGGTAAAGTTGCCAATAAAGCATACTTATGTAAAAAATTTAACTTAGATGCTAAAAAACCACTTTTTGCCTTCATAGGAAGACTTGTTTTAGAAAAAGGAGCCGATTTATTTCCAGAAGCTTTTAAAACAATTCTCAATACAAAAAATGCCTCTATTTTACTTTTAGGATCAGGCAATAGTGATATTGAAGAACCTTTAAAAGATTTATTAAACTTTAAAGGTTTATACAACGCCTTTATTGGGTATGACGAAGCCTTATCGCATAACATTTATGCTGGTGCTGATTTTTTACTAATGCCATCACGCGTTGAGCCTTGTGGTTTAAATCAAATGTACGCATTAAGATACGGTACCATACCAATTGTTAGAAGCGTTGGCGGGCTCAAAGATACCGTTACAGATATTGATGAACCTAATGGTTTTGGTATTTGCCACAGAGAAATAACCGCTGCAAGTGTAGTGCACGCTGTTAATAGAGCTATAGAGTTATACAAAGACACTAAAACCTTTAGCGCACTTCAAAAACAAATAATGACTATTGATCATTCTTGGAATAAATCTGCTATTACATATATAACCCTTTATAAATCAATTAAACAACCAGTAAATGATTAACGACAAAGTTTTAGCCATAATTTTAGGTGGCGGCCAAGGCTCTAGACTATATCCACTAACTAAAGACAGATCAAAACCCGCAGTGCCAATTGCAGGTAAATATAGATTGGTAGATATTCCTATTTCAAACTGTATTAATTCAGACATAAAACGCATGTTTGTTTTAACACAATTTAATTCGGCCTCGTTAAACAGGCACATAAAAAACACCTACCATTTTAGTTTTTTTAGTAGTGCTTTTGTTGATGTTTTAGCAGCAGAACAAACACCACAAAATAAAACTTGGTTTCAGGGTACCGCCGATGCTGTTCGCCAAAGCATGCATCACTTTGTTAGACATGATTTTGATTATTTTTTAATACTTTCTGGAGATCAGCTTTACCAAATGGATTATGATGAAATGGTAAAAGCTCATAAAAAAAGTAAAGCCGAAATATCTATTGCAACCATTCCTGTTAGTGCAAAAGATGCGCCTGGTTTTGGTATTATGAAAGCTAACGAAGAAAACGTTGTAACCTCGTTTATTGAAAAACCAGATGCTAGTTTACTTCCTGATTGGGTATCAGAAGTAAGTGACGACATGAAAAACCAAGGCCGTAATTATTTAGCATCAATGGGTATTTATATTTTTAACAGAGAACTTCTTGTTAAATTAATGGAAAACCCTGATACTATTGATTTTGGGAAAGAAATTATACCTCAAAGTATAGAAAATCATAAAACTGTTAGCTACCAATATGAAGGTTACTGGACAGATATTGGAACTATTGAATCATTCTTTGAAGCAAATATTGGTTTAACTGAAGATATTCCTGCCTTTGATTTATATGATAAAAGTCGACGCATTTACACAAGAGCACGCATGCTACCAACAACAAAAATAGCAGGCACAACTTTAGAAAAAGCTGTAATTGCTGAAGGATGCATTATAAACGCCGCAAAAATTGAAAAATCAGTTATAGGTATTCGTTCAAGAATTGGTAAAGATTCAACCATTATTAACACCTACATGATGGGGTCTGATAGATACGAAACGCTAGAAAAAATTGAAGAAGATAAAATTGATATTCTTTTAGGTATTGGCGAACGTTGTTTTATTAAAAATGCCATTGTAGATAAAAATTGTAGAATTGGTGATGATGTTAGAATTAACGGTGGTAACCATCTAGAAGACACAGAAACAGATACCTACTTTATTAAAGACGGTATAGTAGTAATTAAAAAAGGCGTAACCATTCCTAGAGGGTTCACATTATAATTTATGGCACATGTAAAAGCGTACAGTTTATTTACAGATTTTGATATCAACCTATTTAAAGCCGGTAAACACTACCGCCTTTATGAAAAGTTTGGCGCACACACTGTAACCGTTGATGGTATACAAGGTACTTATTTTGCTGTTTGGGCACCAAGTGCTAAACAGGTTTCTGTAATTGGCGATTTCAATTTCTGGACAGATGAAGAACATCAACTTAACGTAAGATGGGATTCTAGCGGTATTTGGGAAGGCTTTATACCCTTTGTTGGTAAAGGTAATTTATACAAATACAAAATTCATAGCCACCATAATGGCGTAATTACTGAAAAAGCAGATCCGTACGCAAAACGTTGCGAACACCCACCAAGAACAGCCTCTGTAATTTGGGAAGATAATTACAAATGGAAAGACCAAGATTGGTTAAAAAAACGTAAAAAACACAATGCTTTAGATGCGCCATATTCAGTTTATGAAGTTCACTTAGGTTCATGGCGAAAAAAAACCGAAGAAAACCGTTCCTTGTCATATTTTGAATTAGCCGATGAATTGGTTAATTACGTAAAAGATATGGGGTTTACACACGTTGAACTTATGCCAATAATGGAATACCCTTTTGATCCTTCATGGGGTTATCAATTAACTGGCTATTTTGCACCAACATCTCGTTACGGTTACCCCGAAGAATTTAAATATTTAGTTGATAAACTTCACCAAAATGATATTGGTATTATTCTAGATTGGGTGCCATCACATTTCCCTGAAGATGCCCACGGTTTAGGCTTTTTTGACGGATCACACCTATACGAACACCCCGATAAGCGCAAAGGCTATCACCCAGACTGGAAAAGCTTAATTTTTAATTATGAAAGAAACGAAGTAAAATCGTTCTTAATTAGTAATGCCATTTTTTGGTTAGACCAATACCACGCCGACGGTTTACGTGTAGATGCCGTTGCATCTATGCTATTTTTAGATTATTCTAGAGAAGATGGCGAGTGGGAACCAAACATATACGGTGGCAGAGAAAATTTAGCAGTTATAGACTTTTTAAAAGAACTAAATAAAGAAGTTTACAAAACGTTTCCTGATGTACAAACCATTGCCGAAGAATCTACAGCATTTCCCATGGTTTCAAAACCAACAAACCTTGGCGGATTAGGCTTTGGTATGAAATGGATGATGGGTTGGATGCATGATACTTTAGAATATTTTGCTAAAGATCCTGTTTACAGAAAATATCACCACAACGAAATTACTTTTAGCTTAGCTTACGCCTTTACTGAAAATTTTATGCTGCCTTTATCGCATGATGAAGTTGTTTATGGTAAAAACTCTATTTTAGGCAGAATGCCTGGTGATGAGTGGCAACGTTTTGCTAATTTACGCCTACTTTACGGCTACATGTTTACACACCCTGGAACTAAACTGCTCTTTATGGGTGGCGAGTTTGGGCAATATAATGAGTGGAATTTTCAAGAAAGTTTAGACTGGAATTTACTAGAATTTGAACCTCATAAAAATACACAAAACTATTTCAAAGCACTAAACACACTTTACAAAACAACGCCAGCCCTATATGAAAAACCGTTTACTGGCGAAGGTTTTGAGTGGATTAGTTATGATGATTATGAAAACTCAGTAATATCATACATAAGAAAAGGATATAACCAAGAAAACAATGTTATTGTAGTATGTAACCTAACACCTTCCGTTAGAAAAAAATATAAAATAGGGGTACCAAATAAAGGTAAATTAGTTGAAATTTTTAACTCCGATGCCACAAATTTTGGTGGTAGTGGCGTTAGTAATAAAAGAGCCATTTCAATAAAAGAAAACCCTTGGAATGGTAAAGATTTTTCAGCAGAAATAACCATTCCGCCATTAGGACTGGTTGTATTTAGCATTAAAAACTAATAGATACTTTAATTATCCTTAATTTAAGTTTCAATAATTTAATATTTACTTAATAAAAGCGTGGTTTTTTTAAAAAAAAACTACGCTTTAAATTATATTCTTTTAGTAATTTCGTTTACTCATAACTAACTGATTTTATTTATGATACTTAATACCGAATTAGAATACAAAGGCGATTTATTCCCTTCAAATATTATAGACTATAAAAAAGATGTAGACGTACTACATTTTAAAACCGCAAACAATGTTATTTTACAACTAACCGTTTTAAGAGACAGTGTTTTAAGGTTTAGATATTCTACCGTAGGAAAGTTTAATAAAGACTTCTCATATGCCATTGATGAAGATGCAAGCCGTGGTTTTAACCATCTTGAAATTACTGAAGATGATGAAAAATACATTGTAACTACCGCAAAACTTATTTGCCATGTTTATAAAGTAGATTTAAGAACATCAATACTAGATGCTAAAGATGGCACTATAATATGTCAAGATGAATTAGGTTTCCATTGGGAGGAAAGCTATGAATTAGGTGGCGATATTGTAAAAATGAGCAAGGTATCCCAAACAGGCGAAAGTTACTATGGTTTAGGTGATAAACCAGAACACGTAAACCTTAAAGGTAAAAGGTTTGAAAATTGGGCAACAGATTCTTACGCATTTGGTAAAAATACAGACCCTATTTACAAAGCCATTCCGTTTTACACCGGTTTACATAACAACAAATCTTACGGTATATTTTTTGACAATACTTTTAGAACATATTTTGATTTTTGCCAAGAAAGACGCAACGTAACAAGCTTTTGGGCTTCTGGTGGCGAAATGAATTACTATTTCTTTTACGGCCCTAATATGCAAGATGTAGTTGTAAGCTACACAGATTTAACCGGTACACCAGAGTTACCACCATTATGGGCATTAGGTTACCACCAGTGTAAATGGAGTTACTACCCAGAATCTCAAGTTAAAGAAATAACACAAAAATTTAGAGACCTAAAAATACCTTGTGACGCCATATATTTAGATATAGATTACATGGAAGGTTTCCGTTGTTTTACTTGGAGTAAAGAGTATTTTCCAGAGCCAAAACGTATGGTTAAAGAATTAGCTGATGATGGTTTTAAAACGGTTGTAATAATAGATCCGGGTATTAAAATAGACATGGAATACGATGTATTTCGTGAAGGTTTAGAAAAAGACTATTTCTGTAAACGTGCAGATGGCCCTTACATGAAAGGTAAAGTTTGGCCTGGTGAATGTTATTTCCCAGACTACACAAGACCCGAAGTACGCGAGTGGTGGGCAGGCTTATTTAAAGAACTCGTTTCTGAAATTGGTGTAAAAGGTGTTTGGAATGATATGAACGAACCCGCAGTAATGGATGTTCCTGGAAAATCATTTCCGCCTGATGTAAGACACGATTATGATGGCAACCCATGCTCACACCAAAAAGCACATAATATTTACGGTATGCAAATGGCAAGAGCCACATACCATGGTTTAAAGCGCTTTAATTACCCAAAACGCCCATTTGTAATTACACGCTCAGCTTATTCTGGTACACAACGTTATACCTCAACTTGGATGGGTGATAACGTAGCCACATGGGAACACCTACAAATTGCAAACATACAAGCACAACGTTTAGCCCTTTCTGGTTTCTCTTTTGCTGGTTCTGATATTGGTGGTTTTGCTGAACAACCAAACGGCGAATTGTATGCACGTTGGATTCAATTAGGCGTTTTCCATCCGTTTTGTAGAACACACTCTTCTGGTGATCATGGCGAGCAAGAACCTTGGACATTTGGCACTGAAATAACCAATGTGGTTAGAAAATTTATAGAACTTAGGTATCAATTACTTCCTTATTTATACACAACCTTTTATCAGTACCATCAAAATAACGTGCCTATGTTAAAATCATTGGTGCTGTTTGACCAAGAAGATATTCAAACACATTACAGAACCGATGAGTTTATTTTTGGAAATCAAATGTTGGCATGCCCAATAAATGAGCCAAACTCAAAAGGAAGGCGCATGTATATTCCGCGTGGTGAATGGTATAACTACTGGACAAATGATATTGTTTCTGGAGGAAAAGAAATGTGGGTTGATGCAGATTTAGATGAAATGCCACTATTTGTTAAAGCTGGTGCCGTAATACCTAAATACCCTGTACAACAATATGTTGGTGAGAAAGATATTGACCAATTAACATTAGATGTGTATTTTAAAGATGGTAAAGAAGACTCTCAAATTTTTGAAGATGCAAATGATGGTTATGATTATACCAAAGGACGCTACAGCCTAAAGAAATTTAACTTAGCAGGAAATAGTGATAAACTTATTATTAGAATTCATAAAACAGGCCAATTCTATACATCATATGATACGTATAAAATTAACTTTATTGGTCTTCCTTTTGAAGTAAAATCAATTAAAGTTGATAATGAATATGTAGATTTTAATGATGTACAATTTGAAAACAACACACTAGTTGTTAGTAAGGAATTTACAAACCTTCAGCTTAAAGCAGATTAGTAAATTTTTTACACCACAAAAACACTTAAAAAGGCTTTCCTAGATATACTAGTTGAAAGCCTTTTTCTATTTTCATAGATTTATTAATGGCCGAAATAATTTCTAAAACGCCTTTATTATCTTTAACTAATAAAGGTACCATAACATCATTTGAACTGGTTATTTCAATAAGTTCTTCATAGTGATTTTTGTCTTTTATTTCAATTTCATGTATAAACGGATATTGCAATGCTATGTTTGTTAAAGAATTAAAATCATCGGTTTGAGAAAATAAGCCTTCTTTTGGCATGTTTTCAGGGTTATTCATTTCTTCAGCAGTAATTAACCTAAATGATCCGTTTTCACCAAATTGTTCGCTAAAGCGGCTAATAGCATAATGGTTAATATCGGCACTTCCGGTTAAAGCCATTAAAAAACCAACGTCATTTAACTCAATATTATCTTCAAGAGACACCGAATAAATATCTGTATTAATAGCCTCTAAACCCATTTCTTTAGCTTGTCTAACGTTATTATGGTTACTATCTATTAATACAACATGCCTGTTATTATCTACTAAATACTTACCTATTAAACGCGCTACTGGTGATGCACCTACAATTAAAATACCATCAGAATTCTTTAAAAACACCCCTATTAACTTTGCAAAAAAGCGTGCTGTAGTTGCGTTTAAAAGTACGGTACCAAGTACTACCATAAACACTAAAGGAGTAAGGTAGTTTGCATTAACAACATCTTCGGCCATTAATTTACTGCCAAAAAGAGATGCAATACCAGCTGCCACAATACCACGCGGACCAACCCAACTTATAAATATTTTTTCATTAAAAGTTAATTTTGATCCGTATGCGCTTAAAAACACGCCTAATGGCCTAATTATAAACACTACTACTGCAAATAGTGCAGCGGTTTTCCAAGTGGCTAATAACATTAAGTTTTCAAAATCTATATTAGCGGCTAATAGTATAAAAAGTACAGATATTAATAACACACTTAATGACTCTTTGAAGTATAGTATTTCTTTTAAATAAGAATCGTTTTTATTACCTAAAACCATACCCATTACCACTACTGATAATAAACCAGATTCATGCGCAAATGTATCAGATAGTACAAATAACCCTAATACAGCTGCTAATGAAAATACATTCATTAAATAATGTGGTATGAGTTTTTTCTTTACTAAAAAATGAAAACCATGGGCAAATGTAAAACCAAAAGTGCAACCAAAAAGTATAATTTTACCAAACTCAATTAAGGCTGTTTTGGTAAAACCACCGCCACCACCAACAAAAATAAATTCAAAAACAATTACGGCTACTAAAGCGCCTATAGGGTCTATTAAAATACCTTCCCATTTTAAAACGGTAGATACATCTTTTTTTAACGGAATGTTTCTTAAAATAGGGGTAATTACTGTAGGGCCGGTAACTATTATTAATGCTGAAAAGAGAAACGACAATTCATAATCTAAATTAAAAAGATAGTGTACTGCAATTGCACCTACAAAAAAAGTAACTAAAGAGCCTATTGATATTAGCTTTGTTATAACACCTGTGGTGTTTTTAATTTCACGTAATTTTAAAGTTAAGCCGCCTTCAAATAGAATAATACTAATGGCTAATGATACAAAATAATATAACCCTTCGCCTGGGAACAAACCTTTTTTACCATTCCAAATAGGTTCAATCCATTTATACCCATCATCACTTATAAACTCTGCAGCAATAGGCCCAACAAATAAACCAATTAATATTAATGGTAAAATTGCAGGAATTTTAAGCTTCCAAGCAAACCATTGGGCTAAAATTCCTAGAATTATAATTCCGGATAGTTCTAACATAAAAACGCTTTTAAGTTCACTAATATAAATAAATCCTTTGGTTTTGAGTTTTTAAGTGTATTTTTTATAAAAAGAATAACTTTTTAAATACATTTTATAGCAATTAGTTATAAAATACTCTCTTAATATATTCTTAACAAAACTTAATTTTTGTTGCGATTTTTTTAATTTTACCACCTATGAACTTATTTCCAGTAAATGCCGGTAATTTTAAGCTAGATGGTGGTGCTATGTTTGGCGTGGTACCAAAATCTTTATGGCAAAAAACAAACCCTGCCGATGCTAACAATATGATAGACTTAACTGCCCGTTGCCTGTTAATTGAAAATGGCAATAGGCTTATTTTAATTGACACAGGCATGGGTAATAAGCAATCTGATAAATTTTTTGGCTACTACCACCTTTGGGGCAACCACACACTAGAGGGGTCATTAAATAAACTCGGCTTTACTAAAAATGATATAACTGATGTGTTTTTAACACACTTACATTTTGATCACTCTGGCGGATGTATTGAATGGAATAATAATAAAACCGGTTACAAACCCGCCTTTAAAAACGCACATTTTTGGAGTAATAAAGACCATTGGCAATGGGCCACACAACCCAATGCACGCGAAAAAGCATCATTTTTAAAAGAAAACATAATACCTATTGAAGAAAGTGGGCATTTAAAGTTTACTGATATTCCTGAAACTGACATATTAAAAAATTCAGCATTAGGTTTTGATATTTTTTTTGCAAACGGACATACTGATAAGCAAATGATTCCTATGATTAATTACAAAGGAAAAACCATTTGTTTCATGGCCGATTTACTACCAACCGTTGGGCATTTACCATTACCCTACGTTATGGGCTATGATACTAGGCCGCTTTTAACACTAACCGAAAAAGAAAAATTCCTAAATATAGCAGCAAAAAACAACTACTATTTGTTTTTAGAACATGATGCTCACAACCAAATTATTACAGTAAAAAACACCGAAAAAGGTGTAAGACTCAAAAATATTTACACAACACAAGAAATATTCAATTAATAAAATTAAAACATGAAAACATTAAAAGTTTTAACTGCTTCGGCATTTTCTGCATTCCTTATATCTAGCTGTGGCTCTGCAGACATTCTTTCTACTCCTATAGAAAATATTGATGCAACCCCTTTAAAAGTTTCTGAATTAACAAAAGCTGAAAAAGAAAATTGGGGACATTTAGATTTGGTAAAAGATACCATACCTGGTATGAGTGTTGATAAAGCCTATGCCGAAATAATTAAAAACAAAAAAGGCCAAAAAGTAATTGTTGCTGTTATAGATTCTGGTATTGATATTGACCACGAAGATTTAGATGACGTTATTTGGACTAACACAGATGAAATACCAAACAACGGTATTGACGATGATAAAAATGGGTATATTGATGACGTACATGGCTGGAACTTTTTAGGCGATGGTTACAATGAACAGTTAGAGTTTGTTAGAATTTTAGCCAGTGGAGATACATCAAACCCAGATTATGCTAGGGCACAAGCAGAATATGATGCTGAATACCCTAAATGGATGGAGCGCAAAACACGCTATGAGCAAATATTAACATAAGTAAAAGGTGCTCATGATGTTTTTAAAGCTCATTTTGGTAAAGAAGATTACACCAAAAAAGACGTTAATGCAATTAAAACTGAAGATGAAAAACTAAATCAGGCTGTGCAATTAGCAAAATTTATGTATAGTAACGGTTTAGAGTCTTTACCTGATGCTATTGATGAACTATCAAACGGTTTAGAAAGTATTAACGAACGTTTAAACTACAATTTAAACAAAGAATTTAAAGGTCGTTTAACTGGCGATGATCCTAATGACTTTTCAACAAAAGGGTATGGCAACGGAAACGTAAAACCAGTTAAAAAAAGTGAAAGCCACGGTACACACGTAGCTGGTATTATTGCTGCCGAACGTAACAATGGTAAAGGTGCAAACGGTGTTGCAAATAATGTTGAAATTATGAGTATTAGAGCTGTACCAAACGGTGATGAATATGATAAAGATGTAGCTTTAGCTATAAGATATGCTGTTGATAACGGTGCAAAGGTAATTAATGGTAGTTTTGGTAAAAGCTTTTCTCCGCACAGTGATAAAGTACGTGAAGCCATAGCTTACGCTAGTAAAAAAGATGTTGTTTTTGTACACGCAGCTGGTAATGATAGTAAAGATGTTGATACTGAACCTAATTTTCCTGATGATAATGTAAATTACGTTGAAATATCAAACTCATACATTAGAGTAGGTGCATTAGCACCAAAATATGGTTCAAACTTACTTGCTAGTTTTTCTAACTACGGTAAAAAAAATGTTGATGTGTTTGCTCCAGGAGCACAAGTGTATTCTACTACACCAGAAAATGAGTATGATACAAAAGGTGGTACATCAATGGCAGCGCCTGCTGTAGCTGGTGTTGCTGCTTTAATTCGTTCATACTACCCAAAATTAAGCGCTGCTCAGGTTAAACAAATAATTATGGACTCTGGCTTACCTATTAAAAGCAAAGTTGTTGTTGGTGGTAATAGCGATGATGTAAGATCATATGCCGATGTTGTAAAATCTGGAAAAATAGCCAATGCATACAATGCATTAATTATGGCTTCAAAAATGTAAAAAAGAAACCAAAAACAATTTTAAAATAAATACGTAAATTAATGATTCGTTATTATTCAGCTTTTCTATTTGTAATGGTATTATTGGGTTGTAATACACCTAAAAGTGCTACTACAGCCGCAGTACCAAACACGCCACTAACACCCAATACATCAACCCTAAATACTGCTTATTGGCAACAACATGCAGATTATACCATGGAAATTGATATGGATGTTAATAAATATCAGTACAACGGAAAGCAAACATTGGTTTACACAAATAATTCACCCGATGTTTTAAACAAAGTTTTTTACCATTTATATTTTAATGCCTTTCAACCTGGTAGTGAAATGGATGTAAGATCGCGCACCATTGCAGACCCTGACCCCAGAGTTGGAGATCGTATTAGCAAGTTAAAACCAAATGAAATTGGTTACATAAAAGTAAACAGCTTAAAACAAAACGGTGAAACTATACAATATGAAGCCGTTGGAACCATATTAGAAGTAACTTTAAACAAACCAATATTACCAGGTGAAAAAGCTACTTTTAATATGGATTTTAACGCACAAGTACCAGTACAAATACGAAGATCTGGTAGAAATAATAAAGAAGGTGTAGCTTTATCAATGGCACAATGGTACCCTAAATTAGCCGAATATGACTTTGAAGGTTGGCATGCAGACCCATATATTGGCAGAGAATTTCATGGTGTTTGGGGTAATTTTGATGTAAAATTAACTATTGATAAAAACTACGTAGTTGGTGGTACAGGTTATTTACAAGGAAATCCTAAAATAAATGGTAATAAAAAAACACTACACTTTAAAGCACCAAACGTACATGATTTTACTTGGGCTGCAGACCCTGATTATATTCACGATACTAAACAAGTACCTAATGGCCCATTGTTAAACTTTTATTACAAAAACTCTTTAGATGCTCAAACTAAATCATATTGGAAAAAATTTCAACAAAAAACAGTTGAACTTATGCAATATTTCAGTGAGCATATTGGTAAATATCCATACAAACAATACTCCGTTATTCAAGGCGGCGATGGCGGTATGGAATATGCCATGTGTACTCTAATTACAGGTAAACGTAGTTTTGGTAGTTTAGTTGGCGTAACAGCACATGAGTTAGCACACACTTGGTTTCAATTTTTATTAGCCACTAACGAGGCTAAACACGAATGGATGGATGAAGGTTTTACAAGCTATATAAGTGATGCTGCAATGAATTACGTAATGAAAGAAGGTAAAGAAAACCCATTTGCTAATGCTTACAAAGGCTATATTTATTTAGCAAACTCTGGTAAAGAACAACCGCTTTCTACACATGCAGATAGGTATACTTTTAATCAAGCTTACGGTATTGCTGCATATAATAAAGGTGAAGTGTTTTTAGCACAATTAGGCTATATAATAGGTGAAGAAAATTTGAAAAAAACTATAAAAGAATATTTCAATACTTGGGCCTTTAAACACCCAACACCTAATGATTTTATTAGAGTTGCTTCAAAAGTTTCTGGTTTAGAATTAGATTGGTATTTAACAGATTTTACACAAACTACCAATACCATTGATTACGGTGTAACCACTATTGAAGATAAAACAGTTACATTACAACGTTTTGGTGTAATGCCAATGCCTATAGATGTAACCGTAACATATACTGATGATACTACCGAAAACTTTTATATACCATTACAAATGATGCGTGGTGAAAAACCAACAACAGCAACTATAATTGCAGATTGGGCTTGGGCGTATCCAACATATACTTTTAACACATCAAAATCTATTAAAAGCGTTACTATTGATCCTGAAGAAATGATGGCCGATGTTAATAGAAAAAATAATACTAAGTAGTTTGTACTTTAAAATATTTTAAATTTTGAAAGCGATTCTTAATATGAATCGCTTTTGTTTTTTTAAAAGTATGTCATTTTATAATTTGCTACCTTTGATTTTTGTTAAAACAAAACCATTGAAATTTACCTACCCAAAAAAAGAAAAACTTAAAAGTAAAACACTTATTAACCAGTTGTTTTCTGAAGGACAATCAGTTTCAGTATACCCTTTGCGTTTGGTATATTTAAAAACAACATTTCCTGAAAATATTGTAGCAAAAACGGGTGTATCGGTTGGTAAACGCTACTTTAAAAAAGCCGTTGATAGAAACTTAATAAAACGCTTGTTAAGAGAATCTTATCGCTTAAATAAACCATCATATTTTAACAACATAACTGCTCAATATGCGTTCATGATTTTGTACATTGGAAAAGAAAAATCATCATTTGCAAAAATTCAAAGCAAAATGAATACACTATTCAATAAATTTTCAGAAAAAGTTAACAACTAAACTATTTGCCAATAGTATTTGTTTCAAAAAACATAAAACATGAAAAAAATTATAAAAAATAAACTTGTGCTTTTAAGCTTAGCTTTTACTGTTTTTTTAAGCACTACAGCTTTTAAAAACGATTTTTTTGAAATTGCTAAACAAATAGAAATTTTTACTACAGTTTTTAAAGAACTCAACATGAATTATGTTGATGAAACCAATCCTGCCAATTTAATGGATACAGCCATAAAAAGCATGTTGGCAGATCTTGATCCGTATACAAATTTTATGAATGAACAAGATGTAGAATCTGCCAGAATTAATAACACAGGCGATTATACCGGTATTGGCGCAAAAGTTAAAACCCTAAAAGACAAACTTGTAATTGTTGAGCCTTATAAAAATTATCCTGCCGATAATGCAGGCTTAAAAGCAGGCGATGAAATAATAAAAGTTAATGATACACGTATTGAAGATTACAAAGAAAACAGTGGTAATTTACTAAAAGGCACTGCAGGATCTACCATAAATGTAACCTACAAACGCCAAAATAAACTAGCCACCGCTACTATAAAAAGAGCTGAAGTTGAAATAAAAGCAGTACCCCATTTTTCAATGGTAAATGATAAAACAGGCTATATTGTTTTAAGTAAATTTAATAGAAAAGCTCATGCCGAAACCAATTATGCACTGCGTGATTTAAAAGCTCAAGGCGCAAAACGTATCATTTTAGATTTAAGAGGAAATCCTGGAGGTTTGCTAAACGAAGCTATAAAAATTGTAAACTTATTTGTGCCTAAAGGGCAACTGGTGGTTACCACAAAATCTAAAGTAAAAAAATACAATAAAACATACTATACGCAAGCTGAACCTATTGATACTGAAATTCCATTAGTAGTTTTAATAGATGGTGGTAGCGCATCAGCAAGTGAAATTGTTTCCGGCGCATTACAAGATTTAGATAGGGCAGTGGTTGTGGGCTCTAGAAGTTTTGGTAAAGGATTAGTACAGCGCCCAAAAGCACTTACTTACGGTACACAAGTTAAAATTACAATTTCTAGATATTATACACCTTCAGGCAGATGTATTCAGTCTTTAGATTATTGGAATAGAAACGATAAAGGCGAAGCTGTACGTGTTAAACAAGAAAATTATAATGAATTTAAAACTAAAAACGGACGTAAAGTTTTTGATGGCGGTGGCGTTTTACCCGATGTTATTTTTCCAGCTTCAAAAAACTCAACTATTACAAATGCTATTTTAAATGACGATTTGGTTTTCAATTTTGCCACTAATTTTTACTACAATAACAACATTGAAAACATTAATAATTTTACTTTAAATGATAAGCACTTTTCAGAATTTAAAAATTATTTAAACGCCAACAAATTCTCATTTAAAACAGATACTGAAAAAGCGCTTTTTAAGGCTTTTGAAACTGCAACTAAAGAAGAATTGAATGATAATATTGAAAAAGAATTTAACGCCTTAATTTCAAGTTTAAATAACTCAAAAGAAACGGTACTTAATGAAAATAAAAACTTTTTATTAGAATTGCTTACCGAAGAAATTGTAAAACGTTACGTATACCGCGAAGGTTTATATGAATATTACAAAATACACGACGAAAAAATAAAAAAAGCTACTAGTATACTTGCAAACCCAACAACATATTCTAGTTATTTAAAGTAAACAACCTTGTTTTTCATCCTTAACTAAAGGCAATTAAACCCAAAAAAACCTTAAATTAAGCGCTAATTGCTTAAAAATATTATATTTATATCCCTAATTAATAGCAACCTACAATGAATAAACTACATGTATTTATACTATGCTTAATACTTACCTGTAAGTTTACTTATGCCCAAAAATTAACCCACGAGGTATATTTTGATACTGATAAATTTACTGTACCACCAACTGAAGAAAGCCGGTTACTCTTATTTATTTCAACATTAACTGATATTGATATTCAAACCATTTCTATTTATGGTTTTTGTGATGATGTTGGGGCAGATACTTATAATTTAAGACTCTCTCAACAAAGAGCCGATGCTATAAAAAACCTATTTTCAGAAAATGAAATAAGCGAAAGCCTCATTACAAATGTTGATGGAAAAGGTGAAGTTTTACTTAAAATTGTTGATGAAAAAAATGCTATAAAAATACGCGGTTTAAACCGTAAAGTTGAAATTATTGTAACACCAAAACCTAAAATTGAACCCAAAAAAGTAGAAGAAGAAACCGCTACAGTTACCAAAGTTGAAAAAAAGAAAACTGTACAAGAACAAATTAAAGGTGAAATTAAAGCGGGCGATAAAATTGTTTTTGAAAACATATTATTTAAAACAGGCTATGCTACCGTTACTCCAAACTCAAAAAAAACATTAGAGTCTATAGCTAAAGCATTAGCTGAGCGTAAAAACATATATTTTACAATACAAGGGCATGTTTGCTGCACAAAATTTTCTAGAGATGCTATTGATAGAAAAACTAAAAAGCGCAACCTATCTGAAGCCAGAGCAAAATATGTACATGATTATTTTATAAAAAAAGGTGTTGATAAAAGACGCATGCGTTACATGGGTATGCGCCGAAAATTTCCTTTGGGTGGCGACCCAAAATTTGATAGAAGAGTAGAAATTCTCATAACATACGTTGGTAAAGAAAACCCTTAAAAATGCTGCAAAAAACTACATATTTAATACTTGTTTTAAACATGTATGTTTTTTCGCAAAACACAGTAATACCCGATGCTAATTTTGAACAAGCTTTAATTGATTTAGGTTTAGATACTGCACCAATTAATGGCGTTGTGCCTACTGCAAATATAGCTTCTGTAACAAATTTAAATATAGAATCTAAAAATATAAACAACCTAACAGGTATTGAAGATTTTTCTAGTTTAATGGTGCTAGAATGTGCTAATAATAACATTTCAAGCATTAATACTTCAGCTAATTTAAACTTAACACAGTTATTTGTTAATAATAATGCACTTACTAACATTGATATTAGTAACAACAGTTTACTTCAAATTTTATGGTGCGATAATAACCAATTAAGTAGCTTAAATGTTTCTCAAAATCCAAATTTAATTTCAATAGCTTGTAGTAATAATAACATTACTACACTTAATGTTTCAAACAATATTAAACTTAATGTTTTGGTTTGCGATAATAACCAATTAAATACCTTAAATATTACTAATAATACTACCTTAAATAGGCTGCAATGTGCAGGTAATTTATTAACCAGTTTAAATGTATCATTAAATACAGATTTGGCTTTTTTATACTGTAATAATAACCAAATAGATAGCTTAAGTTTAAATTCACGTTTAATTGAAATTAACTGTAGTTTTAATAATTTAACTGTTTTAAATGTATCTGAAAACAACAGGCTTACCCAACTTAATGCAAGTTATAATAACCTTTGTAGTTTAAATGTTAATAACGGAAATAATAATAATTTTACGCTGGTTGATTTTTCAGAAAACAATAATTTAAATTGTGTAGTTGTTGATAACCCCAACGGAAATCATTCTACTTGGAATCCGGTTGATTTTTCAAACTATGTAAATTCTGAAAATGCTTGCGAAGATTTAATTCTGGTAGATAAACTTCCTGATGTTGTTGGGCCTTCATATACCTTACCAATATTAACTAATGGTAATTATTTTACCGAAGCAAACGGTAATGGTAATGCACTTTTTGCTGGCCAAGTTATTAACAATTCGCAAACTATTTTTATTTATAATAACACAGCATGTTATAGCAACCAGTCTAGTTTTTATGTGTTAATAACTAACGCTAGTTTTTATATACCCAAATATTTTACACCTAATAATGATAATACCCATGATACTTGGAAGGTAATTGATAATTCAGGTACGTTTTTATCAATAAATATTTATAACAGATATGGTAAGTTGTTAAAAACATTACAACCTAATAATTTAGAGTGGGATGGCACGTATAACGGTAATGTTTTAATTTCTGATGATTATTGGTACGTTATTAACAGATTAAATAATAAACCTATTAAAGGACATTTTACACTAAAGAAATAAATTGTTAGTTTAGTTATTAACTTTTTATCATACTTATATGTGGTATATTATCTTCAAGGTACTGTTCACCTATTTGTTTAAAGCCTAAATTATTATAAAATTTTACTAGATAGCATTGTGCTGAAATTTTAATAATAGTTTCATTAAAATAGTTATTAACAGCAGTTATTGATGCATTCATAATGTCATAGCCATAATTGTGTTTTCTTTCATTTTTAGCAACAACAACTCTGCCAATGCTAGCGTTTTCAAAGTAATCACCTGGTTTAAAAATACGTGTATAAGCCACTATTTTGTTGTTTTTAAAGCCTAAAATATGTAAAGCTTTTTGGTCTTTATAATCAATATCTTGGTATACACAATCTTGTTCAACAACAAAAACTTCGCTTCGTAATTGTAACATATTATAAAGTTCTGTAATTGTTAATTGGTTAAAGGTTTTGGTTTGTATTGTTAACATATTAATTTACATTGTGAAAAAAATAAAAACACGTATTAATCTTGTACAATAATATCTTTAATATCGTCTTTATTAAACTCTGGCTGAATAGTTACGTGGTTTATATGATATTTATCTTGCAATAGTGTTTCAATTGTTAATAAGATATTATCAAACTCAGTAATGCTTACATTTTCATTTAAGTCTAAGTGCGCCTCTAAATGCAGCTCATTATCACTTAAATTCCAAATATGAACATGATGTAATTTTTTTACTTTTGGTAGCTTGTTAACACTAATTACAACATCTTTAATATCAATATGTTCAGGTGTAAAAAGCATAAGCATTTTTGTAGATGATTTTAATAAAAAATAACCTACCCAAATTAAGTAAAGCGCTAATAAAAATGTTAATAAACTATCTACCCAAAAAAGCCCGTAATACTTCATTAATAAACCACCTATTAACACTGCTATACTTGCTAACATATCTGTTAATAAGTGTATGTAAGCCGATTTTATATTAAGGTTATTATCAGAATCTTTTTTTAACAACAGTACACTAAACCCATTACCAATAATAGCTAACAATGCTAAAATAATAACTAGGTTAGATTGTATGGTTTCTGGGTTTTTAAAGCGTAAAATAGCTTCTTTTATTAAAATAATAGCTACAATAATTAAGGTAGCTGCATTAATAAAAGCTGCTAAAATTTCGGCACGTTTGTAACCAAAAGTTTTATCTTCAGAGGCCTTTTTTTGTGCTAATCTTGTTGCTACATAACTAACAATTAATGATATAACATCACTAAAATTATGTAAAGCATCACTTAGTAATGATAAACTACCAGATACCAAACCACCAATAACCTGCGCAATAGTTATTACCACATTTAAAAAAATAGAAATAATAAGATTTCTACCTTTTAAATTAGCATGTGTGTGGTTATGGTTTTGGTTATTAGCCATTTAACATGAAACCGGAATTTTATCTATTCTATTTTGGTGGCGTCCGCCTTCAAAAGGTGTATTTAAAAACGTTTCAACCATAGCAATGGCTTGAGGTATAGCAGTAAATCTTGCAGGAATACAAATTATGTTAGCATTATTATGGCCTCTAATAAGTTGTACAATTTCATTATTCCAAGCTAATCCAGCACGTATTTTTTGGTGCTTGTTAGCTGTCATAGCTACGCCATTGGCACTTCCACAAATTAAAATTCCGTATGTAGATTTCTCATTTACAACATCTTCAGCTACCGGATGCACAAAATCTGCATAATCAACACTATCATTACTATCAGTTCCGTGGTTAATAACAGTAATACCTTTAGATTCTAAAAGTTCAATAATTGCAAATTTATAATCGGTACCAGCGTGGTCGTTTCCTATAGAAATAGTCATAACTTAATTTGTGTTTATAATTTTTGGTAAAGTTAATAAATCAAAAGCTGTTAACTGTACTTTTAATTAGTTGTTAATATCTATTCATTAATTTCTAAAAAATAAAGTTGGAAAATTGCATAAAAATTACAATCCATAACATTTAGTTAACAGCCAAATTAGTTAATGTAAATTTTCTGTTAAGTTATTAGCACTAAAATGTACATTACTAACCAATGTTAAGTAATATAATTATTAAAAAAAAGGTGTTTAATAATGTTGTTAACAACTGTTAATAGCAATACTAAATTACTTAAAAATAAATAAGTTAACCTAAAAATAATGTGTTAATTTCCTATCAATAAAATTAAATAAGATACTTTTCAAAGTAAACTTTAAAAAAGTTATACCAGTTATTAACACACTATAATAACCATCATTATTTTTTTTAAATTTTTAAAAGAAAAAGATATTATAATATATAATGTGGATAACTGTTTTTTTAATTAAAAGTAGCTTATAAAGAATTTAACATGGTCTTTAGTTAAAACTTAATATCTTTAGCGTATTATATTGATTTAAAAAATATCCATTAGGATGGCAAGAAATAATAGAAGGAGAGCAAAAAAGGGTATTCCTAATCTAACAAATACTATTTTAAGTATTTTAAAAAAAGAACGTAACCAAGCTTTTAACTACAAACAAATAGCTGCTAAATTACAAGTAAATGATGCTAGTAGCCGTAACCAAATAATAAAAACACTTGTTAAACTTACTGCTAAAAAAGAAATTCAGGAGGTAGATAGAGGTAAATACAAAGCCATTGTTAATACAGAGTATCATACCGGTAAATTAGATATGACTCCAAAAGGCTCTGGTTACATTATTTGTGATGCTTTTGAAGAAGATGTGTTTATAGCCTCAAATAATGTTAATAGAGCATTGCATGGCGATGAAGTTGAATTTTATTTATACAAAAGACGTAAAAGAGGAAAATTAGAAGGCGAAATTACCAACGTTATTAAACGCGAAAAAAGTGAGTATGTTGGTGTTATTCAAATACATAAAAACTATGCGTTTGTAGTGCCCGATAATCCAAAAATGTACAAAGATATTTTTGTTCCAATTAATAAAACGTTTAATGCTGAAGAAGGCGATAAAGTGTTGGTTAAAGTTGAAGATTGGCCTGAAAATGCCGATTCTCCTTTTGGTAGCATAGTTAAAGTTTTAGGAAAACCAGGTGAGCATAACACTGAAATTCACGCTATTCTATCAGATTACGGATTGCCTTATGAATTTCCATACGAAGTTGAAGATTATGCCAATAAAATTGATACATCAATAACCAACCAAGAAATAGCAAACAGGCGCGATATGCGTAAAGATTTAACCTTTACCATAGACCCTAAAGATGCTAAAGATTTTGATGATGCACTGTCATTTAAAATACTTGAAAATGGGTTATTTGAAATTGGTATTCATATTGCCGATGTATCACACTACGTAAAAGAAGGTACGGTTCTAGATGATGAAGCTTACAACAGAGCCACATCAGTATATTTAGTAGATAGAGTAGTGCCAATGTTACCCGAAATTTTATCAAACAATGCTTGTTCATTACGTCCGCACGAAGAAAAATATACCTTTTCAGCTGTTTTTAAAATAAATGATAAAGCAGAAGTAAAAGACCAATGGTTTGGTAGAACTGTAACCTACAGTGATGCACGTTTTGCTTATGAAGAAGCACAAGCAATTATAGAGCAAAACCATAACTTAAATTTTAATGATGCTTTACAATTAGAAAGTATTCAAACTACTATACCTCAAGAAGTTTCATTAACAGGTAAAACTTATAATACCACACCTAATATTGCGCAAGCTGTTTTAATTTTAGATAAACTAGCTAAAAAAATGCGCAGTAAACGTATGCGTAATGGTGCTATTTCTTTTGATAAAGTTGAAGTTAAATTTAATTTAGATGAAGAAAAAAATCCTGTTGGGGTTTTCTTTAAAACCAGTAAAGATGCCAATAAACTTATTGAAGAGTTTATGCTACTAGCAAATAAAAAAGTAGCCGAATTTATTGGAAAACAAAACCCTAAAAAAACATTTATATACAGGGTTCATGATGAACCCGATGATAGCAAATTAGCAGCATTACAAAATATTGTTAGCAGGTTTGGTTATAAATTAAATTTTCAAGACCGCAAAAGTGTTACCGCTTCTTTAAATAATTTATTAAAAGAAGTAGTTGGTAAAAAAGAACAAAATTTAGTTGATACTTTAACAATTAGAAGCATGAGTAAAGCCGAATATACTACTCATAATATAGGGCATTACGGTTTGGCTTTTGATTATTATTCGCATTTTACATCGCCCATAAGGCGTTATCCTGATGTTATGGCACACAGGCTATTACAACACTATTTAGATGGCGGAAAAACAGCTAATGAAGAAGCTTTTGAAGAAAAATGCCAACATTCTAGCAACATGGAAAATTTAGCAATCAAAGCTGAAAGAGATTCTATAAAATACATGCAAATTCGTTTTATGGAAGATCATAAAAATGAAGACTTTTTAGGTGTAATTTCAGGTGTTACAGATTGGGGAATTTATGTTGAAATAATTTCAAATAAATGCGAAGGCATGGTAAGTGTTAGAGATATTACTGATGATCATTACGCCTTTGATGAAAGTCAATTTGCATTAGTTGGCAGAAACACTAAAAACATGTACCAATTAGGTGATGAGGTTATTGTTAAAGTTAAAAACACAGACCTTGTTAAAAAACATTTAGATTTTTTATTAGTTGGTAAACCTGAAGATTAAACCAAAAAACATATTCAAAAAAAATGATTTTAACTACAACACAAACTATTGAGGGTTATAAAATTGAAAATTATTTAGGTATTGTAACAGGTGTAAGTGTAAAAATGCCTAAAGTATCATTAAGTTTTAATATGAAAAAGTACTACCAATCTTTTGAAACTAGATTGAATGATATTAAAGAAGAAGCCTTTCAAAATTTAAAAGAAAATGCTCAAAAATTACAAGCAAATGCCGTAGTTGGAATTAATTTAGATATTGAAACATCAGATTCTACAGGTGTTATTTTAGTATCTGTAACAGGTACTGCAGTAAAAATTGCTGTTTAATCCAAAAGTTTTCTTAAAGTTAATTTACAACGGAATAATTCTTGATAATTTTACGTTTAAATTAAAAACACTTCATATGAAACGCATATTATCATTAGTACTAATACTAACAACTTCATTAACTTTTTCACAAAAATCAATAGAAAAAGAAATAGGGGAGTTTAGTGAATTAAAAGTGTACGATTTAATAAATGTAGAGCTTATAAGTTCAAACAAAAATAAAGTAGTTATTACCGGAAAAAATAAAGATAACGTATTAATAAACAATAAAAATGGTACGCTTAAAATAAAAATGAGTTTAAAAGAAATTTTTGATGGTAATGAAACTAATATTAAGCTTTACTACTCAAAAGTTGATATTATTGATGTAAATGAAGGCGCCAATGTTTTCTCTGATGATACTATAAAACAGTTTGAAATAGATTTAAAAGCCCAAGAAGGCGCTAAAATTAAAATTCCAGTAAATGTTACTTATGCTAATATAAAATCGGTTACAGGTGGTAGTATTACAGTTTCAGGTAATGCTAAAAGTCAAAATATATCTATATTTTCTGGCGGAATTTATAAAGGTGAAACTTTAAACACCAATACAACCGAAGTAGCCGTTAGAGCCGCTGGCGAAGCTTATGTAAACGCTAAAGATGTAGTAGATGTAAAAATTAGAGCAGGTGGTGATGTGTTTATTTACGGTAATCCAAAAACTGTAAATGAAAATAAAGCACTTGGTGGCAGAGTTAAACGCATGCAATAAATTTCAAAAAAAAATATAAAATAACTAAAAACCATGCATTGCATGGTTTTATTTTTAATAACAAGTTAGTATCTGTAAAAAAAATCATAAAATATTTATTTACTTTGCGTAAAGCTTTTAAATTCTATGTTTGATGATATTTTAGCTGCTATCCCTTTTGGTATTGTACTTGCTTTTACAATTGGCCCTGTGTTTTTTGTACTTTTAGAAACCAGTGCCACAAAAGGCTTTAGAAGTGCCTTAATATTTGATTTAGGCGTTATTTTAGCCGATGTTATTTTTATAATAATAGCTTTTTTTAGTACCAATAAATTGTTGGAAAAGGTAAAAGATGATCCTAATTTTTTAATTTTTGGTGGCGTACTTTTAATAGTTTATGGGTTAATATCATTTATAAAAACTTCAAAATCGTTCAGAGAAATTGTTAGAGAATATCATAAAGTTGAAATAAAAAAAGGCTACGGAAAACTTTTTTTAAAAGGATTTCTTTTAAATTTTATAAATATTGGTGTGCTTTTAGGTTGGGTAGCTTTTATTGTTTTAGCAAATACGTTAACCGAATCTAAACAAGGTGTAGTAGTTTTTTTAAGTACTATTTTAGTAGTATATTTATTTGTTGATATTTTAAAAATTATAGTAGCAAAACGCCTTAAAAATAAACTCACACCACGTTTAATTTTTAAAACAAAAAAAATTGTGGCCTTAGTTATTTTAGGCTTTGGTATTTTACTATTAGCACAAGGTTTATTCCCTGAAGCTTATAATAAAAACAAAGAAAAGCTTGAAGAACGTATTGAACCATTAAAAGAAAAGCTTCCAGGGTAAACTGAAAGCTTTATTTATTTATTTATAAAATTAAAAATACTACTTCTTTACAAATTGTGTTACATAGTTATTTAGTTTTAATAAGTACATACCACTTTTTAAATGTGCTATATTTATGTAGTTATTTGTTACATTGCTACTAGTTATTTTTGTTCCTAAAACGTTATAAATAGTATAGGTTTTGTTTGCTGATGTGTCAGAAATGTACAAACGATCAATACAAGGATTTGGATATACAATTGTATTATTTTTTTTAATTGTTAATGTATTTAAAGAAGAAACAATTAAATTAAGTGTACTTTCTTTTTGAATATTATAATCGGCAAGCGTTCTCCCGTCTTCAAGTTGTCTACCAGCAAAAATAAGTGTTTGATTGTTTGGATGAATACCTTCTTTATCCTGTATTTTAGCTTTAATATTTTCAACACTATCATTAGCTTCAACATCTAAAGTAATAGTTTCACCAGACTCTAGCTTCACAAAAATTTGCATAGAAAACAGGTTAAAAGACATAAGAAGAAATAGAGATAAAGTGTAAAGTTTTTTCATGTGTTATTAATTGTTAGGGTTTATGTTTATTATAAAAAAAACTTCCAGTTTAAAACTGAAAGTTTAATTGAGGCGTCGAATGGATTCGAACCACTGTACCAGGTTTTGCGAACCTGTGCCTACCACTCGGCCACAACGCCATTTTAGTATTTTATTTCGTGCTATTAGTATTCTTGTGAGGGTAGAATCAAGAATATAAATTTAAAAAAATCTAGAGGCGTCAAGCGGATTCGAACCGCTGTACCAGGTTTTGCAGACCTGTGCCTAAGCCACTCGGCCATGACGCCTTTTTATTTTATCTAAATTTTTTGATATAGTTTTCTTGTTGAGGGAGTCAAGAACAACGCTGCAAATGTAAAAAAAAATATTGCTTTTTCTTACTTAAATTTATTTTTTCGCCTATCAGTCATTTTTATCGTTACACAAGCCACATCGCCACCTATTGGCGGATTAATTTTACTTACCCAAACCGTTGCTTTTTTTACCATAGCATCTTCATTAAAAATTCTATCTAAAATGCGTCTGGCAACGGTTTCTAGTAGTTTTGATGGTATGGCCATTTCTTCTTTTATAATACGGTTTAAAAAAACATAATCTACAGTATCACTTAAAGCATCAGTTTTTGCTGAGGTTTGTAAATTAGCTTTTATTTCTAAATCAACTCTATATTCGCTACCAATTTGAGTTTCTTCTTTTAAACATCCGTGGTAAGCATTAACTTTTATATTTTCAACTTTAATTACGCCCATTATTTTATAAAAAATACATACTTATAAGGGCTAAAATAGGTTGATTTTGTGTAATTTTCTTTTGTAAAACTATTTTTTAATAAAATTTTAAAAAATATAGCTTTACTTATGTAATAACAATATAAAAACAAGCTTGTTTTCATTTGTTTTTTTAAAGTTTTTAAATGAAAAAATTCACGTATTTTTGGCTCTTATTTGATAGAAAAACATTTTACAATGTCTGAGGAAAGAAAACCACTCAATTTTATTGAGCAAATTATAGAAGAAGATTTAGCTAACGGAATGTCTAAAAACACATTACGTTTTAGGTTTCCACCAGAACCAAATGGCTATTTGCACATTGGGCACACTAAAGCAATTGGCATAAGTTTTGGTTTAGGCGAAAAATATAACGCTCCCGTAAATTTAAGATTTGATGATACAAACCCTGCAAAAGAAGAGCAGGAATACGTTGATGCTATTAAACGTGATGTTGCTTGGTTAGGCTATAAATGGGATAAAGAATTATATTCTTCAGATTATTTTCAGCAATTATACAATTGGGCCATTAAACTTATAAAAGAAGGCAAAGCGTATGTAGATTCGCAAAGTAGTGAGGCTATGGCACAACAAAAAGGTTCACCAACACAACCTGGTGTTGATGGTCCTTTTAGAAATAGATCGGTTGAAGAAAATTTAGATTTATTTAACCGAATGAAACTTGGTGAGTTTGATGAAGGCGCACATATTTTAAGAGCAAAAATAGATATGCAACACCCTAATATGTTAATGCGAGACCCAATCATGTACAGAATTTTAAAAAAGCATCATCATAGAACGGGTAATAATTGGTGTATTTACCCAATGTATGATTGGACACATGGAGAAAGTGATTACATTGAACAAATTTCACACTCCTTATGCTCACTAGAATTTAAGCCTCACAGAGAACTTTATGATTGGTTCTTAGATCAAGTTGTTGATGAAGATAAATTACGCCCAAAACAACGCGAATTTGCACGTTTAAACCTTAGCTACACTATAATGAGTAAACGTAAACTACTCCAATTAGTTAATGATGGTGTTGTAAATGGTTGGGATGACCCACGTATGCCAACCATATCTGGTTTAAGGCGCAGAGGTTATACACCAAATGCATTAAGAAAATTTGTTGAAACCGCAGGTGTTGCAAAACGTGATAATGTTATTGATGTTTCGCTTTTAGAATTTTGTATACGTGAAGATTTAAACAAAACAGCACCAAGAGTTATGGCTGTTTTAAACCCTGTTAAATTGGTAATTACTAACTATCCTGAAGATAAAGTAGAGTGGTTAGAAGCCGAAAATAATCAGGAAGATGAAACTGCTGGTTATAGAAAAGTACCATTTTCTAGAGAATTATACATTGAAAAAGAAGATTTTAAAGAAGAAGCTAGTAGTAAGTTTTTCAGATTAAAATTAGGTGGTGAGGTTAGATTAAAAAATGCCTACATTATTAAAGCTGAAAGTGTAATTAAAGATAGCAACGGAAACATTACCGAAATACATTGTACTTACTCTGAAGATACATCAAAAAAAGTAAAAGGTACTTTGCATTGGGTATCAATAAAACATGCTATAAAAGCTGAGGTTAGAGAATACGATAGATTGTTTATGGATGAAGCCCCAGATGGCCACCAAGACAAAGATTTTATGGAGTTTATAAACCCTAATTCTTTAAAACTTATTGAAGCTTTTGTTGAGCCAAGTTTAACAGAAGCTAAAGTAGGAGATAGGTTTCAATTTCAACGCTTAGGTTATTTTAATGTTGATGATGTTTCAACACCCAATAATCTTGTATTTAACAAAACAGTTGGGTTAAGAGATACTTGGGCAAAGAAAAAACCTGCACAAAATAACACACAAAAACCAGTAGTAAACCAAACTAAAATTGATAGAAAAGCTATTGATGTTATTAAACAATTAGGAAAAAAATACACTAATTTACCCGAAGCTAAACAAGAAAAAACAAAAGCTGAAATTTTAAAATTAGCCGAAAATGTTTCTTACGAAGATTTAGAGCCATTATTTAATACTGCAGCAAAAAAAGTAGGTACACGTATTGCTACAGCATTAGCTTTAAGTGTTCTATTAAAAAATGGTTTAGCTAAAAATGAAGCTATTGATGCTTTTATTGCTAAAGCTTTAGAAGATAAAAATGAATTATTAGTGGCTGAAGCCCAATTGTTATAATTAATAATTTTATGTAATTTTTAAATATAAATTAAGACTGAAGTGTTTAACTTCGGTCTTTTTATTTTTAGTTGATACATTTTAAAATTTACAATACCGTTAATGAAATTCCTAATGAATGGGATGCATTACCTGTTAATGATGTTTTTTTAAAAACACCTTTTTTAAAAGCATTAGAGCAGGCTTTACCAAGTAATATTTCATCATATTTTGTAGCAGTTTATAAAAATAATACCCTAGTTGGTATTGCTATAATACAACGTGTACAAATGTATTTAGATGATGTTTTTAGAGATACATCAAACACATTTATAAAACAAGTTGGTAAAGGTTTAGTATCAAAATTTGTTCGTGGTAACGGTTTGGTAGTTGGCAATTTAATGCATACAGGCCAACATGGAATTTGGTATAATTATGAAGTAATTTCTCTAAAAGCATTTTTAAATACCATTAAAAATGCTATAAGCCAACTTTCAGTTTACATTAAAAAAACCTTTAATAAAAAAGTTAGAATTATTGTTTTTAAAGATTATTTTGAAGACGATAAAATTCATAATAATACAACATTCTTCAAAAGTCAAAATTTATATAAAGTACAAGTGCAACCAAACATGTTATTTCATGTTAACACTACTTGGACTAACACTAATGATTATGTTGCGGCATTTAATAAAAAATATAAAAGACGCTACACCACCGCCCGAAAAAAAAGTGCTCAATTAGTTTGCAAAGAATTAAGTTTAGACTTTATTAAAGCAAACACTGAAACTATTTACAAGCTATATAAGCAAGTTTCAGATAACGCCAGGGTAAATTCCTTTAAACTTCCTAAAAATCATTTTTTGAGTCTTAAAACACATTTAAAACAAGACTTTAAAATGTTTGGGTATTTTTTAAATAATGAGCTTATTGGTTTTTATTCTTTAATTTTAAATAATACCATTTTAGAAACATACTTTTTAGGGTATAATAAACACTTACAACAAAAGCATCAATTGTATTTAAATATGCTGTTTAATATGGCTTGTTATGGTATTGATAATAGTTTTAAAACCATTGTATATGCCAGAACCGCTATGGAAATTAAAAGTTCTATTGGTGCTAAACCTCATACAATGCATGTATATTTAAAACACACTAACCACTTAATTGCTAATACGGTTTTAAAATGTGTAGTTAAATATATGAACCCAATTAGAACTTGGGAAGAAAGGCATCCGTTTAAGTAATTTTAATAACTTTTTAAGATAAGTTGGTTTGTAAATTCATTATATTATTTCAAACAAAAAATAATGCTATATGAATTCTACAGACAATAAATTACTTAGTGAAATTACTAGTTTAACAAGAAAAATTGAAGATAATTATCCGGAGTTACAAAAGTATTTAGATGAAAATAGGATAACAATATCATCACAAAATTTAAACACATCACGTATTAATACTGATGAATTATTAAATTATAAAAATACTTTAAAAACGCTTATTGATAAATATAAAAACTAAAATTGAGTTTTAAATATTTTATAAAAAAACGTCATTATGAGTAAGTAGTTTTAAGCTCATAATGACGTTTTTTTTGTGGTTTCTTTTTATTATTTATGCGTCGTCATTTTTCTTTTTTTGTTTTTTCATAGCTTCACCAATTTGGTTACTTGCTGTAAAACTAGCAACCATGTTATTTAGCATATCGCTACCGGCTTGTGGAGAGTTTGGTAATAAAATTAAATTACTGTTAGTTTCTTCACCAATAGATTGAAGTGTATCATAATGTTGGGTTACAACTATTAATGCTGATGCTTCTTGGCTATTAATACCAACACGATTTAAAACTTCAACCGATTCTTCTAAACCACGAGCAATTTCTCTACGTTGGTCTGCAATACCTTGTCCTTGTAAACGTTTGCTTTCAGCTTCGGCTTTTGCTTTTTCAACAATTAAAATACGTTGAGCATCACCTTCGTACTGAGCTGCAATTTTTTCACGCTCAGAGGCATTAATTCTATTCATGGCTGCTTTTACCTGTGCATCAGGATCAATATCTGTTACTAGGGTTTTAATAATATCATAACCATACTCCATCATGGCATCATTTAATTCAGATTTTACAGCAATAGCAATATCATCTTTTTTAACAAATACGTCATCTAACTTCATTTTTGGCACCTCGGCACGCACAACATCAAATACGTAACTTGTAATTTGATCATGCGGATAATCTAACTTATAAAACGCATCATACACTTTTTCTCTAATTACTTTATATTGAACAGATACTTTTAAGCGTACAAAAACATCATCTAAAGTTTTGGTTTCAACAATAACATCTAGTTGCTGAATTTTTAAACTTAGTTTACCTGCAATTCTATCTACAATTGGAATTTTTAGTTGTAAACCAGAATGACGAATACTTTGAAACTTTCCAAAACGCTCAATTATAGCAGCTGTTTGTTGTTTCACAATAAAAAATGAAGAGATTAAAATAATTAATCCGAAAAAAATAATTGGATAAATAAGATAGCCCATGGTAGAAATTTAATTGATTTATAATGTGTTACTAATTTAAGTTATATTTACGCTTTAACCCAAAAGAGAATGAAAAAAATACAACGTTTCTTATTAGTAGTAATTTTACTAACTTTTGTTACAAAAACTTTTGCACAACGTGGAAATTATAGAATAACCAACGGTTTTTCAATTTCTGGTGGTTATAGTCAATTTGATATTGTTACTAATAATTTTGAAACCAAAGCTGGTAATGGTTTTGCAGCTGGTTTTTTAGCCACTGTAGATATACCTAACCAATGGTATAATATTGGTTTTGGTTTGCAATTTGCTGAAAATACCTTAGGAATTTCAGGAAGACAAGATTTAATCTCTGCAAACCATACGTTTATTGATTACAAGCTTATGAAAGTACAGGCTGTTTTATTAGCTAATATTAAAGTTGTTGAAAATATTTTTACTATTGATGTTGGCCCAATGATACAATACAACAGTAGTTTAGAGCTTAAAGATGATACTGAAAAAAATTACTACATAACTAACTACAATACCTTAATGGCAGATGATATTACAGATATATCTAAATTTAATTTTAATGGTGTAGTTGGTGCTTCGGTTGGTATAAAAAATATTAAACTGCGTGGACAATATATATACGGTTTTACCAATATTTTGAAAAACTTAGAAAATAAAAATTTAGATACTTCGGGTGGTAATGCCCGTTTTAAAGGTAACCAAAGTATGATGGTTTTTGGTGCTACAATTTCGTTTTAAACTAATTATTTGTTTTTAAAATTTCTGAAATTTTCAAGTTTAAATCGTTTACGTGTTTTTCAGTAGGAATAATATTTTTAAGTTTTACAGTATCTTTTTTAATATAGCCCACATATTTTAACCATCCATTTGAACGAATAGCTCTTCTTAATTTTACCAGTTTAAAAAGCGTGTTGTTTTGTAAATCATTAAGTTCGTTTGTAGCATTATCAATGGAAATTTCAGGATACAAATCATTTAGAATTTTTTTAGCCATATAGAAATGACCAACCTTATTTGGGTGAATACCATCTGGAATAAATGTAGAATCTGGGTAGGTTTCTTTCAATAATTTTAGTTTGGTATTCATGTAAGTATGCAAGTTTATTACTTGTACATTTTCAATGTGTGTTAACCAATTTGCATAGGTATCAAGTACATTATTATATTTTGCATAAGGCTGAATATATGAGTAGCTATCACGGTTTTCAACAACATTTTTTCTACTTGCATCAAAAGGTGTTGGTGTAATTAAAATTAGTTTAGCATCAGTTGCTTCAACATCGTTTTTTAGTTTTAAAATACCGTTTTTATAATTATTAAAACGTGTACTATCTAATTCTGAATAAATACCATCATTCATACCATAGCACGCTAAAACTACATCTGGTTTGGTTTTTTGTAGGGCGTTATTTAATCTGTTATGAATGCATGGTCTAGGAAACGCATGAGCAGCCTCAGAATCTCCCGAGGCTGTTTCACTTGATAAGCCTATGCTTATAATATTTAAAGTATCTGTTGGGTAATTTTTTCTTAAGTAATATTCTAAAAAATCAACATAACCACCATGTTGTGTAATACTATTTCCAAGTATTAAAATTTTTTTATTGTGAAGCGGTAAATTAGTTTGTTTTGTGTTTTTACTACATGAAATAATTACTAATAATGTTGTTAAAAATAATAAACGCTTCATAATAATGTTATGGTTTTAAATTGATTTTATAGCAGTATTTATACGAGAAATGGTTTCATTTTTACCAATTAAGTAAATAATATCAAACACATCGGGTCCTTGTAAAGCGCCAACTAAGGCTAAGCGCAATGGCATCATTACTTTACCAAAACCTATTTCGTTACTAGTAATCCAACCTTTTACTGTTTTTTGAAGATTTTCAACAGTAAAATCATTGGTATTATTAATAATTTCAGCAACTGTAGTTAAAATAGTTTTAGTATCTTCTTTAAATGCTTTTTTTGATGCTTTTTCATCATAATTTTCAGGTGCTTTAAAGAAGAAATGACTTAAATCCCAAAGGTCACTTACAAATGTTGCACGTTCTTTAACTAGGCCTACAACCATTTCAATGTAGTTAACATCAATATTACTGTTAATAGCATTATCAACAATGGGTTTATATTGTTCAGCAATAATGGCATTGTTTTGTTGCTGCATATAATGGTGGTTAAACCACTTTATCTTATCAGGATCAAATCTAGCACCAGCTTTATTTACGCGTTTTAAATCAAAAGCTTCAATAAGTTGTTCTAGATTAAAAATTTCTTGTTCTGTACCAGGGTTCCAACCTAAAAAAGCTAAAAAGTTTACAACGGCATCGGCAAAGTAACCATCTTCTTTATAACCTCTTGAAACATCATTTGTTTTAGGGTCTGTCCATTCTAAAGGAAATACCGGAAAGCCTAATTTATCGCCATCACGTTTACTTAGTTTACCTTTTCCGGTAGGTTTCAAAATTAATGGTAAATGTGCAAACTGTGGTGCTTCCCAACCTAAGGCTTGGTACAATTGGTAGTGTAGTGCCAAACTTGGTAACCATTCTTCACCACGAATTACATGTGATATTTCCATTAAGTGGTCATCAACAATATTTGCTAAATGATAGGTTGGCATGCCATCACTTTTAAAAAGTACTTTATCATCTAGTATATTTGTATCAATTTTAATATCACCTCTAATAATATCTTTCAGATGAAGAGTTTCATCTTGAGGCGATTTAAAACGAATTACATAATCATGGCCAGCTTCAATTTTAGCTTTTACTTCTTCAGCAGAAAGCGCTAATGAATTACTTAATTTTAAACGATTATGCCAATTATAGATAAATGTTTTGCCTTTAGCCTCGTGGTCTTTTCTATGAAAATCTAATGCTTCGGCAGTATCAAAAGCGTAATATGCATTGCCGTTAGCAATAAGTTTTTCAGCATATTGCTTGTATAAATTCTTGCGTTCACTTTGTCTGTATGGTCCAAATTTTTCATTTTTATTTGGTCCTTCATCAAGCGGAATACCACACCAATTTAATGCGTTAATAATATAATTTTCAGCACCTTCAACATAACGGTTTTGGTCTGTATCTTCAATACGTAAAATAAATTGGCCGCCATGTTTTTTAGCAAATAAGTAGTTAAAAAGGGCGGTTCTTACGCCACCAATATGCAATGGTCCGGTTGGGCTTGGTGCAAAACGCACTCTTACGTTTTTGGTCATTTTAATAGTTTAAATTTGCCACAAAGATACAATTAACACATAATTATAAACAGTGTAGTAAATAAAATTGTAGTTTAGTATTATGCATAATTTTAACACCATTAAAGCTAAGTTAGAAGCCTTTACAAAACGTTTTTATACAAACGAGTTATTAAAAGGTATCATTTTGTTTTTTGCCATTGGCTTATTGTATTTTCTATTCACACTTTTTATAGAATATATTTTATGGCTTAATACCACTGCCAGAACCATTTTATTTTGGTTTTTTATTATTGTTGAAATAGCACTTTTAATAAAGTTTATTGTAATACCGTTAGCTAAATTATTTAAACTAAAAAAAGGTATTAATTATGTTGAAGCTTCAAAAATAATTGGAAATCATTTTCCTGAAGTTAATGATAAATTATTAAACATACTACAGTTAGAAAACAACAAAAACCAAACCGAATTATTACTTGCCAGTATTGAGCAAAAAGCAACTGAATTAAAACCAATTCCGTTTAAATTGGCTGTTAATTTTAAAGACAACATAAAATATTTAAAATATGCAGCCATACCCGTTTTAATTTTATTAGTTACTTTTTTAACTGACAATTTAAATTGGTTTAGTAAAAGTTATGATAGGGTAGTGCATTACAAAACAGCTTTTGAACCACCAGCACCCTTTCAGTTTATAGTTGATAATGCTAATTTACAAACCATAGAAAATACAGATTACAAATTGGTTGTTAAAACTGTTGGAGATTTTGTGCCAAAAAATGTAAAAATAACTTATAACAACGAATCTTATTTTTTAAAACAAACCAATTTAAACACTTTTGAGTATACTTTTACACAACCAAAGCAAGCTGTTAATTTTAGTTTATCTGCTAATAAAGTAACATCAAAATCTTATACTTTAAATATAATAAATGCACCATTACTTTTAAATTTTAATATGCATTTAAATTACCCAAATTATATTAAAAAGAAACCCGAAATTTTAAAAGGAACAGGTAATGCACTTGTTCCTGAAGGCACAAAAATTACCTGGAAACTTAATACCAAATCAACCGATTTTGTAAACTTTATTAGTAATGATACTGTTAAATTTAAAAAAAGTAATAACAATTTTGAAGCTTCAAAAACAGTTCTCAATAACCTAAATTATAGCATTAGTACTAATAATGAAGATTTAAAAAATTATGAGAATTTAAATTTCAATATTGATGTAATAAAAGATCAATTTCCTGAATTAAAAGTTGATGTAAAAACAGATACTACTGATGCACAAACATTATATTTCCACGGAAAAGCTACCGATGATTATGGATTCACTAAACTACAGTTAGTTTATTACCCAACAGATGATGAAACAGATAAAAAAAGTATTAATATTCCGTTTAGCACGAGTAATGCCATTTCATTTATAAGCGTATTTCCTAATACTATTCCAGTTAAAGATGGTGTTTCGTATAGTTTGTATTTTCAAATAACTGACAATGATTATGTTAATAAATACAAATCTGCAAAAAGTCATGTTTTTAATTATAGAAAACGAACTAAAGATGAAGATACTGAAAAACAACTTCAAGATCAGAGTAAAACAATCAATCAGCTTAATAAATCTTTAGACAAATTTAATACACAAGAAAAAGCTTTAGAGGCAATAACCAAAACTCAAAAAGAAAAACAAAACTTAAGCTTCAACGATAAAAAAACGTTAGAATCATTTTTAAAACGACAAAAGCAACAGGACGAAATGATGAAAAACTTCAGTAAAAAACTAAAAGATAATTTTGAAGATTTTCAACAAGACAAACCTACTGATGCTTTTAAAGAAGATTTAAAAAAACGATTAAACGATAACGAAGAACAACTTAAAAAAGATGAAAAGCTTTTAGAAGAACTTGAAAAGCTACAAGATAAAATTAGTAAAGAAGATTTAGTAAAAAAACTTGACGATTTAGCTAAGCAAAACAAAAACAAAAAGCGTAGCTTACAACAACTATTAGAACTTACTAAACGGTTTTATGTTGAAAAGAAATTAGAAACTTTAAAAGATAATTTATCTAAAATTTCTGAAGAACAAGAAAAGTTATCAAGGGATGAATCTAATACCAATTCAAAAGAAAAACAAGAACAACTTAATAAAGCTTTTGAAGATTTTACTAAAGCTTTAGATGACCTAAAAAAGGAAAATAAAAATTTAAAAAAGCCTTTTGATATTCCTCAAGATAAGTTAGAAGAAAACGAAATTAAAAAGGAACAGAAGGAAGCCACTAATGCTTTAAACAATCAAGAAGAACAACAAAATAACCAAAAACAAAAGGCGCAGCAAAAGCAAAAAAATGCTGCAAAAAAAATGAAACAAATGCTATCTAAAATGCAAAGTAGCATTCAAATGAATGCCGGCGAACAAATGCAAGAAGATATGGAAATGCTTAGGCAAATTTTAGATAATTTAGTATTGTTCTCTTTTGATCAAGAAGCCCTAATGAATAAGTTTAAAAACATAAATGAAGACCATAATAAATACGCATCGCATTTAAAAAATCAATATAATTTAAAAGAACATTTTCAACATATTGATGATAGTTTATTTGCCCTATCTACACGTCAACCTAAACTGTCTGAAGATGTCAATAAAGAAATTACTGAAGTGTATTTTAACATTGACAAAGCCATTAGTTTATTTGCAGATAACAATTTATATCAGGGTGTTTCAAACCAACAATTTGCTATAACAGCCGCTAATAATTTAGCAGATTTTTTAAGTAATGTTTTAGACAATATGCAAGAAAACATGAATATGTCTGCGGGTCAAGGATCAGGTGATCAACAATTACCCGACATAATTATGAGCCAAGAACAACTTAACCAAATGATGAAGGATGCTATGAATGATTCTCAAAAGAAAGGTGAGCAAAAAAAAGGGAATCAAGAAGGTAATAAACCTGGAGATAAATCTGGTGAAAAAAACGATGGTAATCAAGGCTCTCAAAATGCTTCTAATGGCTCTAAACCTAATGAAGATTTAAACGGTAAATTATTTGAAATCTATCAAAAACAACAACAACTTCGTCAAGATTTAGAAGAGCAAATTAATAAACAAGGGTTAAAAGGAAACTCAAATCATCTATTAAAACAAATGGAAGATATTGAGCTAGAATTATTAAACAAAGGTTTTACAAACAACACACTAAACAAAATGCTTAACCTAAAACATCAACTTTTAAAACTTGATAAAGCAGCACATGAGCAAGGTGAAGAAAACAAGCGTGAATCTAAAACCAACAATAACAATTTCAGTAATCCATCTAATAACCAATTAAACAAGGCAAAAGAATATTTTAATACTATTGAAATTTTAGACAAACAAGCAGTACCTTTGCAAAATATTTATAAAAAGAAAGTGCAACAGTATTTTAATAAAGGGAATGATTAATTTCAATTACGAAATAGATTTTGAATTAGCTAATGAAACTGTTGTTTCAAAATGGATAGAAGATGTCATTTTTGAAGAAGGATATAAACTTGAAGAAGTTAATTATGTGTTTTGTGATGATGAATATTTACATAAACTAAATGTAGAATTCTTAAATCACGATACATTAACTGATATTATTAGTTTCGATTATACTGTAGGAAAAATTATCCAAGGTGATATATTTATTTCTGTTGAAAGAGTACGTGATAATGCTAAAGATTTTAATGTTTCTTTTCAAGAAGAACTACACAGAGTTATAGTTCACGGCATACTTCATTACTGTGGGTATAAAGACAAAACAGATGAAGATGTACATGTAATGCGAAGCAAAGAAAACCAGTATATAGCACTAATTAAATCAATATAATATCATCTCCAAATATTTATTATTAATCAATTGTTCCACGTGGAACATGTTTAATTATACACACTATGTTTAATGAAATTTATGATGTTATTGTTGTTGGAGGCGGGCATGCAGGAAGTGAAGCAGCGGCAGCAGCAGCTAATATGGGAAGTAAAACATTGTTAGTTACAATGAATTTACAAAACATTGCTCAAATGTCATGCAACCCTGCCATGGGCGGTATAGCTAAAGGGCAAATAGTTAGAGAAATTGATGCGCTTGGTGGTTATAGCGGTATAGTTTCTGACACCTCTGCCATCCAGTTTAAAATGCTTAATAAATCAAAAGGACCTGCAATGTGGAGTCCAAGAGTGCAGAGTGACAGAATGCGTTTTGCTGAAGATTGGAGGATGCTTTTAGAGCAAACCCAGAACTTAGATTTTTATCAAGAAATGGTTTCTGGTTTATTAATTAAAGGCGATAAAGTTGTTGGCGTTAAAACATCTTTAGGTGTTGAAATTAAAGCTAAATCTGTGGTGCTTACCAATGGTACTTTTTTAAACGGTTTAATTCATATTGGCGATAAAAGTTTTGGTGGTGGTAGAGCAGGAGAAAAAGCTGCCACCGGCATAACAGAACAGTTAGTGGATATAGGTTTTGATTCTGGTAGAATGAAAACAGGAACACCACCGAGAGTTGATGGTAGAAGTTTAGATTTTTCTAAAATGATAGAACAACCTGGTGATGATAATCCGGAGAAGTTTTCGTATTTAGATATTACAAAACCATTAACCAATCAACGTTCTTGCCATATGTCTTATACAAGTCCGTTGGTGCATGATTTGCTTCGTGAAGGGTTTGATAGATCTCCAATGTTTAACGGTAGAATTAAAAGTTTAGGACCACGTTATTGTCCATCAATTGAAGATAAAATAAATCGATTCGCAGATAAAGACCGTCATCAATTATTTGTTGAACCCGAAGGTTGGAATACAGTTGAATATTATATAAACGGTTTCTCAACTTCATTACCTGAGGATGTTCAATTTAAAGCATTACGTTCTGTTGCTGGATTTGAAAATGTGAAATTCTTCAGGCCAGGTTATGCTATAGAATATGATTATTTTCCGCCAACACAGTTAAAACATACCTTAGAGACTAAGCTGGTAAATGGCTTGTATTTTGCTGGTCAAATTAATGGAACAACGGGTTATGAAGAGGCTGCTTCTCAAGGTTTAATGGCAGGTATAAATGCAAGTTTAAAAGTACAAGAGCGTGATGCGTTTACGTTGAAACGCGATGAAGCTTATATAGGTGTATTAATAGATGATTTAATAACAAAAGGAACTGAAGAGCCGTATAGAATGTTTACCTCACGTGCAGAGTATAGAACCTTGTTAAGACAAGATAATGCAGATTTACGATTAACACCTAAAGGTTTTAAATTAGGTATAGCCTCTGAAAAACGTTTAAAGCGTATGGAAGAAAAGCATGAATCTGCTAAACAATTTGTATCGTTTTTTGAAACAACAAGTGTTCAACCAAGTGAAATAAATCCAATTTTAGAATCTAAAAATTCATCTGTTGTTAAACAATCTGGTAAACTTTTTAAAATATTTGCTAGACCAAATATTGAAATGGATGATATTAGAAATGTAAAAAGTGTTGAAGATTATATTCAACAAAATAATCTAGATAGAGAGGTAATTGAGCAGGCTGAAATTCAAGTAAAATATGCTGGTTATATAGAAAAAGAAAAAAACAATGCAGATAAACTTAATAGATTAGAATATGTAAAAATTCCTGCTAATTTTGATTATTCACAAATTAAATCTATGAGTTTTGAAGCACGCGAAAAATTAAAAAAAATACAGCCAACAACCGTTTCTCAAGCATCAAGAATTAGCGGAGTATCTCCAAATGATATTTCGGTTTTATTGGTTTATATGGGTAGATAATGAAAAGTGTTGTTTTAAAACAGAAATTATCTTTTACTGTGTTAGTGCAATTTGTGTTTCCTATTTCTGTAGGGTTATGTGTTTTAACTTTCTTTTTTAGTTTCCTGTTTTTTCCGTTTTTTATAATTAGTTTGTTGTGGTTGTTTGGTAGTTATAATTATGTGTTTAATGAAAATGGCAATCACAAAATTCAATATAAAACTTTAAATATTTTGTTGTTTACACGTGATAAAGCTTTTTTGAAACCAGATTATGTTTCTTTATTCCAGCAATCTTTTAAGCAAACATTGGGTTTTGGTTTTTTAGAGTTTGGTAAGGCCAGGTATAAAGATTATACTATTAAATTATTTAGTGAAAATAAACACAAAATTGTTTACATAACTTCAAGAAAAGTAGAGGTGTTATTACTTGGTAAAAAGCTTTCTGAAGTATTAAACGTTGAATTATATAACGCTTTAAAATAATTTTGTTCCACGTGGAACAAAATTATTTTAAAAAATATTAAATATTTACAAAGATTAAAACAATATTAAGTAAGGCTTTTTACTAATTGTTTTTCAAATAACTTAAAAGGTTTAAAAAAACTAAAGAGGTGTCAATTAAAAACGCATATTTAAAAGTTAAAGATCATTCCGTTTCTAAAGAAATATTTCAATTAATAGAAAACACCAAATATGGTTTTTTAGAAACACATCCGCAACCTGCAAAAGAAAATTTACCCGCTTATTATAAAAGTGAAGATTATATTTCGCATACAGATACAAAGCGTAATCTTTTTGAAAAACTATATCATTTAGTTAGAAGTTTCACACTTCAAAAAAAAGTAAACTTTATTAATTCGTTTGTTTCAAAAAAAACTAATGAAAAATCACTTTTAGATATTGGTTGCGGTACAGGCGATTTTATTCAAACAGCAAAAAACAATAATTGGCTAGTTTCTGGAATTGAACCAAACAATGAGGCTAGAGGTATTGCAAATAAAAAAACAAACAACGCAGTTTTTAATACTAATAAACTATTAGAATTTAAAGCGCATAGTTTTGATGTTATTACACTTTGGCATGTTTTAGAGCATTTACCAAATTTAGATGAACACATAAAAATTTTAAAAAAATTATTAAAACCAAACGGAACATTAATAATTGCTGTACCAAACTATAAAAGTTATGATGCACAAGTTTATAAAGAATTTTGGGCGGCTTATGATGTGCCAAGACATTTATGGCATTTTAATAAAACATCAATAGCTAAATTGTTTTTTGATGTTTCAATGACAATTAAAAAAATTAAACCTATGTGGTTTGATGCTTTTTATGTGTGTCTTTTATCTGAGAAGTATAAAACCGGTAAAATGAATTTTATTAAGGCTTTTTTTAATGGTTTGGTATCAAATACCAAAGCCTTGGGCTCAAAAGAAGCTTCTTCATTAATTTATGTTATAAAAAACAACTAATTTTTATTTAAATAAGTTTTATTAGCTTTTTTTAACAACTGTAATGTAATTGGGTGTCTTTTTTTGAAAAGTGTCTTAAAACGCTTTATTTGAAGTTGGTTTTGATAGTTAATTGTAATGTGTTCTGCAAAACAATATAAATTTTATTTATACAATCAAATTGAGCTTAATTTTCATTTCTATATCCTTTTCTTTTTTACATTTGCTTCAAAATAATTAAAAATTAAAATGAAGCATATATTTTACGTTTTATTAGCGGCTTTTGTTTTAACATCATGCCAGCAACAAAAAATTGGATACATTGATAACGGAACTGTTATTAATGACTATCAAGCAAAAAAAGATATTGAAGCTAAATTTCAAACTAAAGAAAAAGCATTTGCTCAAAAGTATGATAGCATTGACAAAGCGTTTCAGTTAGAGGTTCAAAAGTTTCAATTGGCAGCAAATAAAATGTCGCAATCTAAAGCACAAGAACGTTACCAAGAATTAGGGCAACAAAAACAAATTAACGACCAGCAAAGGCAAGCCGAAGCACAACAGTTAACGCAAGCATTTCAAAATGAAATAGACACGTTAATTATTGAAGTAAAAGATTTTGTAAAAGACTACGGAAAGAAAAATGGTTACAATTTTATTTTAGGAACTAGTGATGGTGCATCGTCAGTGCTTTATGGTAAAGATGAAACCGATTTAACAAAAACTATTTTAGAAGCCTTAAATGCTGAGTATAAAAAATAGATAAAACACTAATAATCAATTATTTAACCCTGAAAAATTACTTTTCAGGGTTTTTTTGTGCTTAATATGTAAAGATTTTACAAAAAAATATAGAAGAAAATGCAACCTTTAAAATTTTAGTTTGTCTATTAAAAGCGTCAATCAATCACAAATCAAAAAACGAACAGAATGAAACAATCACTTTTAGGCCTATGCCTATTATTTTCATGGGTAGTAACCGCCCAAAATTTTACGGTTAGGGGCAAGGTAAAAGATGCTAAAAATGGAGAAACCCTTATGGGAGCCACCGTATTTTTAAAAGGCACAACCAACGGTGCAATTACCAATAATTATGGCTTTTATTCGCTTACTGCCGTAAAAGGAAATTACACCTTGGTTGTTTCTTATATGGGGTATCAAGAAATTACTAAAAGCATTATTTTAAATGAGAATCTAGAATTTAATTTTGAATTAAACGAACTTTCAGAATCACTTGATGAAGTTGTAATAACTGCCGATGAGCCTGAACGCATTAGTATTAAAAAACCGCAAATGAGTGTATCAAAACTCAAAGCGTCTACCATTAAGCAAATGCCAGCAGTTTTAGGCGAAGTTGATGTTATAAAATCTATTCAAATGCTACCAGGTGTTACTAATAATGGCGAAGGTAGCCCCGGTTTTAACGTACGTGGTGGTGCGGTAGATCAAAATTTAGTGTTGTTAGATGAAGCTATTATTTACAACACTTCACACTTTTTTGGATTCTTTTCAGTGTTTAATAATGATGCCATTAAAGATATTAAGCTTTATAAAGGCGATATACCAGCCAATTTTGGCGGTAGGGTATCATCTGTACTTGATGTGCATCAAAAAGATGGTAATAGCAAGCAATTTGCTTTAACAGGCGGTATTGGCTTAATTTCAAGTAGACTAACTGCAGAGGCTCCGCTATTTTCAAATAAAGGTTCTTTTTTAATAGCGGGTAGAAGTTCATACGCACACTTATTTATGAAGGGTATGGATGAGTTTAAAGACGATAAAATTTCGTTTTACGATTTAAACCTAAAAACGAATTATAGCATTAATAAAAACAACAAAATTTACCTATCTGGTTATTTTGGGCGCGATGTTTTTGATATTAATAACATTATTAAAAATAATTACGGAAACGCTTCGGGAAACCTGCGATGGAATCATATTTTTAATGATAAACTATTCTCCAATTTATCACTTATTTACAGTAAATATGATTACCAAATTGTGCTCGATTTTGTGGAGTTAGATTGGGTTGCAGATATTGTAAACTATAACCTTAAATACGATTTTAAATATTACTTAAACAATAATTTAAAACTAGATTTTGGACTAAGTAGTATTTTTTACAACTTAAACCCAGGAGAGGTTAAACCAACATCGGCATCATCACCAGTAAACCCTTTAAAACTTGATGAAAAACGTGCTTTAGAAAGCGGTTTATACATAAGTGCAGAACATAAAATATCAAATAAATTAACAGCACAATACGGGCTTAGATTAAGCCGTTTTAATCGTTTAGGAGGCCAACCTATTACAAATTATTTAAACAATTTGCCCGTAGTTTACAACAACCAGTTTGATATTTATGAAGCAGGCGAAGCAACCAGCGAAACTAATTTTAGTACCAACAAAAGTATTAAAACCTTTAATAACCTTGAGCCAAGGTTAGGGCTTTCGTATCAATTAAATCAGGCATCATCTATTAAAGCAAGCTATACAAGGTCTGCGCAATATTTGCATTTGTTATCAAATACCACATCAGTTACACCGGTTGATGTTTGGACACCTAGCGGAAAATTTATAAAACCACAACTATCAAATCAATATGCTTTGGGGTATTATAAAAATTTTAATAATCAAAAATATACTTTAGAGCTTGAAACTTATTATAAAACTACCAGCAACAGAATAGATTACATTGATGGTTCAGATTTAATAGGAAATAATAACATTGAAACCGAAATTTTAAACGGTGAAGCAAGAGCTTACGGATTAGAGTTTTTACTAAGAAAAAACACAGGCAAATTAACAGGTTGGTTGGCCTATACATTATCAAAATCTGAACAACGCACATTGGGCGGAAATGCTGGCGGCCCCGGAATTAACAACGGTAACTGGTACAACACACCTTATGATAGAACACATGATGTTTCTGTTACAGGTATTTATAAGCTTAATGATAGTTGGAGTTTTAGCGCCAATGCTGTTTTTCAAACTGGTAGGCCCGTAACATACCCAAACGCACAATACCAGTATGAAGGCTTATCTATTGCTAGTTTTGGTAATAGAAATGAAAGCAGATTGCCAGCATACCACAGATTAGATGTTTCGGCAACATACAAGCCTAAGAAAAATTTAAATAGAAAGCTTCAAGGTGAGTGGGTTTTTGGCGTTTACAATGCTTATAATCGTAGAAATGCCGCATCAATTTCATTCCTTCAAAACCAAGATACTGGTGTAAATGAAGCTAATAGATTATCAATTTTTGGCATCATTCCTTCAATTACTTATAACTTCAAATTTTAAAATCATGCAACAATACATAAAATCAGCAATAATTCTAGTATGCATTATATTAACTTCTTGTGAAGATGTTATTGATGTAACCGTACCAACATCAGCCCCAAGGCTAGTAATTGAGGCGTCTTTAGATTGGCAAAAGGGCACTACAGGTAATAACCAAACCGTTAAGTTAAGCACATCAACCCCATATTTTGAAAACACTACAAATAGTGCTGTAACTAACGCAACAGTTACTGTAACCAATGAAAATACTGGCAATGTTTACAATTTTGTAAATGAAAACAACGGTAATTATACCATTAATAATTTTCAACCAATAATTGGCAACACCTATAGTTTAGAGATTATTTATAATAATGAAATTTATACGGCTACCGAAAAAATGATATCTGTTTCACCCATTAAAAGAGTAGAACAATCTCTTGAGGGTGGTTTTGATGATGATGTTTTAGATGTTTCTATTTTTTGGGATGATCCTGTAGATGAAGAAAACTACTATCTTTTAGTGTTTTATGAACAAGGTGATATTGTGGCAACTTTTGAAGACTTTCCTGATGAATTTGTTAATGGAAATGAATTAGATGAATTTTTTGAAAAAGAACGTGATGATGATGATGAGTTTGAAGAATTTAACCCCGGCGATGTGGTTGAAATTAGCTTGTATGGCGTTTCAAAACAATTTGATTATTACGCAAGTTTGTTAATTGAACAGTATGATAGTGCCGGCGATCCGTTTAGTACAATACCCGGTAAATTAAAAGGTAATTGTGTAAACATAACCAACCCAGATAATGTACCCTTTGGTTACTTCAGGCTATCAGAATTTGATAAAGTAGTTTACACATTTCAATAAATTTTGGTGGTTAATTAATAGTATTAAGCACACTGGTATGAGGTTGATTTTAAGTTTTTTAATAGATTAGTTTTTTAAAAACCAGTGTGTTTAATTTATTCAAATAGAAACATTATTGCACAGCAATTAAAATTAATTTTGTAATCATGCAACCCTTGTAAAATTTAGTTGTCTATAACAATAAACCTAACTAAAAATACAAGCTATAACAACTTTACGTGAGTAACGCCATAGTATTTACACATAAAGACCTTATTGAGCGCAGTAAGCAGGGTGATACCAAAACACAATACAAATTATACGCTTTGTATGTTGAGGCTATGTTTAATGTGTGTATGCGTATGGTAAAAATTAAAGAAGATGCTGAAGATATTTTACAAGAAAGCTTTATTGAAGCCTTTAAAAACCTAAACAATTTTAGGTATGAAAGTACATTTGGTGCTTGGTTAAAACGTATTGTAATAAATAAAAGTATTAACCATTTAAAACTAAAAAAGTTACCATTAATAACTATTGAAAATGATAACTACAGCATACAAAATAACACTGAAGAACACCAAGACAACCATTTAAATTTTGATGTTAACCGTATAAAAAAAGGTATAACACTATTGCCTCAAGGCTACCAAACCATTATTAACTTGTATTTAATTGAAGGCTATGACCATGTTGAAATAAGCGAAGTGTTGGGCATAAACACATCAACATCAAAATCGCAATATCACAGAGCAAAAAAGAAATTAATTGAAATAATGCACCAACTATGAGCAATAAATTTGAAAAATACGTTGAAAAACACAAATTAGAATTTGATGTTCACACCATTGATGAGGCTTCAAAATTAAGGCTTTGGGGGCAAATAGCACCACAATTAACAAAGCCCACACCTAAAGTTATACCACTTTGGCAAAAACCAGTATTTAAAGTTGCAGCAACTATTGTATTATTAATGGGTTGCACATTATTTTTTACATTATATACAAGTAATATAAACCAAAATACAATTGTAAATAATGAATTGTATGATATTGATAACCATTACAAAGTATTGGTAAATAACCAAATAACACTTATAAAACATAACACACATTTAACTGAAGAAGATAGAACTGAGTTTTTAACGCTTATTGATGATTTAGACCAAGAATACAATAAACTTAAAAAAGAACTCACATTAGGTATAAATAATCAAAAAATTATTGAAGCCATAATTAGCAATTACCGCAAAAAAATTAAACTCATGGAAGACTTGTTAAACAGATCTTACCCAATAAATGATACTATTGATGATGAAGCAATTACGTTATAAAAATATAATTAATGCCCTTTTGGTATTAACAACATGCGTGGTTTTTGGGCAAAATAAAGTGAGTAAAGAAATTAAAAAAACAGCCACACTACCTAACAACGGGCAACTTTACATTGAGAACAAATATGGCGATGTTTTTATTGATGGTTGGAATAAACAAACCATTGAAATTACTGTTGAAATTGAAGCCAAAGGCCGAAATTTAGATAAAGCCAAAGAGCTATTAAAACGTATTAATCCAGAAATTGAAACCTCTGGTAATGTAGTAATGGTAAAATCACATATTTCTGAACGTGAATTAGGCTTTTTTAATAAATACATTAAAAAAGTAGATGCTTTTAATGCTGAAAAAACAAACACCAATATTAATTATAAAATTAATATGCCAAAACAGGCTGAAATTGAAGTTTTTAATAAATACGGCGATGTTGTAATTACAAATTGGAACGGAACATTAAAGGCTGATATTGAACATGGCGATTTAAGAATTACAGATGCTATTGATAATGCAAACATTACCTTAAAATATGGCCAATTAAAAACCAATAATTTAAATACTGCACTAGTAAACTCAAAACAAGCAACCGTAACAATTTCAAATGTAAATAAGTTAAAACTAAATTCTAACGGATCAGAAATATATATAAATAGTGTTAACACTTTAGAGTTGTATTCTGACAAAGATACTATTGAAATACAAGAATTAAACACCATTTTTGGCACTGTAAAATACACCACAGCATCGTTCAATAAGTTAAAAAGTAAAGCTAATCTAGAACTTCATTTAGCAGAATTAAGAGTACTTAAATGTGCTGATAATCCTGTAATTGTTCTAAACCAAAACACTTCCGAAGTTTACATAAACATAGCTCAAACTAATTTTCATTTTAATGCTAAATTAGAACAAGGTGTATTAAGAATTCCTAAAACAATGACCAACATAACAAGCAAAGTTTTAGATGAAAAAAATAAAATAAGGCATGTAAAAGCAAACTATAAAAATGCGCAACAAGGCACTATTGATATAGCAGGCTATAAGGGCATTGTTATTTTAAAAGAACTATAAAAAATCAATCAAAAATTCAATCAAAAAAATGAACAGAATAATTACGTTTTTAGTTTTATTTACAACCATTTCGCCAACTTTTGCTCAAAAAAACACGCAAAAAGATTATGTAGAGTTTGATGACCGAAAAAATGTGGTTCATGGTGTGTATCTTGGTTTCAACCTACATTACGGCCAAATAGACAACAGAGATACCGCCTTTGGAAATGTAAAATTAGCCTATGTTGCTAACCGAAAAATAGAAGTTGGTTTAGGTGGTACCATTTTTTTTAACGAACAAAATAATGACAGGCCAGACTTATTTAACGGTGATAAAATTGCTATGGTTGGCGCCTATGGTGGTTTACATTTAGAGCCTATTTTATTTGGCCGTAAGTTTATTAGCGTGTCTTTTCCTGTGTTAGTTGGTGGTGGTGCTGTAGGTTATTTTGGAAATAATTTTTCTGATGATTATGAGGGTGTTGATGAAAATATAAAAGATGAAGATTTTGATGCCTTTTTTATTGTAGAACCAGGCATAAATATTCTATACAATTTTTCAAGATACACACAGTTAGAAACAGGTTTTAGGTACCGTTTTACTAGTGATTATGAGCAACCACTTTACAAAAAAGGAAATATTAACGGGTTTTCTGTAGGAGTAGGTTTAAAAGTTGGTATTTTCAATATGGGAAGAAAGAAAAAAATAAAGGATAATTTCTAACTAGAAATTATCCTTATATCGTTGATTTTTTACAATTTATTTTAACACCTCATTATTCTGTTTTGCTATGCGTTCCTTTTGTGCTTTACTTAAACCTTGGCGGTAATACACATCTGGTTTGTGCTTAACACGGTGTTCTTTCATTTCAGGGTCATGTACATCTCTACTCAAGTCACAATCAAAACGAACCAATTTAGAGCAGAATTTACTCCAGTTTCCAGTGGCATTTATAAAGTGCGCTGTTCCCCAAGTAATGCCTCGTCCGTCAGTTGTATTGGTAAATGCATCTGGAACATATGGTGCAGCAGCGTAAGGCATTAACTCTGTAATAGAGGCTATCTCAAAGTTTACCCAATCTTTAGCATATTGAATGGTATTATGCTCTGGTCCGTCTTTGTAAACTAAAGCCGCTACACCTTCTTTAAAGGGAAATAAAGAGGTTTCATGGCCAGAGGTAATCAATGGGTTCAATGGATGCTTTTTAAACGGTCCTAGAGGGTTATCTGCAATGGCTAAACCTTGCATTCTAACTAAATCTGGTCTTTCACCAAAATCTGATTTGTAATAAATATATACTTTGCCATCATGAACAAGAGGGTAGGGGTCATGAATAGAATATTGATCCCATTCGCCTTCAGCACCATTTGGTATAACTATTTTGTTATATGGTGTCCAAGGGCCTTCAGGAGAATCTGCGTAAGAGACAGCAACAGGACAATCGTCACCACGTTTTCCACTAGCTTCCATAAAGCCTTGATAGTATAAATAGAATTTACCTTTCCATTCTAAAATATCGGTTGTAGTAACCGAACGCCAACCTACTGCTGGTTTTTCAGGGCGTTTAATGGCTACACCTTGTTCTTCCCAATTAAAACCATCTGTTGAGGTAGCGTACCAAATATCAGCTAAATCCCAATCTGATGAAGGAATGGTATCATTACATTTTTTAGCACCTTGCGGTGGTGTAGGCGTATTTCTGTAGGTATACCAGATATAGTATTTTCCGTTGTGAAGCAACACTTTTGAAGGATCTCTTCGAGATATTGTACCATCATAATTATTATAGTCAAAGCCTTTCATTTCAGTGTATTTGAACTGACTAAAAAGCTCGTTGTTTTGTGGTTGTGGTGCTGCGTAATCGGTGTATATGCGCTCCATGGCGGCACTCATTTGTCGGTTTGGTTTTTCATCTGGAAGTACAAAAGGAAAGCCTCCTTGGTTTTCTGGTTGCTCAGTTGTTTTTGTTTCTTTTGCGCTTTGTTTACAAGTAACTAGCATTAATGCTCCAACAATAGCTAAAAGTTTTAGTTTCATATTTTATTGTTTAGTTATTCAATGATTATTTCGTCTATTTCCTGATAAAACCCAATAGATTGCACTATCAGAATCGTCAACGTGGTTTTTGTTGATTTTTTCTTTCTGAAATTCCTTTCATGAAATTCGCATTAAGCCATTTTATTTATGTAATCACAGGCAATAAAATCACAAAAAATCATCTGGATCGTTTATGTTATCACCTCCATCACTTATGAGCCATACTTTTGGTTTTTGTGAAAAAGCAAGTGTTATACTGAAGATGAAAATAAATACTGCTAATCGTTTCATCTGCTTTAGTTTTTTGAAATAGGAGTTATGTACGTGTAATAAACACCATACTTCTTTTTACCTTCTATAAAATCATTCACTAATAAGGTTTTCCCTTTCGGAAGATTCACTGTAAAAACAACAGCTTCATCTTGGTTTGTAACTGCTTTTTCGTGAATTTGATTTGCAATACTAATGCGTACTTTTTGCGGCTTTATAGTCTCGTAGGTGTAGAAGTTTTTAGGATTGTTCTCAGGTACGCCCCAAATGGTTCCTGGGCACTCTTTAGGCCATCTTCTGCATTCAATTTTATACATGCCTTCTTTATCAATTTCAATGGAATGCGTGTTGTTTAAGCTTTTTTTACCTGCGGCTACATGTTCTGCTTTCCAAATACCGGCGCTTTCTCCAATGGCATGTTGTATGGTTAGTGTAATTTCTTTTTGATTTTTGTTACCAACAATGCTCACTGGAAACTCAGAATATTCTGGGTTAGTTTTGGATACTTTTAAGAATTGAGAATTATGCTCTAGCAGTTCTTTTACAACCTCCGGATACTTTGCAGACAAATCATTTTGTTGCATACGGTCTTTTTCAATATTGTAAAGTTCTTTACCATCAATTAAACGCCAGTCATCTTTAATGATACAGGTTTTATCTACATCTGTTGGTGGTCGCCAATCCTGACGGTTATGAACAAAAATGGTTCGCTCTTCTAGTCTTTTCTTCTTTTTTGTTAGTAATTCAGAAAAGTCAATACCATCTAATTTCTTTTTTTCAGGAATAGTTATTTTGCAAAGTGAAGCTAGCGTTGGAATAAGATCTACATGCGCCGTTTCAGCATCAATATCTTTTCCTCCAGAAATTTTGCCATCTTTCCACCTAATAAAAAATGGTACTCGGTGACTGCCTTCTTGTTTACCACCTTTTCTACCTCTAAAACCATGGTTATAACCTAGTTTTCCATCGGCGCTATAGCCATAGTGTGTACCATTATCGGTCATAAAAATTAATATAGTATTGTCGGCTAGTTTCGATTTTTTAAGGAATTTTTCCAGTTTCCCAAAATTTTCATCAATATTGGTTATCATACCGTAGAATTCGGCATTCATAATTTCCGTACCTACTAAAGGTTTATATGGGTTGGCATATTTCTCTTCCACGTAATGTGGTCCATGTGGCGCATTGGTTGGTAGGTATACAAAGAATGGTTTATCCTTATTGTTTTGTATGAATTTAATAGTTTCTTCAAACCAAACGTCGGTACAATAGCCTTTAAATTGTTCAGGTTTATTGTTAACGTAATATACATCATCAAAATACGTGTTTCCCCAGTGGTCTGAAAGTTCTCCTACACCACCAGCTTTATGATGAATAGCAACATCAAAACCGGAGTCTGTAGGTCTCACAGGGTAGTTATCACCTAAATGCCATTTACCAAATAAACCGGTTACATAACCATTAGCTTTAAAAATATCGGCCATGGTTACGTTGTTTTCAGATAAAGCATCTCTGCCTTTGTAAGTAGCCCATGCACCATTATTTATGGGGTATCTACCGGTCATGATTGCTCCACGCGTGGGTGTGCAAACAGAGCTTACATGAAAATCGGTCATTCTAACAGAACCTTTGTAGAACTTATCTAAATTTGGTGTTTTAATCCACGGATTGCCATGGCACCCAATGTCGCCTATACCTTGGTCATCAGTTAAAATTAATATCACATTAGGCTTATCTTGTTTTTGAGCTACTACTGAACTCACAAAAAAATAGGATACCAAAAAAAATAATAGAAAGTTTTTATGCATTATATCTTAGTTTAGTTTTTCAAAAGTAACTAAAGAAGGTTTTGACTTCAAATGAAAAAACTATACAAAACTTATATACTATTTATTTTTTATTTATATTTTTTGCTTAATTATTTCCATTTTAAATATTTTAGCAATACGTCACTAAAAACTAAATAATTCATTGAAAAGCAGGTTATTATTGGTATATGCTGTTTTTAATATTGTTTGTGTATATGCAAACAATGAAAATAAACGTGTTATACCAGATTCAACTACATATTATACAGGTCAAATTAACAAAGCTGTTTGGCAACATAAAACGTTTCCTTATAAATCATATCAAGTTTTAAAGAAAAGCCGATCATATTTTGAGACTAAGCATGATACTACTATGGTAATTAAGTGCCTCATGCACATGTCTGAAATGCGAATGATTAGAGGAAAATATAGTGTGGCTTTTGATCATGCTTGGGAAGGGTTGTATTTGGCTAATAAATCTCAAAAAGGAGATGAAAAGGCTAGAACACATATTCAACTTGCTCGTTTATATGATATGTTTAGTATGGATGATGAGGTTTACTCTCATTTACGTGAAGCTTTAAAGATTGCAAAAGAGCTATATTTTCAGAACAATGAAAACGTAGGCCCCTTAATTTCAAGTTATATGAATTTAGCTGTAAAGGAGCGAAAATCAGGAAACTTTAAAGTAGCTTTAAAGTATTTAGATTCTTGTTTGGTTAACGAAAAAGTTGTTGAAACAAAACAAGTTGAAATGCCCTTTATTGATGCAGAACGTGGTTATATTTTATTAAAATTAGCCAATTATGATGCATCTAACAAGTACTTACATTCATCTAACAAACATACTGAAGATAAGCCTGTTGATTACAAAACCAATATATCTATGTATTTGGGTGAATTAAAAGAATCTTTAAACCAACTTGATAGTGCTTTGTTTTATTTTAAAAGAGGTTTAAATTATATTGACAAAAAAAATTATAGAGTAGATTTAAAACCCGAAATTTTATATAAACTTTCAAAGGTTTATTATAAGAAGCATAAAAACCTAAAGGCTTATAATTATTTAGAACAATCGCATAAAGCGGCAGATAGTATGCTGCAGCTTAGAAATAAAACTAATGGAGAATTGTTTGAAATTAAAGATACTTACTTACAATCTATCTACAAAAAAAATGAACAATTAGCACAGCAAGAGTTAATTATAGCAAAGAATAAGCAAGAAAAATTTAGGTTAAAAATAATTTTGGGGCTTACTTTTTTGCTTATTATCATATTATCTTTAGTATATAAAATGCGTTTAAAACTTAAAAAAACGTTATTAGAAAAAAAGCAAACCGAAATGGAAGCAACCCTTAAAGTAGAGCAAAGTAAAGCTAAAATTGAGGGCAAAAGTAAAGAGTTAACATCTTACGCACTACAGTTAATTGATAAAGAAAAAGATATTGAAGAGTTATTGGATGTTCTAAAGAAGGAGTCTCCGCAATCATACAAAGCGTTGAGTTATAAATACACAAAAGGCTCAAAAGATTTATGGGATACTTTTAATTTGCGTTTTACTGAAGTTAACTCAAAGTTTTACGAAAAACTAAAAGCAAAACACCCAGATTTAAGTGTTACCGAGCGCAAACATTGTGCCTTAATAAAGCTTAATTTTGGCACTAAAGAAATGGCCAGAATATTAAATATTGAACCTCACAGTGTTCATATTTCCAGATCTAGAATTAGAAAAAAAATAGGTTTAGAGCGCTCTGATAAATTAGAGAATTATATTTCTGGGTTTTAAACATCTCTTAATTACTTATTAAAACATCATCTAATAACGAAGTTAGATTAGACTAAAATATAAATTATACATGTTTTGGTTTGATGTTAAAGACCACCTTGGAATAGTACATCAAATTAGTGAAGGAAGATTCGATATGAAGTTTACACAATAAACTATAAAAACCATAAGTAATAAAAGAACTATATTGATATACTTTATAAAAAAAAGGAGTGCATTATGTAAAAGCGTCTGATAATAAGGGGGAATTTATAACTAAAGGCGTTATTATAAATTAAATATTTTTAGAAAAAAGTTTTAAATAAAGAAGCGATACATGTATCACTTCTTTTCTTTTTTAATCTCCCTTTTTATGCAACAACCGTGTTAATTTAATAGATAAATCAGTCAAGATAATTTTTGAATTACCGTTGCGTTCAATATGGTAAATGGCATTTTGAAGTTCATCGCTTATTTCTAAAATATTACCACCATGAATAAAAGGCGCAAAATTTTCAAGTTTAAATTTTTCGGTTTTAGGTTCAAAAAAAACCAAATCAGTGGCGTTATAGTTTAATAAAAGCGCTTGCCTAAAAAAATCAACACAAAAATTTAAAAATTGTTTTTGGGTTTCACGCCCTGTTTTGGCAATGTTTTCACTCCACGAAATTAAATCGTGAATAGCACTTTTGTTGCCTTTGGCCTTAAAGGCGCTACGTACCCAATAAATAAACCATTCTTCAAACTGTGTATCTTCAGAGTCATGGTACACTAAATCACAAGCTTTATTATAGTTACCATTAGATTGGTGTGCAATTTTAGTAGCAGTGGCTTGGTCTAGTTCATAATTTTTAACCAAAGCATCTTTTATAACTTGTTCAGCCAAAGGCGGAAAATGTAATGTTTGGCAGCGTGAACGAATGGTATTTATAATTTGCTCCTCGTCCTCCGCAATCAATATAAAAATAGTTTTATTTGGTGGCTCTTCAATAAGTTTTAAAAGTTTGTTGGCACAAGCAGTATTCATTTTTTCAACCATCCATATGAGCATAACTTTGTAACCACCTTCAAACGATTTTAAAGTTAGTGATTTTACAATTTCATGCGCTTCTTCAACACCAATTTGCCCTTGTTTATTGTCTACACCTAATAATTTATACCAATCAAATAAGTTGCCATAAGGCTGTTCTTTTATTAATTGGCGCCATTCTTCTAAATAAAAATTTGATACGGGTTTGCTTTTCACTTTATCACTGGTAGTTACCGGAAATGCAAAATGTAAATCTGGGTGCGAAACATTTTTAAATTTTAAGTTACAAGCTTCAATACCGTTGTTGTTTTCGCCATTATTGTTTTTACACAAAATATACTGTGCATAGGCAATTGCCATTGGTAAAGTACCAGAACCTTCGGGCCCTACAAAAAGTTGTGCGTGTGGTATCCGGCCGTTATCGGCACTTTGTGTTAAATGACTTTTTATATGTTCTTGACCTAAAATTTCTGAGAATAACATAAAACAAAAGTAATTTAATTTTTTAAGGTGTAGAATTTTAGTTAATGTTTCAAATTAACACTCAATGTTAATTTAATGTAAACGTTAATTAAAGTAGTAAGCATATTTTTTTGTTTATGTAAATTGTTGTTTGTTATTGTTTTATGATTTTTATTGCAAGCTATTTTTTTGTTTTAAGTCATTTCTTACGCTTAAAAAAACTATTTTTATTACTTTTGTTCACGTAAAATTTACATTCTGTTAACATTAAAACAACATTGAGTTATGTCAAAAAAACAAGTTTCAAAGAAAAAAAGTACTAAAAAAGAAGAGAAAAAAGCAAAAAAAGTAGCTAAAGCCAAAGCAGCAAAGAAAAAAGCACAAGAAAAGGCAGCAAAGGCCAAGGCAAAAAAGAAAAAAGCACAAGAAAAGGCAGCAAAAGCCAAGGCAAAAAAGAAAGCCAAAGCGGCTAAAGCCAAAGCAAAAAAAGTAGCTAAAGCCAAAGCAGCAAAATTAGCAGCAAAGAAAAAAGCACAAGAAAAGGCAGCAAAAGCCAAGGCAAAAAAGAAAGCCAAAGCGGCTAAAGCCAAAGCAAAAAAAGTAGCTAAAGCCAAAGCAGCAAAATTAGCAGCAAAGAAAAAAGCACAAGAAAAGGCAGCAAAAGCCAAGGCAAAAAAGAAAGCTAAAGTGGCTAAAGCGAAAACTAAAAAAATAGTTAAAGCTAAAGCAGTAAAAAATAACAAGAAAGCAAAAATACCAAAACAGGTGGTTTCAAAATCTACCACTTCAAAAAAAGCTAAGGCAGTTAAACAGGCTAAACCAACAAAAAAACAAACAAAACTTAAAGTTGTAAAGGCAAAAAAACAAAATATAAAGTCTAGAAAAACTAAGATAAAGAAAGCTTCATAAAAATATTTTAATCTATATCGTTTTCGTTAAAAAAGTCATTTTTTAGTGCTAATTAATTGGTTACATTTGTAATACACTAATTAGTAAATTTATATTGATGAAGACTTTAAACGACTTTAATTTTGAAAATAAAAAAGCACTTATTCGCGTAGACTTTAATGTGCCATTAAATGAAAATTTTGAGGTAACAGATGCTACTAGAATTATATCTGCTAAACCTACAATTATAAAGATTTTAGAAGATGGTGGAAGCTGTATTTTAATGTCGCACCTTGGGCGCCCAAAAGGATTTCAAGATGAGTTTTCATTAAAACATATTGTAAAAAACGTACAAGATGTTTTAGGGGTTGAAGTAAAATTTGTTGCAGATTGTGTTGGAAATGATGTTGAAACAGCTGCAGCTAACCTACAACCAGGTGAAATTTTATTGTTAGAAAATCTTCGTTTTTATAAAGAAGAAACAGCAGGCGATAAAGATTTTGCTGAAAAACTTTCAAAATTAGGAGATATATACGTAAATGATGCTTTTGGTACAGCGCACAGAGCGCATGCATCAACTACTATTGTAGCTGAGTTTTTTCCTGAAACTAAATGTTTTGGTAGCTTATTAGCTCAAGAAATTGATAGTATTAAAAAAGTAATGGAAACTGGTGAAAAACCTGTTTTAGCTATACTTGGTGGTGCTAAAGTGTCTTCAAAAATTACCATAATTGAAAATATTTTAGACAAAGTAGACCATTTAATTATTGGTGGAGGTATGGCTTTTACATTTGTTAAAGCTCAAGGCGGAAGTATTGGAAACTCTATTTGTGAAGATGATAAAATGGAACTTGCTTTAGATATTTTAAAACAAGCTAAAGAAAAAAATGTACAAGTTCACATACCAGTTGATACCATTGCTGCCGATGATTTTAGTAATGATGCTAACACCCAAATAGTTGATATAACAGCAATTCCTGATGGTTGGGAAGGTGTTGATGCCGGACCAAAATCTAGAGAGCAATTTCATAAAGTAGTAATGGAAAGTAAAACCATACTTTGGAATGGACCATTAGGCGTTTTTGAAATGGAAAGTTTTGCTGGTGGTACTATTGCCCTAGGTGATTCTATTGCCGAAGCTACCAAAAACGGTGCTTTCTCGTTAGTAGGTGGTGGAGATTCTGTTGCGGCGGTTAAGCAATTTGGTTTCCAAGATAAAGTAAGTTATGTAAGTACTGGTGGTGGTGCCATGTTAGAAAGTTTAGAAGGTAAAACATTACCAGGTATTGCCGCTATTTTAAGCTAGTACTTTTTCAAAATAACCATAAAGAATAAAGTCTCTTTTTCTAAGAAATTTTTTATTTACCATAAAAAATACGATTTTAGCCATACTATCGTTCAACAATGAATAGATAATATGGCTTTTCGTTTTTTTATACTTACATTATTTTTTAGTACTTCAATTTGCTTGGGGCAAGTTAAAGATACCATTTCTATTACCATAGATAATGAGATAAATGACTCATTAATAGATGGTAAACAACCTATTAAACCCATAGAAGTTAAACTTGATAGTACTTCAATTAAAGCGCTAAAAGACCATGAATTGGCAGCTTCTTTTGATGAAAAATGGTATGAAGATTTGTATAACAACAATTTGTTTGATACCATTTACAAATCTGTTACAGAATTAACGTTTAATGAGATAGATTTTCCTGAGCTACCAACCGATACGTTAAAAGCCAGATTAGAAGCACTTAATGCTAAAACACCTTTTAATGTAGCTTATAACCCTTCTTTAGAAAGTGTTATTAAATTCTATTTAAAAAACCGTAGAAACCTTATACAAAAGCTAGTAACGCTAAGTGCTTTTTACTTTCCTATGTTTGAGCATGAGTTAGATAAACAAAATTTACCTTTAGAAATAAAATATTTGGCTGTTGTAGAGTCGGCTTTAAAGCCCAGAGCAAAATCTAGAGTAGGTGCTACAGGTTTATGGCAATTTATGTTTGCTACTGGTAAAATGTATGGTTTAGATGTTAGTAGTTATGTAGATGAACGCAGTGACCCCATAAAATCTACAGAAGCAGCAGCAAAATATTTAGCAAGATTATATGAAATTTTTGGCGATTGGGATTTGGCCTTAGCTGCTTACAATTCTGGCCCAGGCAACGTTACAAAAGCCATTAGGCGTTCAGGCGGTTATAAAAACTACTGGAATATTAGGCACAACTTACCCAGAGAAACAGCAGGTTATGTGCCAGCATTTTTAGCAAACATGTATATTTTTGAATATGCTGAAGCACATGGTTTTAAAAAAATAAAACCTGAATTTCCGTTAGTTGAAACCGATACCGTTTTGGTAAAAAACATGATAACACTAGACCAAGTTGCTGAGGTTACAGGAACACCTGTTGAAAAGTTACAGTTTTTAAACCCTTCGTATAAATTAGATATCATACCTGTTATTAAAGGTGAAAACTATTATTTAAGGTTGCCAAGAGATGTGGTTGGTACTTTTGTTAACAATGAAACTCAAATATATGCGCATGTAAAAGAAGAGTTAGCTAACAGAGAAAAACCACTGCCACAATTTTTTAACGCTACAGATAGGGTGCGTTATCGTGTACAATCGGGTGATTACTTAGGTAAAATTGCCAGACGTTATGGTGTTAGGGTTAGCCAAATTAAAAGTTGGAACGGTTTGCGCTCAAACAATTTAAAAATAGGGCAGCGTTTAACCATTTATCCGCGTAAACCTTACACACAAACAGCAACTTCAACAGCAAAAACAACCGATAAAAAAGTTGTTACAAAACCAATTCCGGGTGATGTTATTTTGTACACTGTTAAAAGTGGCGATTCACTTTGGAGCATTTCACAAAAATTTTCTGGAGTTTCTATTCAAAATATTCGAGAATGGAACGGTATTAGTGGTAATAATTTAAAGCCAGGAATGAAACTAAAAATTTCAAAAGGTTAATTCCTAAATAATCATATTATTCTTAAAAAATATTAAAGATGAAACACGTTCTTTTATCAGCATTGTTGCTATTTGTTATGTTATCTTGTAAAGACAAAAACAATAGTAGCAAACCAGAAAAATTTCTATATGATTCAACCGGTAATATAAACCACGTTTCAGTAATTATTGAAAATGATATGTGGAGCGGTAGTGTTGGTGATGCTATTAGAGGCATTTTAACAAAGCCCATTTACGGCTTACCACAAGATGAACCTACCTTTACTCTTAGCCAAATACCACCAAAAGTATTTTCGGGGTTTGTTACAAAAAACCGTACCATTTTAAAAATTGAAATGAACAAAGAACCAAGTATTAACTTTGTTGAAGATGTGTATGCACAACCACAAAAAGTAATTGTATTAACAGGTAAAACTAAAAAAGATATTATTAATTTGGTGAATGACAATGGGCAAAAAATAATTGAAGTTTTTAGAAATGCCGAAATAGGAGAGCGCCAACGTCAAATGGCAAAATCGCCACATAATTACACGTCTATAAAAGAAAAACTAGGTTTAACAATTCAGTTTTCATCAATTTATGAAACAGCTAAAGAAACCGATAATTTTTTCTGGTTTAGAAAAGATATTACCACAGGGCATTCACATTTAATGATTTATGATTTGCCATACACTGCCATTAAAAAAAATGACAGTACGGGTATGCAAATACTTAAAATAAGGGATTCTATTGGTAAACAATATTTTAAAGGAAGATTAGATGGCACAGTAAATGCCGATGGAAATAAAGTAAGCTCTTATATGGTTACTGAAGATGCATATGCACCCTTTCATGCCGAAGTTATACTAGACAATAAACCTGCTTTTGAAACTAAAGGACTTTGGGAATTAACCAATGATTTTATGGGGGGCTCATTTGTAAACTATACCATTGAAGATAAAGTAAATAAACGTTGGGTTGGGGTTGAAGGCTTTATTTTTGCGCCTTCAGTTGAAAAAAGAAATTATATGCTAGAGCTAGAAGCTATTATAAAATCTATAAAAATAGACTAAAATATAGTGAAACAACACACAAAAAAAAGACCAACATTGTTGGTCTTTTTTTATATTTATAAATAGGTGTTATTCTTTTTTTTCGCCTTCAGGGTTTTCTTCTTTACTAGCATCTTTAAACTCCTTAATACCGCTACCTAAACCACGCATTAATTCAGGTATTTTCTTTCCGCCAAATAACAGTAAAACAACAATTACAATTAATGCAATTTGCCATGGTCCAATAGCTAATGGTAACATATATAAGCTCATAATATTTAATTTAGAAAACAAAGTTAATAATTAAAGTTTAATAAAAACGTTTAAAACATAACTTTAGCATTTGCAAAATATATTCGGTATTAAATTTTAAAAAACTACAGGTTTTGTTAAGCAAAAGTAAACACAGTTTTTAGTAAGCATTGGTTATAATAAATTCTTTATTTTTGTTTTCCATGAAGAAAAAGAAGGCGCAAAAAAAAATTAAAAAAAAGCTACTAGATAAGTATAGGTTGGTTATACTTAATGAGCATACTTTTGAAGAACAATTATCATTAAAACTCACACGGTTAAACGTTTTTGTTTTAGCCAGTGTATCGGCATTATTTTTAATTTTGTTAACCTATTTAATTATTGCATTTACACCTTTAAGAGAATATATTCCAGGGTATTCTTCAACAGCATTAAAAAAGAAAGCTACTGAGCTTAGTTTTAAAACAGATTCATTACAACAGGCAATGGCCATGAATGAACTGTATTATAAATCTATTAAAAAAGTATTAACAGGAGATGTTAGTGCCTCAGATATTAATAAAGATTCTATCATTCAAGCAGTAAAGTTAGAAGCTAGCGAAGTAGATTTTAAACCTATTGCTGAAGATTCTATTTTAAGAGAAAAAGTTGATAAGGAAGATAAGTATAACTTGTTTGAATCTGCAACTACAGCTACTAATTTTGTGTTATTTCCGCCAGTTAATGGCGAAATATCAGCACACTATAACTTAAAAGAAAAACACTATGCTGTTGATGTTGTTGTACCTAAAGATACACCGGTAAAAGCTACTGCCGATGGTATTGTAATTTTTGCAGAATGGACGGTTAGCACAGGTTATGTTATTATTTTAGAGCATAGTTATGGGCTAATTTCGGTATATAAACACAATGCTGAACTTACAAAAACACAAGGCGATTTGGTTAAAGCAGGCGAAGTAATTGCCACTGCAGGTAACACAGGTGAGCTTTCAACCGGAACACATTTACATTTTGAACTTTGGAATGATGGTTACCCAATTAATCCAACAAATTTTATAGATTTTAAATAATGCTATCACTAAAATCGGCTTTAGCAAAACCATTTGCAAAACGTGTTTATAAAAACATTCAAAAATGGGCTAAAAACCCTGAGAAAACGCAACAAACGGTTTTTCAAAATTTAATAACCCAAGCTGCTAACACACAGTTTGGTAAAGATCATGATTTTGCTGGTATAAAATCGCATGCCGATTTTGTAAAACGCGTACCTATAAGAGATTATGAGGCTTTAAAACCGTACGTTGATAAAGTTGTAAAAGGTGAAGAAAATATACTTTGGAAAGGAAAACCTTTATACTTTGCTAAAACATCGGGTACAACATCGGGTGCAAAATACATTCCTATTACCAAAGAAAGTATGCCAACGCATGTTGAAGCCGCCAGAAATGCCATTTTAATGTACATACATGAAACTGGTAATACAAAATTTGTTAACGGTAAAATGATTTTTTTACAAGGAAGCCCCATTCTAAAAGAACAAAATGGGGTTAAATTAGGGCGTCTTTCAGGTATTGTAGCGCACTATGTGCCAAAGTATCTTCAAAAAAACAGGTTACCATCATGGGAAACTAACTGTATTGAAGACTGGGAAACAAAAGTAGAGGCTATTGTTGAAGAAACATTGCCCCAGAACATGACTATAATTTCTGGTATTCCGTCATGGGTGCAAATGTATTTTGAAAAACTAGTTCAAAAAACAGGAAAACCAGTTGGAGATATTTTTAAAAACTTCAATTTATTCATCTTTGGCGGTGTAAATTACCAACCCTATAAAACAAAGTTTGAAAATTTAATTGGCCGTAAAGTAGATAGTATTGAATTATATCCTGCTAGCGAAGGCTTTTTTGCATTCCAAGATAAACAAAACGAAAAAGGCATGCTTTTGCAGCTAAACTCAGGCATTTTTTATGAGTTTGTAAAAGTAGATGAGTTTTATACTGAAAACCCTAAAAGATACACTATTAATAATGTTGAAGTTGGTGTAAATTATGTAATAATTATATCAACAAATGCCGGTTTATGGGCTTATAATATAGGTGATACGGTTCAGTTTACATCTACAAAACCATATAGAGTAATTGTATCTGGAAGAATAAAACATTTTATTTCGGCTTTTGGTGAGCACGTTATTGGTAAAGAAGTTGAGCAAGCTTTACAAGAAGCCATTGCAAATACCAATGTTAGTGTAACAGAGTTTACTGTGGCACCACAAATAAACCCAACCGAAGGTTTACCATACCACGAGTGGTTTATAGAGTTTGAAAATGAACCTGAAAACCTTTTAGAGTTTGCCAAAAAAATAGACAAAGCACTACAAAAACAAAATGTATATTATTTTGATTTAATTGAAGGAAAGGTGCTTCAAACCCTAAAAATAACTAAGGTAAAAAAAGATGGTTTTAAAAATTACATGAAATCTATTGGTAAATTAGGCGGACAAAACAAACTACCCAGACTATCAAATGACAGAAAAATAGTTGAGGAATTTCCACACAATTATTAAAACAAATAATAGTATCTTTGAAACCCAAAAAATGCGCTAATGAGTAATAAAAAGTATCATGAAAGAACGAGAGCTCAAGAGAGTTCAAATGCCATAGAAAGAATGTACATTACTATGCGTCACCTATTTATCAGAGGTTTTTATAAGCCTATGGGTATATCTGGTGAAATGCTTCGCAATTCATTATTGCTTTTAAGACCCGAAATTTATGGGTCTATTGGCGATGAAAAAGCAGAACTTGAAGGGTTACTTTATGTAATTGATAGGCTTCCCGAAGGTATTGAAGAATGTATGTTTATTAACCTAACCAGTGATGAAGGGTATTCAAACTCACATTTTAAACCTATTATCCCAGAAAAAAGACGAAGAAATTGCTACCGCATTGATAAGGAGCAAATGAATATTGAGATTACCAGAGGGCGCTCTGAAATTTATGATATTCTAACACATCTAACTTTTTTGTTTGTTGAGTCTCATAAAATAAGTAATAGAGTTTTAATTAATGAAGAAGAAGGTTTAACCACCAGAGATTGGCAAAAATTAGAAAAAGTTGTGCTGTCAAAAGCAGAATTAACTAATGAAGAACGTGAAATAGCCATTACACATACAGCTAATATTTTAGGCAGAACATTTAACGAGCTTAGGGTTGTTTATGATGAGTTTGCAACCGCAAAACAACCAGAAAGATTACTACATATTGTTTATTGGTTAGGTAAATTAGCTATTGAAGAACAAGTTAATAACAACAAACGAACCATAACATTTACGCCAGTTTTAAGAGAGCGTATTGGGCATCATATACATGGTGAAATTTGGGCAGACAATATAAAGGAGGTGCTTTATAAAAACAGTTTGTTAAATCGTCCAATTCACATAATAAGTGCCAACATGCACAGTGTAATGAATACGTTATTTGCGCCTTCAGCATTAAAATCATTAGCTTCAAAAAAAGATATTTTTGAAGTTTACGAAGCCTTAAGTAACAAAGAAAACGAAGCCCTAAGAAGTAAAGTAACTACAGATGCACTACGTAATGGCATGCTTTATATTAAAGATACATCGGGTACCAATATTGATGTTCAAATTTTTGATACTAGTAAAATAGATGTGTCAAAAATAGATATCAAAGCTAAAGAAACCATTTTAAAAGAGAAAAAACCAGTGTTGTTGGTAATGGATTATGCTTTTGGCGAACAAGCTTATGAAACCATTGATGAGCTTTTAAAACCATACAAAAAGCATAAAACTAAAACCCATTTAAATGTAGAGTCTATTTCAATTATGGGTAAAGCAGGTATTTTAGAAGGTGGAAAAGGAGATATTATGATTCCTTCTGCGCATATTTTTGAAGGTACTGCCGATAATTATCCTTTTGAAAACGAACTAAATAAAGAAGATTTAGACGGACAGGGCGTTGATGTTTATGAAGGTACTATGATTACTGTTTTAGGTACATCGCTTCAAAATAAAGATATTTTAAAATTCTTTTACAATTCCACATGGAAAGTAATAGGTTTAGAAATGGAAGGAGCACACTACCAAAAAGCCATTCAAGCAGCATCAAAAGTAAGAGGTAGTATAAGCCCTAACGTAAAAGTACGTTATGCTTATTATGCCAGTGATAATCCTTTAGAAACGGGGGCAACATTAGCCTCAGGTGGTTTAGGTACAACAGGAGTAAAACCAACGTATTTAATAACCCGAACTATTTTAGAACAAATTTTTAACACTATTTAATAATGAGTAAAGAGTTACCACAACAACAGCAAAACTCTGAAGAAGTTGATTTAGGCCAATTATTTAAACTAATTGGTAAAATGTTTGAAAGGCTTTTTAATTTTATAGGAAGCATTTTCAATAAAATTTTTTTAGCATTTGTTTGGTGTATATTTTTTGTGAAACAACATTTTTTAAAAATTGTAATAGCAGGTATTGTTGGTGTTGTTTTAGGGTTTGCTTTACAAAAAACATCAGACCCAGTTTATAAGTCTTATATGCTAGTGAAGCAAAACTATCCAACAGGTGAAGGTTTATATAATTCAATTGCTTATTATAATGATTTGGTAACTCATAGAGATATTAGTGCTTTATCTCAAATATTAGAAATAGATTCTTTAAGCGCGGCATCAATTAAAGAGGTAGAAGTAGGGTCTATAATTGATGAAAATGATAGGCTTAAAAATTTTGATGACTATATAAAAACTTTAGATTCTTCAGTGGCTTCTAAAGTGCAATATGAAACTTATGTTAAAAATGAAAAAGAGCATAATCATCAGTTTCAACAAATAACCATAAAATCTACTGTAAGAAATAATTTTAAAACCTTATTCGATAAAATTATTACGAACATAAATACTAATGATTACTTTGTTGAAGCACAAAAAAGAGATACTCTAGAGCTTCATAATAGAAAGTTAGTGCTTCAAAACACATTAACTAAATCTGATTCGTTACAAAACGTTTATAAACGCGTTATAGAAATGCAGACTAAGGAACAAAGTGGTTCTCAAACAAGTGTTACTATAAAAAATGCCGAAGATGTTAACAAAACTAAAGAATATGAATTGTTTTTAAACGATTTAGAGTTACAAAGAGAAATTGTTAGTATTGAAAGAGAAATAGAAGAGAAGAAGAAAATAATAGAAATTGTATCTACAAAGCAAGAAAGTGCTGGCTCCGTTGATGATAAAAAAGAAGTATTTGGATTTAAAATAGGATATAAACTTTACTATGGCTTGCTATTAAGTACATTAACTTTTTTAGTATTGGCGTTTTTACAGTTTGTAAAATATATAGAAAAATTTAAAGACAAAATTCAATAAAATGACTGTATTAATTACAGGTGGTGCGGGTTTTATAGGCTCTAATTTTATAGCTCATTTTTTAGAACTAAATCCTCAAATAAAAATTGTTAATCTTGATAAGCTAACTTATGCGGGTTCATTAAATAATTTAAAAGAGGTTGAAGCTAACAGTAATTATACCTTTGTTGAAGGAGATATTTGCAACAGGCAATTAATAGAGCGTTTGTTTAATGAATATGACTTTACAGGTGTTATTCATTTTGCAGCAGAATCGCATGTAGATAATTCAATAACGGCGCCAAATACATTTATTAATACTAACATAGTAGGCACATTTAATTTGGTTGATGTTGCTAAAAACCATTGGATGGAATCTCCTTTCAATGTAAAGCAACATCATAAAAACTCAAGGTTTTTACACATTTCAACCGATGAGGTTTACGGAACATTAGGGAAAGAAGGGTTGTTTACAGAACAAACACCATATGCACCTAACAGTCCCTATAGTGCTTCAAAAGCATCATCAGATTTTATAATAAGAAGCTATCATCATACTTATGGTTTAAATGTGGTTACAACAAATTGTTCAAACAATTACGGCCCAAAACAGCATGATGAAAAGCTAATACCAACCATAATAAGAAAAGCTTTGAGTGGTGAAAACATCCCAATTTATGGCGATGGGCAAAATATAAGAGATTGGTTGTATGTAGAAGATCATTGTAAAGGTATAGATTTGGCATTTAGTAAAGGTGTTTCAGGTGAAACCTATAATATTGGTGGAAGAAACGAGCGTAATAACCTTTACATAGCTAATACCATTTGCAGTATTTTAGATGAAATTAAGCCTAAAAACACTTCATATAAAAATCAAATTACGTTTGTAACAGATAGACCAGGACATGATTTTAGATATGCTATTGATGCTACTAAAATTGAAAACGAACTTAACTGGAAAGCCCAAGAAAATTTTGAGTCGGGTATTCTAAAAACAATTCATTGGTACATTAAAAAATACAAAGGGTAGTATGAAAGGCATAATATTAGCAGGCGGTTCAGGTACACGTTTATATCCATTAACAAAAGTGTTTAGTAAACAGTTAATGCCTGTTTATGATAAGCCAATGATATATTACCCATTAACAACCCTCATTTCTGCCGGAATTAATGAAATTTTAATCATTACAACACCAAAAGATATTGAACGCTTTAGAGAACTTTTAGGAGATGGTAGTAATTATGGTTGTGTATTTGAATACGCCATACAAGAGGCTCCAAAAGGATTAGCCGAAGCGTTTTTAATTGGAGAGAAGTTTATAGGCAATGATGGAGTAGCTTTAGTTTTAGGCGATAATATTTTTTATGGCTCGGGTTTAAGTGAAACTCTAAAACAAAGTTCAAACCCCAACGGAGGTGTTATTTTTGCATATCACGTTCAAGACCCGCAGCGTTACGGGGTTGTAGAGTTTAATGAAAATAATAAGGCAGTTTCTATAGAAGAGAAACCTCTGAAACCAAAATCAAACTATGCCGTTCCTGGCATTTATTTTTATGATAATTCAGTAATTGAAATAGCAAAAAACATTAAACCAAGTGCTAGGGGCGAGTTAGAAATAACCGACGTTAATAAAGTGTATTTAGAGCAAAGAAAACTTAATGTTCAAATTTTAGATAAAGGCACAGCATGGTTAGATACAGGTACATTTGCATCTTTAATGCAGGCCTCACAGTTTGTTCAAGTAATAGAAGAAAGACAAGGATTAAAAATTGGTTGTATTGAAGAAGAAGCTTATAAAATGGGTTTCATAAATAAGAACCAGTTAAACAAACTAGCCCAACCGCTATTAAAAAGTGGTTATGGCGAATATCTTCAACAATTATTATAATAGTAATGCAGGTAGAAGAAACATATTTAAAAGGCTGTTTTGTAATAACACCCAAAGTGTTTGGTGATGATAGAGGTTATTTTTACGAAAGTTTCAATGCAAAAAAGTTTGAAGAGCTTACAGGATTAAGCGTAAATTTTGTTCAAGATAATTTGTCTAAATCATCAAAAGGTGTTTTAAGAGGCTTACACTTTCAAACAGGAGTTTTTGCGCAAGCTAAGTTAGTAAAAGTTGTTAAAGGGAAAGTACTAGATGTTTGTGTTGATTTAAGAACAGAATCTGAAACATTTGGCAAACATTTTTCAATTGTTTTAGATGCCGAAAAACATCAGCAATTATTTGTTCCAAGAGGATTTGCTCACGGTTTTCATGTTTTAGAAGATAACACATTGTTTTCATATAAATGTGATAACTTTTATAATAAAGAAGCTGAATCTGGCATTATTTATAATGATGAACAGCTTAATATTAATTGGCTTATTTCAGAAGATATCATTATGTCTGAAAAAGATAAAGTACTGCCTACATTAGAAACTTATACGCAGTTAAAATGAAAAAGCATATTTTAGTAACTGGTGCCAATGGGCAGTTGGGAAACTCTATAAAAAAACAGGAAAACCAGTGGCCGCATTTTAGATTTATATATACAGATTCCAAGACCTTAGATATAACAAATCAAAATGTTGTAGAAACTTTTTTTAAGAAAAATAGTATAGAGTATTGTATTAATTGTGCCGCTTATACAGCTGTTGATCAAGCCGAAACCGATCAAGAGCTAGCGTTTAAAATTAATGCACTGGGGCCAAAATACTTAGCCTTGGCCTGTAAAGCGAGTAATGCCGTTTTAATTCATATATCAACTGATTTTGTGTTTGATGGTTGCAAAACCAGTCCTTATACCGAAACCGATACTCCTAACCCCATTAATGCGTATGGACGAACTAAGTTACAGGGCGAAAATTCTATAGTACAAACAACAGAGCAGTATATTATTATTCGTACTTCTTGGTTGTATTCGGAATATGGTCATAATTTTATGAAAACCATGCTGCGCCTATCTAAAACCCGTAGCGAAATAAGTGTGGTTAATGATCAGGTAGGAAGCCCAACATATGCAGGCGATTTGGCTACAGCAATTTTAAAGATTATAGATAGCAAAACTATCCAATATGGATTGTACCATTACAGTAATACAGTCGAAACCAGTTGGTATGATTTTGCCAAAACCATATTTAAGTTTGCTAATAAAGATGTAAAAGTAAATCCTATTGCTTCGGCTCATTACCCTACATTAGCTAAACGCCCTAATTACAGTGTTTTACAAAGCGAAAAATTGTTAGAACAGTTTAATATTAAAGCTTCACGGTGGGAAAGTCATTTAAAAAAGGTTTTGGAAGGGCTAACATAGTATCACTAAGGCAGCTCTAAAACCTGAGTTTTGCCGTTTAACAAGGAGTAAGTTGTAGAATTATAAAACATGTTTTATAAGTTTTAAAGCATATTTAACTCAGATTGAAAATAATTTATTAAAGTTGTTAACCTTGTAAAGCTTTGGAATTATGTTAGCTTTGTATAATAACTGAAATATCAGGTTTTAAAAATGACAATTAAAAACATAGGAGTAATAATTCAAGCAAGAACATCTTCAACAAGATTACCAAAAAAAATTATCAAGAAGTTTGATGGTAATAATACCTTTTTAGATGTATTGTTAAAAAGAATGTTGTTGGTACCAAAAGAAATACCTGTAGTTTTAGCAACATCAACTAATGTAAATGATCAAGTATTGTCAGAATACGCCTCAAAATATAATTTGCCAATTTTTTTTGGTTCTGAACATAATGTTTTAAACCGTTTTATAGAATGTGCAGATTCTTTTGGTTTTGACAAAATAATTAGAGTTTGTTCGGATAATCCTTTTATAGATATCAATTTGATTTTAGAGCTCATTGAAGATTATAACGGAGAAGATTATTTATCATTCATGGTTAATGGAAAACCGAGTATTTTAACTCATAGCGGTTTTTTTTCAGAAATGGTCTCTGTTGAAGCATTAAAAAAAGTAAAGAAAACTAAAAATGAAAAATGCTTAGAGCATGTTACAAACTGTATTTATATGTGCTCAGATCAATTTAAAGTTAAGTTTATAGAAAAGAATCTTCCTCAGTCAATTAGGTGTACATTGGATACAGAAAAAGATTTTGAAAATTTAAAAAGTGTTTATTTTAATTGGTATGAGAGAATACAAAATAAAAACTTTTTATTTGATGACTTAGTTAGATTTTTAAAATATGATGATACTGAAAATTTGTTAGAAAAAATGGAAAAAGAAATAAAAAATAATACAAAATGACATATATAATTGGAGAAATTGGACAAAACCATAATGGTTCTGTTGATATAGCTAAACTATTGGTAGATGTTGTTAGTAGACCTATTCACGACAAATTATTTAACCAAGAATTGAAAACAATGGATGCTGTAAAGCTTACTAAAAGAGATTTATCTCAGGAATTATCAGCATCTCAAATGAATCGTCCCTATAACACCCCGAATTCTTTTGGGAAAACTTATGGAGAACACAGGGAGTTTTTAGAGTTAAATGATGAACAGCATTTTGAGTTGTATAAATATGCTAAATCTAAAGGATTAGATTTTGTAGAAACGCTTTGTGCTGTTGGGTGTATGTCATTACTTAAGCTTTTTACACCCGATAAACTAAAAGTAGCTTCAAGAGATTTAACAAATCTTCCTCTTCTATCTGCCCTAGCAGAAACTAAGATTCCTATTATTATCTCTACAGGTATGGCTGGAAAGAGAGAATTAGATTTAGCGTTAGATACAATTAGCAAGTACCATTCTAATATATCGATTTTACATTGTGTTTCTGAATATCCAACAAAGTATGAGAATGTAAACCTAAATACTATTTCTTATTTACAAAAACATTATGCAGAATATACTATTGGGTATTCTGATCATACAATTGGTATAGCAACACCCTTAGCTGCAGTTGCAATGGGAGCCAAAATAATAGAAAAACACATTACCTTAGATAGACAGATGAAAGGAACCGATCAGGCGGGTTCTTTGGCTATTGATGGTATTTACAGAATGATGAGAGATATTAGAAATTTAGAACTCTCATTTGGAAAAGAAGAAATTTTTATTGAGGACTCAGTAAAAGCAGCTAGAGAAAAATTAGAACGATCGATAGCTACAAACAGAAATCTAAAAAAAGGACATATAATAAAAGATGAAGATATACATCTATTAAGTCCTGGTGATGGCTTCAAATGGGCGCAAAAAGATTTAGTTTTAGGTAAAGAATTAGTAACAGATTTACCTAAAGATGAAATAATTTATTCTAATGTTTTAAAATAAACTTTATGTTACCTAAATTGATATTTACAGATATAGATGGGGTTTGGACAGATGGAGGAATGTATTACGATGAATTAGGTAATGAATTTAAAAAATTTAATACTTATGATAGTGCTGGTGTTTTGTTTTGTAAGATGTTGGATATACCAATAGGAATTATTACAGGAGAAAAAACTAAATCTGTAAAAAGAAGAGCCGAAAAACTTAAAGTAGACTACCTTTTTCTAGCAGCAAAAGATAAGGTGTCTATAGTTGAAAAGCTTATTGAAGAAATAGGACTTAATTGGGAAGATGTAGCATATATAGGAGATGATTTAAATGACTACTTTTTGTTAAAAAAGGTTGGGTTGAGTGCCTGTCCTGCATCTTCTCCAGAATATATCAGTAAGGTAGTTGATTGGAAGCTGAAAAAAAATGGAGGAGAAGGTGTTTTTAGAGAATTTGTTGAGAAAATCATTGAAGAGAATGATATTATAGTTGAAGAGTTATTTGTAAAAAATAATAGTATAAAAATAACACAGTAAAAATCATTTATTGGTTTGGTAATAAATGAGAAGTTGAATGAAATATAAATCTAAGAGGTTTCTTCATGTGTGGGAAGATATTCTACAAATATGGTTTTCAGGTTACTTAGAAATAGTGTCTCGAGAACGAAGAGAACAAATATCTCCTATTTCAATTAAAGATAAGTGTATTGTTATATTTAAAGAGTTTATAAAAGAGTTTATAAAATTATTTATAAAAAATAGAATACCTAAAAATAAAATATGGTGTTTCAGTATATCTTCAAATAATTATGAATCTTTAAAATCAATTAAAGCTAATTTAGATGATTCTATTTTTGTACACCCTTTTAGTTTTAATGATAGGCATCAAAATAGTTATCCAATTAATTTTAGTAGAAAATTTTTATATAGCTTATGGTTTCCTTTTAATTTTTTAATTTTCTATTTCCAATCTAAATCTGGAAGCAATGGGTTATACGATCTTTTTTTTAAAGCTAATGGAATATATTCCGAAAGTTTAAGATTAATTAAAAAAAGTAAACCAAAGGCTATCATATTTGCTAATGATCATGAAATAATCCCCAGAGGTTTACTGTTAGCTGCTAAAAACTTAAATGTACCAATTATATATATCCAACATGCTTCTGTGTCTAATTATTTTCCTGTTTTAGATTTTGATTATGCTTTGTTGGAAGGAAAAGATGCTAAAGATAAATACTTAAATATAGGTAACACCTCAACCTGTATTTATTTAGTAGGGATGCCAAAATTTGACAAATATTTAGAACGAGTAAATAGAAATACTTTAGTTAAAGTCATAGGAATAGCTTATAACGCTATGGATAATCTTGAATTAATAAAAAGAACAGTTATAGTTTTACAAAACTACTTTCCTGACATAGAACTCATTGTTCGTGCACATCCTTCGGATAAACGAAGCTTAAATTTAGATAGTGTGAAAAAATCAATACCTCAAAAGGAATCAGTTTTTGATTTTTTAAGTAGGATAGACTTATTAATAGCGGCAGAATCTTCCATACACTTAGAAGCGATAATGTTAAATGTATATTCAATAAGCTATAGTTTTAGTAATTCTAAATTTTTAGATTATTATGGTTTTGTAAAAAATAATTTAGTTAAGCATTATTTAAATTTAGATGATATAATAGAGGAAATAAATAGTATTGGAAATAATAAACCAAATGTGCAAAAAAAAGCAGAATATTATAATGCAGCTTTAAATTCTGATTTTTATGGAAAATCTTCAGAGAAAATCCGTGATATTATAAAATCTAAGATTTTATGATTAGTAAGTTAATTAAAAACTCCAGCATTTATAGTGTTTTAATGCTACTTCAGAAAGGAATAAATTTCATTCTTATTCCTGTCCTGACGGTGTATTTATCAACCTATGATTATGGTGTTGTTGCTGTAGTATTGGCTATAAATGCTTTTTTAAATGTGTTTTATCTGTTGGCTTTACATGGTACCTTGAATAGGTTTTATTATGAATATAAAGACAATGAACTAATGGTAAAAAAGCTTTTTGGCACCATTATTACTTTTATTTTGTTCAATAGTGTTGTTGTTACCCTAATTCTTTTATTAGGGCGAAAATGGTTGTTAAACCCTTTTTTAGGAGATGTGTCCTTCTCTCCATATATGATTTTAGGTCTAATATCAGTTGTGCTTAACCCTTGTTATACAATTTATCAAAACTCATTACAAGCTAGACAAGAAGGAATTAGATATGGAAAGAATAATGCAGCTTTTTTTTTAGTAAATATCTCATTAGTGTTATTAAGTGTTACAGTTTTTAATTTAGGAGCTAAAGGTGTTTTAGGCTCTTTGGCTGTTACTAATATTATATTTTTTATATACACCCTTTTTAGCTTTAAAAATAATATTGTTTTTGGTGTAGATAAAAAATTATTAAAAAAATCTTTAAAATATGCATTTCCTTTAATACCTCATACTTTATCTGGGGTAGCTACTATGCTTATAGATAGGATATTGATAAATAAACTATTAAATGCTTCCTTAACAGGGGTATATAGTATTGGCAATAATTTTGGAAGTGTGGTTTTTTTAATTGCATCTGGCATAAATCAAGCATTTGTACCATGGTTTAATCAAAAGGTAAAAGCCAATGATGTTGATGATTTAGGAAGTGTGTCAAAAGCATTAATCTTGTTTTATTGTTTAATAGCTTTAGGGTTGTCTTTTTTCGGAAAAGAAGTTATAATGTTTGTAACTCCCAAGCCATATCATATATCATGGCAGGTTATCCCTTTTATTTCTTTTGCTTTTGTTTACCATGGTGTATATTATTTTTTTGCAGGATCTTTGTTTTATGATATTCAAGGTCGGGGTAATAGAATAATACCAATAGCCACAATTTCTGCAGCGGTTTTAAATATAGTTTTAAACGTAACTTTAATTCCTATGTATGGTATTAATGGAGCGGCAATTTCTACATTAATGACTAAAATAGCACTTGCTATATCATTAAAGTTTTTTTATACAAGGTATTTAAAAATAAATTATCCAGATTTGTTTTTACTTTTAGTTCCATTTGTGTTTTTTATCATCTCTTTGTTTAGTTTTTATCAAATAGCCAATTTCTGGATTAAATTATTACTTTATTTAGCAATAGTTTTAATAATCTATATAGTAATGAAAAATAAAGTCACGACTGTAATAAAACTATTGAAAAAATGAAAATCCTTATTGTAAACACATTATATTATCCTTATAAAGTAGGAGGGGCTGAAATATCGGTTCAAGCCTTAGCTGAAAATCTAAAGAAACATGGAGCTACGGTTGCAGTTTTAACTTTGGGAGAATCTGAAGAGAAGGAAGATGTTAATGGAATAACAGTTTGGAGGCTAAAAATTGAAAATGTTTTTTGGCCATTTTCAGGTGCTAAGCAGAGCACCTTGAGTAAGGTGAAATGGCATTATAACGATGTATACAATAAAAGATACGACTTTAAAGTCACGTCTATTCTAAATAGTTTTAAACCTCAAGTGATGTTTACCAATAATCTTGGAGGTTTTTCTGTAAGATTATGGGTTTTAGCCAAGTCAAGAAACATTAAAGTGGTTCATACCATAAGAGATTATTATTTGCAGTGTCCAAAAACCACTAAATTTAATGGAGAACATAATTGTTTACAACTATGTACTTCATGTAAACTGTATGCCGCTAAAAAGAAAAAAGCTTCAGTACTAATAGATTATGTTGTTGGTATTAGTCAATATGTGCTGCAAGATCATTTAGAAAACGGGTATTTTCAAGGGGTTAAGCATAAGGTTATTTACAATGGATTTAGTTTTAATTACCAAGCCGAAAATTTTAAGTTGATTGATGATAATAAAGTTGTTTTTGGATACATTGGTCAGATTAACAAGGAAAAGGGAGTTGAGTTAATGCTAGAAAGCTTTACGAAAGTAAAACATGACAATTGGAGACTTGTAATTGCAGGTAAGGTTGCCCCTGAATATTTAAAGACCTTAAAAGCCATTAATAATTCGGCGAAAATAGAATATTTAGGTTATACACTTAATTCTGAGTTTTATAATAAAATAGATGTTTTAATAGTCCCTTCTTTATGGAACGAACCATTTGGAAGGGTGGTATTAGAAGGAATGATTAGTAACAAAATAGTTATTACTAATAAAAATGGAGGTATTAAGGAAATTATGAGTCAAAACCCAGAACTAACCTTTAATACTAATGACGAATTGACGAGGCTCATAGATTGTATCATTAAAAATAGACACGAATTGTCATTTAATAATAGTAAAGAATTCATGAAGACCTTTAATATTGAGAACACGGCTTTAGAATACCATAATTTATTTTCCGAAATTTAAAAAACATGTTATTTAATTCCATTGCTTACTTAATTTATTTTCCTGTTGTCGTAGCCGTGTATTTTATAACACCGGCTAAATACCGCTACATTTGGTTGCTCATTTCTAGTTATTACTTTTACATGAGCTGGAGTCCGAAATATGCTGTTTTAATGCTATTTTCTACGCTAGTTACTTATTTAAGTGGGGTTCTAATTCAACGTTCTAATTTAAAGGAAAACCTCAAGAATAAGGAATTTGAGAAAAAATTGTGGGTAGCACTTAGTTTTACAATAAACCTAGGCATACTTTTCTTCTTTAAGTATTTCAACTTTATAAATGAATCGTTTACCAGTGTTTTTAATTATTTTGGGATGAATTGGTGGATTCCTAATTTTGATGTTTTACTCCCAGTAGGTATCTCTTTTTACACTTTTCAGGCTTTAAGCTACACCATGGATGTGTATCGAGAAGATATTAAAGCAGAACATAATTTTGCAAAGTATGCGCTCTTTGTTTCTTTCTTTCCACAGCTTGTTGCTGGACCCATAGAAAAATCAACACACCTATTACCTCAGTTATCCAAACACTACAAATTTAATTATGAAAGGATGAAAGAAGGTTTGATTCTTATAGGTTGGGGACTGTTTAAAAAGATTGTCATAGCAGATAGGCTCGCTGCTTTTGTAAATACTGTATATAACAATCCGAATCAATTTGAAGGTTTTACGCTAGTCGTTGCAACGGTATTTTTTTCCTTTCAAATATATTGTGATTTTTCATCGTATAGTGATATAGCTATAGGATCTGCTAAAGTGATGGGCTTTGATCTTATGGAAAACTTTAAAAGACCGTATTTTTCTAAATCGATAGCAGAATTTTGGCGACGCTGGCACATTTCATTAGGAGGATGGTTTCGTGATTATTTGTATTTCCCCTTAGGAGGGAATCGAGTAAAAAAAATAATCTGGTATAGAAACATCATGATTGTTTTCTTATTAAGTGGTTTATGGCATGGTGCTAGTTGGAATTTTGTGATCTGGGGAGCGCTTCATGGTGTTTTTCAAGTCCTTAGCTTTGAGTTCGCTACGTTTAATAAAGGTATTACTAAGTTTTTAAAAATTAGAAAAAATAGCTTTAGTTATAAGCTTTATAATGTTGTGATTACCTTTGTTTTGGTAGATTTTGCATGGATATTTTTTAGAGCGAATAATTTTGCTGATACAAAATACATTCTAACGCATCTGTTTAAATTTAATCCATGGGTATTTTTTGATGGCTCTTTATACAATATAGGACTCGATGAATACGATTTTAAATTGGCTATAATTTCTATTTTATTCCTTTTATTTATTGATTTGGTTCAAAGAAAATACAAATTATCCGATTGGATAAAAGAACAACATATCTTTGTGAGGTGGGGTACCTATGGTTTTGTTATATTTTTTATGATTATTTTTGGCTATTATGGTTCAGGTTATGATGCTACTGAATTTATTTATTTTCAATTTTAATAGATGAAAGAATATAAGTTTTTAAAAATACCAGCTTTTTTGATTGCAGTAACTTGTTTGTTTGTCTTGGTGAGTAACGTTTTTAACCCTAAAAGACCTAGGATAACTGCGTTTTACGAAGAGCCTAAAAATTCATTAGATGTTATTCTGTTAGGCAGCTCATATATGGCCAATGGTATCAATCCAAATGTTCTTTGGGAGCATAATAAAATTACAAGTTACAATCTAGGAGTAGGGTCTCAACCCATCTGGATTTCTTATTTCTTTTTAAAAGAAGCTCTAAAGTATCAAACTCCCAAAGTAGTGGTTTTGGAAGCTTACTATTTACACGATTTGAAAAATTATAAAAAGTATGATAATTATGCTTTAGAGGCTACAAATAGAAGAAGTTTAGATCAGTTGAATTTTTCATTAAACAAAATTCAGGCTATTCAAGCAAGTGTGCCAACGGAAGAGTTTTGGGATTATTTTTTCACAATTAACAAATATCACGATCGTTGGAAAAATCTTTTGCAAAAAGATTTTCAAATAAATAATGAGTTATCTGTTTACAAAGGGTTTTCTAAAGTAAATCGAACCTTTGTAGATACAAGAATTGAAAAATATGGTGTTAAAATAGAAAATAAACCAAAGGCGCTACACCCTAAAAGTGTTGATTATTTTAAAAAAATCGTAGCATTATGTAGGGAGCATAATATTCAATTGGTGCTGCTGAAAACACCAATGTCCCAATTTGTTTATAGCCAAGACCATGCAGATACCATGATGGCTATTAAAGAACTTGCAAATGAAAACGATGTGGATGTATTAGATTTTAATAGCTTCTACCGAAATATTGGTTTTGATTTTAAAAAACACATGTCTGATCAAGGTGGCCATTTGAATGGCGAGGGCACTAAAATAGTGTCTAAGATTTTAGGTGACAGCCTAGAAATGAATTATTTTCAGAATAAAAGAACAAAAATAGGTGTAACTGAGATATGGAATGATACTTTTAGTAAGTATAAAAAACTTGAGAATGCAAAATGGGCTGTGGCTAGAATTAAAAAATCCAAAACACTCCCAGAGTATTTAAACTATGCAAAATCATTAGATTTGCTTGTTTTGATTTCTGTTTTGGATGACGGTAGTGGCCAGTACCGAAATTATCATAAAACTTTTAGTGAGATAGGGTTAACTTCTGAGTTGAATAAAAAATTCCGTTGGAGTTATTTAGCGATTAAGAATAATAAAACAGGATATGTAAAAGAAATAGTTGATAGCGTAGCCATTAATCATACATTTCATATGGGTAAGCTTGATATTTCAATGCTTAGCATTGGTGGTAATAAGGCAGGGAACAGGTCAAGTATAAAAATTAACGGTAAAGAGTACTCTAAAAATAAAAGAGGCCATAACTTTGTGATTGTTAATTTAAAAGATGAAACAGTTTTTGATGCTTTTAATGTAGATACCCATGGCGATAATAAATTAATCATAAAAAGGTAATACGGTTCCTGTGAAATTAAGTTTCAATAAAATTTTTTTTATATTACTAGTAGCACAAATTATTTCTCTTCAGGGAATAATCACTTTTAATATATTTAATTATTTAGGTAAATGGGAGCTAAAATCGATTATTCATCCTTTAAGTGTTTTTTTATTATTTATAGTAATAGTACTTTATAGGATAAAAAAAAACTCTGTAAAAATAACATCGTTAGATTTACTGTTGTTTTCATATTTTATAATCTGTTTTATCGTTTTAATTTTTAATGCGGCAAATTTCCAAGCTATTTTCATATCATTTAGAGAAGTATTTTTAATTTACATTTTAATATTTGCTTACCAGCAAATAACTATAAGTGAGTATTATTGGGATAAAATTATAAAGTGGCTTCATTTATTTGTTATAGCTAATCTCATATTTATCATTTTAACACATGTTCTTGGACCAGAAGAATATATGAAACTTTTAACAGGGAAGTACGTATGGGGAAATGATCCTGAGTATAAATTCAAAATAAGTAGCTTTTTATATTTTTGGAGGTCACCGGGGTTAATTGGTAGCCCTGGAAATGTGGGCTATTTTGGCCTAATAGCATACTTACTTTTTGATCAAGACAAAAAACATAAAAAAAAATCTATTTTCGCTGTAATTTTAGCTATTGCAGGTTTTGTTAGAAGTGTCTATGTAGTTCTAGTTGTTTACTGGTTTTTAAAGTTCTTTTTAACAAAAAAGAACTTAAGAAAAATTCAATCGGCTTTTCCGTATGTTCTATTAGTTTTTTTCCTTATAGGGTGCTTTTTATATACTAAAGGGTTACTTGATTTAACATCTTTTTACATGAGAATAGATCATTGGATATATGATATTCCAAGAGATTTTAATATTTTATTTGGAGGTAAAATAGGAGAAGTGGGTGGATCTGTTAGATCAGAAGGCTTTGTAGCAACTTTGGACAATTATTGGTTACTGATGCTTTTATCTGTGGGACTTGTTGGTATTGTATTAGGTGTATTGTTTATATACGAGAAAAGTTTTAAAAAAAGACATATTAATTATGCGTTAATAGGGTTTATGTTGGCAGGAATATTTATTACTCTATCTCAGGGTATGTCGTTTTTGGTTTTGTTTCCTATGTTGTTCCTAAATAAAAAGAATTGATTTTGATGGCTATACGAACTAATAAAGCTTTCATAAACACTTGTTTTCTGTGGTTTACTTTCATGCTTTCTGCTTTCCCAATCTTAACTTTTGGATTAAGGAGTATCGTTATAGTGCTCTGGGCGGTTATTGGTGTTTTAAGTATTAATTTTGAGCGCAAAAAAAAATATGTTAGTTATTTAATTATTTCTATTTTACCTTTTATTTACTTATCCTTTACTTTATTATATTCTCAGAATAGTACTGCAGGTATTAAAAGGCTTATTCAAATGCTGCCGTTTTTAATTTTCCCCTTAGTGTTCTATTTAAACAAAGATAAGTTCAATAAAGAGCAAATAAATAAAACGTTGTGGTGCTTTTCTATATCTGTAATCTTATTGGTGTTTTATCAAATAGTTTGTTCTTTATTTCGTTTAGATTATTTATTAGCCGATTTAACAAATGAAGAAATAGTAAGAAATAGGCTCTCAAATCAGGATTTGTTAAATCAAGATGTTATAAGTAGCATGAAAACCAAACGGTTTAGAAATTATTTAATTGAGTTAACAGATACCCATTTCACATATCAGGGAATGTGGGTGATTTTTAGTGTTTTTTTTCTGTTTAAAGAGGGAATAAGGTTTCTAAAAAAGAAAAGATATTTAGGATTTTTACTTATAATAATTTCAATAATATTAGTTGTTTGGTTGTTTTTCATTTCGTCTAGAATGCCTATATTGACAATGTTTATAGCCTTGTTTTGTACAGTTTTTGTTTTTAAAAAAATTAAGTTCAAGCTAAAGATATTGTTGTTAGGATTAAGTATATTGGTTTTAATTTCAAGTTATTTTACTTTTACTACGTTTAAGGCGCGTGTAGACGAGATCGTTAATATTAAATTTGACTTACCAAGTGAAACTAAAGATACCTATAATTATGATTCAATAAATGTGAGGCATGGAATATATGTTTGTGCTGCACATCTTGTGAAAGATAATTTCTGGTTTGGGGTTGGTGTAGGCGATTCTCAAGATGCTTTGAATTCTTGCTATAATGAAAAAATTGGAGCTAAAATTTATACTTGGCAAGATTATAATACACATAATCAGTATTTATATTTTGCTCTAGCTACGGGTATATTTGGTCTATTCTTCTATTTGATATTGTTATATTTGCAGCACAAAGAAGCTCTGAAATATAAAAATGAACTGTATTTATATTTCATAATCGTGGTTGCGCTTATTTCTTTAACAGAGAATATTTTATCAAGGTCTGATGGAGTCATGTTTTTTGCTTTTTTTAGTGGCTTATTTTTGTTTAATTCAAAAAATAGAATCAAGTGATAGTAATTAATGCTAGGTTTTTAACACAACCAATAACCGGAGTTCAAAGGTTCGCTATTGAAATTTCAAAAATCGTTAAAAAGCAATTAGAAGGAGAGGTTGTTTTTGTAACATGCCCTGGTGTAATACACTATGAACTTTTTAAAGAATTAGATGCAAAAATTATTGGAATTAACAAAAGCCATTTATGGGAACAGATAGATTTATATGTATACCTTTTAAAAAATAAAAAACCATTATTAGTTTCTTTTGGTTATACGGGGCCACTTTATTATAAAAATCAAATTGTTTCAATACATGATGTTGCTTTTAAATATTATAAAGAAACGTTTTCTAAGACATTCTCACTAGTATACAACTTTATTGTGCCTAGATTGGCAAAGAAATGTGTTCATATTTTTAGTGTAAGCGAATCAGCCAAAAATGAGGTTTGCAAGGAGTTGGGGGTAGAGGGAGATAAAATTACAGTAGTATACAATGGTATTTCGTCATTTTTTAAAAAAATAGATAAGGGAAAAACAATCAAAAAACATGCTAAACCTTATATTTTAACTGTATCCTCTCATCATCCTAGAAAAAATTTTAATAGACTAATAGAGGCATTTAAAAGAATAGATAATGATAAGATTGATTTATACATAATAGGGAATTTTGTTAGTCATTTTTCAGATTCTACAAATGATCAATCAAATGAGAACATAAAATTTTTAACTAATATAACAGATAACGAGTTATTAGGTTATTATCAAAACGCAGAACTTTTTGTGTTTCCTAGTCTTTATGAAGGTTTTGGTATTCCTGTTATAGAAGCTATGAGTCAAAACCTCCCTTGTGTACTTTCTGATATTCCTGTTTTTAAAGAAATAGGAGATAAATCAGTTATTTATGTTAACCCTCAAAATGTTAATTCCATAAAGCAAGGCATTATAGAGGGACTTAAATTAAATGTAAAGAAAATAGAGTATACAAAGTTAAATCATTTTACTTGGGATAAAAGTGCCCAAAGGGTTATTCAAGTATTTAAAAAAAATAAAACATAAGTTTTTATATAATTTATGGTTTTATTGTGACCTCTTTTTTATTTATTTTTTAAAAATGTGGGCAGGTGTCTATTAACGATATACCAATAGCAAATAACTACCTAAATTTTATACTATTTTTTATAACAGATTAATTTATAGTAATATAGATTCTAGAGCTATCATTAACAGTAATTAGAAAAATAAAAATGATTATTTATTATTAAAGTAGCTCATATTTTAGCTGTAGGAGTAGGTGATGTAGAAAGTGAATTGCTAGATAAATATAAAATTAAAAGTTTTGAAAAAGGATTGATAATTAAATATAATACCCATAATCAATATATTGATTTTTTCCTAAAATTCGGAGTATTGGGTATAATAGTTGTTTTTGTATATATATTTTCCATAGGTTATTTAGGTTTAAAAGCAAAATATATTATATCTGTGGCTTTTTGTATGCTCTTCTTTATATCAAATATAACTGATGATTTTTTAATTCAATATAGCGGAATTGCTATTAGCGGTTTTTGGTTTTCTATATTTGTAAACAATTATGTGAATAAGAATTGTTAAAAAAACTAGTAGATTGTTATAATGAGAAAAATTAAAGTTGCTCATGTTTTGAATTCTGTGGGAGGAGTTGATGTCTATTTAAGACTTATTTCAGAAAACACAAACCCAAATAGAATAGAGCATATTATTATTCATCAAAGAGATCTTAAAAAGAAACCTTATAAGAACGGAAATAGTACAATCAGAGAATACTATATTCCGATTAAACGGAATATACACCTATTCAATGATATAAAAGCGATATACAAAACTATAAAATATCTTAAAAAAGAGAAGCCTGACGTAATTCATGCGCATAGTGCAAAAGGTGGGATTATAGCACGATCAGCATCATTATTTTATAAATTAAATGTATTATACACGCCACATGCTTTTTCTTACTTGAGTGCTACATCAAAAATAAAAAAGAATATATTTTTAAGAATAGAAAAACTTTTTAAGTATTTTAATTCTTATGTTTTAGCAACTTCTCAATCTGAAAAGAATAGAGCGCTTAACGATGTGTGTTATAGTGAAAGTAAAGTAATAGTTTTTAATAATTGTATTCTACCCATAGAAACTAAAGATTTGCATTCTAATGTTTTAAAAGAACATAATCTCCCATGTAATTACTTAGCGACTGTTGGTAGGCCTTCTTATCAAAAAAACATTGAGTTTATGTTGGATGTTATATTCGAATTGAAAAAGAATATTCCAGATATACATTTAGTTGTGATGGGGGTTGGAGAATATAGTCCTAATCTTAATGCAGTAAAGGCAAAAGTAGATCATTTAGAATTGAAGAAAAATATAACTTTAGTAAATTGGATTAACAGAGAGAGTATATTTTCAATCGTAAATAAATCAATGTTGTATATATCTACATCAAGATATGAAGGATTACCGTATTCGGTTATAGAAAGTTTAGCGTTGTCTAAAGCATGTGTTGTATCAGATTGTGATGGTAACAGAGATTTGGTAGAAAATAATTATAATGGATATGTTATCAAACAAGGAGATTTAGAAAGTTTCACTAAAAAAATTGAAAAATTATATTTTGATCATAAAATCAGAAATAAATTTGCTAATAATTCATACAATTTGTTCAATAATAAATTCAATTTGAGAAACAATATTACCTGTTTAGAGGAAGTTTATTTCAAACATTCTAAATGAGCATTAAATTCTATGATTTAAATTATCTCAATAAATATAGGTATAAGTTTATACTTTTTATATTTGTTTAATATTATAAAAAAACAGCTTCATTTTAAGAATAATTATATATTATTTAGATTGAAAAAAATTAGTGAATTTAAAAAAAGCAGATTCTCAGGGTTAATAAAACCATTTTCATATATAATAGACTTATCTATTATAAATGGTGCAGTATACCTATTTCAAATAAACTTAAATAATACATATCCTTTCCATATATACATATCATTATTATGGCTTGTACTATCCTTTTATAATAAGTTTTATGAAGTACACAGGTATACCAGAGTTATACAGGTAATAACACTTTTATTAAGACAAATAATTTTATTTGCAGTTATTCTCTATGGATACATAGGTTTTTTTAAACAACCTCACTTAAGCAGGCTTAATCTTGGCAACTATGTTGTAACAATTTTTGGCTTATTAACATTTACTAAGTTTTTAGTTTTTTACTTATTAAATAGATACAGAAGCGCGTTTGGAGGTAACCTAAGAAATATTATTGTTATAGGTGATAACGAAAAAACCAGACAACTAATAAATACATTTAAAAAACGGTTAGATTTTGGATATAAATTTAAAGCACAGTTTAATGTAAAAGAAACTAATTTCTCCCTTCAAGACTGTTTTAATTTTGTAATTGAAAACGATATTCATGAAATCTATTTTTCGGTTGCAGAACTATCAAACAAACAAATAAATCAACTCATTGATTTTGCCGATAATAACCTGAGAGAGTTAAAATTTATACCCGATAATAAAGATATTTTTTCAAAAAAACTGAAGTATGAATATTACGATTATATTCCCGTTTTATCCCTAAGAAGCATTCCTTTAGAAGAACCAGTAAATAAATTTGCAAAACGATTGTTTGATATTGTTTTTGCATCTGCTGTAATTGTATTTATTTTATCATGGTTAACACCCATTTTGGCCATTATTATAAGGCTTGAATCTAAAGGACCAATATTCTTTAAGCAAACCCGAAACGGATTCAATTATAATGAATTTGATTGTTATAAGTTTAGGTCTATGACACCTAATAAAGATGCAAACTCACAACAAGCCACCAAAGGCGATTTAAGAATAACAAAAGTTGGTGCCTTTATTAGAAAAACCAGTATAGATGAGTTGCCACAATTTTTTAATGTACTATTCGGAGATATGTCTGTTGTAGGCCCAAGGCCACACATGGTAAGCCACACAAATAAATATGCACGTAGTGTAGATAAATTTATGGTTAGGCATTTTGTAAAACCTGGTATTACAGGTTTGGCACAAACTAGTGGCTACAGAGGTGAAATTGAAACAGATAAAGATATTATTAATAGAGTTAAATACGATATTTTTTACGTTGAAAACTGGTCTATTCTATTAGATTTGAAAGTAATCATACAAACGTTTTTAAATGCGGTAAAAGGCGAAGAAAAAGCATACTAATATGAGTGCTTTTAAAGTTTCAATAATAACACCTACTTACAATTCTGAGAGGTTTATTGAACAAACTATAATAAGCATTCTTAATCAAACCTATACCAATTGGGAACTTATTTTAATAGATGATGCTTCAACAGATAAAACGGTTGAAATTATTACACAGTTTGTTAAATCTAATCCACAGATTTATTTACTTCAGAATTTAAAAAATAGTGGAGCGGCTGTTTCCAGAAACAAAGGTATAGAAGCCGCTAAAGGTCATTTTATTGCTTTTTTAGATGCCGATGATGTATGGCTACCTAATAAGCTTGAAAAACAAGTTGAATTTATGCAAAAAAACAATTGCGATGTCTGTTTTTCAAGTTACAATTTAATGAACGAAGCCGGAAAACCACTAAATAAACAAATAAAAGCGCTACCAAGGGTTAGCTACCAAAAGCTTTTAAAAAGTAACTATATTGGCAATTTAACAGGTATTTATAATGCTAAAACTTTAGGGAAAATAACCTCTAAAAACTTACGTAAACGTCAAGATTGGTTATTATGGTTGTCCGCTATAAAAAAGAGTGGCAAACCAGCTTTAGGTATTCAACAACCTTTGGCTGTTTACAGGGTTAGAGAAACTTCTATTTCTTCAAATAAACTAAACTTGGTAAAATATAATTATTGGGTGTATAAAAAAGGCTTGGGCTTTTCAGTAGTAAAATCGGTATGTTATTTAATGGCCTTTTTATTTGAGCATTTCTTTATAAAATCTAAACAAAAAATTACTTTATTAAACAAGTAAACTGCTTTAATTTGCCAGCTGGGGTTCTTTTAAGCGTTTCTCTTCGTTCAAAAATAATTTTTAAACCAGATTCTAAATACGTTTCAATAGCTTTTTCAATCTGCTTGATATTAATTTCTGTGAGTGGTTTAATACTATTGTAAATAATTTTAAAAGTACCAGTTTCTAGTTGTTCAATTACAAACTCTTTCACGTTGTTATCATCCTCAATAACAGTTTTGGTAACGTAATAAAAGGTTAAGCCAGCAGCTTTTTTTCCGCTAGGCAAAACGGCAAAATCATTAGTTCTTCCTAATACATTTTTAAGAATGGATTTTTTTAAAGTGCTTTTTTCTGATAAAACTCCGTAATCACCAAGTTCATATCTTATAAAAGGATGTGCTTTATTGTAAAGAGCCGTTACAACAATCTTTCCTTCTTTACCAAAAGGCAGAACTTGGTTGTTTTGGTCTAATATTTCAACAAACAAGTCTTCTGTATTTATAACCCATTCATTTTGTTTATTATTGAATGCAATAAGACCAAGTTCAGCGCATCCATATTCGTTTACAATAGGAACTCCTAGTTGTTTCTCTAGAAGTTTTTTATCGTTTTCAAAAAGCATTTCGGCAGTAACAATGCATACATTTAAAGAGTGGCAAACATTTTTAAGAATAATGTTTTTCTTATCAAGAAATTTTGCAAACTGTACAATAGCACTGGTGTAGCCGTTTATGTAGTTGAATTTTGTGCTGTAGAATTTTTTTAAAACAGTTTCTAAGGCTTCATCACTCATATCAAATACCGAAAACCGGAACCTGTTTCCTAAAAAATCTTTTAAACGCTCTTTATAATAGCCCGTTTTTTTAAGTGGAATACCATAAAATCTAGCTTGTTTTGAGGTGTTTAAATTAATATCAAACCAGCTATATCTATCAATAAAATTAGCCCATGTTAAAGCATGACAAAAGTTATCTTTGGCAAAAATTAGCGGTGTTCCTGACGAGCCAGAAGTTTTATTAGTATATATATTTTTAGTAGAATATGTGTTTGATATACGTCTAGTTAACGGCTGTTGTAAATCCCTTTTAGTAATAATGGGCACAGAATTCCAATCGGCAATATTTATATTTTTTCCGAAGTCTTTGTAAAACGAATTGTTTTCTAAATGATAAGAGACAATCTCTTTTTTACGGTTTTCTATATATTCAGAATAAGCAGATGCATCAATATTTTTAATATCAATTAAGTGCTCTTTAGCTTTTTCCAAAGGAAAGCCTTTAAGTTTTAAAGAAACATCAAATAAATTCACAAGCTTATAAATATTTGTAAAGTAAGTAAAAAATATTCGTGTTTTAGAGGCATTAATTCTATTTTTGCGCAAACTCAATTAACTATGAATATTCTAATTTTAGGTTCGGGCGGAAGAGAACATACTTTTGCTTGGAAAATTGCCCAAAGTCCGTTATGTAAAAATTTATATGTTGCCCCAGGAAACTCTGGTACAGCGCAAATTGCCACCAATGTAAATATTGGTGTAACAGATTTTGAAGCTATTAAAAACCTAGCCTTAGATAAACAAATAAACATGGTTGTTGTTGGGCCAGAAGACCCTTTGGTACAAGGCGTGCATGATTTTTTCTTAAATGATAGTGCCTTAAAACACATACCTGTTATTGGTCCGCAAAAAGTAGCGGCACAACTTGAAGGTAGTAAAGAGTTTGCCAAAGAGTTTATGATGCGCCATAACATACCAACGGCGGCCTATGAAAGTTTTACAAAAGATACTGTTGAACAAGGGTATGCCTTTTTAGAAACGTTAAAACCACCATACGTTTTAAAAGCCGATGGTTTAGCTGCTGGCAAAGGTGTAGTTATTTTAAACAATTTAGAAGAAGCTAAAGCCGAATTAAAAAGTATGCTAGTTGATGCCAAATTTGGTAATGCAAGTACCAAAGTGGTTATTGAAGAGTTTTTAGATGGTATTGAATTAAGTTGCTTTGTTTTAACCGATGGCGACAATTATAAAATTTTGCCTACGGCGAAAGATTATAAGCGTATTGGCGAAGGCGATACAGGTTTAAATACAGGTGGTATGGGTGCTGTTTCTCCAGTGCCATTTGCTACTAATGAGTTTTTAAATAAAATTGAAGAACGCATTGTAAAACCAACTATTGAAGGGTTTAAAAAAGATAAACTACCATACGTAGGTTTTGTATTTATTGGCTTAATTAAAGTTGAAAATAACGACCCCAAAGTTATTGAATACAATGTACGCATGGGCGACCCCGAAACCGAAGTTGTTTTTCCTAGAATGAAAAATGATTTGGTTGAAGTACTACAAGCTATGGCCAATGGTACATTAAATGCTATTGATATTGAAATTGATGAGCGTGCAGCTACAACTATTATGGTAGTTTCTGGTGGTTACCCTGAAGCTTACGAGAAAGGAAAAGAAATAACAGGTATTGATACTATTGAAGACTCTATACCATTTCACGCAGGCGCACAACTAAAAGATGGTAAAGTTGTAACCTCAGGTGGTAGGGTAATTTCTATTACATCATACGGTGAAACGTACCAAGAGGCCATAAAAAAATCTTACCAAAGCATAGATAAACTAAACTTTGATAAGATGTATTTTAGAAAGGATATAGGCTTCGACTTATAAAAATGAGTGCGAAGAAATACTTTTATCCTCTTCGTTATTATCATTAAATATTTTTAGTTGTTTTATCCAGTAAACAATGGCTACCATACAAATAATCATGAAAATCCATGATATGGTATTGGCTGCCCACCAGCTTTCTAGTTCTAATTCTTTTAAAGCGTCAAAAGGCGTAAAAAGAACGTCAACAAATAAATCTCTAATAGCGTAAAAGAAATCTTTCATGAGTGTGTTTTAAAGTTTTCTAACCGTTTTATAGTTAGTATATTTACAAAGCAAAAATACAAAAACAGTTAATGATTACAAGTATTTTTAGTAAATCTAAATCAATAAATTTCTTTGTTGTTTTTTTTGTAACACTATTAGCCTTTTTTTCAGCAAGGTTTGGTGTTGCAAATACACCAGTTACAACGGTATATGTTTTTAAGCAATTGGGCTTGTTATTGGTGGTGTTTTTATCAATTTTTATGCTAAGTTTTATAGTTGGTAAAAACAGCTTAACCAAACTTAGTAATTATGATATATTACTCTTTAGTTTATTTTTATTACTTATTCCTCATTCAACTTTAAATGTAAATATTTTATTTTCTAACTTTTTTGTGCTTTTAGGTCTTAGGCGTATTATGAGTTTACGTTCACAAAAAAACGAAAAACAAAAGTTGTTTGATGCTGCTGTTTGGATAGCCATTGCATCAGTATTCTATTTTTGGGCTATATTATTTTTTGCACTTATTTTAGTAACACTTGCGTTGTATTCTAATAAAAATATTAGGCATTGGGTAATACCTTTTGTGGCTGTTTTTACAGTTTTTGCAGTGGCCGTTGGTGTATCAATAGTATTGTACAATAGTTTTTTTAATGTGGTAAACACTAATTGGCAGGTTAGTTATAATTTTAACCCTTATAACGCTGTACATTTTATTATAGCAATAACCGTTTTATTATCATTTGGTTTGTGGTCTTCATTTTTTTATTTGCAGAATATAAAAAAGAAAAAGAAAGCATATAGAGCGTTATTTAAAGTAGTTATAATTGCGTATGTTATAGCGTTTTTAATTGTGTTTTTAGCGCCCAACAAAACTGGCAGTGAGTTTTTATTTATGTTTGCGCCACTAACAATAATTATTACAAATTATTTAGAAACCGTTAAAGAAAAATGGTTTAAAGAGTTGTTTTTAGGCATTTTAATAGTAGTGCCTTTGGTGTTATTAGCGTTGCAGTTTTTCGCCAAAAGCTAAATCGCCAGCGTCACCTAAACCTGGTATAATGTATCCTTTTTCATTTAAAGCATCATCAACGGTGGCAATCCACAAATGTGTATTATCATCAAAACATTCATTAACAAAATCAACACCAATTTGAGATCCAATTACACTTACTAAATGAATTTGCTTTGGTGTTCCAAAAGGTTTTAAAGCTTCATAAGTTGCAACCATAGATTGCCCAGTGGCTAACATTGGGTCTGCTAAAATAAGCGTTTTACCTTCTAAATTAGGGCAAGCCAAATATTCAACTACAATTTCAAAACTTTCAGGATTTTCTTTATGATGCCTGTAGGCAGAAATAAAAGCATTTTCAGCATCATCAAAATAATTTAGTAAACCATTGTGTAAAGGCACACCAGCTCTTAAAATTGAACACACAACAACGTTATTAGTGGTTAAATTAACGGAGCTGTTTCCTAAAGGTGTTTCAACTGTATTGGGTTTATAGTTAAAGGTTTTACTTAACTCATAACCTAAAATTTCACCAATACGCTCAATATTTCTTCTAAAACGCATACGGTCATTTTGTATAGTTTTATCTCTAATTTCTGCAATAAAAGTATTTAGTATTGAGTTTTCTTTTGAAATGTTATGAAGCTGCATAAACCCGTGTATTGTTTAGTAAGTAAAGTTATTAAATTAAAGTATATTTGCGCATTAAATTAATACATTATGTTTACAGATAAAGCCAATAAAATTTTTCAAGAAGTTATTGAAGAATATCATAAAATTGATACCGTAGATCAACCATTTACAAACAAGTACACTAAAGACAATTTACTAGAGCATTTATTGTACAGAAAATGTTGGATTGATACTGTACAATGGCATTATGAAGATATAATTAGAGACCCACAAATAGATCCTGTTGCTGCACTTAAATTAAAAAGACAAATTGATGCATCAAACCAAGATAGAACGGATATGGTAGAATACATTGACAGTTATTTTTTAGAAAAATACAGCCATGTAACACCAAAGGATAATGCAACAATTAATACGGAAAGTCCTGCTTGGGGTGTAGATAGGTTATCTATTTTAGCTTTAAAAATTTATCATATGAATGAAGAAGCAACACGTACCGATGCTTCTGAAGATCATAGAGCAGCTTGCCAAAAAAAGTTGAACGTTTTGTTAGAACAACGTGTAGATTTATCAACGGCTATTGATACGCTTTTAAGCGATATTGAAAAGGGCGATAAGTACATGAAAGTTTACAAACAAATGAAAATGTATAATGATGATGAACTAAACCCTGTTTTACGTTCTCAAAAATAATATTACCAATTTAGAGGGCTTCAACTCAACGTTAGTGTAAGCTTAAACAAAGCATATTAATTTTTGAAGCTATTTTGATTTACATTACAAATTAATGCCTAATCTGCCCAAACATATTCTTGTAATTCGTCTTTCTGCCATGGGAGACGTTGCCATGACAGTGCCGGTTTTAAGAGCATTAACACAAGCATATCCCGAGCTTAAAATAACTGTTTTAACTCGGGGTTTTTTTGCACCTTTTTTTAGAGATTTAAAACAGGTTGAAGTGCTCTCGGCCGATTTGAAAAATAAGCACAAAGGCATTTTAGGGCTTTATAAACTTTCAAAAGAAATTAAAGCATTACATATTGATGCCGTAGCCGATTTGCATAATGTTTTACGTAGTAACATTCTAAAGTTATTTTTAATAGGAAAACCATGTAAACAAATTAATAAAGGCCGACCTGAAAAAAAAGCATTAACAACAGGTAAAATTTTTCATCAATTAAAAACAACACACCAGCGGTATGCCGATGTTTTTCAAAATTTAGGTTTTAAAATAGATTTAAGTAACCCTAATTTTCCTGAAAAATCAACTTTAAATAAAAACTGTAAAGCGGTTTTAGGCACTTTTAAACAAAAACAAATTGGCATTGCACCTTTTGCAGCGCATGAAGGTAAAATGTATCCGTTAGCCCTTATGAAAGAGGTAATACAAGCACTTTCAAAAGATTATAAAGTGTATTTGTTTGGTGGTGGAAAAAAAGAAATGGATGCTTTAAATAACATGGCAAATAGTTTTGAAAACGTAACAAATTTGGCTGGTAAGTTAACACTAAATGAAGAGTTAGATCTTATTTCAAATTTAGATGTGATGCTTTCAATGGATTCTGGAAATGCCCATATTGCTGCTATGTTGGGTGTAAAAGTGATAACAATTTGGGGTGTTACGCATCCGTATGCAGGTTTTGCGCCGTTTAATCAACCCTTTGATTATTTGTTAACACCTGATAGAGCAAAATTTCCAAAGATACCAACATCAATTTATGGAAATAAATTTCCTGAAGGTTATGAAAAGGCAGCGGCTACCATAACGCCTAGTGTAGTTGTAAATACACTTAAAAGTATATTATAATTTACTATGAAACATTTAAAAAAACTATTCAAAGGTACTTGTTATGCTATTGTAGTTGTTATTTTGGGTATTGTAATATCTTATTTTTATTTAAAAAGTACCTGGAAAGATGTACTAACTGAACAAGAATTTAATACGCTAATTACTGCCATTAAGCAAGCTGAAGATTTACCCAATGCCTTTTATAAATTATATGAAGAAGAATACCCAAATGCCTTAAATACAAGTTTAAACGAACAAATAGTTAAAGGTTATTTTTCTGATGGGTTTACAAAAAGTCCAAGTATTTTGGCTTCAATTGTATCAAAATATAGCCGAAAGGATACAGATACAACCAAAATTTCAAACAAAAAAGCGTATGTTTTAGCTTGGAAACTTGAAGAAGAAACCACGCAAAAACAGTGTTTAAATTGGGCGTTAAAAAATTTTCAGTTCACTAAAGAATTTAAAGGCATTAAGGATATTGAAGACTATTACTTTGCCAAAGATGTTACACAATTTACCAATAACGATTTTAAATTATTAATTACGCTTATTAAAAAGCCAAGTTTAGTAAGGCTAACACCTAGAGAACATTATATTAAAAAAAGCGCACGTTAGTTTAGTTTATAAATATTGTGTGTGCTGTTATTGTTGGCAATAAAAATTAAAGAATTATTTATTAAAACAGCGTTTCTAACATCTCCATCAACAAACAAACCGCTTGTTTTATAGTTTAAACGTGTTAAATTACCTTTGCCATCATTAATTAAAATGTGGCCTGTACCAGCATCGGCTCTGGTTGTTTCAACTTCAGATTGGTAATTGTTGCCAGCTACTAAAATATCAAGTGTATTATCATTATTAAAATCATGTAAAACAATGCTATTAATTGGTGATGTTTGTACTATATTTTCAAAAGGCTTGAAAGAAAATCCGTTACTACCATTATTTACAAATATACCAGACCTAAATTCTGTTGCCTCATAACTTAACGCGCTATTTAAGCGCTTGCCTAAAATACCCTCAAGATTTCTGCTTGCAAAATCATTGTAATTAGGAATTTTTTGAGCTAAATGTGGTAATTGCTGCGTCATACAAGTTTTGCCTCTTACAGGTACTTCTTGCCCTTTGTATTCTTTAGCAAGTATTACATCTTCAGTACCATTAAAATCAAAATCTGTGGCATAAATTTTAAAAGGTTTTTCTTTTGAGGCATGAAACTTATAGTTTAAACCTAAATTACCAGCAATTATGTCTTTATCGCCATCACCATCAATATCTGTAACTACTATTTTATTCCACCAACCAACATGTTTGGCCAATAATGCATAGTTTTCACTTTTAATTAAAGTATTGTTTTTATTTAAAAATACTTCAATACCCATCCATTCACCAGTTACAATTAAATCTAGGGTATTATCATTGTTTATATCTTCCCAAACAGCACTTGTTACCATGCCAATGTTTTTAAGTTGAGGAGCAACAGCATCAGTTTCAATAGTGAATTTACCATTGTTGTTAATTAGAATAGAACTTATTGGTGGGTTAGGGTATTTGCCAGGAATAACGCGGCCACCAACAAATAAATCGGTATCACCATCATTATCAAAATCGGCCGCTGTTACTACACTTCCAGATATTTTAAAACTTGGTAGTGCATTTAAATCTCTTTTGAAATTTCCATTTCCATTGTTTATGTACAGTCTATCTTGTAACAGGGTTGGTGTTCTAAAAAACTCGTAACTACCGCTAACTACATAAAGGTCTAAATCACCATCATTATCAGCATCAAAAAAACAAGCGCTTTGGTCTTCAAAAGTTTTATCAGCATTAAAAACACTTGAAATTTCTTTAAAACTCCCAGCTTTAGTGCTTAATAATATTTTAGCAGATTGGTTTTTTCCGCCGCCAATAAAAACATCTTCTAATCCATCATTATTAACATCGCCTTTACAAAGTGCAGGCCCTGTTTGAGATAATTTATGAGGCAGTAACACTTGCAAATCAAAATCATTAAAGTATGGATCTGTGTGTTTGTAATTAGTGTTTACATTTGTTAGTAAGGGTATATCCTCATTTTTTAAGTTATTAGGTAAAGTTGCGTTGCTATATGAAATAGTATTTAAAGCATTCAAATTAATGGTTTTTAGCGTTTGTTGTTTACCATCTAACCATTTTACAATTATTTTCTCAATGCTGTCTTTTTTTGAAATGCCAAAGTGAAGTGTGTTTGATACTGAAGATAAAAAACCTTTGGTATTTACTAATTGCCGCGTTTGTATTTTGCCATTTTTTTGGTGCAAGCTTACAGTGGCGCCTAAGCCATATTTATTTGTTTCGGGACCATTTAAGTTAATTTTTATAAAGTTTCCGTTATTTAGTTCTATGGCGTTGTTTTGTAGTATGGTTGCTTCATCATTTATATTATTTACAACAATATCTAAATCGCCATCATTATCTAAATCTGTATATACAGTGCCGTTTGAAAAGGTAGATAAGGAGTCTGCCCATTTAAACGAGGTATCTTCAAAAGTTAAATTACCATTATTTTTATAAAAATAGTTGTTTAGTTTTTGCTGCGGAAGCATTTTGGTGTAGCGTAAAAAGTCTTCTTTTGTGGGTTTTCTGTTATTGGCGCGTAGTTCTTTCATAGTATTACTTAAAGCGTCTCTATCCATAACGTCTCTAAAAACGCCGTTTGTTACATAAACATCGTTGTAGCCATCTAAATCAAAATCTGCTGAAAGTATAGACCAACTCCAATCAGTATCAGCAATACCGGCCATTTTAGCTATTTCAGAAAAAGTGCCGTTAGCGTTGTTTATTTGCAGCATATTATGCATGTATTGGTAGTGGTAATTGTTAGCAACCATGTTTTCAAAAGTAGAAATAGATGTCATGGCCATGGTGGTTTTAGATCTTACATAATCTTGCGGATTCATATCTAAAGTCATAATATCTAACAAACCATCATTGTTTATGTCTGCCATGTCACTGCCCATACTGTTAAAAGACATGTGTTTTACAACCTTGTTTCGCTCTTCGGAAAATGTGCCATTTCCATTGTTTATGTAAACTAAGTCTGGAAAATTAAAATCGTTACATACATAAATATCTAAAAAGCCATCGTTATTAATATCGCCTACTTGAGGGTTTAAGCCAAAGCCTATATCAAATAATAGTCCTGCTTTTTCTGATACATCAGTAAAATGCCCTGTGCCATCATTTTCATAGAGCCTATCTGAACCTTTAAGCAATTTTGTTTTGGGGTCTGAAAGTACCTTTTGTAAATCTAATATTTTAGTTTTACCTGTAATATCCGGTGTGTTTGAAACGTAAACGTCTAAATCGTTATCATTATCGTAATCAAAAAATGTAGCCTGTATTGTTCTGTTTGCATCGTTTAAACCCAGTTTCTTTGCGCTTTCAGTAAAAGTTAAATTACCGTTGTTTATATAAAGTAAATTTTCAAACTTGTTAGCATCATCTTTATAACCACCTCTGGCTATGTAAATATCTAAAAAACCATCATTATTCACATCGGCAACAGAAACGCCAGTATTAAACCCTTCAGTTTTAATAATGCCTGCTTTTGTAGTAATATCTTCAAATGCTAAATTGCCTTTATTTAGGTATAGTTTATTTTCATTGCTGTTAGAAATAAAGAATAAATCTTGTAATCCATCGTTATTAAAATCTGCAGCAGCAACACCGCCACCTATATATAAATAGTTGTACTGATAGTAATTATGATCTAGAGTTTCAGTTAGTTTATTAACAAAAGTTATACCTGTTTGTTTTGATGGTAAAACAGAAAAAAGCTTTTTGTTTACAGAGCTTAATTTAGCCGATGTATGTTTTTGGTTACAAGCTGTAAGTAATAAAGCAAAAATAGATATAACTAAATTATAGCTAAAGGGGGTGTTTTTAAGTGTAAACATGGCGAAGTTTTATGTTTTAAGCTTGATAACGAATATACTTTTTTTACTATTTAAAATGAAGTGAATATTGCTTAAAAAGAATAAAAAAAGCGGTAAGTTTTGCTTACCGCTTTTTTGTAGTTTTTAATGTTTAATTTCCTAAATTAGGATTTAATAATACTTCATTAGCTGGTACAGGAGCAAAATAGTTATCTGTACCTAATGAGCCTAAAATGGCGTTTTGTACAGGTAGTAATTGCCCTTGGCTGTTAAATGAACTTTGTGGGTTTCTGTTAGATAGTGCATCTTGTACACGCTCCATTCTTACTAAGTCATTCCAGCGCAACCACTCTCCGGCAAATTCCCATTTTCGTTCTGTAAATGCAAGTTCAGCTATATCGCCACTTGTAACATCAACTGATGGGTTTGGAGTGTTAAATGGTAAACCTTCTGCTCTTCTTCTAATTTTATTTAAAGCTTCCCATGCAGCAGGTGTTACATTTCCTGAACGACCAGAGGCTTCAGCATAAATTAAAAGTACTTCGGCGTAGCGCATTATAAAGTCATTTCTATCAGTATTAAAATCAGTTAAAGGTATATCGCCTGCAGGACCAGCAATTTTTTTGAAAACTGGTGTTTGTTGGTCTGTAAAGTTTTCCCAGTCATGTTCAGTTCTATAAGTTGCTTCTTTTCTAGGGCCTTCAGGGAAGTCTTCAAAAAATCGTATTTCGGCAAAAGTTTCTTGCCATCCGCCTAAATCGGAAGGGTTGCCCAGTTTTCCGTATTTACGATTAAATAAATTGTTATCGGCATTGTAAGCAATTGTCCATATACTTTCGTCATTAAATCTATTATTTAGCAACCATAAATCTTCTAAATCTTCTACTAAACCAAAACCATGTGTTGCGGCGTTATCTATTACTTGTTTAGCGCTTGAAGCTGCAAGTGCGTATTTAGAGTTGTCTTTGGCAGGAAAACCAGCCCAGTCTAAGTATAAGCGTGCTAAAAATGCTCTTGCTGAACCGGAATTTGGTCTTGGAGCACCATCTAAAACACCTGGATATATTTCAGGTAGTAAAATTTCTGCTTGAAGTAAATCAGATTCAATTTGTTGGTATACTTCCTCTTGTGTTGCAAGTCCTATTTCAAAATCAGGAACAGAAGTTAAAGGCAGCGGAATTCTACCATGCATGCGTGTTAAATGAAAAAACATAGCACCTCTTAAAAAGTAAATTTCACCAATTAACCTGTCTTGTTTGTCTGCATCTGTGAACTGAACACCTTCAATACCTTCTAAAACGGCATTAGCAGCTCTTACCATAGCGTAAATGTCGCGCCAGTTGTTTGCTATACGCCCATTTGTTGCAGACACTTGTCTTTGATCAAATTCTCTAAAGTCAGCTTTATTACTTACTTTATGCGTTGTAATATCATCACCAGCCCAACCGTGTACAAAAAATGTAGACCATTGTGATGCATTTCTTAATCGGCCATAAATACCTGTTACACCTAGTTCTAACTCTGCTATTTGGCTATAGGTTCCAGGGGCCAATGAGTAGTCTATGGTTGGATCCTCTTCTAAATCGGCACAACCCGTAAATACCATAGCAAATGCTATAAGTATTGATGTGGGCTTTAGCCATTTTAATATTTCTTTTTTATTCATGATATATACTTTTTTTAATTTAATTAAACTGATATTATAGCCCTATTTTAACACCAAATGAAAATGTTCTTGGGTTAGGGTAGGCACCTACGTTTATACCAGCAGCAACGTCTACATTTCCTGCGTTATTAGCGGGTCTAGATGTGTGCTCAGGATCATAACCGCTGTAATCTGTAATTAGAAATAAATTTTGTCCTGAAGCATAAACTTTTAAATAGTTTACACCTTCAATTACATCATTAAAAGTATAGCCTAAAGAAAGGTTACTAAGTCTTACAAAATCTCCTTTTTCAACGTATCTGGTAGAACCAATTTCGTTTTCTCCGCCAGCAGGAATATTTGTTTCATTAGTTGAAGTCCATTGGTTTAATTGTTCAGTTGCTAAAAAACTTCTTTGATTACCAGTGTTACCAACTAGAATACCTTGAACAGCGTTTAATACCTCAAAACCAGCAACACCTTGAAATAAAATGTTTAAATCCCAGTTTTTATAAGTTAATGTGTTATTAAAACCCCATGAGGTGGTAGGTGTACCGTTTCCAATAGCGCCAAATGTAATGTTACCCTCTTCATCAGTGGCATACTTAGCATCACCAGGCATTAAGCCAAGTTCTGCTGCTTCAGCAGCTTCAGATGTTTTCCAAGTGCCAAGAAATGTTGCTCCCCAGAATTGTCCTAAAGGTTCGCCTACTTGTATTCTATTCCAAGTTCTGCTTTTACCATCAACACTGTCAAAAGTGCCTTGTATGTCATCAACACCACCAAGATCTAATACTTCGTTTGTTGAATAAGAAAGGTTAAAGGACGAATCCCAAACAAAATCTTCATTTTGAATGATAGATCCAGATAAAGTAACATCAATACCTTTATTTTCAACTTCACCTATATTTTGACGAATAAAACCACCGCCATTAGTATCTGGCACAGGAACATCTAAAAGTAAATCAGTAGTATTTTTAACGTAACCATCAAGTGTTAGATTAGCTCTGCCATTAAACAAGCCAATATCTATACCCACGTTGGTTTGGGTTGTGGTTTCCCAAGTTAAATCAGGATTTCCGTAACTACCGGGTGCTGAACCGGCAGATACAGTAGCTCCATCAAAGGCATAACGGCTAGCGTTTGTAACTTCTACTGATGGATATGTTGAGTAGTTTGCTATGTTTTGATTACCAACTTGACCCCAACCAGCTCTTAAACTTAAACCAGTAAATACAGTATTGTTATCTAGCAAGTTGTTTAAACTGTAACGTGCAGACACTGATGGGAAGTACCCTGTACGGTTACCGTCGCGGAATTTTGATGAAGAATCAGCTCTAAAAGTACCAGTTACATAAAAGTTATTGTTAAAAATATATTCTAACCTACCCATTACAGATTCAATAGATGAATTACCAAAGGCATTGTTTATGTTGGTAGCAGCTGCTAACTCAGCAAAGTAAAAACCTAATGGAATAGATAAATTGTTTGCGCCGTAACTGTTAAATCTAGATTCGTTTCCTGAAAACTCATAAACACCAGTAACTTTAACATCATGCTTATCATTAAAAACTTTTTGCCAAGTTAAAATATTACTAATTTGGTGGTTTGTGTTTTTTGCAGAATTAAAGCCAACGTCATTTAAGGGGTGGTCTAATCTATATGTTTCAGTATCATTATTTATAGTTGAAACACCTGCTAATAATGTATAGTTTAAGTTGTCAGTAATATCATAACTAATATTAACGTTTACGTTTAACCTATCATTAATGCCTTGTACATTGGTAGTATTAATATCTTCAATAGGATTAGCACTTAATGATGCTAAAGATTGTGTTGAAAACCTGTTGTAATTACCGTTTTGATCAAAAATTGGTGTGGTTGGGTCCCATGAAAGTGCTTTTACTATTAAACTTCCTTGAAAACGATTTAAGGTTGTTAAATCATTTAAAATAGTTGCTCTCGTAGCAAAAGTGTTTAAACCAACTTTTAATTTTTCATTAATTTTTGCATTAATGTTAGCTCTTAAAGAGTATCTTTCATATCCTGTGTTTTTTACAATACCTTCTTGGTCTACGTAGTTACCTGAAAGGAAGTAATCTATGTTTCCTTCAGAACCACTTACAGAAAGTTGAGCGTTGTTTGAAATGCCTGTTTGAAATAATTCTCTTTGATAATTAGTGCCACCAAGAATATCAAATGCTTCAATTTCACCATCAGAAAAAATTGGTGTTCCGTTTACACGAGTTCTTCTGGCATTTTCTAAACGTGCAAAATCTGCAGCACCAAGTGTTGGTAAATATTCAGGAACTGATGCTACGGTTGTAAAATAGTCTACATCAATTTTAGCTTTACCTCTACCTTTTTTTGTACTAACAATAATAACACCGTTAGAACCTCTAGAACCATAAATTGCAGTGGCTGAAGCATCTTTTAATACATCCATACTTGCAATGTCATTTGGGTTTAAGGTGCTTAAATCTCCACCAATAATACCATCAATAACTACTAAAGGGCTGTTGTCTCCGTTAATAGAGTTAACCCCACGAATACGAACTTTTACAGCGGCTCCAGGTGCACCGCCTTGTCTTGCAACTGTAACACCAGCAGCTCTACCGCCTAAAGCATCTTCAACACGTGTTAACGGTTGTTTTTCAAATGATTTTGCGCTTACTTGAGATACCGCACCTGTTAAATCACTTTTTTTGGCAGTACCGTAACCAATAACCACTACTTCATCAAGTTGAGCAGCATCTTCGGCTAATGTAACATTAATTGATGTTTTGTTTCCAACAGGTACAGATTGAGTTATGTAACCTAAAAATGATACCATGAGCACATCGGAAGACGAAGCGCTAATGCTAAAATTACCGTCAAAATCTGTTACTGTTCCTTTAGTTGTACCTTTTACAATAACATTGGCTCCAGGTATGCCAACTCCAGCTTCATCAACAACAGTTCCATTAACTGTTTGTTGGGCTGAAATTTCCTGAAAGCTCATAAGGGCTAGAACTAGTCCGTAAAACAAACCAATCCTAAATAGCTTAGTAAATTGTTTTTTCATAATTATTTTAGTTTAAATTGAATTAGGTATACGCACAAAATACCTTTAAAAAAGGGTAGCGTATATTTTGCTAAGTATTAGTGATACTTAAATGTTTGTGGTAAATTTTAAACACTTAAAGCATAAGTGTTTTTTTAGAAGAAACGTTATTTACTACGTTTTCTTTTTTTGTTCTTTGCTTGCTTTTACAGGCATAATTAATTGTAGTGTCATAATAGCTTAGTTTAAGTTTTGTTTTTGTTTTTGTTTATAATTTAATAATACACTTAAAAACATGTGTAATTACAAATAATAACTACGTAAATATAAGAATGTGGTTTTAATAAATTGTTTTTTTTGTGAATTTAATTTATTAAATAGGTTTTTCCTTTTTATTTAAAAGTAATTAATTATTTGTGGTTCAAATTTGAAACAAGTTTCTTTTATGAAATTAAAAGTAACTAAAATTTTTACATGTAGCTAATTTTATTAAAAAAATATAAATACTAAGCTAAAATATAGAACTCATGAAAACATAAGCTATATTACCCTAATGCTATTCTATTTTAGCATTAGGGTAATGTTTTTTGAAAGAAAAGTAGTAAAAAAGTGTTTTGGTTTAATTACACATCATCATAATCAACTACAATAGAAGTTGATGTTGGGTGCGCTTGACAGGTTAAAATTAAACCTTCGGCAACCTCATTTTCTGTTAAAATATTGTTTTGTCGCATGGTTGCTTCACCATCTTTCACTCTAGCTAAACAACTGCTGCAAATACCGCCTTGGCAAGAGTAAGGGGCATCTAAATCATTATCTAAAGCAGCCTCTAAAATTGTTTGTTTTTGTGGCATTTCAAAAGTGGTTTCTTCATCATCAACAATAACCGTTATTTTGGTATGTCCATTAGAAACATTAGTATCGTTTTTAGCTTCTGGTTTGGCGGCTTTAAATAATTCAAAATGAATTTTATAGTTATCAATACCATTTTCCGTTAACACATCTTTCACGGTATGTATCATAGCTTCTGGACCGCATAGGTAAAACGCATCAACATCAACATCTTTATGCTTGTTTTTCATAACGTAGTTAACGGTGCTTTTTTCAATACGACCAAAAAGGGCATTTTCTTCATCCTTTTGGCTAAACACAAATTGAATAGAAAAACGGTTTTTATAAGCGTGTTGAAGTTCTAATAGCTCATTTAAAAACATGGTGTCTTGAGTGGTTTTGTTACCGTAAACCAAAATAATTTTACTATTAACCTCTTCTTGTAAAGCACATTTAATGATGCTTAAAATAGGAGTAATGCCACTTCCGGCAGCAAAAAGGGCAATGTTTTTTGTGGTTTTGTTATTTGGCTCAAATATAAAACGGCCGTTTGGTGGTGCTACTTCAAGTGTGTCTCCAGCGTGTAACTGGTTGTTTGCGTATGTTGAAAAGGTACCATCTTTCACTTCTTTAACAGCAACTTTTAATTCATTACTGTTTGGTGCAACACATAAAGAATAATCGCGTCTTACTTCATTACCATTAATTGTGGTTTTTAAAGTAATGTATTGGCCTGCTTTAAAAGCAAAAGTATCTTTTAAATTTTCAGGAACATTAAAGCTAATACTAATGGCGTTAGCGGTTTCTTTAATTATGTTTTTTATGCTAAGTGAATGAAATGATGACATGCTTATATTTTTTGTACAAAAATAACTAAGTAGATTTGTAAATAACAGTTAAACTTGTAACAATTACTAAAAAAGACTTACTAACCTTATACATCTAACATTTTAACATATAATACTCATGAAAAAATCTATTTTTATTTGCCTGTTTTTTTTAGCATTATCAATTCACGTTAATGCCCAAGATACTACAACTTTTAAAAACGAAACTATAGAGTTTATAAAACTAACAGGTGCTGGTGCAGCCTTTGAAAACGCTATTAGCCAAATAGGTGTAATGGTTAGTGATGATAAAAAGGCCGATTATACCAAAGAAGCTACTGCAACTTTAGGTGGTTTATATGAAAAATTAGCCGATTTATACATGCAAGAGTTTACTAAAGAAGACATACAAGAACTAACCGCATTTTACAATACCAAATTGGGTAAAAAACTTGCCGAAAAGCAATTGGGCTTAACACAAAAAGCTATGATGGTTGGGCAATCATGGGGAATGGATTTACAAGCTATTGCACAAAAATATAATTAAGCTATGATAAAACATTTTTTAAACTTAGAGTGGAAGGCATTTTTTAGGTCGGCTACTTTAGGTAAAAGTATTGCTATAAAAATACTCATGGGTTTTTTCTTGTTGTATTTTGCAATTATATTTTCGTTTGCTGGTTTTTTCATGATTAAAATTCTTGGTAAAACACACCCAAATATAAGTCCGTTTGTAGCATTTAATAGTTTTATATTTTTCTGGATTTTAGCCGATTTACTCTTTAGGTTCTTTTTCCAAAAGTTGCCTGTAATGAGCGTTAAGCCGTTGCTAACAACACCAATAAAACGCAGCAGTATTGTAAACTATGTTTTAAAAAAGTCTATAGTATCATTTGCTAATTTTTTGCCATTATTAACCATAATTCCTTTTGGTATAACATTAATGATTAATGGAAATGAAAGTGTGCAAACTGTTATTGTTTGGTGGTTAGTACTTATACTTGTTATTTTAATAAACAATTTTTTAAATTTTATTTTAGAAAGTTTATCGGCACAAACCGAACTGTCTTTTTTACCCATAATAATATTAACAGGTGTACTTTTTGGCTTAAATCATTTTAATATTATTAACTTATCAAGCTTACTGTCATCTGCAGTAATGGGTATTGCTCACAATCCACTATACCTAATAACACCCGTTGTAATTTTAGGCGTAGTGTATGGTATTAACTTTAATTTGCTTCACAAAAAATTATTTTTAGATAGCGGTTTAAAAGAAAAAATAAAAGAAGTAAATGCTGCAAATTTAGAGTGGACTAAAAATTTTGGTGATATTGCGCCTTTTCTTCAATTAGATTTAAAAATGATTTTGCGTAATAAACGCACAAAATCATCTGTTTGGATTTTGGTTATGGGCTTGTTATATGGTTTGTTCTTTTATCCGCAGCCAGTATATCAAAACGCCACGTGGTTTTTTATGCTTATTGGTGTATTTTCTACAGGTATATTTTTAATAAGTTTTGGGCAGTTTATTCCCGCCTGGGATAGCGGTTATTACAAATTGTTAATGAGCCAAAATATTAAATATGAACAATACTTAAAATCTAAATTTACTTTAATGGCTTTTAGTGTTGTAGCACTTTTTGTATTAGGCATACCCTATGTTTACTTTGGGTATAAGGTTTTAATAGCGCATTTTGTGGCGGCTATTTATAACATTGGGGTTAATACGCATGTAATAATGTGGGGAGGTTCTTTTAATAGGAAAAAAATAAATTTAGATCAAAAGGCAGCGTTTAATTACCAAGGCACAGGTGCAGTACAATGGCTTATTGGTATACCATTATTGCTTTTGCCATTGGGTTTATTTGCACTTATTTGTTTTCTAATAAATTTTGAAGTTGCTTGCACTGTTATTGGTGTTATGGGTATAATTGGCATTGTGCTACACCCAAAATTAATGAAACTTATTACAAAAAAATATACAGCATCAAAATACCAAATGATTGCTGCATTTAATCAAGAAAGTTAATACAAACTAACTATGATAACTACATCAAACCTTTCAAAAAAATATAATAATAAACAGGTTTTAAATATTGAAACTTTAGAAATACCCAAAGGTCAAAGTTTTGGTCTTGTAGGTAATAACGGTGCAGGTAAAACCACGTATTTTAGTTTGCTGCTAGATTTAATACAACCAACAACAGGGCATATTATAAACAATAATATGCAAGTTGATAAAAGCGAAGACTGGAAACCTTTTACATCGGCGTTTATTGATGAAAGCTTTTTAATTGGCTATTTAACACCTGAAGAGTATTTTTACTTTATAGGCGAATTAAGAGGGCAAAACAAAGCAGATGTAGATGCATTGGTGGCTCAGTATGAAGATTTCTTTCACGGCGAAATTTTAGGGCAAAAAAAATATTTAAGAGATTTAAGTAAAGGAAACCAAAAAAAAGCAGGAATAGTAGCTGCTTTAATAGGAAATCCTGAAGTAATTATTTTAGATGAACCTTTTGCAAACCTAGATCCTACAACACAAATACGCTTAAAAGGCATTGTTAAAAATTTAGCCGAAACAAAAGGTGTGACTGTATTAATTTCTAGTCATGATTTACTACATGTTACCGATGTTTGCGAGCGTATAGTGGTGTTAGAAAAAGGCCAAATTGTAAAAGACATACAAACCAGTGAAGCTACCCTAAAAGAACTAGAAGCACACTTTGCGGGCTAGAACTTTAGTATTATTTATAGGTTTATTAGAAAAGATGTTTATTTTTACGTCTATCATATAATAATAGCTATGTAAATTAGTTATGTATTTAGACTAAAATAACCAACGGTGAACACATCTTATAAAGTTACATCTGTCTTTTTTCTAGCGGTTTTTTTAATAGTAAGTTGCTCCAGAAAAAAAGACAAATTTATTAGTAGAAACTTTCATGCTGTAACGGCAGAGTTTAATGCGCTTTATAATGGGTACAATGCTTTAGAGCAAGGTAGAAATAGTTTAAATCAAGGTTATTTTGATGATTATTGGAATGTACTGCCCATTGAGCGTATGCAAATATCTGATGAGGTTATTTTGCCAGGGCAATCAAAAAATCAAGACTTTACAAGAGCCGAAGAAAAAGCGGTAAAAGCCATACAAAAGCATAGCATGAACATTGAGGGTAAAGAAAAAAACCCACAAATGGATGAGGCATATTTACTTTTAGGTAAAGCACGTTATTTTGATCAGCGTTTTATACCTGCACTAGAGGCTTTTAATTACATATTATATAAATATCCTGCCAGTGATAAAATAAACCAAGCCAAAGTTTGGAGAGAAAAAACAAACATTAGGTTAGATAATAATGAACTTGCCATAACAAATCTAAAGCGTTTGCTATATCAAGAAGATTTAGAAGGGCAAGATTTAGCCGATGCTACATCAATGTTAGCGCAGGCTTATATAAACACAAAATCTGTAGATAGTGCCATAACGCAACTTGAAATTGCTGCCAATGCCACAAAAAGTAATGATGAACGTGGCCGTTATAGGTTTATTCAGGGGCAATTATACAATCAGTTAGGTTATAAAGATAGCGCAAACATAGCTTTCAATAAAGTTATTGAGCTTAACCGAAGAACACCCAGAATTTACATGATTTCGGCACACTTAGAAAAAGTTAAAAACTTTAATGCTGAAACCGATAATAAATTTGAGACCTTAGAATTGCTTTCAGATTTAGAAAAAAACAGAGAAAACAGGCCGTTTCTAGATAAAATATATCATCAAATAGGAGCGTTTCATTTACAACATCAATCAGATTCTATTGCATCAAAATATTTCAATAAGTCATTGCAAGAAAAATCAAAAGATAAAATATTAAACGCCAGAAATTATCAAATATTAGGCGATATGCATTTTGAAAAATCTTTATATAAAGATGCTGGTTTGTATTATGATAGTACCATGGCTAATTTGGTTTTAAACTCTAAACCATACCGTGTAATTAAACGTAAAAGAGATAATTTAGATGATGTTATTCACTACGAAGCCATTGCACAAGTAAACGATAGTATTTTACATTTGGTAAACTTAACAGCTGCCGAAAAAACGGCTTATTTTGAAGCTTACATTGAAACATTAAAACAACAAGCCGAAGCCGAAAAAGAAGCGCTTGAAAAACAAGAAGCCTTACAACGTAATAGTGGTTTAATTACTTCAAACAATAGTATTCGCCCAAGTGGTCCAGGTGGATTGCCAGGGCAAGCCGCTATTTTTTATTTTTATAACCCAACAACGGTAGCTTTTGGTAAAAATGAGTTTGTAAAAATTTGGGGTAACAGGGCTTTAGAAGACAATTGGCGTTGGTCTAACAAAAGTGGTGCAGGCGGTGCTATAAATACAACCGCTGGTAATAATGCGTTGGTAGCAACAACTGATGAGGCGCGTTACAATCCAGAGTTTTATGTATCACAAATACCTTCAGAAGCTAAAGAAATAGATAGTATTTCAAAAGAACGCAATTATGCATACTACCAACTAGGTTTAATTTACAAGGAAAAATTTAAAGAGTTTGAACTGGCAAAAAGTAAGTTTCAAAACCTGTTACAAAGTAATCCTGAAGAGCGTTTGGTGCTTCCTTCAAAATATAATTTATATAAAATTTATGAAGCTTTAGGTGAACATGACGAAGCCGAAATTGCTAAAAACGATATTATTACAAAATATCCAGAATCTAGATACGCAACTATTTTAATGAATCCTGATTTACTGTCAGAAAAAGATAAAAACAGTCCAGAAAGTTTATACGAAAGTTTATATGAAAAGCATGGAAACCAAGCGTATGCAACCGTAATTTCAAAAGCCGAAGAATATATTAATTTATATGATGGCGATGCTATTGTGCCAAAGTTTGAGCTTTTAAAAGCAACTGCTTTAGGTAGGCTTAACGGTTATGAAGCCTATAAAAAAGCTATTAATTACATAGCAGTAACCTATGCTAATACGCCCGAAGGTTTACACGCGCAAGATATTGAAAGCAACGTGTTGCCCAAAATAGAAAATAAAGCGTTTGTTGATGAAACAAACAATTTATCTGGCCATTACAAAGTTATTTTTAAATTTGAAAATAGTACACCCCAAACGGTGCAAACATTTCAAAAAACCTTAAATGAGGTGCTTAAAAATATTAAGTATTACAAACTAACATCGTCAATTGATGTTTATAACTCTAATACAACTTTTGTAGTGGTTCATGGTTTAAAAAACGGGCAAGTAGCCAAAACATTTAATCAGTTATTAACTAAAGAAGATGCTAAAAAAATAAAACAACCTTATATTGCTATGGCATCAGCAAATTATCAAATAATACAAATTCATAAAAACTTAAATACTTATTTAAGCGTATATAATAACTAAATGCAGTTTTATGTTTTCAGAAAATAAAAAAAATAAAATGGTAGAAAGCACATCTAGTCAAAATATTATTGCTCAAGGCACAAAAATAGTTGGTGATTTAAGCAGTGAAGGAGATTTTAGAATTGACGGCCTTATTGAGGGTAATATTAAAACTACAGGTAAAATAGTAGTTGGTAAAGCAGGTTTTATTAAAGGTACATTGCAAGGTACTGATGCTTATTTTGAAGGGAAATTTTCTGGTAAATTAGCATTGTCTGGTACGTTAACATTAAAATCTACAGCACTTATTGAAGGCGAAGTTATTGCAGGAAAACTAGCCGTAGAACCAGGCGCTACATTTAACGTAACCTGTGCAATGAAAGGAACGGTTAAAGATATGAACGGTGGACAAAAATCCAAAACCGAAAAAACAGCTTAATGTATATTTAAGGTTTACCACAATGGCCATTCAAATGGGCTTAACAATTTATTTAGGCTCAAAATTAGGTGGCTGGTTAGATGTTAAATTTCCAAATAACAACGCATTATACACAAAAATAGTTACACTTGTGGCAGTTTTTTTTGCCATGATATCTGTAATAATTCAAGTAACCAAAATATCAAATAAAAATAATGATTAAGCGTGTAGCATTTTTTGCTTTAGCCATAGTAGTGCTATTTATTGCTTTTTACTTTATACATAGTTATGTGTTAAATGCCAATGAAATTGCTTTAGTGTTTTCATTACTTAAGGTGTATTTATACTATGCGGTATCTGCCATTTTTGTGTATAGTATTGTTGAAGTTGTATCAGCAAAACTACCAAACCAAGCAGGTTACGCATTTTTAGCATCAATATTTTTAAAAATAGGTTTTTTTGTACTTATTTTTCAGTCTACTATATTTACCAATGAGCCTTTAACCAAGCCCGAAAGATTTTCATTAGTAATTCCGTTATTTCTTTTTTTAATTGCCGAAACAGTTGCTATTTCTAAACTATTAAATAACAAATAGATTCAGAAAAAATAAACCAAAAAAAAACAAAGATTAAAAAGGGTTTGTAGTTATAATTAATTGTGTACCTTTGCACGAAAAATTTAAGGACCATAACTAAAGGTATGATGATAGCAACAAAATCTATCAAATTTTTTACAATACTAGCTGTAGTATTTTCTTCATTAACATGTTTTGCTGCTTCAGGTGGCTCAACAGACACAAAAGAAGGACAGGTAAACACACCAGAATCCATTAACGCTTATATTAAACATCACTTAGCAGATTCGCATGACTTTGCATTGTATTCATATACAAATGATGCAGGTGAGCGTAAGCATGTTGGTTTTCCGTTACCGGTAATTGTTTGGACAAGCAAAGGCTTGAAAACGTTCATGTCTTCAGAATTTCATCATAATGATGACGGCCATGTTATTGTTGAAAAAGGTGATGTAAAATTGGTTAAAATTCACAGTAAAATTTATGAATTAAATGAAGGTGCAGACCACGTTGTTTTTGATGCTCATCATCATGCAACAAATGCACACAAAGTTTTAGATTTTTCTATAACTAAAAGTGTATTTGGTATGTTGTTAGCGGGCTTGTTAATGTTGCTTGGGTTTAGTTCATTAGCTAGAGGTTACAAAAAAGGTGCTATACCAACAGGTGTAGGGCGTTTGTTAGAGCCATTAGTATTGTATGTTAGAGATGATATTGCAAGACCAAACATTGGTGAGAAAAAGTATAAAAAATTCATGCCTTATTTGTTAACAGTATTCTTTTTCATTTGGATATTAAACTTATTAGGGTTAACACCACTTGGTTTTAATGTTACAGGGCAAATTGCAGTAACAGCATGTTTAGCAATATTTACAGCTGTAATTTATTTAACTAACGGAAGTAAAGACTTTTGGGCGCACACACTATGGATGCCTGGTGTGCCAAAAATATTAAGACCAGTATTAGCCTTAATTGAGCTTGTTGGTTTTGTTTTAATTAAGCCATTTTCATTATTAGTGCGTTTGTTTGCAAATATAACAGCGGGTCACTTTGTTGTAATGAGCTTAATAGCATTAATGATAACTTTAAAAAACCAGTTTGGGCCAGTAGCATCAACAGGTATGTCTTTATTGTTAACATTATTTATATCTGTTATAGAAATTTTAGTTGCCTTTTTACAAGCGTTTATTTTTACAATGCTATCAGCACTATTTATTGGTATGGCAGTAGAAGAGCATGACCATGAGCATGCGCATTAATTTTTAATAAGAATTTGTTTAATTATATAAATCAATTAGTATGTACAATTTAATTGGAGCAGGATTAATAGTAATCGGTGGAGGTATCGGTTTAGGTCAAATTGGTGGTAAAGCAATGGAAGGTATTGCTCGTCAACCAGAGGCTGCTGGTAAAATCCAAACAGCGATGATCATCATCGGAGCATTATTAGAAGGTTTAGCATTCGGTGCTTTAATCTTAGGAAAATAATTTTTCGGTAAGCAAAACAACAAACAATTTCCTGCAACGGTTGGTTGCAGGAAGTGTTTAAAAAATTAAACAACACAAAAAAGTAAAGATTTAATTCATAGATAATGGAGCAGTTATTAAACGATTTTTCACCAGGCTTATTTTTTATGCAAGTTTTAATTTTAGGAATTATACTTTTTCTAATGTTCAAATTTGCTTGGAAACCTATTTTGAACTCATTAAATGAGCGTGAAGAAGGTATACAAAATGCATTAGATGAAGCTGATAATGCTAGAAAAGAAATGCAAAATCTTCAAGCAGATAACCAAAGGTTATTAAATGAAGCTAGAGCAGAGCGTGACGAAATGCTTAAAGAAGCACGTGAGATGAAAAATAAAATGATTGAAGACGCTAAAGAAGAAGCTAATGCTGCAGCTGCAAAATTAATGGAGCAAGCACAAGCTACTATTGAAACAGAAAAGAAAGCGGCTATTTCAGAATTAAAATCTCAAGTAGCAAACTTATCAATAGAAATAGCTGAAAAAGTAGTGCGCGAAGAATTATCTAACAAAGACAAGCAAGTAAAATTAGTAGAGTCTATGTTAGGTGAAGCAACTTTAAACTAATTATTAATTAAAAACAAAGTTCTTTTCTAAAGGAAAGAGTTTAAAATAAGATATGTCTAGAGCAGCAGTAAGATACGCAAAAGCGGCACTTAGTTTAGCTACCGATCAAAAAGCAGCCGATGCTGTAAACAATGATATGGTTGCTATAGCAAAAACCATTTCAGAAAATGAAGAGTTAAGCCTTGTACTTAAAAGTTCAGTAATAAAATCAGAAGTTAAAAAAGCTGCTTTAACTCAAATTTTCTCAGGCATAAATAACATTAGCTCTGAGTTATTTAACATATTAATAGCTAATAAACGTATTGATATTTTAGAAAGCGTAGCTCAAAAATATACATTATTATTTGATGAGTTAAATGGTAAAGAAGTTGCACAAGTAACAACGGCTGTACCAATGACTAAAGATCTTGAAATAAAAGTATTAGCAAAAATTAAAGAACTTACCAGTAAAGCTGTTGAAGTAGAAAACATTGTAGATGAAAACATTATTGGTGGTTTTATATTACGTATAGGAGACAAGCAATTTAATGCTAGTGTACTAAACAAATTAAACAAATTAAAAAGAGAATTTACATTAAATTAAACTTGCCCATAGCAACGTCAAAGGGTTAAAATAAATAAAAAGATGGCAGAAGTAAAACCAGCTGAAGTATCAGCAATCTTAAAGCAACAACTAGCAGGATTTGAAGCATCTGCTTCATTAGAAGAAGTAGGAACTGTGTTAACTGTTGGTGATGGTATTGCACGTGTTTACGGATTATCTAATGCGCAATATGGCGAGTTAGTAGAGTTTGAAGATGGTCTTGAAGGTATTGTATTAAACCTTGAAGAAGACAACGTTGGTGTAGTATTATTAGGTCCTTCTAAAGAAATTAAAGAAGGAGCAACAGTAAAACGTACTGAAAGAATTGCTTCTATTAAAGTAGGAGAAGAAATGGTAGGACGTGTTGTTGATACATTAGGTAACCCAATTGATGGTAAAGGCCCTATTGGTGGAGACCTTTACGAAATGCCTTTAGAGCGTAAAGCTCCAGGTGTTATTTACCGTCAGCCAGTTGATGAGCCAATGCAAACAGGTATCAAATCTATTGATGCTATGATTCCTGTAGGTAGAGGGCAACGTGAGTTGGTAATTGGAGATAGACAAACGGGTAAAACTACAGTTTGTATTGATACCATCTTAAATCAAAAAGAATTTTATGATGCAGGTGAGCCTGTATTCTGTGTATATGTTGCCGTAGGTCAAAAAGCATCTACAGTAGCAGGTATTGCAAAAACATTAGAAGAAAAAGGAGCCTTAGCTTACACAGTAATTGTTGCGGCTAACGCATCAGATCCTGCTCCAATGCAAGTATATGCGCCGTTTGCAGGTGCTGCAATTGGTGAGTATTTTAGAGATACTGGTAGGCCAGCTTTAATTGTTTATGATGATTTATCAAAACAAGCCGTTGCATACCGTGAGGTGTCTTTATTATTACGTCGTCCACCAGGACGCGAGGCCTATCCAGGTGACGTTTTCTACTTACACTCGCGTTTATTAGAGCGTGCTGCAAAAGTAATTGCTGATGATGAAATTGCTAAAAACATGAACGACTTACCAGAGTCTTTAAAACCAATTGTAAAAGGTGGCGGTTCTTTAACAGCTTTACCAATTATTGAAACACAAGCGGGAGACGTATCAGCATATATTCCAACAAACGTAATTTCTATTACTGACGGACAAATATTCTTAGAGTCTGATTTATTCAACTCGGGTGTGCGTCCTGCAATTAACGTAGGTATCTCTGTATCTCGTGTTGGTGGTTCTGCTCAAATTAAATCAATGAAAAAAGTATCAGGTACTTTAAAGTTAGATCAAGCACAGTTCCGTGAGTTAGAAGCGTTTGCTAAGTTTGGTTCAGATTTAGATGCTGCTACATTAAACGTAATTGAAAAAGGTAAACGTAACGTAGAGATCTTAAAGCAAGCGCAAAACGATCCGTTTACAGTTGAAGATCAGGTAGCTATTATTTATGCTGGTTCAAAAAACCTATTAAAAGATGTTCCTGTTGAAAAAGTAAAAGAATTTGAAAGAGATTATATTGAATTCTTAAACACAAAACATAGAAACGTTTTAGATACTTTAAAAGCAGGTAAATTAACTGATGAAGTTACAGATACTTTAACAGCTGTGGCTAAAGATTTATCAGGAAAATATAAAGCTTAATCCCCTCTTAATTTCCCCTTAGGGGAGATATTAAAAGAGGTTTATTTAATATTTTAACTAATCAATACCTTTCCAAAGGAAAGGTTGGGAGCGGAAAATATGGCAAATCTTAAAGAAATACGTAACAGAATATCATCGGTATCTTCAACAATGCAGATAACCAGTGCCATGAAAATGGTATCGGCTGCAAAGTTAAAGAAAGCTCAAGATGCTATTACAGCAATGCGTCCTTATTCTGATAAGTTAACAGAACTTTTACAAAGCTTAAGCGCTACTTTAGATGCAGATTCTGGAAGCAAATTTGCTGAACAACGCGATGTTAAAAAAGTACTTATTGTAGCTATAACATCAAACAGAGGTTTATGTGGTGCTTTTAATTCAAATATTGTAAAAGAAGTTACAAGATTAACTAATGAAACTTACGCAAACCAAGAGGTTTCATACATTGCAGTTGGTAAAAAAGCTAATGATGCATTTAAAAAATCGAATAAAATAATAGCTAATCATAGTACTGTTTTTGAAGATTTAACTTTTGATAATGTTGCTGAAATTGCACAAACTTTAATGGATAAATTTGTTGAAGGCCAATTTGATAAAATTGAAATAGTTTATAACAGATTTAAAAATGCAGCTACACAAATTGTAACTACAGAACAGTTTTTACCAATAGTGCCTGTGGTTTCTGAAGCTGATGCAAACACTAATTTAGATTACGTATTTGAACCTTCAAAAGTTGAAATTGTTGAAGAGTTAATTCCAAAGTCTTTAAAAACTCAACTATACAAAGGTATTAGAGATTCTTTTGCAAGTGAACATGGTGCACGTATGACTGCTATGCACAAGGCAACTGATAACGCAACAGAATTAAGAGATCAACTTAAGTTAACATATAACAAAGCGCGTCAGGCTGCAATTACTAATGAAATATTAGAAATTGTTGGTGGTGCAGAAGCTTTGAATAATTAATAATTTATCATTCTTGTAGCGGTCGCTGAATGAAGCCAAAGCCAAAGCAGGAATACACACAGTATAAAGAGCCTTACCAAATTTGGTAGGGCTTTTTTTATGGCATCCATTTTGTAATTATTATATTTAAACATATAACTCATGCATCATGAAAACACTAAAATATATATTAAGTTTTATTTTAATTACAATAACAATAATGAGCTTTTCTCAATGCACAACAACAAAACATATTAGTAATAAAGCGCCATTACTTATTAAAGAAGCTTATTATAAAACGTGGTCAAACCCAGCAAGATTTACAGGTTCTGGCATTAATCTATATATTATTGTTGAAAACAATAAAGCAATACAATTAGATAGTGTTTATTTTCAAAATAAAGTAACACAATTAAAATTAACTGATAATACATACAAAGCAACCCTTAAAACAGAGAATAATAAACCTTTAGATGTTGTTATGAGTGCCAAACCTATGGCAGAATACGGCAATACATTACCAAAAACTAGCACAAAAGAATCATTTCCGTTTAATTTAAAAGCTAATGAGTGTATAGTAAGCTATAAAAAAGGAAATAAAACTAAATACTTTAAAATAATTGTAAATAAAAGGCAAACAAACAGCTCATTAAACCAACGTATGTAACAATAGTTTATCTTTGTTTAGCAGATGTTAAAAACGTAATTTTGGCATATTAAAGAACATTTTTTTGGGCGGATTAAAAACATTATTCAAACAAACATTTATTTATGGTTTAGCAACAGTGCTTCCAAGAATGTTAAGTTTTCTTTTGGTAAGACTACATACCGATGCTAATGTGCTTAAAACAGTAGCAGATTATGGAGTTGTGTCTTTAATATATTCTTACTTTGTTTTATTCAATGTTATTTTAGCCTATGGTATGGAAACTGCTTTTTTTAGATTTTTTAATAAAGACGATAAAAAAACAGTAATTGGTACATCTACTGTATCTTTAATATTAAGTTCATTAGTATTTTTTGTACTAGCATTTCTATTTCAGAATCAAATAAGTACTTTGGTTGATATTAAAGTAGATTACATTAACCTTGTTATATGGATTTTGTTATTTGATGCTTTGGTAATAATACCATTTGCATGGTTACGTGCTAATGCTAAACCTATTAGGTATGCATTAATTAAAATATTAAATGTTGCTATTAATCTTGGTTTAAATCTTTTCTTTTTACTTTGGTTAGAAAATTTAGCTGAAAAAAGTAATTTCTTTGCAAGTATTTATAAGCCCAATTTTGAAGTTAATTACATTTTTATAGCCAATTTAATAGCAAGCGGCATAACGTTAATTTTAATGTTACCTTTTTATTTCAAAATTAAGTATAAATTTAACGTGCGACTTTGGAAAAATATGCTCAAATACGCATTTCCTATTTTAATTGCAGGTGTAGCTTTTTCTATAAATGAAACGTTTGATAGAATTTTACTAAATAATTTATTACCTCAAAGTATAGCCAAAACACAAATAGGTATGTACTCAGCATGCTATAAATTAGCTTTGTTTATGACATTGTTTGCAACGGCCTATAGGTTAGGTATTGAACCGTTCTTTTTTAGTCATGCAAAAACTGCAAATCCGCAGAAAAATTATGCTAAAATTTTAGAGTTTTTTGTGGCTTTAGGCGCTCTAATTTTGTTGTGTGTTGTAGTGTTTGCAGATGTACTTAAAGTAATTTTTATTGGAGATTCTGCCTATTGGGAGGCTATGTGGATAGTACCTGTTTTACTACTAGCAAGTTTTTGCCTAGGTATTTACCATAACCTATCCGTATGGTACAAAATAACTGATAGAACCAAATTTGGAGCCTATATTTCTATTGCAGGTGCTTTAGTAACACTAATAATTAACGTTGCTTTTATACCAAGTTATGGCTATAAAGCATCAGCAGTTGCTACTTTGGCAGCTTATGCAATAATGATGTTATTATCTTTTTACTTCGGAAAAAAATATTACCCAATACCGTATAACCTCAAAAAAATTAGTCTGTATTTGTCACTTTCAATAGTGTTTTCAGCATTGTCGTTCTATCAATTTAGAACCAATTATATTGTGGGAGTTTCTCTGTTAATTGTATTTTTGACTGTTATTTGGTTTTCAGAAAAAAAGCAAATACAACAATTATTAAAAAGATAACATGCAGATAAAAATTATTAATAAATCGAATCATAATTTGCCACATTATGAAACCATTGCTTCAGCAGGCATGGATTTAAGAGCAAATATAAATGAATCTATAACGTTAAAACCTTTAGAAAGAACCATTGTAAAAACAGGATTATTTATTGAGTTACCTATTGGTTTTGAAGCACAAGTGCGCCCAAGAAGCGGTTTAGCAGCAAAAAAAGGTATTACAGTACTAAATGCTCCTGGAACCGTAGATGCCGATTATAGAGGCGAAATAGGCGTTATTTTAGTGAATATTTCAAATGAAGATTTTATCATTGAAAACGGAGAACGTATTGCACAATTGGTAATAGCCAAACATGAACGTGCTGAATGGTTAGAAGTAGAAGAATTATCTTCTACAGATAGAGGGTCAGGAGGTTTTGGAAGTACCGGAACGAAGTAAACGAATAAACATATAAACAAATAACCGAATCAACTTATCATGAAAATTATAGTTCCAATGGCGGGTCGTGGTTCCCGTTTAAGACCACATAGTTTAACAGTACCAAAACCATTAATACCGGTTGCAGGTCAACCAATTGTGCACCGTTTGGTAAAAGATATTGCAAAAGTTTTAAAACAGCCTATTGATGAAGTAGCTTTTGTATTAGGTGATCCGGCTTGGTTTGGTGATGATGTTGTAAAAAGTTTAGAAGCCTTAGCCAAAGGTTTAGGTGCCAAAGCCTCTATTTACCGTCAAGATAAACCTCTTGGTACAGGGCATGCCATTATGTGCGCTAAACCATCATTGTCAGGGCCAGCAGTAATTGCTTATGCCGATACTTTAATTAGAGCTGAATTTGATTTAGATACTGAAGCCGATAGTGTTATTTGGACAAAACAAGTTGAAAACCCCGAAGCTTACGGTGTAGTAAAACTTAATAATAATAACGAAATTGTTGAACTTGTTGAAAAACCTGAAACCTTTGTAAGTGATCAAGCTGTTATTGGTATTTATTACTTTAAAGATGTTGCCGTTTTAAAAAATAAACTACAAGAAGTTTTAGATGAAAACGTTATGAATGGTGGCGAATACCAAATTAATGATGGTATTAAACGTATGATGGCCGATGGTAAAGTATTTAAAATCGGTACCGTTGATGAATGGATGGATTGCGGAAACAAAGAAATTACAGTACTAACCAACGGTAAAATGCTTAACTTTTTACAATCTGATGGTGAAGAACAATTGGTGGCTTCTTCAGTAAAACTAGAAAATTCAAATATTATTGAACCTTGTTTTGTTGGTGAAAACGTTGTTTTAAAAAATACCACAGTTGGCCCGCATGTATCAATAGGTAATGGTACGGTTATTGAAAATTCAACTGTTAAAAACAGCTTAATTCAAACCAATACTTCTATAAAAAATGCTAATTTAGATAACGCCATGATTGGCAATAATGTAAAATATAACGGAAATTTTACTAGTATTAGTATTGGAGATTATTCCGTTTTAGAATAGAAATTTTTATATGTATATAGTTATTTACGCTTTTAAAGTAAAGTCTAATAAAGAGTCATCTTTTTTAGAGTCTTGGCGTGCATTAACTAAATTAATATATCAGTATGAAGGAAGTTTAGGCTCTAGATTGCATAAAAAAGAGCCTTTACTTTTTATTGCTTATGCACAATGGCCTGATAGCAAAACCTTTGAAAACGCAGGAAAAAACCTTCCCATAGAAGCTAACACCTACAGGGACACTATGAGAAATGCATGCGAAAGTATTGAAGTTCTTGAAAAATTAGAAGTAACTGATGACCTGTTAATGAAAAAAGTTTATGATTAGAAGATTTATACATATTGTTATCATTCTTTTTGGAGTCTTTGTTATCCCTAATTTTTCAATGGCACAAGTAGATTTCAACAAAACACCTGATGATGATTTAGGTAATGTTGAAGATGCTTTTCAAGAGCAGTTTTATGAGGCTATGAAACAAAAAGGCATTGAAAACTACGATAGGGCGGTACAAGCACTTTTAAAATGCATAGATTTAAACGCTTCAGTACCAGTTTTATATTTTGAACTTGGCAAAAGCTACAACAAACTCAAAAATTTTGGTAGTGCCGAAGAAGCATTAAAAAAAGCCGTAAACAAAGACCCTGATAACGAGTGGTTTTTAGATGAGTTATACGGGTTTTACATAGCCCAAAATGAATATGAAAAAGCTATGAAAACAGTTAAACAATTAGTTGAGTATCACCCAGATTATAAAGAAGATTTAGCATCACTTTACCTAAGAATGAAAAAATATGACGATGCTTTAAAAATTCTTGATGAGCTTGATGCTAAACACGGTATTGCCATGTCTAGAGATGTTATGCGTAACAGAATTTACCAACTTACTGGCCGCAAACAAGATCAAATTGAAAATCTTGAGCAACGTGTTGATAACAACCCTAATAAAGAAGCTAATTACCTAGCGCTCATTTACAGGTACAGTGAAAACAACCAAAAAGAAAAGGCTTTTGAAACAGCTAAAGAGCTATTAAAAATAAAACCAGAGTCTGAGCTGGTACATTTGGCTTTATACAAGTTTTATTTAGATGAAAATAATGCTGAAAAAGCCATAGCATCCATGAAAACAGTGGTTAAAAGCACACAAATAAAGCCCGATGCTAAACTAAAAGTACTTACAGATTTTGTAAGCTTTGTAAGCCAAAATCCGGAATACGAATCTGATTTGGTTGAAGCTACTGCCTTAGTTGAAAGTGTAAATAACAGCAAAACATTAATTGAGTTAGGGCAATATTATTTGGCAAATAATAATAAAGCTGCCGCCTTACAAAATTTTGAAAGTGCTTTAAAGCTAGAACCTAATAATTTTAGCGTTTTAAAAAAAGTATTGCTTTTGTATTTAGATGAAAATAAATTTGATTTAGCTAATATTAAAAGTACTCAGGCATTAAATAATTACCCATCACAACCTATATTGTATTTAGTAAATGGTGTATCATTTAATGCGCTTAACAAACCACAAAATGCTATTGATACTTTAGAAATTGGTTTAGATTATATTATTGATGATACTAAAATGGAAGCCGATTTTTATACCCAAATAAGTAAAGCCTACACACTTTTAAACAATACAACCAAAGCAAAAACGTTTAGTGATAAGGCAAAACAATTACAAAACACAAATTAATGCAATTACGTACCCAAATAGTTATTGTCCTTATTATGGCAATGTTATTTAGTTGTAAATCTGCCAAAACAGTAAGTGGTGGCGAGGCTAATTATAATTTATCAGCTAAACAACTAATTAAAGCACATTATAAACAACATGCAGATTATAAAACATTAAAATCTACATTAAAAATTACATACACTGAGGGTTCAAAATCACAAACACACGCCGTTAGTTTCAGAAGTAAAAAAAACGAAGTATTATGGTTAAGTGCCACGTTTTCTGTAGTAAAAGCTATGGTAACACCACAAAAGGTTAGTTTTTATAACAAGTTAGATAAAACATATTTTGAAGGTGATTATGCTTATTTAAGTAAATTATTGGGTACAGAATTAAACTTTGAAAAGGTACAAAACCTACTATTAGGCAATGCCATTTATAATTTAAAAGAAGATAATTATAAAGTATCTATACAAGATAGTGCGTATGTATTACAACCAAAAAAACAACGCAATTTATTCGAGATTTTTTATCTGTTAGATCCGGCATTATTCAAATTAAAATCGCAACAAATATCACAACCTGAAAAGTTTAGGCACTTACAAATAGATTATTTAACGTATCAAAAAGTAAACAATCAAATTTTACCAGAAAAAGTAAAAGTAATAGCTTTAGAAAAAGACCAAGAACTTATTGTAGATTTGGAGTTTAAAAATGTAACTTTAAACGAAGATTTACGTTTTCCGTTTAAAATACCATCAGGATATAAAGAAATTGAGCTTTAATGGGTAAGCAACTTCCGTTTTATAAATTAGTTATTTTACTAAGCATTTTGTTGTGCGGTATAGGAGCGTTTTCGCAAAATAATAAACGTAAAGAACTTGAAACCAGACGTCAAGAATTACGTCGCGAAATACAAAAAATAACACAGTTAAGAGCCCAAAATAAATCAAAAGAAAAATCTGAACTTTCACAAATTGAGGCTTTTAGTTATAAAATTAGCGTATTAGATAATTTAATTAAAGTTACCAACCAACAAGCCAATTATATAACACACGAAATAAACAGTAATCAAAAAAAAATAACAAATTTAAGAGACGAGTTAAAACAGCTTAAAGAAGACTATGCGTCTATGATTGTAAAATCATACAAAAGTAAAAATCAACACAGTCGCATAATGTTTTTACTCTCTTCAAATAACTTTAAACAAGCCTATAAAAGGTTACAATACTTAAAGCAATACACCAATCACCAAAAACAACAGGGTGAAGAAATAAAAGCTAAAACCGAAGAGTTACAAAGCCTAAACACCAATTTAATAAAGCAAAAAGAAGAAAAAAACAAACTAATTGCCGAAAATAGAGTTACACAAAAAACATTAGAAGCAGAACGTACATTGCATGAAAATTTAATGCAATCTATTAGAAAAAACTTATCAAAATACACCGCACAAATACGTCAAAAAGAACGTGAAGCTGCACGAATTGATGCCGAAATAGACAAAATTATAAAGGCAGCCATAGCAAAATCTAACAAAGTAGCAGGTAAAGCAGCCAGCTCTAAAAGTTTTGCACTCACACCCGAAGAAAAAAAGTTAGCCTCAAACTTTGTAGCCAATAAAGGCAAACTACCTTGGCCAGTAGAGCGTGGTGTAGTTAGTCTGCGTTACGGTAGCCAACCATCACCAATAGATAGGTCTTTAACAATAAACAGTAACGGCGTGCGTATTTCAACCGAAAAAGGCGCCACCGCACGTGCCGTTTTTAATGGTGAGGTTCATGAAATACTTAAAATACGTAACGTAAACCCCATTTTAATAATACGCCATGGTAATTACTGGACTTACTATAAAAACCTCTCTAAAATATACGTTAAAAAAGGCGACAAAGTAACTACAAAGCAAGCCATAGGCGAGGTGTTTACAAACCCAACTAATGGCGAAACAATTTTAGGATTCATTATTTCAAAAGGCCTAAACAAAGAAAACCCCGCACACTGGATTAACGCTATGTAAAATTACATCCTTGTAAAAACGTAGCCTCTTCTCGTTTTTATGTAATGATTTCCGTTCCAAAAATAATAACGTTTACCTCTAACAGTTACAATTTTATAATGTTTAGGTGGTGTTTTAACAACCGTAACGCTTGTATTTGGGCGGCGTGTTTGCACATGCGTAGCGCAAGATGTGGCACTAAACATTAACGCAGTAACAATTAAAATAACAAAATGTCTCATAGTAAAATGTATTTGGGTTACACAACTATTAAGACCTTGGTTTTACAAAAAGGTTTAAAACATATGTATTTGGGCGTTACCCGCAAGGGGTCGGGCTTTACGTTAAATCTTTTTAAAACCGTATTAAAAAAGGTAAGTTTATTAAACTAAAAAGCCATTTTAATAGCAATAATAGTAGCGCATTAGCTAATGTTTTAAAAAGGATACCACTGCAATCCCTAACGCAGTTAAAACAACGGCATTTTAAAAAACATCCGTAAGAATAATTTACAGGCGCACAAAGAAATTAAATAGTGTATAATTAATAAAAAGGTATGCCTAAACTTCACACTAAACAAATAATGCTTTTAACTCGGTAGCATCATTAGGTTTCATTTTGCCTGCTAATAATAAACTTAATTGTTTACGGCGTAAAGCAGCATCAAAACGTTGTTTTTCAAGTTCAGTTTCAGGATTAATTTCAGGTATTTTCACAGGGCGCCCTGTTTCATCAACCGCTACAAAAGTATAAATAGCTTCATTGGCTTTTGTTTTCTCACCAGATTCGCGGTCTTCAGTCCAAACATCAATATAAATTTCCATTGATGATGTAAACGCTCTAGACACTTTAGCTTCAACCGTAACAACACTTCCCACCGGAACCGCTCTGTTAAAAGCCACATGGTTAACAGATGCTGTTACCACAATGCGCCTACTGTGGCGTCTTGCAGCAATACTAGCAGCCCTATCCATTCTAGCTAAAAGTTCACCACCAAACAAGTTGTTTAAAGGGTTTGTTTCACTTGGTAAAACTAAATCTGTAAGTATGGTTTTAGATTGTTCAGGCGTTTTTGCGTTCATTACTTTAATTTTAATGCATGCAAAGGTACTATCATTTTAATGATTTATAAAACAATTAAAACGAAACTAAAGCGTAGCAGTAGTTACCTGAAGTTTTTGTAGTTATTTTAAAGTGCTAACACTTGGGTCTACTTTTAACCAAGCATCTTTATTGTGGTTGGTTTTAATATGCCTTAAGGCTTGTAGCGCTTCTAATCTATCTTCATAGCTACCATAAGCAACTTCGTGTAAACCATATTTATTTACACCTATTTTGCGGGCTTTAAAACCAGCAGCTTTAAGTTGTTTTATTTTTTTATTGCAGTTTTCTTCAACTCTAAACGCACCAGCAACAATGTGGTAACCACCAGTTTGTTTGCTTACATTTAAGTTTATAGCTGGTAAGGTATTTAAGTTAAAAGTAGCTTGTTGTATTTGGCCTTCAAGCTGTTCAATAGCGTCTTCTTGGGCTATTTTATTGTGGTTATTTATTTGGTTGTAATTATTATAAACACCAAAACCACCTAGTGTTAATGCTATTAAAGCAACAGCGGCGTATTTTAAATACGGTTTAGATTTACGTTTTTCAGTAGTTACCGTAATTGGCACTACGTTTTCAATAGCTTCAGCTTCTTTTTTGTAAACTTCTCTGCTAATTTCAGCCGATTCAAATTCGGCTAAACCAAAGGCATCGGTTAAATAATTGAGTTTATAGGTTGGTTCAAACACCAATTTACCTTCATTATTTAAAGCAATATCGCCAATGTTTTTAAAAGTAAGTATTTCGCCTTGCGTTAAATTCGATTTTAAAAATTTAACACGTTTTTCAACCTTTTTATTAGCTTCTTCAAACGGTATTTTTTCTACATCGGCAATGTAATGCGCCAGTAGTCCGTCGTTATTTTGAATTTGTTCATTAAATGAAATACGTTTGCTAGGTGCAATAAAAGTGTTTGTTTCATCAATGTGTGCAGATACGCGTTGTGTTATAAATGCACCAAAATTAGGCACTGTAACACACTCATATCTGTAAAGTAAATCGCTAATGTAGGTTTCAAGTTGCATGGAAACAAAATTAAAAAAATATGCCGCTATTTAAAATTTAGGGTTAACTATTTATTAACATAAAAAAAAATATTTTATTTTGAATTCATAATCAAATACATACAATGACTCATAATAATTTGCTTTACACGTTAGCTTTACAGCATGTGCCCAATATTGGCGATGTAACCGCTAAAAAACTCATTTCAATTTGTGGTTCTGCGGAGGCAGTTTTAAAAGAAAAAAAGCAAAACTTGCTTAAAATTGATGGCATAGGAAGCGTTACAATAGCAAGTATTCATGACTCTGAACATTTAAAAGAGGCTGAAAAAGAAATAGCCTTTATAAAAAATAATAATATAAATGTGCTTTATTTTGAAGATGATAATTATCCGGAAAAATTAAAGCACTGTATTGATGGGCCAATTCTACTTTTTAAAGCGGGCAATATAAATATAGAAAACCAACGTTTAATTAGTATTGTTGGTACCCGAAAAATAACGACTAAAGGTATTGAATTTTGTGAGCGTTTAGTTGAAACCCTTAAGCCATACAACCCCGTAATTATATCTGGTTTTGCTTACGGCACAGATATTACAGCACATAAAGCTGCTATTAAAAATAATTTACAAACGGTAGCGTGTTTAGCACATGGTTTTAATCAAATTTACCCCAAAGTACACAAAAAATATATGACGGAAGTGGAAAAAAATGGCGGTTTCTTTTCTGATTTTTGGAGTACTGATACTTTTGATAGAAATAACTTTTTAAAACGTAATAGAGTTATTGCCGGATTAAGTGAAGCCACTATAGTTATTGAATCTGCCGAAAAAGGAGGAAGCTTAGTAACTGCCGATATTGCAAACTCATACAACCGTGATGTTTTTGCGGTTCCGGGCAGAGTTACCGATGCCCAAAGTATAGGCTGCAATAACTTAATAAAATACCAAAAGGCACACATGCTTACCAACCCTTTAGATGTGCCATATTTATTAAACTGGCAACTTGAAAATGAGCAAAAACCTGCGCCTGTGCAAAAACAACTTTTTGTAGAGCTTGATGCTACTGAAAAGACAATTTATAATTACCTGAAAAATAATAATAAAGAGCAGTTAGATATTATTGCGCTTAACTGCAATTTACCCATTTTTAAAGTATCAAGCACGCTTTTAAATATGGAGTTAAAAGGGGTTGTTAGGCCACTACCAGGAAAACTATTTGAGGTTATTTAATACCCTACTTTTTTTCTAACTTTACTTAAAACGGCATTAGCTACCACTTGAGCTTTTTCAGCACCAATGTTTAATGCTTTTTCTAATTCATCAAGATTTTCCATGTAATAATGGTATTTTTCGCGTTGGGTGGCAAATTTCTCAATAATAAGCTCAAATAATGCCTGTTTTGCGTGTCCGTAACCATAGTTACCGTTTTCGTAATTGGCCTTCATGGTGTTTATTTGCGTTTCATTAGCCAGTAAACTGTAAATAGCAAAACAATTACAAGTACTCCAATCTTTAGGTTCTTCTAAAGGTGTACTGTCTGTTTGAATACTCATAATTTGCTTACGTAGCTTCTTATCATTTAAAAATATATTAATGGTATTGTTTCTACTTTTACTCATTTTTTCACCATCAATACCAGGAATAAGTTTGGTTTGTTCCTGTATTTTTCCTTCAGGTAAAACAAACACATCGCCTACTTTGCTATGAAACCTAGAAGCAACATCTCTGGTTATTTCAATATGTTGTAATTGGTCTTTACCAACCGGAATAATTTCGGCGTCATACAATAATATATCGGCAGCCATAAGCATTGGGTATGTAAACAACCCAGAGTTTACATCTTCTAACCTATCAGCTTTATCTTTAAAACTGTGTGCTAAAGTTAAACGCTGATACGGAAAAAAGCAGCTTAAATACCATGATAATTCAGTAACTTGTGGTATGTCACTTTGCCTGTAAAATACTGTTTTTTCAACATCTAAGCCAAAGGCTAGCCAAGTTGCAGCAACAGAGTAGGTGTTGGTGCGTAACGTTTCAGCATCTTTAATTTGCGTTAAAGTATGCAAGTTTGCAATAAATAAAAACGAATCGTTTTCGGGCTTTTGTGCCATTTCAATTGCGGGTAGTATAGCGCCTAAAATATTACCTAAATGTGGTGTTCCTGTACTTTGTATGCCAGTTAGTATTCTTGCCATGGTTTACTTTTTATGAAGCTGCAAAGGTAAATTTTTTAATAGAATTGCTCAATACAATTATGTACTTTTGAAACTTATGAAGTTATTTAAATACATTTTTTGGACACTTTACCGTATTTGGTTTTACATTTTGGTGGCTTTACCCATAGTAGTATTGTTTCCTTTTTTGTTATTGTCTATTAGTAAAGAATCGTGGTATCCGTATTTTTTTAAACTTGCTAGGTTTTGGGCAAAGTTTATTTTAATAGGTATGGGTTTTAAAACATCTTTTCAAAAAGAACAAATTCCAGAAAAGGGCCAAAGTTATATGTTTATTGCTAACCATACATCTATGGCCGATATCATGTTAATGTTAGTTTCGGTTAAAAACCCGTTTGTGTTTGTAGGAAAAAAGGAATTAGCTAAAATTCCGTTATTTGGTTTCTTTTATAAACGCACCTGTATTTTAGTTGATAGAAGCTCTCCTGAAAGTAGAAAAGCCGTGTTTTTAAGAGCACAACGCAGGTTAAAACAAGGCTTAAGTATTTGCATTTTTCCTGAAGGAGGCGTGCCCGAAGAAGATATTGTATTAGATACGTTTAAAGATGGTGCTTTTAGGCTAGCTATTAACCATCAAATACCAATTGTTCCTTTAACTTTTGCTGATAATAAAAAACGATTTTCGTATACTTTTTTTAGTGGAAGCCCCGGTAAAATGCGTGTTAAAATACATACATTTATTAATACAAAGGGCTTAACAACTGAAAATACTAAAACATTGAATGCCAACGCAAGAAATGTTATTTTAAAACAGCTAGAAGCGTTTAATAAAAAAGCTGCTTCAAAATTTTAAAGCAGCTTTTTAGGTAATAGTTTGAGCTTAATAAACCATTACCCAGATCTAACCAAAAACCTAGAATTTAATGGCGAATCCGGTATAAACACCAATTATAAATGGTGTGAAGTTACCAGAAGTATTATTAAATGTGTTTATTTGATATTTAAACATGGGTTCTAAATTCAAATCAAATGTTTCTGAAAATTTATAATTTAAACCCAACCCAAAATTGGCACTATAACTAATTTTATTAAGGTTTGTTGCTTCGCCTAAAAGTATGCGTTGCCCGGTATTAGACTCTGAATACATACTATTATCATTTAAGAAAAATGAACTAAAACCACCAATAACATTAACTCCAAATTTTTTATTTATTAAGGCATATTGAATTTCTAAAGGCACTTCAATGTAGCCTAAAGATTGGTTTAATGTTGTTTCAGAAGCTATAAAAGATTCTGGAACACTTTTTAAAGTGGTTTGGCTAATTATAGAAACACTACTTGAGGCTACATTAGCAACATCAGAATCACGATTGCTATTGTTGTTTGAACTAACGTTTGCAAATGAACTTTGTGCGCTAATACCTGCTGTTTGAAACAACACAACATCATTGGTGTTGTACCCTAAGTTTACTTTGTTAATACCTGAACGAATTTTTATTTTATCATTAAATGCATAACTAGCAGTAATACCATAACTCATATTAATTTCTCCACTTTTTGCGTTGTTAGTAAATTGCGGATCTATTGATGAGCCTTCTCCTAAAGTATTAAAATAAACAGGCGCTGCATTAGCGGCTACTTGCCATCTTTTTTTGTTGTTTTCCTTGGTTAAAAGTTCTTTATTTTTCTCTAAAGCTTCTTCAATGGTTAATGTTTCTTTTTTGTTTTCTGAAGTATTTTCAACAATAAGTTTTGTATTATTTTCTTCGGAACTTTTTTTGGCTTTAGCAATGTTTTTGTTGTTAATATTACTTGTTTTTGAAGTATTGTTTTGAAGTGTTTTTGTTTTGTTTTCTTCAACAACATTACTACTAGCAACATGCGTGTTGTTTTTAGTGGTTTGCGGTGTAGTGTTATTAGCAATTACTTGTTTGTTTTTAGTAAGGTTACCTTTTTTACTAACACTGCTTTTGGTTGAAGTAATATTGTTTTTTGTACGGGTATTTTTATTGCTATTATAATTGTTTTTTAAAGTATTATTTGATGGTTGCATTTTATCAACCGCATTTTCATCATTTGTGTTTGCTATACTAGTGTTGGGGGTGTTTGTTGCCGGTGTTTTGGTTTTAGGTGTGTTGCTGTTGTTATTAGTTTTTTCAGTGTCTACAACTTTTATAGGTGTTTCATTTTTATTACTGTTTGTTAAAAAACCAATGGTAAGTAATAGTAACAAAAGTGCTGCGGCACCAGCATAACGCCACCAAATTGGAATAATGCGTTTTTTCTTTTTCTTGTTCAAATTGGCTTCAATATGTTTCCAAACGGCATCACTTGGTGCCGCTTCAAAATCTTTAAAGCGTTCTTGAAACAATCTGTCTATATGTTTTTTATCACTCATTTTTTATAATGATTGTACACTTTCAGATATTTTATAATCTTCAATATTCTTTTTTAAAATTTGTCTAGCACGTGCTAAATTAGATTTTGAGGTGCCTACATTTATTTTAAGCATCTCAGCAATGTCTTTGTGCGAATAGCCATCAAGTACGTAAAGGTTAAAAACCAATCTATATCTGTCTGGTAATTCTTGTATTATTTGCAATAAATAATCTATTGAATAGTTGCTTTCTTCAATATCAACTTCTACATCTTCAACAGTATTTTCATTCACAATATCAAAAACTTTTTGGCTTCTGTAGCGTTGTAGCGCGGTATTAACTGTAATACGTTTTAGCCAACCCTCAAATGAGCCTTTGCCTTTGTATTGTTCTATTTTATTAAAAATTGTTAGAAACGCATCTTGTAAATTATCTTCAGCTTCGGCATGGTTACGTGAATACTTTAAGCACAAAGAGAATAACTTACTTGCAAAAAGTTTGTATAATTCTCCTTGTGCTTTAGTATCATTGCGTTTACAATTTTCTATGAGTTGGTTTAAACTCAATTTTAAACACGTATTAGTTAGTACTTATTTTTATTCTACAACAGGTACTTCTATGGTTAAGTATTGGCTTTCACCGTTATCATCTTCACCTTGCCAAAACTTAAAAATGTATGAGCCATTGCTTGTTACAATAAAATTAAAGGTGGCTTCAACAAGTTCGTTTTCTAATGGTTCGCAGTTGTTACGCTCAAACACATAGTTTATAGGCGCAACAGTACGTTCATTAAGTTCTTTTAAATAATAAAAATCGTTAAATGCGTAGCATGTAGTGGGTTTGTAATATGAAATTGTAATAGGGTATGTTTCGCCTAGAACAAACTCATCAGGTATATCTACACTTTCAACAGGTAAAATTTCAAAACTAAAGTTTAAATTATCGTCATCGTTAACACTACACGATGCAAAAAGCACGAGTGTTAAACATAGCATAATAACTCTTTTCATAGCAAATAATATTAGGGTTAAATACATGTTTATACCCTTTAGATGCTGGTAATATTGAATGGTTGCGTATGCGAAACAAAAAATCCCGAATTAATCGGGATTTTTAAAATATTTTTATGAGGCTACAATTTCTCTAACCTTAGTTTCAAGTTCATCCATAAGTTCAGGATTATCTTTTATTAAGGCTTTTACGGCATCTCTACCTTGGCCTAATTTGGTATCGCCGTAGCTAAACCAAGAGCCACTTTTCTTTATAATTTCATTATCAACAGCAATATCTAAAATTTCGCCAACTTTACTAACGCCTTCGCCATACATAATATCAAACTCGGCCATTTTAAATGGTGGTGCTACTTTGTTTTTAACTACTTTAACACGGGTTTTATTACCAGAAACTTCGCCAGCGCTATCTTTTATTTGTGTTGAACGACGAATATCTAACCTAACCGATGCATAGAATTTTAAGGCATTACCACCTGTTGTGGTTTCTGGGTTACCAAACATAACACCAATTTTTTCGCGCAACTGGTTAATAAAAATAACAGTACAGTTAGTTTTGCTAATTGAAGCTGTTAGTTTTCTTAATGCTTGCGACATTAAACGTGCATGTAAGCCCATTTTTGAGTCGCCCATTTCGCCTTCAATTTCACTTTTAGGTGTTAATGCTGCTACAGAATCTACCACCACAATATCAATAGCGCCTGAACGTATTAAATTATCGGCAATTTCAAGGGCTTGCTCACCGTTATCGGGTTGCGATATTATTAAATTATCAATATCAACGTTTAGTTTTTCAGCATAAAATCTATCAAAAGCATGTTCGGCATCAATAAATGCTGCAATACCACCTGCTTTTTGAGCTTCGGCAATAGCGTGTAAAGTTAATGTGGTTTTACCAGATGATTCTGGCCCATAAATTTCAATAACACGACCTCTAGGGTAGCCACCAACTCCTAAGGCAATATCTAAGCCTAATGAGCCAGACGGAATAGCATCAACATCTATTACTGCGGCATCACTCATTTTCATTACGGTACCTTTTCCGTAGGCTTTATCTAATTTATCTAGTGTAAGTTTTAGTGCTTTTAATTTTGCTTCTTTTTCGCTGCTCATTTCTATTAAATCTAAAAAATTGTATGCTAAAATACTACATCTTTTGTCACAATACAATTTTATAACGCAACCTTTTTCCACAATTTGCATCTACATTAAAAGCGGGAAAAACAATGCTATGAAAAACATGTTTTTTTACTAACAAAACTAACGCTATTCTAAATTTAAAAAGCACTTTAATATAGGTTTAAAGTGCTTTTTTTAGATTGTAAATTACCTTTTTTGCTTAAAAAATGTACCTTTGCGGCTCATAAAAATCTTTATATCGCAATAGTGCGACTTTAACCTTAAAAATTAGTATAGCATGCAACTGTACAATAAATTAAGCGCTAAAGAAAGAGCAGCGTTAATTGAAGAAGCCGGTAAAGACCGCTTAACGCTTTCTTTCTATCAATATGCCAAAATTACAAACCCTCAAGAATTTAGAGACCAACTTTTTTTAGTTTGGGATAAATTAGATGTTTTAGGTAGAATTTATGTAGCTACCGAAGGTATTAACGGCCAATTATCATTACCCGCCGATAGATTTAATGAGTTTAAGGCTCATTTAGATACCATTGATTTTTTAAAAGATATCAGATTAAATATTGCTGTTGAGCAAGACAACATGTCTTTTTTAAAGCTGAAGGTGAAGGTGCGTAATAAAATTGTTGCTGATGGTTTAAATGATGATACCTTTGATGTAACCAACAAAGGAGAGCATGTTGGTGCCGAAAAATTCAATGAACTTATAGAAGATGATAATACGGTATTGGTTGATATGCGTAACCATTACGAAAGTGAAATAGGCCATTTTAAAAATGCCGTAACACCCGATGTTGATACCTTTAGAGAATCTTTAGACATCATTGAAGACGATTTAAAAGAACACAAAGAAGATAAAAACCTTGTTATGTATTGTACGGGTGGTATTCGTTGTGAAAAAGCCAGTGCCTATTTTAAACACAAAGGTTTTAAAAACGTATTTCAGTTAGAAGGTGGCATTATTGAATATACCAGACAAGTAAAAGAGCACGAATTAGAAAATAAATTTATTGGTAAAAATTTTGTGTTTGATGAACGAAGAGCTGAAAAGATAAGTGATGACGTTATTGCACAATGCCACCAATGTGGTAAACCTGCTGATGTGCATACCAATTGCGCCAATGATGCCTGCCACCTATTATTTATTCAGTGTGATGATTGTAAAGCCGAAATGAATAATTGCTGCTCTACCACATGCAAAGAAATACACGCATTACCCTATGAAGAGCAAAAAGCTCTACGCAAAGGCCAAGGTAATAGTAACGATATATTTAAAAAAGGACGTGCAGACCACCTACCTTTTAAAAAAGACTTAAGAAACATTACCAATCTTTTTAAAAAATAAAATAAAGCCTCTTTTTTAAGAGGCTTTATTTTAATTATAATAATCTTATCTTTACATCGGTAATAGCGTAGTTTTGAAATATTACTTTAAAAAACACGTTTAAATTATCATAAGTGCTTCAGCATAAAATAAATAAATTATAAACCCATCATTCGTAATAAATTATTTATTAACGAATTCAATATATAAACTTATGGCTTGTACAAGCTGTTCTACTAAAGATGGCCAACCAAAAGGCTGTAAAAATAATGGTACTTGCGGAACCGATAGTTGTAACAAACTAACGGTTTTTGATTGGCTTTCAAATATGACATTGCCCAATGGCGAAAAACCATTTAATTGGGTGGAGGTGCGTTTTAAAAACGGCCGTAAAGAGTATTATTATAATCCGGAAAATATAACACTAAGTATTGGTGATGTTGTAGCAACCCAAGCAAAAGCAGGGCATGACATTGGTATGGTAACACTAACAGGCGAGTTGGTGCGCGTACAAATGAAGCGTAAAAACATACCCGTAAATACAAAAGAAGGCTTAAAAATATACCGAAAAGCATCACAAAAAGATATTGATATTTGGCAAAAGGCGCGTGACAGAGAAGAACCTATGAAGGTAAAAGCACGCCAGTTTGCTATAGATTTAAAGTTAGAAATGAAAATTTCTGATATTGAATTTCAAGGTGATGCTAGTAAAGCTACATTTTACTACACCGCTGAAGAGCGTGTAGATTTTAGAGAATTAATTAAAGTGTTTGCAAGAGAGTTTCGCACACGTATTGAAATGAAACAAGTGGGCTTTAGGCAAGAAGCCGCAAGACTTGGCGGTATTGGCTCTTGTGGGCGCGAATTGTGTTGTTCAACTTGGTTAACAGATTTTCGTTCGGTAAGTACATCGGCAGCACGTTATCAACAATTATCTTTAAATCCGCAAAAGTTAGCAGGCCAATGTGGTAAGCTTAAATGCTGTTTAAATTACGAGTTAGATTCGTATTTAGATGCTTTAAAAGATTTTCCAAAAACCGATGTTAAACTAAAAACCGAAAAAGGTTTAGCTGTTTGCCAAAAAACCGATATTTTTAAAAAACACATGTGGTTTGCCTATGAAGGTGAATGGGCTACGTGGCATAAATTAACCACAGACCAAGTACAAGAAATAATTGCCTTAAATAAAAAAAATGATACGGTTGCAAGCCTTGAAGAATATGCAGCCGATATTCCTGAAGATACAAAAACAGAATTTGAAAATGTTGTTGGGCAAGATAGTTTAACACGTTTTGATAATCCAAAACCCAAAAGAAAACGTAAAAACAATAGGAATAGAAAGAATAATAACAACAAAAACAACGCTAATAACGCCAATAATAGTAACAATCAAACTAAAAACACTAATAGAGGCAATAAAAGTAATAGTAACCGAAATAGAAACAAAAACAAACGAAAACCTCAAAACCAAAACACTAAAAATGCGGCAAAATAATAGTTGGTTATTTTTATTAATTGTTTCTGTTTTAATGATTTCATGCGATACTAATCGTGTTTTTGATAGCTATAAACCTATTCCCAATTCGTGGCATAAAGATTCTATTGTGAGTTTTAAAATTACGCCACCCGATACCACAAACAAGTATAATTTATTTGTAAATTTAAGAAACACTAATGCCTACAAATACAGTAATTTACATGTAATTGTAGAAATGATTTTTCCGCATGGAAAAACCATAAAAGATACTTTAGAGTATAGAATGGCAGATCCTAGCGGTAAGTTTTTAGGCACTGGTTATACCGATGTTAAAGAAAACAAACTTTGGTATAAAGAAAACGTCATATTTAACGAAACCGGTACATACACGGTAAACATACAACACGCTATGAGAGAAAATGGTAAAGTAAATGGCGTGGTAAGTTTAGATGGTATTACCGATGTTGGATTTAGAATTGAAAACCCAAACTCAAATTAACTATCAATATTTAAGGCACTTATAATTTTACGTACTTAGGTTATGGCAACAAAAAATCAAAACAAAAAAGAAGCAGCACCAGATTTTTCTAAATACATACGTTGGTTTTGGATGCTGTTTTCAGCCGGAGCGCTATCAGTAATTCTTATTTTTTTATTAGCATCATGGGGTGTGTTTGGTGAAATGCCAGATCACACTGTTTTAGAAAACCCAAGAACCAATTTAGCTACCGAAATTATTTCTGCTGATGGGCAAACCCTTGGTAAATTCTATTTTAACGATAACAGAACACCTATTGGCTATGATGAATTACCAAAACATTTAGTTGATGCCCTAATAGCTACAGAAGATGTTCGATTTAAAGAACACTCGGGTGTTGATGCTAGAGGTACCTTACGTGCTGTGGTAAAAATGGGTAGTGGCGGTGGTGCCAGTACTATTTCACAACAATTAGCTAAACAATTATTTCATGGTGAAGGCTCAAAAAATACCATTGGAAGAATTTTGCAAAAAGTTAAAGAGTGGATTATAGCTATCCGTTTAGAAAAACAATATACCAAAGAAGAAATTATAGCACAGTATTTTAATATTTATGATTTTGGTAATAATGCCGATGGAATTCGTAGTGCTGCGCGTATTTATTTTGGTAAAGAACCAAAAGAATTAACATTAAAAGAATCTGCTATGTTGGTGGGTATGTTCAAAAACTCATCACTTTACAATCCAAGGCCTCATAGAAATCCAATAGGTGTTAAAAACAGACGTAATGTGGTTTTATCACAAATGTATAAGTATGATTATATAGATGAAACACTTAAAGATTCACTTCAAAAAACAGCATTAGATTTGAATTATTCACCAGAGTCGCACCGTGAAGGCTTAGCAACATATTTTAGAGGATATTTAGATGGTTTTATGAAGGAATGGATAAAAAATAATCCGCAACCAGATGGTTCTAAATGGAATTTATATACCGATGGTTTAAAAATTTATACAACCATTGATTCTAGAATGCAAAAATATGCTGAAGATGCTGTACAACAACATATGCCAAGGCTGCAAGCAGAATTTTTTCATCAAAACACACCAAAACGTAACCCAACAGCACCGTTTTTAGAGCTTGATAATTCTGAAATTGAAGCTTTAATGAAACGTTCAATGAAACAATCTGAACGTTGGAGACATTTAAAATACGACTTAAAAAAATCTGATAAAGATATTGAAGCATCATTTCACAAACCAACAAAAATGACGGTATTTAAATGGGATAAAGGTAATCCATCTGAGGTTGATACCATTATGAAACCTTGGGATTCTATGCGTTATTATAAATCGTTTTTAAGAACCGGTATGATGTCTATGGATCCTACAACAGGTCATGTAAAAGCATGGGTTGGTGGCATGAATTACAGGCACTTTCAGTATGATATGGTAATGCAAGGTAAGCGCCAAATAGGTTCTACATTTAAGCCTTTAGTGTATACAGCAGCTATAGACCAATTACATTATTCGCCTTGCGATGAATTTCCTGATACGCCCTTTTGTATTGAAGCTAATAAATTTGGAAACCCTGAAGAATGGTGCCCAAGAAACTCAGGTGGTGAAAATGATTATGGCGGATCAAGAACACTTAAAAATGCTCTTGCAAATTCGGTTAACACCATTACAGCTAGGTTAATTGATAAAGTAGGACCACAACCTGTAGTTGATTTGGCAAGAAAATTAGGTATAGAATCTGATATTCCTGCAGTACCTTCAATAGCTTTAGGTACACCAGATTTAAGTGTTTATGAAATGGTAGGTGCCTATTCAACTTTTGCTAATAAAGGTGTTTATACAAAACCTGTAATGGTAACAACCATTGAAGATAAAAATGGTACTATACTATATCAATTTAAACCTGAAACACGTGATGTTTTAAGCGCCGAAACAGCTTATGTGGCTGTTAAATTAATGGAAGGTGTAACAGAACATGGTTCTGGTGCCAGATTAAGAACAAAAGGTGCCGATTCATATAGAGCAGATTATAGAGAAGTTGTAACAGGTTATCCGTATGAGTTTAAAAACCCAATAGCGGGTAAAACGGGTACTACACAAAACCAAAGTGATGGTTGGTTTATGGGTATGGTGCCAAACCTTGTAACAGGTGTTTGGGTTGGTGCCGAAGATAGAGCCGCTCATTTTGCAAGCATTACTTATGGGCAAGGTGCTGCAATGGCATTACCTATTTGGGGTGTTTACATGAAAAGTTGTTATGCCGATGCTTCTTTAGATATTTCTAAAGAACCTTTTGAAGCTCCAAAAAACTTATCAATAGTGGTTGATTGTTCTAAAATAGATACTAATACAACCGATGAAGATACTGTAAAAGAAGATTTACCTGATGATTTAGATGGGTTTTAAAAAAAGCGCTCTTAAAAAGAGCGCTTTTTTTATATATTTTTAGCAAAATCAATATAAAAATCTACACATTCAGGGTTGCGCATAGCATCAATGTTTATTGATTTTTCTACGGGCATTTTTAATAGAATTTTTTTAATAGGCGCTTCCATTTTTTTGCCACTAATGGTGTATGGAATATCTGCTACTTCAATAATTTCATCGGGTACATGACGGGGCGAATAATCGTTTTTTAACTGATTGCAAATATCTTTTTTAACGGAATCATTTAATTTAAAACCTTGTTTTAACTTTACAAATAATGGCATGTAGTGTTTACCACCTTCTAATTCAAGATTAATAATTAAGGCATCTTCTATAGCGTTTATTTTGTTAACGGCGCTGTAAATTTCGCTAGTGCCAATTCTAATTCCGTGCCTGTTTAATGTAGCATCAGAGCGCCCGTAAATAATTAACCCATTGGTTTCCGAATTAATTTTTATAAAATCGCCATGTCTCCATTTGCCTGGGTAATCTTCAAAATAACTGGCTTTATATCTGCTGTTATCTTTATCATTCCAAAAGTAAATAGGCATTGACGGCATAGGCTTGTCTATTACCATTTCTCCTAAATTATCTTCAATAGGTTTACCTAAATCATCTAAAGCAAATAATGAAACACCTAAGGCCCTACATTGAATTTCTCCGGCATGTACAGCATAAAAAGGTGTGCCACCAACAAATGCTGTACAAACATCGGTGCCACCAGCCATTGAGCATAACCAAACATCATGTTTAATGTTGTTATATACGTAATGAAAAGCTTCTGTAGGTAATGGTGCTCCCGTTGAGCTAATAGATTTTAAGGTATTTAATTTATGTGTTTTTTTAGGAGTCAATTCTTTTTTCATGTTGGCAACCAAATAAGGTGCACTGGTACCAAAATGGTTTATCTGTAAATTGTCTGTAAACGTCCAAAGCGCATCAAAATTAGGGTATGTTGGAGAGCCGTCGTATAATACAATTGATGCACCCATAAGTAATGCCGATTGTAAAAAATTCCACATCATCCAACCAGTAGTTGTAAACCAAAAAAAGCGTTCGTTTTCATGTACATTGTTATGAAAAGCCATGTATTTATAATGCTCAAGTAAAATACCTCCGTGAGAGTGTACAATGGCTTTTGGTAAACCTGTAGTGCCCGATGAGTATAGTACCCACATTGGGTGATTAAAATCTACGGGAGTAAAGGTTAATTCTTCACCCTTTTTGTTAAGTATGGTGTTTATGTTTTCACAATTTTCATCAAAATAATTTAAAGCATTTTCATTTAAATAAGGCTGAATAATTACCTTTTTAAGTGTTGGTAATGCTGCAATAATTGCTTTTACAGTGTTGGTTTTATCAAAAGGTTTGCTGTTGTAAGTATAACCATCAGTAGCAATAAGTACTTTAGGTTTAATTTGAGAAAACCTGTTTACAACACTTTCAGTACCAAAATCTGGTGAAGTGCTAGACCATACAGCACCTAAAGCATTTGTGGCTAAAAAAGCTATGGTGGCTTCGGGCACATTAGGTAAAAATGCTACAACACAATCGTTTTTTTTAACGCCTAAGGTTTTTAAATAGCTTGCCATGGCGGCTACTTTTTCTTTTAATTGTGCCCATGTAATTTTAGTTTGTTTGCCTAATTCATTTTTAAAAAATATTGCTGTTTTGTTGGGTTGTATTTGTTTAAAAATATGCTCACTATAGTTTAAAGTAGCGCCTTCAAACCATTTGCAATTTGGCATATTATAACCAGATAATACTTTTTTATAAGGCGTATGCGATGTTATTTTGAAATAATACCACAGGCTTTCCCAAAAAGCTTCGGTGTTTGAAATAGACCATTGCCATAATTGCTCATAACTGTCAAATGTTAAATTTTTATGGTCCTTTAACCAGTTACAGTAGGTTTGTAAATGACTATGCTCTTTAAATAACTTAGAGGGTTGCCAAAGTTTTTTCATAGGCTTAGTTTAATATGTTTAGTTGGTGGTTTTAGTAATTATATATTTTTCAATTACTCAAAGATAACTATTTAAATACTTACTTTATGTTACATGTATTACACTTTAAAATAGCTTTTAGCTTACAAAAAGAATAGTATTTGTGTATTTCATCGAAAAAATATGTTTTTTGGCTATGATTTTGAAAAAAAGTTTGATATTAGCAAAACCAAATCAACCATTATAAATATTTGAATTTGTTCCTAAATCTATCATGAACTTAACCTACAAAAATATGGAACCAAATCTACCTGAACTGCCAACGGCAGAGGCGGCTTCTATAGAGTCGTCTTCATTTCACGAAAGTAAAATAAAGGAAACGCTTCAAGATAATTTGAGGTTTTTTAAAAGTTTGTTTTACTTAACAAAAAAAATATTCATGCTATAACCCTTTGGGTATAGCATGAATTAATTTTTTAGTGTAATTTGTTTGCGGATTGTTATAAATTACATCAGCATCATCAAGTTCTTCAATTTCACCTTTATTCATTACCAAAAGTTGATCGCTCATATATTTTACAACTGCTAAATCATGCGAAATAAAAATATAAGTAAAGCCAAAGGTTTCTTTTAAGTTATTTAACAAATTTAAAACTTGTGCTTGTACTGATATATCTAGAGCAGATACAGACTCATCGCAAACTATAAGTTTGGGTTGTAAAGCAATTGTGCGCGCAATACCAATACGCTGCCTTTGCCCACCTGAAAACTCATGCGGATAACGGTTATAATGTGTTTCATTTAACCCAACGTTATTTAAAATTTCAATAACTTTCTCTTTACGCTCTTTATTAGAATTGTAAAGTTTATGAACCTTCATAGGTTCTAAAATAGCTTCACCAACTGGTATTCTTGGGTTTAATGATGAATAAGGATCTTGAAATATTATTTGAATATCTTTTCGCAGCTTTTTTATAGCACTTTTAGAGAGCTTTGTAATATCTGTTCCTTTATAAATTATTTGGCCAGCAGTAGCTTTGTCTAATTGTAAAATAGCATTGCCTAAAGTAGATTTTCCGCAACCAGACTCGCCAACCAACCCTAAAGTTTCTCCTTCATACAGTTTAAAACTAACATTGTTTACCGCTTTAAATGTTGTAGGTTTTGAAAACCATCCAGATTTTGACATGTATGTTTTTTCTACATTAATAACCTCTAAAAGTGGCGGTTTGTTGTATAATTTTTTATGTTGAAGTTTACGTTGTTCGGTTGTAATTTCAGTTTTTACAATAGTATTACTCAAATAATCTTGAATAGTTGGTAATATTTTTAACCGAGTATGTAATGAAGGGCGCGCGTTTATAAGTGCCTTAGTATAATTGTGTTGCGGGTTATTAAAAATGCTTGTAACATTGCCTTCTTCAACAATATTGCCTTTATACATTACCAAAACCCTATTGGCAATTTCAGAAATTAAAGCCAAATCATGCGTTATAAATATAACGCTCATTTTTGTTTCTTTTTGAAGGCTTTTTAGCAGTTTTATTATATCTTTTTGTACCGTAACATCAAGTGCTGTTGTAGGCTCATCGGCTATTAAAATATCAGGTTTGCAGGCAATGGCCATAGCAATCATAACACGTTGTTTTTGTCCGCCAGATATTTCATGCGGGTATGATGAAAACACGCGTTGAGGTGTTGGTAACTTTACTTTTTCAAAAAGCGAAATAACTTCGGTTTTAATTTCAGATTTTGATAATGTAGTATGCTGAAACAAAATTTCTTCAACTTGTTTTCCGCAGGTCATTGTTGGGTTTAAAGAACTCATAGGTTCTTGAAAAATCATAGCTATTTTTTTGCCTCTTATATTTTGAAAAGCTTTGTTTGAAAGTGTTGTTATTTCAGTTTCATTATAAAAAATGTTACCCGATGTTATTTTTGAAATGACTTTGGGTAACAAGCCTAAAATAGCTAATGATGATACCGATTTACCCGAACCAGATTCTCCAACTATACCTAAAATTTCATTTTCATATAGATTATATGATATGTTATGAATTACATCATTTTTTCCAAAGGAAATAGATAGGTTTTTAATTGATAAAATAGGTGTTTTTTTCATAAAATGATGTTGCTAACTTGCAATTTTAAATATGAATAATTTCATCATCGGTTAATATATTAGCACCTTGAAATTTTAAGAAAATTTGAGCAACTGCTATCGTGTCTTTTTCACAATAGGTAATAATTCTATCAATATTTTTTTCTTCGTAGTAAACACCTCTAACTTCGCTGCCATCAATATCGTCTTTTGGTGAAGGAATACCTAAAACATTGGTTAATAATTTTAATGATGTGTAGGTTTTATAATCGCCAAATTTCCAGAGTTCTAAAGTATCTAAATGCGGAACTTCCCAAGGTTTTTTACCAAACAAATTGAGTTTATACGGTAGTTCAATATTATTAATAATCATGCGGCGTGCAATGTACGGAAAGTCAAACTCTTTACCGTTATGAGCACAAAGTAAATGCTTATTTTGGCTAAAATGTGTTGTAATTAAATTTTTAAAATTTTGAAGTATTTTGGGTTCATCACCAAAAAATGAAGTTACTCTAAATTTTCTGATGTCGCCTTGCATTTTGAAATACCCAACTGAAATACAAACAATTTTACCAAACTCAGCCCAAATACCAGCACGTTCGTAAAATTCTTCGGGTGTAAACTCGTCTTTTCTTTGATATTTTGATTTTTGTTCCCAAAGCGCTTGTTTTTCTTCATCTAAATCTGAAAAATGGGGTTGTTCAGGAACGGTTTCAATATCTAAAAAAAGTATGTTTTCAAGGTTAATTTTGCTAATCATTCACCAAGCATTTTGTAAGCTTCTTCAATATACGTATTTATATCTGAAGTGAAATGTCCTACAACATTATTTACGCCTTTTGAGTGGCCAAGTCTTACAATAATAACATTATCATTAGGTTCTACAATAACGTATTGGCCCAAATGCCCACGCATCATAAAAAAGTGTTTGTTTCCTATGGTTTGTAACCACCAACCGTAACCGTAAACATTACCATTTGGGTAAACGGGTTTTAATGATTTTGCTACAAAAGCAGAGTCTAAAACCTGTTTGCCATTCCATTTGCCATGATCTTTATAAAGTTTGCCAAAACGTGCAAAATCTTTGGCATTACTGGCAATGCAGCAATAGGCTTTTACTAAATCATGGTTTTCACTATCTACTTGCCAAAGGGCTTGGTTTTCGCAGTTTAGTGGTTTCCAAAAGCTTTCAGTTAAATAATTATACAGTTTTTTACCTGTAGCTTTTTCAATAACCATGGCTAGCATTTGCGTATCGCCACTAGAATATTTAAAACTTTTACCAGGTTCTTTTTCCATTTTAAGGCCTAGCATTACTTTTTCTAAATCGTCATCAAAATAGGCACGTGTTACAATTGAAAGCGGTGAGTAATATTGCTCATCCCAGGTGGTGCCTGATGCCATACTTGATAAATGACCTACCGTCATTTTTGCAGCTAAACCTTGGTTAAACGTAGGTAAAAAATCACTAACAGGCTGATTTAAATTTTTTATGTAACCATCTTGTATAGCTTTACCTAAAAGTCCTGAAACGTAGCTTTTGGCCATAGAAAATGAGTTAGACTTTGAGTTTTCGTTAAAACCGTCATAATAGTTTTCAAACCAAATACTATCATTTTTAATGATAACATAGGCAATGGTACCGTTTGCTTTGTTTATATTGTTTAGTGTGCTTGTTTCTTTAACCGTGTTGTAGTTTTTATGATTTGGCCACGGTTGTGGTGTACCAATGGCTATGGGTTGGTTATCAAATTTTTTATAGTCTTCTAAATAAGCTGTTGAATGTCCTGTTAAATAGATAGTTCTAACGGCTTTTATTAGGTAATCTGTATCAGTAGCATAAAGCACAATAATTACCAAGCCTAAAAAAACAAGAAACCATTTAATTAGTTTTTTTATAAATCTCATTTTAGTTAATAGTTTTAGGAATAACTAAATATACTAAAAAATTATGCACGCATAATAATAGGCTATTTTTTTTGCGCTTTTTGTTTGCGTTTGGCTTTGTAGTAGCTTTTGTTTGCTATGTAAAGCGTTTTGGTAAGTTCGGCAATAATTACACCGTTTTCAGTAACAATATTTAGTTTTTTTACAAAGTCTGTTTCGTTATTTATGGCTACATCTTTAATTATTTGAGTTATTTCACTTTCAGAAATTAAAAATTTAGCATAAACATCTTCTCTTGCGGGTCTTTTATATTTTATGGTGGCATCTTTATCCCAAACTACATAATCATCGCCTAAAATATTTATAAGTTGAATCATGAAAATAGGATCTGTGGTAGAAAACAAACTACCACCAAAAATGGAACCTACGTAGTTGCGGTTTTTATAGCTAATAGGTATTTTTACGGTTACACGTCTTAAATCATCAGAAACCCGAATAATTTTTCCGGTAGTACGTTTATACATTGATGACCAATTAAAGCCATACTTGTAAATTTGTGCATCGGTAAAAAAACGTCTTAATATTTTTACTAGTTTTTGATACATTTAAAATAGTGTTTGTTGTTTAAACGGATTTTCATGATTTAAAAGCCATTGCTTTCTGTGTAATCCGCCAGCATATCCTGTTAAATTGCCGTTAGAACCAATAACTCTGTGGCAAGGTACAATTATCCAAATTGGGTTTTTTCCATTGGCATTAGCAACGGCTCTTATAGCTTTAACATCGCCTAATTGTTTAGATAACTCTAAATATGAAACGGTTTTACCATAAGGAATATTTTGTAAAGCAAGCCAAACGTTTTTTTGAAACGGTGTGCCTTCGGGGTTTAGTTTTAAACTAAAATTTTTACGATTACCGTTAAAATACTCGTTTAATTGTGTAGCACAATCTTCAAGGGTTTCAGGAATTACATCTGTAATAGTTTCTTCAGAATTTAAAACAGTAACTGATGAAATACCATCAATATTGCCAATAATTTTGGTAAAACCCAAAGGCGATTTGATGATACAACTTTCCATTATGTTTTATTCTTCGTCTTTTAAAATGCCTAGTTTTTTAGCTCTGGCTTCCCAGTTTTTTCGGGCTTGTACTTGTAAATCTGAAACATTATCACTTTCGTCCATAATTTCAAGTCCTAATAAGGTTTCAATTACATCTTCCATTGTAACTAAGCCGCTTACTGTACCGTATTCATCAACAACCAATGCCATGTGGTTTCTGGTTTCAACAAGGTTTTCAAACAGTTTAGGTATGGGCATATCACGGTCTACAATAATAATATCTCGTTTAATTTCGGCTAATTTTTTTTCGCCATTATTAAGAGCCATTTCTTTAAAAACTTCATCTTTTAAAACAAGGCCTTTAATGTTATCTTCATTATCAATATATACGGGTATTCTAGAAAATCTTAAATTTAAATTTCTGTTGAAAAATTCTTCAACAGTGGTAGTTTCACTTTCGGTTTTCATTACCGTTCTAGGTGTCATTACATCTTTAGCTTTAACCTCTTTAAATGTTAAAAGGTTTTTAATTACTTTACTTTCAGATTCTTGAAAAACACCTTCTTCATGAGCCATATCTGCCATGGCATGAAAATCTTCTCTACTTAAAACACTGCCATGGTGCCCTTTACCGCCAATTAATTTGGTTGTAAGTTGTAATAACCATAAAATGCCTGTCCATTTTAATGGGAATATTAAGATTTTTAAAGCTTTTGCTGTAAAGTTAGAAAGCCCTTTCCAGTAGGTAGCTCCAATGGTTTTTGGAATAATTTCAGAAGCAACTAAAATTAAAATTGTCATTATTGAAGACACAACACCAACCATTAATTCTTCAGTAAATTCTATACCAAAAATAGATGTTGTTTGGCTTCCGTACATTTCAACATAAGCTACTTTGGCTTGTACACCAACCAAAATTGCCCCAACAGTGTGTGCAATAGTGTTTAGTGTTAATATTGCAATTAACGGGCGGTCTACATCTTTTTTTAAGGCTTCTAACTCTAAGGCATAGGCTTTACCTTCTTTCTTTTTAACATTAACAAATGTTGGGGTTACGCTTAGTAAAACAGCTTCTAAAATAGAACATAAAAAGGAAAAGAAAATGGATATAACGCCGTAAAAAATAAGTAAGGCCATGAATTTGATTTGTTTGTGGCTAATTTACAAAATCAAATTTATAACCTTAAAAAATTTTATAGTGCTTTAAATTTTTTATTAACTAATTAGTTTTACTACATCTTTTGCAAAATAACTGGCTATAATATTGGCACCGGCGCGTTTAAAAGCCATGGTGGTTTCTAGCATTACTTGGTTGTGGTTAAGCCAACCCTTTTCGGCAGCAGCTTTAATCATGGCGTATTCGCCAGAAACTTGGTATACAGCCACAGGAACATCAACTTCATTTTTTATTTCACGCAGAATATCTAAATACGATAAACCTGGTTTAACCATAACAATATCGGCACCTTCATCAATATCCATTTCGGTTTCACGAATGGCTTCAAAGCGGTTACCAAAATCCATTTGATAGGTTTTTTTATCCTTCGGAATATCAACCATATCTACAGGAGCAGAGTCTAAAGCATCACGAAATGGCCCATAAAAGGCAGATGCATATTTAGCAGAATAGCTCATAATACCTGTATTAATAAATCCTTCATCTTCTAAGGCTTCGCGAATGGTAAGAATGCGTCCGTCCATCATATCACTAGGTGCTACAAAATCGGCACCAGCTTTGGCGTGTGAAATACTCATTTCTGCAAGAAATTCGGCAGTTTCATCGTTTACTATTTGTCCGTTTTCAATAATACCGTCATGTCCGTATGCCGAGTATGGATCTAAAGCCACATCAGTCATTACCAACATATCGGGGCAAGCATTTTTTACGGTTTTAATGGCGCGTTGCATTAATCCGTTTGGGTTTAAAGCTTCAGCACCTTTGTTGTCTTTTAAATTATCGGGCACTTTTACAAATAGTAATACCGATTTTAAGCCTAACTTCCACAGTTCTTTTACTTCGTTTTCTAGTAAATCTAAGCTATAACGATAGTAGTTTGGCATAGACGCAATTTCGTCTTTAACACCTTTGCCTTCAACTACAAAAAGTGGTACTAAAAAATCGTTTGGAGTTATAATGGTTTCTCTAACCAAGCTTCTTATGGCTTCGTTAGTTCTTAATCTTCTGTTTCTTCTTAAAGGATACATGCTTTTAAGTTAAAAAGTTAAAAGTGTAAAGTTAAATGTTGCTTACAAAAACTCTACACCCATTCTATAGGTTTTTTTAATACTTCAATTAATTTTGCTTCTTCACTACCGTCTTCCGGTTTATGGTTGTAAACCCATTGTACATGTGGTGGTAAACTCATTAAAATACTTTCTATACGTCCGTTTGTTTTTAAGCCAAACAAAGTCCCTTTATCATGTACTAAATTGAATTCGACATAACGACCACGACGTATTTCTTGCCAATTGCGTTGTGCTTTTGTGTATGGTAATTCTTTGCGTTTTTCTACAATAGGAAGATAAGCTTCAAGGAAACTATTGCCAACTTCGGTTACAAAATCGTACCAGTTTTCCATACTCATCTCATCTGTTGCTTTGCAGTAGTCAAAAAATAATCCGCCAATACCTCGTGCTTCGTTACGATGTGTGTTGTGAAAATATTCATCGCAACGGGCTTTGTATTTTGGGTAAAATGCTGTATTGTGTTTATCGCAAGCGGTTTTACATGTTTGGTGAAAATGTTTTGCGTCTTCTTCAAACAAGTAATAAGGCGTTAAATCTTGTCCGCCACCAAACCATTGGTCAACTATATTTCCTGTTTTATCATACATTTCGAAGTAACGCCAATTTGCGTGTACAGTTGGTACCATTGGGTTTTTTGGATGAATTACAAGACTTAAACCGCATGCAAAAAAATCGGCATCTTCTACGCCAAAATATTTTTGCATACTATCTGGTAATTTACCGTGTACACCAGAAATATTTACACCGCCTTTTTCAAACACATTTCCGTTTTGGATGACGCGTGTACGACCGCCGCCACCTTCGGGTCTTACCCAAATATCTTCTTCAAATTTGGCGTTACCGTCAATAGCTTCTAAACCAGCAGTAATTGTGTTTTGTAAATTTTGTATGTATTTGTAAAATTTATCTTTCATTATCTAATACGTTCTTTGTTTTTAAAAACTTTATAAGACTTAATATTTTTTAATGTTTCGAATTTTTTAATGGTTTTTTCGGGTGGTTTTTTTCTTAAAAAATAAACTTCAACCAACGAAAGCCCTATGTAATATAAAAAGCCAAAACACATGGTAACGTGTGGTTTTTCAATAAACTCGCCAGTAGCATCAATATTTTTTAAAAAGTTGGTTTCATTTAAAAAAGCAGGTGTTAAACCTAAAAAAGGTATAGATGATTGCAGTATTAACACCACAAAAATCAATACAAAATAAATGCCCATTGATGATATGGCATTAAAAATAACTCTGGCTTTAATTTGTAATGGTACGTTTGAAAAAGCAAAACGCATACGGTTTAAAATTACAAAGCAATAGAGAATTAAAATAGTATTGTCTTTTGAAAAACTATTAAAAGCTAGTGCAAAAATACCATAAAAAGGCACGAATATAAATAATGATAATTTTTTTGGCATTACAGCCATAAAAATACCAGAGTGTACCAGCACAAACTCAAAAAGCATGAGTGTAATATATGAGCTTATTTTTTCAATATCATTTGGTGTAGGCTGGTACCAAAGCATAAAAAACTGGTAGGCCATAACAAGGTTTAATGCCAGTGCGCCGTATTGAAATGGTTTATCGTATTTTTCAATAATATTCATGTAGGTTATAACTTTTGTAATTGATAAAGCTCCATGTTTAGAGGGTTTTCACCAGGAGGCGTGTATGCATTTTCTAAAGTTTTAACCCATATAAAGTTACAGTTTTTTGCTACTTTAACACTACTTAAATTGGTTTTGTGTACTATAATTTGAAGGGTTTTAATACCAAGTTCATTAAAAGCATATTGCGATAAATAATTAACCGATTTTGAAATGATACCTTTGCCTTCAAAATTATAATCTATGGCATAGGCGAATTCACCTTGTTTTGTTTGCCAGTTAAGTTCTTTTAAATAAATGAGGCCTATTATTTTTTTGGAATTAGTGGGTTTTAAAGTGAATAAAAATTCAGACTTAGTGGCATGTTCTTTTTCCTTTTTATTTACAAAGATTTCAGAAAGTTCTGGGGTTAAATTTTGCTGAAGGGTTATAGGAAAAAAGCGTTTTAATCTATCTTCGTTTGCAACAGCAAAATTACATATAGACCAAGCATCTTTGATATTTATAGCGTGTATTTCAAAAGCATCAAAATTAAACAACATGTTCTGGTTTGTTGTTATTTAATGCTTGAATAGTTTTGGTAGAGGCTGCTGTAACTGATAGTGGTAACACTAAAATAACACCAACAACAGGAATCAATAAACACAATAAAAATACTATACCGTTGCCAATAGCTAAACCACGGTTTTTACGCACAAACTTAATACTTTCTTGATATTTAAAGTGGCGCTCTAGTGTGTAATCCATATTACCAAAACCAGCATAATAAGCTTGCAATAAAAAGAGTAAAAAAGTTGAAAATATATTAACAACTGGAATTAATTTTAAAAGTAAAAGTGGTATTGTATACAAGAGTTCCATGCCTAAATTTCTAACATTAACGCGTATACCTCGCCATAACTGTTCGCTAAACGTAGTGTTACGGTGGTAATGTACTGTTTTGCCAGTTATGTGTGCTTCAATTTTTTCTGAAACAGGACTCATAAATGGGGCAGAGAGCGCCATGATAATGTGTTTAAAAAGTATTAAGCCTATAACTAAAACAATGAGTCCGCCAATAAATGAACTTATGGTTGTGAAGGTTTCATGGCCCCAATTCCAAATCCAGATTTTGGCTATAAATTGCCCAATATTATCAGATAAATTATAAGCCAAACCAAAAATAAGTATAAATGTTATGAAGCTTATTAACATAGGAACAGCAAAATATTTCCAGAGTTTTAGTTTTGAAATTAAACCGAAAGCTCCAAAATAAGCTTTTATCCCTGATATAATATTTTTTACCATGCGTTCTTTGTTTGCGTTAGCGATTGAACGGTCTGTTTGAGCTCCTCGCAGAGAGCGAGTAGTGAAAGCGCGACCTACTTTTTTACGTCTATTAGTTGAAATTTATGACTAATTGTTACTAAAAAAGTAGGTAACGCCCTAAAAATTTTAAGCTTTATAGTTTTTTACAGCATCTATAAATGCTTGTGCGTTTTCTAAAGGTATGTCTGGTAAAATACCATGACCTAAATTAACGATGTATTTATCTTTACCAAATTGGTTAATCATATCGGTCACCATAGTTTTAATTTTTTCTGGTGAAGAATATAATCGTGTTGGGTCAAAATTACCTTGTAAAGTAATGTTATTGCCAGTTAAATAACGTGCGTTTCTTGGAGAGCAAGTCCAATCTACACCTAAAGCAGATGCGCCAGATTTTGCCATAACGTCTAACGCAAACCAGCAACCTTTACCAAATGCAATTACAGGAGCATCGTCTTTTAAGGCATCTATGATTTGTTGAATGTATTGCCATGAAAATTCTTGATAATCATCTGGAGCTAACATTCCGCCCCAAGAATCAAACACTTGCACAGCGTTACAACCTGCTTTTACTTTTTCTTTTAAGTAAGCAATGGTTGTATCGGTTATTTTTTGAAGCATTTGGTGTGCTGCAACTGGATTTGTAAAACAGAATTTTTTGGCTTTGTCAAAGTTTTTGCTGCCTTGTCCTTGTACGCAGTAGCATAAAATTGTCCATGGTGAACCTGCAAAACCTATTAACGGAATTTCGTCATTAAGTTTTTCTTTGGTTGCTTTTATGGCTTGGTATACGTAGTCTAATGCTTCTGTAACGTCTGGTACAATTACATTGTCTACATCTTGTTGTGTACGTATTGGATTTGGTAAATAGGGACCAAAATTAGGTTTCATTTGTACCTCAATATTCATGGCTTGCGGAATTACCAAAATATCGCTAAACAAAATAGCTGCATCCATACCGTAACGGCGAATAGGTTGTACGGTAATTTCGCTTGCTAATTCTGGCGTTTGGCAACGTGTAAAGAAATCGTATTTGGCTTTAATTTCCATAAATTCAGGAAGGTAACGACCTGCTTGACGCATCATCCATACTGGTGGACGTTCTACGGTTTCTCCTTTTAATGCTCTTAAAAATAAATCGTTTTTTATCATATTGTTGTTGGTTGTTTGTTAATGGTTGTTTGTTAACAAGTAACCAACAACTAATAACAAGAAACACTTATGTATAATGTTCATTCACTAATTCAATAACGCTTTCAACGGTTGGTACTTTAGCTATTCTAATATCTGTAAAATGTTTTTTTGCTTCTTTTGCCGTGGTTTCACCAATACAAAATGCTATTACGTTGTTGCTGTTTTTTTGTTTGAAACTTTGTACTGTTGAAGGGCTGTAAAACATAACACCTTCTACGGTATCATCAAGTTGTGTTGCATCAAATTTGGTTTGATATGCTTCAACTTCATTTACTTTTATGTGATTGTTTTCTAGAATTGTTGGTAAATCATCTAACCTTAAATTACTGCAAAAGTATGTAACTTCGGTGCCTTCAATATATTCCACTAAATAATTAGCCAAAGCTTTGGCGTTTTTTTCAATGTGCTTTACGGTTCCAATTTTATTTTCAATTAAACGTTTTGTACGGCGACCAACACAGTATATGTTTTTAAACTGTAATTCTTCTTTTGAAAAATTGGTTAATAATGCATCAACGGCATTTTTACTGGTAATAATTACGTTGTCTATGCTGTTTTTTACTACGTGCTTTGGTATGCGGTTGGGGTTGGTTTTTATAAAATCTGAACTTTCTACTTTTATTTTATCATTTAGTAATAAGCGTTGATCTTCGGTTAATGTTTTTGTGGAATATACGTTGGTTTTCTTGCCTTCGTTTTTAATATCATCCATTAAACGTTTGCCACCGCGCTCAATAATGTAACTTGATGCGTAGGTTGCAATTTTATCATGATTGCCAAGTTTTTCAACACGCTTTACTTCAATTTTTTTGCTTCCGTCTTTACTTAAAAGTATGCCTTTAAAGTTTACTTCGTCATCTTTAATTCTTGCCAAAGCGCCTATAGGAGCCGTACAACCGCCTTCAAGTTTATTTAAAAATTCGCGTTCAATAGTGGTACAAATTTCAGTTTCTTCGTGGTTTAATTGTTGGCAAGCTTCAATGGCAAAAGTGTTTTCTTTTAAAGCAGCAATCATTATAGCGCCTTGTGCAGGTGCAGGAATCATCCAATCTAAATTAATAGATTCTGTGGGTCTTAAACCTATTCTGCCAATACCAGCGGCGGCAAAAATGGCGCCGTTCCAGTTGTTGTTTTTTAATTTTTCTAAACGTGAATTTACATTGCCTCTTAAATCTACCACTGTGTGTGTTGGGTAGCGGTTTAACCATTGTGCACGCCTGCGTAAACTACCTGTAGCAATGGTGGCTGTTGGAGCGCTTAAAAATTCTTCATTGTTTTTAAAAACAAGTGTGTCATTAACGTTACCGCGTTTTAAAACAGCAACTTGCGTAATGCTTTTTGGTAAAATTGTTGGTACATCTTTTAATGAATGTACAGCAATATCAATATCGTTATTTATTAAGGCAATGTCTAAGGTTTTAGTAAAAATACCTGTAATACCAAGCTCATAAAGTGGTTTGTCTAGTACTATATCTCCGGTAGATTTTACTGGAACTAATGTTGTTTTATACCCTAAATTTTCAAGTTGTTGTTGTACGGTTTTGGCTTGCCATAACGCTAATTCGCTATCGCGTGTGCCAATTTTTATGGTTTTAAACATTTTGAGATTGTTCTTCTAGCTGAAACACTTTTTTAATAAGCTCTAAACTATCATCGGTTGCGTTGCTATCGTCTTTTAAATGATGCGCAAAATGATTGGTTATTTTTTGAATAATATTTTTGCTAATTAAAGCGGCTTGTTCTTCGTTAAAGTCTGATAATTTTTTGCGTTGGGTATCAAGTTCAGCAGTTGCAAAATCTGCTAATTTTAATTTTAACGCTTTTATTGTAGGTGCAAACTTGCGCGTTTCTAACCAACTGTTAAACTCTGTATTAACTTGGCTAATTATGGCTTCGGCATGCGGTATGTGTGCTTTACGTTTTTCTAAGGTTTCATCGGTCATTTGTGATAAGTAATCTAAATGTACCAATGTAACATTGTCTAAATCGTTTACGTTTTCGTTTACGTTTTTCGGAATAGATAAATCTAAAATAAGTAATGGTTTTTCAGACTGAATAATATGCTTATCAATAGTTGGCCTGTGAGCTCCTGTAGCAACAATTAAAATATCAGAATTTGATATTTCTTCCTGTAAATTAGCATAATCTTTAACAATTAAATTGAACTTTCCAGCAATTTTTTCGGCTTTATCTTTAGTTCTGTTAATTAGTGTTATATGCTCATTTTTGGTGTGCTTAACTAAGTTTTCGCAAGTGTTTCGGCCAATTTTACCCGTACCAAAAAGAAGTATGTTTTTAGTTGAAACGTTTTCAATATTTTTTAAAATATATTGAACTGATGCAAACGATACTGATGTAGCGCCCGATGAAATTTCAGTTTCAGTTTTAATGCGTTTGCTTGCTTGTATTACAGCGTTTACCAAACGCTCTAAAAACGGATTTAAAAGTGCATTATTTTTTGATAAAATGGCGCTAGATTTTAACTGACTTATAATTTCAAAATCACCTAAAATTTGGCTATCTAAACCAGAGCCTACCCTAAACATATGGCTTATGGCTTCTTTATTTTTATATACGTATGCTACTTTTTGAAATTCATCAACAGTGCCTTCAGTATTATCACAAAGTAGTTTTATGAGCTGAAAAGGGTGTTCGGCAAAACCATAAATTTCGGTACGGTTACAGGTTGATGTTACTACCAAACTTTCAATTTGATTATCTTTAGCTTGTTGTAGTAAATTAAGCCTAGAATCGTCACTTAAACTAAAATGACCACGTATAACGGCATCGGCTTTTTTGTAACTTAAACCAATGGCATAAAAGTTTTTACTTTTTGATATGTTATACTTTTGCATTTTATTACCTAACTGTGGGGAGCAAAAATAAAAGCATCGCTCAAAAAAAAATAACGCTCAAAGAACTTTTAGTATCGTTATAAGTTTTTTAAAGCTATTTTGAGGCAAAATATGATAAATGTCATATTTTTGAGGTAAAATGGCAGGTTTAAAAGCGTTTAATGTAGAATGGATCTAAATAATATTGTGTTATGAATAATCAAATAGATGAAAAAAATATCGCTGCAGGTACTTTTAATGAAACATGTGTAGATGATGGAGTTTTGGTTTTAACCTATAAAAATGAAACCAACGCCATGCAAAATGTTGCAAAAGAAATAGATAGCAGTTACATACAGTTTCACTTTTGCATTAAGGGTGCTACTAAGTTTGTTTTTAATCAGGGTAGATATGTTTTAGATATTCATGAAGAAAACTCATTATTACTTTACAATCCGCAACGCGAATTACCTATAGACTTGCAGGTTGAACCAAATTCATGGATAGTTTCAATACTTATATCAATAAAAAAATTTCACGGCTTGTTTTCTCAAGAGGCCGATTATATTTCATTTTTAAATGAAGAAAATAGAGATAAAAAGTACTATAAAGATGGTGTAATTTCACCATCAATGGCCATAGTTTTAAACCAACTAATTAACTACAGTTTAAACAGCTCTATTAAGCATATTTATTTTAAAGGTAAAGCTTATGAACTTTTAAGTTTATATTTTAATAGAAGTGAAGATGCTAATATTGAGCAGTGCCCATTTTTAATTGATGAAGCCAATGTTGTAAAAATTAGAAAGGCAAAAGATATTATAGTATCTCGTATGGCAGAGCCACCAAGTTTACAAGAATTGGCCGATGAAATAGGCTTGAATATTAAAAAACTTAAAGAAGGTTTTAAGCAAATTTATGGCGATTCTGTTTTTAGTTTTCTATTTGATTATAAAATGGAATTTGCTAGAAAACTCTTAGAATCTGGTGAAAACAACGTAAACGAAGTTGGGTTAAAAGTAGGGTATAGTACTTCAAGCCATTTTATTGCTGCTTTTAAAAAGAAATACGGCACTACACCCAAAAAATACATTATGTCTTTATCATAAAAAGTGTAATAAATTATATGTTATTTGCTTGATATTTAGTGTTTTTGTTGGTTCATTGCAATTAAAACTTTAATCGGTTTTTTAAATTCTGCTTTATAGTAGCATGTATTTAAACGTTAAAAAGTTACAATTTGTAAGCTATTTTAGTGTTAGCTTTAATATTTTTTTAAATTGAAGTTAATTTGCAATAAATTTAAATACAAAACCCCAAGTATTATGAAGTTTTTATCACCTGAAATTGAAGCGTTATACAAATATCATAACAAAAGTACGCAAACAAAATCATTAGCTAGACAAAGCACATCTTGTGGTATTTTTCAAGATTGTGATTACAGTGAAAATAGACCCAGCGTTTATTACCATAATAAACAGAAATAAATCATAGTTTAAATTTATAATACAAAGTGCATTTTTATAATTTGTGTTGTATTTTTACAACATGAAAAAAGGTGTTTTACTTGTAAACTTAGGCTCACCAGATAGCCCTGAACCTAAAGATGTAAAAAAATATTTAGGTGAATTTTTAATGGATGAGCGCGTTATTGATATTCCCTATGTTGCTAGAGCGCTTCTTGTAAGAGGCATAATTTTAAAAACACGCCCAAAAGCATCGGCTGCAGCTTACAAAAAAATTTGGTGGGATGAAGGTTCGCCACTCATTGTAATTTCTGAAAGACTTCAAAATAAAATTCAAAAGCAAGTTGATGTACCTGTAGCCTTAGCTATGCGCTACGGCAGCATGACTATTGAAAAAGGCTTACAAGAGCTAGTTGATAAAGGCGTTGATGAGGTTTTGTTATTCCCATTATATCCGCAATTTGCCATGGCTACAACTGAAACTATTTTAGTAAAGGCCGAGGCGCTTAGAGATATGCATTTTCCAAATTTAAAAATAGAATCGGTTCCTGCATTTTATAACAAAACAGATTATATTGAAGTGTTAGCAAACTCAATAAGCAATCACTTAAAAAATAAGCCATATGAACATTTGCTGTTTTCATATCATGGTGTGCCAGAGCGCCACATACGAAAAAGTGATATAACAAAATCACATTGTAAAATAGATGGTAGTTGTTGTGCAACACCAAGTAAAGCCCATGAGTTTTGTTACCGCCACCAATGCTTAGAAGTAACCCGTTTGGTAGCCGAAAAATTACAGTTAAAAAACGGCATGTATTCAACATCGTTTCAATCGCGTTTAGGGTTCGATCCTTGGTTGCAACCATATACAGATAGAACTATTGAGCGTTTAGGAAAACAAGGCATAAAAAATATGGCCATTGTAACGCCAGCATTTGTGAGCGATTGTTTAGAAACACTTGAAGAAATAGCCATGGAAGGCGAAGAAATTTTTCATGAAGTAGGAGGCAATCAATTTACAACCATTCCCTGTTTAAATGACAATGATGCTTTTGTTAATTTACTATCTAAATGGATAACAAATTGGTATAAAAATTAATGTTAATGGATTATTACAACTACATAAAATCCTTTCATCTTATATTTGTAATAACATGGTTTGCTGGCTTGTTTTACATACCAAGGCTATTTGTATATCAAATAGAAGCATACCACAAACCATCGCCCGAAAAAGAAATATTAGGCAAACAATTAAAACTAATGGCCAAAAGGCTTTGGTACATAATAACGTGGCCATCGGCAATACTATGTACCATTTTTGCAGTATGGCTGCTTATAATAAATCCGGCATGGTTACAACAACCCTGGATGCATGTTAAATTAGCCTTTGTAATGCTGCTGTTTATATATCATGGTTTTACACATGCTTACTATAAACAATTACAAAATGATATCGTAAAAAAAACATCAAGTTATATGCGCATCTGGAATGAGGGCGCCACATTTATACTCTTTGCCGTCATATTTCTAGTTATTTTAAAAAGCAGCATAAATTGGGTTTGGGGCATAGTAGGCATGTTAATTTTAGGCATTTTAATAATGCTAGGTTTTAAAATATACAAACGCATACGGCAAAAAAATCCCGAAGCTTAAAAATTGGGGTGTTACCCTATTGGGTCGGGCTTTCGCTACTCAATCTTTTTCCTTTTTTTTAAAGTAAAAAGGATTTCAAACAAATAGCTCAATCCCTAACACAAACAATATGCTGAGTTCCTTTTTTTAAATAAGTTTTAGCCTGTTTGGTGCGATAATTGCTATATTTATGCAACATCAAAAACTAAAATGAACTTCAAAAAACTATCATTACGCACCCGTATATTTTTGGCAATGATACTGTTAGTGCTATTAGCATCTGTACTAATATCGGCAGTAGCAATTTATCAATATAAAGAGCAAAGTGAAGACTATCATAAAGGGCGTTTAGAGCGTAAAGAAAAAAACATACAAACCCATTTAAAACGTGTTTTAAACGGTCGTCAAAACACCTGGGAAATTAAAACTGAAAATATACCTTACATCTACAAATACGAAATTTATAACGTAGCCGATATTCACAAACTACAAATAAATTTATACGATTTAGAGGGGAACTTACTCCTCTCATCAAAAGCAGGTTTACTACAAGATGCAGAAACAACGTGTATAGATGCCGAAATATTAAATGCCATTTTTAACACCGTACAAATAAACAACGAGTCTCAAATAGCAGAACACAGGTATGTTAATAAACACAATGAAAACGGAGAAACATTTCAATCATCTTACACCTTTTTAACCGACAACCAATCTAAACCCATTGCTATTTTAAACCTGCCATATTTAGAAAACGACGATTTTTTAAATAAAGAGCTAGAAGAGTTTTTAAAGCGTTTAGCATTTGCCTTTGTAGTTATATTTTTAACAGCTATTGCTATTGCGTTTTTACTTTCAAAATTTATAACAAAATCATTAAAAGCTATTAGTGATAAAATTATATCAACACGTTTAGAAAAACGCAACAAAAAAATTGAAATTGATGATACAAGTGATGAAATTTCAATATTAGTAAACTCATACAATAGTATGATTGATGAACTTGAAGAAAGTGCTGTACAATTAGCCAAAAGTGAGCGTGAACAAGCCTGGAGAGAAATGGCAAAACAAGTGGCGCATGAAATTAAAAACCCATTAACACCTATGCGTTTAACGGTGCAAAATTTTCAACGCAAGTTTGATCCAGAAGATGAAACCATTCATTTAAAAGTTGATGAATTTAGCAAAACACTCATTCAGCAAATAGATACCATGAGCTCAATAGCATCGGCATTTTCAAACTTTGCCAAAATGCCTGCGCAACAAAATGAAACACTTAACGTAGTTAAAATTATAAAGTTAGCCCTAGATATTTTTAATGAAGGTTACATTACTTTTTCATCAAATTCCGAAGAAATTATTGCTAAATTTGACAGAACACAGCTTATACGTGTAGTTACAAATTTGGTTAAAAATGGCATACAAGCCATTCCTGAAGGCAGAACACCAAAAATTGCAATAAATGTTTCTACAAATCAAAATAATATTGTTTTAACAATTGAAGACAACGGCACTGGTATTGCCGGAGAAAACATAGATAAAGTATTTGAACCCAAATTTACCACCAAAACTAGTGGTATGGGTCTTGGGTTGGCCATGGTAAAAAATATAGTAGAAAACTATAATGGCTCTATAACTTTTACTACTAAAAAAAATAAAGGAACTACGTTTAAAGTAACATTTCCTAAAACCTAAAAATATTTAAACATGAATTTTAATAACATACTAACAGAAACCAGTAATAACATTACAACTATCACTATTAACAGGCCCAAAAAATTAAATGCCCTAAACCAAGAAACTATTCAAGAATTGCATAGTGCGTTTAAATTAGCAAATGAAGATGCTCAAACCAAAGTTATAATAATTACTGGTAGTGGCGAAAAAGCTTTTGTTGCAGGGGCAGATATTAGTGAGTTTGCAGATTTTAATGTAAGTGAAGGTGAGGCCTTAGCGGCAAACGGACAAAAAATATTGTTTGATTTTGTTGAAAACTTAACTACACCTGTTATTGCTGCTGTTAATGGTTTTGCATTAGGCGGCGGTTTAGAGTTGGCTATGGCTTGCCATTTTAGAGTAGCAAGTGATAATGCCAAAATGGGCTTGCCCGAAGTGTCTCTTGGTGTTATTCCTGGTTATGGTGGTACACAACGCTTAACACAATTAGTGGGCAAAGGGCGCGCTATGGAAATGATTATGACAGCAGGTATGATTGATGCTAAAACAGCGCATAATTACGGTTTAGTAAACCATGTAACTACCCAAGAAGATATATTGTATCTGTGCAAAAAAATAGCAGGTAAAATTACCAATAACTCATCGGTGGCTATTGCTAAGGCTATTAATGCTGTTAATGCTAGCCACAAAACTAACGTAAATGGTTTTGATATTGAAATTAAAGCTTTTGGTGCATGTTTTGGCACTGAAGATTTTACTGAAGGTACTACAGCTTTTTTAGAAAAGCGTAAAGCAAATTTTCCGGGTAAATAGAAATAGTTATATAAGTAGCTTGTAAAAAACAAAAGGCTTTAGTTAAACTAAAGCCTTTTTATTTTTCTTTTTAACAACTTTTTTATTTTAATTTTTCTAAAAGTAGTTCGGCAACAAGTTCTGATGATGCGGGATTTTGCCCTGTTATTAATAAACCATCTTCAACAGCATAAGCATTCCAATCGTCTTTCTTTGAATACACACCACCATTATTTTTAAGCATGTCTTCCACTAAAAATGGTACAACCTCTGTTAATTGTACAGCCGCTTCTTCAGTATTAGTAAAGCCTGTTACTTTTTTGTTTTTCACTAAAGGTTCGCCATTAGTATTTTTAGTGTTTTTAAATACAGCAGGTGCATGACAAACTGCAGCTACGGGTTTGTTGTTATTGTAAAAGGCTTCAATTAAGGCAATACTATTTTTATTTTCAGCTAAATCCCATAACGGGCCATGGCCTCCAGGGTAAAAAACAGCATCATAATCTGCTTGGTTTACGGTTTCTAATTTTACAGTTTTAGCTAATATGGCTTGTGTTTCCTTATCATTGTTAAACCTAACAGTTGCAGGGGTTTCAAAATCTTTTTCGTTACTTTTTGGGTCTATTGGAGGTTGCCCACCTTTTGGTGATGCAATGGTTATTTGTACACCTTGGTCTTTAAGTAAATAGTAAGGTGCTGCAAATTCTTCAATCCAAAAACCTGTTTTATGCCCTGTGTTTCCTAGTTCATCATGGCTAGTTAATACAAATAATACATGTTTCATTTTTGTAATTTTTTTAGTGTTATTATGTTCTTTTTCATTGGCAATAGTGTTTTTTTTAGCCTTTGTATTGCAGGCAAATAATACACTTACCGTTGTAAAAATTAAAAGTGCTTTTTTCATTTCTAAATTAATTTATACAAAAGTAAAAAGCAGTTAACACAAAAAAATTGATGTATGGTAATAAATTAACCTTTTGCTAAAGTCTTTCTAATTCTGCTCAAACTTTCGGTGGTTATGCCTAAATATGAAGCTATATGATAGTTTTTTACGCTTTGTTCTATATTTGGATAGGTATTTACAAATGCAACGTAGCGTTCTTGTGCAGATAATGCTAAGTTTGATAGAATACGCTTTTGAAAACTAGAAAAAGCACGCTCCATTTTTTTTCTAAAAAAGGTTTCTAAAGCAGGAATGTTCTCTAATAAATGCTCCATTTGCGTTCTAGATAGTTTTAGTAATGTAGCATTTTGTATGCTTTCTATATTCATTATAGCTTTTCCCGATGAAAAAAAGGCTGTATAATCACTTATCCACCAATCTTCAATAGCAAATTGTAGTGTATGCTCCTTTCCAGTTTTATCAATATAAAAAGTTCTTAAACATCCACTGTAAACGTAGTATTGGTTTTTTACGGTTGTATTTATTTTTAAAAGTGTTTCATCTTTTTTTAAATAAACTTTTTCAAAAGTGTTTGCAATTAAATGTAACTCATCATTAGTTAGTGTAATGTTTTTAAATATTTTTTGTACAATTTGTGTGGTATTACACATGCTTAAATTTTTATTGAAAGTTAGTTAAAGCTTGCCAAAATACATAGTTGTTAATAACACAATTTTACTTTAACATTTTTGGACTTAAATAATGTGTAATTTTATAAAGTCTAGGTATTCCCAATATTTTTTAAATTATTTATATGAACCCCAAACCTGCTATAAAAGGACGTGGCGCTCAGCTAAACGTCCCTAATCGTTTCTTTGAATTTAGCCATGAAACCCGCAATGATTTCTTAGAATATTGCCAAAAAGAAGGTGAATTACCCGATAAAAATAAAACCAAATATTTAGAGGTGTTTCCTAAAACTATTGTAAACAAAGTTGAAAGCACTGATGTTGGTATGGCGTATTCTATGAATGCCTATCAGGGTTGTGAGCACGGTTGTATTTACTGTTACGCCAGAAACTCTCATGAGTATTGGGGTTACAGCGCTGGTTTAGATTTTGAAAGGCGTATTTTAGTAAAAAAAGAAGCGCCAAAATTATTAGAAGCACTTTTAAAAAAGAAAAGTTGGCAAGCTAAAACCATTGTAATGTCTGGTAACACAGATTGTTATCAGCCAGCCGAAAAGCAATTTGAAATTACACGCCAATGTTTACACATATTTTTAAAATATAAACATCCCGTTGGAATTATTACAAAAAACGCACTAATTTTAAGAGATTTAGATGTTTTAAAAGCACTTGCTAATGATAATTTAATTAGCGTAAACATATCAATTACATCATTAACTGAAGATATTAGGCGTGTTTTAGAGCCCAGAACAGCAACTATTAAAAAGCGATTAGAAACGGTTAAAGTGTTAAGTGATAATGGCATACCTGTTAATGTTATGATTGCGCCTATTATACCATCAATTAACAGCCATGAAATATTACCGTTAGCAAAAGCAGCTTTTGATAACGGTGCGCTTTCAATTGGCCATACCATTGTTAGGTTAAACGGTGCTATTGGTACTATTTTTACAGATTGGATAAAGAAAACAATGCCAGATAGGGCAGATAAAGTTTTGCATCAAATAGAAAATTGCCATGGTGGAAGTTTAAATGATAGCAGATATGGAACACGTATGCGTGGTGAAGGTAAAATAGCCGAACAAATAAATAGTTTAGTAAAATTAGCTAGGTTAAAATATTTTAAAAATAAAGGTATGCCAATACTAAACACTAGTTTGTATGAGCAGTACAAACAAGGTCAATTAAAATTGTTTTAAATAAAAAAACGGGTCTTTTTTTAAGACCCGTTTTTGCAAAACTAAACTAAATAAGAATTTTAAATTACTTATTATTAATTATTGATATACTTTGTGAATTCTTTACCATCAAAGTTGAAAACAATTTTGTATTTACCAGATTCTAATTTGTAAACACGCTCAATGGTTTTTTCATCTTTAATAGTTTCATTAAATAAAAGATCTGTTACTGTGTTGTAAACACCATAAACACTTACTTTTAAAGGCTCGCCATTTAAAGCCAGTTTAGTAATTAATACTAAATCGTCTTTTTGCCTTACAAAAGGTTTAAAAGTAGTTGTTTCGGCATTTTTGTTAAATGAAACTACAGTGTCCTTTACGTTAAAAGGAATGGTTTTAATTTCCATATCTTTTTCTAATTCAAAAAAGTAGTTGCCATCTGGTAAATCGGTTAAATCAAAACCTTTTGAGTACATACCAGTCTGCTCAATTACTTCCTTATATAATGTCACTCCATATATATCTTTAATAGATAATAGGTTACCTTCTTTTACATTGTTAATTGTTAATGCAGTTCCTCTTAAATCTTTACCAAATTTAATTAGAGAAATTTCGTTTGCATAACCCATAACCGCAGCCAACATTGCTACCATTAAGATTACTTTTTTAGTGTGTGTGAATACGTTTTTCATGATTTGGATAATTTAACGTTTACACTGCAAATATATGGTGGTTTATAAGTGTGTAAAACATTGATTTTGACTAATTTATATGCTATATTATCTGTTAAATATATGCTAAGTTTATGTTAAGTCAATATGCCATAACTTGGTGTTAAAAATGTACATATTGCATAGTGCAAGTGTGCCATGGTATAACTTAAAATAGTAAGCTAATGGCATGGTTTAAAAGCAGTTGTTAAAAACGTTTAAATAGAGCTTTAATTGTATTAGGTTTATAAAGCGAGAGTTTAATTTTTGAAGTTTTTAATAAATTAAAAGTGAAGTAATTTAAATTTAACCTGTATTATTTTAAGTAAACTTTTATGCTAGTTAGTTATTAAATAGAATTATATAAAAAAAAGAAAGCGAGCCAAAAGGGCTCGCTTTATCAAAACTAAACAAAATAAGAACTAATAAACTTTATATTAATTATTTATATACTTGGTGTATTCTTTACCGTCAAAATTGAAAACCATTTTGTATTTACCAGCGCTTAATTTGTAAACACGTTCAATGTTTTTTGTGTTTTCAATTGTTTCATCTAATAAAAGTTCAGCATCATTTTCATCTAAACCATATACAGTAATCTCCATAGGTTCAGCGTTTAAGGCTAATTTAGTTACATAAACTAAACCGTTACTTTCTCTAACAAATGGTTTGAAAGTTGTAGTTTCTTCAGTTTTATTAAAAGTAACTTTTGTTGCATTTACGGTAAAAGGTATGGTTTTAATTTCCATGTCTTTTTCTAATTCAAAAAAGTAGTTTCCATCAGGTAAATCAGTTAAATCAAAACCTTTTGTGTATAAGCCGCTTTGCTCAATTACTTCTTTATATAAAGTTATGCCGTAAATATCTTTAATAGATAATAGGTTTCCTTCCTTTACATTTTCAATTGTTAATGCAGTTCCTCTTAAATCTTTACCAAATTTAATTAAAGAAATCTCGTTTGCATTTGCTATAACCGTAGCTAACATTGCTACCATTACAATTACTGTTTTTGTGTGTGATAATACGTTTTTCATGATCTGGATTATTAACGTTTACACTGCAAATATAGGGCGGCTTTTAAGTGTGTAAAACATTGATTTTGACTAATTTATATGCTATTTTAACCCTGTTTTTATTCGCTTTTTATAACCAGGTTAATATGGTGTATTGGCATGTTAATTTTGCATATATTTAGTACTATACACATGTTGTTGTTACTACAACTTTTTATTAATAATTTTTTTTTGAAGCTTATGCTGAAATAGATTAGTATTCTTTTTGAAGTATAAATGCTATACCTTTTAAAAAGTTAAGCATTAGTGTAATGAAAATTAAAATGCAGAAATTTTGTGAGCAATAATTTTGAAGTAATTAGAAAAGCATAGACAAAAAAAAGTGGGCCACCACAGCCCACTTTTACCAACTAAACTAAATAAGACATTAAACTAATTATTAATGAATTTTGTAAAATCTTTATTATTTGAATTAAAGACTATTTTATAATTACCAGACTCAAGTCTATATATTTTTTCAATAGATTGAGTACCTGTTATTGTTTCGGTGTATAATAATTCTTCTGAATTTCCATTGTCAATGCCATAAACATTAACAGTAAAAGCTTCTCCTTTTGGCGAAAGTTTAGTTACATAAACTAAATCTTCTTTAACAACAACAACTGGTTTATGATATATTGTTTCACTGTTGCTTTTAAAGTTTACTTTGTTATTATTAACTGAAAAAGGAATGGTTTTTATTTCAACATCTTTTTCTAATTCAAAAAAGTAGTTGCCTTCTGGTAGCGCAGTTAAATCAAAACCTTTAGTATAAATACCATCTTGTTTAATTAACTCTTTATATAAAGTTACGCCGTAAGCATCTTTAATGGTAAGTAAATTACCTTCTTTCACATTATTTAAAGTAATAGCTGTTTTAGCAGCATCTTTTACTATTGTATTATCATTAGAAGCATAACTAATAACAGAAGCTGCCATTGCTACTATTATAAATCCTTTTCTAGTATGTTTTAATAATGTGTTCATGTTTTGTGTTATTGTTTGATAACGGTACAAAGATATGGCAGTTGTAAAGGGTGGAAAACATCAATTTTAGCAAGTTTATATGCTATTTTAACCGTTAACAATATGTTAAATCACTGTTAAGTTAATTTTGCATATATTTGGGGTAATAAAATATATAATGTATGCATAATATATATTAATTTTGCATAAAAATCATCCCACTATGATTACAAAGAAACCTACATTTAAAAAGCTTTCGCCATCATTTGGAGAGTCTGTACTGGTAAAACAGCATAATGATAAGCTAGACAGGGGCGAAATGTTTTGGCACTTTCATCCAGAATTAGAATTAATTTATGTGAATAGAGGCCAAGGAAAAACACACATTGGAAACCATTTATCATACTTTAATAATAGTCAGCTTATATTAATAGGATCAAATTTACCGCATAACGGATTTACCGATAGGCTAACAGCTGCTGGTATTGAAACAACCATACAGTTTAGACCAGATTTTTTAGGCGATGACTTTTTTAACTCGGTGCCTGAAGCCAATGCAATAGGCATACTTTTTGAAAAAGCTAAAAATGGTATTCTATTTAATAGAGCAACTAAAGATGTTGTTGGATCTAAAATTGAAGATTTAGAAAACTATAATGGCTTTAATAGAATTTTAAAGTTATTAGAAATTCTACAATATTTAGCAACAACCGATGATTATACTATTTTAAATGCCGATGGTTTTGTGTTTGAAGCTGAACCACAAGACACTGATAAAATTAAAACCATATACAAATTTGTAAATGCTAATTTTAAAGAACATATTGCTTTAGAAGACATTGCCGATAAGGTTAGTATGACAGTACCTGCTTTTTGTCGTTATTTTAAGAAAACAACAGGTAAAACATTTACACAAGTAGTAAATGAAATACGTATAGTACATGCTACAAAACTATTAAATGAAAGCCAAATGAGTATTGCTGATATTTGTTTTGAGTGTGGTTTTAATAATTTTTCACACTTTAACAAGCAATTTAATGAGGTAATTGGTAAAAGTGCTTCTAATTACCGAAAAGAAATTAAGCAGATAATAGGTTAAACCTTACCATTCCATTCATTATAAAACTGTTTTAAGAACAGCTCCATAAACTGATGCCTTTCAATGGCTAGTTTTTTACCTGTTTGGGTATTCATGCGGTCTTTTAAAAGCAGTAATTTTTCGTAAAAATGATTAATGGTTGGTGCGGTAGAATTTTTGTATTCCGCTTTGGTCATGTTTAAATTAGGGGGTATGCTAGGGTTGTATAATTGCCTGTTTTTAAATCCGCCGTAATTAAAAGTTCGGGCAATACCAATAGCGCCAATGGCATCTAGCCTATCAGCATCTTGTACAACATCTAATTCTGCCGATGTAAATTTTTGTGCTTCATTACCACCTTTAAATGATATATTTTCAATAATATTTACAACATGCTCTATAACTGCCGAGTCTACATTTAATTTAAATAAAAATTCGCGTGCTACCTTGGGGCCAATTGTTTCATCGCCATTATGAAACTTACTATCAGCAATATCATGTAACAACGCGCCCAATGCAACAATAAATATGTTTACAGATTCATTTTTTGCAATTAAAAGGGCGTTGTTATAAACTCTAAGGGTGTGAAACCAATCATGACCACCTTCGGCTCCAGAAAGGGTTTTTTCTACAAAGGTTTTAGTTTTTTGTATTATAGCTTCTGAAGTCATAAAAATTTGAAATTATTTAGCAATAGCAGGTTCTACCCATTTAAATTGAAATGAATTTTCAGGAATTTTCATTCTTTCAGCCAAACGGTACATTCTATCGGGCAGTTTCATTAAATAATCTCTTGCCTTTTCTGCTTCATCTGTTAGGTTTGTTATTTTATCAATTTCCCAGCGGTCAATTAATTTTTTAAGAATATCAACATAATCTGTTGAGGTGTAAACACCAATGCGTTGTGCCGTGTTTGAAAACTCTTCAAAAGCAGTACTTATTTTATCGCCAGATTCTCTTAAAAAATGTGCTGGCATGGTAATTTTTTGTTTCATCATGTAATGAAATGCCATCATCATTTGGCTGGGGTCTACTTTAAAAATGCGCTCCACAAATTCAGAGTAGGCGTTGTGGTGTCTCATTTCATCACCAGAAACCATTTGGCACATTCTTGCTAACCTTTTATTGCCATGTTTTTTAGCAATTTTAGCAACTCTGTTATGCGAAATGTATGTGGCAAGCTCTTGGAAACTTGTGTATACAAAGTTTTTATAAGGGTCTCTGTCTGTGCCAATATCAAAACCATCAGAAATTAAATGTTGTGTGGTTACTTCAATTTCGCGCATGTTAACTCTACCAGATAGGTAAAGGTATTTGTTTAGCACATCGCCGTGTCTGTTTTCTTCTCCCGTCCAATGTTTTATCCATCTAGACCATCCGCTGGGGTTATTTACTTGGTCAATTCCTTCAACATCCATTAGCCAAGACTCGTAAGTTGGTAAGGCTTCTTCAGTAATCATATCACCAACTAAAACCACCCAAAAATCATAAGGTAGCTCTTTAGATAATTCGCGTATTTCAGTAATTTCATCAAAAAAGGTATCACTTTCAGAGTTTGGTAAAAAATCTGTTGGTTGCCATATTTTATCAATAGGTATTAAGTATTTTTGAATTAATGCGTCAACATCTTTTTCTAAAAACTGCATAACCTCTAAACGCACATTTTTTAACGACATTTTAGTTTTATTTTAAGGGTGAATATCTTGTTTTATAGTAGCTTCAATTTCATTTATTAGTGCTTGCTTATCAGCATGGTCAGCTAATTTTATGGGAGCATGCACTTTAAATTTTATGTGTGTACCTAAACCCATAGGAAATTTTCCGTATCTAAACATTTTCCATGAGTTATTTATTGAAATTGGCACAATAAGTGCCGATGGTATTTTTTTAAATAGTATTTCTAAACCTTTGGTTTGGAAAGGTTTTGGTTGGCCTGTTTTACTTCTGGTGCCTTCCGGAAAAATTGCAGCAGCGCGTTTGGTGGTTTCAATATATTCACCAAATTTCATAATAACAGGTAAAGATTGTCTGGGGTTTTTTCTGTCAATTAAAGCAGAACCGCCATGACGTAAATTATATGATACACTAGGTATGCCTTTACCAAGTTCTTTTTTACTTATAAATTTTACATGATGTTTGCGCAGATACCACATTATTGGCGATATATCATACATACTTTGATGATTAGCAACAATAATTATTGGGGTATTGGTTGGTATATTATGTTTGTTGTTAAACGTAATACGTGTGCCTAAAATATGCGTACATGTAATTAAAAAAAACTGAAGTGCATCTACACTTAATTTATGTGCTTTATACCCAAATATATTAAAGCAAAACCATTGTATAGGGTGAAATATAACAAGTGTTATAAAAAAACACAAGTAGTAAATAACGGTTATTGGGTACGATAAAATTTTTACCATGCCCAAAAGTACATGAATTTTTAAAGAAGTAAAATAAAACTAAGGTATTTAATACACAGGAACGCAAACATTATTTTGGCAAGTAACATCTTTGGGTTGTAATATTACAGCACAATCTGAAACCACGCCCCATTTAGCATTAAATATGCTTTCAAGTTGGTTGTATTGTTCCACCTTGGTTTCAAAATCTTGTATGTTTATTGATGTTGAGTACACCAAATAACTCCATGGGCCACCACAAGGTTTACTACCAAAGGCAATTATTTTACATGTTGAAGTTTCATTACAAACTGAGCTTTCTGCAATGGTTTCAATATCGTTTTTTAACTGTGTTAGAGTTTCTAATTCGCTGTTGTATGATGATACTTGATTATCATCATCACTTAAACACCCAGCAAGAAAAACAATTGATAAAACAAAAATTAAGGCTACAAATTTAAACGTATTACTAGCAAACATTTTTTATTTTAATGATGTTATAATTATAAAAAGGTTGCGTTTTGGTATAAAAAAACCGCGAAAATAATCGCGGTTTGTAATTTATAAGCTTAAAGTTTTATTAGCAAAACTCGTTGTAAGCGTCTTTTAAGTTATCAGCAATAAGTTCAGCAGGTCTTCCTTCAATATGATGACGCTCTAGCATGTGTACTAATTCGCCATTTTTAAATAAAGCCATACTTGGTGAACTTGGAGGAAACGGCACCATATATTCTCTAGCTTTAGTTACAGCGTCTTTATCAACACCTGCAAAAACAGTAACAATGTGATCTGGTTTTTTGCTGTTTTCTAAACTCATTTTAGCACCTGGGCGTGCGTTTGCTGCAGCACAACCACATACAGAGTTTACAACCACTAATGTTGTACCTTCTTTAGCTAAGGCAGTATCAACTGCTTCTACAGTTTGTAATTCTTCAAAACCAACATTTGTTAAGTCTTCGCGCATTGGTTTTACTAATTCTGCTGGATACATATTTTCAATTTTTTTAATTAACAATTTATTAGTTGCCAAAAATTACTTTTTGGATTGCAAAGATATCAATTGTGTAACAAAATACGCGTGCAATCAACTAACTAATATTATATTTACCAATAAATAAAATTTATAATTATTATGAGTGTTTCAAAATGGATTGGTGGTGCGCTTGGGTGGTCTTTTGGTGGCCCCATTGGTGCCATTATTGGTGTTGCCTTAGGAAGTATTGTTGATGCAATGTCAAACGGTAATACCGATACGTTTTTAGGTGAAGGAAAACAACAAAAAAGGCCAACGTATAATGGTAGAGCAGAACGCCCCCAAACACAATCGGGCGATTTTGAAGTTAGCTTACTTATTTTAGCATCAATAGTTATAAAGGCCGATGGTAAACAAGACCAAAGAGAGCTAGATTATGTACGCCAACAATTTGCAACAATGTATGGTAAAGAGCGTGCAAATCATGCATTTCAATTATTTAAAAACATAAGCAAACAAAGCGTATCTACAAGGCAAGTGTGTTTACAAATAAAGCAAATGATGGATCATCCGTCGCGCTTGCAATTAATGCATTTTCTATTTGGAATAGCTAAAGCCGATGGTGTTGTTACTGAAGATGAAGAACGCCAAATACAAATAATAGCGGGCTATTTAGGTATTAGTGTTAGAGATTATGAAAGCATAAAAGCCATGTTTTATAACAGTAGTGAAAATGCTTATAAAGTTTTAGAAATAGAAAAAGGCGCAAGTGTTGATGATATTAAGCGCGCTTACCGAAAAATGGCAAAAAAATATCACCCAGATAGAGTTATTCATTTAGGCAAAGAACATCAAGCAGGTGCCGAAGAAAAATTTAGGCAAGTGCAAGATGCTTATGAGCATTTGCAAAAAGAATTGAAGTTTTAATTAATGTTCTTAAAAAAATAAAAATCCGTGTAAAAATGCTTTTACACGGATTTTTTTATGTTGTTTAAAAAACTAAACTATTTAGTAAAAACTTCTTTGCTAGTATAAATTTTTGTTGAATCGTTTTTATCAAAAACATATACTAATTTGTTATCATCATTTAAATAAACCGATGCTAATTTCCAACCTTCACTTTGTGTAGATTCTAATAAGCATTTTCTAACATCAGGGTTGTTTAAGTTTAAATTAGCAATTTTAATAGTGTCTGCTTTTGCTGTAAAAACAACACTTAACATTATAACTGTAAATAATAATTGTAATTTTTTCATCATAGATAGGGGTTTAAATTCAGTACAATGCTATGATAAAATTGATTTTTAGTTAAAAATAATAGTTGAATGCTCATTTTTAACCGTTAATGTAGCTAATTTACCAAGTATTAGTGCCCTATTGTCTTTTTCATGGCCAGCAGGCATATTAAATACAACCGGGAAATTATATTCGGAGAGAACATCTAAAATAAGCTGTTCTATAGAGCTTCCCCAAGGTGTTGTATTACGTTTAATTTTTGTCATATCGCCAATAATTACAGCTTTACAGTTATTAAAATATCCTGCGCGTTTTAAGCTTTGTAACATACGGTCTATATGATATTTATATTCGCCAATTTCTTCAATAAAAAGAATTTTTCCAGACGTATCAATACTAGTTTTAGAGCCTAGCATGGTGTGTAAAATAGTTAGGTTACCACCAACAATAGGAGCTGTTACACTACCTGTTTTATTGTATTTTGAGCCTTTTAAGGTATAGTGTAAAGGTTGGCCAAAAAGTGAATATTTAAAAGTGTTTATAGTTTCGGTAATGGTTTCTGGTGTATCTTGTAAGCTTGTGCACATCATGGCATGTATAGATTGTACGCCTAAGTTATGCACTTGGTTATGAATGGCTGTAATATCACTATAACCAATAATCCATTTAGGGTTTTCTTTAAAGTTAGACCAATCTAATTTATCTAAAATCCTAACAGAACCATAACCGCCTCTAGCGCACCAAATAGCTTTAATGTTTGGGTTGTTTAATGCGTTTTGAAAATCTTCACAACGCTCATCATCAGTTCCAGCAAAATGGTGTTCTTGGTTAAAAATATGTTTACCAACCTGGGCGTGTAACCCCCAACTTTTAAGCAGTTTTTTAGCACTTTCAATTTCAGCAGTTCTATTTTTTAAAATTCCGGCAGGTGCAACAATAGCTACTGTATCACCAGCTTTTAAGTAGGGTGGTTGTGTCAAATTTAATACTTGTTTTAAAGGTTCGTTTTGAGCAATAATGGTATTTTTTCCTAAGAAAAAAGTAGCGCAAAATACATACAAAATTAGCAGGTTTCTATACATATTGTAAATGTACATTTTTTTAGTGAAACTCAATTTTTAGGAGCCTTTATGGCAAATTAAAAATTGTAAGTTGAACTTTAGGCTGTTTAAAAAGTAGTAAAGTGTGTTATTGTGAACAAAAGTGAAGCAATCACACCCTTTATTATTAAAAGATTACTTCGTAATACGTCATTCATTTATTAGGTATTTTTTTTCGTAAAAAGCCCTTAAAATATGTACTTTTGTTGCTTTGAAAGACTCGTCATTCCGAGTAAAGAGAGGGCATCTGTTTAATAGTAATCTTAAATTTTTAAAGATTGCTGCAGTTGTGCCTCCTTCGCAATGACACAGAAACGCGATAAAATTACAATGAATAAACCAAAAAGATATACAGTTACAACCGCATTGCCTTACACTAATGGGCCAATTCATATTGGGCATTTAGCAGGTGTATACGTTCCAGCCGATATTTATGTGCGTTACTTACGCTTAACGGGCAATGATGTTGCCTTTATTGGTGGTAGTGATGAACACGGAGTTCCTATTACTATTAAAGCAAAAAACGAAGGTGTAACACCACAAGATATTGTAGATAAATATCATGCTATTATAAAGCAATCTTTTGAAGACTTTGGTATTAGTTATGATAATTATTCACGTACATCGGCACCTATTCACCATAAAACAGCTTCTAATTTTTTTAAAACATTATATGATAAAGGTGAATTTATTGAAGAAACTACAGAACAGTTATATGATGAAGAAGCTAAACAATTTTTAGCAGATAGATTTGTTATTGGAACATGCCCAAAATGTGGTAATGAAGAAAGTTACGGAGACCAATGCGAAAATTGTGGAACAAGCCATAATGCAACCGATTTAATTAATCCTAAGTCTGCAATAACCGGAAATACACCAACCTTAAAACAAACAAAACACTGGTTTTTACCACTTGATAAGCATGAAGATTTTTTAAAAGAATGGATTTTAAAAGGACATAAAAAAGATTGGAAACCAAATGTGTACGGACAAGTAAAATCATGGATAGACGATGGTTTACGCCCAAGAGCCGTAACACGCGATTTAGATTGGGGAATTCCCGTGCCTGTTGAAGGTGGCGAAGGCAAAGTACTTTACGTATGGTTTGATGCGCCAATTGGTTACATATCATCAACTATAGAATGGGCTGAACGCGAAGGAAAAAATTGGGAACCATACTGGAAAAGTGATGATACTAAACTTGTTCACTTTATTGGTAAAGATAATATTGTATTTCACTGTATTATATTTCCAAGTATGCTAAAAGCAGAGGGTAGCTATATTTTACCCGAAAATGTACCTGCTAATGAATTTTTAAATTTAGAAGGCAACAAACTATCAACCTCAAAAAATTGGGCCGTTTGGTTACCAGAGTATTTAAAAGATTTCCCTGGCCAGCAAGATGTATTGCGTTACGCATTAAATGCCAATGCACCTGAAACAAAGGATAACGATTTTACTTGGAAAGATTTTCAAGCAAGAAATAATAACGAGTTAGTTGCCATTTTTGGAAATTTTATAAACCGTGTAGTGGTTTTAACCAATAAATACTACCAAGGTATTGTACCAAAACCAAGTGAATTTACTCAAGTTGATGAAGAAACACTTGCGGCTGTTAAGGCATACCCAAGTGTAATTGCAAGTTCTATAGAGCGTTACCGTTTTAGAGAGGCAGGCCAAGAATTAATGAATTTAGCACGCTTAGGAAATAAGTATTTGGCAGATGAGGAACCTTGGAAAAAAATAAAAGAAGACGAAGCAAGAACACAAACTATAATGTATGTAGCGTTGCAGATAGCTAGTGCCCTAGCTACTTTATGCGAACCTTTTTTACCATTTACTTCGGAGAAGTTAAAGAACATTTTAAATGTCAGTTCGAGTGATTCGACGAAGGAAAATGGTATTGAGAACCACTGGAATGATATTCCAAATAAAGATGTGTTATTACCCGAAGGTCATCAAATTGGAAAAGCAGAATTGTTATTCTCTAAAATTGAAGATAAAACCATCCAAGAACAGTTAGATAAATTAGAAGCTAGTAAAAAGGCTAATGAGGCTGCCAATAAAAAAGTTGAACCTCAAAAGGATACTATTACTTTTGAAGATTTTACAAAACTTGATATACGTGTTGGAACTATTATTGAAGCAGAAAAAATGCCAAAAACAAAAAAGCTTTTAAAATTAAAAGTTGATACAGGTATTGATACACGCACCATAGTATCAGGTATTGCTGAAAGTTTTACTGCAGAAGAGGTTATAGGAAAAAAAGTAACCGTTTTGGTAAATTTAGCACCAAGAGCTTTACGTGGTGTTGAAAGCCAAGGTATGATTTTAATGACCGAAACTCCTGAAGGTAAATTAGTGTTTGTAAACCCTGATGATGCTAAAGTAAATAACGGTTTGCAAATAAGCTAAACACTAAACAATTATATAATGCTATTAACACATTACACTAAGAAACCACTATTCTTTATAATTTGGTTTTTAATTTTCAGTTCGGCATCAAGTCAAGTAAAAATATTTGTAGATCCGCACACAACTAATTCAATAAAAGGCCATTTAGAGTTAAACAGACAAAAATATTTTAATATTTCATCAGGTGGTAAAAATTTTGAAAAAGCAGTAGGTAATTCTAAACTTTTAAAAACGTATTTAGATGATTACAAAATTAATTTTGGTAGAGATTTAGGTATGGTACGTAGCCAAGTTAAATACGGAAACTCTGTAATTGAAGATGCAAATAGACCTGGTTATGTTGACATAGAAAGACTAAAATTAAAAATTAAACCAGATAATAGTGCTAGCAAATCATTTAAATTAAGATGGAATAATTTAGATGTAGCAAACCATGAAGGCCATAATGCATATCCAAATTTTATGGAAAAATATGGTGCGCCTAAAAAAGAAGATGAACAATACCCTGTAAATAATGAGGCAGCAGCAGAATTAGTAACTACTATTTTAAAATATGGTTTTAATGATTTTAATAGGCCAGCTACTTATGAAATAGTAAATGAGCCTCATTGGTCGTTATTAAAAGAACAAAAATTTGCTAATCTCCATTTAAAAGTACACGAAAAAGTTAAGCAAGAAAATATTGAAACTTTAATTGGTGGCCCATGTTATTCAGTAGGATATTTTTATAAAAAAAACTATTCTAATTTAAATAATTTTGGAGCTTTTATTGATAATACTAATGCTAAACTAGACTTTTATTCATTTCACATTTATGACTTCTTACAATGGAGTGAACAGAAAAAAGATTTTTCAGGAAGAGTCACCACAGGTTTACCGCTTGAAGGAGTTTTAGACGCCATTCAAAATTATACCATTAATAACTTTGATAAGGAAGTGCAAATGGTTATTAGTGAGCATGGTGGGTATCTTTCAAAAGAAGAAACTAACTTAGTGCCACAAGCATTAGCAACAAAGTTAATTGGACCAAAAAAGGAAAATTTCAAATATGAAATGACAAGAAGGTCTATAACTGATAGGTTAATGACCAGAAGTGCCATTTCTAACACAATGACATTTATGAATAATCCGCACATTATAAGAAAAGCGGTGCCATTTATTTTATTAGAAACTGTTGGCTGGAATCCTAAATACTATGCAACCTTGCTTGTGCCAAAAAATTATGAAAAGGGTAATGCTTGGCAAGAAACAGCTAACTTTAATTTTTATAAATTATTTTCTGAAATAAACGGAAAAAGAATTTTGTCAGAATGTGAAAATCCTGATATTCAGTATCAAACATTTTTAGATGGCAAGCATGTTTTTGTGGTTTTAAACAACCTAGGAGCTAAAACGGAAACAATAGATTTTAACTTTACCAATAATGCATTTAAAAGTATTGAGGTTAAAAAACATGGCCAAAATAAAGACTTTACGCCGTATTTTAAAGAGGAGACACTACAAAGCCTTGATGATTTTGTTTTAGAGGGAAGAGAGTCGGTAGTTATAAAATTAACATACAATAGTACTATTAAAATTAAAAACCAAGTTGATGTACAGCCTTATTATAGTAAAGTAGGACAAAAAATTTTAATGGCAGGCGAAAAGATTAATTTTCCTATAAAAGTTTCAGAGTATAATGAAGCAGCATATGCAACATTAAGAATATCTGTAGGGCGAGATAATGATAATGCCGGTAAACAAATAAATGTAGTATTTAATGGTGAGCAATTAAATGTTCCTATTGAAGGTATTGCAGATTATCTTCAAACTGAAACTGAATATGGTTCAACAAAAATTATAAAGATAAACCCTAAACTTGTTAAAGAACATAATGATATTGAAATTTCATTTTCTGATGGAAAAGTAGGTGGTATTGGCTCTGTAGTTCTTCGAGTTGGTTTAAGTAAAAATTAATAAAATTATATATTTAAATGAAAGAGGTTGCTTGAAAAAGTAACCTCTTTTTTTTGTTAATGTTTGTTAAATATTCAAACCTAAAATAGCTATTGTTTTTGTTATAACATGCTGTTCTGTATTGGTTTAAATGTGTTTCTAAAAGTAATGTTAAAATCAAAGTTGCTTAAAATCACAATCTGAAACTATACCAATATCGTATATATAAACAGTAACCAAAAACAAAAACAGCATAATGAAAAAATTAATTTTACTATGTCTTTCAATAACAGTTCTTTCCTGCGGAACTTCAAAAACAGTAAGAACTTCAAAAAAAGTAATTAAAGGAAATTGGGTGTTAAATAATATAGATTACAGTGAAGCAGGTACCTATAATGTAACACTTTTAAATGATGCAGATAAAGCCTGTTTTGAAGGTAGTACATGGCAATTTGTACCAAATAATAACACTGGTATATATTCAATTAACGGTTTAAGTTGTGCATCTGGAGAGCGGTATTTCATGTTTACAATAGACGAAGTAAATGCAGAAACTGGTTTGTATGATTTTCTTTTAAAACCTACTTCTGAAAAGTATAAATCTGAAACCAATACAGGTTTTAGGTTGAGTTTAACGGCTTTGTCTGATTCCATGATGCAGTGGCAACAAACGGTTAATGTAAAAGGTAAGCCGTTTACAATTTCAATGAATTTTACTAAACAATAAAAACTAAAAATTATGATTAAGAAAATATCAATACTTCTGTTTACAGTGGTGTTAACCTTTGGTTTAACAAACTGTAAATCGGTTCAAAATGCAAATAATAAACAAAAAGGTGCTGTAATTGGTGCTACTGGTGGTGCCATTTTAGGAGCTATAATAGGCAATAATGTTGGTAAAGGCGGTAATGGCGAGTTAGGTGCCGTTATTGGTGGAGTAATTGGCGGTGGAGCAGGTGTGCTTATTGGTAATAAAATGGATAAGCAAGCTCAAAAAATTGAAGAGGAAATACCAGGTGCTGAAGTTGAGCGTGTAGATAACGGTATTGTTGTAACTTTTGATGAATCAAGTGGTGTTTATTTTGATACTAATAAGTATAATATCAACGCAGCATCTCAAGCTACTTTAAATAAGTTAATAGGTGTTTTTAAAGAATATCCTGATACAAATATTTTAGTAGTTGGGCACACTGATAGCCAAGGTGCTGAAGATTATAACATGACACTTTCAAAAAACAGAGCATACGCAGTAACAAATTATTTAGCTGGAAATGGTATTAGCAACGGGCGTTTAACAACCAATTGGTTTGGAGAAACACAGCCAATGCATGATAACAGTACTGCCGAAGGTAGAGCAAAAAACCGTAGGGTTAACGTAGCTATTTTACCAAATGAAAAAATGATTAAAGAAGCAGAAAATCAGGTTAAAGGGTGATAGATTTAATTGATTTATTATGAAAAAAGAGGTGTTTAAGCACCTCTTTTTTTTGATTAAAGATAATTTTAACAATTAATCTTATTTAGATTTATTAAAAATAGAATATCTTTGCAACGGTTTGTATTTTAACAATATAAGTTTTGGGTAAAAATAAATTAGACAAGAAGCAACAAAAAAAAGCACTTAAAAGTTTGCATGAGGCTGGTATTATTAATGCCAAAAAAGTGAAAAGTAAATGTTGTGAAAAATATAAAAAAAGTGAGAAAAAGCGTTGTGGCAAATGCCCTTGTTTTGATTTGCTTAAAAAAGTAGCTTAAAAAATTATAGAGTACTTCGTTTTCTGCTAACTGTTTTTAATCATACAGTTTTTTATTTTCTATTATAAGAAAATGAAACTTAACTATACTTAGATTTAAAATATTGAACCATACCTCTAATAAATATAAAAGGTAAAATTATAAGTACTGAACCCAATAAATTTGTTGGTGTAAATGTTTCAGGAAAATTACGAACCACAAACAACATAATAATTACGCCTAAAATAATGGAAGCATGTAGAACTAACATGTTTGGTGTAAAAACTCCAAAACTTATTTTTAAAGGTTGTTGTGTGCGGTGAAGTATAATACGCTCTACAAGAAGAAATAAAAGATTAATATTAAAAAACCAATTTCTGAAAAATAATATTTTCATGTTAGTGAAAATAAGTACATCGTTATTCCAGTTAGCCATAAACGCAAAGAAAACTACAATAAAAACAAAATAAACACCCATTTGAAATAATGAACTTATAATAGACGTTTTGCTACTTACAATTACAGCGTTTTTGTTTCTTTTATAAAGTAATCTATCGATTATTAATCTAATAAGTTCATTCCACCAAAAAAAGAAAATAACATAAAACACAGTGGTTTGTCCGTTTCCAATAGATAAAGCAGTAAGTAGCATAAACACTAAAAAATCCCATTGTGCATAATGTTTTAACGGCTTATCTATAAGAGAAAAAAAGCTATTCATAAGGTTAATATTTTCTGTTGGTAAAATTTAGAATGTTGTTTTTTGTACTGTGTTCAATCTATATATGTTCATCAAAACTTACGTCATACATAATATTTATAATAGATGCTTTATGTAAATTTATATATTGAGAGGCTTGTATTTTATTATAAACAAGTGCAGTAACATTAATAATGCCGTTGTTAGTTTTAATTTTAAAACCAGTAGAATGTTTGTTTGAGGTTGTTTTTAATTTATCTATTACCTGCACTTTACTAATTGTTTTTAAACATCCATTCCGTTTAAATTTAGTATATTGATTTAGCTGAATGAGTGCCGTAATGGCATAATATATAAACGCAATTATTAATGGAATTAGAAACAAAATAAAACCCGTCCAAAGCACAAAAAGTAACATGGCACTTAGCAGAAAATAGATTGTATTTTTTCTAATTTTTTTGAAAACTAACTTTTTTACTAATTCAATTTCTTGTTGGCGCATAGGTTTGGTAATACTTTTACTTTTAAAAGGAATAACATGCAATGAATTGGTAATGTTATTAGCCGAATTTAGATGTTTTTCTAAAACAGTAAACGCTAAAACCTCTTTGCTTTTAGGGCTAGATTCTAAATATACTTTATCATTTACGCTTACTTTTGCATATTCTGAATATGGTACACTATGTTCGTTGTTATCAATACTTATATAGTAATATGTTCTGTTAGACTTGTGTCTTGTATTTGTTCCTAATCCTGTATTATAACTTCTTGATTTAGTGGTGTGTTTATCTATACGTTTATCGCTAATGATACCTGTGTAACAGTGCTTAACACCTCGTTTTAAATCGATGTAGGTATTCCAAAATATATAAGAAAAAATACCAGCAAAGAATAACAGGAACATAGAAAACATTACAATAGGAATTGTGCTAAAGTTATCTGGTTTTATAACAAAGGCATATATAAAATAAAATATAGCGCTTGCTACAAGTAAAAATAAAATAGCAAATAGGTACTGCTTTTTAAGTTTGTTTCTGTCTTGAGAGGATAGTGGCTTTATTTCAAAATTGCTAGCTGTCATTTAATAAATGTTATGGAATATTTATAAACTTAATATCTTCGTTAAATTCAGAAAATGCTTTACTATCAAAAGCTGTACTACCTACAACATTATTGTTTTTAAAGGTTGTTTTGTAAAAACTAATACTTGTAATGGTTTTTGTTTTTATGTTTACTAGTGCTTCTGCATACTTTATATTATTACCCGAAGCATCTTTTTTATACTTGTGAATTTTTATTTCAAAAGGGACTGCTTTGTCTAAATTTTTATTGTAAAACTGCCAAGTTTGGTTACAATGCTTTTGTAGATTGAACGGAAGGTTATCTTTAGGCGCTTCTTTGTTAAATCGTTGAATGCCTCTATCTAGTCTGCTTTTAATACGCTCGTCGTCCATAAGTTCAAAACCAATGTATACGTTTTCATTATAGATATGTGCTTTATAATGGTTTTTTGGCGCTGTATAAGAGAAAATTTCTTTATCTTCTAAATAAAAGTGATTGGAAATAACATTTGTTTTATCAGTTCCTTTCTTAGAGTATACTTTTTTAAATAAATGCCCTTTTTGGCTATAGTGATATGTAGTTATACTCTCATTGGTACTACTGCTAACTTTGTGAAGTAAATTATTTTTATACTCAAATTTCACAGTATTCGTATTTCCGTTATTTAAACGAATTTGCTCATTGATTAAGTTGCCATTGTCATCATAAGTGTAGTAATGCTTTTTATTTAGAGTAGAATTAGTATGCTTACAAGTTCTTTTGTGTAATTTTCCCTTTTTATAAATGTTTTTTTCTTTTTCCCAAGACTTGTTTTGTTTATTTCGGTGCTCATAGCTTTCAATATTACCTTCATTGTTAAAGCTGTAGCTACTAATTTCTAACGCCACTGCACTGTCATTATCAATATTGTAGGTTGTAATTTCTACTTGTTTGGTGTTTGGTTCAAATCCGTAATCTTTTGCATTTATATTTGTTACAGATTGTGCAATTGTATTTAAACTAAGTAGTAATAGGCTAGTTAAAAGTATTTTAATTTTTAGGTACATATTGTTCTTTTAATTTATATTGACTAGAAAACCGCTTAGATTCTTCTCGCATGAAAGTTCGTTCTTCATTACTTAATTCGGTTAAAATTTTGCCTGTATTGGCATTTGCATAAGGGTTTGGTAAGTATAATAAATATCTATGAGCGACTACTTTATCTAATTGAAATAGGTGTTTAATAAATAATGCATGTAGTTTATTTAACTTATCAATGCTCATTGTTTGTGTAAAATTATTATGTTGTTTAACTACAATTTTCTTAAACTCAGAATTACTTTTGTAGTATAATTTTATTAATAAATTTGCTGAGTTTAGCATAGCTTTTTCTGCTTGTTTTGAGGCAGTACTGTTATTTGTTGTAGTGGCTGCGGATGTATGGCTATTGGCATAATCTACAACCAATTTCCCGCTTTTAAACTCACCATAGCTTTTAGTGTTTGTTTTTTTATCTAGTTTTACACCAAGACCTGTAATAAATCCATTGTGTGCAAAAGCACCTTTATAAACATAGGTATCTGTAAAAAATTGGCCTGTGTAATTTATTTTACCACTTTCGTCCCAATCACCCATATAACTATTGCCGTTAGTCCACATATAAGTACCAGCTTTGTATGGCTTACCGTTTTTAAATAATCCCTCATAAACATCACCTTGATTGTAGGTGATAGACCCATAGCCATTGGTACAATTACCGAGACAATTTCCACTAGACTTGCCGTTAGAAAAGTCGGTTAAAAGATTGGTTACCAATTTCCCTTCGTTATAGATACCAGCTTCAACTGTTTCTCCATTTTTTACAAAATATCCGTAACCGTGTTGCTTTGTATCTTTCCAATGGCCATAATACAGTAAGTTTTTCTGTTTCCAGTGATAAATGCCATAACCATCGAGTTGACCGACAAGGTAATTACCATTATAAGTGTCGCCATTAGCGTAAATAAACTCTCCGTAACCGTCAAGTTTCCCATTCTTAAAAAAACCTTCTACTTTAGCACCGCTTTCATAAATATATGTTCCGTAGCCGTCTGCACAATTTCCTGTAATACAAGAAGCGGTTGATGATTTGTTTTGTGATGTAGTTGAATTTGTATTTGATGTGCTTGAAACTTTATCAACTGTAGCATTAAAATAACGGCCTTTACTAAATTGTTGTGGCTTAGAATTGCTATAGTTGCTTAAAACATAAGTAGGTTTCCCGTTTGTAGTAATCACAAAATCTACTGAGCCATCAATATAACCTGCTACTCCATAACCTTTAATTTCTTCTCCTTTAACATAAAGATTTACTCCTTTTTTTGTTGTGTTTGGTATGTACCACACTTCGCTATCTTTTGTATTCATAGAAATAGCATGATAGGCTTTAGTTTCGTTAGTATCTTTTCCCAAAGCGTTTGGAACAAAATAAACATCGCCACTTTTTGTGTCTCTGACTATGATGTTTTTATATTTAGCTTCGTACTTCCATTCTCTATTTGCAAACATTGTTGACGTTCCTTGCTCTATTAGCAATACAGTTTTACCATCACTAATAAGTATGTTTTCTCCCTCTATTAAAGGCTTAAACGGAATGTTTTGGTTAAGAGCAATTGACTCGTTAAAAGCATTTTTTGCTACGTAATATTTAGAAGTAAGCGGATTATAGAATATATAATCGTTATTGAATTTATTCCACAAATTTGTAAAGTCTAATTTACCATTAATATACAAATGAGGTATAGCTACTCCACCTTTTAAATTTAAATCTCCAGTGGTTTTTTTAAGTACTGCATTTTTATTAAACTCTTTATATTCACTATGGTAAATAATGCTAGATAAATCTTGATTTATTAAATTTCCTGCTGCATCTGTTTCCATGCTTTCAATCAAGTTGCCTTTTTCATCGTACTTATATTTAAAGAAAGTTTTTTTACGCTCTTTGCCTTTCTTTCTTGCTGTTAATACACCCTTGTTATAGTATTCTATTTGGGTAGTTGGTGCTTTATCTTTTGCTTTATGTGTCATAGTTACTATAATAATATCGCCTTGTTTTGTATAGCTGTATTCCACAATTTCCCAATTATAGTTTGCTTTTATTATTCTGTTTTGGTTGTCATATTTATAAATTATTCCATCATCATATATTAGATTACCAGAAGCATCGTATTTATATTCTTTAATAGTTTCGTTAGGGTAGGTTATAGAAATAGGTCTATTCAACTGGTCGTAAGAAATATGCTTTCTTTTTTCTAAATCAAGCCTTTTTCCATTAGTGTCATAAAATGTCAAATTATGTTGAAAAACATCGCCTTTAAGCTGTGTTTTCTCTAAATTAACTCCTAATGGTAAAGGGTTTTTAGGTGCATTTACAAAATCTACTTTTTGAGAATAAGCATTGAATGCTAAGAATAATGTAATTAAGAAACTTAAAGCTTTCAGTGTTTTCATAAAAATATGAGTTGTTGAGGTTAACAAAACTACTTTTTAATGAAGTGTGAAGAAATACGATAAACATCGTATATTTTTAATTTTATAGCTACATACTATATAAAACAAAAAGCGCTTGATTTTTTAAATCAAGCGCTTTTATATCTAAAATTAGTGTTTAGTTTATTCTAACTCCATTTTAAAAACATTAGCTAATTCACTTAGTTCAACATCTTCTGGAATAACAAATGAATGTGAACGTTCCGTTCTTTCCCATGTAACTTCTTTTCCAGATTTTAACTCAACAACACGTTTTACAGGGGTTGCTGGCCCGTAGCCTATATTGTTAAGTTTACCTAAGTTAATTTTAGTACCGGCTTTAGGTTTACCAAGTAAGAAAACATAAAGGGATTTTTTATCTTTTGACGTAGTAAAACGTACATCGCTAGCTGTGTATTCTACTTTAGCAGATTGCCCGCCATGAGCACCATCTTCAGCTTTGGCATGTCCAAAACCATATATATGAAATGGTCTTGTGCCATAAACAGCTTCACCATAAGTTTCTAACCATGAACCAACACCAGTTAAAAGATCACGTTGTTCTTTATTAATGGTACCATCGGCCATTGGTGATATGTTTAACAATACAACACCGTTTTTACTCCAAACATCAATCATATTTCTTAATAATAACTCTGGAGATTTGTATACTTGCCCATGTGTATAGCACCAGCTACCTTTATCGCTAACAGTAATATCGGTCATCCAAACGGTTTCAGAAACATCTTTTTTACCACCTTGTTCAATATCTAAAACACTCATAGTTTTAGGTAAATCGTCATGCTTAGCAATTAATACAGGCTCTTGTCCTGTTTTTAAACCATTGTTTAAAAAATGTGCAGACATTTCTTGTATTTTATCTTCAGCTACATGGTTTAACCATACATCATACCATAACATGTCTGGTGAATATTTATCAACCACTTCATTTACCTGATCTAACCAATATTGGTCAAATTCTTTTTGTGGCATGTTACCATAAAACATTTTAAGTTTTTCATCTTCAGAAGATGTTGGGTAATCTGGATGGTAAGCAAAATGGCTATTGTAAGTATCCCATTTAGTAGAGTCTCCATCATGGCGTTGTCTTAATCTAGCATGGTGAAAAGAGGTCATTGTTTTTAAACCACGCTTTTTTATTGCTGTTAAAATTTCACCAGTAATATCTTTTTTCGGTCCCATGTCGGCAGAGTTCCATGGGTTTATTTCACTATCCCACATAGCAAAACCATCATGGTGTTGCGCTACCGGACCAGCAAATTTAGCACCAGCTGCTTTAAATAATTCGGCCCAATTTTCAGCATCAAAATTTTCAGCTTTAAACATTGGTATAAAATCATGGTAACCAAACTCTTCTAATTTGCCATAATTTTTTTCATGGTATTCTTTATAGTCAGGGTACTCATTTACTCTATATAACCTGTATGGGTACCATTCTGAGCCATAAGCAGGAACACTATATACACCCCAGTGAAAGTATATACCTAGTTTTGAATCATGAAACCATTCAGGGTCTGCAGTGTGTTTTGCTAAAGATTCCCAATTAGGCTCAAATTTATTTGAGTCACTCTCATTAGCCATGGCTATTTTTTCTTCTTGTTTACAAGAAACCAATAGAACACCAACAGCTAAAATTTTTAAAAAATTTTTCATCTCTTAAGTTTATTTACATTTGGTTAGAATACATGGCAAATTAAATTAATATTAAACGTTTTAAGAGTAACAATCGTTTTTAAAAGTAGAACTAATGGTTATTTTACTGAAGATTGATTAGATTTTACTGTTCATTAACGCTGTAAAACAATGCTGATTATCAGTTAAAAGCAAAAATGTCTAGTTTTTAACTAGACATAAATGGCTTTAATAATGTAAAAAAAGAGTTTCTTTTCTAAATTGCGTGTGTTTCAAAAAGTCAAAAGCATGCAATTACTAAACTACATATATACACATACACAATTACCTGAAAGGGCCATACAAAACACCATTAATTTACTTAATGATGCGTGTACCGTACCGTTTATTTCTCGTTACCGTAAGGAAGCCACAGGAAATTTAGATGAAGTACAAATTGGTGATATTGTAAAATATAAAGAACAATTTGAAACTTTAGAAAAACGAAAAGCAGCCATTTTAAAAGCTTTAGATGAACAAGGTGTTTTAACTTCAGATTTAGAAAAGAAAATAACTTCAGCAACAGATTTAACGGCGCTGGAAGATTTATACTTGCCTTACAAAAAAAGCCGAAAAACGAAGGCTGAAAAAGCACGCCAGTTAGGTTTAGAGCCTTTGGCCAAAATATTAATGAGCCAAAATGCAAGAGATGTAGAATCTGTGGCATTTCGTTATGTAAAAGGTGATGTAAGTTCTGCTGAAGACGCTCTGGAAGGCGCGCGCCACATAATTGCCGAATGGATAAACGAGCGTACCGATATTCGTAATAACATGCGGCATCAATTAGAGCGTTTCGCTATTATTTCAACAAAGGTTATAAAAACAAAAGAAAACGAAGAAGACGCCCAAAAATTTAAAGATTATTTTAATTGGGAAGAATCGCTTAGCAGAATTCCGTCGCACCGTTTACTCGCCATTCTTAGAGCAGAAAAAGAAGGTTTTATTCGTGTGAAAATTGAAATTGATGACGACAGAGCGTTAAACAAGATTGAACAACGTATTATAAAATCGAATAACGACTGCGCCGAACAAATAGAAATAGCCATAAAAGATGCTTACAAACGTTTGTTGTTGCCATCTTTAAGTAACGAAGCGTTGCAACAAGCTAAACAAAAAGCCGATGAAGCTGCTATTACTGTGTTTGCTAAAAACTTAAAACAATTATTACTAGGTTCGCCGTTAGGAGAAAAGCGTGTTTTAGCAATAGATCCAGGATTTCGTACAGGTTGTAAAATTGTGTGTTTAGATGCGCAAGGGCAATTAAAACACAATGAAACCATTTATCCGCATCCACCAAAAAATGATAGCACAGGTGCTATTAAAAAAATTAGCACCTTAGCTGAAGCTTATAAAATTGAAGCTATAGCTATTGGAAACGGAACAGCCTCACGCGAAACCGAAGCTTTGGTGCGTAAAATTAGGTTTAAAAACAATATGCAAGTATTTGTGGTTAGCGAAGCAGGAGCAAGTATTTATTCAGCATCAAAAATTGCACGCGATGAGTTTCCAAACTACGATGTAACGGTGCGAGGAGCCGTGTCTATTGGGCGCCGTTTACAAGATCCGTTGGCAGAATTGGTTAAAATTGATGCTAAAAGTATTGGTGTTGGGCAATATCAACATGATGTAGATCAAACTAAATTAAAAAGCGAGCTTGATACCGTTGTTGAACATTGTGTAAATGCTGTTGGCGTAAACTTAAATACAGCTTCTAAAAGTTTGTTAAGTTATGTGTCTGGCATTGGCCCAAAACTTGCTGAAAATATTGTGACTTATCGTGATGAGAACGGAGCATTTAAATCGCGAACCGATTTAAAAAGTGTACCACGCCTTGGCGGAAAGGCTTTCGAGCAAGGTTCGGCGTTTCTTCGTATTAAAGATGCTAAAAATCCGTTAGACGATTCTGCGGTGCATCCAGAAAGTTATCATATTGTAAAAACCATTGCCAAAAACGAAGGCAAAACCGTTAGCGAACTTATTGGTAATGCTTCGGTTTTAAAAAATATTAATTTAAACCAATATGTTTCAGATAAAGTAGGGTTGCCAACGCTTCAAGATATTGTAAAAGAATTAGAAAAACCTGGATTAGATATTCGTGAGCAAGCCAAAGTGTTTACTTTCAATCAAAACATAAAAACCATAACCGATGTGCAAGAAGGGCAATTATTACCAGGAATTGTAAATAATGTTACCAATTTTGGTGCTTTTGTTGATATTGGAATAAAGGAAAGCGGCTTAATTCATATTTCAAATTTATCCGAAGGTTTTGTAAGCGATGTAAACGAACACATTAGTTTGCATCAGCAAGTTATTGTTAAGGTTTTAGAGGTAGATTTTCCGCGAAAGCGTATTCAATTAAAATTACACAAATAATGTAATGTTTTATTGTGTTTTTAGACTGAGTGTACATGATACATGCATTTACCGAGTTTACTACAAACGCTTTATTAAAAATAGGAAACGAAACGCTTTTGCAGCCTTTTAAAACAGCAAAACCGTTAGAGGTTTACGCCTTTATTTGTACAGATGAAGTTGAGGCTAATGTAGAGGTAGATAGCATACCAATTACCTTGGCGCCACATAGTATTTTAGCCTTAACCAATGTGCAATATTTTAAGTTTGTAAATGGCGAAAATTTAAGAGTATATTTTTTTAACAGAGAGTTTTACTGCATAAAAGACCACGATAAAGAGGTTGGTTGTGCGGGTATTTTATTCTTTGGAAATGAGCCAAACCCCATAATAACGTTAAACGAAAAGGAGCAAACAAAGTTTAACATACTTCATGATATTTTTCTGGATGAATTAGAAACTAAAGACAATATTCAGGCAGAAATGTTGCGAATGCTCATGGCAAGATTTATTATAAAAACCACACGTTTGCTAAAGGATAAAAAGGATATTGATACTAATAAACAAGATACTAAAACCGAACTGCTAAGAGCTTTTAATGTGTTGGTAGAAACACATTTTAGAGAACAACATAGTGTACAGTTTTATGCCGATGCTTTATTTAAATCGGCTAAAACGTTATCAAATTCTTTCTCAAAATTCAATAAAAGTCCTTTAAAAATAATTCATGAACGTATTATTTTAGAAGCTAAACGTTTGTTAATGTATACAAATAAAACGGCTAAAGAAATAGCTTTTGAATTAGGGTTTGAAGATGCTTCACATTTAAGCCGTTTGTTTAAAAAATACACTAACGTTTCACCATCAGACTTCAAAAAGCAATTAGAAACTACTTCTTAGGGAAAAATTGACAAACACTTGGGTGTTTCGTCTATGGTTATGCCTTTCCTTTTAATTCATCTTTGCATTGTAATTATAAAACAACAAAGCGATGAATTTAAAACACATATCAATATTCAATTTAATTGAAATATTCAGAGGAAAAAAACAACAAGTGTTTAATACTATTAGTGCTAAAACACATTGTGAACAAAAGCATATACATGATTTTTATTGTGATGCAGAACGTCCATTTATAAATAAAAATTAAGCATTAAATAAAGCAAAGGGAAAAAATGACATGTCATCGGGATATGTTTACATGGTGTAACTTCTAAGCATGTTGCAACTTTGTACCAAGATTTAAAACAATAAACACAACAATTTAAAATTAATAATTATGAGCACATTTAATGTACCAACAAGAGAGGAAGTAACAGAAAACAACCAAGCAATTTTTGATAATTTGCAAAAAGCATTAGGCTTTGTGCCAAATTTATACGCTACTATGGCACACTCAAAAACTGCTTTAGGTGCTTTTTTACAATTTTCAGACACAAAATTATCGCTTTCGGCTAAAGAAAAAGAGGTGATAGACTTAGCGGTAAGTCAGGTAAACGCATGTAAATATTGTCAGTCTGCGCATACTGCAACAAGTAAATTAAAAGGTTTTACAGACGAGCAAATTTTAGAACTTAGACAAGGAAAAGCTTCATGGGATACCAAATATAATGCTTTAGCAGTATTAGCTAAAGAAGTTGCTGAAAATGGCGGTAAAGCGTCTGAAGTTTCAAAGGAAGCCTTTTTTAATGCAGGTTACACCAAAGAAAACTTAGTAGATTTAACATTGGCTTATGCAATGATTACTGTTACAAATACTTTACACAATTTAACCGAAGTAGCTATAGATTTTCCTTTAGCTCAAGAACTTGAAACAGCAAACGTATAAATAATTTGAACCAAAATAATAATAACAGAAAGATGAAAAAAGTAGTATCAATTATAGTAGTAGCTTTAGCATTTATAGTAAATGTAAACGCACAAGAGGTAAAAACCATTACTTTAGAACAAACTAAAGGTGAGTTTACACAAAAATCTGTAACAGTAAACGCAGGTACTTATGTTTTTGCCATTGCAAACAATAACGTAGGTAAAGATGTAGGTTTGGTTTTAGTAAAAAAAGGAGCAGATGCTAGTAATGCAGAAAGCCATATTAAAACAGCTTATGTTACACAAGTTGTAAAAGACGGAAAGGTAGAAAAATCTAACCCAACAAAATTAACAAAAGGTGAATACGTATACTTTTGTCCGTTAAACCCAACACCACAATATACGCTAACAGTAAAGTAACAAGTTAACAGTTAGTATATTAAAAACCTCAAAGAACAAATGTTTTTTGAGGTTTTTTTAATTTGGGTGCGTGGGTATTTTCCTAAAAAAAATAATTCAATATTTAGAAATATGGCACCAAATACAGCATTTTTTTTGTGAAAGTTTAATTTAAATGTACATTTATTGCAACACAACTAAACTAAACAACTATAAAATTGCCATTACCAACTAAGCATATTACTAATGCAGAATTTTTGCTATTGAGTATAAAACAAGGCGATTGCAAATCCTATAAAAAATTATTTGATTTGTATTGGGAGTCTATGTTTACAAATGCAAAATCTATTGTAGGTAATGATAATAATGCCAAAGATATAGTACAAGATATTTGGGTTAAACTTTGGCAAAATAGAGCACAGCTCGACATAAAAAACTTTGATGCTTACATATATGTAGCAGTACGTAATGCTTCTTTTAAGTTTTTAAAAAGCAAAAAATTTACCAGATTAGAAAAGCAAGTTATCAATTCATTAAAATTATCTGTTGAGCCTGATGTGAAAAAGCAAATAGATTTTGATGAAAAACTAAGTGTTATTAAAATGGCGCTAAATAATTTGCCAAAACGTTGCGCCCAAATATTTGAGTTAAGCCGATTAAAGCATTACACCAATGATGAAATAGCTATTAAATTAGGTATTTCAAAAAAATCGGTTGAAAACCAGATCTCTATAGCTACAAAATCTATTAAACACACATTAACATCGTTACTTTCTCTTTTATGTGTGCTTTTGTCTAATTTCTAGACAGTTTTTAAACACTTCTAAAATGTTAAAAAAATGTTAAAACTCGAAATGCAGCGGGAGTACATGTCTGTTTTTTAGAACATAATAATACAAGCATTAATTATGAAAGAAAAAGAGTTTAGAAAACTTTTAAACAAAGCTATTCATGGTACATTAAATAACCATGAAAAGATGCTAATTGAAACATATCAAAAAAAAATGCTTGTATTAGCTAATAAAAAACAAGATTTTAAAAAAAATAATAGCAGCATTAAGGATACTTTATGGAATGATATTCAAAATAATATAAAACCTAAAACAAAGGTTTTAACCATAGTATCATCAGTAGCAGCTATTTTAATAGTAGCATTGGTTTTATCGCAAGTAATATTTTATTCAGATAAAACACCAACAGTAGATCCTGCTAAAGTAATTACCTTAAAATTAGATGACGGAACAATTAAAGTTTTAAATGAAAATACAAATACAACTATTAAAAGTAACCTAGGCAATACTGTTGTTACCCAGCAAAAAACTAAACTACAGTACAATAACACAAAAGCAAAGATAGAAACCTTAGTATATAATACCTTAACAATACCTTACGGAAAGAAATTTGAGGTAGTACTTTCTGATGGTACTACGGCATTTTTAAATTCAGGGTCATCATTAAAATACCCTGTACACTTTATAAAAGGAAAAGAACGAAAAGTGTTTGTTGATGGCGAAGTGTTTTTTGATGTAGCTAAAAATCCCAAATCAGCTTTTATAGTTAATGCAAAAGCGCTTAATGTAAAAGTTTATGGTACAAAATTTAATGTTCAAGCTTATACTGAAGATACACAAACTGAAGTGGTTTTAGTTGAAGGTTCAGTAGGGCTTTACACAGGCCACAAAGTTGTTAATGATAAAGATGTAAAACGCCTAAAACCAGGTTATAAAGCAACGTTTAATAAACAAAATAAAGCCATAGTTAATAGTAAAGTTAACACAAGTATATATACATCATGGATGGATGGTGAATTGGTTTTTAGAGATATGACTTTTCACAATATTCTAAAAAAACTAGAACGTCATTATAATGTAGAAATCATTAATAATAACACCAGCATATCTTTTGATAAGTTTAATGCAAGCTTTGGTAAAAACCCACCAATACACGTTGTTTTACAGGAGATTAAGCAAAATTATAATATAGATTATACAATAACAGAACATAAAATAATTATAAACTAAAACAACAGGCTTATGTAAAATTACAATTACTAACTAAAGTCGTTTTTGTTCTTAAGAAGAATAAAAAAAAATCGGAAAATGCTGCAACATTTCCCGATGATATGACGCAATTAAACTAAATAATAGATTAACCACATTTAACATCACAAAAGTATGAAAAAAAAATCTCCTACAATTAGGGGCCGATTTTGTCCTTCACTAAAATTCGATTTAAAAATGAAGCTAAGTGTCCTTTTCTTTTTCGTATCATTTATGACACTTCAAGCAAATGATACCTATTCACAACAAACTAAAATTACATTAGAGCTAAATAATGTAACAGTTAGTGAATTGTTAGATGAAATTGAAGCATCAACTCAATTTCGTTTCATATATAAACTAAAAGACATTAATTTAAACAGAAAAGTTTCTGTTAACGTAAATAAACAAGAAATAACAACCATTTTAGAGTCGGTTTTTAAAACTACCACAACCGATTATAACGTTATAAAAAAGCGTGTTTATTTAATAGAAAAAAAAGATAAACCTGCAGTAAATATAAATAACTTAAATACAAGTGTTTTAAAACCTCAAAAAATAACAATAAAAGGCATTGTTACAGATGAAAACGGTGTACCACTACCCGGAGCTAATATTTTAGAAAAAGGAACAAGTAATGGTACACAAACAGATTTTGATGGTAACTATACTTTAAATGTTGAAAACACAAATGCCATTTTAGTGGTGTCATACCTAGGGTATGTTACAAAAGAAATTCCTGTTAACAATAAATCTACTATTAATGTAGTAATGATTGAAGACTCTGCAAAATTAGACGAGGTAGTGGTAGTAGGTTATGGAAAGCAAAAAAGAGCAACTATTACAGGTTCAGTTGCTACAGTTCAATCTAAAGACTTAGTTCAAACTCCAACAACTAATACCACACAGTCTCTAGCGGGGCGTTTACCAGGTTTAGTGGTAACACAAAATGATGGTCAACCTGGAGGAGACCAAGCAAATGTTAGAATTAGAGGGTTTGGTAACGCTTTAGTAATTGTTGATGGTGTACCAAGAGATTACCAACAACTAGACCCTAATGAAATTGAATCTATATCTGTTTTAAAAGATGCTTCTGCAGCAGTATACGGAGCTAGAGCTGGTAATGGAGTTATTCTTGTAACAACCAAAAGGGGTAAAATAGGAAGGCCCAAAATTAATTTTTCAAGCAGTATTACATTTCAACAACCAACATTTTTACCTGAAATAGCTGATGCTGCTAGTTACGCAGATTATGTTCAAAGAGCAGAGAGGTTAGAAGGGGTAGCGGAAGCTGACCTTACTTATTCTAATGAAGATATTGTAAGGTTTAAAGCTGGTACAGAAGAAGGCTTTAAAGGTACAGATTGGCAAGATGTTGTTCTTAAAGACTGGTCTATGATGCATCAACATAATGTTAACGTAAGAGGTGGAACTGAAAAAGTTAAGTATTTTGGGTCTGTTGGAGCTTTACAACAAAACTCTTTATTAGAGTCTGGTGATGGTAAGTTTGAAAGATATAATATTGGTTTAACTTTAGATGCTGATATTTCAGATAGATTAACAGTAGGTCTTAATCTAAAATATAGAGAACAAGAAACAGAAACACCTGTAAATGTTGATAATGGAGAAGATGCTTACCGTAGAATTTTTCGGTTTATAGCATCATCAAACCCAGCAATTCAAAGAAATCCAGATGGTTTATTAACAGCATCTCATCCGTTAGGACAAAGTGCAGTAGCCTATTCCAATAGTTCTATCACAGGATTTTTTCTTGATAAAAGAAAACAGTTTGATTTAATTGCTAATTTTGATTACGATATTCCTGTAAGTGGTTTAAGTGCTTTTGGAAAGCTTGCATTTCAAAGATCAAGTAATTTAAGCCGAAAAATTAGAACACCCTTTACAACTTATGATCATGATTTTGTTACTGGAGAAAGCACAGAGTCTTTTACTACAAATATAGCAGATACTAGGGTTTCTAATGATGATTTTAGTAGAATAACAACACAAGTAGGGTTAGATTTTAGCCGTACTTTTGGAGTCCATAATTTATCTGCAAAAGCCATTTATGAAAATATTTATACAGATACTTATAACTTTTATGCACTAAGAAATAATCCGCTAACTATAGATCAACCGTTTTTATTCGCAGCTATTGGAGAACAGCAAGTTGGTGACAACTTTTCTCAAAACGGACGATCTGCTTTTATTGGTCGCGTTAATTATGACTATAAAGAAAAGTTTTTATTAGAAGCGTTATATAGATTAGATGCAAACATACAATTTCCAACAGAAACACGTTGGGGGTTATTTCCAGGGATTTCATTAGGATGGGTAATGTCTAAAGAAGATTTCTTGAGCGATTCTTCAACAGTTGACTTTTTAAAAATAAGAGCTTCTGTAGCTAGCCTTGGATTTGATAACATCTCTAATTTTGATTACTTAAGTGGTTATAGTTTAAGAAATGCAATTAACCAGCAATATCTCTATGAAGGGCAGGAGTTTTTAACAACACTTAGAACAGAAGGACTTGCTAATCCTAATATAACTTGGGAAGAAATGACTACTTACAATTTAGGTTTAGATGCAACATTCTGGAATAGTGCATTAGGAATAGAGTTTGACGCTTTTTATCGAAAAAGAACAGGGCTTTTAGCCACAAGACAAGATGCTCTTCCAGATACCTTTGGAGCCGTTTTACCAAGAGAAAATCTTGAAGAACGAGATAATAGAGGTTTTGAACTAGTATTAACGCATAAAAACACCATAGGTGACTTAAACATTAATATATCCGGTAATGTTACTTGGACACGAGAAAAATTTGTAAAAGTAATAGAAAGAGAGTTTGATTTAGATGATCCTGACGATGCTAGGTTAAATCAAAGAACTGGCCAATGGGTTAATCGTAGGTTTGGTTATAGAACAGATGGATTTTATGATACACAAGAAGAAATAGATAATGATGGTTTAGAATACCCACAATTAGGTGAACCTAAATTAGGAGATGTTAAGTACGTTGATAGAAACGGAGATAATATTATTGATTTTAGAGATCAAGAAGTAATTGGTAGGAATCAAACTCCAGAATGGTTTTTTGGGTTAAACGTAAACTTAGAATACAAAGGGTTTGATTTTGCTATGTTATGGCAAGGAGCTACAAATTTTGATGTAGTACCTAATGATCTTGAATTAGCTGCTACAACTAGTATTGGTTTTGTACCATTTCAATATCAAGTAGATCATAGTTGGAATCCAGATAATCCCTCTGCAGCTAAACTACCCGCTCCAAGTACAATAGGTCTTAACCAACATAATGATGCAACATTAGATATTTACCAAAGAGATGCAACTTATGCAAGATTAAAATCTTTAACACTCGGATATTCAATTCCTCAAAGTTTTTTAAATAAAATTAATGTTAAAAATGCAAGAATTTATCTTGCGGGTTATAACCTTTTAACTCTACAAAAAAAGAATATTTTTAATATAGATCCCGAGGCCAGAAGTCAAGATGGTATAGCTACTTATCCTGTTCAAAGAAATGTAAGTTTAGGTATTAATGTTGGATTATAATAAAAAAAATATTATGAAAAAAATAAAATTATTTATAGCAATTTTCACATTAGGCATTATAGTCTTATCATGTGAAGATCCATTAGAAAGAACAGCTGTTGGTCGTTTTTCTGAAGATAGCGTTTTTAACGACGAGACTTTGACTGATTTAGTTGTAGCAAATTTATTTGCTAGAGCAAGATTCTTACCTGGCTCAAATGATTTAAACCCAAGTAGGTTGGTTGTAGATGCCTGTGCTGGTGGTTACAGTAGAACATTTGGAGGGTGGCCAGGGGGCTATCAATTTACTCGTGGTTTATTTACAGAGCTAGGTACTGGCGGGCAGGGAACCAATGAATATTGGGACTGGGCTTTAGTAAGAGAAATTAATGAAGTAATTTTTAAATTAAAAAGCGAAGGTAACACATTGCCTCAAGAATATACAGATACTAGAATAGGCGAATTACATTTTTTAAGAGCTTGGGTTTATTTTCAAAAAGTGAAACGTTATGGAGGCGTACCAATTATAACTGAGCCACAAAGCTTTGACCTAGCCTTAGATGAATTGCAGATACCTAGAAATTCTGAAGAAGAAACCTATGACTTTATTGCTGAAGAATGTGATTTAGCAGTGTCACTTTTGGCTGATAAAATGCAACAAGGAGGAAGGCCTACCCATTGGGCTGCATTAGCTTTAAAAAGTAGGGCAATGTTGTATGCGGGCAGTATTGGAGAGTTTGGCAATATGCAATTAAACGGATTGTTAGGAATCAGCAATCCAGATAAATATTGGCAATTATCCTATGATGCTTCTAAAAAAATAATTAATGAAGGTCCGTTTACATTGTATGGAGATAATCCTAGCTCTTTTGAAGAAGCTGAAAACTTATATTATGATTTGTTTACTAAAGATGCTGAATTAGGAAACAATAATGAGGCCATCTTCACTGAGGTTTTTGGAGGACAAGGCGCAAGGCCAGAAGATTGGGAGCGCTGGTGTGCACCGGCAGTAGTGAGTGGAACTACATTTTTAAATACCTATCTAGAAACTTTCGAAATGTATGAATACATTGATGGTACACCAGGCACACTTGATAGGTCTACATTAGTACCAGGTGTATTTCATGATATGGATAACTTTATAGGAAGAAAAGATCCTAGATGTAGAGCCAATATTTTCTTACCAGAAGTTGAATACGGTGGTCAAACTGTATGGATGCATGAGGGCTTGTATGTTAATGGCGTTTTAGAAACATCAAATATTGACGGTATTGATGTTCCTGCAAAAGGTCCGTCAAGAGATATTGAACGAACAGGAATGTTCAATAGAAAAAGATGTAACGAACAATTTTTAGTAGGCCCTTCAAGAGGGCAAGGTGGAACTGATTATATGGTTTTCCGCTTAGGAGAAATGTATTTAAATCTTGCAGAAGCGGCGTATGCTTTAGGTCGTGATAGTGAAGGTTTAGAGGCGTTAAATAGAATTAGAAGACGTGTAAATATGCCTGATAAATTAACCATAAATTGGTCAGTTATTCAAAATGAAAGGGCTGTAGAATTAGCATTTGAGCAGCATCGTTATTGGGATTTGCGCAGGTGGCGTATAGCTCACATAGAGTTAGATCGTAGAGCTAGTAAAGGCAATAAGTATACTGGTGTTAGATGGCGAAAAGATTATGATAACCCAGGAATGTATGAAATAATTCATACTACAACAGGAACAGCTACTGATAGTTGGGATAGAATATTTGAAGAGCACCATTATTATTTTCCTATTGGGCTGGCTAGAATACAGAGAAGTCCTGCTTTAGTTGAAAATCCAGGTTATGAGTAAATGTCAAATTTAAATGTAATATTGTTTTCACTATTAAAATTATTTTAACAATAAAATCCTCCTAAAATTCAAAAGCATTAATATATAAGTTAGCTTTTGAGTTTTAGTTTGAAAATGCACCGGAGTGTTTTGCTTCGGTGCATTTATAAATATTGTAAAAACGGCTTTAAAAATTAAATAAGTTATATCTTTAAATTAATAATCAACTTGTAAAACAATGACGTTTAAAACACTAAAAAACCTAATGCCAATAGTACTAGCATCAGTACTATTTTCATGTAAAAACGAAACTATAATAGAAAAGCCAAACATTATTTATATTATGGCAGATGATCATACCTCGCAAGCCATTGGTGCTTATGGTAAAAGGTTAGCATCATTAAACCCAACACCAACTATAGATAGGTTAGCAACAGAAGGTATTTTATTAGAAAATGTTTTTTGTACTAATTCCATTTGTACACCATCAAGAGCCAGTATATTAACAGGTCAATACGGGCAGGTTAATGGTGTTGTAGATTTAAGTGGAGCGCTTTCAGCAGATAAACAATATTTGCCAATTGAAGTAAAAAAACAAGGCTATCAAACAGCCATGGTAGGTAAATGGCATTTAAAACATGCGCCAGAAGCTTTTGATTATTATAACGTTTTACCAGGTCAAGGTGATTATTTTAATCCAACCCTTTACAGTAGAGATGGTGGTACAAAAACAAAAATTAGGTTTGAAGCCGATTTAGTTAGAGAGGTTAATGCCACAAAATATCAAGGGCATTCATCAGATGTAATTACAGATATATCTTTAGATTGGCTTAAAAACAAAAGAGATAAAACCAAGCCTTTCTTTTTAATGCACCACTTTAAAGCACCCCATGATTTTTTTGAATATGCACCCAGATATGAAACATATTTAAAAGATCATGTTATCCCAGAGCCGTCAAGTATGTGGTATAATGCAAATAACGGCTCTATTGCTACCCGCGGTATTAATAACTCATTAACTGATACAATAGGCTCATCCATAGGGCATAGAAATGTAATAAGAAACATGGGAATGCATATGAATATAGACCCCAATATACCAGACCCGAAGTATAAAGAATTAGCATACCAAGAATATTTAAAACGCTATTTAAGATGTGTAAAAGGTGTTGATGATAATGTAAAACGCCTATTAGATTATTTAGAAGAAGAAGGCCTTTTAGATAACACAATAATTATGTACACCGGAGATCAAGGTTTCATGTTAGGTGAACACGATTATATTGATAAACGATGGATGTATGAAGAATCTCAAAGAATGCCATTTTTAGTACGCTATCCAAAAACAATAAAAGCAGGTTCACGGTCAAATGCCATAATAAATAATACTGATTTTGCACCAACAATTATAGATATGGCAGGCGGTAAAACACCAGATTATATGCAAGGAGCAAGTTTTAAATCAATTTTAGAAACAACCCAAGAACCCAAGGGTTGGAAACAAGACACATACTACAGGTACTGGATGCACATGGCACACAAGCATAACAACCCTGCTCATTTTGGTATTAGAACTAAAGACTATAAACTTATCTTTTTCTATGGGCGCGATTATTTAGTAAATAGAGATTCCGGTGAACAAAAATGGGCACACAACCCAGAATCAATGTCAGATTTTGTTACACCAGTAGCTTGGGAGTTTTATGATTTAAATAAAGACCCCAATGAAATGGATAATAGGTATGATGACCCACAATATGCTTCAATAATTACCAATTTAAAAAGCAGGCTTAAAAAGTTAAGAGAGGAAGTAAAAGAAAATGACGCTCAATACCCACAAATACAACAAGTAATTGATGAAAGCTGGAACTAAACTTTAATCAACAATAAGCAAACAAAAAAGCGAAACCTATTTGGTTTCGCTTTTTTATTATTTTAAAGTTTAAAAAACTATCTATTCATATTTTTAATAGCATCAACAAACGTATCAAGGTCAGCCCCTTGTTTAACAAGCGTTGAGGCCTTATCAATAATATACTTAACATTAACCGCATGAAAACCTAAACCTACTGCAATTTTGTTAAGTAAAGTATCTTCAGCTTCACCATGAATATCATCAACATAAACCATTCTAACAAGGTCATATAAACGCTCTAAACGCAAATCGTAAGACGCCGGCGGATTAATAGGATGTTTAGCATAATCCTTCAAAATAATTTTATAATCAACCTCACTAATATCCAATCTATTAGCTAATCTATCTAAAAAAGCACGCTCATCATCAGTAATCACACCATCGGCCATGGCAACTCTTACAATAGAAGCAAAATGGCTCTCATTACGCTTTTTAAAACCACTGTCAAATAAATCTGAAAACGACATAATTATCAATTTTTTAAGTGCTGCAAACCTACATATTTTTTTAATAAATGTAGCTTAAAAAAACAATTTTTTGGGCGTTCCCTGCGGGCGGGCTTTCGCTACTCGCTGCCTCCTGCGTCAGCGAGCTCAAACACACCGCTCAATCCCTAACGCAAACATAACCCAATAACCCATGTATTTTAACCCCGTATATTACTTAAAATAAAGTACAAGCCTTATCTTTGCAGTTTTAAAAACATAATTAGGTGAGTAAAACCCATATTTCTCAAGCCTATTTACAGGTTTTGCAAACGCATAATCTGCAAGATGCTATTGCCCAAAAACAATCAAAAACACATTTAAAAGGCCTTGTAGGCTCATCATTATCATTTGTAATTGCCAACGCATTTAAGCAGGCAAAAAAACCATTTCTATTAGTATTTGATGATAAAGAAGAAGCCGCACATTACCTAAACGATTTTGAGCAACTCTGCGATAAAACTGATGTGCTTTTCTATCCAGGCAGTTACCGTAGGCCGTATCAAATAGAAGAAACAGATAACGCCAATGTACTATTACGTGCCGAGGTTTTAAACCGTATAAATTCACAAAAAAAACCAGCATTAATAGTAACCTACCCCGATGCGCTTTTTGAGCAAGTAGTTACCCGTAAAGAGCTTGAGCGTAACACCCTTAAAATTGCTGTAGCCGATAACTTATCAATAGATTTTGTAAATGAAGTATTGTTTGAATACAAATTTAAACGCGTAGATTTTGTAACAGAACCTGGTGAGTTTTCTGTGCGTGGTGGTATTGTAGATGTGTTTTCGTTCTCAAATGATGAACCTTACCGTATAGAGTTTTTTGGTGATGAGGTTGACAGTATTAGAACATTTGATGTAGCATCTCAACTATCTATAAATCAAATTAAAAAAATAAACATTATACCTAATGTTGCTAATAAACTTTTAGAAGAAAGACGCCAAAGTTTTTTAAGATACATAGCTCAAAAAACAGTGGTTGGTATAAAAAATGCCAATATGCTTTTTTCTAGAATTGATGATTTTTTTGAAAAAGCCGAGGCTGCATTTACAAACCTTTCGCCCGATATTAAACATAGTAAACCACAAGAATTATTTTGTAATTCAGCATTATTAAAAAGTCAACTTTTAGAATTTTCAATATTAGAGTTTGGTACGCAAAATATTTTTACTAATTCAACAAAAGAAACGCATCAAACCCTAGCGTTTAATACCGCACCACAACCATCTTTCAACAAACAATTTAATTTGTTAATTGAAGATTTAAATACAAACCACAACAACGGTTATACAAATTACATAGCTTGTATTAGTGAACAACAAGCTAAACGCTTTCATGATATTTTTGATGATTCAAATTTAGAAGTCGCACCATATAACACAGTAATTTTATCACTACATCAAGGTTTTGTAGATCATGAAAATAAAATAGTTTGTTACACCGATCATCAAATATTTGAACGTTACCATAAATTCAGTATAAAAAATGGTTATGCCAAAAAGCAAGCCATAACTTTAAAGGAGCTTACTAATTTAGATATTGGAGATTACGTTACACATATTGATCATGGTATTGGGCGTTTTGGCGGACTTCAAAAAATTGATGTTGAAGGCAAAAAACAAGAGGCAATAAAGCTTATTTATGGAGAGCGCGATGTGCTGTATTTAAGCATACATTCACTTCATAAAATAACAAAATATAATGGTAAAGATGGCAAGCCACCAAAGGTATACAAACTAGGTAGCAATGCTTGGAAAACCTTAAAACAAAAAACAAAAGCAAAAGTAAAACACATTGCTTTTAACCTTATAAAACTTTATGCAAAGCGTAAAACCGAAAAAGGCTATCAATACAAGCCAGATAGTTATATGCAGCATGAATTAGAAGCGTCTTTTATTTATGAAGACACACCAGACCAAAGTACCGCAACGGCCGATATTAAAGCCGATATGGAAAGCGAGCGCCCAATGGATAGACTTATTTGCGGCGATGTTGGTTTTGGTAAAACAGAGGTAGCCATTCGTGCTGCTTTTAAAGCGGTAGATAATGGTAAACAAGTAGCCGTTTTGGTGCCTACAACCATTTTAGCATACCAACATGCACGCACGTTTAGAAAACGTTTAAAAGATTTTCCTGTAACGGTAGATTATGTAAACCGTTTTAGAACTGCCAAACAAAAACGTGAAACTTTAGAGCAGTTAGAAAAAGGAGGTGTAGATATTATTATTGGCACACACCAATTGGTAAACAAAAACGTGAAATTTAAAGATTTAGGTCTTTTAATTGTTGACGAAGAACAAAAATTTGGAGTTGCCGTAAAAGAAAAACTAAAAACCATAAAAGAAAACGTTGATGTGTTAACATTAACCGCAACACCAATACCAAGAACGCTTCAGTTTAGTTTAATGGCAGCGCGTGATTTATCGGTTATTACAACACCGCCACCAAACCGTTACCCAATTGAAAGTCATGTTATTCGTTTTAACGAAGAAACCATTCGTGATGCCGTAAGCTATGAAATTGAACGTGGCGGACAAATATTTTTTATTCACAACCGTATTGAAAACATAAAAGAAGTTGCAGGCATGATTCAGCGTTTAGTGCCCGATGCAAAAATAGGCGTGGGCCATGGGCAAATGGAAGGCAAAAAGCTAGAAGAACTTATGCTACAATTTATGGATGGCGGTTTTGATGTTTTAGTTAGTACCACCATTATTGAAAGTGGTTTAGATGTGCCCAATGCCAATACCATTTTTATAAATAATGCCAATAATTTTGGGTTGAGTGATTTGCACCAAATGCGCGGTCGTGTTGGCCGAAGCAATAAAAAAGCATTCTGTTATTTTATTACACCAGAATATAGTGCCATGACTGAAGATGCCCGTAAACGTATTTCAGCCTTAGAACAATTTACAGATTTAGGTAGCGGATTTAACATTGCAATGAAAGACCTTGAAATTCGTGGTGCTGGCGATTTGTTGGGTGGTGAACAAAGCGGATTTATAAATGAAATAGGTTTTGATACCTACCAAAAAATATTAAACGAGGCTATTGAAGAACTTAAAGAAAATGAGTTTAAAGATTTATATGATACACCCGAAGAAAACAAAACATACGTAAAAGATGTAACTATTGATACAGATTTTGAATTGCTATTTCCTGATAGCTATATAAATAATATTGCAGAAAGATTAAGTTTATACACCAAACTTAATGAACTTGAAACCGAAGAAGAACTAACAAGGTTTGAAAATGATTTAATTGATAGGTTTGGGGAATTACCACCACAAGTGACCGATTTGTTAAACAGTGTCAAAATAAAGTGGTTAGCAACCAAAATAGGTTTTGAAAAAATAATAATGAAAAAAGGTAAACTTATAGGGTATTTTATAAGCAACCAACAAAGTAGTTTTTATCAAAGTAACACGTTTACAAATGTTTTAAAATACGTGCAAACACATCCTAATATTTGCAAAATGAAAGAGAAAGAAACACGTCAAGGCTTAAGATTAATACTTACCTTTAATGCAGTAAACTCAGTACAAAAAGCTTTAACATTATTAAAACCAATTATGGCGTAATTATTGCCTAAAAAATAATATGAAACACTGTTTAAAACTTATTCTATCACTATTAATATTTCCCGCAATAGTTTGGGGGCAACACACAATTAAAGGTAAGTTTTCACCTCCCGAAGATTATAAAATTGCGCTTCTTTACAAAGTAACACCAACAGTTTCACAATACATTACAAATGCTAGTGTAAATACAGATGGTACGTTTCAGTTAAAATTAGACTCTACAGCCACAAAAGGCATGTATAGGTTAGTGTATGCCATACCGCAAGAAGATTATAATTTTGATATTATTTACAACAAAAATGAAGATATTGAACTTACATTTAACTCTGAAACAGGCGTAAAATTTCAAAAATCTGTTGAAAACAAATTACTCACATCATACACCAATAGCATGTCTATGGTTACGCATAGTATTGGCAAGTTTTACGCTGAAAAAAGTAAAGATACATTAGCACTTCTTAAAATTTTTGATACCCAAAGAAAAACACAAAAAAGCTATGAAGAAGCCGCTAAAGATCTTATAGTTTTAAACTTCATAAAAGCAAATAAGCCATACATTCCCTCAACTTTTGAAAATGTAAAAACCTACATTAATAATTTAAAAAAGCATTATTTTGATTATGTAGATTTTACCAACAAAACCTTGCAAAGCTCTAATATTTTAGAAGAAAAAATGCTAAACTATGTTTTTGGTATGAATACCGATGCTAAAAACGAAGTTGAAAATTATAAAGCAAACATTAACACGGTAGCTAACGCTATGAAACCTGCACACAACAAAGTAAAACGTATTTTGTTGGTAAGTTTATGGCAGCAAATGGTAGATTTAAACCAAGAAGCTGTAGCTAATTATATTTCAGAAACGTATTTAATGGATATTGCAGTAGCCTTAAATGACCAAGAGCTTGTAAATAGTTTGATAACTTTTGAAAATTTATCACTTGGTAAAGTTGCACCAGATTTTGATATTGAAATAACACAAAACGGAAAAAAAGTAACTAAAAAACTAACTGAACTTCAAGGTTCAGATAAATATGTTATTGTTTTTTGGAGCAGTGCTTGCTCACATTGTTTAGATGAAATTCCTATGTTACAAAAGTTTATGAAGTCTCAAACAAATGTAAAAGTAGTTGCTGTAGCTTTAGAAAATGAACCTTATAAATGGAAAAGTTTAACTTATGATTATCCAGATTTTATACATGTTTACGGTGAAGGAAAATGGGATAATCCTATAGGCGATGATTATGCTGTAACAGCCACACCAACCTATTTTGTTTTAGATAAAGACAAAAAAATTATTGCTAAACCAGAAGATTTTGATGCCTTTATAAAGTTTTTTCAAGAAGAATAGTAGCATTAAAAATGATAAAAAGCATCCTTTAAATGTTCAATTTTAAAGGTTTTGTTGTCTTTCACAATAGCAATAATATCAAAACGTACTTCAACGTTTAAGCTATTAACGGTTACATACTCATCAACCGCTTTTACTAAATTTTTTATTTGTTTTGGTTTTACAAAATCTTGCGGATTACCAAAATCTGTGTTAGACCGGGTTTTTACCTCAATAATAGCAAGTATGTCTTTTTTTGAAGCAATTATATCAACTTCGGCTTTGTTAAAACGGTAGTTGCGCTCAATAATATTGTAATTGTTTTCAATAAGAAAATCAACCGCTAGTTGTTCGCCTTTTTTACCTAATTCGTTGTGTTGTGCCATGAAATAAAGGTAAAAATTTTTATTTTTTTAATAGGAAGAACTAATTAATACTTCTAAGAATTGAATATAGTTTTACAATTTATCAAATATCTCCAACCAAATCAAGAATAGATATTATTATCCTCTAAACAAAAAGAAATCATCTTTCATGTCTTCAATTTGAGCATCTTCGTTGGTAATGATATAATCAATGGCTTGCGAAGTAAAAGCGTCGCCTTTTTCGGTCAACGACACAATGTTTTTATTAAACTTAATCATATTGTTTTTTAAAGCTAAATCTAACACGGTTTTACTTCTTACTTTTTGCCAATTTATATGTTCGTTTAAGTGGTTTACATGGCGCTCTCTTTCATCGGTATGATTTTTTAAATGCAATAAAAACGTTAGTAAAAGTACTTCGGTGCGTTGTTGTTTTTCGCGGTATAAAACAGCAATAACACCTTTGTTTGGAGCAAATAAATACACCAATAAAAAGATGATGCCTAACATGGTGGTTATGGAGCCAGATATGGAAGCATCTAAACCATGTGCTAACCAATAGCCAGAAATAGCCGAAAACACACCAAAACCAACCGAGTACAAAAGCATCTTTTTTAAATTGGTAGTTAATAAGTAGGCTGTTGCGGGTGGCGCAATCATTAAAGCAACTACTAAAATGGCTCCAACGGCATCAAAAGCTCCAACGGTTGTAATAGATGAGACTGTCATGAGTCCGTAATGAATTACAGCCGGCGAAAACCCAAGTGAAGCTGCTAAACCAACATCAAAAGTGCTTACTTTAAGTTCTTTAAAAAAGGTAAAAAGTAGTGCGATGGTAATAATTAGAATGCTACCGATAATCCATAAGGATTTCGGACCAACATCTGCACCAGAAATTACCATTCTATCGAAAGGTGCAAAGGCGAGTTCGCCAAGTAAAACAGCATCGACATCTAAATGGACATCGTTAGCATTTTTAGCAATTAAAATAACACCAGCACTAAATAAGGTTGGGAATACTAAACCAATAGCGGTATCTTCTTTTACTAAACCCGTTTTTTGAATGTATTCTACTAAAACAACGGTTATAATGCCGGTTAATGCAGCTAGTAAAATAAGTAATGGCGAATTTAAATCTTGGGTAATAAAAAAACCAATGACTATGCCTGGTAAAATAGAATGGCTAATAGCATCGCTTATCATGGCCATTTTACGAAGCACCAAAAATGTACCCGGAATAGCGCAAGCAATTGCAACAATACTTGCAATAAGTTGTATTTCTAATTGTGCGTTACTCATTGGTTTTGTTTTGCTGATTGTATAAATTTGAAGCCGTTTTGTAACCTTCTTCGGTTAAGCTCCACATGTTTCCATCTAACTTTACAAAATTCTTTTTTTCTAGTTTTTGAAGTGTTCCGCGGGTGTATCCGTGGAAATTATTTAAAATTTTAATAGCATGCGGATGTGAAATATTATCGTGATCTTCGGCGATATGAAACATAAACGTTAGGGTTTTATGAAGCTGTAAATCGCGACGGTTTTTTATAAATCGTATTTGTTTAAATAGTAATCCGCGGCTTGGTGAAAATACAAACGAAAATAGTACAAAAACACCTGCGATTATAACGATTACCGGACCAGTAGATAAATTGTTTTGTGTGGCGCTAATAGCAGTTCCAAATACACCAGAAAACGCACCAAATAGAGCTGCTAAAAACACCATAGTGCTTAGTTTGTTTGTCCATTGGCGAGCTGCTGCTGCTGGCGCCAGTAACATAGCACTCATTAAAACTACGCCAACTGTTTGCAAGCCTAAAACAATGGCTAAAACTATAAACGAGGTTATTAAAACATCGATAAACTTGGTATTAAAACCGAGTGTTTTGGTATAATCGGCATCAAATAAAAGTATTTTAAACTCTTTCCAGAAAAACAATAATACCAGTAAACATATACCTGAAACTAAAGCCATAAGCCATACATCGCTTTCAACAAGTGTTGCGGCTTGACCAAATAAATATTTATCTAATCCTGCTTGATTGGCATTGGGTTGTTTTTGAATAAACGTGAGTAGTAACATACCGAAACCAAAAAACAAGGATAGAATTAAACCTAAAGCAGTATCGGATTTTAAATGCGTTTTTTTAACAATGCCTCGAATCCAGAACGTGCCAATTAAGCCGCTAACCAAAGCACCAATTAATAAAATGTTTGAATCTTTTGTTCCGGTTAATAAAAAAGCAATGGCTATACCTGGTAATGCAGCATGAGAAATAGCATCGCCCAACAAACTTTGTTTTCGTAATACTGCAAAACTGCCCAACATACCTGTTACCGCACCTAAAATGGCTGTGCCCAATGTTATGGTACGCAGTGTGTAGTCTGTAAAAAGAAGTTCTATGTATTCTTTAATGTTCAATTAATTATTTTTTATAGATTTATTTCTGCAAACTTACTTTATAGTTAATACCATAGGTTTTTGTTAAATAATCGTCGTTAAATATATCTTTTACTGGGCCTGTGGCTATTTTTTTTACGTTTAAAAAGGTTACCCAATCGAAATATTCGGGAACAGTTTGCAAATCGTGATGCACAACAATTACTGTTTTTCCGGCTTTTCGTAAGGCTTTTAAAATGTTTATAATGGCTATTTCGGTGGTGGCATCTACACCTTGAAACGGTTCATCCATAAAATAAATTGAGGCATTTTGCACCAAGGCTCTGGCTAAAAATATACGTTGTTGCTGGCCGCCAGATAACTGACTTATTTGTCGGTTTTTAAAAGGAAGCATACCAACTTTTTCTAAAGCTTCAAGCGCTTCTTTTTTTTGTTTTTGCCCTGGGCGTTTTATCCAACCCAAATTGCCGTAAGTTCCCATCATAACAACATCGAGTGCTGTGGTAGGAAAATCCCAATCTACACTGCCTTTTTGAGGAACGTAGGCTACTAATTTTCGTTGCTTATCGTATGGCTTGCCGTAAATGGAAACACTTCCAGCAATAGGTTTTAAAATACCTAAAATAGATTTTATTAGGGTTGATTTTCCGGCACCGTTGGGCCCAACAATAGCCATAAGAACGCCTTCGGGAATTTCTAAATCGATATCCCAAAGCACCGGTTTGTAATTGTAGGCTACAGTAAGGTCGTCTACTTTTACAGCTATTGGTGTTGCTTTATTTTTATTATCAATCATAACCTATTGTTCTGTTGACTGTTTGTTTTTTTATTTTGTTTCATTCATTTTTTGCTTGTCCAAAAAACGAATCAAAAAAGGACATTCAAGTCGAGGAATTTTTTATTTCGATAAAAAAATCGAAATAAAAACCGATTTGAAAACTCCGCGTCGAACGCCGTTCTCCCGATTTCGGAGCTTTTCTTCATCTATTCTGCGCCTTGACTTTCAATTCAAAAGAATTGATTTGGGACTTTACTTTTTGCTTTTTTTAGTTTAAACACAAGGAACAGTTGTAGATTACTCTACTCGTTCGAGGCTTTTAGTGCTTCAATAATAGTTTTTACATTATACTTGTACATGCCAATATACGTGCCTTCTACTGTTGCTGTTGTTCCTAATGCATCAGAATATAAAGTTCCGCCAATAGCAACCTCGTGATTTTTCGATTTTACTGCGGCTTGCAAAGCTTCAATGGTGCGTTTGGGTACCGAGCTTTCTACAAAAATAGCATTCACCTTATTCTCAATAATAAAGGCTGCGAGCTTTTGTACGTCTTGCACACCAGCTTCGGTTGCTGTTGATAAACCTTGTAAGCCTACAACTTCAAAATGAAACGATTTTCCGAAATAGTTAAACGCATCATGTGCTGTTACCAATATGCGTTTTTCCTGCGGAAGCGTTTCAATTATTCCTGAAATTTCCTGTTTTAAAGTTACTAATTGCGCATGATAACTTTCCCAATTTTTTCTGAAAGTTTCTGCTTGTTCGGGTAATTCAACTTCAAGGGTTTTCGTTACAAAAGCTCCTGCTTGTAACCAATAATCGATGTTAAACCAAATGTGCGGATCATAGTTTGATGCAAAATACTCAGAGCCAATTAATGTGTTTTTATCTAAAGCATTGGCAATAGCAATGGTTTTTTTGTTTTTCATTTTTTCAAAAACTTCAACCAACTTACCTTCTAAATGTAAACCGTTATAAAAGATTATATCGGCATTGGCTAACTTGGTAACATCGCCTTCGCTGGCTTTGTATAGGTGCGGATCTACACCGCTTCCCATTAAACCTTTTATGTCTACAACATCGCCACCAATATTTTTAACCAAATCGGTAATCATGGTGGTTGTGGTTACTATTTGTAGTTTTCCTGATGATTTTTTGTTGCTTTTACAGCTAAAAACCATACTTAAAACACATAAGATTAAAACTACTTTTTTCATATTGGTATTCATTTTAATATTAATTTATGGTGTATCGTAATCCTAAAAATAAGCGTCGCCCTTGGTTTGGAGCATATACATACGACGGGTCAAAAGTTAATGCATACGGGTTATTACTTGTTGGTATTACATTGCCTTGGGCATTAAATTGTACATTTTTATCAAAAGGATCTTGACTTCTGGCTATTATAAACGGGTTGCCTTCATTGGGTGTCCAATTTAATAGGTTTTTTACACCTAAATAGAATTCTAAATTAGCTTTACTGGTGTAGGTTAATTGAATGTTTTGAATGCTCCAAGTTGGTGAATAATCGCTACGCGGATCTAAATCGCCTAGTGTTGGTAAGCGCATAGGGCCGTAAATATTACCGGTATAATCTATAGTAATATTGCTTGGATAATGTTTGTATGACAGAGACCAAACACCTGTATAACGCTCGGTTAAAATTTGTTGGGTAGTAATGTTATTTTCGGTTTGCGATACATCTTGAAGTGTGCCGCCAATAGATGCTTTAATACCGCTGCCTAAAACGGCATCAATATTTAAACTCATACCTTTTGAGGTTGAATGTCCATTTAAATTATCGTAAATAATTTGGTTTGGGTTCGTATCATAATCTGGTATTATAGCATTTGTAAAATGTGTGTACCAAGCCGATGCATCAACAGTGATTATTTGTCCTGTTTTAGTGTAAATTTTCTTTAAATAATTTAGGTTAATGTTGTATGATTGTTCTGGGTTTAGGGCTTCTTCAATAACAACATCGCGAGAGCCCGTTAATGCTGCGTGGTCTTCTGTAAATAAATTTACAACCCTAAAACCGGTACCGGCATTTAGTCTTAAAATATCATCATCAGTAGGTTTAAAGCGGTATGCTATTCGTGGTGTAAAAATAGCGCCATGCCTATCATCATAATCATAACGGGCACCTAAAAGCAAATGGTGTTTTTTTGCTATAGCAATTTCATCTTGAATAAAAATTGAAGGAATTACTATTTCATCTGATGTTGTGGTTGCAGGCGTATTATCGTTATAATAATTATAGCGTGCTGCGAGTCCAAAAAGTAAATCGTGATTTTTTAAAGGTTTATCCCAAATAAGTTGACCAAAACCAATGCGTTGTTTGGCTAAATATGGTGTATTACCGTAAACTGAATTTTGGTCGTGATCGGAATATGAAAACTGAACATTAATTTTTTCATGAGTTGGTAATTGGTAGTTTCCTAACAGCTCGAAACGCGAAGTGTAAATGCTTTCGCCGTAAACCTCATTACCACCACGAAATGTTGGGTTCCATTGCATTTCGCCACCCCAGCGGTCTTCATAAAAATAACGACCTGCAAGTGAAAATAAACGATTGTTTTTTCGTTTAAAATTCCATTTTTGAAATACCGAAATGCGATCTTGTAAGGTTACATCGGTAAAATTATCATTATTATTATCAATTGGGTTAGCGTATTTAAAATAATTGGCACCAACTAAAACTGTAGCTTTTTTTCCGACTTTCGATTTAAAACCAACATCAAAATTAGCTTCGCCCCAACCTGTTACAAAACTATCATAAAAAAACGTGGGAGCATGTTCGGGTAATTTGGTGATAATATTAATTAAACCACCAACTGCTTCGCTACCGTATAGCGATGATGCAGGACCTTTTACCACTTCAACTTGCTCAATTAATGAATTAGGAATTCCCGATAAACCATAAACAGTAGATAAGCCACTTACAATAGGCATACCATCTATTAAAACCAGAGTGTAAGGGCCTTCAAGACCATTAATGTGTATGTCGCCTGTGTTACAAACATTACAATTAAGTTGCGGGCGTACACCATTTACGTTTTGCAAAGCTTCAAAAACATTTGCTGTTGGGTTTTTTTTAAAGAATGTAGGGGCGTACACTTCAACAGGTACAGGACTTTCTAATCGTGACACTGCTTTTAGAGTTCCTGTAACAATAACTTCGTTTAAAAGTTGCGCTTCTTCTAAATTAAAATTTACGGTAAGCGTTTCATCATTTTTTATGGTAATTTGTTTTTCAACCGTTTTAAAACCTGTAAACGATGCCACAAGTGTATAATTTCCTGCGGAAACGTTTTGTATTTTAAAAGCACCCTCTTCATTTGAAGCATTTCCTTTGCTAGTGCCTTTTAAATATACGTTTACAAAAGGAAGTGCTTCATTTTTATGGGTAACCTTACCCTTAATATTTTGAGCATTTATAGTAGTTAGTAAAATACTATTTAATATGAAAAACATTTTAATTGTTTTCATTAACGTATATGATATTTGTGAAATCGCTGTTAAGTACGATAGTATTATTATTTATTGAAATTTGTGTCATTTTACTACTTGTAAATTGTTTTGACACTTGAATGGTGTTACCATATTTTAAAGCATTTGCCGAACAGAAATCGAAAAATTCCTTATCTGTACTTAATAGCCTAGAAATAATATAACTTTTACCTTCTGAAGCTTTTGAAAGCGGCATAGATGTATCTACTGTAGTAATGTCGCCATTGGCATTTGGTATAGGGTCTCCATGCGGATCAAATTTAGGATTGCCTAAATATTCACTTATTTTTTCAGCTAACAAATCAGAGGTTTGGTGCTCTAATAATTCGGCTTCTCTATGAATATCATGTAATGATAAATCGAACAATTTAAACAATAAACTTTCCCATAACCTATGTTTACGCACAATTGTCAAGGCCATTTTATTGCCCTTTTCTGTAAGTTTTAAAGGCTGATATTTTTGATAGACTATAATATCTTTAGCGGCAAGTTTTTGAGCCATATCGGTGGCTGCGGCGCTAGAAATATTTAATGCTTTGGCAATATTACCAGGCTTAGTATTGTTTGTATTACTTTTTCCGTTTTTGTAAATGGCTTTTACAAAGTTTTCAATAGCTACAGACATTTAATTTGCTTTAAATTATTTTTAAGCTTACTTAAAAATTTATTCAAATGTAGTTAAAAATATGATAAAGCAATAAAAAAAACCTTTGTATTTATTTTATACAAAGGTTTTTAAACTATTATAGTTTTTTAAAACTTATTTAAACTTAACGTTTTTTCTAATGTTTTTAGGGAATTTTTTTATTGGTGTAATGGTTAAGTCTTTATAATAACACTCGGCAGCTTCCGATTGTATTTGTATTTGGCCACTAGTTAAAGGTTTGCCTGTTTCTGGGTTTATGGCGTTTTCAACAACCATTACAATATGACCATTAACAATATGTACAGCATCATTACCTATTACGTAAATTTCTAAATGATTCCATTGACCATGAGGAGCATCGGGTTCCATTGAGGCTTGAATGTAACCACTACCATCTGAATAGATATTAGATTTTGGATCAAACTTTTTTATTTTAGAAAAATCGCCTCTAATTTCAACTTTTGGTCCGCCTACATTGGGTGTTGCAGTATTGCCAGAAATTGGAATAAAATCGCCAATATCACTTTCTTGAACTTGGTATTCAAGTGATGTTTTCCAAGTTTTCCAAAAACGCCCGTGTTCTCCGTAGCAATGGTATAAAATTCCGCTATCGCGTTTAGCATTTAATCTTGGTTCCCATTTTTTATCGCCCCACTTAAACATAACACTTAGGTGATAATTTTCAAAAGAAGCTTTAGTAGTTAAGCCACCGTAAATTTCGCCGGTAATTTTTAAAACAGGTTGGTTGTTTTCAGTAATTATTGTAAAAACATTCTTAATATCGTTATTTAAACCTAGTGGTGTGCCGTTGTGTACGTTGGTAGATTGGTAAGTGCCTTCGGGTAAGTTTTTTACTGTTTCATGCGGAACACCGTTCCATTTTTCAAAATGACTTAAGTTAGTATCAAATAATTTAATGGCTTTTTTTTGTGCGAAGCTATTCAAACTTAAAATTAAAGCAGAATATATTAATAGCTTTTGATTCATTAGTTGTTGGGTTTTTTGTTTAGATGTTATAAAAGTAACACGCTAAAACTAATAAATCAAAATAAAAAAGGTTTAATGGCAACCGCAATTAGAATTTGTGCCACAACCTTTATTGGTTTTGGTTTTTTTTGGCATAAATTTTTTAACCAAAAATACAAAAGCTATTGCTACGGTTGAAAAAACAAGTATGTTTTGTATTAAGGTGTTCATGCTACTTTGGTCGGTATAAATAGGTTAAATTACAAACATTTTATTTTAAAAACTGAAATGCTATTAAAGCTGTTATGTATGCAAAACTGCTCATTACAACTAATTGTAGTATGGGCCATTTCCAGCTGTTTGTTTCACGTTTTACTATGGCTAAAGTACTCATACACTGCATAGCAAAGGCATAAAATAGTAACAGTGAAATACCTGATGCTAAGGTGAATACTTTGGTGCCATTGCTATGTACTTCGGCAGCCATTTTGCTTTTAATGGTATCTTCATCTTCATTATCACTAGCGCTTCCAACACTGTAAATGGTTGCTAGAGTGCCTACAAAAACTTCGCGTGCAGCAAATGATGTTACAAGGCCAATACCAATTTTCCAGTCGTAACCTAAAGGTCTAATAGCTGGTTCAATAGCTCTACCAATAATACCAATATAGCTGTATTGTAGCTTGTGGGCTGCTATTTTATCATCTAACTCAGGTTCAGAAATTGATGGGTTTTCAGTTTTTATAATACTTTCAGCATTATTAAAATTATCTCCAGGGCCGTTTGAGGCTAATACCCAAAGAATAATAGAAATGGCTAAAATTATTTTACCGGCTTCTAAAACAAAAGTTTTTGTTTTTTCTACAACTGTAAATACAACGTTTTTAAATAGCGGTATTTTATAACTTGGCATTTCAATTACAAAGTAGGTTTTACTTTTTATTTTTAAAACTTTGTTTAAAATGTAAGCCGATATTATGGCGGTTAAAAAGCCTATAATATATAAGCCCATTAGGGTGAGCGCTTTATAGCTCATGCCTAAAAATGTACCTTGCGGAATTACTAAAGCAATTATTATAACATACACGGGTAAACGTGCTGAACAGGTGGTGAAAGGTGTTACTAAAATGGTAATAAGGCGTTCTTTCCAGTTTTCAATATTACGGGCGGCCATTACAGCAGGAATTGCACAGGCATTTCCTGAAATTAAAGGCACAACACTTTTACCACTTAGGCCAAAGCGTTTCATTATATTATCCATTAGGAATACTACACGGCTCATATAACCGCTTTCTTCTAACAATGAAATAAACAAAAACAGGAAAGCAATAGGAGGGATAAATACCATAACACCGCCAATACCTGCAATTATACCTTCGGAAAGTAAATTAGTAAATGCACCTGCTGGCATTGTGTTTTTCACCCAATTAGCTAATGATGCAAAGGCTTCATCAATTAAATCTGTGGGGTAGGTTGCCCAATCATAAACCGCTTGAAACATTAAAAATAAAATAACAAAAAAGATGAGGTAACCCCATATTTTGTGTGTTAATATACGGTCTAGTTTTATGCGTAAATCTGTAGCGTTTGCCAAATTTACTATCAATCCTTTTTTAAGGACATTGTTTATAAATTGATAGCGTTTAATGGTTTCTTTTTGTTGTAAACGTTTTAAATCTGCATTACTTTTCGTTTTAAAATCGTTTAGAGCATCAAAATCATTTCGCTGGATTTTTCCAAAGTTAACATCTTGGGTAATTACCAACCATAATTTATAAAGTAGTTGGTTAGAAAATGTTTTTTTTAAGTTTTGAAAGTAGGTGGTATCAATGGTGCTAATATCTAAACAGGGTTTGGTGTTTAGCATACCATAATTTGTAATAAGTTCTTTTAAGGTATCAATACCTTGATTTTTTCGGGTGCTAACTACAGCAATTTTAGTGTGTAATTGTGTTTCTAAATAATTAATATCTAATGAAATGCCTTTTTTTTGCATTCTATCGGCCATATTAATAACCAGCAATGTTGGTATTTCTAAATCTTTAATTTGTGTAAAAAGTAGTAGGTTTCGTTTAAGGTTTTCAACATCTGTAACTACTACTGCTACATCAGGAAAGTCTTTATCATTTTTATTTAAAAGAAGTTCAATAACAACGTTTTCATCAAGTGATGAGGCGTTTAAGCTGTAGGTTCCGGGTAAATCTAAAACGTGGGCTTTTAAACCACGTGGTAGTTTGCAAATACCTTCTTTTTTATCAACAGTAATACCAGGGTAATTACCAACTTTTTGGTTTAAACCAGTTAAAGCGTTAAAAACCGATGTTTTTCCAGTATTGGGGTTTCCAATTAAAGCAACGTTTATTTGTTTACTCATAGCGTGCTTTTTTCAATTAAAATAAGTTGTGCTGTTTCTTTTCTAATAGCTACATGCGATCCGTTTATGTTTAAGTAAATAGGGTCTGTAAATGGCGCTACTTGTAATAATTGTACTGTATTACCAGGTAAGCAACCCATTTCTAGTAATTTTAATGGAATTTCGGTTGATGAAACATCAGTAATAACAGCAGTTTCACCTTTTTTAAGATGAGCTAAGGTATATTGCAAACTTATTTAGATTGATTTTAAAGAAGCAAAGTAAACTAAAAGTTTAAACTTTTAAAAGTTTAAGGGTTTAAAGTTTACTTAAAATTTATGGTGTGTTTATTTACTGGTTTCCTTTTGTAAGTGTCTTATGTCGTTTAAAAGTTTTTCAATATCAGCTTTATTAGTGCCGTCATAAAACCCACGAATTTGACGTTTTTTATCAATTAACATAAAGTTTTCAGTGTGTACCATATCAAAAGGGCCGCCATCACCATTATCTTTTACTGCTAAATAGCTTTTTCGGGCCATAGCGTAAATATCTTTTTTATTACCTGTAACTAAATTCCATTTAGCATCATTAACACCTTTTTTTATGGCGTAGCGTTTTAGTTGCGCAACGGTATCAATTTCGGGTGTTACCGAGTGCGATAGCAGCATAACATCATCATCGTTTAAAATTTCGCTTTGTATTTGCTCCATATTTTTTGTCATTATAGGGCAAATAGTTTGGCAAGTTGTAAAAAAGAAATCGGCCACATAAATTTTACCTTCATAATCTTTTTGTGTAACAGTTTTTCCGTTTTGGTTGGTAAAAGAAAAATCGGCTATTTTATGATATTTTTTTTTGTATTGAATAGTACTATCAACAAGCTCAGTGCTAACCATAGCTGGTTGATAAATTGGTAGTGGTTGGTAAACATTAAGTGTATTATAAATTAGGGCTATTATTATTACTGAAATAACACCAAAAACAATAGCAAATACTTTATAACCTTTAAAAAAATTAAGCATGGTAATTGGTAAAATAATTGTTACAAAAATACAACGAAATAGAGACAACTTAGGTAATGTATGTTACTTAAATTCGTGTTAAATAGGTGTGCAATACATAAATGTCTTTTTATACTTGGTTTAAAAGATTACTTTTGTGCGGTTATCAAAAAAATTTTGATTAAAAATATATGGAGTTTGTTATAAAAATATCTCAGTTTTTACTGAGTTTATCATTATTAATAGTTTTACACGAATTAGGGCATTTTATTCCTGCCAAAGCTTTTAAAACTAGAGTAGAAAAGTTTTACCTGTTTTTTGATGTTAAGTTTTCACTATTTAAAAAGAAAATAGGAGAAACCGTTTATGGTATTGGTTGGTTGCCACTTGGCGGCTATGTAAAAATATCTGGGATGATTGATGAAAGCATGGATACCGAGCAAATGGCACAAGAGCCACAACCTTGGGAGTTTCGCTCTAAACCTGCATGGCAACGTTTAATAATTATGCTTGGTGGTGTAACCGTTAACTTTATTTTAGCAATACTTATTTATGTAGGTATGAGCTATTTTTATGGTGATACCTTTTTGCCAAATGAAAACATAAAAGATGGCCTTTTAATAGATAATAAAGTAGCTAATGATGCGGGGTTATTAACAGGAGATAAAATACTAACGGTTGATGGTGAAACTATTGAAAAATATTCTGAAATATCTGAAAAAGTATTGTTTGGAAAAAATGTTACTATAGAGCGAAATGGCCAGCAAACTACTATTACATTACCTGAAGATTTTTTAGCACAATTAATAGATTCTAAAGAACGAAAATTTATAGACTTAAGAACACCTTTTGCCATTGTTGAAGTGCCAGACACCTCATTTAATAAAGGTAGCGGACTTAAAAAAGGCGATATCATTATTGGTTTAAATGATGTAAATACTAAGTATGGGGATGAGGTTGTTGCAAACCTATCAAAATTTAAAGGACAAAACGTTACAGCTAAGGTTTTAAGAGATAAATCTGAAATTAATCTAACCTTAAAAGTGAGTGATAGCGCTAAACTAGGCTTAGTTTACGCAGCAGGGTCTACACCTGAAACCCTTGAAGCATTAGGATATTATAATTTTGAAAAAATAAACTATAGTTTTTTTGAGTCTTTCCCAGTTGGCTTAAAAAAGGCAAAAGATAGAGTAGTGTCTTATTGGGATCAATTAGGGGCTATATTTACACCAAGTACTGGTGCTTATAAAGGTGTAGGTGGTTTTAAAGCCATTTATGATATTTTTCCTAAAACTTGGAGCTGGCAATCATTTTGGAGTATAACTGCCTTTTTATCTATTATGCTTGGGGTTTTAAACTTATTACCAATTCCTGCTCTAGATGGTGGCCATGTTATGTTTTTATTGTATGAAATGGTTTCAGGAAGAAAACCTGGTGATAAATTTATGGAGTATGCACAAATGGTTGGTTTCTTTATTTTAATAGCTTTAGTACTGTTTGCAAACGGCAATGATATCTACAAAGCAATATTTGATTAAAATTTTTTTAAAAAAGTATTGTGGGAACTAAAATAATATATATATTTGCGCTCGCAAAAGCGAAACAAAACCTTCCTCAGTAGCTCAGTTGGTTAGAGCATCTGACTGTTAATCAGAGGGTCGTTGGTTCGAGCCCAACCTGAGGAGCGTTTAAAAAGAAGCCTTTACAGAAATGTAAAGGCTTTTTTAGTTTTATACGTTATTGTTACTAGTTATCTGTTATAATTGTTTTTTTGAAAATGTTAAGATGACAAGTTTCTTATTGAAAAAGGGGCTAAAAAGGGGAGAGGTTAGGTTAGTAGTGTTTTTAACCAAAATTCTTTATTTAATGTTACAGAAAACTACTAATAATACTAGCGTAACATTCATTCTCTTTAAAAACTGCAATTTGTATCATTAATATTCTCTCTTTAAAAATGATTAATTTACATTCTGCAACAATAAAAAAATTTCAAAATTTTGATGTTCACCAACACTTAAAAGAGCATTATCCTGATTTAGACAATTATGTTACTGAAACCATCAAATTAAAGGGAAATAATGTTTATAAGGCTATTTTTAGATCAAAAAACATTTACCAAATAGTGCGGGGCGCTGTAAAGTTGGGTACATATAACCAAGAAGGAAAACCCTTTATTTATGAAGTTTTAGGTGATGGAGACTTTTTTGGAAATTTTGAATATTTAGAAAATAAACAGTTTTATGAATACTCTAAAACAATGATAGATTGTAAGCTGCGTGTTTATAATTTAGACTTTATTAAACGCGTGGTAATGGACGATCCTATATTAACAGATTGGTTTATTCGCTATTTGGTAAAGCGCTGGTGTAATGCAGAAAAAAAAGTAAAAATGTCTAATGAAAAAGGCACTACAGAAAAGTTAAGATATTTAAGTACTTATTTTGATAATAAAGTGCATGATTATTCTGGTAATGAATATGTGCTATTTAATTTATTAACTCAAAAAGATTTAGGAGATTTAATTGGTACTACTAGACAATCGATTGCTGCGGCATTAGAAAAACTGTAAATAAAAAAAGGGAACTTACCTTTTTAAAAGCAAATTCCCAATCTTTAAAAAAATTTAAAAACTCAAACTTTCTACATTTAAGCAATTGGTTTAGTTGTAAACTTGCACCAATTCCTGTTGTATAGTGTTATTATCTCCACGCATTTGCATAGTTACTTTTTTCTGTTTAAAATCAAAATATAAAGCGCCAAAGCTATAAGTGTGTATTACATCACCATGTCTTAAAGAATTAGCTTCTCCTTTAAAGTTAAAACTAGCATGTGTTAAACCGCTAGAGGTAAAATCTATTAATGGATAAGGTATTGCTTTGTGTTTTAATTTTGAAAATTCTGAAATATGCCTGTCACCAGATAAAAGTATAACTCTTTTAGCGTTAGATGAGGCAATTAAATTTAGAAGCTTTTCTCGTTCATTAGGAAAGTTTGCCCATTTTTCATAAGGATGTTCTTGGGCTATGGTTTGTATACTACTAACAATAACATTAAAATCAGCTGTAGAGTTATGTAATTCATTATTTAACCATTCCCATTGTTTTGTGCCTAACAAAGTTCTGTTTTCTTGTGAGCCATTAATTTCAGCTTTTGAAATGCCAGTTCTAAAGTAGCGTGTATCAAGTAAAATAACTTTAATACTCCCTTTGTTAGTTTTAAAAATTTCAGAAGAATATATGCCTTCTTGGTTTCTTCTAGGATCGTTTTTTGATACATTAAAGAAATCTAACATTAATTGTTGGCTTTCTTTCTTTTTAGGGTATTCTGTACCTGCATCATTTTTACCAAAATCATGGTCATCCCAAATACCAATAATTTTAGTGTTTTTTACTAATTCAGCATAACCATTTTGTTTTTGTTGCATTTCATAATCGGCCTTTATTTTATTCATGTCTTCAGAATCTCCATAAATATTATCGCCTCCCCAAATCCATACATCAGGTTTTAAGTTTAAAACATCATCCCATAGTAAGTTGTTTTTATTTGGTTTGTTGCATGAACCAAATGTAAGTGTAAAGTCTGTAGTGTTTTTTTCTGAAAGTACTTCATTTTCATTATTTAGTTTAGTGCTTTTGCAAGCAAAAAAAAGTACTGTAAAAAAAAGTATACTTATATATTTCATTATTATTTGTTTTATTATAATTAATTTCTGTTTAAAAGGTTTACAGAAGAAATAAATCTTCTGTAAACCAGCCTTTTTAGTTTAATAATTTCTCATTAAGCAAAGGCAACTAACAATGTTGTTTAAAAAGAGTATTTTGCGCCAAGTTGTAGCCTCCATGGTGTACCACCAATAGGCTCTGTACCTGCACCAGTTTGTACGTTGTATGAGTAAGAATTTGTTGCTTGGTCAAATCCATTTACTTTCATTAGTTCTCTGTTTCCGTAGTTGTGGCTTGTTCCCCATTCTTTGTTTAATAAGTTAGCTAAGTTAAATACATCGGCAGATAGTTGTAAGTTTTGTTTACCGTAAAACTTAATGTCTTTAGTTAAGCGCATATCTACAGTGTAATAAAAAGGGTTTTTACCACCATTTCGTTTTGCAAAACCACCAAAGCTTTCTCTTAAATAATCTTTATAGCCTTTTGTAGTTTCAGGATCGTTTAATATTTGGTTGTAAGCTTCGGCTATTTCAGTTGGGGTATTTGGGTTGTTAGGGTCATAAACATAAGCTATATCATTACTTAAATTAAAGTCTCCATTAACACTTGTGGTATTATCTACTTTAAATGAATACCTAGAACCACCTGTACCTATTGCAGTAAGGCCTAATTTAAAGCCTCTCCAGGTTGGAGTTGCACCGTTTAAAATAACTTTACTTCCAAAGTGATTATCTGAATATCCGTAATTTAAGGTTCTTGGGTCTCCTTCAACAGGTAAAAATGTAGAGGTGTTTGCAACGCAGCAGTTATATGAAGAGTTGTCTTTTGTTTTGTTAAATGTTATACTTGCATTTAAGTATCCATCTTTTCCAATTTTAGATCCGCCATTAATAATCAATGCAGCTTGGTCTAATATGCCATCTGATGTTAATAATAAAGCGCGTCCTACTTTATCAGTTTTTCTTGAGGCTTTCCAATCTACCCTTCCATTACTACCAATGGTGTTTGCTGGTACAAAAACATCTCTTCCGTTAGGAGTTGTAAAAAAAGGATCGTCTACTAAATTAGCTTCTTGATAGGTGTAGTTATTTTTTGTATGGCTTAATAAAGCATTAATGCCTAAATAAATACCGTTATCAAAAAAGTGTGTGTAGTTTAAATTAGCCTTAAAGGTTGTTGGAACTTCAAAATCATCACTTACAGCGTTAATTGTAGAAAAAGGTGTTTCGCCATCTGGCACACCTGGTACAGTAGATGGGTCTTGCCTATATGCTTCAAAATTTGGAGGAGGTACATTATCTCCAGATACATCAATGGCACCTAATAATACGCCACTATTTTGAATGTTGTTTACTTGGGCATAGTAATGTGGTTGCGATGAAAATACACCACCACCAAGTTTTAAAATATCTTTGTCATTACCATTTATATTCCAAGTCATTTGTAATCTTGGTTGAATATTATCAAAATCTGTAGGTTGATTGCTTGTTTTTATACCTAATTCGTCATACACAACAGGGTTGAATGCTCCTGCTTTTGAAAAAATAGTAGCATCCCAACGTAAACCTGCAATTATATTAATGTTTTTATGAATGTTAAAATCGGCTTCAGCAAATAAAGATAAATCATAAACGGTTTGTTCTACTACAGGAGGTACACCTGTTAAAGGTACTTCTCTTGCATATCTGCTTGCGGTTTCATTTTCAAAATCATCTAAAGAATCAAAAAAGAAGCGTCCGTTTTGCTCATTTGATAATAATGTTTCTAAATATGTAATGGTGTTGTCTGTACCAAAAGTATAGTTTACATTATCTGTACTTAAGTAAGTAGTATTTGCAATATGTACTTGTTGTTCTAAATTGGTTTCAGGAGAATAACGTTGGCCACCTAACTGAAAGGTTCTAGATCTAGTATTACCGTTTGGCAATTGAGATGTTACATCAACTATGGCTCTAGGAATGTTAGAACTAGGTAATTGCGAACTTGGTAAATAAGCACGTTCTGCGTGTTGGTATTGTAGTTTAAATTCATTGGTTACTTTTTCTGAAAATACAGAGCGTAAGGATAACAATGTACTGTTTTCATGAGACTCAAAGTCTGACCAAGATTCTGCAATTTCAAAGTTAGAATTGTCACTTGTGCTCATAGGGCTTTTGTACTGATTGTATAAATTTCTTAAAGTAAGCGTATGCTTATTGTTAATTTGCCAATCTAAACGCACAAATAAGTTGTGTGCTTGTGTTTCTCTGTCAAATTGCCCTACTTGTTTTGCATCACTAACGCCGTATTGGTTTCCTGCAATGTCTAAAAATCTATCTAAATTTTCTTGTGTTACACCGTAACGGTTTTCATCATCTTCAGATTGAATATCTGCAATGGTTACTGGGCTCCCTGCATCTTGTCTTTCATAAGTTGTAAAAAAGTGTAACTTGTCTTTAATAATTGGACCACCTAAGCTAATACCTGTTTGTAGGGTATAAAAATCAGCATCTCTTTCTTGCCCCCTAATATCATATTTGCTTTGTAAAGCATCGGCTCTGTAAAAGCCAAAAGCACTACCGTGAAATTCATTTGTTCCAGATTTTGTTACTGCATTTAAAGAACCGCCACTTTGACGCCCTTGAGTTACTGTATAATCATTAGTGGAAACTTCAAATTCTCTAATAGCTTCTTGTGAAATGGTAAAAGGGCCACGGCCTACTTCGCCAGCAGTTAGTGTATTACGCGCGTTAGCTCCATCAATAGTAATATTGGTAGATGTTCTTCTTTGTCCTCCTAAGTTTAAAGATCCGCCTCCTTGTAGTGGAGATAAGCTAGTTAAACGTGTAAAGTTTCTACCTTCTGCAGGTAAGCTTTTAATTTGCTGACTGCTAATTTTTGTAGAAGCACCTAGTTGTTTTATACGTTTTGTCATGCCGCTGGTTTTTAGTACAACAGCTTCTAAATCATATGCGCTTTCTTCTAAATTAATATTTAATACAATTTCATCACTTAAATTTAATTCTAAATCATTTTGAGTAACGGTTTTATAACCTATGTATGAAACTGTAATGGTGTAAGGGCCAAGAGGTAATTGTTTTAAAATAAAATCACCTTCCATGTTAGAGTTGGTACCCGTTTTAAAACCTGTAGCTGTGTTTTGTATTAAGATGTTTACTCCTAATAAAGGCGCGTTATTAGTATCAGTTATTTTTCCTTTAATTGATGCATTGGTTGATTGGGAAAAGGTTGATACTGAGCATAAAACTATAGTTATTAAAACTAAAATTTTGTTCATTGTTTTCATTTCTGTTGTTTAAATTTTGTTTTTTTCAGCAGGCAAAACTATACAACAGGTTTAGCTAACTAATGTTAATTTTTAACACGCCGCAAAAGTTAACATTCACTTAAGGTTTTCATAACATTTTATAGTTTGTATCTTGTGTTAATTTTTGGTTTTCAAATGTTTATGTGTTTTATTTTAAAGCTTTAGTTACGTGTTAAGCTTGAGTATAATTTGATATTTTTAATACTTTTGAAGTTGCTTATTTGTAGTTGTTTTTTTAAAAATTAATTTGGTTGTACATGTTATAATGGAAGTAAACCCTAGTTTTATTTATGTAATTATTACTAAGTAGTTACAAAAAAAACCACGCTATAGCATGGTTTTTTTATAGTAAGAAAGTGAACTAATTTTCTAAATAGTTTCTATAGCCCTTTTTAAGTTAGTAACTGATGGGTGCGTGTTATTACCGCCAGCTTTTTTATTTTCTTCAAAGAAAACATTAAATGCATTTAAGGCGTTTTCTTTTTCTTTTTTATGTAAATATAGCTTTGCTAACATTAAATTACCCATTATAATTCCTGTTTCTTTATCTGATGAAAAATCTTGAGCTTTCTTTAAAAAGTCATTAAAAATTGATGTTTCTGCAGCTAGTTTTGGGGTTCTTAAAATTTCATCGCAAATACTGTTATAAACGTATATGTATTTTTGGTCTCCTTTTAGTGCTTCTACATCTTCAATTTTACCGTTGTACCATTTTTTTAGTTGATTATTCTCTATATAAAAAGTGTAAGTTAAATTTTTTGAGATATCTCCGAAACCACTTATATCAAACTGTTTATTACATCTTTCAATTTCGGTATATAGTTTTTTTAAACTTTTACAGTTCTTTACATAAGCTTTTAAGTGTGCCATTATGGGGCTTCCTAAAACACTGTTGTAAGTATAATCTTCAGCTATTTCTTTTATTTGTAATTTGTTTTCAAGCAAATAATTGTAAGCTTTTGAGTTGTATGGGTATTGAGCTGATGCTATTATGTAAAACAAATCTTTTGTTATAAACTTATCTAAAGATGATAGTGCAATAATATCTTTAGCTACAATAGAAGCATTCTCTTTATCATATTGATCATTTAAAGCTTTTAAATAGGTTGTTAAAAAGTTGTAATCTCTATTGCCAGCTATGTATTTTTCTTTTAAAACATCAATTCGTAAGTTGGGGTTTAAGGCAGATTTTGCGCCCTCAATTAAATCTTCAGCTTGTTTACCGCCTACTAATTTGTGTACGGCATTTCCGTTACCATCAATAAATAATAAAGTTGGGTAGGCTTGTACACCATATTTTTTGTTTAAATCTATACCTTCACCTTTTTCCATATCTACTTTAATACTTATAAAGTTTTCATTAAAAAAGTTGCCTACTTCTTCTTGCGGAAATATTTCTTTTGTCATCCATTTACAAGGGCCGCACCACGTAGTGAAGCAATCCATAAACAACAATTTATTTTCTTTTTTTGCCTTTGCTAGTGCTTCGTTAAATGATGAATGTTCAAACGAAACCCCTTGAGCAAATGACACGTTGCAAACTAGTACAACTGCTAGTAGTGTTAAAATTTTTTTCATTATTTTGTTTTTATTTTTACGTAACTATGACGCTATATTTTTAAAACCCTCTCGTTATAAAAATGTTAAAGTTTATTTTAGATTACGGTTATAAAACTGCACCTATTTAGTTTAGTAGTGTGTTTAATAACGGCCTAATTTCTTTGCTTGATGGCCTTGGTGCATTTGCGCTAACTATGTTACCGTTTGGATCTATTAAAATAAATTTAGGAATACCATTTACTTTATAATCTTTAATGAATTTTGAGTTGAAAGCTTTATCTGCTAAAAGCTGCACACCTCCCATATTATTATTAGTTACCATGTTTTTCCATGTGTTGTAAGCTTTTTTAGTATCTACAGATATGCTTACAAAGGCAATGTTTTTATTGTGAAATTCTTTTTCTACTTTTTCCAAAAAAGGAATTTCGTATTTACATGGGCCACACCAAGTTGCCCAAACATCAATGTAAACATATTTACCTTTAAAATCTTTTAAAGATGTGGATCCACCAGCATGATTTTCGTAGTTTTCAAACGTTGGTGATGGCTGTCCTTTACTTAAAACTTTTAGTTCATTATAAAGTTTTGTTATAGTTGCTTTATCAGTTTCATTAGTAGCATTTGTTGCATAATAATTATAAATCGGTTCTAATACATCTTCTCTAGGTAAACCTGTGTTAGTTTCATAAAACAACATTTTATTTTTAATGAATTCACTAGGGATGGTATTATAAACTTTTAAGCGCTCTAATATAGGAGGATTGTTTTTTTTAGTATTTTTTACCGTAATATCCTTATAAAAATTAAACAATTGGTATTGATACAATCTTGAAAACATAAAATCTTCATCTCTATCATAAGTTAAAGTATCTAAAGTCTTTGTTAAAGTTTTTGAAGGTGTGTATGTAGAATCTTTACTTAAGTATGGGTATACATTTTTGTACCTAGCAATAAAATCTATGTATTGATAATTTATAGCTCTTTTTTCCTTGTTTTTTATACTGTTTGGTATACTATCTGTGTTTGATAATGCTGTTTCTAAACTGGCCTTTATACTGTTTATTTTAGAAATAAAATTAGCTTCTTGTAATGAAAAAATACTTGCGTTTCCAGTTGGGTTTTTATAAGCATTGTTTACAATGCTATCTTTTTTTACATGGTATTTAGCAACTCCTGAACCTTCGCCATTTAGTTTTAATGAATTTTTGAAATTATTTGCGTTATAGTTAATGCTAAGGTTTGCGCCATTGTAAAGATGCAGAGTCATTTTATTGTTGCCTTGGGCATACCAATAGATACCGTTTAATATGTTTAATGTATCTCTAAATGTACCATCTTCAGAAATTTTAATACTGTGTTTTGGGTTCGGGTTTACATCAAACATTAAATCACTAGTTAAGGTGATATTTTTTTGATTTGAATTATCAATTTTTCCAGAAATCACAATATAATCTACTGGTTTAGTTTGGGTTTGTTTACATGCAACTACACTAAATGCTATACTAAATGCTAAAAGAAGTTTTTTCATTTTTATTTTAGTTTAAAATTTTTGCTAATTCATCTGTTAAATTATCGGTGTATTGGTGCTTGTAAATTATTTTTCCTTCGGGTGATACTAATATTAAATGCGGAATAGCAACTACAGCATATTTAGAGCCAACATCAACAGGTAAATTAGCATCATCTATAACTTGTGGCCATGGTAATTTGTGTTGTTTTACAGCTTCAACCCACTTGTCGTAATTTTTATCTGTACTAATACTTAAAATGGCTAGCTTTTCTTCAGAATATGATTTTCTTATTTCTTTTAATTCAGGAAAACCTTTAATACATGGCCCACACCAATAGGCCCAAAAATCTATTAAAAGATGTTTACCTTTATAATCTGATAATGAAATGTCTTTATTTTCTATACTTTTTAATGTGAAATTTGGTGCTGGTTGCCCTACTTTTACTAAGTCTAAATTTTTACGACGTTCCACCAAGGGTTCTAAAAAGTAATTGTTGAGTAAACTAACATCAAAACTATTTATAACTTTATCTAATGTTGTTGCATCTGCACTCCAAAATTGCGCATAAGCCGTTTGCGCTAGTGCCACATTTTCTGGGTGCTTTTTAATGGTTTCAATAAGTTTATTGGCGTAATTGTTTATAAAATTAGTTTCGGCTTCGGTTGGGTCTTTTTTGTATTTTAAGCGTTCCATTTTAGCTATTCCTAAAGCGTTACTAATTTTTAAAAACTCATTGTGTTTTGGTGTGCCTTCAACAATAAGACTATCGTTTTCAATAATTAATTTATATGTTCCTACACCAGTAAAAAGTTGGGTGCTGTAAGTTTTGTTGTTATGCCTTAGGGTTACACGTCTTAAAGCTTGGGTTGTATCTATTTCAATAATTGATACGTTGTTTTTTAAAGAATCTTTTATGGTAAATTTATTGTATTCTTCCATACTTTGAACGCGTTGGTAGGGAGCAATAGATATTTCACCTGTGCCAACACCACTAGTATGTACTTCTATTTTACAGGTGCTTAATGGTGTTTCTTTTTTTGTGTTACAAGCTGTAATTATCAAAAAAAGAAACAATAGTTTTATTGTTATTTTTTTCATAAATAATGGAATTATTGAAGCGGTTTTAAATAAAATTTAAACCTTTATAAAGCTTCGTTTTTTTTGATGAAAGAAGCCAAATAGCGTAATTGCTATTTAGCTTCTTAAGCTTAAAAGGAATTAGAAAACTTTTTAATCTCTTATATTTTCGCCAATTTCAGGGTTTTGCGAAATATATTTTTGAGCTATTGGTAAAGCCCAATTATTGCTGTTTGCAGGCAATGTATATGTAGTGCCATTGTACGTGTGTGTAATATCTATAGTAGGTGTATCAAATACATTATAACGTTTTAAATCGAAGAAGCGATGCCCTTTCATTATAAGCTCTAAACGTCTTTCTCTTTTTGCCCAAGCCAGTACTTCAGCTTGATCTGTGCTAGATAGAGGTGTAAATTTACCTGTATCCATGCGTTTTTCGCGTAGTGTATTCAAATCTGCCAAGGCGGCATCTAAATTGTTTAATCTTGCATAACATTCTGCCCTGGTAACATACATTTCTGGCGTAGAAGGCCCAATAGGTTTAAAGTTTCTTATAAAACCAACGGCATAAATTTTCTCAGGTCCAGTAAGTCCGTAAAGTTCAGGGCCTGCAAATGTTCGTCTACGTTGGTCATTGTCTTCTAAAAGGCTTAAATAATCATCAGAAGCTATTGTAAAACTATACGTTGCATTTGATGCTTTGTGCCAAATAATTTCTGGATCTTCTTGTGGTTTATCACTTTGTCTTGCAATGCCAGGGAAAAACCAATCTGGATAGGTGTTAAAATCCACTACCGTGTTTGATAAAGCTAATGCATCATTTGAAGCGTTAAGAGCATTCTCATAATCGCCCATGTATAAATAAACTCTTGCTAATAAACTATAAACACCCGCTTTAGATGGACGATGTACTAGCTCTGGGGTATCGGGTAAATATAAAACAGCCTCGTTTAAATCGTTCAAAATAAGTTCATATACCTCTTTTACTGTAGCACGTGGAAACTGAAGGCCTGTTAATTGACTTGTGAGTCTTAAAGGTACGCCTAAATCAGTATCGGCTGTGGTTGGGTTGTAATGCTTACCATATAAATTTACAAGGTAAAAATATGCAAAAGCCCTATGTGCTAATGCTTCGGCTTTTAGCGCCATTTGTTCATCTAAAGTACCGTCGGTTGTGTTTAAAATTTCTTCTAACACAATATTGGTAACATATATTTGGCCATAAAGTGCAGACCAATCTGGATCTTCTTGTGCTGGTGTGTAAATGTTATCATTCCAAGTGAAGGTATTTGTACCAACATCTCCTTCAGGATAAAAACTAAGAAGGTTATCGGTAATCATAACATCATCACTTGCTAATTCTGTATTAGCAGCTGTATTAACAAAACCAGGGGATATTACTTGTAGGCCATCAACACCAAATACGTCGGTTTGGTCTAAAAGTAGCCTATAATCATTAATTTTAGTGGGAATTACTTGACCTTTTGGTTGAATGTCTAAATATTCTTCTCTATCACAAGAAAACACTAAAAGCGCAAGACAAAGTATGTATATAGTATGTTTCATGAGTTTATTATTTAAAAGTTAGCATTTATACCAACCGTAAAAGTTGGTCTTTGTGAAAAAATGAAGCTTTCAGGGTCTACATTCCATTTATTGAAATTTATTAATGCTAAATTTCTGGCTTGCACATTGAAGCTTAGGTTGTTAAAGCCAATAGCGCTGGTTGTTTTAGGGTTTAAATTGTATGATAAAACAACTTCTTTTAAGCGTATGTGTGAAGCATCATCTATGTTTTGACTACCGTACCTGTAATATGTTAAATATGCATCTAGTCTAGCATCTGCTCTTGTAGTAGGTATTCTAGGAATTGTGGTTGTTAACTCATCACCTGGGTTTTGCCACCTGCTTTCAAAGTCTTCATGTATGTAGTGGTTACCACCAAACCTATTAGGAAGTTCTGCGTAGTCTAAGAAATTAGTGTTTCTAAATACATGGCCCAATTTAAAGGTTGTTAAGGCTCTTAAAGTAAACCCTTTGTAGGTGAATTGGTTTATCCAGCTGCCATAATATTTAGGCAGTGTGGTACCTTCATATTTTAAAGCTTCAACAACGTTAATGTCTTCATTAACTAAATCACCATTTTCATTTAAAAATAAAGGATCACCTTCGTCATTTAACCCTTCATATTGGTAGCTGTATAAATAGCGTAATGGTGTGTTTACTAGGGGTGTTTGAGTAATAGTGTAGGCAAATGGTGTGTCATTAGGAACATCAACTTTAGTTACCGTATTCTTGTTGTAGCTAAAATTTAACGTTGTGTTGTATTTAAAATCTTTTGCATCAACTACTAAGCCTCGTAAAGAAATATCTAGACCTTTGTTTTCCATTTCACCGGCATTAATTAGAGCAGAGTTAAACCCAAGTATTGATGGGAAAATAACGTTAGATAACAGGTCTTCACTTTTTCTATTATAATACTCTATACTACCGTTAATTCGGTTGTTAAACAAACCAAAATCTAAACCAAGGTTAGTTACATATACTTTTTCTAACCTTAATTCTGGGTTTTTTACGTTAGAAATAAAACCGTATTGGTTGCCCGTAAACGGATCACTAGAAATACCAACTTGTACAAATGGGCTTGTACTGTTATTTACATTACCGTTGCTACCGTAAGTGGCTCTAAGTGATAGGTTATTAATGGTTTTACTATTAAAAAAGTTTTCATTATGTATGGCCCATTTACCACCAATAGAGTATAACGGAATGTTTTTGTATTTTTTACTGGCACCAAAAAGGTTAGCATCATCTAAACGTACACTGCCGGTTAAACTATATCTTCTGTCAAAAGCATATGCAGCATTACCGTAATAAGATATGTATCTGTTTTCTGCTTCTGTAATTCGGTCAATAAATGGTATTTGTCTTTCTCCAAAAAAGTACACCGTAGGGAACAAATCAGCATAATTTATGTTTTTTGCAAAATCTAACGATTGATCATCATACGCGTATAGCCTATTGCTGTTGCTGTTAGACATAACTTTTCTAACCTCGTAACCACCAATGGCTGTAATGTTATGTAAGTTGTTGTTGAATGATTGGTTGTAGTTTAATTGTAACCTACCAGATTGAGCGTTTTGATTGAAGTTTGATCTATCTAAAATACTACCTTCAGGTATAGCACTAACGGCACTACCTGTGGCAGTTGTTGTATAGGTATTTATTAAATTTCTAACAAAAAAAGTGTTTTCGTTATACAAATTTCTGGTTTTTGAAGCGCCTTCTTCATACTGATAACGTCCCTCAACAGATAAATAATTTGTTATGTTATATTTTAAAGCAGCCTGTAAACGTATTTGAGAAAAGGTTGATTTGTTGTTTTTATTCTCAAACTCTTGTAGTAAATTATAATCCCAGTTATAAGGGTATCCATTTTCTACGCTACGAGCATCTTTAAATTCTTGATAAAACCCTTGCGATTGTGTTAAGTAATTACCGTTTTCATCAATTATATTTTGATATTGATCTAAACCTTGTGCATCTCCTATAGACATACCGTTAAACTTATTTCTTGTATGCGAATAGTTTATTCTACCAGTAAAAGTAAGTTTTGGTGAAATGTCTATTTGATTACTTATGTTAGCAATAATTTGATCACTATTATTATTTAAAAGAGAATTATCGTTCTTATTTTGATTGTATACTATGGATGCTTGATAACTACTATTAGCGCCGCCACCGCCAACACTTAAATTATGTTGTATCCAAGTTTGGTTAGAAAGAAACAAGTCTTCAAACTGTTGCCTGCTGTCAATATTTTGAAGTCTGTTTATTGTTTCATCAGCTTCAGCCTGGGTAATGTTACCGTTATTTAAAAGAAGGTATGTGTTTAGCCCTTCGCTTATGTTAGAAGGATTAAAGGCATTAGGTAGGTTTCTCCAAGCATTATCAGCCATGTGTTTTTCAAACTCTAAAAAACTAGCTGTTGATGCATAGGGAAGTTCGTGTAAATCAGTTTGTGGAGTTATTGAAAAGTTTGATGAATAATTAACCATGGTTTTGCTGTTTCTTTCACCTTTTCTGGTAACAACAACTATAACACCGTTAGCCGCTCTAATACCCCAAATAGATGCCGCAGCTGCATCTTTTAAAATGGTTATACTTTCTACATCGTTGGGGTTTATAGTCTCTAAACCTTGCTCTATAGGAAACCCATCTACAACCACTAAAGGCTGGCTTACAGAATTTATAGTACTAATACCTCTAATAATTGCAGAGCTACCTCCATTAGTATCAAATAAAACCCCAGCAACTTCACCTTCAATTTTATCAAATACATTTTGAGTGGTTTTTATGCCAAGTGTTTTTTGGTTAATTTTTTCAAACGAGCCAGTAGTGCGTTCTTTTGAAATTTTTTGGTAACCCGTACTAAGTACAACTTCGTCTAGTTTGTTGGCATTTTCTTGGAGTACTACATTAAGTTCGGTTTGGTTGTTTACCACAAACTCTTGAGTTAAAAAACCAATAAAAGATACTTTAATAATATGGCCTTTTAAGGCTGTAACGGTGAAGCCGCCATCAAAATCTGAAGCCACACCTTTAATAAAATCACCACTGGCAGTTGTAATAGTTATGTTTGCACCTGGTAGTGGTGCTCCGTTTTTATCGGTTACAGTACCTTTTATTTGTTGCTGGTAAACATCTTGCCTAATAAACTCTTTTTGTTTTAAAACAATTGTTTTATTAGGTGTTAATTCATACACGTAATTACTAAACGATAGGCTTTTTGATAGTAAGTTATGAACTGTTATAGTGCCTTTTTTTAAGTGAATTTCTGGGGCATTTTTAAAATCTTCGGTTTTGTAAATGAACCTATAATTTGTTTTTTCTTTTATAAGTTCAAAAACTTCTATAACAGATATTTCTTGTTCTTTATCAATGTTTATTTTGATATTTTGTGAAAAACTGTTGTTAGAATTAAACCCAAAGGATAAGGCGCAAAATAAAAAAATGAGAGTTTTCATAAGCATCAAAGAGAGTTGTTTCCTATATTTTATAGGAACTCGAATAAATTTAATTTTCATAAATTTGAGTGTTTTTAGTTAGTTAAACATTTAATTAATTAAATACGCCTTAAAAAGGAACTGAGAATGGTACGGTAGGATGTCTAAACTCTGTTCCTTTTCCCTTTTTATTATTCTATAATTACTTGTCCATTTTGAATAATAAAAGACATATTTGTTGCGTTTTGTATCATTGTTAAAATTTCTTCTATATTTTGTGTTTTATCAAAAGAGCCTCCAAAAAGCTCATGCTCAATATTTTTGTTTTTAAAGTTTACATCAACATTATACCATCTAGATAAAACCATCATTATTTCTTTTAAAGGCTTGTTTTTAAAGCTAAATACGCCGTCTTTCCACGAAATTTCATTGTAAACATTAATGGTGTTTACTATAATTTTGTTGTTGTTAGGGGTAATTATTGATTGCTGATTGGGTTTTAAAACGGTACTATTTGTATGGTTAGTAACCATTACTTTTCCTTCAACCAAAGTGGTTAAAATATGTGTGTCTTCTTTATAGGCTTTTATATTAAATTCTGTTCCTAAAACTTCAATAGTTTGGTGGTTGTTTAATACTTTAAATTTAGTGCCATTGTTAATAGTACTTGGTGATACATCAAAATAAGCTTCGCCATATACAAGCTCTACAGTTCTGGTTTCTCCTTCAATAAAATTTGTTGGGTATTTTAATTGCGAATCTGAATTTAACCAAACTTTAGTACCGTCTGATAGGTTTACCAAAAATTGTCCGCCTCTTGGAATGGTTAAATAATTGTAAGATATACTTTGTTTTGTGGTAGCGGGTGTACTGTAAATTAATTCTTTACCATTACTTTTAATATTGTTGTTAATATAATTTTGCCCTTTTTCTAGGGCTATTTTACTGCCGTCTTCAAGAGTTAGAGTAGCTTTATTTGTACCAGCATGTATGTTGTTTTGTGTAGCAACTTTAACACTGTTTGTATTATTGTTTAGCATAAAATAACCAAAACCAAGTAGTGCAATTACAGATGCTGCAATGCCGTACCTAAATAACCTTTTAACATGTAAACGTTTTTTGTTAATTTGCTGTAAGCTTTTATTTAGCGCATTGGTATAAGGAAATTTGTGAAGCGCATTGGTTAAATGGTTAACTTCTACAAATGCGTTGAAATATTCAAGGTTGGCTTTGTTTTGTAACCAAGCTTTAAGTATTTCAGACTCTTTTTCAGAGATAGTATTATCTATTAATTTAACAATAATTCTATCTATTTTTTTTTGGTTCATTTTTTTGTAAGCTTATTTATGGTAATGACGTAAATTTTTTAAAACCCCCTTGGTTTTAATTTATTTTTTTAACATTTGTATTACAAAAACATAATATTTTAGTTAAGCTGAAAGATAAAAATATCATATTAGAACGTATTAAAAAAGGCGATCAAAGTGCTTTTGAACAGTTGTATAAAACATACTACGAGAACCTTTGTGTGTACTTAAAAAGTTATACCTCAGACCACGCAAAGATTGAAGATACGGTTCAAGATGTTTTTATTAAATTATGGCATAAAAGAAAACGCTTATCTGTTAAAAAATCATTAAAAAGTTATCTTTATAGAGCTGCTTATAATACGCTTATGGATAGTTATAGAAAGCAACAGCGAAATGATGAAATGCTATCTTCATATTACCACACTGCAGTAATGAGAGCTATTGAAACAGATACTACAATTAAAACAGATAAGATTACTAAAATGAAATCTTGTATAGAATTGTTACCAGGTAAGTGTAAACAGGTTTTTGTAGAAAGTAAAATTTCGGGTTTAAAGCGTGCCCAAGTTGCCGAAAATTTAAACATTACTATTAAAACGGTTGAAGGGCATATTACAAAAGCATATGCATTATTAAAAATGTGTTTAGAAACAACAACTTAGCCTTTACACCTTTTTAATAACATTAGTTACAATGCCCCAAATAACAAATTCATTTTCTGGAGTTATTTTAATTATTGGATAATTAGGGTTTTCTGGTTGTAACCATACCTCGTTATTTTCTACTTTTAGGCGTTTTACGGTAAACTCACCATCTAAAAAGCAAACAGCTATTTTGTTGTTTGCAGGTTCAATACTGCGGTCTATTACTAGTAAATCGTTGTCATCTAAACCTGCGCCAATCATAGATTGTCCGCTAACACGTGCAAAAAATGTGGCTTCTTTGTTTTTAATAAGTTCTTTGTCTAATGATAGGCGTTGCTCTTTAAAATCTTCGGCAGGTGATGGAAACCCTGCTGAAATTCCAGCATCAATAAATAAGGCACCTAAGGCATCATCATGAGCGTCTTCGGGTGTGAAGAAGGTTAAATTTGCAGATTTATGTAATATCATTTATTCTCTCGTGTTATTTTGCGTTAGGTATTCAAACCTAAAGTAAACCCTTGCGGTAATGCCATAAAGATACTAATTATTTTACCACAATAATATCTTTTATATTGGTTGTGTATTTGGGTGAAAGGTGTTCTTGCCGCATTTTCCAGGTGCGTTTTAAATCTTGGCTAGCTAATTTTATTTTATAGTGTCCGTATTTGTTGTTTAGCTTATCTATTGATTGCATGAGAGGTTGGTGCTTGGGGTTTTCTTTTTTAAACATATTAAGCTGAAAATTATTGGTTGGCACTAAGCCTGATACTACTACGCCTGCTTTTTTGTATTTAATGTTTTTTTTAAAAATTGAGGTTACTGCTTTTACAGCCTCTGTACTAATTACTAACGATGAGTTTGTTGGGTAAGGTAGGTTTATAACAGCACTACCACGGTGTTGTTCTGTGTTTTTTTTGTGCCTATCACTACTAAGGGTTACATAAATTACGTAACAACTAGAGTGTTGTTTGCGTAGTTTTTCGGCACAGGTAGCTGCAAATGTTGCAATGCGTTCTTTTATGTAGTTTATGTTGTTGTATGAAAAATCAAAACTACGTGTTGTTGCAATGGCTTTTTTGTTTGTAGGCTCATCAAGTGCTATTTGGGGTATACCCTCTAAATCTTTTTTTAGTTTGAAGCCTGTGGTGCCAAAGTTGTTGCGTACCCAAGTATCGGGTAAATTTACAAAGTGTATGGCTTTTTTGCAGCCTTTAGCGCTAAGGCTTTTGTGAAAACCCCGGCCAATACCCCAAACATCTTCTATGTTAATCCAGTTTAAGGCTTTTAGGCGTTTTTCTTCAGAATCAATTACATAAATACCACCGGTTTCTTTTGGGAATTTTCGGGCTATTTTATTGGCAATTTTACTAAGCGATTTGGTGGGCGCAATGCCTACGCAGGTTGGTATACCTGTCCATTTTAAAATGCGTGTTCGCATTTGATGTCCGTAATTGTTAAGGTTGTAGTTTTCAAAACCTTTAAATTCTACAAAGGCTTCATCTATGCTATATACTTCAACATCGGGTGTAAATTGTTTTAGTATATTCATAACCCTGCTGCTCATATCACCATAAAGCGGATAGTTAGATGATAACACGGTAATGTTATTTGCTTTACAGAAACTATTCCATTTAAAAATAGGAGCTCCCATAGGCAAATTTAAAGCTTTGGCTTCATCACTACGTGAAATTACGCAACCATCATTATTACTAAGTATAGCAATGGGTTTTCCTTGTAAATTAGGGTTAAAAACACGTTCGCATGAAGCATAGAAATTATTACAATCTATTAGTGCAAACATAGGCCGTAAAGATACAAGAAAATGATATTGTTTGTGGTGTTTTTAAAAATTTAAAATAACCAGATTTAAATTTTTTTCGTCTTGCGAAAATGTTTTTAAAGTTTTAAATCCAACTGCTTTGTGGGCATTTATTGAGCGTATGTTTTTACTATCAATAAGTGTAATAATACAACTAAATTGGTTTTTAAGGGTATGTGTCATGTGGTTGTAAAGTCCTTTAAAAACACCTTGGCCTCTAAAATTTTTATCAATACAAATTTGCCCCATAACTATGTAGTTTAGGTTGGCGTTTACAGTGGTTTCAATGTGGTTAAACATAGGTTTTAAAATATCAATATCATTTTTAAAATCTTTAACCATTGTAAGCGCATACCCAACCACGTTGTTTTTGTGCTTTGCAATTATATGTGGGCAAACGGTGTTCATGGTTTGTAAAATTTCAAAAGAATGATGCACGGTTACAAAGCCTTCTTTTTGTTTTACGGTTTCAGAAACGTTTGTTATTAAATTGGCTTTTTGAAGTTCTAAAATTTGAAGTAATTCATTTTTAGTTGAAGCGCGTGTATATGTTATGTTTGTTTGCAAAAGTGTGGTTTAAATTTACAGGATAAAGATATGCTTTTTTATATATTTGTTTTGATGGCTATAAAAACAGATTTGATTATTGAAGAACCTAGTAAACCTTTAATTAATAGGGTTGTAGTTTCGTTTATATATGCTTTATTTTTTACATATACATTTTACCTACTTAAGTATAAAAACATATTAGAGCATCCTGAAAAACATACAATATTGGTGTTGCTAGTTTTACTACTGTTAATTATATTTTTTTCAAGTTTTATGGCTATAGCATCTCATAGTATTCATATAAGCTTACAAGAAAATAAAATACAGCATCAGTATAGAATAGGAAGGTTCAGATACAAAGAGGTTTGGCAAGTTTTAAAAGATATTGAGTATGTTTCAGTATATAAAAACAGTGGCTATTATTTAGTAAACTTATGGTATGAAAAAAATGGGATATTAAATTTAATGGCTTTAAAAGATTATGAATTATCTATTGAAAAAGGCCTTTTTATTGCAGAAAAGTTGAATACAGATTTACTAGATGCTAGAGAAAAAGGCTATAATAAATGGATAAACAAAGCTGCAACCAAGCAACAAGGTAAAATAGTTTATTTTTAAAAGTAGTGGTTAGTCTACCTCATGTAGTAAACTTTTTATGTGTTTGTTTTGTAAAAAACCGTTAGTAATCATGTTCATTGATTGTAAGTGTGGCGATGTGTTTGCTTCAATAATTACAGGGCCGTTTGGTGTAATTGCAATATCCCAACCAATTAACCTATCAGGAAAATAATTAACCGCATTAATAACAGTGTTGCAGGCTTCTTTAAAATAAGGTATTTTAAAACCTTCAAATGTAATATTACTATCGGGGTGTTTTGTTATTAGGTGTCCGCCATATTCTGGAAAATAATAGCCGTGTTTTTGTAATGTGCCATCATTAATATTAATGCCAACAAAAAAACCACCCGATGCAGAGTTATCTACAATACTATTTCCAACACCAAACCTAATAATAGCAGCAACAATTTTGGTAGTACCTTCTTGTGTTATAACAGTTATAATTCTTAGGGTGTTTAATGAGTTACTGTGTATTTTATTAATTAATTCATGTTGTTTAATAATTTCAGTAAATACAAAATTGCCATTAACTATAGTGTTATGATATTTTTCTTTTAATTCTTCTTTGTAATTTTTAGCTGTTATTTTAAAGCAGCCTCTGCCACCATAATCTGCCGGAGGTCTTACAAAAATAGCTTCAATGTTTTCTGTATTAAAAATAAGTTCAAATGTTTTAATAGCAGATGTTAGCGTGCTTAAATTGTGTAATTGACCATTGTAAAAAAAGCTGTTATAAAAGTTGTGGCCAATAAGTTTTGGTGTTTTAATGTTGTTTAACCTACTCATTAAAGCAAAAAACAGTTTGTTGTTTACGGCATTTGTAAGTGCCGGATTATGCAGTTTTTTGTGGGTTTGTAGTTTTTGTTGTTCTTTTAAGCTAAGGTGTTCAAGAAAATTTTTGGCATCTTTTCTGTATAAAAATTTAAAATAGTAATACGGTATTTCTCTTTTTTTAATTGCTAGAATTATAACCTCTTTAAGTATTGTGAAAACACTTTTTTTATTTGGGTATTTTATAAAAACTTTTAACCTGTTTTGCATAGTGTAATTTCTAAAAAATATCTAACTTTTTTGCAAAACTGTGCCCCGTGCGTTTATATGTTGTTTTGGTGCCGTTAGCACAAAAATTATATATAGCGGTGGCTTTACTTTCTTTAACTGATATGAGTATAACATCATTAACAGTGCATTTGTAATCTTTAGCAACACGTTTTTTTATGTGGTTTATGGTTGCGCGCCCCTTTTTTAATTGTGTTTGTATTTTTTTATCAAGTTTTGGCTCGTTAAAATCTGCTGGTAAATTACAAGTATTACTGTTTTTAGCAATAATGCTGGTTTGTGTGTTTTTTGGGGCTTCTAAATCAATGTATTCCCAAGTAAAATCGGCTTTAAGTAAAACACGACGGCCATCTTCAGTTTTAACAATATGGTTGTTTTGAGATAGGGCAGAATATGATATTAAAAATACAATAACAATAAAAAAATGTTTCATAATATAAATGCTTAGGTTAAATTCAAAAGTACAATTTATATAATAGTAACATTTAAATAATGTTGTTAATTTACCACATTGCAGTAGGAAAGCCACAGTTTTTCAGCCACCGTTTTAATTTCTTTTTCATTTAGGTGCCCAAAACCAAAACGGATGGCACAAGTATTTTTATCTTGGTATAAAATGGTTTTTGGTAAAAATACATTTTGTTTTTGGCTAGCTTCAGCCAGTTTTATCAATGAAATTTTAGGTTTAAATTGCAACCAAATAGCTAAACCACCGTTTGGAATTTCCCATGATATCTTATTCTTGAAATAAGCATAAAGGTATTGGCACAACCAATCACGGCGCTGTTTGTATACAATTACGTTTTTTTTAGTGAGCCTGTAAATTTCACCTTCATCAATTAATTCGGCTAGCATTTGTTTTTGTATAATATCACCTTGTTCATCAAGTAGCTGTAAATAGTTTTTGGCTTCAGCAATTAAATTTTCAGGTGCTACTACAAATCCTGTTTGAAAACTAGGAAATAATGACTGCCCTAATTTACCCAAGTAAATTACCATACCATTAACATCGGCACTAGCCATAGGTAACATGGCAGAACCTTCAAACTGAAAATCATAATCAAAATCATCTTCAATAATAGCAAATTTGTAGGTTTTTGCTAAGTTTAAAAGCTCTAAACGCCTTTTAGCACTTAGGGTTTGTGTGGTTGGGTAGTGCCTATTGGCGCAAATATAAACGCACCTTATACTGTGTTTTATAAAATGCGTTTTAATGTATTCAATGTTTAAACCATCAGTATCAACAGGAATTGTTTTTATTATTGCACCGGCTTGCTGAAAAATCATATTTGCTGCATAATTACTTAAATTACCAACTAAAACAATATCATTTGGTTTTATAAGAATTTGAGATACAATGTACAAACTCATTTCAGTACTTCGGGTACTCATAAAGTTGTTTGGTTTTATGTGAAACCCTCGTGTGGCGTTTAAGTAATTGCAAATATGTGTTTCAAAAATTGAAGCTGAAGCATTGGCGTTATTCCATTTATTAACAACCAATTTACGTTTCATTACGGCACTATACCATCGTGAAAATTGATGTACAGGATGTAACCGTAAATCGGGCTTGCCGTCATTAATTATAAATTTTGCATTGGTTTTTTCGGTAGTTGAAGCCAAATGTAATGATTGCTGAAACGGAAATCCGGTAGTTTTAGAGTATTCATAGGCATTATCAATATTACGTTGGGCAGCAGCCTTAATAGGCGTGTTGTTTTGTTTAGGCACTAATACAAACGTACCTTTGTTTGGTATAATTTCTACCCAACCTTGTGATGCCAACTCATCATAAACAGCCACGGCGGTATTGCGGTGTATTTTTAATAAATTACTAAAGGTACGTGTTCCGGGTAATACGGTGCCTTTTAATAAATACCCGCGCTGAATGGCATTTATAATTTGTTGTGCAATTTGAATGTAAACAGGGTTAGTGCTTGTTTTTTCAATTGTTATTAACTGTTCTAAAATATTTACAACCGGACTATTCATTGTTTTAAAACTGGACTATAATAATCGTCCGGAAAGTTACGAATTTTGCACCGCTTTTTTAATTATCAATTTTAATACATGAAAACAACAGTAGTTTTTACAGCATTTTTAGCATTATTAACGGTAACTGGTTTTGCACAACAAACACCGCAAGATCAAAAACTTGATACCGTTTTAATTGCTTCAACCAGAATAGATTTACCTTTTAAAGAAAATTCTAGAACCATAGAAGTTATTACAGCAACGCATATAAAAAACAGTGCCGCAACAACAGTAGCAGAATTATTACAGCAAGTAGCAGGGGTTGATATTCGCCGAAGAGGTACCGCTGGTAGTCAAGCAGATTTATACATTCGCGGCGGTAGTTTTGATCAAACCTTGTTGTTAATAGACGGCATAAAAATGGACGATGCTCAAACAGGGCACCACACCATGAATGCTGCATTACCCATAGAAGTTATTGAGCGTATTGAAATTATAAAAGGGCCAGCAGCCCGTGTATTTGGGCAAAATGCATTTACAGGAGCCATAAATATTGTAACTAAAAAACAGTTAAAAAACACGGTATCTGCAAATTTTGAAACGGGCTCTTTTGGGCAGTTAAATGGTTCGGTAACTGTGGGATCATCATTAGAAAATTCATCGCATATTATACATGCTGGTAAATTAACTTCTGAAGGTTATAGAGTAAATTCAGATTATGAAAACGCTAACTACTTTTTAAAGAGTGTGTTCAATAAAAACGAACAACCTATTGAAATGATTGCTACGTTTTTTGATAGAAAGTTTGGTGCCGAAAATTTTTATACCACCAATCCTACTTTTAACGAATACGAAGAAACACAAAACAGTTTGTTAGGTTTTACAACAGCATTCAAATCAAACCGATTAAAAATTAAACCGCGTGTTTACTGGAAACGTAATCAAGATATGTTTTTGTTAAGACGAAACGAGCCTAATTTTTATAGAAATCTTCATATAACTAACAAAATAGGGGCAGAGGTTAATACATCATACAACTCTAAAATAGGCGTTACAGGTTTTGGTGTTGATGTATCAAAAATTTACATAAGAAGTAACAACCTAGGAAACCGTAATAGGTTTATGGCTAATATGTTTTTAGAGCATCAGTTTAAAATATTCAATAATAAACTAGATATTACACCAGGTGTAGCTGTAACCTATTTTTCAGATTTTAAATTTCATGCCTTTCCTGGTTTAGATGTTGGTTACAAACTAACCAATAATTTTAAACTTTATGCAAACACAGGTTATACGTACAGAATACCAACGTATACAGATTTGTATTATGCAGATCCTGCCACCGTTGGAAATGAAAATTTAGAGCCAGAAGAGGCGTTATCAGCAGAGTTTGGTGGTAAATATTTTTCACCAAAATTAACCGCATCGTTCGCTCTTTTTTACAGAGATGCCAGTAAATTAATAGACTATGTTAAGGTTTTAGAAGATGACCCTTTTACCGCAACAAACCTAAGAGATTTGTACACAAAAGGTTTTGAGCTTAATGCAGGTTACAACTTTACAATAGCAAATAAACCACAAAATATAGCTTTTGGTTATACGTTTATTGAAGATGAAGTTGGCACGTTAAATATACCGTTTTCAAGGTATTCAATAAACTCATTAAAACATCATTTTACAGGGCGTTTAAATGCAAAAGTATCAAACAACATTAACCTAAATATAGTATATAAACATGCCGAACGTACCCAAGGCTTAAGCTATAATGTTTGGGATGCCTCGGCAATTATAAACCTAAACCAGTTAGAATTTACTGTAACTGCAGCTAATATTTTTGATGCAGATTATATAGAGTCTGGTGTAGTGCCAATGCCACCAAGCAATGTGTTATTTGGGTTGCGCTATAATTTTAACTAAAACCAAAACAACAAATATATTTGTTAACCGAAGCTGCTTTTTTAAGCAGCTTTAGTTTTTTTAACCCAATATTAATGTAACTAGTACGTTAAAATACAGGCAAAACAAAAAATAGTAATGTAGTTACTTAACGTTTACTTAACTTTGCCAATTAATTTTAAGTAAATTGAAATTGAACCTACAAGAAGTTCCAAGAGTAAAAACCATAACCAAACAAGAGTTTTTAAAAAACTACTTTAAGCCACAAAAACCAGTGGTTATTGAGCGTTTTATTGATGATTGGCCTGCATACAAAAAATGGAATTTAAATTATATTAAAGCCATTGCTGGCAATACTATGGTGCCGCTTTATGATGACAGACCGGTTGATTATAAAGAAGGTTTTAATGAGCCACATGCTAAAATGAAAATGGCCGATTATGTAGATTTACTAAAAACCGAGCCCACAAAATATCGTATTTTTTTGTGGAATATTTTAAAAGAAATTCCGCAGTTACAAAAAGATTTTAAGTTTCCAGATTTTGGGCTAAAACTCATGAAAGGTATTCCAATGCTGTTTTTTGGTGGTACCAATTCGCATACATTCATGCATTATGATATAGATTTGGCAAACATTTTTCATTTTCATTTTGAAGGAAAAAAACAGTGTATTTTATTTAACCAACAGCAAAATAAGTTTCTGTATAAAATACCACACGCGCTAATAACCCGCGAAGATATAGATTTTAGTAATCCCGATTTTGAAAAATGGCCCGCATTAAAACATGCACAAGGCTATAAAACCGAACTAAAACATGGCGAAATTTTATATATGCCAGAAGGTTATTGGCATTACATGAAATATATAACACCAGGCTTTTCAATGAGTTTGCGTGCCATAGCCCGTAACCCTAAAAACTTTAGTAAAGCACTTTACAACATACTTATAATGCGCCATTTTGATAACGCTATGCGAAAAATAAAAGGCCAAAAATGGATAGATTGGAAAAACCAAAAAGCCATTACACGTACACATAAACATTTAAATATTTAAGGTTTGGTTTACAAAAGTTGTAGTATATTTGCTGCTTAAAATTAATTATCCCAAATAATGAAAAAGAACATAGTTTTAGTAGTAGCTTTATTAAGCGTTGTATTTGTTAATGCACAGGCTTTTATTGGTAACACAGACAATAAATTTCAAGTAGGCGCTAATTTTCAAGACAACGGTACAGGTATTAATGTAACCTATGATTATGGTATAGGTGAAAACATATCAATAGGTTTAGCGTCAACATACCTTTTAAGTGTTGAAGAAGCCATTGATGCCGATTTTGGTGATAGAATTGATGTAAGAGCGCGTTTTAGTGCCAACTTAGGAAACGTTATTAATGTAGATGAAAATTTTGATGTGTATCCAGGTTTAAGTCTTGGCTTAAAAAACTTTGGTGGGCATTTAGGTTTACGTTATTTCTTTTCTAGTGGTTTTGGTATTTATTCTGAGCTTAATGCACCATTTGCAAAGTATAATAGTGATACTTTAACACCTGCCGAAAAACTTCACAACCAATTTACTGTGAGTTTTGGTGCAAGTTTCAATATTTAAAATAAAGTAAAAACAATAATTAAAAAGATAGCTTCAAAAGCTATCTTTTTTTGTTTAATATAGTTTGTGTTGTTACAACACGCAAGTTTACAGCGTAGCTTTAAGCAATAAAAAAGCGTAGTTAACGTAAGCCAGCAATGATATGTATTTCAAAAAAAAATTAATGCACCAGTTCATTAGCTTTTTCGTACACCAAATGCGGTTCCCAGCCGCGGTATAGCAAAAAATCAATAAGTTTTTTTCGCTTTTTCATAATATTAGTTTCGGTAATACTATCCGCTTTTTTTTCGGCTAAAGTATTAAAAACTTCGTTGTAATCCGTTTCTGTAATTTCGGCAAGTGCACGGTTTATATTAACTTTGCTAATGTCCTTTAATTTAAGTTCTTGAGTTAAACGGCGCCGCCCCCATTTCTTAATTCTAAACTTACCGCTAACAAATGTTTTGGCAAAACGTTCCTCATTAAGGTAGTTATGCTCTAATAGGTGTACAATAATAACATCTATAGCTTCGGGTATCATGTGCATACCTTGTAGCTTTTGCCTAACCTCTTTATGGCAGCGTTCTTGGTACGCGCAATAGTGCTCTAGTTTTTTTGTAGCCTCTTGTACCGTATATGTATTTTTTTGTTGCCGCATAAGCACCAAAAATATAAAAGCATTAGCAGTTTTAAAAGTATAAACATAAAACCCTAACAACAACAAACAACTAATTAACACCATGAAACAACTAACCACCATTATAACCTTGCTTTTGGCTTTAAATTTTAGTTTTGGGCAAGAAGTTTTTATTAGCCAATATATTGAAACTTCTTCTGGATCAACTCCAAAAGGATTAGAAATATTTAATGCATCGGGTGTTGATATTACTTTTTCTGCTGCAAATAATTTACAGGTTTATCTAGGAAGAAATGGAGCCACATGTACACCTTTGCCTGGAACCAATATAACAACAGGAACCTTAAGAGCTAATGAAGTTTGGATTATAGGAACCTCTGATTTAACAGCTTATGCAATTACAAATGGAGTTAATTTATCAGGAGTGACAGATTATGGTTTTGATTTTAATGGTGATGATGCATTACAATTATATTTAGGAGGAGTTTTACAAGATACTTTTGGAACATGTGGAATAGATCCAGGTGCATCTTGGTCTGGTAGTGGAGTTAGTACAGAAAATGATAATTTGCAAGTTAAATATGGTGTTTGTTCAGGTGATTTAATAGGGTGGTCAGACCCAAGTATTCGTTTTGATGCAATTGCTGTCGGAACAAATATGATTGGTTTTGGTGATGCCCCAATAGGATGTTGTACCTCGTCTACAACTTGGAATGCAGGTTGGAGTAACGGGACACCAGATTTATCAACCGAAGTTATTATTGCTTCAAATTATGATACAGCTCTTTATGGTAGTTTTAGTGCGTGTTCAATTACAGTTAGTTCTGGTGATTTAAATATTGATGATGGTGATTATGTTGAGGTACAAAATGATGTAATTGTAGATGCTAGTGCATCTATAGTTGTGCAACCATATGGTGCGTTTATTCAAAATAATGATACTGGTATTGTTACAAATAATGGCATTATGCAAGTTGATAAATTAACGGCTGAAATAGACAATTGGTATGAGTATACGTATTGGAGTTCGCCAGTTACAAATGTTACAGTTGGTACAGCGTTAAGTTATGCCGATAGTGATAGAATATTTACATACAATGGTGCACTTTTTAACGATTTATTAGCTGAAACAAACAATAGTAATGTATTTGTTACAGGGCAGGATGGTATTGATGATGAAGGTGATGATTGGCAATGGGTAAGTGGCACTAATATTATGATACCAGGTGTTGGTTACGCTGCAACACACTCTGAAGCAGCTATGTTACCTTTTCCGGGTGTAAACTATAGGTACTCGTTTAATGGTACTTTTAATAACGGTGTAGTAACAGTACCTGTTGATAGAAATGACACTAGTAATTTAGATTCTAACTGGAATTTTATTGGAAACCCGTATCCTTCAGCAATAAGTGTTAACGAGTTTATGGCACAAAATTTATATCCGGCTGGTCCATTAGACGGAGCTGTTTATTTCTGGTCTCAAAACACAGATTATAATGGAACAGAAAATGGAAATAGTGCCTTAAATTTCTCAATATCAGATTATGCTGTTGAAAATGGCTCTGGTGGAACAACAGGAGGTGATGGTACAACAACAACAGGTTTTATACCATCTGGTCAGGGTTTCTTTGTGTCTTTCTCTGATAGTGCACCTTCAAATTCTGGTAATGTTGTATTCAATAACGCCATGAGGCGTTTAAGTTTTTCGCCAGATAACAGTGCGTTTTTTAAAAATGGTAATGCAAAAAATAAAACTGTTTCAGTAGACAATAAGTTTTGGATTAACTTAACATCAGATAACGGTGTGTTTAATCAAATTTTAGTTGCTTACGTTTCAGGAGCAACTAATAATGACGATGGTGCTTTTTATGATGCTAAAAAAATTATTGCCCCAAATACATATGCTGCATTATATTCACAAATAGAAAATTCAAACAAAACATTTGTTATTCAAGGTAAGGCACCAAACAGTTTAAATGAACAGGAGCAAATAGCTTTAGGTTTTAAAACTAGTATTGATGTTGCAACGCTTTATACCTTGTCTTTAGCAAAAATACAGGGCGATTTTTTAACCAATAACCCTGTGTATTTAAAAGATAATTTATTAGGGAAAACGCATAATTTATCGGAGTCTGATTATACATTTACTTCAGAAACGGGTACGTTTAATGAGCGTTTTCAAATAGTATTTAGCAATGCTGCATTGCGTACAAATACAGCACTTGCCAATAATAATAGTTTAAAAATTACGGCCTTACAAGATGATTTTGTACAGTTTAGCACTAGCAATAATATAACAATTAAAACCGTAAAAATTTACGATGTTTTAGGTAGAACCTTGTATAACTTTAACGGTAATAGCAGCACAGAAACGTACAATGTATCAAAATTACAAAATAGCGTATTTGTGGCTAAAGTAACCTTATCAAATGGTGTTGAAATTAGCCGTAAAGCTGTAAAGAGGTAGCATTAATAAGTTAAATTTAAGTGCGTTTTTATTACAAACTATATTTTAATGATAGAATAAAATTACGGCCAGCAGCTGCAATACCCGATGAGTAGGTTTTATAGCGTTGGTCTGTAATGTTTTCTAAACTAGCTGTTAATAATGTAGATTGCCCTATGTGGTATTGTGTGCGTAAATTGAGTGTGTACCATGATGGGCTGTAAGGGTTACCGTTAGCATCGGCAGCATATATGTAATCTTTTTCAACTTCCGAAGGTGCTAAATCGGCAAAAGCTATTTCATCATTAAAGTTAACGAACGCATCAACTTTAAAATTATTGTTTGTGTAAATTAAGTGCGCATTACCAAAATTAGGAGACACATGACGTATGGGTACTTCAATAGCATTATCTTCTTCAGTACCACCTATAATATTGTATTGTGTGTTTAAATTTAGGTTTTTAGTTAGGTTTACAAGCAAGCCAGCTTCAAAACCATAAATCCATGCTTTTGAGGCATTTTGTATGGCTTGTACGTTGCTTAATTGGCCGTCATACATAATGGTTGTTTGGCCATTTAGCGAAAAATCTCTTCGTACTAAAGCATTATCTAAATAGGTGTAATAAGCATTCAAATCTAAAACAACTTTGTTGTTAAAATCTAGTTTTAAGCCAAGATCTGCTCCGTAAGCATATTCAGGCTTAAGGTTTTCATTAGGTACTACAACAGAGCCAGGTTCAGAGTCAAAAACTTTTCCAATATCATCAATATTAGGTGCTCTAAATGCCGAAGAGGCGTTTAATTTCCATTGAATAATATCATTAGGAGACCAACTTACACCAGCGGTACCTGTTAAGGCGCTAGCGTTGTTTTTAGCCCTGTTGAAAGGTAAATTTAAGTAAGTGTTGTTGGCTTCAAAATTGGCTTTTGAAACTATATGGTTATACCGTAAACCAGATTGAAATACAAATTTAGTGTTGGGTTTGTATTTAATGCTACTATACACTGCTGCCGATTGCCAACTGGCACCATCAGGATATCTAGATACTGTTGGTGTTGTTGTGGTGGTGTTTATGTTTTCTTCTAAACCTTTTGAGTTTACTTGGTTATAAATGTACTCTACACCGTAAAAAAACTGCGTTTTTGGGCTAAAGGTTTTTTCAAAATCTATGTTTAAAGAGTAGGCGTTTAAACGCTCTTCTCTAATGTTTCGGGTTAATGATTGGTAGTTGCGGTCAATGCGGCTTTCTTCAAAATTTTGATAGGCTACTGATGCTATAATTTTATCGTATAAATTTGAGCTGCTACTAAGTTTGGTAATGTTTAAATTAGACATAAACCAGTTTTGAGGCCCGTAATACCATTCTGCCGAACGTAGCGTGTTGTCTCGGTAACGTATTAACCTATCGTATCTTGGGATATCTGATGTTGTGGTGTAATACAAACCTAAATCAAAACTTATGTTTTTATAGGGCTGATAGCGCACTTTTTGCATTAAGTTAAGTTGATTGTATCCAGTATATTTTTGTTCTTTAGGGTTTGTGTTGGCAATAACTTGGTCTGTGTTATTGGTAGTTAAAACAAATTCTGGACGCAAATAATCTGAAGGGCCATGAGCACCCATACGTAAATCATCAAAATCTGTATAGCTGGCACTGGTTAAAAAGGCCCATTTTTTGTAACCTAAATTAATATTGAAATGGCCTGTGTTTTCATTATTTGCTGAGGCGTATCTTAAAATTATATTGGCTTTAAAAAGTAACGAGTCTGTATATGATAGTTTAGGTTTTTGGGTGTAAAAACTCATAACGCCACCAACGGCATCACTACCATAAATTACAGAGCCTGCGCCTAAAGTTACCTCGGTGTTTTCAATTGAAAACGGATCAATAGAAATAACATTTTGTAGGTTGCCACCTCTAAAAATAGCATTGTTCATTCTAATACCATCTACAGTAATTAAAAGGCGGTTTGTTGAAAAACCTCTTATCATGGGGCTACCACCACCTAACTGACTTTTTTGAATGTACACCTGCCCAGTGGTTTCTAATACATCGGCACTGGTTTGCGGATTTGTAAATTGAATATTTTGAGCATTTACACTTACTATTTTTTGCGGAATATCTTTTTTGTTTTGTATGAATTTAGATGCTGAAATAACAATTTCTTCTAGCCCTTGTGTATTAGCTTCTAAAAAAACAGTATTAGTGCTTCCTAAGCTTTGTTTAGTAATTGTTTTAAGTAAATGCGATAGGTGTTTTAGGTAAATATCTTCGGTGTTTGAAAACTCAGAAATATCAGCTTCTCCTCTAAAATTAGTAATAATACTTTTTGATTTATCAATGTTATAAATAGCTACACCAATAATAGGCTCTTTAGTAACGCTATTTAAAACCTTAATGTTTTGAGCTTGAATATTTAAAAAAGCTAAAAAAAATAGAAAAAATGGTAAGTAAAACTTCATGTTTTATTTAAAAACTTGATTAAATATTTGTAAGGATTTTGGTTGTTTAAAATTGCCCAAATGTAGTTCAAAATAAAGCAAAATCATATTTAAAAACAATTGTCTTTGGTTGGCATTAATTTTAATTGAAGAAAGCGCATCAAATGTTGTGCCTAACAGCTGTTTTAAAAGTGTTAAATTATTACCCGAAATGCAATAATTGTTAATTTTTTTAGCACTAAAGCTTCCTTCATACAAATTAAAATAGGGTAGCTGTATGTTAACAGTATCTGGGTAAAAGCCCAAATACTTGGTTAGTTTTAATAAAAATAGTAAATGAAAGTTTGAAAATTGTGATTGCTCATCTAGCCATAATAAAGCTGTTTCAATGTAGCTGTAAAGGGTTTGGTTTTCTTCTTCTTCTTGTAAAACATTTGAAAGTACTTCAGCTAAAAACATTACTATTGCGCCTTTTACTACATTGGTGTGTAAACTACTGTACAAAACTTGTGGTTTTACATCTTTTATGGTGTGTAAAGTACGATTGTTTTTATGCTGAAAAGTGAGCTGTAGTTGCGATAATAGTTGAAAATAAGCTACTTTATTGTTGCCTTTTTTGCTTTTTAAAACGCTTTTTAGAATAAAGCTAACAATGCCTAATTGTGCAGTGTAACACTTTACAATAAGATCATAATCTTTATACTTTATTTTTGATAAAACAATAGCGTTTGTGGTAATTAGCATTATCTAACCAGCATTAGTTTTATAACTTTAGTTTCAAAGGTATCTAAATCTGATAGCATAATTAAATACACGCCCGATGCTACAAGGTTATTAGCAAGGTTTTTACCATTCCAATAGGCGGTGCCACCATCTATTTCTAAGTTATAACCACGATGCCTTTGGTTGATGTTAGATTGGGCTTCGGCAACTAAATTACCTTCAATATCGGTTATTTTAATGTTTACGTTTTCTGATATGTCTTTAATTTTTACCTTATCTGAAGTGATATTAAATCCTGGGCGTACAGGGTTTGGGTATGCGTAAGCGTTGTTTAAATCTTCAAACGGGCTAGAACCACCTGATTTAAATGACACTAAGCCACGGCTTGTAGCTATGTAAACAATGCCATTGGCACTATCTAATGAAATATCATTAATGGTGTTTGATGGTAATGGCGAGTTGGTTTTTGTGAAATGATAAATGGTGTTTTGGCCATCTTGCGAAAAGTAAAACAAGCCAGAATCTGCAGTACCAATCCATTTATTGTTAGATCCATCAACTTTTATATCCGTTATCAATTGCTGAAACAGAAGCTCTTTAGTAATGCCATCTTCTTCAATGATAATTTCTTCAACTTGTATGTTGTCATCATCAAAAAAACCAGCAGTGTTGTATAGCACGCGTAGGCCTCTATCTGTACCAATCCAAAGTTGGTTTCTTTTGTCTAGAGCAGAAGCGGTAACATTGTTGGAAGGCATATTTTTGTTTTCTCCCATTATACTTTTTATAACATGGTTGCCATTGTTTTCTTTAAAACCAATAATACCGTAGTTGTAGCTACCAAAAAATAAGTTATTATTGAGATCAAATTCTATATTAGAAAAGCCTATATTAGAAAATTTATCACCTATAAGAGAATTGAAATTAAATGATTGCCAATTGCCATTAGAAAATTTATTTAACGGGTTATCAACTCTTCCATTTGTTAGCCATAGGTTGCCTTCAGAATCAAAGTTTGATGTTAATGTTAAATGCCAATCATTAAGGAAAGGTACAATAGTACTATTATTTTGGTTATAAATTTTATTGATTTTATTTTCCTCAATTTCAATGAGTCCAGCCCAATAAGAGCTTATATAGACCTGATTTTTGTTATTTGGGTTTATAGTAATATGAGATAAAAATTGAGGCTCCTTAATTGTAGTATTTATAGAGTCGTATACAGTGTTTTGCCATTTTCCATTAGAGTATTTGCTAACCCCAGAAAATCTTCTCCCTCCATTCCAGTCATAACTTGTTCCATAACCACCAAAAACTACCCAAAGATCATTGTTTGAAAATTTAATTGAGAAAGGACTGTTAAGTAATGGCCCATCTGGATGAATTTCTTCAAATGTATTTGAGGTTGCAAAAGAGGTTTTTAAAACACCAAAATTAGAAGAACCTATGTAAATGTCATTATTTGTTACAGTAGCCGAAGTGTATGTTGTGTTAAAAGCTGTTTCAATGTTTACTTGTGATAAAGCATTAAAATTTTCATCATAAACAAACACATTGTTTGGTGTTGTTACAACTAGGCTAGAACTGAATTTTAAATCTGTAGGCGTGTTATTATACGTAGCGCGTTCAATTAGCCCATCATTAATTATTTCATAGATTTTTCTGTTAGATCCAATAGTATAAAGCTTGGAGTTTGTGTTTTCAATAAATAAATAAGAACCCGATATAATTGTTTGCCAATTTTGAAAGTTTATGAGGTTTGGGCTAGTTACATTGGCCTTTTTTATACCATTATTACCAGCGCAAGCCGCATAAATAGAATTATTGTAAACAGAAGTACCATTAACGGCAATTTGGCTTCCGTTTGCACCAATAAAATAGGTGTCTCCAAACTCTAACCGTTCTAGGTTAAAAACTGAAATACCATAATTTGTGGCTATATAAAGTAAATTATTGTATTCATTGAAGTGATTTATTTTTTTTTGTGTAGGCGGAATGGTTGTTTTTTCTAAAATATCAACAACAGAAAGTACATCACTTCCATTAAAAAAAACAATTTCAATTAAACCATTTTCATATCCAATTATAAGCAAGTCATAAACGTCACTGTAATGAATGGTAGAAATGGGTTCGCCTGATAAGCCATTAATAGTTGTATATTCCTCTATAACGTTGGTTTGAACATCTAAACTAAAAATTGCGTTATCTGACACAGCAAATATTTTGTTTTCAGCTTCAATAATGTCTTTAATGTTAAAATAAGAAAAGTGTCCAGTCCATTCACTAGAATAATCCTGAGCAATAAGTCTCACAGGAAACACTATAACTAGTATAATAATTAGCTTTTTAAGCATGCTGTTTAATTTAACTTCAAAACTATTAATTTATAAACGAAATAAATAAACAAATAATATTAAACTGAAAAGTAAAGTGTTATTTGGAAGTGTTAAAAAGGTTTTTGTGTCTAGATTTTCGGCTATCAGATAAGTTAGGTAGTTCAATAAAATACCATGATATTACTGATAGTATTAAAGTTATAGTTAACGTAATGAAACTTGCCACATATGGGTTTAGATTATTGAACAAACCTAAATAAACAAATGTTTGTATTAAAGGAAAATGATATATATAAATACCATATGTAAAATCACCGTACTTTCCAAAATTGTTTAAGAATTTAAAGTTATAGGCTATATAAAATATCATAAAGCCGAAAGTAGCAGGCTTTAAGAGGTATGTTTCAAAGTAAACATATTCTAAAATAAATAAAAACAAACAGGGTACAATAATATGGTGTTTCCATTTGTTAAAAAATGAAAATTTGTGATATAACATTATGCCTGTTACAAAAAATGCTAAAGCTCCTGGTAACTGTTTAGCTATTCTATACATGTTAATGTTAACAAAATAACTAAAATATACTACTGATACTATAAATATGATACTAGATAAAACGTAAATATTAATTCTTTTTTTATTTATCAACCAATAAAATAGAGGGATTAACAGGTAGAAAGCTTCTTCTATTTTAATAGTCCAAAGAGCACCATTAACAGCGCATATAATATTATTTTGAAACACCCCAGGTAAGCAAGGTTCAATGTAATTTTGAAAACTTAAATTTGCTAATAAATACGTGTAAAATTGTGGGTTTGTAAAATATGAAGAAGTGCTCATTGAAGAGATTAAACTAAAGCAAAGTGCACTTAAAATGATAACAACAGCATAAGCGGGCACAATTCTTTTAATTCTTCGTAATATATACTGTTTTGTTGAAGTTGTGTTTTGATAACTTTTAGCAATTAAAAACCCACTAATTATAAAAAAACCATCAATAGCTAAACGTGTGTTAAATATTGATGAGAAAATCTTTAATTCATTAACATTACTTAATTCAATTAAATGTGATAAAGCCACAGTTGTGGCAAAAACAACTCTTAAAAAATCAAAATTATTAACGTTAATTTTATTCAAAAAAATACTTTTTATAGAAATCAAAGATATTTATTTAACAAACGATTTTGAACTTTAAAGTGATATAAATTAAATAAAAAAACGCTTCTTTTTTAAGAAGCGTTTTTTTAAAACTTAAAATAATCTATTTGTATATTAAACTATACCTTGTGCAAGCATAGCATCTGCAACTTTAACAAAACCAGCAATATTAGCGCCTTTTACGTAATCTATATAGCCGTTCTCATCTTTACCATACTCAATACAAGCATCATGAATGTTAGACATGATATCTTTTAATTTATTATCAACCTCTTCGCGTGTCCATTTATATCGTAAAGAGTTTTGTGTCATTTCTAAACCTGAAGTTGCAACACCTCCTGCATTTGATGCTTTACCGGGTGCAAATAATATTTTAGCTTTATGAAAAGCAGCAATTGCTCCCTTTGTAGAGGGCATATTAGCACCTTCGCTTACACAAATGCAACCGTTTTGTAGTAGCAATTTAGCGTCTTTTTCATTTAACTCATTTTGTGTAGCGCATGGTAAGGCTATGTGGCATGTAACTTCCCAAGGTGTTTTGCCTTTTACAAATTTAGCGTTAGGATATTTTTCTAGATATTCATGAATTCTACCGCGTTTTTCATTTTTTAAATGCATAACAAATTTTAGTTTATCAGCATCAATTCCTTCTTCATCATAAATGTAGCCTGAAGAGTCTGATAGTGTTAAAACTTTTCCTCCAAGTTGCAATACTTTTTCGGCTGCAAACTGTGCTACGTTACCAGAACCAGAAATAACTACGTTTTTACCTTCAAAACTATCATTTTTTGTTTTTAGCATGTTTTCAGCAAAATAAACAGCACCGTAACCTGTAGCTTCAGGCCTAATTAATGAACCGCCCCAAGACATACCTTTACCTGTTAAAACACCAGTAAAACCATTACTAATTTTTTTATACATACCAAACAAGAAACCAATTTCTCTAGCGCCTACACCAATATCGCCCGCAGGAACATCAGTATTATGACCAATGTGTCTAAATAACTCATTCATAAAGGCGTGGCAAAAACGCATAATTTCATTATCGCTTTTTCCTTTAGGATCAAAATCGCTTCCACCTTTACCACCACCCATTGGTAGTGTAGTTAAGCTGTTTTTAAACACTTGCTCAAAGGCCAAAAACTTTAATATGCTTAGGTTTACGGTAGGGTGAAACCTAAGGCCACCTTTATATGGGCCAATGGCCGAATTCATTTGTATTCTATAACCTCTGTTAACTCTAATTTCTCCAGCATCATCAACCCAGCACACTCTAAAAGTGATAACGCGCTCGGGCTCTACCATTCTTAACAAGATATTTTTACCGTAGTAAATATCATGTTCAACTATATAAGGAATTACCGTTTCAGCAACTTCTTCAACGGCTTGTAAAAATTCAGGCTCGTGTGGGTTGCGTTGCTTAACTTGGTCTAAAAACTCATTAATAATACTTTTCATAAGCTTAAAATTGAACTATTTTAAAAAAAATATAATATATAGCTGCAAATATACGTTTTATGCAAAAATTACGCTTATTTTTTTTGAAATTCGTAACAAATATTTTTGTGTAACTGGTAAAATTTGTAAATATTTGAATGTTAATTGAGTTTTTATATATTTGTTATAATAAATGCCCTCAAAAAAAGAAACCTTATTATGCTTAACTTTAAACATTTAGCGTCAGCTTTTTGCTTGTTTTTTATTTTTGAAACGGCAAGTGGTCAACTAGGTTTCTCACATGAGTTAGGGGTTATTGCAGGTCCTGTGCAGTTTAGATCTGATTACGGAAATAGAAACGAATCTGAAACAAATTTTGGTAATAGTGGCATAGGTATTGGTGTTGTGCATTATTTAAACTTTTCTTATAGCGCAGATTGTAGTTGTTATACCACAGATACTTACTTTAATGATCATTTTAAATTAAGAAACGAAATTTCGTGGAATAAAACGAAATTAGAACATTTAGGTGAATGGGTAGACCCAAGTAAAAATTCACCTGAAGCCAATCAATTACGTGGTCATACAGGTTACGCTAAAAACTTAGATATTGGTACACAGTTAGAGTTTTTTCCAAGAAGTATAAGGTCTTTTCAGTCTTTTGGGTATAGGGTAGCTCCTTTTGCAAGTTTAGGTGTGCATTATACATACTACACGCCTGAGGTTACAACTACCTATGCTAACCCAAACCCTGATGCTATAGGTGATGTAACAGATCCTACAAATTTTTACTCTGCTTGGGCTCCTGGTTCTGTAGATGCTTCTCCAGGAAGTGCTTGGTCTATGGTTACCAGTGTTGGGTTTAGATATAAATTGGGTAAGTTATCTGATTTAATGCTAGATTTAAGATGGCAATACTATTTTGATGATTGGGTTGATGGTTTAAATCATCAATTAAGTTACAATAAGTACAATGATTGGCTTGTGTGGCTAAACGTTGGTTACATTTATTATCTAGACTAAATTTTATTATTTAACTAGTTTTAGTAAAGCCATAACTACACCAAGGTGAATACCTTCATGTAATAGCACAAAATTTAAAGCATCTTCAACAGTTTTTAAAGTATTTCCTGTTGTAGAAACAGTATATTCAGTATAATTTTTAAATAATCCAGTTTTATAGTTTTCTTCAGATTTTTTTATAGAACTAATAACTAAATCTTTAATTACTTCAATTTCTTGTTGTGAAACATTACCTGTTGGTTTTGTGCCTTTTTTAAAGGCATTAATTAAATCATCAGAAACAGTTACAGGTAAGCCAGATAGCTTGTTAATTAATAACTGCTCAGAAACTACAAGGTGAGCAATATTCCAAATAATATTATTATTAAAACCTTTAGGTATTGTGTTTAATTGTGTTTCAGAAGCGTTATCTAAAATTTGTTTTAGCGCTTTTCTTACGTTTAATAATACGTCAAATTGAAATTGCATGATATTTTTTTGGTAAATATAGTTTTAAATGAAATAAATGCCTGTATTTTTGTTGTAAATACTTCTTAATACATGAAAAAAGTATACTACTTAAAAACGTGTAATACTTGCACTAGAATTTTAAAAGAATTAAATCTATCGTCAGAGTTTATACTTCAAGATATTAAATCTGAACCAATAACTGTAGCACACTTAGAGGCTATGGAACAACTATCAGGCAGTTATGAAGCCTTATTTAGTAAACGTTCAAAGCTATACAAAGAAATGGGTTTAAAAGATCAAACATTAACTGAGCGCGATTTTAAAAACTACATTTTAGAGCATTACACTTTTTTAAGCAGACCCGTTTTTATTATTAATGACCAAATTTTTATTGGTAATTCAAAAAAGAATGTTGAAGCTGTAAAAGCGGCTTTAACGTAATTATTTGTACTTGTTGAAGAATTTTAAAGTTTTTTCAACATGTGTTATCCAATAAGGCCATTCATGTCCGCCATCAAATTCTTCATACTCATGCGCTATATTTAAGTCGTTAAGTTGTTTGTTAAGTAATCTATTTGGCTCAATGAGTTCATCTTTAACTCCGCAATCAAATCTTAACTTAGGTAAGTTGCTTTTGTTTAATTTAATACAATCAATTACATTGGGTAAGCTGGTATTATTGGTGTAAGCTTCTAAAGGTTCTTCAACAAATAAAGCCATTTGTTCTAGTTTAGTAATAGAACTATGCCCTGAAACAGCTTTAAATTTTTCAGGAAATTTAGCACCTAAACTTAGCGCACCATAACCACCCATTGAAAGCCCGCCAATACACGTTGAGGTTGATTTTTTTGCTTCAGGAATGTTTTCTTTTACAGCAGTTACTACATCATTCACAATCCAGTTATCAAAGTTTTTAGAGTGGTGTGAAAAATAGGCAGACCCATCGCCCCACAAACCGTCAGAAGGCATTGCAATAATAGCTGGTTCAATGGTTTTACTAGTTATAAGTTTTTCGGCGGCTTTATGTGCGCCACCTTTTAAAGCCCAAATCCATGCGCTACCATAAACACCGTGTAATAAAATATAAATAGGAAGGTTGTTTATACCTTTTTCAACTTTAGGTACATACAAACAAATATCTCCACGCCCCTGTAAGCTTGGTGTTTTTATGGTTAGAAAACGAAGTCCTTGAGATTCAAAAGGTACATCAGAAAGTTCTACAGTTTTAAAACTTGAAGCCATGTTTAGTTAACTTTTAATGATGAATTTGATGCTGTTAAATGTTTTGATTTTACTGCAATAGTTATATTTCCGGGGGTTGTTGATTTTACAAATATAACAGCTTGCCCATTGAATAATTTACGTTCAGGTTTTGATAAATTTTGAACATTAGTCGGGTCTCCATTACCAGAAGCTAAAAAATTAGCGGCGCCATTAACAGAAATACTCATATTTTCATTGTAGTTTACACACAAGTTGCCGTTTTTATCTAGTACTGAAATAACATAAACTCCAACTTCACCATTTTTTATAGTTGATAATTCGCTTTCAATTTTAATACTGCTTGCTTCTCCTGATGTAGTTCTTATGGTTTCATCTATTTTTTGTCCTTTTTTATTATATGCAACTATTTTTAGCTCTCCTGGTTCATAATTAACGTTTTCCCAAACAATAGCGTAAGCTTTTAATTGCGCCATAGAGGTGCCTCCAGAAGCTTCTTTATGTATGTTGTTAGCTAAAAATTCGGGTGTTTCATTATGTTCTTTAGTTTTAATGCCATAGCTTTTACCGTTTACAAACAATTCAGCTTTATCATAAGTTGTATAACATACTACAGGTAGAGTTTTGTTTTCCATTTCAGGTAAAGTCCAGTGAGGAAAAACATGTAAGACCTCTTTATTATTATTCCATTGGCTTTGGTATAAGTAAAACTTATCTTTTTCTAATCCAACTATATCAACAGGTGCAAAGTATGAGCTTCTTGATTTTGCTGTATGATAAGGCGATGGTTCTCCTAAATAATCATAACCTGTCCAAACAAATTCACCATAAACAAAATCGCTATATTCTTGAGCAGCAAACTCTTTAAAAGGAGCATAACCCCAAGGAACGTTAGTGTTTTCATAATTTCCAGGATGACCGTCTTTATAAAGTTTTACATTTGCTGATGCGCCTCTTTTATTTTGAACAGTATCAAAAACTACAGGAAATTTATAAGAGTTTCTGGTGCTTAAAGCACCACCGGTTTCACTAGCATAGAATTTTAAATTAGGATAATGTTCTCTAATTTTATGGTATATACCAGGTTTATAGTTAAAGCCAGCTACATCCACGGTTGAAGCCATACCGCTTTCTAAAGCATTGTTAGCTGAGTTAAACCCAGCAGTAGTTGCACGTGTTGTATCAATAGATTTTACAATATCATTTAAAAACTTTGTAATGTTGTTTGGGTCTTTTTGATATTGTTCCATGATTTCATTACCAATACTCCACATAATTATAGAAGGGTGATTTCGATCTCTTAAAATCATATCAGTTAAATCGGTTTTAGCCCAATTATCAAAATGTTTTGCATAACCGTTTAAGGTTTTACCAATTTGCCATTCATCAAAAGCTTCGTCAATTGCAAGAATTCCCATTTTATCACAAATATCTAAAGCTTCTGGAGCAGGAGGATTGTGAGAAAAGCGAATGGCATTTACACCCATTTCTTTCATTTTTTTCATTTGACGTACAAAAAGCTCAGGATAAAAGGCGGCTCCTACAGGCCCAAAATCATGGTGCATGTTTACACCTTTAAATTTAACTTTTTTATCATTTAAGTAAAAACCATCTAGATCAAAACGAATACTTCTAATACCAAATGGTGTATTATATGTGTCTATTTCTTTATCATCATCAAAAATTGTGGTTTTTAAGGTATATAAATTGGGGTTTTCAATACTCCAAAGTTGAGGTTTTGTAATGTTGAAATAATGACTTATTGTTTTTTCATTTTTAATTGAAACAATTTCGTTTTCTGAAACAATGAGCTTCCCTTCGGTATCAAAAATTTCATTTTTTACAGTATAATTACCGTTGCCAACCAACTCTACTTTTGCATTAATTAGAGCTTTTTTCTTTGTAATTTCAGGTGTTGTTACAAAAGTTCCCCATGTTTTAATGTGTGTATTATTGGTTTTAATTATAGATACTTTCCTGTATAAGCCAGCTCCGGGGTACCAGCGTGATTGACTATCAAAATTCTCTAATCTTACAGCTATTGAATTATCACCGGGCTTTAAGAACTTAGTTATATCAAAATAAAAAGAAATATACCCAAATGGACGCTCGCCCACATACTTGCCGTTTACATACACTTTAGAGTTGCTCATGGCACCATCAAACAGTAATTGTACTTTTTGTTTTATAGCTTTATCAGATATGTTGTAATTTGTTCTATACCATCCAATGCCAACATAAGGTAATGCGCCTGTTCTTCCTGTTCTATATCTAGGCTGTGTTTCTCCATCTTGAACCACCATAGTTAATTGTATGTCATGAGTGAAATCAAAATCTTCCTTCACAGCCCAATCATGCGGAATAGTTACAGTTTCCCAGTCTGTGTCATTAAAATTTTCTTGAAAAGCAGCACCATAATCATAGCTGCTAAATTTCCAATTTTTTAATAATTCAACAGTTCTAGACTGACTTTGAATTTGATAGACATAAAAAATTAATATAAACGAAAATAAATTTCGGGTGTGTTTAAGCATGGTTTTATTATTGTAGTTTAGTTTTAAAATGTGATAACACCTTTGGCGTTTCTACCTGCAAGCATATCATCAAATCCTTGTTGGAGGTCTTCAAGTTTATAGGTGCGCGTAATCATTTCTTCTAATATTAAATCGCCTTTTTCATATAAGGCTTCAAATTTTGGGAAGTCAATATCTGGTTTTGCTCCGCCATATAGTGGATTAATATATATTTTGTCCCATTCAAATAAACGCATATCAACAGTAATTTCTTCTTCAATACCACTTACTTGTACTGCAGTACCTGCATTACGTATCATGGCTAAAGGAGCTACTCCTAAAGCAGGAACTGCAGTACACTCAAAGGCATAATCTGCGCCTCTGCCATTGGTCATACCTTTTACAATTTGGGCTGTATTTAATAAACCTTTATCGTTTTTATCTGCTAAAATAACATCAGTTGCGCCAAATTGTTTTGCCATTTCAAGGCGTTGCTCGTTAATATCAACAGCAATAATTTTTGCAGCTCCCGATATTCTGGCAGCTTGTACTACATTTAAGCCAACACCGCCGGTACCTAAAACTACTACTGTACTTCCCCATTCGGGCTTTGCAGTATTAAATACTGAACCACACCCCGTCATTACACCACAACTTATGGTTGAGGCGGCTTCAAAAGATAATTTCTTAGAGTTTTTCTTCACAACTCCCGAAGATCTTACTAAAGCATATTCAGAGAATGTACCTAAATTAAATGAGCGCTCAATAGGTTTTTGGTTTAGTGTTGTTGATTCAAAAGTTGGGTGTCCTCCAGAAATTTTTCCTGCATGACTTGCCATAACTGGAGAGTTACACTCACAAATATTTTGGTTTCCTATTTGAGATTGAAAGCTATCATATTTTGGTGTTGCCCAGTTTAAAATTACTTCATCACCAACTGCAACTTTTGTTACATCTGGCCCAATAGCCTCAACAATTCCTGCGCCTTCATGCCCCATTACAATTGGCATTCCCCATGTTAATGAGTCATGATCTGTATGGCATATAGCTGCAGCTTTTATTTTTACTAATACTTCATCTTTGTGTGGTGGATGAATTTCAGTTTCTACAATGGAGAAAGTTCCATCACCAGGTGCAACTGCTGCTTTACATTTTATTGTACTCATAAATATTTTATATAAAATTATTTGGTTTAAAGGGAATTGTTATATCCTCTAACTTGCTTTTATTTATTTTTTGACCAGACTTAATGAATTTTGTACCTAACATATAGGCTTTAGGGTAATTTACAGCGTCAACTGCAAGTAATTTATCATCTTTAAAATACCAAGCTGAAAAACTATTTTGAGTTTCTTCTTTTCGTATAACTATTTGATTATAACCATTTGAAAGGCCTACCATTTGTAATTTCACATCAAATTGGTCAGACCAAAACCAGGGTATAGTGTTATATACAGTATGTGCCTCTCCACATATTGCTTTTGCGGCTGTTTTAGCTTGATCAACTGCGTTTTGTACAGATTCTAATCTTACATTAGTTTTATAATGTGGATTGTAATGATACGTACAATCTCCAATGGCGTAAATATGTGCATCATTGGTTCTTGCAGTTTTATCAACTTTAATACCATTTTCAATGGTTAAACCTGCTTCTTTAGCCAATTCAGTATTTACTTTTATGCCTACACCAACTACAATTAGGTCGGCCTGATATGTTGAGTTATCATTACAAACAACAGTATTATATGCACCATTGTTTTCAATTGAAACAACATTTTTACCTGTTAAAATATCAACACCTTTGCTTTTGTGTAGTTGTGTGAAAAATTTAGACATTACCGGTGCTGTAACTCTAGCTAAAATGCGCTCTTCACGTTCTAAAACAGTAACATTAGCTCCTAATTTTTTTAGTGAAGCAGCCGTTTCTAAACCTATATAACCACCACCAATAACAACTACACGTTTTTGTTGTGAAGTGTTAAAAGCATTTCTAATATTAACAGCATCTGCAGCAGTTCGCATTGGGAACAGATTTTTGGCTGTATCAATACCTTTTATTGGCGGAATAAAAGGGCGTGCGCCAGTTGCAATAACAAGCTTGTCATACTTTTGAACCGTGTTATCACTTAGGTTAACTAATTTTTTGTTTCTGTTAATGCTTTTTACAGCAACACCAAGTTTTAAAGTAATGTTGTCATCTTTATAATTTTCTTTTGGAAATAATAAACTTTGCGATGTACTATCTTCACTTGTTAAATAAGCTTTTGATAATGGCGGGCGATGATACGGAAATTCTGTATCAATATCATATAAAATTATAGCGCCTACCCAACCTTCTTTTCTTAATGCAAATGCCAAATTTACACCAGCATGACTAGCACCAATAACTACACAAACCTGTTCTTTGGTTAAAGACATATGTTTTATTTAGCAACTTTTAAAATGAGGCCGTCTGGTACTTCATTTACTTGAAGTTGGCATGCTAATCTGCTATAATCACTTACGTTATCATCAAATTCAAGCATGTCACTTTCAAGTTCGCTTGGTGCGCCAACGGCACCCCAAAATGCTTCGTTTACATGTACGTGGCATGTAGCGCAAGAGCAAACACCTCCGCAATCACCATCAATACCTTTTACTTTGTTTTTTACAGCTAATTCCATAACGTTGCCTGTAGTGCCTTCTGCAACTATAGTTTCGTTATCACTTGTTATAAATGTTATTTTTGCCATTTTCTCTTTTTTTATTTTTATAGTTTGTTGAATGTAACGTGAATACTATCAAAGCCTACTTTACGTTTAAATTCATCTAAATCTTCAATGTTTTCTTTACATTTTATAATTTCCATGGTGCCTACTTTTTCGGCAAGTGTAGTTAATAGAATTTTCATTATTTGGCGGGCATGAGTAGCGCCTAAACAATTGTGTGTGCCAAAACCAAATGCTACGTGCGGATTTACTTTTCGGTCTAAAACCACATCATTAGCATTTTCAAATACACGTTCATCTCTGTTAGCCGATGCCCAACACATAGATATTCTGCTTTGTGCTTTTATGGCATGTTCGCAAACGTGTGTATTTTCGGTAACTACACGCCCCATTTGAGTTAATGGCGAAAAGTAACGTATTAACTCTTCAATGGCTGTGTTTAAAATTTCGGGTTCATCGCGTAAGCGTTGTAATGATTTTGGATGATCTGCAAAATAAGCAATAGCGTTGGTTACAGCATTAATTACCGTATCTCTTCCGCCAGCAAATGTTAAAATTAAAACACCTTTAACTTCTTCTTTGGTAAGTTTTTTACCATTAATTTCTGATGCTAGTAGCACTGAGTATAAGTCGTTGCCAGGGTTTTCAATGGCTTTATCAATTTGCGCATCAATATAATCATAAAGTATGTTGGCTTTGTCGCCATCTAAAGCAGTATCTTCACTTCTAAATACGTGTGTTCCCCATGAAATCCAAAGGTCTGATTCTTCAAAAGGAATATTTAAAAGTAGTGTTAAGGCTCTAGATTGTAATTTTAAAGCAAATTCTTCAACCACTTCTAAGGTGCCTTTGTTTAAAGCTTCATCAACTACATTATTTATAATTTGGGTAAGTTTGGCTTGGTAATTGGCCTCTAAAGGGCGCTTAAACCAAGGTTCAACTAAATCTCTATAGCTTTTATGTTCTGGCGGATCTACTTCAAATGGAATTTGGCGTGTGTTTCTAATATGAACTTCAGAAGGCACTACAATTCTGCCTACTTCATCGCCACCAGACTGGAAGGTTTTCCAGTTATGTGCACATTTTCTAACATCTTTATGGCCTAAAACCATAACTACAGGATCATTTTGGTCATCCATTTCGCCAAAACCTTTGCTTTCTCTGGCTTCTTTAAACGGATCTGAAAGTGTGCTTTTTTTCATTAGTCTTAATTTTATTTGGTTTGTTTTAAAAGTGTTTTGTGCTTAAAAATTAAAGCAAAACACATTTTATAGTTTACAAATATTATTATTAAAAACATATGATAATTATCTTATTTTGTTTAATAAGTAAACTATTTTGCGGTGTTTTATTGTTTTTATGCGTATTATTAACATAATAAATCATTTAAAGTGTATAATTGTACACTGTTTGTTTAGAATTGATGTATTTTGATCGGCTATTTTTAAGTTATGAAACCAGTTTTAGAACATATTAAATTAGGTGAAAAACGCTCTATATTAGCGTATAAATATAGTGGTGAAGATTTTGATGCGCCTTGGCATTTTCATCCGCAGCATGAACTAACGTTTATTACAAAAAGTACTGGCACGAAGTTTATTGGCGATTATGTGGGCTCATATCAACCTGGAGAATTGGTGCTTTTAAGATCATATTTGCCACATTGTTGGAAAAATTTACAGGAACAAAACGAAATGCCAGAGTCTATTGTAATACAATGGAACAAAGGTATTTATAATAGAGTGCCTGAATTAGAGGCTTTATTTAATATGTTAAGAGCAGCATCTAGAGGTATTTTATTTTCTAAAGACACAGTAAAAGCATTAAAGCCAAAAATTGAAGCATTATTACATTTAGAAGGGCAGGCACTTTATTTAAATTTGCTTGAGTTGTTATTGGCGCTTGCTGCATGTGATTTTACATATTTATCAAATGCTAGTTTTGAAGATGATATTCCTACAGAGTATGGTAGTAGAATGAGTAAAATTCATGATTTTATTGAAGCCAATTATCAACGTAAAATATTCTTAAAAGAATTAGCTGAGTTGGTAAGTATGTCTGAATATTCGTTTTCACGTTTTTTTAGTAAAATGATGGGCCGTCCATTTTTTACGTTTTTAAATGAATACCGTATAAATATAGCAAGCAGAATGTTAATTGATACCGATTGGTCTGTGGCGCAAATAGGGTATGCATGTGGTTATGAGTCTTTAACCTTTTTTCATAAACAATTTAAAAAAGTTAAACATGTTACCCCCAAAAAGTATAGGAGTAAGCACAAAGCATAATTAAAAAAGGAAGCTGATAAAGGCTTCCTTTTTTTTGAAAATCAAATCGCAATTTACAGCTTGTAAATTGTAAACTTATGGTCTGCTTGTTAATTTAAACAGTGTTAAGTCATCAATATAAAATTTAAGTCTATCTGTATTATCATTAACACCTCTTATCATGTAACTAACATCACCAGAAGCGGCAAATTGCACAACTGCAGATGAGTAGAACCACTGCCCAACAGGTGTGGTAGTAGTAAATGTAACGTTATCACCAATACCCCAATTTGTTCCAGGATTCCAGTACATTCTAATATTTGCTTCACCAGTTATATTACCTAAATCTTCAATATACACCCATACACCCATTTCATAATTTACACCAGATTCTACAAGAAATGTAATGTCTTCATTATCATTATTTCTATGGCCCATAATCATCCCTCCATTTGGTCTAAACTCAATATACATGCTTTTACTACCAGTGTGTGCTCTATCAAAAGAGAGGTTATAATCATATTCGCCCCATCTGCCGCCCCACCAAAGGTATGGCCAATTGCTATCTTCAGTTGTTTCAAATGAATAATCAATATCAGTTTCTTCAAGTACGTTAGTTTTAATAAAATCTGTTAAAACAGCACCTGTAATGGTTGTTGCCGCAACAGCATCCATGGTAGCTAGTGTTCCTGGAGTGTATGATATTTTTACAACATCATCATTATACATAATTTCATTTGCAAGTTCTACTTGTAAAATATTACCCTCGTTAGCATCAACAGTTACGCTAGCTATTTCAGGATTTATCACAGCGCCACCAGCCGTTTCAATAGCTACCGAGAAGTTGTTTTTATTAACGGTTTCTGGGTTCATTTCTCTACTAAACTCTAAACCTATGGTTGTTTGGTATTCTTTTTCAAAAACACGATCTAATGTTACGGGTTCTGTTGAAGGAATTACTTTAATAAAGTTTTTAAGTGATATGGTATCAGCATCACCGGGTCTGCTTCTAGAGGCTATGTATTGCAAATCCCATGAGCCTAATTTGCTAAATCTCATATCAACTTCGGTTTCTTCACTAGTTGTAATTGATGTTGGTTTTCCTCCTGCCGATGACCATACAATTTCATCGGGAGCACCAACAGCAGTGTATGTTAATCTTATAAATTCACTAGCTGTAATTTCATTTTCGGCATTGTCAGTCATTGTTAATTCATTGCCTGTAGAGCCATCGTCATTTATATAGTAAGCTTTAATGTTAGATTCTACCCAATCTAGTACGGTTACAACAATTGTTGTATCTAACTCTCGGGTTGTGTTTGGTACTGTGCTGTTTTCATTTGGGTACACATCGCCTTTAAAGGTTTGATTTAAAGTTACATTATAAACACCGGGTGTGTTAAAAATACCTTTAACAACATTTTTAGTTGAAGTATTACCATCTTCACCAGAAATACGAGATACATTTTCAGGAAATGTCCAAGTTCTACTTTGAACGCCTTGAGATAAATCGCCAAAATCAATATGACCTCCTGGGTTTATGGTGTTATCAAAATTCATTTCAGAAGTTACAATAACTCTGTGGTTGGGCTCTGTTGTGCTAATGGAATCGTCTTCAAAACAACTTACAGCAATGGTAGTTGTTAAGATTAACATGATTAATAATTTTATATTTTTCATAATTCAAACAATTTTTTAGTTATTCAAACCGTCATTGGTTTGTACTTCGCCATTTGGAATAGGGAAGTAGTTATGTTGCAATGGGTTGTAATTTTGAGATGCCAAGAAAAAATCTGGTCTTATTCTTTCATTTATAAATAGAGGTTCAACGCCACCATTACCAACTTGTAATACTGTGTCTTTGTTGTTTTCTCTCCAAATTTCATCGGCACGTAACTCATCAAAAACTTCTTTTACTATACCCCAGCGTACTAAATCTTTCCAACGGTGCCCTTCAAAACAAAGTTCTACGGTTCTTTCAACACGTTGTATATGGGTTAAAACAGTTTGAGCGTTAGCTGGTACTAATGGTTGTGTGCCGTGTACTTGTTTGCTAATATGTAATTGAGGAAACATACCGCCATTCATATCCATGTATTGTTGAAGTGTGTAAACACCAGCGCGTTTTCTAACCATATCAATATATTCAATGGCTGTTGCGTAATCTCCACTAGCATTAATAATAGCTTCAGCATACATTAATAATACATCGGCATATCTAATATGCCTAAAGTTAATACCAGATCTTGACAGTGCTGGTTCTGCAGGTAAATGATACCAGTTAGAGTGTTTTTTTACATAAGCACTTTGCCCAAAGCCCCAACCACGTGGTTCGCCTTGGGGAAGTTGATAGTATAAGCCTTCAAAATTACTTGGCGCTATGGTGGCATTCATTCTTCTAGATTCTAGGTTGCCATCATTAATAGGATTGTTTGGATCTACTTCATCATTTACCAACATTTCATGTAAGTTATATGATGGCAGCACAGTATTAAAAGCACCAAAGTTTAATTGTCCAACGGCGGTTGCCATGGCGGTAGATTCTGCACCTGATTCAAAAGCATTATCATCAACAACAGATCCAGGTACACCAGGTGCTATATCAAAAGAATAATTTACTTCAAAAATAGATTCTTCATTAAATTCATTTTCATGCCAAAAATTATCAGTAATGTCTCTTGTAAGCGCATATACATCAGAATCTATTACTTGTTTGAAAAGAGTTGCTGCTGTTGGCCAGTTTTCATCATATAAATGCACTTTACCTAATAATGACGTAGCGGCTCCCCAAGTTGCACGCCCAACATTTTTGTTATCCCAGGTTTGTGGAAGGTTTTCAATAGCAAATTGTAAATCTGGAATTATTATAGTTGTATTTACATCATCAATAGAAGAAAAAGGTTTGTTGAAGTCTTCAAGCCCTTCAGCAACTTCATTATGTATTACAGCACCACCATATGTGTGTGCTAATTGAAAGTAGAAAAACGCTCTTAAAAAACGCGCTTGCCCTTCAATTTCGGCTTTAGCGTTACCATTAAAAACTGTTGGGTCTGCTTGTTGTATAAACTGAATAACTTGGTTAGCCCTAAAAATACCTACGTATAATTGGTCCCATTTATCGGTAATGTGATAAATTCCATCATTATAAGTTAAATTTCTGAATGCATTTGGACGATACCAAGATTCTGTTCCGGCAATATCACCTAAAACAAACTCATATTGAAGTTCGCCACCGCTTACACTTGGAAATTGCAGCGCGCCGTAAACTGTTGTTAGGGCACTGTTAAATTGTTTTTCAGATTGCCAAAAGGTTTCTGTTGTAATGGCATTAGGGTTAATTTCCTCAAGAAAATTACTTTCATCGCAGCTTACAAATGCAAGCATACTTAAGAAAATTAAGCTTAAAATTTTATTATATATTTTCATAATATTTTTTTTATTTTTTAGAAACTTAACTGTACACCTAGCATGAATTGGCGGGTAACAGGGTAACTACCACTATCTATACCTCGTGTAAATAAACCATCGCCACCAACTTCAGGGTCGTAACCAGTGTAGCTAGTAAATGTAAATGGGTTGGTTGATGTTAAAAATACTCTAGCTTTATCAATGCCTGTAGCGTCTTTAATGCCGGGAATTGAGTAACCTAAGGTTAGTGTTCTAATTCTTAAATATGAACCATCTTCTAAGAAATAATCAGAGGCAGCTCTAACATTACTATGAAATGCGTTTTGCCTAAATGTAGGAACGTTTGATGTTGGGTTTTGTGGGCTCCACATGTTTACTAAATCTATGTGCCTGCCTGCTGTATAGGCATATAGTTTGGCGCCGTTGTAAATTTCTGTGCCGCCAACGTAGTATCCTTGTATATCAAAATCAAAATTTTTATACTTTAGGTTTAGGTTTAAACCGGCTTCAAATTCTGGTTGCCCAGATCCAGAATAAACTCTGTCTTTATCATCAATTTTACCATCGTTATTAGCGTCTTTATACATTAAATCTCCTAATTGAGGTGTACTTACGCTGCTTAAATCAAGTTGATTATATTCATCAAGTTGTTCTTGGGTTTTAATAACACCATCATTTTGAAATAAAAAGAAAGCACCAGCTTCATAACCCTTAGCTAAAAAGGTAGTGTATTCAACATTTTCACCTCTAGAGGCAAGTGGCCTACCGTTAGCATAGCCTCTTTCAATACCATTTAAATCTGTTACTTCGTTAGTATTTGTTGTAAATGTTCCTGTAAGGCTAAATTTTAAATCGCCAATACTGTTTTTGTAGCTGGCAGCTAATTCAACACCACGGTTAAACATATTACCTGCATTAATATTTATAAAGTTAAATTGTGAAGCAGCTCTTGGCTGATGTGTACCAGATGAAGGGGCAATGCGTTGTTGTAATAGCATATCTTGCTTATCATTTTGGTATACATCGGCAGTAATATTAAGTCTGTTTTTAAACATAGAAAGTTCAATACCAATGTTTTTTGAAACTGTTGTTTCCCAAAAAATATCAGATGCATAACGTCTTTGAACCGAGCCAAACTGCAAATCTTCATCAAAACCAAAAGGATAGTTAATGCCGGTTTCAATAACGGGTTGGTATGAATAATCAGAAACGCCTTCATAACCTAATTCTGCCCAACTACCTCTAATTTTTAATGCGTTTATAAAAGGCAGGTTAAACCAGTTTTCTTCGTGTACATTCCAACCAGCTGAAAACCCATAGAAATTACCATATTTATTGTCACTAGAGAATTTTGAAGAGCCATCGCGCCTGTAACTAGCCGATAGTAAGTATTTTTGGTTATAATTATACTGTACTCTAGCAAGTTTACCTGCTAGTGTTCTGTTAATATTATATGAGTTAGGTTTAATACCTTCGGCACCAGCACCAAGTGTTTGTATATCATTACTTGCGTTTTCATCATAAATAACACCAACGCCTACAGTCCTAGATTTAAATCTTTCATATGACATTACACCTAATACATTTAAATTATGTAAACCAAAACTTGTTGAATAATTAAGTATATGTTCTATAGTTTCTCTTTTTGTGAAAATATAGTCTTCATCTAAAGTTGCTTGCGGCCTAGAGGCAGTAGCATTGTATACGCCTTCTCTAGAAAAGGCTAAATATTGCGGTTGGAAGAATCTTCTAAAATAATTCCATTCATTTCTACCAAGGTTTAGTTTGTATTTTAAACCTTTTAAAACTTCATATTCTAAGTTTAAAGCAATGTTGTTTGATTTTACTTCGCGTTCATCAACATTATCTAATTGTCTTGATAAAAAACTATAAAATATTTCATTACCAACATCAAGTTCAACGCTATTTTGACCCACATTTGGAATAGAGTTAAGCGGTCTTGCCCAAGGCGATTGCCCAATAGCATATTCATACAATGCCCATGGTTCTTGAGTTCTGTTTTCAGTGGTCATTCCTATGGTAGCAAATGCTTTAAATTTTCCTTTTGAAAACTGTCCCGTAATTCTGCTTGATAAACGATCAAAACCAGAGTTAATTAACACACCATCTTGTTTAAAATAGTTGGTTGAAAAGTTAAAGGTTAAATCTTGCATGCCACCCGAAATGTTAAGGTTTGCATTTTGTATTATGGCATTGTCATTTTGAACATCGGCAACAAAATCTGAGTCATAATCTAAGGCATCAGGTTGAAAGAAGAATGTTAAAGGTTCTGTACCTAATTGTTGTGTAGTAACTTCTAGGTTGTATAATTGTTGTGTGGTATTCATTAAAGGTGTGCCTGAAGTAATGTTTTGAATACCTGTATATGTAGATATATCTACTTTCATATTACCAGATTTTCCTTTTTTAGTGGTAATAAGTATTACACCACCAGTAGCTCTAATACCATAAATAGCTGCCGAAGCACCATCTTTTAATATATCTATAGACTCAATTTGTTCTGGCGGAATGTTTGGGTTGCCTTCTTGCGGAATATTATCAACAATATACAAAGGCTCGCCACCATTAATTGAGGCTAAACCACGAATTTGTACGTTTGACGACTCTCCGGGTCTACCGCTGGCAGCTTGTATATTAACACCTGCAACTTTACCTTGTATGGCAGCGCCTAAATCTGCAACAGGTGCTTTTACAATTTCATCGGCGCTTACTTTAGCAACTGCACCAGTAACTTCTTTCTTTTTCTGGGTACCATATCCTACAACTATTACTTCTTCTAGTTTAGATAGGTTTTCTTCTAAAGTAACATTAAGTGTTGTTTTACTACCAATGGTAACCTCTTTGGTTGTGTAGCCAATAAAGCTGAATACTAAAACATCATTAGTATTGGCGGTAAGCTCATAGTTTCCATCAAAATCTGTGGCGGTTCCTTTAGTAGAACCTTTAACTAAAATGGTTACGCCTGGTAATGGAAGTCCGCCATTAGCACTAACTACTCCTTTTATAGTTTTACTTTGGGCATTAATGCTTCCGCAAACGAGAGTAAACAAAGCAAAGTAGAGGGTGTACTTAAAACTTTGTTTAAAACAAAAGTTTAATTTCATCATATATTTAGTTTAGTTTAAAGAGCTTAAAATTAATATGATAGTAACTTTTGTTTAGCTTTTACTACTGCATCATAACTAGACATAATTAGTTTTTAAGCCTGAAAAAACTTGATTAAAACTTGATTTTAATTAGATTAAAGTTTTGTATATCAGTGTATTAATATATTTTAGTTATGTTTTTTTAACGTTTTTTTATGATAATTAAACTAAACCGTGAATGCGTTTCAGTTTATGCTAGTTGTATATATTAGTTTACTGTTAATATTAGTAAGTTTTTTTATTTTTTCAGATTATGTTGGTAACTAGTCATTTTTAAATAAATTAATGCTTTTTGGGGTTTCTGAAAACTAAATGAGGATTCAGTTTTCTTTAATTAAAAACTAACTATCTTGTTTTATTGAACTAAACATATTGTTTTGTTATTTGTTTGTTTTGTATAGATTGTTTGGTTTTATTATTCTTAATATCAATGTATTATAAAATATTTATGCTTTATTTGTTTAGTTTTAGTAACTGTACAAAAACTTGACATACCCTATTTATTGCACATCATTTATCTATATTTATTATTACTAAACTAAATTATACTATAAATTGTAATGAATACACTACCTAGAATTGCTATACTAGTTATAGCTTTTTTTGTTGAAAATGCGGCTTGTTTTGGAGCCAATTACACTTATAACGATTCTACTAACGTTGAAGGATTATCATTAAGGCAAAAGGCTAATGAGTTACGCTACAAGTTTCCAGACAGTTCTATAACACTTTTAGAACAGAGTTTTAAAATTTTTATTGAAGAAAAAGATACTATTCAAGCTGCTAATAGTTTACTAGCAAAAGCACATGTTTTTGAAAATAATGCTAATTATTCAAAATCATATGATGCTTATTGGAGCGCCATGATGCTTACTGATAATTTCAAAAATCATAATATTAGATCTTTAATTTACCATAGATTAGGCAGAATATATAGTTATTATAAACGTGAAGATGAAGCCTTAAAGTATTTAATTAAGGCGTTAACACTAAGAAAAGCAAGTATAAAAATTGATGGATTAGATAAAAGTGAATTAATACCCTATTATTACTTTTTAGCAAGTACTTATAGAGAATTGAATAAACCTAGTTTAGCAAAAAAATATGTAGATAGTTGTTATCAAATTATGCCAGTTAAACTTAAAGATTTTTCAAAAGAACTTGTAGATTTTGAGCATGCTTATGTTTTATCTCAAACAGAAAAAGAAGTGGAGGCAATACAACTCATGGAACATATATATCCTTGGTTTAAAAGTAATTTGCCATCCTATTTAGTTCTTTTTTATAAACAATGGGGCGATATGTATTTAGGTTTAAATAAACTTTCTATTAGTGAAGATTTTTACATGAAGTCGTTATCAATTTCTAAAGCATTTAATTCACATAAAGATTTTACTCCATTAGTACACGAAAAGTTAACTGAAATGTATTTAAAAAAGAATGACTATAATAATGCATTTAAACATTTAAAATTAGCTAAAGAGTTAAATGAACGTTTTTTTGATAGTAGAAGTAAAAACAATCAGTCTTTATTAGAAATTAAAGACAATTACAGAATAGAAAAACTCAAACAAGAAGCGCACATAAAAGAGCAATACTTAAAGCAACTTGAGCAAGAGGAAGAAATTGGTAATTTACAACGTATAATATTATTAGTTTCTGTTGTTTTTATAGCAGTTTTAGCTTTCATATACGTAAAACATTTAAGAACAAAACATAACGCCGAAAAAGCGCTAATAAAAAAGAATCAAGAGTTAGAAAACAAAAAAACACAAGAATTATTAGAACTTAAAAATAAAGAATTAGCAGCATCTGCCTTACAACTTATAGAAAAAGAAGAGTTTTTAAAAACATTAAAATCTAAGGTTAGAGTAAAAGATGAAAAAATTAAAGTACATGAAGTTAATAAAGTATTACGTTCAATATCAGTAAGTAATAATCAGAATTGGGAAGAGTTTAAGCTTCGTTTTATTGATGTTAATAAAGAGTTTTATAAAAAAATGTTTGACAAATTTCCAAACTTAAGCCAAGGTGATCAAAAAATATGTGCACTTATAAAATTAAATTTTTCAAGCAAAGATATGGCACGTTTGTTAGGAATTTCAGTAGAATCTGTCCATACATCACGGCATAGAATTAGAAAAAAGATGAACCTTTCAAGAAGTGTAAATTTAGAAGATTACATCAATTCCCTATAATTTTAGTAAAAATAAAAAAGCGAATCAATTATGATTCGCTTTTAATATTATTAAACAACTGTATTTATTTTAGTCTGCTAAAACAATTACTTTGTTATCTTTCATTTCAATTGTTCCAGAGTTTATTTGAACTGTTAAAATTTTATCATCATCAGCATGCGGAACAATTTTACCATCTAAATCATTAAATTCTAGGTGGGTTTGTGTATGTGTATGAATTTTAACAACACCTTCTTTTAATAAAGAAATTATTGGTGCGTGATTATTTAACATTTGAAACTCACCATTCACGCCTGGAACAGCTACAGAATCAACTTCTCCACTAAATAAAGTGGCTTCTGGTGATACAATTTCTAAATACATATTTTTTTAGTTTCCAGTCTGCAGTGTTTCCAGTTTGCAGTCATTAAAGACTGTAGACTGATTACTGCCAACTAATTTTAGGATTCAGCTAACATTTTCTCACCAGCTTCAATAGCTTCTTCAATGGTACCTTTAAGGTTGAAAGCAGCTTCTGGTAAGTTATCTAGTTCACCATCCATAATCATATTAAAACCTTTAATAGTATCTTTAATATCTACTAATACACCAGGTATACCAGTAAATTGTTCAGCTACGTGGAAAGGTTGAGATAAGAAACGTTGAACTCTACGCGCTCGAGATACAGCTAATTTATCTTCTTCGGAAAGCTCTTCCATACCAAGAATAGCAATAATGTCTTGTAACTCTTTATAACGTTGTAAAAGCTCTTTTACACGTTGTGCACACGCATAATGCTCATTACCTAAAATTTCAGGTGTTAAAATTCTAGAAGTAGAATCTAATGGATCTACCGCTGGGTAAATACCTAACTCAGCAATTTTACGAGATAATACTGTAGTAGCATCTAAGTGAGCAAACGTTGTTGCAGGAGCTGGATCTGTTAAATCATCTGCAGGTACGTAAACCGCTTGTACAGATGTAATAGAACCTTTTTTAGTTGATGTAATACGCTCTTGCATTGCACCCATTTCTGTGGCTAATGTAGGTTGATAACCCACTGCAGATGGCATACGACCTAAAAGAGCCGATACCTCTGAACCTGCTTGTGTAAAACGGAAAATGTTATCAACAAAGAAAAGTACATCTTTTCCTTGTCCATCACCAGCACCATCACGGAAATACTCAGCAATTGTTAAACCAGATAAGGCAACACGAGCACGTGCTCCTGGTGGCTCATTCATTTGACCGAATACGAAAGTGGCTTTAGATTCTTTCATGGTGTTTTTATCAACTTTTGATAAATCCCATCCGCCTTCTTCCATAGAATGCATAAAATCGTCACCATATTTAATGATACCAGATTCTAGCATTTCTCTTAAAAGGTCATTTCCTTCACGCGTTCTTTCACCTACACCAGCAAATACTGATAAACCACCGTGACCTTTTGCAATATTGTTAATTAACTCTTGTATTAATACTGTTTTACCTACACCAGCACCACCAAATAATCCAATTTTACCACCTTTGGCGTAAGGCTCAATTAAATCAATTACTTTAATACCAGTAAATAATACTTCTGTAGAGGTAGATAAATCTTCAAATTTAGGCGCTTGACGGTGAATTGGCAATCCAGCATCGTTAGCTTTTGGTAAATTACCTAAACCATCAATGGCATCTCCAATAACGTTAAATAAACGTCCGTAAACGTCTTCACCAATTGGCATTTGAATTGGGGCACCTGTAGCAACAACTTCAGTACCTCTGCTTAAACCATCAGAAGAATCCATTGCAATAGTACGAACCGTATCTTCACCAATATGAGATTGTACTTCTAATACTAATGTAGAGCCGTCTGGTTTGTTAATTTCTAATGAATCATAAATCTTTGGAAGTTCAGACCCTGCTCCGAATTCTACATCAATAACTGGTCCTACTATTTGTGCAACTTTACCTGTAACTTTTGACATTACTTATCTGTTTAATATTATGCGATTTAATTGTGTGAAAACATGGTTTTGTTTTCGGCTGCAAAGATAGAGGTTTTAATTAAAAGATAAACTTCTTTTTTACTCTTTTTTAGTAAGAAAAAACACCTTCGTAATGAAGGTGTTTTAAATATTTGTATGTATATGTGGTTTATTGTAGGGCAGGAGTGTAATTTGTTTGATAATTACTAGCTTTTAAAAGGTTGCCAGAAACTTTAAAATTGCTCCCAAATTCGCTGTCAATAATTTCTAAAAATTTATTGGCCATAAGTGCATACCCTCTTGCTGTTAGGTGAATACCATCTAAACTAATAGCGCCTCCTGTAACTAAACTTGATTTTAATGAATAACCATCAAACATAATACCTGTAGAAGCTAATTCTGTTAAAATAGCATTTAAATCTAATAATGCTACGTTTTCATTGGCATTAGCTACTGAAGTTATAGTGGCGTTAAAAGTATCGGTTGCTGTACTTATTTCCATTTGTTCTTCAGGAGTTAAAACCCATTTGTCTTTTAAAGGAACGGTTATTCCGTTAAGTTTGGTTGGGTCATTGTTTACTGCAGTGCCTATAAAATTTAGTGCAGGCAAAACAAGTAGGTCTTCGGCTGTTGCATGCCTGTAGCTTGGTATGCCAAAAGTTGAAAGATCTGTTAAATTTTCATCTTCAATTACAACTGCATTAGTAGCTGATGCCATGAATTGAATGGTGCGTTTATCTGCTTCTTCTTGGGTTATTTGTCCTAATGTAACCATAGTGGCTAAACCACCGTTATATTGTGCGTAGCCATTGTTTATTTGATTAGCAGAAGCTTCATTTAATGGAACAGGATTATGGGGTACTGTAGTGAAATGTGCTAAATCTGTAATGTAAGGTACTGTTGTAACAACCCCTTTTGCACCATTTTTAGTAAGTTCTGAAACAAGGAAACCAAATGCATTGTTAAACGTAGTAGCATCTGTAATTGTGTTGGTGCCGTCTCCACCTGAAATAGCATAACCTAAAACATCATTACCTCCAATTTCAGATAGTGTAAAAAAGGTAGGGTTTTGTTCTAAAGCTAAGTCTAAAATAGAAGCATTTGAAGCACCACCAGTTATACGAATAGCATAAGGATTTGCTGCTGTTGGAAAGTTTTGTAAGTTACCAAAACCTTCAGCAACTAAATGAAAGCTTTTTGCTCCTGGTACGCCTAAATTGTTAAAAGGACCTGTTGGGTTGTTTAATACAATATCTGTTGATACGGTTACAGGGCCAATAACGGTTTCTAAACCTGCTGGGGCAGAACCGTTAAAAACTAATCTGGGGTCAGTAATTCTGTTACCATTAGCAGCTAAACCTCCAAAATTGTCATTCATTAAAGGTTGCGTAAAATCGCCTCCTCCAGCTAAAGCAAATTTGCTGGCTAGCATGTTAGGAAATGAGTTTTGTTGAGATGCTTTAAATAATGCATTGTCAGTAAAGCCTGCGGTAAATGAAGCGCCTAATGCCACATAATTTGAAAAATCTGCAGTACCTGAGGTTAATTCTGGTATAACTTCTTGTTCTGGTATGGGGCTTTCTAAATCATCACAGGAAAAAAATCCTACTAAAATTACTAAAAGCCATATATATTTAATTTTCATAATTTTAATTTTATAGGTTATTAATTATCCATGATACATAGTATTGAGATCCTATATATCCTGTTCCTGCTGCTGTGAAGTATTCATCACCTAAAAGATTGGTTGCTCCAACTTTGAAAGATGATTTTAAACTAGGTACCCTTAAGTTTATTTGTGCATCTAGCACATGATACGCAGGAACATCGGCAGTTAAAAAAGATGCTTCCCAAACGTAGTTGTCACTCCATCTCCAAGCTACATTAAAGCCAAAGTTTTCAAATAAATCATTGTTTCCAAATGTGGCTTTAAATTTGTGTTCTGGTGTATTAAAATTTGTTTGAAAATCAGAGTTTGCTTGTCTGTCAAAATCTAATTTTGCGTATGTGTAATTAGCACCTAAATCAAAATCACCAAATATTTTTGTTGAAACACCTAATGAAGCACCGTATGAGCTTACATCTTCAGATGTGTTAGTATAAGCTCTATAGGCTTGAAAATCTTCATTTGCTAAAGCAATAACAGATAATGGAGTTGGTGTACCATTTACAGGAAAAGTTTGTGATAATTGCACATCGCCGTAGTATGGGTTTATAACATCTACAGTAGTAATGAAATCTTTGTATTGGTTATAATAGGCGCTAAAATCTAAACTTATTTTATCTATTTTACCTCTATAGCCAACTTCAAATGAGCTTACTTGTTCTGGTTTTACTAAACCTGGGTTTGCTACTTCTAAATCTGTTGGGTTTTGTGATGCTGCAAAAGCCGTAACAGAGCTTCGTGTAAATGAATTATCATATGCGCCAGTAGCATTGTATGTGTATGAATTTGTACCTAAAATAGCTTGACCTGTTGGTGAAATTTCGGTACCACTAACTGTTCTGGTAAATCTTTCAGGATTATCAAAAGCACTACCAATAAGTGTAATTGGGCCTACATTAAAACCAATATATAATGCTTGCGTATCAGGGTTTCTGAAACCTGTTTGGAATGATGCTCTTAAATTATGGTTGTTATTTTCGCCTAAGTTATAGCCTACAGATAATCTTGGAGAAAAGAAAGCGTCAAATAATTCAGATTTATCATACCTTAATGATGCAGTTAATTTCAAACGATCATCTTCTAAAAACTTTTTCTGAATTTGTGTATATAAGCCTACTTCTGAATAAGGGATCTCCTCATTTCTGTCAGTGTAAATAGAACCGAAAGAATTTAATACATATTTTCTGTAAGAACCACCAACTTGAATTTCGGCCCAATCAATTAGGTGACTAAAATTGTAATTGGCATCAGAGTGGTAAATTTTAGATTCGTCTTTTAACTGACTTCCTGTTAAAATATCAGGGTCGTTAGTTACAGCGTTAAAAGCTTGCTGAAATTCTGGTGTTCCTGGTTCAAGGCGTCCTGTGTCAGCAGCTTGTCTTGCTGCAGCATGGGCTTGATCTCCGTTTAAACCAGCAAGTGTAGCTTGTAAAAAGGCACCAGCGTACTCTCCGAACCAATCTTCATCAGACTTCCATTTTCTGTTTACGTTAACCCCTGTAAAAACCATGTCATAAGAGTCTCCTGCATTATCTGCAGTTACATAACCTCTTATAAAAAAGTTATCGTTTTTAATTTCTAATTTATGTTGTTGTAAGAAGAAGTTTTTAATAGAATATCTATTTGAACCTTGATAAATGGTAGAACCTGAACCTATTTTACCAACATACTGAATTTCAAAATCATTTTCCCATGGGCGGTAGTATAATCCCCAATCGGTTTTGATACTTTTAGCATCATAATCTGTTAAATCTGCTTCATGATACCCTGTTCTACTAACATTAACCTCAGGAATTAAATTAGCTAAGGCAGGGTTTGGTAATCGACTTAAAAAATCGGGATTTTCTTTTACGTTTCTAAGGTTAGTTGTAGCTAAATCACCATAAACATTAACACCATCATAATCTGGGTCGTTTTCTCTTGTGCTGTTGTTTTTTATAAATGTTGTATTTCTGTCTTTGCCTCTTGTGTCATTTGCTACCCAATCTGTTCCTTGTAAGTAGCTAAAATTTACTTTGGCTGCAAATTTGTTACTGAATTTGTGCGCTACTCTAATACCATAATCTTTATATTCATTGTCACCAGCGGCTTCTTGCGAAGTTATTCCCATTTTAAAATAGGCACTTATACCAGCATGATCAAAAGGATTTTTACTTGTCATGAATAAAATACCATTGAATGCGTTGGCACCGTATAGCGCTGATGCTGCTCCGGGTAGAAGCTCTACACTTTGTACATCAGTTTCTACCATACCTAATAAATTTCCTAACGGAAAGTTTAATGCGGGTGCAGCATTATCCATACCATCAACACGTTGCATAAAACGTGTGTTAGCAAATGTGGCAAAACCTCTGGTGTTTATAGATTTAAACGTTAAACTATTTGTGTTTATATCAACACCTTTTAAGTTTTCTAAGCCATCATAAAATTCAGAAGAGGCTGTGTTTTTAATTTCTTTTAGCCCAAAGCGTTCAACTGTTACAGGCGATTCAAAAATACGTTCAGGTGTTCTAGAAGCAGATATAACTACTTCATCTAAAGCGTTACCTTCTTTTAAAATTAAAGAAACGTTTTGTTTGTATTTTGTAATTTCAGCCGTAGCAGATTCAAAACCAACACTACTAGCCTGGATAGTAAACGGTGGGTTTTCATTGTAGGTTAACGTGAAGTTACCATCAAAATCTGTTACAATACCAACGGTGGTACCTACTATAATTACATTTGCTCCTGGAATGGGTTGGCCATTATCATCAGTAACTGAGCCAGTTACTGTTGTTTGGGCGTAAGTTAAACTGCACAAAAACAACAGTAGGAAGGGTAGAATTGTCTTCATCTAAGCAATAATTAGTTTTAGTTAATAAGCCAATATATAAATAAAATCTTAAAAAACTATGCGCGCATAATATAAATTAACAAAAAAAATATAAAAAAAATACATTTTTCTTAAAATGTAGGTGCAAAACTGGTTTGTAAAGCATAAAAAAAGCCTAGAAATTTCTAGGCTTTACTTTTAATGATATGTTTTTTTTTTGATTACTCTACTGTTACAGATTTTGCTAAATTTCTTGGTTGATCTACATTTTTATCAAGTAAAACCGCAATATGGTATGATAACAGTTGTAATGGTATAGTTGTTAATAGAGGTGTTAAAGGTTCTAATGTTTCAGGAACTTCAATAACATGGTCTGCTAGTGCTTTAACTTGCTCATCGCCTTCAGTAACAATACCTATAATTTTTCCTTTTCTAGATTTTATTTCTTGAATGTTACTAACTACTTTTTCATAATGGCCTTTTTTAGTGGCAATTACAATAACAGGCATGTTTTCATCAATTAAAGCAATTGGGCCATGTTTCATTTCGGCGGCAGGATAACCTTCGGCGTGAATGTATGATATTTCTTTAAGTTTTAAAGCGCCTTCTAAAGCAACTGGAAAGTTATAACCACGGCCTAAGTATAAACAGTTAGTAGCTTCTTTATAAATATCAGCAATGTATTTTATATGCGCGTCAGATTTTAAAGCTTCTTCAACTTTGCTTGGTATCATTTCTAGTTCCAGTAAATGATGACGGTAATCAGAGCTGCTAATAGTGCCTTTTGCTCTGGCTAATCTTAAAGCCATTAAAGTAAGAACTGTTATTTGTGTTGTGAAGGCTTTAGTTGATGCAACACCAATTTCAGGTCCGGCATGCGTATATGCTCCGGCATGAGTTTCTCTAGCTATAGATGAACCTACAACATTACAAACACCAAAAACAAAGGCGCCTTTAGATTTTGCTAACTTAATGGCAGCAAGTGTATCGGCAGTTTCACCAGATTGCGAAATAGCTATTAAAACATCATTTTCAGTAATAACCGGGTTTCTGTATCTAAATTCTGAAGCGTATTCAACTTCAACAGGTATTCTTGCTAAGTCTTCAAAAATATATTCGGCAACTAAACCAGCATGCCATGACGTACCACAGGCTACTATTATAATTCTGTTAGCGTTCAAGAATTTTTTCATATTATCTTCAACACCAGCCATTTTTATAATAGCTTGATCTCTTAAAAGTCTACCTCTGTAAGTGTCTTGTATAGCTTTAGGTTGTTCATGGATTTCTTTTAGCATGAAGTGTTCATAACCACCCTTTTCAATTTCTTCTAGGTTTAATTGAAGTTTTTGAATATAAGGATCTACTAAAGAATCATCTTTTATTTTTCTTATTTTAATGCCTTTATGAAATCTTAAAATAGCCATTTCTTCATCTTCTAAATAAATAGCATCTTTTGTGTATTCAATAAAAGGGGAAGCATCACTGGCTATGAAAAATTCATCTTCACCAATACCAACGGCTAATGGGCTACCTAATTTTGCAACTACAACCTCTTCAGGTTTGTTTTTATCAAAAACTGTAATGGCATAAGCACCAATTACTTGGTTTAAGGCAATTTGAACTGCTTTACCTAATTTTACGCCTTCTTCCTTTTTAACATCTTCAATAAGGTTTACTAAAACTTCGGTATCTGTATCAGATTTGAAGGTGTAGCCTCTGGTTGTTAACTCCTTTTTTAAAGATTCATAATTCTCAATAATACCATTGTGAATTAATACTAAATCTCCAGAGTTTGAAACATGTGGGTGCGAGTTAACATCATTAGGCACACCATGTGTTGCCCAACGTGTATGGCCAATACCAACATTACCTGTTTTAGTTATTGTTTTGTTTGAAAGTTCTTCAAGATCTGCAACTTTACCTTTGGTTTTAGATATTTTTAAATCTGTTCCGTCAAATAAAGCTACACCGGCACTGTCATAGCCTCTATATTCTAAGCGTTTAAGTCCTTCAATTATAATAGGATAAGCTTCTCTGTGACCTAAGTATCCAACTATTCCGCACATAAGTTTTTAAATTTGGGTTATTGATTAATAGCTGCACAAATATGTAAAATAAATACTAAAACGGCCTAGTAAATTATATAAAGTAGGCGTTTTATACGATGAAATAACACAAAGGTTTAAACTACTGGCTACTATTGGTTTGGTTTTGTAGCAAATATTTTAAGTTTAAGGCGTTTTTCTTCGGGAACATTTTCAGTACTTCCGTATAAAATAGTACCTCTGGTTGTAATAATTGAGGCTGTAGGTACAGCTGTTACAGCATCATCACTTTTTAAAATATCAGAGCTTCCTGTTATATTAACATTGGTTGATAAAACCAAGCCTAATTGTGTGTTTGTAGAGTCTCTTAATAAAATATTGTTTAAATGTTCAGTTAGGCGTATTTTGTATTTTTTATTGATAGTATCACGTTGTGTAAGGTGAAATATAATTGAGCTAACTGGTGACGTTGTATTGCCTGTTGGATCTAAAGAATAATCAATTAGTGGGATGTTGTTTTTTACATCGTAAGCATAAATTCTGTCGTACTTATGTAAATTTGTGTTGCCACCCGTGTTTAAGGCATCATCTTCATAAACTTCTAAATGTGCTTCGTTAATTAGTTGTTTTAAAACATACTCGCCAGTTGTACTTTCAATTATGTATTCACCTTGATCGTTTTTGGCTCTAAATCTATTTTTAAAACATTCTAGTGCATCATCATCTACATTTCCATCACCGTCACAATCAACTAAACCATCAAATAAATTTACTATAGCCATTGAGCCTTCAGTACCTTTAATATATAATTTATCATCACCAACATTCTTATTACCGTTTGTTAACGTTTTGGTGTAATTATTTGTGAACGTGTTTAATCTGTTGCCTGAAAAGTTAAAGGTATATGTTGCTTGTTCTTTTTCACCTTCACTATCACTTTCATTATCTTTTTTATAGTAAATAGTTATAGAAGCATCAGTTGAAGCAAAATTTAAAAGTACCATATTTCCGTTATTGTTAACAGGTTCTGCTTTAAAATATAGCCCTCTAAAGTAGTTTTTAAAGTTGTTTGCATTAACCAATTCTGGTGTGCCTTGTTTGTTTAGTATTTTATTTTGCCAAAACAGAGAGTCTAATTTAGCTCTTAAAGCAGGAATGAATCTTAAAGTGTCAGTTTCAGTTGTGGTAATTATAGTATTGCTACTTGGTGTAAATGTAGTATCAATAAGTTGAGTACTTTTGAAATCATCAAAATTTATTAGCGTATTATCAGTTCTTGCAAAATTATCTGATGATGCATTACTTGCATGCGAGTAATATTTTTGAGTTTCACCTAAATTATCAGGGTTAAAATCTCTTAAAAAATAAGTGCTTTCAAAAATTGAAAGTTTTATAGGAGATACTTCATCACCAAATAAAGAATCGCTAATAGTGTATGTTGGGAAGCCATCATCATCAAATCCAGTACTTCTGTTGAAGTAAGGAATGCTTAAAATCACAGAGTCTAATTCAGGATTGTTCCCAAAATCTGGATTGTAAGCAGTGGCATTTATTTGCGTAATGACACTTGCCGTGGTCGATCCGTATTCAGGGTCATTATAAAAGCCTAGTAGGTTTGACGTTAGGTTGTTTACCTGTAATGAGTCTAACTTTTTGTTGTAACTTATTATGGGGTAAATATCTAAATTCGTGTCAAAATTAGCGTTGTTTTCACCTAAAACATCACTTTCAATGGTGTAAAAATCTTTATCGCATGCAATAAAAGAGATTACAAGTAATAATAAAAGTGTAGGCGTAGTAAGGGCTTTTAAAATCTTTTTCATGTATACACTAAATGAATATATGGTTAACTTAAAACGGTATTATTAAAAAATGTTGTATAAGCTTCGCCAAATTCATCTTTGTTTTTATATTCTAAAATAGGTTTGTTTGCTGTTTCTAAATAGTTTTGTAATTCTTCAGGTATGTTTTCTGAACCTATTATTAGTGCATCAGAATAATCAATGGCAACTTTCATTAAGTTGTTGTATGATGGTTCATCTAACACTTTAACAGCATCTTCATTTATGTTGTCAAATTTAATTTTATTAAGCATGTCTTTATTTAAAGTATTGTTAAAACTTTGGTTATACACCGAAGTAACAATTTTACTTTCACTAAATAAAGGTTCGTCTTTATAATATTCTTTTAAATATACAGGAAGTAGTGATGCTAACCAACCATGAACATGAATAACATCAGGAGACCAATTTAGTTTTTTTACTGTTTCAATAACGCCTTTTGCAAAGAAAATAGCACGTTCATCATTGTCAGAAAACAATGCGCCATCTTCATCAGTTAATGTTGCTTTTCTTTTAAAATACTCATCATTATCAATAAAGTAAACTTGAATACGCTCTTTAGGTATTGATGCTACTTTTATAATAAGAGGCATATCTAAATCATTAATTACCAGATTTATACCAGATAAACGTATAACTTCGTGTAATTGATGTCTACGCTCATTTATGTTTCCATATCGTGGCATAAAAATTCTAATTTGCCCACCTTGTTGATTTACTAATCTAGGGGCTTCAAACGACATTGAAGAAATTTCGGTTTCAGGTAAATAAGGCACTACTTCAGATGATACATACAATATCCTCTTATCTTTCATATGTTTACTTTTATTTGGCTTCTATTAAGCCATTTTAATAATCGGGTTAACGATTTTTTTATTAGGGAACATTTTGTTAGCACAGGTTTTTACAAGTACTTTCAAAATAAAAAACACGCAAAAGTACAAAAATTTATGCAAATTGGCTGTAAAATCTTAAGTTTGCAGCCGTTAATTTTTTATTAAATAGTGGAAGTTTACAATAAAAAACAAGAAATATCAGCTAAAATAAACCTTTTTAAGGCTGAAAACTTAAACATTGGTTTGGTGCCAACCATGGGTGCTTTACACAACGGGCATTTGGCTTTGGTTGAAAGGGCTTTAAAAGAAAATGATAAAGTAGTTGTTAGTATTTTTGTAAACCCAACACAGTTTGATAATAGTACCGATTTAGAAAAATACCCAAGAACATTGCCTGAAGACGTTAAGTTACTTAAAACACTTTCAGAAAATAACATCTTGGTTTATGCACCAACTGTTGATGATGTTTATGAAGGAAATACAGTAGCTGAAGCCTATGATTTTGATGGTTTAGAGCATGAAATGGAAGGTAAATTTCGTCATGGTCATTTTAACGGCGTTGGTACAATTGTTAAACGCCTTTTTGAAATAACTACGCCCCATAATGCATATTTTGGCGAAAAAGATTTTCAGCAATTACAAATCATAAAAAAATTAGTTGAAAAGCATAATATTCCTGTAAAAATAACAGGCTGTCCTATTTACAGAGAATCTTCAGGTTTGGCCATGAGTTCTCGCAATACGCGTTTAAAACCAGCGTATTTAAAAGCAGCGCCTTTTATTTATAAAACCTTAAAAGATGCCAAAAAACATTTTGGCACAAAAAGTGCTAGTAAAGTAACGGAATGGGTTGAAAATGAGTTTTCTAATCATACTATTTTAAAGTTAGAATATTTTATTATTGCTGATGCAAAAACCCTAAAACCTGTAAACCGTAAGTATAAAAATAAAGCATATAGAGCGTTTATAGCTGTATATGCAGATGATATTAGACTTATTGATAATATAGCTTTAAATTAATTATCTTTGCCCCATGCAAATTCAAGTAGTAAAATCTAAAATTCACAGAGTTAAGTGCACAGGCGCTGAACTAAATTACATAGGTAGTATTACCATTGATGAAGATTTAATGGACGCTGCCAATATTATACAAGGTGAAAAAGTACAAATTGTTAATAATGATAATGGCGAGCGCTTAGAAACCTATTGTATACCCGGACCAAGAAAAAGTGGCGAAATTACACTTAACGGTGCTGCTGCACGTAAAGTATCAATAGGAGATACGCTTATTTTAATAACATATGCCTTTATGGGTATTGAGGAAGCTAAGGAGTTTAAACCCTCTTTGGTATTTCCAGACGAGGCTACCAACTTATTAAAATAAACCGTTGCCATTAAAACTAAAAAGCACACTTAAAATAGTACTCCCACTTTTATTGGGAGTTTTTTTAGTTTGGTATTCGTTATCAAAAGTATCTTTAGCACAAATTTATGGGTATTTAAAAACATCAAATTATTCATGGATAATTTTAGGTGTTTTTTTAGGCTTATTAAGTCATTTGTCGCGTGCTTACCGTTGGCGTTTTCAATTAGCACCAATGGGTTGTAATATTAGTTTGGCAAATAGTATTATGGCGGTTTTTGCCACGTATTTAATAAACTACACCATTCCAAGAGCTGGCGAAGTTGCCAGAGCTTCCATTTTAACAAATTATGAAGATGTGCCGTTTGAAAAAGGTTTTGGCACTATTGTAGCTGAGCGTATTGCAGATATGGTTGTTATGTTATGTATTGTGGGTATTACACTGTTTCTTCAATTTGATTTTATTTACAGTTTTTTTGCCGAAAAATTTAATCCAACCAAAATCATTGTAGCTATAGTAATACTAATAGTTTTAGGAGGCCTTTTAATTGTTTTTATTAAAAAAAGTAAGTTAAAAATAGCCTTAAAAATAAAAGCGTTTGTTAATGGATTAATAGAAGGTGTTTTTAGCATATTTAAAATGAAAAATAAATGGGCATATATTTTTCATACACTATTTATTTGGGGTATGTATGTGCTTATGTTTTACGTAACATCATTTGCTATTCAGCCTTTACAAGGTATTTCAATGGGGGCTATTTTAATAGGTTTTATAGCAGCAAGTTTTAGTATTGCAGCAACAAATGGTGGTATTGGCTCATATCCGTTAGCTATTTATGGTGCGTTTTCAATTTTTGGAATTGCCGAAGAACCAAGCATTGCCTTTGGCTGGATTATGTGGGGAGCCCAAACCTTATTAGTAATTATTTGTGGTGGTATTTCGTTAATATATTTACCAATATACAACCAAAAGAAAAACCGTAAAGCAAATAATAATTTTTAAAGCTGTTGCATAATTTCTTACCTTACGCTTTAAAACAAAAACCCCTTAACCTATGAAAACATTTAGTTCAATTTGTTTGTTTTTGCTCATATTTTTTTCTGCGGAAGCTCAAGTTAAATATGAAAATTTTCAGTCTGCTAGTTTAGGTGAAGAACGCCAAATAAAAATACAATTACCAAGAGGTTACAATTCAAATGAAGATAAAGTATTTCCAATTTTTATTGTTTTAGATGGCGATTATTTGTTTGAAGCTGTGGCAGGCAACACTGATTATTACGCTTACTGGGAAGATATGCCAGATGCTATTGTGGTTGGTGTAAACCAACTGGGTAAACGTTTTGACGATTGTTTGTACTCTGAACAAAATTCGTTGCCAATTGAAACTGGTGCCGCTTTTTTTGAGTTTATTGGCACAGAGCTTATACCGTATATTCAAAAAAATTACCGAGCCTCAAACTTTAAAGTGGCTGTAGGTCATGGAGAAACTGCTAATTTTATAAATTATTATCTGCTAAAAGGTGCGCCATTATTTCAAGCATACATTGTTATTAGTCCTGAGTTAGCCCCAAATATGTTAGACTATATTCCTGAGCGTTTAAAAAATGTAGAATCTAAAATATTTTATTATTTAGCTAATACTGAAAATGATAAAAAATCTACTATTCAAATGACGGAAGCGTTACATAAAGATCTTTCAGCAATTGAAAATAAAAATTTCACCTACGGTTATACATCATTTCAAGGTACCTCACATTATTCAGTGCCAACACACACCATACCAAAAGCTATTGAAAAAATATTTAAAGTATTTCAGCCTATTTCAAAACAAGAATATAAAGACACTATTTTAGAGTTAGAAGGTTCTCCTGTTGATTATTTAGTTGATAAATATGAAAGCATAAAAGCACTTTTTGGTTTAAATAAAAAGATTTTAATAAATGATTTTAAAGCCATTTCTGCAGCAATTGAAAAAACTGAGCAGTTTCAATATTATGAAGAATTAGGTAAAATTGCCAGAAAACAATACCCCGAAACACTATTAGGAAGTTACTACATAGCTAGGTTTTATGAAGAAGGTGGTGAGCCTAAAAAGGCAATGCGCACCTATCAATCTGCTTACATGCTAGATGAAGCTGCAGGTATAACTAAAGATTTAGTACTTGAAAAAGCCGAAGCTATAAAAAGTGATTTTGGTTACTAACTCGTTTGAAAAAATCAATAATTTAAAAAGGTTAAAATATATAGATGGCAAAAGTAAAAACAGCATTTTTTTGTCAAAATTGTGGTGCACAATATGCTAAATGGCAAGGGCAATGTAATGCTTGTAAAGCGTGGAATACTATTGCTGAAGAGCTTATTGAAAAACCAGAAAAAGTAGGTTGGAAAGCTACAACAAACACTACAAGCAAACGTGTTTCAAAACCATTAAAAATTAATGAAATTGACACTACTGAAGATGCTAGATTAAACAGTTTAGATGCCGAGTTTAACCGTGTTTTGGGTGGTGGTGTTGTTCTGGGTTCATTAACACTATTAGGTGGCGAACCAGGTATAGGTAAAAGTACTTTATTACTTCAAATTTCATTAAAACTACCTTATAAAACATTGTATGTTTCTGGTGAGGAAAGCCAAAAACAAATAAAAATGCGTGCAGAACGTATAAATCCTAATAATAGCAATTGTTACATTTTAACTGAAACCAAAACACAAAATATATTCAAACAAATTGAAGCTTTACAGCCCGATGTAGTAATAATAGATTCTATTCAAACATTACACAGTGATTATATAGAATCATCTGCAGGCAGTATTTCTCAAATAAAAGAATGTACAACAGAGCTTATAAAATTTGCAAAAGAAACGGCTACCCCTGTTATTTTAATAGGTCATATTACTAAAGATGGCCACATTGCGGGTCCAAAAATTTTAGAACATATGGTTGATACTGTGTTGCAGTTTGAAGGCGATAGAAACCATGTTTTTAGAATTTTAAGAGCTAATAAAAACCGTTTTGGCTCTACCAATGAGTTAGGAATTTATGAAATGCAAGGTGCTGGTTTGCGTGAAGTTTCTAATCCTTCTGAAATATTAATTTCAAAAAAAGATGAAGACTTGTCGGGTAATGCCATTGCTGCAACTTTAGAAGGCATGCGCCCGTTAATGATAGAGGTGCAGGCTCTTGTTAGTACGGCTGTTTATGGTACACCACAGCGTTCTGCTACAGGTTTTAATGCTAAAAGATTAAATATGCTTTTGGCTGTTTTAGAAAAGCGTGCTGGCTTCAGGTTGGGGGCAAAAGATGTGTTTTTAAATATTACAGGAGGAATAACAGTAGATGATCCTGCTATAGATTTAGCTGTTATTGCAGCTATATTATCATCAAATGAAGATGAAGCGTTACAAAATAATTTCTGTTTTGCTGCCGAGGTTGGTTTATCGGGTGAAATAAGGCCTGTACAACGTGTTGAGCAACGTATTTTAGAAGCTGAAAAACTAGGGTTTTCAACCATATTTGTATCAAAATACAGTAAAATTTCATTAAAAAATACGGTTATAAAAATTCAGTATTTATCAAAAATTGAAGACTTAGTTGCTTTGCTTTATTGAGTTGAGAATTAAAATTTTATGTGTTTAGTAATTGTTTAAAAATGCATTTCAGCGAATTTTTAAGTACTTTAATCGATAAAAAACACATTTTTTATTAGGTTTTCTTCTACGTTTAGTGTAATATTGCCTTATTAAATGCTTTTTCTCTCAAGTATTTAGGTCCATTTGAAGTAAAAACGTAGTGGTTGTTTAGTATTAGAAAACTAGGTTCTAATACAATTAACAATTAATCTATGAAAACAATATCTTTTTTAAGAGTCGTGTTTTTGGCAGTATTCTTAACAACGGTAAGCGCGTATGCGCAATATTGTACACCAAACAATATTAATACGTATAATACAAATTATATTTCTAATGTAACTTTTGGAAATATAAATAACGCTTCTTCAGGTACAACAGGTGGTTATACGCACTTTTCAAGTCTTCCAACTGAGCATATTGAAATAGGAGAAACTTTAACAGGAACCGTTAGTGTTACTATTAATAGTTGGAACAATGCAAGCAATACTGTTGTAATATGGTTGAATTTTAATGAAAACTCTGATGACGATTTTGAAGATAATGGTGAGCGCTTTTTGTTCAATATAAAAGATAATGGCAATAGATGGCGTGGAACAAAAACTTTAGATGTTCCGTTTTCAATAGCAATTCCTCAAGGTGCAGATGTTGGTAATTCTGTAATGCGTGTTGGTTTCAGAACTGGTCAGAATACTAATTTTACATCATGTAATTTTAATTGGGAAGCCGGTGAAATTGAAGATTATAACATAAAATTTATTTCAAATTCAGTACCACTTATTGATACAGATAGTGATGGTATTGCCGATGTTGTTGATGTAGATGATGATAATGATGGTATTTTAGATTGTGTTGAAAAAGGAATTACTTATGGTACAATATCTGAAGTTTTTTCATTAAGCGGAACCGCAGTTGAAGTCTCAAATAATGAGTTTCAATTAACAACAGCAACTAATAACCAAGCAGGTGCTGCTACAATTAAAGAACGTATTAATTTTGATACAAGTTTTTCTTTTTCTTTTGATGCTTTTTTAGGAGCCTATGATCATGGGGCAGATGGTATGGCTATTATTTTTCACAATGACCCAGCAGGAGCATCGGCTGTAGGTGCTGCAGGTAACGGAATTGGGGCAAAAGGTATAAAAAATGGTATTGTTTTAGAGTTAGATACGTATTACAATGGGAGTTTTTTAGGTGATCTTTCTCAAGATCACGGTATGATTTGGGATTCTGATAATCAAACAAGCTCTGGATTTTTAACACCAGCAACTAGTTTAGGCCAGTTAGAAAATAACTTGTGGCATACAGTAACCATTACATGGAATAAAAATACCAAAACTATAAGTTATTATGTAGATAGTACATTAGCAGGCATTTATACAGGCGACTTAATAAACAATTATTTTGGCGGTAGTAGCTTAGTATATTTTGGTTTTTCAGCATCAACAGGAGGATTAAACAATGAGCATAAAGTTAGGTTTAATAGCGTATGCGATATTCCTTTATTTGTAGATACTGATAATGATGGGTTTCCGAACAGTTTAGATATTGATAGCGATAACGATGGTATACCAGATAACGTTGAAGCGCAAACTACTTTGGGTTACCTGCTACCTAGCGGTACAGTAAATGTCTCAGGTGCTTATAAAGGGCTTTGGAGTAATTACGCAACAGGTATAATACCTATTGATACTGATGCAGATACTACACCAGACTATAAAGATTTAAATAGTGATAATGATGATTTAGATGATATTGAAGAAAATGGCATGAAAAACGCCGTTTTGGGGACTGATTCTGACCACGATGGTCTAGATGATGCCTTTGAAACTAATGGTGTTAGTGATACAATTTGGGATGTAAATGAAGCCATTGAAAACCCTTCAGATGCATCTGTTTTACCTGATTCAGATGCTGATGTTAACTCAGGAGGCGATTTAGATTATCGTGATGTTCCTGTAGCTGTTGTATACCCATCAATAGCATCAGTTGATTTTGATGGTGTTGACGATTATCTTCAAGGAAACAGTGTTTTAAACGGTTTAAATGAGTTAACCATTATGGCATGGATAAAGTTAGAAGAAAACGTTACGGGTAATACAAAATTAAACATACTTGGTGAAGATAATGGGTGTAGGCTTTTTGTTAAAAATAATAACAACATAATGTTTGGTGTAAAAACATCAAAAGGTGTTTCAAGAACGCTTAATGCAGGTGCTATAAATAAAAATGAGTGGCACCATGTTGTTGGTACATTTTCAAGTTCTTCAGGTACTGTAAATATATATTTAGATGGTAAAAAGGTAAAAACCTCATATAGTTTATTTTTATCAGGATCTAAAATTCAAACAACATCAAAATGGACTGGTAATTTTGAAATTGGTCGTATTTCAAGAGATATTTCAAACAAACAATATTTTAAGGGTGAAATAGATGAGGTTAGAGTATTTAACCAAGCTCTAACTGATACACAAATTCAAACCATGGTATATCAAGAAATTCAAAATAACAATGGCAATGTTAGAGGTATTGTAGTACCAAAAGATATTATTGATTTTGATAGTAAAACCACAGTGCCATGGGCTAGTTTGGTAGCTTATTACCCAATGACAAATATTGCTTCAAACAAAGTGCTAGATTTTTCAAGTAATAACAATAACCTAACAATGTTTAATATATCAACGGTGCAAGAGCAAACAGCACCAATGCCATATAAAACAATTGCTGATGGCGCTTGGAACTCACAAAACTCTTGGCTACATGGTAATGTTTGGGATGTTGAATCTATGCCAGAAGACAGGGAATGGAGTATAGTTGCAATTGAAAATGATATTGAATTAGCATCGTCATTATCTTCTTACGGTTTAATAATTAATACAGGAAAAACATTAACAGTAAACGGTAATAATGTAATAAAAAATACGGGGTATTTTGAGCTTAACGGTGCTTTAGATTTAATGAACGATTCGCAATTAATTCAAACCAAAACAAGTGATTTAGTTACATCGGCTGATGGTAAGGTGTTAAGAAGGCAAGAAGGAACCCCAAGTGCTTTTTGGTACAATTACTGGGCATCACCTGTGGGTGTAGCAAGTGCAACTACATTAACAGATAATAATGCTTTAACAAATAACCCAAATAACACGCCGTTTCAGGTGGGAATGTTGAAGGATGATGCTGGCTTTAATATGCAGTTTACATCAAGTTATACAGCTAGTGGTAATATTAGTTCCTATTGGATGTATACCTACAAAAATGGTAAAACATATTGGGATTGGGCACGAGTTACAACCACTACAAATATAGAGCCAGGTGTAGGTTACACCCAAAAAGGAACCGGTGTGCCTTTTGAATCTCAACAATATATTTTTGAAGGTAAACCCAATAACGGCACCATATTAATTGATGTTAAAGATGTTGGCGGACCAGGGTCTGTGCCAGAAGTATCAAGAACAAATTATTTGTTGGGTAACCCGTACCCATCTGCGCTTGATATTCATAAATTTATACAAGATAACAGAGGTGTTATAAATGGAAACATTCAATTATGGCAACAATGGAGTGGTAGTTCGCATAATTTAAGTGAGTACAACGGAGGTTATGCTCAGGTTAGTTTGTTAGGAGCCACAAGAGCTTATCAGTTTTCAGGTATAAGCGGTTTAATTAATTTGCTTTTACCAGGTGGGAATTTATTAGCAACTAAATATCTGCCAGTGGGTCAGGGTTTTGTTACTGAAATTGTTTCAGATGGTAAAGTAGAGTTTAATAATGCACAAAGAGCCTTTGTTTTAGAAGAAGATGCTAGAGGAAGTTTTTACAGTGGCTCAGTGTTTTTCAAAAACAATTCAAAATCAAATAAATCATCACAAAATGCAATAGTTGAAAATGTAATAGAAGAAGATAGTCCGTTTAAAAAAATACGATTAGCGTTTACAACCGTTACAGGGCCTGATACAAACCGCGAATTATTATTAGGTTTTAGTGATGAAACTACTGATGGTTATGATTACGGATATGACACTAAATGTGAAGAAATAAATAACAACGACTTAAACCTTGCTTTTGAAGGTGAAAACATGAATATGCAAGCCTATGCTAATGTAACACCAGATAAAGTAGTGCCGCTAAACTTTAAATCATCAGGTCAAAACGCATTTAAAATTAAAATAACTGAATTGATAAATTTTGAAGAAACCGATGAAATTTACATAAAAGATAATTTTACAGGCGAGTACTTTGATTTAAAACATAACGATGCGTTTAATTTTACTTCAGAGCAAGGAAAATTTAATGACAGGTTTCAAATAGTATTTCAATCAGAACAACAATCACTTAGTGCAGAAGAAGTACAAATAGAAGAAAACTTTATATATTATTTAAATTCAGCACGTAGGTTGTATGTTAAAAAATCAACCGCATCAGTAAAAAGAATGGCCATAGTAAGCATGACGGGGCAAACTATTTTAGAAATGCATGATGTTTCAAATGAAACCCTGTTAAACGGTATTGAAGTGCCAAATGTAGCAACGGGAGCCTATGTAGCTTATTTAAGAACTGATGATAACCAAGTGCTTACCAAAAAAATTATAATAAATTAATAAACCAAAGTACCCTTAAATATATCAACCAAAAACCATAAAGCCCAAACATCCTAGTATTGGGCTTTATTTAAAAAAAAATACCAAGTGTATGAGTTAAACCCTGTATGTTATTCATCTGATTTTTTGAGTATTTCATATTTTAAAATACACGTAATAACGGTTTTTTACACTGCTTTATCGAAATGAATAATAGTTCTTTTTGATGTATGGTTTTTAAGGTTATTTTTGAATCAAATATTTGATTTACAAACAAAACGTTTTTTAACAAGTATTTTAATCCCTCTTAAAATAAATAATCCATTTTACTAAAATTTAAGCTTGTTTTTTCGCTTAAACACTAACTTTTATCGTTAAGTGTTAGTGACAGTAACACTGTTTTCGTGTCGTAATTAGTACAGCAAACAAATGAAAGACCATGAAAAAAAAATTTTGGATTATTACTGTATTATTTCTTTGTATCGGTTTCAATACTAATGTATTTGCTCAAGATACTGATGGCGATTCTATTGCTGATTCAGCAGATTTAGATGATGATAATGATGGTATTCCAGATTCACAAGAAATTAATTGTGCAGCTTCATATATAGATTTAGCTCAAACGTTTAATGACAGAAGATCAAACCCAGGTGTTGTTAATAATGCATATCCTTATGGGGGTGTTACCGTAGATTTTACCTACTCATTAGTAGGTACGGCAACATGGGCTTCGGGTGTTAGAAGTATTACAGGCGCAGGTATTACGGGTGAATATATCCAAACACAGGTAAGAAATTCAGATTTTCCAAATGGAGATGTAGCAGTGTATAGGTTTAGTTTTTCAGAGCCCGTTTATAACTTGTCTTTCAAAATGGGTGGTTTTGATAACCAAGATAGAGCCGATATTTATGCAAACAATAGCGGCGTTAGTAAAACGGTTTCAATAACCGATATAAATTTAAGTGGTGGTGCTATTTCAGGAAATTCTGCGTATGATGTTAATGGTGTTAATGGTAATGCGCCGTTAAATAGTGTACAAGTAAATATTTATGGGCCGCTAAATGAACTGATTATTGAAATAGCAAAAGATGATGGCGAATCTGCCAATGCAACCATTCAAATGTATGAATGGCAGTACTGTGCAGCTATACATTCTGATAATGATGGTATTCCTGACCATTTAGATATTGATGCTGATAACGATGGTATTCCTGATAATGTAGAAGCTCAACCAACCATAGGCTATGTGGCTCCTAGTGGAAACGGAACAGCTATGACAGATGCTAATAATGATGGTATTGACGATAACTACGGAGCGGGTTTATTAACCCTTGAAGATACAGATAGAGATGGTACTCCTGATTACATTGATGTTGATGCTGATAACGACGGAACACCTGATGTTGAAGAAAACGGTATGCCAAATACACTTTTAGGAACTGATGCTGATACCGATGGTTTAGATGATGCTTTTGAAACAACTAATACAAATGATGCTGTTATTGATGCTAATGAAGATATTGAAAACCCATCAGATTTATCAATTCTTCCTGATACAGATGGTGATTTAAACTCTGGTGGCGATTTAGATTACCGTGACGTTTTTACGCCTAATCCACCAGTATACGCAACCATTGATTTTGATGGTGTTGATGATTATTTGTCTACAACAGCCTTTGTTGGTGGGCAAAATAACATCACAATTATGGCTTGGATGAAATCTGATATTGGTAACACCAGAGATATGATTATTGCAGGTGAAGATGTTAGTTGTAGTATTTGGCTTAAAGATGGTGATATTCCTATGTTTACTATAAAAACTGTAGCCAATTCAGCAGTAACGCTTAGTGCCTCATCTTCTGTTAATTGTAATGAATGGCACCATGTAGCGGCTTCTTATAATAGTTTAACTGGCTTAGTATCATTATATGTTGATGGCGCACTAGTGGCATCAACAAATTTAAGTGTTGTTGGTTCAGCAATAGAAAACTCAGTAAACAGTAATGGTAATTTTGAAGTAGGACGCTTGTCTACAACCTTAACTGATAAAAAATACTTTAAAGGTGATATTGATGAGGTTAGGGTTTTTAATGCAGCTTTAACAACAAGCCAAATTCAAGGCATGGTTTATCAAGAAATAAATGAAAGCGCAGGTAGTGTGTCGGGTTCTGTTGTTCCAAAAAACATTCAAGATACCCAAACTAATGCTACTGTAGCTTGGGCTAGCCTTATTGCATATTACCCAATGACAAATATAAAAACTGATAGAACAACGGACTATTCAGGGCATAACAGATTATTGTATTTAAATAACATAACAACCGTACAAGAGCAAACGGCACCAATGCCTTACAGAGCTGTGTCTTACGGAAATTGGAATTCTGTTTCAACATGGGCGCACGGTAGTGTTTGGGATATTGAAGATGTTTCAACAAATAAAGCATGGAGTATAGTAAAAATAGAAGAAGATGTTGTAACAAGCAATTCGCATACTACCTATGGTTTAGTAATAGATGCAGGAAAACGTTTAACGGTTTCTGGTGATAATTTAATAAAAAACACTTGGTATTTAGAGCTAAATGGTGTCATAGATTTGTTAAACGATTCTCAATTAATACAAACTGAACAAAGTGATTTAGTTACCTCTGCCGATGGTAGGATTTTAAGGCGTCAACAAGGAGAATCAAACCCGTATCGTTATAATTATTGGTCGTCACCAATTGGGGCTCAAAGCACCACTGGTTTAACAAACAATAATGCATCAACAAATAACACCAATAATACGCCATATAGGTTAAATATGATAAAAGATGATGCTGGTACAAATTGTTTATTTACATCAAATTATACAGCAAACGGTAATATTAGTACCTACTGGATATACACTTATAAAAATGGTGTAACCTATTGGGATTGGGAGCGTGTAAGTACTTCTAGAGATTTAGCTCCTGGCTTAGGTTATACACAAAAAGGTACAGGTATAGCGGCTTCAGAACAGCAATATATTTTTGAAGGCAAACCTAATAATGGTACAATAATAGTTGAGGTTGAAGATAAAGGAGGTGCAGGTTCAGAGCAAGATGTTACACGAACTAATTTCTTATTAGGAAACCCCTATGCTTCTGCCATAGATATTCATAAATTTATTGATGATAACCAAGGTGTTATAGATGGAACACTTCAGTTATGGCAACAATGGAGTGGAAACTCTCACAATTTAAATGAGTATAACGGTGGTTATGCACAAGTAAACAAAACAGGAGGTGTAAGGGCATTTCAGTTTGTGGGTATTAGTGGTGCGCACAATGGATCGCAAGATGGTACTTTGGTGCCGTCAAGATACTTGCCAGTAAGTCAAGGTTTTGTTGTAGAAGTAGTTGCTAACGGAGAGGTGAAATTCAATAATGCACAGCGTGTGTTTGTTAAAGAAGCTGATGCAGATGGAACATATGATAACGGATCGGTGTTTTTTAAAGGCGGTAATTCAAAGTCAAAAACATCAAAATCTGTTGCACAAACTCAAACAGAAACACCTGTTATGCAAAAAATACGTTTAGAGTTTAGTGCGTTATCAGGGCCATCAACGCATCGTGAATTGTTACTAGGGTTTAGTGATTTTACTACTGATGGTTATGATTATGGTTATGAGGCCAAATCATCAGAAAGTAATAACAACGATTTGAATTTATCGTTAGAAGGTGAGAATATGAATATTCAAGCCTATGGTCCCGTATCAAATGATAAAATAGTACCATTAAATTTTAAATCATCAGGAAGCAATAGTTTCGAAATAAAAATTACTGATAAAGTGCATTTTTCAGAAGAGCAATCTATTTACCTTCGCGATAATATGTTAGGTACTTATTTCAATTTATCAGAAGGAGAAGCATATAGTTTTACATCAGAAAAAGGTAAATTTAATGATAGGTTTGAAATAGTGTTCCAATCTGAGCAAGCCGCGTTAAGTACTGAGCAGGCAGAAGTAGACGCTAATTTTGTTTATTACACCAACACAGACCATAAGTTGTATGCAAAAAAATTAAATGGTACTGTAAAACGTTTAGCTTTAGTAAGTATAACAGGGCAAATAGTTTTAGAAAAAAACAATGTATCACCGCAAGTTTTACAAAATGGTATTACTATCCCAAAGGTAGCATCAGGTGGATATGTTGTTTTTTTAAGAACAGACGATAATCAAGTGATAACCAAAAAAATAGTTGTTAATTAAGTAAAAGCACTTAAAATAACTACACAAAACAATAAAAAGTCAAAACATAAGGTTTTGGCTTTTTTTATGTTTTAAAACCAACCTTTTCAGGATAAATTCTTAAATTCGCATCCTTATATGAATTTTGAGTAAATGAGCGCTAAATTTCCTGAATATAAAGGACTTGACTTGCCAAATGTAGCAGACCAAATACTGCAATATTGGCAAGAAAATAACATTTTTGATAAAAGTATAACCTCTAAAGAAGGCAAAGAAACTTTCGTTTTTTTTGAAGGGCCGCCTTCAGCAAATGGTTTACCTGGTATTCATCATGTAATGGCACGTGCTATAAAAGATATTTTTTGTAGATACAAAACCCAAAAAGGCTATCAAGTTAAGCGTAAAGCAGGTTGGGATACCCACGGGTTGCCAATTGAGCTTGGTGTTGAAAAAGAATTAGGCATTACTAAAGAAGATATTGGCAAAACCATTTCTGTAGAAGAATATAACGCAGCTTGTAAAAAAGCCGTAATGCGTTATACTGATGTTTGGAATGACCTTACTGAAAAAATGGGCTATTGGGTAGATATGAATGATCCATACATTACTTATGAGCCTAAATATATGGAGTCTGTTTGGTGGTTACTAAAACAGATTTATAGCAAAAATTTACTGTATAAAGGTTACACTATTCAGCCCTATTCACCAAAAGCAGGTACAGGTTTAAGTTCGCATGAGCTAAACCAACCCGGAACCTATCAAGATGTAACCGATACTACAGTTGTAGCGCAGTTTAAAGCTAATAAAGCATCGTTACCAACGTTTTTACAAAATGAGGGCGATATTCATTTTTTAGCATGGACAACCACACCTTGGACACTGCCAAGTAACACCGCCTTAACTGTAGGGCCAAAAATTGATTATGTGTTAGTAAAAACATTTAATCAATATACCTTTGAACCCATAAATGTTGTATTAGGGAAACCACTAGTAGCAAAACAATTTGCAGGTAAGTTTATAAAAGCTGAAGATGTTTCAGAATTAAGTAACTTTAAACAAGGAGATAAAAAGATTCCTTATTTCGTTGTAAAAGAATTTAAAGGCGCCGATTTAGTAGGAATAACCTATGAACAATTATTGCCATATGTGTTGCCTAATGATAACCCTGAAAATGCATTTAGAGTTATTTCTGGAGATTTTGTAACTACCGAAGATGGTACAGGTATAGTACACACAGCCCCAACGTTTGGTGCAGATGATGCCTTGGTAGCAAAACAAGCCACACCAGAAGTGCCGCCAATGTTAGTGAAAGATGACAATGATAATTTGGTGCCATTAGTAGATTTACAGGGGCGTTTCCGCCCTGAGCTAAAAGAGCTTGCTGGTAAATATGTAAAAAATGAATATTATGATGATGGCGAAGCACCAGAACGTTCTGTTGATGTTGAAATTGCCATTAAATTAAAAGAAGAAAACAAAGCCTTTAAGGTTGAAAAATATAAGCACAGTTACCCAAATTGTTGGCGTACAGATAAACCAATTTTATACTATCCGTTAGATTCTTGGTTTATTAAGGTAACCGATGTTAAAGACAAAATGTTTGAACTTAACCAAACCATAAACTGGAAACCAAAAAGCACTGGAGAAGGCCGTTTTGGTAATTGGTTGGCAAACGCAAACGATTGGAACTTATCACGCTCACGCTACTGGGGCATTCCGCTACCAATTTGGAGAACCGAAGACGGAAAAGAAGCGCTTTGCATTGGCTCAGTTGAAGAGTTAAAAGCCGAAATGCAAAAAGCTGTTAAAGCAGGAGTTTTAGCTGAAGATATTTTTGCCGATTTTGAAGTGGGCAATATGAGCAATGAAAACTATGCAAAGTTAGATTTGCATAAAAATATTGTAGATCAAATCACATTAGTATCAGCATCGGGTAAGCCCATGAAACGCGAAAGCGATTTAATTGATGTGTGGTTTGATTCTGGTTCAATGCCTTATGCTCAATGGCATTATCCTTTTGAAAATGTAGATTTGATTGATAAAGGCACAACCTATCCAGCAAACTTTATTGCAGAAGGGGTAGACCAAACACGAGGTTGGTTCTATACATTACATGCTATTGGTACTATGGTATTTAATTCTGTAGCTTACAAGAATGTAGTTTCAAATGGATTGGTGTTAGATAAAAACGGACAAAAAATGTCAAAGCGTTTAGGTAATGCTGTAGATCCGTTTACAACACTATCAAAATACGGGCCAGATGCTACACGTTGGTACATGATTAGTAATGCCAACCCATGGGATAACCTGAAATTTGATTTAGAGGGCATAGAAGAAGTAAAGCGTAAATTCTTCGGAACACTTTATAATACCTATTCATTTTTTAGTTTATATACAAATCTTGATAAATTTAACTACGCCGAAGCTGATATTCCGTTAGCTGAAAGACCAGAATTAGATAGGTGGATTTTATCAGAATTACACACCTTAATTAAAAAGGTTGATGCATTTTATGCTGATTATGAACCAACCAAGGCAGCCAGAGCTATTTCAGATTTTACACAAGATTACTTAAGTAACTGGTTTGTACGTTTAAGTAGAAGACGTTTTTGGAAAGGCGATTACCAAACCGATAAAATATCGGCATATCAAACGCTATACACTTGTATGGTAACCATAGCTAAATTGGGTGCGCCAATTGCCCCGTTCTTTATGGATAAATTATACCAAGATTTAAATAGTGTAACCAAAAAAGAAACCTTTGAAAGTGTACATTTAGCAGATTTTCCTGTGTACGATGAAAGCTTTGTTGACAAAAGTTTAGAGCGTAAAATGGAAAATGCCCAAACAATATCATCATTAGTTTTGTCGTTACGTGCTAAAGAAAAGATAAAAGTGCGTCAACCACTTCAAAAAATAATGATTCCTATTGATAATGAACAACAAAAGGAAGAAATATTAGCAGTTTCAGATTTAATAAAACATGAAGTTAATGTTAAAGAAGTTGAACTTTTAGAAGACGCTTCAGATATTTTAGTAAAACAAATAAAGCCTAATTTTAAAGCTTTAGGACCACGTTTTGGTAAAGACATGAAAGCCATTGCTAGCGCTATAAATGCTTTTGATGCAAGTAATATTAAAAAAATTGAACAAACAGGTAATTTATCACTTGACATTAATGGAAAAAATGTTACTTTAGGGCTTGAAGATGTAGAAATTACATCGCAAGACATTGAAGGCTGGTTAGTGGCCAATGAAGGCGCATTAACAGTAGCTTTAGATGTTACTATAACTGATGAATTACGAAGCGAAGGTATAGCCAGAGAGCTTATTAATCGTATTCAAAATTTACGTAAAGATTCAGGTTTTGAAGTTACTGATAGAATTGATGTAAAACTTCAAAAAGACGAACATATAATTAGTGCAGTAAATACAAATAGAGCTTATATAAAAACGGAAACGTTGGCAGAACAGCTTGATATTATTGATAATTTAGAACATGGTATAGAAATTGCTTTTGATGATATAAATACCAAATTGTTTATACAAAAACATTAAAATTATGGCAGCTACAAATGCAAGATATTCTGATGCAGAATTAGAAGAATTTAGAGCTTTAATACAAGAAAAAATAGATAAAGCGCAGCATGATTTAGAGCTTATTAAAAGTGCGTATATGAACGACCATAATAACGGTACAGATGATACATCGCCTACTTTTAAGGCTTTTGATGAGGGTAGCGAAGTTATGAGTAAAGAATCTAATTCGCAATTAGCTATTCGTCAAGAAAAGTTTATTCGTGATTTAAAAAATGCAATTATTAGAATTGAAAATAAAACCTATGGTATATGTCGCGTTACAGGTAAGTTAATAAACAAAAAACGTTTAGAGCTTGTACCTCATGCAACATTAAGTATTGAAGCTAAAAATATGCAAAAATAAATACGCTCTTCACGTAAAGGAGTTTAAAAAAAACGCCAATCATAGATTTTTAATGAGTGGCGTTTTTTTATTTTTAACACCTTTGCATAATACATTTTTTCTAATGTCATTAAAAAAATCGGTTATAATTATCGTTTTAATTTTGCTTGCAGACCAAGTGAGCAAGGTTTATATAAAAACTAATTTTCAGCTACAAGAAAGTATAAAAATTTTTAATTGGTTTCAAATATATTTTATTGAAAACGATGGGATGGCTTGGGGCACAAAAATTAGTGATTTTATACCCTTAATTAATGACCGTACAGCTAAAGTAGCTTTAACATTGTTTAGGGTTGTAGCTATTTGTGGTATTGGCTATTGGTTGTATAACGTTACTAAACAACAAAAACCTAAGGTGTTAATTTTGGCCTTAGCTTTTATATTTGCAGGCGCTTTGGGTAATATAATAGACTCTGTTTTTTATGGTGTTTTATTTAGTGATAGCCTTATTGATGTTGCAACGTTTATGCCTCATGAGGGCGGATATGATAGCTTGCTACATGGTAAAGTTGTAGATATGCTTTACTTTCCGTTATGGAAAGGCTTTTTGCCAAAGTGGTTACCTGTTATTGGTGGTAAATATTTTACGTTTTTTGAACCTGTGTTTAATATAGCCGATGTTGCCATTAGCACTGGTTTTGTAATGCTAATTGTATTTAACAAAAAGGCGTTTCCTAAAAAATAATTACAAAAATATTTTAAATGTAGTTGATGTGTTTTTTTGGTTTTCAATAACCAAAATACCTTCCATTTTATGTGTTGTTTTAGCGCATAATTCATTCGCATTTATATCAATACCATTATCTGTAATTTCCAATACAGGTTTATTATTTTCTAAATAACTATGTATATAAACTTTAGGGTGTTTATGAGAGTGTCTGTTGTGTATAGCATATGTAATTAGGTTTAACAATATGCGCTCAATATATTCAGCTTTGGTATTTATAGATTTAAGTTTAGAAAAATCTGAATCAATTTTGGCATTAGCATCAATAATTACAGGGCTAATTGATATTAAAACCTGGCACAAAATATTATTAAAACTAACCGTTTTATCTGTTGGGTTTTGCTTTATATCACTTAAAATACTAACAACATCGTCAATAACCTTGCTGGTATTTTCTCTAGTATTATTTAAGCTGTTTTTAGGTTGTGAAATAGTAAAGGTATTAACCAGTTCAGAAACCAATGTTAAATTACTAGCATGAGATTTTACGTTTTGTAAAGCTATTTTGTTGTAACCCGCAGATTTTGTAGACTGATGTTTAAAAACATTTGGTGTACTATCAGAAATTAAACTATCAATATAATCTGATGTGTTTTCAGCTTGTTTATGAAAAAATAAATATTGTGAAGTTTTGTTGGGTTTTATAAAAAAGTTGTGCTTTGTTGAACATATAAAACTATTATAAATACCAGCATTACCTTTTAATTGTATGCGCTGTTTAAAATGAATACCGTTTTTAATGTAGTTTAAAAAATTAGCTTCAAACTCTAGACTGTCTTTAGTGTGAATAGTATTGTTTAAGAAACTTTTTAATGTTTGATTTGCTTTTAATGAAGCATCAAGATTTGACAAAAAAGCTTCAGACCAAAGCATGGTGTCATTATCTTTAAGTTCCCAAAATGCAATATCACTTACTGTTTTATTGATACTGTTATTTAATAGCATTTTACTTTAAGTTATTGAGAGTAATGAGAGTAACTTGATGTAAACTTACTAAAAAAAAATGTTTTAAAACAAATAAAATTGCATTTAATCGGTTAAAAGCATCACTTAAACGTGTAAACGTGCGATTTTGTAACACAAAAATCTAATTTAATATCTGTTGAGTAGGTGTCTTCAATTTGTGTTTCAGCATCAAAAAATGATAATCCAATTTTTATTGTTTCGGGTTTACATTTGGCAAGAAATCTATCATAAAACCCTTTTCCGTATCCAACTCTATTGCCTTTTTTATCAAAAGATAATAGTGGAATAAAAACGACATCAATTTTGTTATCATCAATTTCAATACCGTCAACAGGTTCGGGTATATTGTAATGGTTTTTTTTAATAGTAGTGCCATCGGTTAATAAAAAATGCGTCATTTCACCTGTATCAAAATGACTTTTAGGTACTACAATGTTTTTATCTTTGCCCGCTAAAATACTTAAAATAAACTCAGTGTTTATTTCTTTTTGTTCTTCAATTGGTAAAAAAATATGATAAAATTTATGTTGCCAAATGGGCATTTTTATGGCATTATTGGCAATGGCAATGCTAAATGTTTCAATATCATTTTGAGATAGGTTGTTGCGAAGCGTTTTATATTTTTTGCGAAGTTCAGTTTTTGTCATTTAACTTAGTGCTTATATGAAAAAGCGCATCACCTTGATATACAATTGGCGATTCGTTTACATTAATTATGTAACCAGAATTTGGTGCTTTCACAAAAAAGTTAAGCTTGCCATAAGGGTCTGTTATATTGCCTAATAAATCGCCTTTAGCAACTTTTGAGTTTATTTTAGCACTGGCTTTAAACATGCCTGAAAACTTGGCTCTAACCCATTTGCTATCTTTAATAAAAACACAGTCTTTTTTAGGTATTGAAGCTTTAAAAGCTACGTTTAACATGCCTAAATGTTTTAATACGCGTTTTGCACCATTAACGCCTGAATTTGTTACAACATCATCAATATGAACAGATTTGCCACCTTCAAAAAGTAATAAGGGTTTGTTTAATTTAAAACAGGTGTTTCTAAATGATTTGTTTAAGTTTTTTGAATACAAAACAAAGGGTGCGCCAAATATTTTTGCAAGTTGTTTTAATTCAATTTCGCCTTCAATAATTCTAATTTGAGGCGCATTAAACCTACCCGAGCCACCCGTGTGAAAATCCATAACATAATCTACATGCGGTATAATTTCAGTAACTAATTTATGTGCAACTCTGCTAGCTAATGAGCCTTTTGGGCTACCGGGAAACATACGGTTTAAATCTCTACCATCAGGAAATTCACGGGTTAAGTTTAAAAAACCAAAAATGTTAATTACTGGTATGCAAATAATGGTGCCAATTTTGGGTTTGTTAATGCCTTTGGCAATAATTTGGCGCACAATTTCAATACCATTTACTTCATCACCGTGTATGCCTGCGGTAAATAATACTGTTGGGCCAACACGTTTTGAGCGTTCAATAATAATAGGAACATTTACAGGTGTACTGGTGTGTAAGTTGGCAACATCAAAATTTACTTCTTTACTTTCGCCAGGAGCTATGGTTTCATTTAAAATAGTAAGCGTTTTCTTTTCTAAAGTCATAAATCTTCATCATTTAAAAAAAATTTAATGTTTGTTGCGTTCAATGTATGTAATAATGCTTTTAGCTATATTTTTACCAGTAGCTTTTTCAATACCTTCTAAACCGGGTGTTGAGTTTACTTCTAATAGCAATGGCCCGCGTGCCGATTGTAAAATATCTACACCGCAAACAGGAAGTTTTAAAGCTCTGGCAGCATTCATGGCAACTTTTATTTCAGCTTCGTTAAGTTTTATAATTTCGGCACTACCGCCTCTGTGAAGGTTAGATCTGAATTCGCCTTCTTTTCCTTGGCGTTTCATGGCGCCAACCACATGGCCATCAACAACCAGCGCTCTAATATCGGCGCCTTTTGCTTCGGCAATAAATTCTTGTACTAGTGCACGTGCTTGTAAGCCATTAAAGGCTTCTAAAACGGACTCTGCGGCGTTTTTTGTTTCGGCTAAAACAACACCTAAACCTTGGGTGCCTTCTAATAATTTTATAATTACGGGTGTGCCGCCAACGTGCGATAATACCTTTTCAATATCGCGTGAGTAATTTGTAAATACGGTTTTAGGCATGCCAATTCCGGCTTTTGATAGCCTTTGGAAACTACGCAGTTTGTCTCTAGATCTAATAATAGCATCTGATGTTACAGAGGTAAATACATTCATCATTTCAAATTGGCGTACAACAGCGCAACCAAAAAATGTAACTGATGCGCCAATTCTAGGTATAATAGCATCAACATAATCTAAATACCTGTCTTTGTAAAAAATGGTAGGTTTTTCTTTTTCAATTATTAAATCGCATTTAAGCGGATCAATAACTTCAATTTGGTGTCCGCGTTTTTCGCCTTCTTCAATGAGTCTTTCTGTAGAATAAAGGTTGGTGTTTCTAGACAGTATTACTATATTCATGGTGTTTTTGAGTTAAAGGAAACGTTTTCTAAATCTACATCAACTATAAATTTGTGGCTTAAAAATTGCCTGCCAATTAAAACAGGGAATTTCATATCGTCTCTGGTGCTTAAAGTTAAGTTAATCTTATAAGTTTTACCAAAAAATATGGCTTCAGATTTTACTTTGTATCTGTTTTCTTTATAGCCGTTACTACTTTTTACGTTTGTTAGTGAAAACGAATCGAAAATAATTTCGGTTTTACCAAAATTTTGGTGCACATCACTATTAAAAATGCACAGCAATGCGTTGTCTATTTCTATAATTTCAGAGCAGTGAATTGCAGAAGTATATGCGCCTGTATCTATCTTAACATCAATGTTGTAGAGTTCCAGTTTTGGGAAATCTATTTTATCTATTCTTCCAATTGTTTTTTTACTCATTTGCTTTTTTAAAAAGAGGCGCAATGTAGTAAATAAGTTAATTCAAATTTTTAGTTTATTAAAATTTAACCATAAAATATTTAATAATTACCTTTGAGATGATGGATGTACCTGCTTTAGAAATACAATTACAAACATTACCCAATCAACCGGGTGTATATCAATACTTTGATAAAGATGATACTATTATTTACGTAGGGAAAGCCAAAAATTTAAAAAAGCGCGTAAGCTCATACTTTACCAAAACTCATGATAGTGGTAAAACCCGTGTGCTAGTAAAAAAAATAGCACGTATAAAACACATAGTTGTTGAAACCGAAACCGATGCGTTGTTGCTAGAAAATAACCTAATTAAAAAGCATAAACCACGCTATAATGTACTGCTTAAAGATGATAAATCTTACCCGTGGATTTGTATAAAAAATGAACGATTTCCGCGTGTGTTTTCAACAAGGCGTGTTTTTAAAGGTGGTGGTGAATATTATGGGCCCTACACCAGTGGTAAAACTGTGCACACGTTGCTAGATTTAATAAAAGGATTGTATCCGTTACGTACATGTAATTATGATTTGGCCGAAACAAAAATTGAGGCAGGAAAATACAAAGTGTGCTTAGAGTATCATCTAAAAAATTGTAAAGGTGCTTGCGAAGGTTACGAAACTGAAGAAGCTTACAATGAAAATATAAAAGCCATTAGGCAAATTTTAAAAGGGAATTTTAAAGATTCATTACAACAATTTAAACAGCAAATGAAACAACTTGCTGAAAAAATGTTGTTTGAAGAAGCTCAAAAAATAAAAGAAAAAATTGAGGTTTTAGAAAACTATCAAGCACGTTCAACCATTGTAAACCCTAAAATTAGCAATGTTGATGTGTTTTCAATTATGAGTGATGAAACCTATGGTTATATTAATTTCTTGCAGTTATCTTACGGTTCAATAATTAGGTCGCATACCTTAGAAATTAAAAAGAAGCTTGATGAAACTGATGAAGAATTGCTAACATTAGCAATTACCGAAATTAGGCAACGTTTTCATTCAAAATCAAAAGAAATTTACGTACCTTTTAAAGTACAATTAGGTGAAAACATAAAGGTTACAGTGCCAAAACTTGGTGATAAAAAGCATATTTTAGATTTATCTCTACGCAACGCAAAATATTACCGTATGGAGCGTTTTAAACAAGATAAAATTGTTGATCCTGATAGGCATGCTAACCGTATTATGGCGCAAATGAAAGCCGATTTACGTTTGCATGAAGAACCGCGCCATATTGAGTGTTTTGATAATTCAAACATACAAGGAACCAATCCTGTAGCAGCTTGTGTAGTATTTAAAAACGGTAAACCTAGTAAAAAAGATTACAGGCATTTTAATATAAAAACAGTAGAAGGTCCTGATGATTTTGCTTCAATGGAAGAAGTGGTTTATAGGCGTTACAAACGTTTGTTAGATGAAGATAAACCATTGCCTCAACTTATAATTATTGATGGTGGAAAAGGGCAACTATCTTCTGCATTAAAAAGTTTAGATGTTTTGGGGTTACGTGGTAAAATAGCAATTATTGGTATAGCAAAACGTTTAGAGGAATTGTTTTATCCAAATGACCCAATTCCATTATATTTAGATAAAAAAAGCGAAACGTTAAAAATAATTCAGCAATTACGTAATGAAGCACACCGTTTTGGTATAGAGCATCATAGAAATAGGCGAAGTAAAAATGCGCTAAATACAGAGTTGGAAACTATTCCTGGTATTGGCGAAAAAACAGTTGTTGAGCTATTAAGGCATTTTAAATCGGCTAAACGAGTTGCCAATGCTAAATTAGATGAGCTTGAGGGTGTTGTAGGTAATTCAAGAGCCGAAAAAGTATATAATTATTATCATGAGCAAAAACGTTGATAACTTACACGTAATCATAAAATTTAAACCATATAAAATATAAAGTTTGAAAAAAGCACTGTCAATATTATTAGTGTTGTTTGTTTTTGTTTCCGCGAAAGCGCAAACAGATACATTAAAACATAAAAAACCTAAAATAGGTTTGGTGTTAAGTGGTGGCGGTGCAAAAGGGCTGGCGCACATTGGTGTTTTAAAAGTTATTGATAGCCTTGGTATACATATTGATTATGTGTCTGGTTCAAGTATGGGGGCCATTGTTGGCTCTTTGTACGCGGCAGGTTATTCGGGTAAACAGCTTGATTCTATTTTTGTTGAAGCCGATTTTGATAAAATTATTACTGATGATTTACCAAGAGCTTCAAAAGATTTTTTTGAACGTAATAATGATGAGCGGTACGCAATAAAACTACCTTTTAACGATTTTAAATTAAAATTACCATCGGCGCTTTCAAGAGGGCAAAACGCCTATAATTTGTTGCTAAAATTACATTTGCACACTAACGAAATTGAAGATTTCACCAAACTGCCAGTGCCATTTTTTTGTATAGCAACCAATATGGAAACAGGTAAGCAAATTCAGTTAGAGTCTGGTAATTTAACCCAAAGTGTTATGGCAAGTGGTGCCTTGCCTACCTTGTTTCAGCCGGTAGCTTTAAATGATAACCTTTTAATTGATGGCGGTGTGGTTAATAATTATCCAGTTGATGAGCTACGAGCTAAAGGAATGGATGTAATTATTGGTGTTGATGTGCAAGATGGTTTAATGGATAGAACACAATTAACATCGGCACCCGATGTGTTATTGCAAATAAATAACTTTCGCACTATTAAAGATATGGAAGTTAAAAGTAAAAAAACAGACATTTATATAAAACCAGATATAAAAGGTTATAGCGTGGTTTCTTTTGATGCAGGAAAAGAAATTATTGCCCTAGGAGAAGAGGCTTGTAATGCACAATTAAACCAATTAAAAGCATTGAGTAATTTAAGTGATAAGCAACATTCAAAAGAAAAAATAAAACCACACTTACAGGACAGTGTTTTAATTAATAATATAAAAATTAATGGTTTAAATAACTACACGCGTTCATATGTTTTAGGTAAATTAAAAATTAAAAGCAATGAAAAAATTAGTTATGAAAGATTAACAAATGGTATTAATAACATAGTAGCCACAAATAATTTTGATGCTTTTGAATATCAATTAAAAACATCAAAAAATAAAAATGGGTATGATTTTTTTGCAAATGTAAAAGAAACTCAAAACACAACATTTTTAAAATTTGGTTTGCATTATGATGATTTGTACAAAAGTGGAGCACTTTTAAATGTTACAAAAAAACGCTTTCTGTTTAAAAATGATATTGCTTCGTTTGATGTGGTTTTGGGTGATAATATTCGCTATAAATTTGATTATTTAATAGACAAAGGTTTTTATTGGAGTATAGGTTTACGCTCTAGTTTCAGTCATTTTAATAAAAATATAACAGCCTCATTGTTATTAAATGATACTGAAATTGATGCCATGGGCTTAAATAAAATAGGTGTTGAGTTACAAGACCAAACCAATCAGTTTTACTTACAAACACTTTTTAGAAAAGACTTTGCCCTAAGTATTGGAGCAGAACATAAACGTTTAGAAATAACATCTGAAACATTGGCAACCAACAATGTTGATGAAGAGTTTGTTTTTGAAAACACTGATTATTTTAGTTTTTATAGTAATTTAAAACTAGACACCTATGATGATAAGTATTTTCCTAAAAATGGTGTGTATTTTAATGGCGATTTGCATTGGTACTTATACGCATCGCATTTTAATAAAACGTTTGACGCTTTCAGCATTGCTAAAGCAGATATAGGGTATGCTTTTAGTATAACCGATAAATTGGCAGTAAATTTAAAATCTGGAGGAGGCTTTAAATTAGGCGATAAAACTACCCAAACTCTAGATTTTGCTTTGGGTGGTTACGGTAATAATTTAATTAACAATTTTGTGCCGTTTTTAGGGTATGATTTTATTTCATTAACAGGAAATAGTTACGTTAAAGCTTATGCGGGTTTAGATTATAATTGGCTTAAAAAACACCACATAACTTTAGAAGCTAATTGGGCAAATATTGATGATGATATTTTTGATACAGGCGAGTGGTTTACGCTGCCAGATTACCGTGGTTACGCCTTAGGTTACGCTGTTGATACGTTTGTTGGCCCAATTCAAGTAAAGTATAGTTACTCACCAGAGCAAACTAAAGGATTTTGGTATTTTACTTTAGGTTTTTGGTTTTAACCAATTATTATGAAAAAAATATTAGTTTTTTTACGATATTTGTAATGTTATGATACTTTATTTTAAAGATTTATTACAATTTCTACACTACCTTATCAAGAGAAATCCTGAATAAGCCCGCTTTTTTTGTATATTTAATAGGTAACATGTAAAGTTAATATTTACATGTTTATCAACCAGCGCTAATTTTTTCACATTTAAAAAATTAAAGTATGCCTTTTTATCATAAATTAGGAAGCATTCCGCATAAACGCCATATACAATTTAAAAAACCAGACGGCAGTTTATATTATGAGCAGCTTTTTGGTACTATTGGTTTTGATGGTATGTCAACCAACAGCTACCATGAGCAACGCCCAACACAAGTAAAAGAAATAAAAAAACAATACAGTGTTGCACCCAAAATAGCCTTAAAAAACAACATAAAATCATACCGTTTTAAAGGCTTTAAAGTAACACCCGAAAACGATTTTTTAGAAAGCCGAAAAACCGTTTTAGTAAATTCAGATTGTGCTATTGTATTAGCAGCACCTAAACAATCAACCAAAAATTATTTTTATAAAAATACAGATGCAGATGAGCTTATTTTTGTTCACAAAGGCACTGGTAAATTACGCACTATGTTGGGTAATTTAAATTTTAAGTACGGCGATTATTTACTAATACCACGCGGCGTAATCTATAAAATAGATTTTGATACAGAAGATAACAGGCTTTTCATTGTAGAATCACACCGCCCCATTTATACACCAAAACGCTATCGTAACTGGTTTGGGCAATTACTAGAACATGCCCCATTTTGTGAGCGCGATATACGCAGGCCACAAGAGCTTGAAACCTACAATGAAAACGGAGACTTTACCATAAAAGTAAAAAAACAAGGCGATATTATAGAAATGGTTTACGCATCGCACCCATTTGATGTTGTTGGGTACGATGGTTACAACTATCCGTATGCCTTTTCAATTCATGATTTTGAGCCTATAACAGGCCGCATCCATCAACCACCACCAGTACACCAAACCTTTGAAACAGATGCCTTTGTGGTGTGTAGTTTTGTACCGCGTTTGTATGACTATCATCCGCTATCCATTCCGGCACCATACAACCATAGCAATATAGATTCTGATGAGGTTTTATATTATGTTGATGGCGATTTTATGAGTAGAAATGATGTAGAAGCTGGCCATATTTCACTACATCCAGCAGGTATTCCGCATGGGCCACACCCAGGCGCTACAGAGCGCAGTATTGGTAAACAAAAAACCGAAGAATTAGCCGTTATGGTTGATACCTTCAAGCCTTTAATGGTAACAGAAGAAGCCATGAAAATTGCCGATGAAAGCTATCATAAATCATGGTTAGAGTAATTTTTTTAAGAAGCTATTTCCCGCTATCCGCTATATCTTTTTCTCGTACCTCAAAAAAGGATGCCGCTGCTATCGGGGCTAAAAACAAATCAACAAAAAACAGATAAATAATTATGAGTAAACATATAGAATCAGTAAACTACGGTTTAGAAAAAATATTTGAAGGCGCACAAGATTTTTTACCACTTCTTGGTACAGATTATGTAGAGCTTTACGTAGGTAACGCAAAACAAGCAGCACATTATTATAAAACAGCTTTTGGGTTTCAATCATTTGCCTATAAAGGTTTAGAAACTGGTAGTAAAGACACTGTTTCATACGTATTAAAACAAGATAAAATTCGTTTAGTTTTAACCACACCGCTAAATTCTAAAAATACAATAAATGAGCATATAGTAAAACATGGCGATGGTGTAAAAGTAATAGCACTTTGGGTAGAAGATGCCAGAAAAGCTTATAACGAAACAACTAGCCGAGGCGCAAAATCATACATTGAGCCTTACGAGGAAACAGATGAACATGGTCAGGTTGTAAAAGCAGGTATTTACACCTACGGAGAAACCGTGCATATGTTTGTAGAACGTAAAAATTACAACGGTGTATTTATGCCAGGGTTTGTAACTTGGGAGTCTGATTATAAACCAGAACCTTTGGGTTTAAAATACGTAGATCATATGGTTGGTAACGTTGGTTGGGGCCAAATGAATACCTGGGTTAAATGGTATGAAGACGTTATGGGCTTTGAAAACTTTTTATCATTTGATGATAAGCAAATACACACAGAGTATTCGGCACTAATGAGTAAAGTAATGAGTAATGGTAATGGGCGCATAAAATTTCCAATAAATGAACCTGCCGAAGGTAAAAAACGTTCGCAAATTGAAGAATATTTAGATTTTTATGAAAGTGCAGGCGTGCAGCATATAGCCGTAGCTACAGATGATATTATTAAAACCATAAAAGGTATGCGTGCAAGAGGTGTAGAGTTTTTATCAACACCACCCGATGCTTATTATGAGGCGGTGCCTGAGCGTTTACTAACGCACAACCATGAATTACGTGAAGATATTGAAACCCTAAAAAGTTTGGGTATAATGATTGATGCTGATGAGGAAGGTTACTTACTTCAAATTTTTACAAAACCAGTACAAGATAGGCCAACCTTATTTTTTGAAATTATACAACGCATGGGCGCACGTGGTTTTGGTGCAGGTAACTTTAAAGCACTTTTTGAGTCTATTGAAAGAGAACAAGCAAAACGCGGTACTTTGTAAAAACGCTTGTAAATAAAAAAGTTAAAAAACGCCTTCAATGTGGTTTTGAAGGCGTTTTTTATGTAACAAATTATCGTTAAGAACTTCTTACATAAAACAAGCTATATTGTTTTTTTTATATTTTTGGAATAGTAATTGTAAATTCAGTAGATATAACAATAAAAAATGCTTTAAAAAGTTAATAACATAACCCCACAGTCATCATGAAAAAAACACTACTTATTATAATTACAATGTGCTGTATGCAAATGGTAACTTCACAAGAGTCGTCATTTGGAGATGGCGAGTGGTTTAAATTTAGAATGAGTTACAGTAATTTTTTAAAAGCAGGTAATGCCACACTTACTGTAATTGATACTAAGCTAGATAACAAAGATGTTTACCATGTTGTTGGTAAAGGCTGGACAACCGGTATGATAAAATGGTTTTTTAAAGTAAAAGATAGATATGAAAGCTATTTTGATAAAAAAACACTGTTGCCTTATAAATTTGTAAGAAATATTGATGAAGGTGGATATACCAAAGATATTGAAATAGACTTTGATCAAGTAAATCATAAAGCCCACGTAAACGACAAAAAACATAAAAAAAAGTATGTTTTAGATACCAGACCCAACATACAAGATATGGTATCAACATTTTATTATTTAAGAAATAACTTAAAAACTGATAATTTAAAAATTGGAGATGAGGTTAGAGTTGATATGTTTTTTGATAAAGAAAACTATGGCTTTAAATTAAGATATTTAGGCGAAGAAATTATTGATACAGATTTTGGCGAGGTTGAATCTCTAAAATTCAGGCCTTATGTTATGGCAGGTCGTGTGTTTAAAGAGGAAGAAAGTTTAACACTTTGGGTTTCAAAAGACAAAAATAAAGTACCTTTGCGTATAAAAGCAGATTTGGCTGTAGGATCGTTAAGAGCAGATTTAGATGCCTTTAAAGGTTTAAAGCATCCCTTCAAAATAGTAGTGAAAAATTAATGGGTTCAAAAGTAAATATAACCAACCAACTTAATGAAAAATATAAGGCTATAGACCAAGATTTAAATGATCATTTAGAAGGTCTTTTACATAGCAAACCTATTACTTACTGGGATTATATTCATACAGATGCACTTTTAAACCTGCAATTACCGCGTACTAATTTTCCTGATGAAATGGTATTTATAATGTACCATCAAATTACAGAGTTGCTCTTTAAAATGATACTTACTGAAATTGAGCAAGTAGCAAAAAGTAACCAAATAACCGAAGCGGTTTTTACTGATAAAATAATGCGCATAAGCCGTTATTTTGATGTGCTTACATCATCATTCAGTATTATGAAAGATGGCATGAGTATAGAACAGTACAATCAATTTAGGCAAACCTTAATACCTGCAAGTGGTTTTCAAAGTGCCCAGTACCGTAAAATTGAATTTGCTTCAACTGAATTAATCAATCTAATTGATAAACGATTTAGGGCAGATTTTAATACAGAAACATCGTATGAAAATGCTTTTGAATACTTGTATTGGCAAGCCGCCGGTAAAGATTTCAAAACAGGTAAAAAAACCTATACTTTAACAGTTTTTGAAGCACAATATAAAGAAGAGTTTCTTAGATTTAGCAAATTTTATAAAACAAATAATCTTTGGTCTAAATTTAAAAGTTTACCAAAAAAATCACAACAAAATAAAGCGCTAGTAGAAGCTATGCGCCATTATGATTTTACCGTTAATGTAAAATGGGTTATGGCGCATTACAACACCGCTAACCATTATTTAAATATAGGCGGAAAAACAGCTGAAGCTACTGGTGGTAGTGAGTGGGTAAAATATATGCATCCAAAATATCAAAAAAGAATATTTTTTCCAGAATTATGGACAACAAAAGAAATAGAGGCGTGGGGAACAAATATTTAGCATTAACATGTTTTTTAATACTCATTTTAAATGCCTGTAAAAATGAGCCTAAACAAATTATAAAAGAAGACATTGCTGAGGTTGAAGAAGTACAATATGTATATGAATTTGGCTTTAAGCTTGATGATTACATAGTAAAAAGAGATACCATAAAAAGTGGAGACACGTTTGGGGTTATTTTAGAAAGGAACAACATAGGCTACCCTAAAATTTTTCATATTGCTGAAAAAGCAAAAGATACTTTTGATATAAGAAAACTACAAGTAGGAAAACCCTATACAATTCTATGCTCAAAAGATTCTTTAGAACTGCCACAATCATTCATATATCAGCCTAATAAAGAAGAGTACGTTGTTATAAATTTTAAAGATTCTATTCATGCTTTTAAAAGTAGAAAACCCATAAAATACGTTGAAAAAACAGTTACGGGTGTTATTAACAGTAGTATTTCTGAAACTTTAGATGAAAAAGGTGTTAGCGCAGTACTAACCAATAAATTGGCAGATAATATTTATGCTTGGACAATAGATTTTAGGCGCCTGCAAAAAGGTGATAGGTTTAAAGTTATTTATACTGATAAGTATATTGATGATACTATTTATGGTGGAATTCATGATGTGAAGGCCGCTTTTTTTGAACATAACAAAGAACCCTTTTATGCCTTTCAATTTGAAACCGATTCTGTTAAAGGTATTATAGATTACTTCAATGAAGAAGCCAAAAACTTGCGTCGTGCCTTTTTAAAAGCACCGGTTAAGTTTAGTAGAATATCATCACGTTATAATTTAAGACGAAGAATTGCTGTATATGGTTTTAAAGTACGGCCACATAAAGGTACAGATTTTGCTGCGCCAATAGGTACGCCCATTATGGCAACTGCAAATGGTACGGTTACAAAGTCAGAGCGTCGTGGTGGTAACGGAAATTACGTTAAAATACGCCACAACGCCACCTACGAAACCCAATATTTACACATGAAAAAACGCAATGTAAAAGTGGGGCAGTTTGTAAAACAAGGCGATGTTATTGGTTGGGTTGGTATGACGGGTAATACTGGTGGCCCGCACGTATGTTATCGTTTTTGGGTAAATGGCAGACAAGTTGATCCGTTTAAACAAAAATTGCCTGAAGCTAAACCAATATCAGATTCTTTGAAAACTAAATATTTAGAGTTTATTAAACCCATAAAGGCGCAGTTAGATAGTATACACTTTGAAAACCAAGCGTCTCAAGAAAATTTAAATCAAAACCAAAATTTAATTACCCAGAATTATTAACACATGGCATTACCAACAGTTAACCCAACTCAAACTCAAGCCTGGAAAAAGCTTCAAGACCATTTTAATAAAGTAGAAAATTTACACATGAAAGATTTATTTGCTCAAGATGCAAACAGGGCAGATAAATTTACCATTAAATGGCAAGATTTTTATGTAGATGTTTCTAAAAACAGAATTACTGAAGAAACATTTAAATATTTATTAGAATTAGCTGATGATGTTAAGCTTAAAGAAGCAATACAAAGTCAGTTCTCAGGAGAAAAAATTAATAAAACCGAAGGTAGAGCCGTATTACACACCGCTTTAAGAGCTCTAAAAACTGCCGTTGTAAATGTTGATGGTGTTAATGTAATACCTGAAGTTTATAGCGTTAGAGAAAAAATAGAGGCTTTTACCAATAAAGTGGTAAGTGGTTCAAAAAAAGGGTATACAGGTAAAGCGTTTACGCATGTTGTAAACATTGGTATTGGCGGATCAGATTTAGGGCCAGCCATGGTTGTAGATTCGCTTCAGTATTACAAAAACCATTTAACAACTTATTTTGTAAGTAATGTTGATGGTGATCATGTAAATGAAGTAATTAAAAAATTAAACCCTGAAACTACTTTATTTGTGGTAGTTTCTAAAACGTTTACCACACAAGAAACCTTATCAAATGCCAACACCATAAAAGAATGGTTTTTACAATCGGCATCACAAGATGATATAGCAAAACACTTTGTAGCAGTATCAACTAATTTAGAAGCGGTTAAAAATTTTGGTATAGCTTCAGAAAATATTTTCCCAATGTGGGATTGGGTTGGTGGTCGTTTTTCATTATGGAGCGCCGTTGGGCTTTCAATAAGTTTGGCAGTTGGTTATAATAATTATGCTAGTTTATTAGAAGGTGCTCATGAAATGGATGAGCATTTTAAAAATGAAGATTTTGCATCAAACATTCCGGTGGTTTTAGGTTTAATAAGTATTTGGTATAATAACTTTTTTAAAGCTGAAAGTGAAGCTGTAATTGCATATTCGCAGTATTTAAATCAATTTGCTACCTATTTGCAACAAGGCATTATGGAAAGTAATGGAAAAAGTGTTGATAGAAATGGTAATTTTATAGATTACCAAACAGGTACATTAATTTGGGGAGAACCCGGTACAAACTCGCAACATGCATTTTTTCAGCTAATTCACCAAGGAACCAAACTAATACCAGCTGATTTTATTGGGTTTGCAAAATCATTACACGGTAATCAAGACCACCAAGATAAATTAATATCAAACTTTTTAGCACAAACTGAAGCCTTACTTAACGGTAAAACAAAAGAACAAGTAGAAGACGAAGGAACTTCAGAAACTATTTTGCCTTTTAAAATATTTGAAGGAAATAAACCAACAAACACAATTTTTGTAGAAAAATTAACACCTAAAAGTCTTGGAAAGCTAATAGCCATGTACGAACACAAGATTTTTGTACAAGGTATTATTTGGAATATTTTTAGTTACGATCAGTTTGGAGTTGAACTAGGAAAACAGTTGGCAACAAAAATTTTACATGAATTTAACAATTTGGTAACAAACAATCATGATTCTTCAACTGTTAATTTACTGACATATTACAAAAATATGAAGTAAAAAAAATACATTCTCATAATATTTACTTAAAAAAAGGTGCTAATTTTAATAGGTTAGTGTCTTTTTTGCTTTAAAACTGTTATAGTTTTCTTAATATTTTCTTAATATTAAAACCTTACTCAAGAAGTAATTTTGCAAGACTAATTAAAAAAATTAATCTTTTTAAAAATTATGAGAAGAATTACTCAAAATTTAATAGTTGCTGTAGCACTTTTAGTGTCTGCCGTAGCTATGGCACAAAGTACCATTAGTGGTACTATTTTGGAAGCGGGAAGTAACATTCCGTTACCAGGAGCAAATGTTGTTGAAAAAGGTACTACAAACGGTGTAGTAACAGATTTTGATGGAAATTTTACTATCAACACAAAATCTAACTCAGGTGAATTGGTAATATCTTTTATAGGGTATACCTCTAAAACTGTTCCTTTTTCTGCAGGCACTAAGTTAGGTACCATTACTTTAGAGTCTAGCCAAGTAGGTTTAGAAGAAGTACAAATTATTGCATCTGTGGCAGTAGATAGAAAAACACCTGTAGCTGTATCTACGGTAAAAGCTGCTGACATTGCTTTAAAATTAAGTACACAAGAATTTCCTGAAATTTTAAAATCTACTCCTGGTGTTTATGCAACTAGAGCTGGTGGTGGTTACGGTGACGGTAGAATTAACCTAAGAGGTTTTGATTCTGAAAACGTAGCAGTAATGATTAACGGTGTTCCAGTTAACGATATGGAAAATGGTCGTGTTTACTGGTCAAACTGGGCAGGTTTAGGTGATGTTACATCATCAATGCAAGTACAAAGAGGTTTAGGTGCTTCTAAAGTGGCTGTGCCTTCTGTTGGTGGTACAATTAATATTATTACTAAAAGTACTGATGCAGAACAAGGTGGTAACATATTTTCATCAATAGGTAATGATGGGTATTTAAAATATGGTATGACATACTCAACAGGTTTATCTGAAAAAGGTTTTGCAGCTACTGTAAGTGCTTCAAAAATAACAGGTGATGGTTATATTGATGGAGGTGAATTTTCAGGGTATAACTACTTTTTAAGTTTAACACAGCAAATAAATGATGCACACCGCTTAACATTCTCTGCTTTTGGTGCACAACAAACTCACGGACAGCGTTTTAATCGTTCAACTATAGCTGAATTACAGGCAACAGATTCTGGTCCACAAAAAGCTAACAAAGACTGGGGTTATAAAAACGGAGAAGTTTATCACCAATCATATAACTTTTACCATAAACCGCAAATGTCATTAAACCATTTATGGAATATTAATGATCATTCTGCATTATCAACAGCATTATATGCTTCTTTTGGTTCAGGTGGTGGACGTAGAGATGAAGGTAATAAAATAGGCTCAAACGACTATAGAATAGGGCCAACAGGTTTACAGCCAATTGATTTTGATAAAATAGTAGCTGAAAACATGGAAAATGGTGTAAATGGTTCAACAGATATCATTTCATCATCTAGAAACTCGCATGAGTGGTACGGTATCTTATCTTCTTATAAAAATACTATTAATGATAAATTAGTGGTTTCTGGAGGTTTAGATGCTCGTTATTATGTTGGTTCTCACTGGTATGAAGTTGATGACTTATTAGGAGGTCAATTCTTTTTAGATAACGAAAGTGATACTTTTGCTTTTGGAAAGCCATTAACTGTGGGTGATAGATATAATAAAGATTATGACGGTATTGTAAATAGATACGGTGTTTTTGGTCAAGCAGAATATCAAGTTAATGATGTTTTAAACTTATTCTTTGCTGCCGATATATCTAACACTAATTACAAAAAAGAAGAGTTTATGAACAGTGAAATAACTGGAAGTAGAACTTCTGATGATGTAGATTTCTTAGGATACAGTGTTAAAGGTGGTGGTAACTACAATATTGATAACCAAAATAACGTATTTTTAAATGTTGGTTATTTTTCTAAAGCACCTTTCTTAGTAAACGTATTCTTAAATGAAGATACTTTAGAGTTAAACGAAGATGCCGTAAACGAAAAAGTATTTAGTTTTGAATTAGGCTATGGCTTTAGAAGTGAAAAATTAAGTGCAAACGTAAACTTATACCATACTAATTGGTTAGATAAATCTTATGCCGGATCAATTCCAGCTGGTGATGAGATTTTCTTCTACAACTTATTAGGTATTGATGCTTTACATCAAGGTCTTGAGGTAGATTTTAAATATAAAGCTACACAAGAATTAACAGTAACAGGTATGGCTTCTATAGGTAACTGGGAATGGAAAAGTAATGTTTCTGCAATTGTAAGAGACCAAGCAGGTGATGAGTTAGATACCATTGAAGTTTATGCAGATGGTTTAAAAGTTGGTGATGCAGCACAAACAACCTTTGCTTTAGGTTTAGATTATAAATTAGCAGCTAAATCTAACATATATGCAGATTATAACTTTGCAGGAAACAACTATGCATCATATGATGTAACAAACAGAGGTAGTGAAGATTTACCAGATGTTTGGCAATTACCAGATTTTGGTTTATTTGATTTAGGTTTACGTCATACGTTCCAAATGGGATCTTTTGAAGCTACATTAAACGGTAAAATCAACAACGTATTCAATACTGAATATATTTCTGATGCTAACGATATTGATGGAACTTCGGCAACTGCACAAGTATATTACGGAGCAGGTAGAACCTACAGTGTAGGATTAAGACTAGAATTTTAAAAAAAATAGAAAATGAAAAAATTAATTTACGTTTGCGCTATAGCTCTAAGTGCAATAATTGTTGGGTGTAACCCACTTGAAGATATCCATGAAGATGTCAACAAAAATAGTTCTTTAGAAATATCAGGAGATGTAGTTTATACATTAGAAGACGATGATTATGAAGATTTAGATTTAAATTTTGGTAACTTCAGTTCTAATGATGATGCTAAAGATTTATTACCAGATTTTTTAAGTGATAAATACCCGGCTTTAGGTAAAGGATCATCTGCTTTAATAACTTATAAGTTATACAATCGTGTAGATACTTATGAAGCTGATGTTTATGAATTGTCTGATGAAGAACATAACGCAATTACAGGAAAAACATTTGGTAATTTTGATAGATCAAACCATATTTATGATTACTTAGAAGCTACATACCCTGATGCTGAAGACGGTGATTTTGTTTCATTAAGATACCGTTTTTATAATGGTTCTGAAAGTACATTAACTGATGGTTTTGCATTTGAAAATGGAGAATGGATTAAGTTTACTGGCTTTACTGAAGACCAATACCAAGCTATGGGTGAAGGTTTTCCAAACTTCTCAAGTGAAGACGAAGCTAACGTAAAAATACCAATTGCTTTAGTTGACGTTTATAAATTTGATCCTAAAAGCGCTGGTGATATTGTATTAGCAATGTATGAATTATACCAAGGTGGTGGTGTAACAAGAAGCTTTACAGCTGCTTATGTATATAACGGCTCAGAGTTTTTACCTTACGAAAATGAATTAGATGTTACATTGCAATTTGGCCATGACGGAACTACATGGGTACCAGATAACACAATTAAATATACATTAGAAGCTAGTGATTATCCTTTAATAGTTGAAGCTTTAAGCGATAAATACCCAGCAGCAACTGGAAGTATGGATAACTATGGTAACTTTGAAAGAAGACCTGGTAATGCTGCAGAGTGGACACCTGCAATGATTGCAGAAGCCATGGATGTTGTATTAAGCAAATTAAATCCAGATGCTGAAGAAGGTCAAAAATATGTTGTAACATATGATATTTACAACGGTTCTAGCGGAACTGAAGATATAGCTGTTATAAAAACAGATGGTGTTTGGGTTTTACAATAAAAACCTACTTTTACAAAATAAAACCTCTTCCCAATTGGGTAAGAGGTTTTTTTAACAAAAAAATTAAATGAAAAAACTAATATTATTTTTTCTAATAGCAGTAACTTTTTTTACATGTAGTAGTTCTAGCTCTGATGATACACCAACACCAGAACCAGAGCCAAACCAAGTACCAATTGCTGTAAATGATGTTGCATCAACAACTGAAGATCAAAAAATAGATATTGCAGGTTTATTAGATAATGATACAGTAGTTGATAAAGCAAGAATTACATCTTTTGATGCTACAAGTGAAAAAGGAGGTACCATTGTAGATAATAGAGATGGAACCTATGAATACACACCTCCTACAGGCTACATAGGTGAAGATACATTTACATATACCCTTTGCGATAGAGATGAAACACCAGATTGTTCAACAGCAACGGTCACCATAACTATTAGTGATGAAGGTGAACCTGTTGCGGTAAATGATGCTATTTTTGCTTTGTATAATAGTACAAAAACAATAACAACACTTTTAGATAATGACCAATTAATTGACGATGCTATTATAAACAGTGTTGATGATACAGCCTCAACAGGTACAGTGGTTTTAAATGAAGATGGTTCGGTTAGTTATACACCTCAAAACAATTTTAAAGGTGAAGATACTTTTACATATACTATTTGTGATGATGATACGCCAACAGCTCAATGCTCAACAGGAACAGTTACTGTAACCGTAATTGAGGCAATTAGTTTTAATATTCCTACTGAAATTGAAAATTATTATGAAGGTGTTATTTTTTCTCAAGACAAAGATTTAACATATTCTGAAACCCAGAGTTTAACGGTATCAAAACACACTACTATTTTATCATATGGTCAGCGTCATAATTATTTATATAACGCTGATGAAGATTTATCTAATGTAGATAATGTAGTTTTAGTATACTCAGGTGAAAGTAGGTATTGGGAAGAATATGCCTCACCAACCAATTCACATTCTCCGCAAACATTTAATACAGAGCATATTTACCCGCAATCACTTCTAACGGCTGAAGATGCTGTTACAGACTTACACCATTTAAGAGCTTGTGATGAAAATGTAAATAGTGAAAGAAGTAACTACCCATATAGAGATGGTAGTGGTGGTTATTTATTAACAAATCAAGAATGGTTTCCAGGAGATGAATGGAAAGGCGATGTAGCACGTATGATACTTTATTTAAATGTACGTTATGGTGAAACGTTTAATAAAGTAGGTTCATTAGAGTTGTTTTTAAAATGGAATATAGAAGATCCTGTTTCTGCTTTTGAAATGCAACGCAATGAGGTTATTTATGCAGCGCAAGGTAACCGTAATCCATTTATTGATAACCCATACTTGGCAACCCTTATTTGGGGTGGTAATGATGCTGAAAATAAATGGCAATAAAAATTATTTTTTGTAATTAAACCGCTTCTTTTAAAGAAGCGGTTTTTTTATAGATTAAAATCACTATTTTTGATTTTAAATTTAATTCTAATAATCATGTATAATACTGTACTTAATTTACATTCATATTGGGCCTTTTTGGTAATAGTTGTTTTAGTAATTGCCGTTGTTAATGCTTTAATAAAATCGGCTGGTGCTAAAGAGTATAGTGCAAAAGATTTTAGAATTTCTTTATTCACTTTAATTATATCTCATATCCAATTATTAATAGGTATTGTTTTATACTTTGTGTCTCCAAGATTTCAGCTTTGGGGTGAATTAGGTGGTGGCGTTATGGGTAATAGCTTAGCCAGATTATATTTAGTAGAACATCCTTTTGTAAATATTATTGCCATAGCATTAATAACCATTGGTTATTCAAAACACAAAAAGAAATTAACTTCTAAAGGAAAATTAAAAACTATAGCAATTTTTTATACTATAGCATTAGTGTTGTTGTTATCTAGAATTCCTTGGAGTACTTGGTTTTAATACTACTCTTTTATTTCTTTAATTAAATAAATATATACCGGAAAGTGGTCACTATACCCATTGGTGAAACCTGCTTTTGTAAAGCTTCTGTAAGGGTAACCTTTATAAGCGCCCGTACTATTTATTAAGTACTGTGCATTAAAAATGCTGGCTTTATATAGTTTTAAACCTTGAGTTTTTGTGTCTATTAGTGGTTTTGTAACCATTATTTGGTCAAATAAACTCCAAACATCGCGGTATGCTACGGTGCCTAAGCCATTTTTATAAATTGTTGTAAACGGATTATAAATACCTTTTAAACCAACATTACTTTTGTTTTCTTTAGCATTCAATACCTTTTTAACACTGTTATTAGTAGGGTTATCATTTAAATCGCCCATAATAAAAATTTTAGCATAAGGGTCTTCGGTTTGCAAAGAATCAATAATACGCTTGTTTAATTTGGCAGCAGCAACACGTTTAGGGTTACTGCGGGCTTCACCACCACGTCTAGACGGCCAATGGTTAACAATAACATGAATTAATTCATTTTCTAATAAGCCACTAACTAAAAGTTGGTCTCTTGTTTGCACACGTTCACGTGTTTTATCATCATAAATTTTGAGTTCAAATGTTTTTGAATTTAAAGGTTTAAAAACACTTTTTTGGTATAATAAACCAACATCAATACCACGAGCATCAGGCGCATCATAGTGTATAATACCATAATCTTTTTTAATTAAAGCAGTGTCATTAACTAAATCTTCAACCACTTTCCTGTTTTCAACTTCACAAATGCCAATAATACTTGGGGTATTTTGGGTTTTTTCACTGCCAATATCTGCTAAAACTTTTGCCATATTTTTTACTTTTTGTTTGTAAATGGCATCTCTATTACCCTTAATTTCCATTATTGGGCTGTACTCATCAAGCTTAGTTGGGTCATTAATAGTATCAAATAAATTTTCAAGATTATAAAATGCAATGGTGTGAATTTTATAGTTTTTTTCTTGTGCTTCAACTGTGTTAAGTAATGTAAAAACTGTAAGTAAAGCGTAAATTTTTATAAATTTCATTTGTATTAAATAAGAATATAAAAGTAGTAAACAAAAGCTAAGCCAAAGTTAAGAGTTTAAACTAAAAGCTTTGAATTTTGTTTTTAATAAGAAATAGTTTACTTTAACGTACGTAAATTATTTACTTTAAATGAATAAAGTTTTACTGCTTTGCTGCTTTTTTATACACGCCGTTTGTATATCACAAAATACCGTTGTTAAAGGCAGTGTAAAAGAAACTTTTACTTTTCAGCCCATTGATGGTGTTTTAGTGGCCATTGAACACACAAACCTTAAAACCTTAACCAACAATTTAGGTTCTTTTCAGTTTAATGAAAACTTACCTTTAGGTGAGCAAGTACTTACCATTTCAAAAACAGGGTACTTACCTAAACGGTTTCCAATTGTTATTAATGAAGGTGAAGAAGTAAGTATTTTTGATATGACTTTAGATAGAGATACTTCGGAAATTGAAGATTTATTTACCATAACACTTTCTGATGATGAGCTGAATGATGATACTAGTGGTGCCGATAATATTTCAGGACTTTTAGCGTCATCATTAGATGTTTTTCAACGTACAGCTGCGTTTGAATTTAGTGCTTCTTTTTTTCGCGTTCGCGGATTAGATTCTAATAACGGTACAGTATTAATTAATGGTATTGAAATGAACAAAGCCTTTAACGGCAGGCCACAATGGAGTAATTGGGGAGGCATTAATGATGTATTACGCAACCAAGAATTAGCGTTAGGTTTAGCGCCTTCAAATTACACATTTGGTGGTGCTATGGGTAGTACAAATATTAATATTAGGCCTACTGAAGCTAGACCTGGCGGAAGAATAACATACTCCTCTTCAAACCGAAGTTACACCAACAGGCTCATGGCAACGTATGCTACAGGCTTACTTAAAAACAATTGGGCATACACAATTTCTGTTGGAAGACGTTGGGGCAATGAAGGTTATCAAGATGCAACAAGCTACAATGCAAATTCATTATTTACCGCAGTTGAAAAGAAATTTAATAACAAACACAGTTTAAATTTTGCAGCTATTTATACACCAAACAGGCGCGGAAAATCTTCACCAAACACACAGGAAGTTTACAATTTAAAAGACATAAAATACAATGAATATTGGGGTTGGCAAGATGGCGAAAAACGTAATTCTAGAATTAAAGAAGTTAATGAGCCTATTATAATGCTTAATCATTACTGGAGTTTAAATAATAAAACTACTATAAATACTAATATTGGTTACCAATTTGGTAAACTTGGTAATAGCCGATTAGATTATAATGGTACCGATTTAATTGATAATTTCCCTGTGGGTGGTGGGGCTAACCCAAGCCCAACGTACTACCAAAAATTACCTAGTTATTTTGAACGTAATTTTCCTAATAATTTACAATTTGCTTATACTGCTTTACAAGCATTTCAAAATGATGGTCAGATAGATTGGAATGCCATGTACCAAGCCAACATTAATAATACAAACAATGGAGGTAATGCTATTTATGCATTGTATGAAGATAGAGTTGATGATACCCAGTTTTCAATAAATTCAATTTTAAATAAAACATTAAATGACAATATAGTTTTAAACGCATCTGTAGGATATCAACATTTAAAGTCTGAAAATTTTGCCGAAGTTCTAGATCTTTTAGGTGCCAAAACCTATTTAGATGTTGATGGGTTTGCTACCGAAATTAATGAAGCACAAAATAATTTGTTAAACCCAAATAGATTGGTTGGTAAAGGTGATATTTTTAAATACCATTACAATATTTTAGCACAAACAATTAGTGGTTTTGCCCAGGCACAATTTAGTTACAATAAACTCGATTTTTATGTGGCAACCCACTTTAAACAAACCCAATATCAAAGAGAAGGAATTTATCAAAATGGTGGCTTTCCAAATAATTCATTAGGAAAAGGTCAAAGTTTATCTTTCACAGGTTTAGGGGCAAAATTTGGTGGCACTTATAAAATATCAGGCAGGCATTTATTCAATGCAAATGCAGGGTACATTTCTAGGGCACCAACGGTGCAAAACACATTTTCAAATGCTCGTGAGAACCATAATGTAGTTCCTAATATTTCTGAAGAAAATATAACATTGGCCGATGTAAGTTATATTTACAGGTCGCCAGTAATTAATGCAAAAACAACAGCATATTATACCAAAATGGCTAATGCTAGTGAAATTTCATTCTTTTTTGCCGATGGTATTGGTGGTGATAATGCGGTATTTGTTCAAGAAATTTTACAAGGTATAGAAAAACAACATATAGGTGTAGAGTTTGGTATTGATGCTCAAATTACATCTAGTATAAAACTAAAAGGGGTGGCAGCAGTAGGGCAATTTACGTATGCTAATAATCCCAATTTATTTTTATCTACTGAGCCTGATGCCGATGCAGAAAATGCAGGTTTTATAAATGGTTTTAAAAGTTTTGGGCAATCAAAACTTAAAAATTATAAACTAGCAACTGGTCCGCAAACAGCGTATTCAATTGGTTTTGAGTACAGAGATCCTGAATTTTGGTGGTTTGGTGCAACGGCAAACTTTTTTGCTAATACTTATCTAGATGTAAGTCCGTTAACACGGTCTTCAAATTTTAATACAGATTTTGATGGTAATGTGTTTAATGATTACAACGAAGATTTGGCCAAAGATTTGTTAAAACAAGAACGTTTTGATGATTATTTGGTAGTAAACTTGGTAGGAGGAAAATCATGGAAAATAGGCAAGTATTATGTAGGCTTTTTTGCCAGTGTAAATAACCTTTTAGACGCCGTATATAAAACTGGCGGTTTTGAACAAGGAAGAAGCGCCAATTATAGAGAGTTAAGAGATGATAAAGCACTAACTACTCCCGTTTTTGGACCCAAATATTGGTACGGAAGGGGCACAACATATTTTTTAAACTTAAACTTAAGATTTTAAAACATGAAAAAAATAGCAACGTTTTTACTTGTATTAAGTATTTTATTTTGTGCTTGTATTAAAGACGAAGATTATGGAGTACCCGATGTTTCAATAACCGAACCCGAAATATCTCAAAGCAAAATAACCACATTTAAAGCCATAAAAAGTTTATATGAACAGGCTGTAAATGGAGGGAATACAACTGTATTAATTAGAGATGATGTGTATATTCAAGGTTATGTAGTATCATCAGATAAGGCGGGTAATTTTTTTGAAGAACTCATAATTCAAAACAAAACCAATGCTAGTAACCCAGATGATAACCCAAGGTTGGGTTTTAAAATAGATATTAATAAAAGTAACTTGTCAGACACCTACCAATTCGGTCAAAAAGTATATGTAAAACTTCAAAACTTAACAATTGGTAATAACAATGGCGTTATTACTATTGGAAAAGGCGATGGTGTAAACGTTAAACAAATTCAAGCTTCAGAATACAAAAATATTGTACTTAGAAGTAACACTATAGCCAATATTGAACCTAAAGAAGTTGCTTTAGAAAACTTAACCGAAGCTGATGAAAACACATTAATAAAATTAAATAATATGCAGCTTAATAGATTTGAATTAGGTGCTACGTTTGCTAGTGAATCTTTTGATGAGTTTGATGGCTTGCGCTTGCTAGAAAATTGCAATTCTGGTATACAAATGCTAATGCAAACAAGTACGTTTGCTGATTTTAAATCGCTATTAGTACCTCAAGGAAGTGGCAGTATCACAGGTGTTTTTAGTAGAGATTTTGGTGATGATTTTAATGTAATTTTACCAATAACATCAAAAAGTGTAAGCTTTGATAGTACAGAACGGTGTGACCCAAGTGAACAAACCTGCGGAATTGCTGATGCTTTTGGAGCTAGTAATTTGTTTTTTGAAGACTTTGAATCTCAACGTAATAACCGACTTATTGAGGGCAACGGCTGGACCAATTTTATAGAAGCAGGTTCTGAAGGGTGGGAAGCATGGTCATCAACATCAACCAATGCTTCATTAGGGCGTTCTGCAAGATTTCAGTCAGCTAGTTCGGGTAATATTAAAAATATTGGTTGGCTTATAACACCAGCAATTAATTTAGATGTTCAAGATGGTGAAACACTTCGTTTTAAAACATCAAACAGTAGAGCCGATAGCAGCTTTATGGAAGTTTTAATTTCAAATAATTGGGATGGTACAACAACTAATATAACAACCGCCACTTGGCATGTTTTAACCAGTGCTTATGTGGTTAAAGATACTGATGGTTTTGTTGAGTGGTTCCCATCGGGCAATGTAGATTTGTCATGTTTATCGGGTACTGTTTATATTGCTTTTAAATATACTGGAGGCGGACAAGAAAGTTTTGATGGTGTTTATGAATTAGATGATATTAGTATTGATTTTTAACCTTAAAACTTACCTCTTAAAAACCGCATACACAGGAAAGTGATCACTATAACCACCATTGTATTTTTTGCCAACATAGGTTCTAAATGGTACGCCTTTGTAGCGTCCTTTAAAGGTTTTTAAAAAATCTTCGTCAAAAATATTAGCTTTATAAAACTCAAAGGCATCTTGTGAGTTTTCAAAAAAATTAGTGGTAAAAAATATTTGATCAAATAAGCTCCATTGTTTAAAACGGCTAACCGTACCGCGGTTGTATGAACGTAGTGTTTCAAATGGGTTGTATAAATTATAGTTTTGTACTAAATTAATAATGCTATTGTTTTGGGGTTCATCATTAAAATCGCCCATAATAATAATTTTAGCATTAGCATCTTCTTCTTTTAAATTTGAAATAATGATACCTACTTTTTTTGATGAAGCCATACGTTTATGTTCACTTTCTAAAGTACCCTCGCGTCTAGATGACCAATGGTTTACAATAATATGCACAGGCTCATTATCTAAAAAACCGCTTACTAGTAGTACGTCGCGTGTATAATCGGGCATACCATCATCATCCATTAAAGGCACTACAAAATTATCAGAGTGTGTTACTTCAAAAGCATCTTTATCATAAATAAACGCTACGTCAATGCCACGTTCATCTGGCGATTCGTAATGTACATAGCTATAATTATAAAATTCTAAATGTTTTGATGCTAGTAAATCTTCAATAACCTTGGCGTTTTCAACTTCGGCTAACCCAACAATAGCAGGGTGTTTTCCTGTTTCGTGTCTTCCAATATTAGAAATTGCAAAACCTAATTTTCGTAATTTATTTTTATAACGTTTTGGTGTCCATTTTTTAGCTGAATATGGCAAAAAATCATTGTCGTTTGTGTGGGCATCATCATCTAAATCAAACAAATTTTCAAGATTATAAAATGCCAATGTTTGCATGTTATCTTGCACAGGAATATCATCAAATAAATCACTCATAAATTAAAAATTGAGTCTAAAAATATAAAAATTAATGTGATAACAATTGTGTAACTTTGTACAATATTAATTTATATGATAGAAAAGAAAGATGTAGCTTTAGAAAAAGCTGTTTTAATAGGAATTATTACTAAAGATCAAGACGAAGTTCAATCTAAAGAATATTTAGATGAGTTAGAGTTTTTAACCTACACAGCAGGCGGAGAGGTTGTAAAACGCTTCACACAAAAAATGGAAAAACCAGACTCTAGAACTTTTATTGGTTCTGGTAAAATGGAAGATGTACGCCAATTTATTGATGAACACCACGTAGGAACGGCTATTTTTGATGATGAACTATCTGCCGCACAAGAGCGCAACATAAGCAAAATACTTAACGTAAAAGTATTAGATAGAACCAATTTAATATTAGATATTTTTGCACAACGTGCCCAAACAAGTTATGCACGTACCCAAGTAGAATTGGCGCAATGCGAATATTTATTACCAAGATTACGTGGTATGTGGACGCACCTTGAACGCCAAAAAGGAGGTATTGGAATGCGCGGACCCGGTGAAACCGAAATTGAAACCGATAGGCGTATTGTACGCGATAAAATAGCACTGCTTAAACAACGCATAAAAACCATTGATAAACAAATGGCTGTACAGCGTGGTAACCGTGGAAAAATGGTGCGTGTGGCATTGGTTGGTTATACAAACGTTGGCAAATCTACACTTATGAATGTAGTAAGCAAAAGCGAAGTTTTTGCCGAAAATAAATTATTTGCTACCCTTGATACTACGGTACGTAAAGTGGTTATACAAAACTTACCTTTTTTATTAAGTGATACGGTTGGTTTTATTAGAAAATTACCAACGCAATTGGTTGAGAGTTTTAAAAGTACTTTAGATGAAGTGAGAGAAGCCGATTTGTTATTACATGTAGTTGACATTTCGCACCCTAATTTTGAAGAACACATTGCTTCGGTTAATAAAATTTTAGGCGAAATTGATAGTAGTGATAAACCTACTATTATGGTATTTAATAAAATTGATGCTTACAAGCCTGAGCCTATTGATGAAGACGACTTAGAAACTGAACGTACCAAAGCTAATTACACACTAGAAGAGTGGAAAAAAACGTGGATGAACAAAATAGGTAATAATGCTTTGTTTATTTCGGCGTTAAATAAAAAGAATTTAGATGATTTTAAAAAGCGTGTGTATGATGAGGTTAGAGAAATTCACGTAACACGCTTTCCGTATAACAACTTTTTGTATCCAGATTATAACGAATTTGATGTAGATGATGCATAAAAAACCCTTAAAACACCATATAAACCTAAAATTATTAAAACAAAAATGGGTAAAATGGCTGTTAGTTTTTGGGGCTAGCATTTTTGTATTCTTTTTAAGCATTTATTTATGTACACTTTGGGGTGTTTTTGGTAAACTTCCTACCACCCAAGATTTAAAAACTATTGAGCAAGCACAGGCTACACAATTACTAGATTGTAATGGTAAACTTATAGGTAAATATTATATTTATGATAGGCAACCATTACCGTTTAATGCCTTTCCAAAACACCTTATTAATGCTTTAATTGCTACCGAAGATGTGCGTTTTTATGAACACAATGGTGTAGATAATGTGAGCCTATTAAGGGTGTTTTTTAAAAATATTTTATTGGGTAATAAATCGGCAGGTGGTGGTAGCACCATAACGTTGCAATTGGCAAAAAATCTTTATGGAAGAAAACAGTATGCTATGTTTAGTATGCTTATAAATAAGTTTAAAGAATCTATTGTAGCCAAACGCATTGAACGTGTATATTCAAAAGAAGATATACTTACCATGTATTTAAATACGGTGCCATTTCCAGATAATACCTATGGTGTTGAAAGTGCAGCGCAAAAGTTTTTTAATAAAGCGGCTAAACATTTAACAGTTGAAGAGGCAGCCACATTAGTTGGTACATTAAAAGCTACCAGCTACTACAACCCACGCAAACATTTAGAGCAAAGTAAAAGCCGCCGGAATATAGTTTTGCAGCAAATGGAAAAGTATAGTTACTTAACTGAAGTAGCAACCGACTCTTTAAGTAATTTACCTCTAACATTACATTATAAATCATTTAATCATGATGTTGGTTTAGCGCCTTATTTTAGAGCGGCAATTAAAAAAGAAGTTTTAACAATTTTAGATACTTTAAAGAATAAAGATGGCGAACATTATAATTTGTATAAAGATGGTTTAATAGTGCATACCACGTTAGATTCTACTATGCAAGCTATGGCAGAATCTGCTATGAAAATGCATCTTAAAAAACTTCAAAAAACACATGAAAGTGCTTTTGGTAAACTGGCCCCATGGCTATCAAATTCAAAATTAATTCAATCTGAAATAAAAAAACTAGCACGTTATAAAACTTTAAAAGAAGCAGGTTTAACAACACAACAAATTTCAGATTCTTTAGCTGTAAAACAACCCATTGAGCTGTTTAGTTGGGAAGGTGATACTGTTAGAAATGTATCAATTATTGATAGTTTAAAACATTATTTGAAATTTTTAAATACGGGTATGTTATCCATAGAACCTTCAACAGGTGCTATAAAAACATATGTTGGTGGTATAGATTATAGGTTTTTTAAGTACGACCATGTATCGCAAAGCGAACGCCAAATAGGTTCAACATTTAAACCTTTTGTTTATACGGCTGCTATTGAAAACGGTATGAAACCATGCACTTATTTTCCATTATCAGCTGTAACATATACTAATTTTGATGACTGGACACCTACAAATTCAGGTAATAAAAATGAAGATCCTTACATAAATTACAATCTTGAAAAGGCATTAAGTAATTCTGTAAACACCATAGCGGTTAAAGTATTTAATGAGGTTGGTATACCAAAGGTTATTACCCAAGCCAAAAAGCTTGGAATTACAAAAGATTTACCAGAAGAACCTTCATTAGCATTAGGCGTTGCCGAAATTAATTTAAAAGAGCTAACTGGTGTTTACGCTAGTTATGTTAATAATAGCCTACCTGTAAAACCCTATGCTATTACTAAAATTACCGATAAAAACGGACGTGTTATAATTGATTTTAAACCCGAAGTTTCAAGTGAAAAAGCTTATAGTGATTACACAAGGCAAATCATGCTAGAAATTATGAAAACTACCGTAAATTATGGTACTGCCTCTAGGTTGCGTAATGTTTACGGTTTGCAAAATGCCATTGCCGGAAAAACAGGTACTACACAAAATAATAAAGATGGATGGTTTGTTGCTTTAACACCAAAATTAGTTACTGTTACTTGGGTAGGAAATGATAATCATGCTATAGGTTTTAAAACTACCAGTATTGGTCAAGGCGCCAATTCAGCACTGCCTATTTTTGCTAACTTTTATAAACAATTGAATGCCAATTCTAAATTTAATACTATAACTAAAAGTATGTTTGAAAAACCAAAAGCACAGGTTTTACAGGATTTAGATTGTGAACCCGAGAAAAGAGATGGTTTTTTAAAGCGATTATTTAAAGGAAAAAAACAAAAGAAAAAGAAGTTTGATGTTAATTAAGCTAATTAAAATAATCAGTTTTCTTTTTTAAACATATTACTTACATTATTTAAAACATCACCTTTTACTAACCAAGAAATGCCAAAAGGAATGATGGCTGTGGTTTCAAAAACAAACACATAATAATCTGTAAAGCCAATATGTATATTCAGTTTTTCAAAAATTATTAAAACAATAATTAGTGTAATAGATAACCACACTAAGTTACCACATATTTTATAAATTTTGTTGTTAATGTCATTAGTGCTTCGGGTAAATTTGTATTTAGACATCCACCCCATTGTAAACATAAAAATGCCAGCAGCTACTAAATGAATGGTGTTTTTAAAGTCGTTATTATGCCCTAGCAAAGGGAAATTTTCATCTCTGCAAATAATATCAACTGAAGCGCTTAAACTACCCTTACAACATGTTGGAATAAATACAACTACTAAAGCAGCAATACCACCAATATTGGTAAGCACATCGTCACTAATTTTTTCAGAATTTGTATCAAAAGTATAGCCTTTATATGATAGTAAAAACAAGCCAAAAGCTGATAGAATTATAATAAAAATAAGCGATGGCAATGGTTTGTAGTAATAATGACTTATTGAAGCTAATAGTTCACCTTCAGTAAAATAAAGTAAAAAAGGAAGAAATAAACCTAAAAAACCAATAAGTTTTCTAATTCTGTAATCAGCAATTTTTAGGTCTTCGTTTTGGGGTTTCAATGTTTAGTACTTTATCAAATGAATAGTTTAAAATTAAAAAAACCTCTTAACTAATTAAGAGGTTTTTGGTTAATTTATTTAAAATGTTTTAAAACTTGTAGCTTAAACCAAGTGTCCAGTAAGTTTGTAAATCGTTATCAACATCATCAAAACCAGTTGCTGTTGCAGGGTCTTGTGCTAAAGCATAGTTTAATGCCTCTTGTTTGTTGTTACGTAAACCAAAATCAAAACCAACACCAATCATTTTCCAAAGTGTGTAGCTAAATGAGTTTGTCCACGTCCAGTTTGATAAATCGCTAGATTTGTAACTTTGGAAAGCCGATAGGTTTGTTTTAAAGTTTATAGCACCAAGTTGCCTTGTGTAGTCTGCTACTATTTTAGCACCCATAGATGAATCAAAAACAGCATCATTATCAGCAAATACAAAGTTGTAGTTTAATGGATGAATTACTACTATTAAGTTTTCAATAGGCGTCCAAGTAGCACCAACACCAACATCTAAATAACCAGGGTCATTAAAATTGTTTAAAAGTGTTGTTCTGTATTCAAGTAAACCTGAAACTGCTAAAGTTTTAGTAAGATTTCTACCGTAAAGCGATGAAAGGTTAAAAACATCAGTAGTTGGTTCAAAACTATCATCGGCATCAGTACCGTTGTCTTTGTCATCTAACTTTACCCAAGCTAAATTGGTGTTTAAAGCGTTTCTCCAGAAAAATTTCTCTTCAATTAAGTTAGCAAATGCGTTAAAAGTAAAACCAATATTACCAGAGTTGTTGTTGGGTTTATCTTGTGCGTACCAATTGTTAAAACCAGATAAACTTCCGCCAATGGTACCAAATGCTCCTGTTCTCCACCCTGGAAGGGCATCAATTTTAGCTTGAATAGCATTTGCTTCGGCTTGTGCTTTGTCAGCTATAGCTTGTTTTTCAGCTTTTTGTGCTTTTAATTCTTCCTTGGTTTGTGCGTTAATGGAAATAACTCCTAAAAACAACATACCTAATACTAGTACTTTTTTCATGTAACGTAATTTTGTTTTGTTTATGCAAATATACGTGTTAGACCCAAGTTTTGGTTTAGGTCACAGAAAAATATTACTTTTTTTTGTAAAGTGGTACAGCAGAACATGCCTCACCATACATAATAGATTTAGCTACAGGTTTTAGTTTGCTAATAGCCATTAAATAAGCGTTTTGTGGTACTGGTTTATTGGTGCAGCCTTTTATAATAACGGGTGCATTTTTGTATTTTGAAGTGTCAAGATTATTAATAATATCTTGATAAATAACTGTTTCTAAGGTGTTTAAATTTCCTACTACTATTTTTTTAGCATAGGGTTCTAAGTTTACAGTTAAAAGCATGTATGCCCAACCAGGTATTATGGCATCAGTACTACAGGTTAAGGCTACATAGGTGTTTTGGTATTGCTCCCAATTGTGGTTTTTAACCTGTTCTCTAAAGTCTTTTTCGCGTAGAACGAAACCTTCAAAAAGCCAATCTTTAATATCAAAAACAATGCGTGCTCCTTTAGGATAAAAATCCTCAAGATCAAAAGTTATTAATTTGCTATTAGCAACACGATTTACTATTTCGTTGGCCATTGTAAATATTTAAAAGTTTAGTGTTTTAACGTAAATTATAACATTCCTAACTCTAATTTGGCTTCTTCGCTCATTAGGTCTTGGCTCCAAGGTGGATCAAAAGTTATTTCAACTTCACAATTATTAACATCGTTTAAAGACTTTACCTTTTCTTCAACCTCTAGTGGCAATGTTTCGGCAACAGGGCAGTTTGGTGTGGTAAGGGTCATTAAAATTTTAACGTCGTAATCTTCGTTTACAAAAACGTCATAAATTAATCCTAATTCGTAAATATCTACCGGAATTTCAGGGTCATAAATAGTTTTTAAAACATTAACTATTTTTTCGCCTAAAGCATTTGTATCTATTGTTGAGTCACTCATAAAGCATATTCTTTTACCGTTTCCACGAAAGCGGAAAACCTTATTGTTAATATAAATCCTACTTTGGCAGGAAATTCAAAATACAATTATTTTAATTGTGTTTGGTACGCAATGGCGTACATTTTTAGTTGTTTTACCATACTAACCAAACCGTTTGCTCGGGTAGGCGATAGGTGTTCTTTTAGTCCAATTTTATCAATAAAACTGGTGTCTGCATCAATAATATCTTTTGGATGCTGATTTGAAAATGCTCTAATTAAAATAGCAATTATACCTTTTGTAATTATGGCATCACTATCGGCTGTGAAAACTAGTTTATCATCATCCATTTCGGCATGTACCCAAACTTTACTTTGGCAACCTTTAATAATATTATTATCGGTTTTATATTGGTGGTTAATTAAGGGTAATTCTTTCCCTAAATCAATCATATATTGGTAACGTTCTTCCCAATCTTCAAACATTGAGAATTCGTCTATTATTTCATTTTGAATATCTTCAATCGTCACGGTGTCAAATTTTAAACAAAAATACAACAAGAAAAATTGCTATTCAATGTTTTGTGCTATTGATAAGATTTCTTTAACAACTTTTGCAATTTTTGGATGCGGATTTTCATGGTCAAACGGTTGTGTTTCATACGTTTCACCATTTAAAGTAATGGTTAGTTTAGCAAGCGCTGCACCATCAAATTGATGTTTTTTACTTGGTGGCTGTAATGTATCTAGTGTTTTTAAATCTATGCTATCAATTAAATTTTTAAGGGTTTCCCATTTAGATTTAGTATAACGCTTTTTTTCACCTTCTGCTTCACGCGTAGTGCTAATTTTGGCAAAATTATTATCAATTTTAATTTGTTTAAAGTAACCTCTTGATGTTTGCGTGTATTCAAAATTAATACTAGGTTTAACGTTATTTACTACAGCTTCAAGTATTGTTTCAGTATTATTAAAAAGTATTAAACTATCGTTTTTTACAGTTATTTTGTTGGCACCTTGCAATGCCCTTAAAATGTTTTTTTCTAAGGTGTTTTTGTGGGGTGCACACATTTTTCGTGTGGTTGCTAATGGGCCTAATTTTATGGTTTCATTATCTGTTTTATAGTTGCCAAAAAAATTATTACAGCCTGCAAAACCAGATACTTGTTTGGTTTTAGTATTAAATTCTATAAATAAACAATGCGTAGTTACATTGTTGCCATTTACAGTTTTTATAGTGTATTTATTTTGAAGTGTGATGTTTTGATAGGTGTTTTTTTCTGAAATATTTAAAACCGTTTCTGTTTTTGGTGTTCCGCATTTTAACACAAAAATGCTGAAAATTATTAGCGTATATTTCATTTATATTACTTTGAATTTACTAACTAATTTACAAAAAACATACCGCAAATTTATGAGGTTGATTTTCATTAATTAAAATACTTCAGAATTAAAAAATCTTTTTGGCTGTTTTAAGATGTTAAGACAACATCATTTTAGCTTTTTTTATCCCTTCTGCCAAAATATCAATTTCAGCTTTGGTATTATAAAATGCAAACGAAGCACGCACTGTGCCTGGTATTTTATAAAAATCCATGATGGGTTGCGCGCAATGGTGGCCTGTTCGTACAGCAATTCCTAATTTGTCTAAAATGGAGCCCACATCATACGGGTGAATACCTTCTAAATTAAACGATAATACAGATGTTTTTTGTTTTGAAGTACCATAAATTTTCAAGCCTTCAATATCTAAAAGTTTTTTAGTAGCGTACTGCAATAAGTCATTTTCATAATTTGCAATAGCTTCAAAACCAATACTGTTCATGTAATCAATGGCAGTACCAAAAACAATACCACCAGCAATGTTTGGTGTGCCGGCTTCAAATTTATGTGGTAAATCGGCGTATGTGGTTTTTTCAAAAGTAACTTCGGCAATCATTTCGCCACCACCTTGGTATGGCGGCAGTTTTTTTAACCAAGCTTCTTTACCATAAAGCATACCAACCCCGGTTGGACCACACATTTTATGAGCAGATGTTACATAAAAATCTACATTTAAAGCTTGAACATCTGGTTTTAAATGTGGGCATGCTTGAGCGCCATCAATTAAAACGGCGGCACCAACAGCGTGTGCTTTTTCTATAATTGTTTCAATGGGGTTTATAGTACCCAAAGCGTTTGAAATATGGTTACAAAAAACCAATTTTGTATTTTTTGATAGTAGTTTGTCATACGCGGTCATTACCAATTCACCTTCATTATTCATTGGAATAACGTTTAGTGTGGCACCGGTACGCTCGCACAACATTTGCCAAGGTACAATATTACTGTGATGCTCTAAAGCTGAAACAATAATGTTATCGCCTTTTTTTAATGACGAAGAAAAACCATTGGCTACTAAGTTAATACTATGTGTTGTGCCTGATGTAAATATGATTTCATGAGAAAATTTAGCATTAAAATGTGCTTGTATTTTTTTTCGGGATTCCTCATACAAATCTGTAGCTTCCTGACTTAGAGTGTGAACACCACGATGAATATTTGCGTTGTAGTTTGAATAATAATTTACAATAGCATTTATTACTTGTTGTGGTGTTTGCGAGGTAGCAGCATTATCAAAATATACTAAAGGTTTTCCGTTTACTTTACGTGAAAGTATTGGAAAATCTTTTCTTATGTTTTCAACGTTTAACATGGTTGTTTTTTAGCCCCGATAGAAACGGCATCCTTTTTTGTTTTGGGTAAAAACCTTATAAATTGGCTTTTAGATAGCACAAAACAAAAAAGATACAGTGGATAGCGGGAATTAGCTACTAATAAAAATTTTATACTGAAATTACTCAGTATTACAAATCGAAACCAATATTAACACCCAATTGGTTTGCTATAATTTTAGTAATGCGTTGTTTTAGTTCTGGTATTTTAACTGAGCTTAAAACGTTATTACTAAATGCATACATTAGTAATGCTTTGGCTTCTTTTTCTGGTATACCGCGAGAACGCATGTAAAACAATGCACTTTCATCTAACTGGCCAATGGTACAACCGTGTGAGCATTTTACATCATCTGCAAAAATTTCTAGTTGTGGTTTGGTATTTATTGTTGCTTTATCGCTTACTAAAATATTATTATTGGCTTGAAAAGCGTTTGTTTTTTGGGCTTCTTTTTCAACAACTACTTTGCCGTTGAATACGCCTGTGGCACTATCTGAAAATATACCTTTATAATCTTGATGACTTTCGCAGTTTGGCTCAATGTGGTGTACAAGGGTATTGTGGTCTACGTGTTGTTTGTTGCCAATAATGGTAACGCCTTTTAGTGTTGAGTCTATACGTTCGCCTTCTTGATAGAAATTAAGGTTATTACGTGTTAATTTACCACCAAAAGAGAAGGTGTGTACAGAGGCAAAACTTTCTTGTTTTTGTTTTATGAAGGTGTTATCAATTAATGATGCGTTTTGCACATCGTTTTGTATTTTATAATAATCTACAATAGCGCGTTTTTTGGCAAAAATTTCGGTAACACTGTTGGTTAAAACCGGGTTGCTTGTTAGGCTTTGATGGCGCTCAATAATTTGCACGTGTGCATTTTCTTCAACAACAATTAAGTTACGTGGTTGTAGCATGCTTGCGCACTCTAAACCTGTTGAAAAATGTATAATTTGAATAGGCTTATCGGCTATTTTGTTTTTTGGTATGTGTATGTAGGCGCCTTCTTTAGAAAATGCTGTGTTTAATGATGATAAGCCATCTGTAGTGGCTGCTTTATTAAAGTAATTTTCAATTACTAACCTGTATTTTGGTTTTGTTAATGCGGCAGACATAAGGCAAACATCAATACCATCATGCGTGGTTGCAGATAGGTGCGATGAGTATTTGCCATCTACAAATACAATTTTATAAGTGTCTATATCATGAATGAAATACTTTTTTACATCCTTATAATCTAAAGCGTCTTCTTTTTTTGGAAAAACGCTGTAGTCTTCTTTTAAAATTTTGTTTAAAGATGTGTATTTCCAAGCTTCATCTTTTTTTGTTGGAAAGCCTTTGGTTTCAAAGGTTTTTATAGCTTCGTTACGAACATCGTTAACGTAGGCGTTACCTTCGGTTTGGTTTTCAAAAACTATGAAAGATGATAATAATTTGTCTTTTAAATCCATTCTTTTAAGTTGAAATGTTTAAACGTTTAAAAGCAAAAAGGTGATGTTAACTTTAAACCTTGCAAACTTTTTACTTTTAACTTAGAGTTGGTTATGCCATCTCTTGTTTAATCCAATCGTATCCTTTTTCTTCAAGTTCGTGAGCCAGTTCTTTAGTGCCCGATTTTACTATTTTACCGTTATGTAAAACGTGTACAAAATCTGGTACAATATAATCTAACAAGCGCTGGTAGTGCGTAATTACAATTACAGCATTGTCTTTGCTTTTTAGTTTGTTTACGCCGTTTGCAACAATACGAAGCGCATCAATATCTAAACCAGAGTCTGTTTCATCAAGAATAGCTAGTTTAGGTTCTAACATAGCCATTTGAAAAATTTCATTACGCTTTTTTTCACCACCCGAGAAGCCTTCGTTTAAAGAGCGCGATAAAAATTTACGGTCTATTTCTAATAAATCAGATTTTTCGCGGATTAGTTTTAGCATGTCTTTTGCAGGCATGTCTTCTAAACCTTTAGCTTTACGTGTTTCGTTAATTGCTGTTTTTATAAAGTTTGTTACCGATACACCTGGGATTTCTACAGGATACTGAAATGATAGAAATATACCTTTATGAGCGCGTTCTTCGGCTGCTAATTCTTCAATATCTTCACCATCAAAAATTATGCTTCCTTCAGATACTTCGTATTCTTCTTTTCCTGCAATTACTGATGAAAGCGTACTTTTACCAGAACCATTAGGTCCCATAATAGCATGTACTTCGCCTGGTTTTACTTCTAGATTTATACCTTTTAAAATGCTTTTATCTTCAACACTTGCGTGTAGGTTTTCTATCTTTAACATATGTATTGGCTTCGTTTTTTTGTAATATTTTAATTTGAAATTATTGGTTTAACCAACGCTTCCTTCTAAACTTATTTCTAATAATTTTTGTGCTTCAACAGCAAACTCCATTGGTAATTTATTTAATACTTCTTTACTAAAACCGTTTACTATTAGTGCAATGGCTTTTTCAGTATCTATACCACGTTGGTTACAATAAAATATTTGGTCTTCACCAATTTTACTTGTAGTAGCTTCGTGCTCTATTTGTGCTGTTTTGTTTTTTGCTTCAATGTAAGGGAAGGTGTGTGCACCACACTCGTTGCCCATTAATAAACTATCACATTGAGAAAAGTTACGTGCGTTTTCAGCTCTGGAGTGAATTTGCACCAATCCGCGGTATGAGTTTTGCGATTTTCCTGCTGAAATACCTTTTGATATAATGGTTGACTTGGTGTTTTTTCCAAGGTGAATCATTTTTGTTCCGGTATCAGCTTGTTGGTAATTATTGGTTACAGCTATAGAATAAAATTCGCCCACAGAATTATCACCTTTTAATACACACGATGGGTATTTCCAAGTTACTGCAGAACCAGTTTCTACTTGTGTCCATGAAATTTTTGCATTGGTTTCGCACAGGCCTCTTTTGGTTACAAAATTGTAAACACCACCTTTACCTTCGGCATTTCCAGGAAACCAGTTTTGTACTGTAGAGTATTTTATTTCGGCATCATCAAGTGCAATTAGCTCAACAACAGCTGCGTGTAATTGGTTTTCGTCTCTGCTTGGTGCTGTACAACCCTCAAGATAACTTACGTAGCTGCCTTGATCAGCAATTACTAATGTGCGCTCAAATTGGCCTGTTCCTGCTTGGTTTATACGGAAATATGTTGATAGTTCCATAGGGCATCTTACGCCTTTTGGTATGTAGCAAAAACTACCATCACTAAAAACAGCACTGTTTAATGCGGCATAAAAATTATCTTTTTGTGGCACTACAGTGCCAATATATTTTTTTACAAGGTCTGGATGTTTTTTTATGGCTTCAGAAATACTCATAAAAATAATACCTTGTTCTGCAAGTGTTTCTTTAAAGGTTGTTGCTACTGAAACAGAATCAACAACTACATCCATAGCCACACCTGCTAATTTTTTTTGCTCGTCTAATGAAATACCAAGTTTATCAAAAGTTGCCAGTAATTCAGGGTCAACTTCATCTAAACTATCATATTTTGGTTTACTGTTTGGTGCAGAATAATATGAAATGGCTTGAAAATCTGGTTTTTCATAGTTTACATTTGCCCATTCAGGTTCAGTCATGCTTTCCCAAACACGAAATGCTTCTAAGCGCCATTCAGTCATCCATTCTGGTTCTTCTTTCTTTTTTGAAATAGCGCGTACAATGTCTTCGTTTAAACCATTAGGAAACGTTTCAGATTCTATGTCTGTATAGAAACCATATTCGTATTCTTTGGTTTTTAATTCTTCTCTTAAATCGTCCTCTGTATATTTGCTCATTGTTCGAGTTTAATTTTTTTAAAAGTCTTCTTTTGTGAAGATTTATATAGGCTTACAGTGAAAATGATTCACCACAACCGCAAGTTCTGTTGGCATTGGGGTTATTAAAAACAAAACCTGTACCATTTAAACCGCCCGAGTATTCTAGTGTTGTACCAATTAAGTACAAAAAGCTTTTTTTGTCTACAATAATTTTTACACCGTTGTCTTCAAAAACTTTATCATCTTCTTGTTGCTGTTTATCAAACTTTAAATCGTATGATAACCCTGAGCAACCACCACTTTTAACTCCAACGCGAACAAAATCTGTAGTAGCGTTATAACCGTCTTCAGTCATAAGCTCTATCACTTTTTTCTTTGCTGTTTCTGAAACTTTAATCATACCTTTTGTGTTTAGATTTGCTCTAAATTGACTGCAAATATACAATATAAGTCAGCGATAACCATGTTACCTAACATTATATTAATAAATGTTCTAATAAGTTTTTCTTATATAGGTAAAATGATGTTTTTTTATGACTTTTTCTGAAGTTTTCGCAACAGGAACAATATCGCCATGTGTGTTGTATGTAAAGTGCTGTTTACAATTTTTACATATAAGGTGAGGCGAATCATCTACACGGAAAAAATTATGCCCATAGGCATAACAATATAAGTTTGCTGTAGATTTGTGCTTCATTCTGAGGGATTAAACCTCCAAAATAAAAAAATGATTAAAATTTTTGCTGCGTAAAAACCGTACTTTACTAAAAAATGTAATTTTTATTAGAAAAATTAGTTTTTTATAAAGTCAAAATCAGTTAACGTTAGTAAAAAAGCTTTTAAATTGGCTTTGTCTTCATTGGTAAGTTGTACGCCTCCTTGGGCAATTTTTTTCATTAATGGATCAATGGTTGATGAGTTTTTTAAACCTTCGCTGTAGTGGTTTATTACTTCTTCTAATGTTGAAAATCTGCCATCATGCATATATGGTGCTGTGAAAGCTAAATTTCTAATGGATGGTGTTTTGAATTTTCCGTTATCAGCAGGATCACCCGTTATGGCTCCCAAACCTAAATCTGTAAATTCACTATCTAAGCCATTATTGTGAAAAAGATTATCTGTCCATAACGGATTGTTTTCAGTGCCATGACAATGAAAACAATCGCCTCTGTTTTCATCCATAAAAACGTTAAATCCGTTTTGTTCTTGAGGCGTTAAAGTAGTTAAACCCAAAAGAAATTTATCAAATTTTGAAGTGGCTGAAATTAAAGTACGCTCAAATTGGGCAATGGCTTTTGTAACTAAAGTAGAATCTATTTTTGAGGTTCCGAAGGCTTGTTTGAATAATTCTGGATATTCAGGGTGACTGTTTAAGCTTTGTTCAACGTTTTGCCAAGTGTTTCCCATTTCGTTAACATCAATAACTGGCTGAATTGCTTGGTGTTCTAAACTAAAAACACTGCCGTCCCAAAAGAATTTTTCATCATAATTCCACGCAAGGTTAAAAAGAGGCATGGCATTACGTTTGCTTAAAGTTTGGTTAACGCCATTGCTAAAGCGGTTACTATCGGTAAAAGCATTTTGTGGTAAGTGGCAATTGGCACAAGCAATAGTGTTGTTTATTGATAAAATAGGATCAAAAAATAGTTTTTTACCCAAAGCAATGCCTTCTTTGGTTTGTTGGTTATCAATTGGTATTACAGGGTTTAGTATTCTGGCCTCAAACAATTGGGGTATTTCCAAAGGGCTTGGTGTAGGTGTATAGCTATCAACGGTTTCGGTGTTGCACGCTAATAAAACCAAAAACAGTAAAGTAGCAATATGTGGAAACTTTGCATTCAAAAAAAAATTAGTTTATTGATTTTAAGTTGAATACACTTTGTCCGTTATCAAACATCATAATTTGTGCATTAGTATTGGGCATTAACGTTTGGTGTAGTTGGTTTAAATTCCATGTGTGTGGGTTTTTAAACCATTCGGCAATATTCATTTCAATATTAAAAGTAGTATTATCTGAAATTGAAACAGGTCCTAAATTTACTTTTATAAAAGTGTCTTTAGGAAATGTTGGTGTATCGCCAGAGGCATCAACAGCTCTAATGGCATGAAAGTTATAACCAATAGTTTCATCACTTTCATTTTTAAATTTTCCGTCTAGTTGCATGTAATGGTAGCCGCCACCAAGCATTTCTGGGACACCAAAAATTGCGGTGTTTAAATCTTCATAAGCAGCGCTTATATTTTTTTCATTTTTGAAACCAAATATAAAAGACATATTATTATAATTGCCAGTTAATATGGGTGCTGTTGGTGCAAAAGTTAAATTTTTATTATTAGTTACATCAACTAAATTATGAGCGTTTATTACAATAAGCTCGCCGTTTGATGTTTCTAAAGTCACATCAGATATTACATAGCGCAAGCGTTCAATCTTTAATTGTTCACCGTTTTTGGTGGTGAATTTAAAGGTGTTAAAATCTGCATTTGTTACAGGAACACCATCCCAAGTGTGCGAAAAATTCAAGGTTATATTTTTGCTTTCTATTGTTTCTTCAGAATCAGTACATGATAGTACTGTTAATATAATGAGTAATGTGAAAATTATTTTTTTCATTTTTTTTGAAATTATTTCAGTCTGAAAATTAAAAGGTCTGTAAAGCCTTGGTTTGTTATGTTGAAATTTGAACTGCTAGATTCGCCAACGGCAATTACCTCGCCATTGGTTAATTCAATGGCGCTGTAAGCTAAATCTACATTGCTGCCACCAACGGTTTGTTGCCATACTAAATTGCCGTTACTATTGAGTTTTACAATCCAAGCATCATTTTGTCCGTTGTTTTTTAAAACATCATTATTGCTGCTTCTGGTATTTCCTGCAATTAAAAAACCATTATCTGCAGTTTTTGAAATAGCGCGTGCAGCATCAAAGTTGTTGCCGCCAATAGTTTTTTCCCAAAGTAATTGCCCGTTTGTATTAATTTTTATAATCCATAAATCTGCAGCACCGTTGTTTTTTGTAATATCAATATCATTACTTCGTGTATCACCAACAATAATAAAATTGCCGTCGGATATTTGGGTAATGGCTCTGGCCTCATCAATTTGCGAACCTCCAAACGATTTTTCCCATATAAAATCACCATTTTCAGATATTTTAACTACCCAAAAATCATAGGTGCCTTTATTGTTTTTCACATCAAAATCAAAACTATCAGAAGAGCCAACAAGTATAAAGTCATTGGTGTTGGTTTGTGTAATGTCGTAAGGTGTATCGGTAAATGTGCCGCCAAAATATTTGCTCCATTGTAGGTTGCCGTTAGCATCAAGTTTTATAGCCCAATAATCGCCACCGGCATGTCTTTTTGCAGAAAGTTTTGTATTACCCTGTCCGTTTGAGGCAGAAACATCTAAAACTCCTGTAATTAAAAAGCCATTATCATTGGTTTGAATTAAAGATGTGCCAGTATCGGCACCAGAAAACCCAAACGATTTCTCCCAAATAATATCACCAGAGCTGTTGGTTTTTATCATCCAAAAATCATCAAAGCCGTTGTTGTTTGAAACATCTAAATCATTGCTTTTACTAGCGCCTAAAATAGCAAAACCACCATCATGGGTTTCAATGATGCAATTTCCACGATCATCATTGGTGCCTCCATAGTTTTTTTGCCATTGTAACTTGTGTTGATTGTTAAATTTTAGTAGCCAATAATCAAATGAGTTGTTTGTTTTTGAGGTAACATTACCATCGGTACTTTGCGTGTAGCCTAAAACTGCATAACCACCATCTTGGGTTTGAGTAACTGAGCGAGCGCTTTCGTTTTTAGAGCCACCTAAAGTTGTAATTATCACGCTTTCAGTTGGGGTGCTTATACTATTTTCTGAATTGTTTTCTTCTGAACAGTTAAAAACAAAAATTAGAAAAAAAATGTAAGTGTAGTATGTTTTTGAGGCTTGAAACATTTTGATTAGGTTCCAGATTTTCTAACTATAAAAAGGCCGTTAGTGCCATCGCTAATAATTATGTTACCGCTTGGTAAATATGGGTAAACTGTCCAAGCGCCATCAAAACCTGTGTTGTCATCATCAGGGTAGGTGTCAAAAAAACCAATTTCTGTAAATGATTTATTGTTTATTGCTGAAATATCTAAAACACGCATGCCAGCATTGTAGTTGGCAAGAAAGAAATTGTTGTTTAAAGTATACCCGTTGTGGTCTATAGCAGTTGTGGGGCCAAAGTAATCAAAGTGTACTAGTGGGTTATCTAAATCTGTAAAATCAAAAATAATAGTTTTGGTATTAATTCCAAGTCTTAGTTCATCAAGTTCGTCACCTAAAATAAAATAGGTCATATCTGAAGTAAACCAACCTTGGTGTGCATATCTAACATTATTGTAAGTTATTTTAGAAATAATGGTGGGGTTGTTTTTATCGGTTACATTAGCAATAACCACTTCGTTTTCGTTACTGCCAATTAAAATTTCATCACCAAAATAATCGGCATCTGGCCCGTTGTAAGTTACAACTTGGGCGTCGTGTGAGTAGCCTCCAGCGCCAAAACCGCCTTCCATAACGGGGTTTTTAGGGTCTTGAATATTTATAAAAATAGGGCCGCCAGCAAATGCGTTGCTTCTGTTGCCTCCAACAATGTAAGCGTAACCGCTAGTTTCATTAATAACTATATTGTGAGCTCTACCAAAACCTGTAAAATGTGTGTCGGCAGTAAAAGTTTCAGGCGGATTGCTTACGTTTCGTAGTCTGGTTAAATCAAAAACTTGCATACCGTGGCTATCTTCACCCACATTATTATCAGCTACAATAAAAGCGTGGTTGTTGTACACTTTAACATCACGCCAAGGGCTTGCAATGGTTGCAGTTGGTAATTTGCCTAAATATAAAGGGTTTAATGCATCGGTAATGTCTACAAAGGCTACGCCGTTATCGGTACACATAAGTGCATATTCTTTGTTGGTTTCAGTATCAACCCAACCCCAAGAGTCATTACCTGCGTTAGCATTAAAAACACTTAGCGGTAAATTGGCCATTAAATCATAATCATTACATGGGTAAATATCCGCAAAACCATTAGTGCATGCCGCTAAAACTTCAGTGTTTGTGTTAGTATCATTATTTATGGGTAAATTATTATCTCTTTCACAAGCAAATAAAAACGAAAAAATACCTGCTATAATTGCAAAATATTTGAAAGTTATCTTCTTTTTATAGTAAATCATGCTGCTGCATTTTATTTTAAAAACGTTTTAATTGCTGTTATTATTTTCAACATAATTAAAACTATTTGTAAAGTAACAAATTTAACCTAATAAAACTATTATTTTTGCATTATGATAGAGGATAAAAATCAACAAAGAACACAGTTAAGTGATTTAGGTGAGTTTGGACTTATTGATCATTTAACTAAAAATTTTAAGGTAAAGCAAACATCTACTATTAAAAGTATTGGTGATGATGCAGCAGTGTTAAATTTTAAAAATAATAATGTTGTTGTTTCAACAGATTTGCTAGTTGAAGGTGTGCATTTTGATTTAAGCTACATGCCGCTTAAGCATTTAGGTTATAAAGCTGTAATAGTAAACTTGTCAGATATTTATGCAATGAATGCAACGGCTACTCAAGTAACAGTTTCAATTGCGGTATCAAACAGGTTTCCGTTGGAGGCTTTAGAAGCTGTTTATGCAGGTATTGAAACTGCTGCTAAAATTTATAATGTTGATGTTGTTGGTGGCGATACTACTTCAAGCAAAACAGGTTTGCTAATATCAGTAACTGCCATTGGTGAAGTTGAACCAAGTAATGAAGTTTACAGAAACGGTGCAAAGCCTAATGATTTGTTAGTTGTTTCGGGTGATTTAGGTGGTGCTTACATGGGTTTACAGGTACTTGAAAGAGAAAAAGAAGTTTATAAAGTGAACCCTAATAATCAGCCAGATTTAGAACCTTATACTTATATTGTTGAGCGCCAATTAAAGCCTGAAGCACGAAAGGATGTTGTAAAACTTTTAAGCGATTTAAAAGTAAAACCAACTGCAATGATTGATGTTAGTGATGGTTTATCATCAGAAATTTTACATTTATGTAAACAAAGTAATGTTGGTTGCGATTTGTATGAAAATAAAATTCCTCTAGATCCGCAAGTTATTTCTACTTGCGAAGAATTTAATATTGATAGCACTACTGTTGCTTTAAATGGTGGTGAAGATTATGAGTTGCTATTTACTATTTCGCAAGAAGATTACCCGAAAATAAAGGCAAATCCTAGTTTAACGGTTATTGGTTTTATGAGAGAAAAAGAGGCAGGCGTACACCTTGTTACCAGAGCGGAAACAAAAGTTGAAATTAAAGCCCAAGGTTGGAAAAATTTTAATGCCTAAACACAAGTAACTCTGGGTGAAGTTTTTGGTATTTTAATTGACGGCGATAATGAATATTTTCTAAAACCCTATTTATATCTTTATACTTAGGTGTTAGCTCTGTTAAATTACCACTGCCGCTTGTTGTATATTCTTTTCCGCAGTTTTTACAGGTGTATTCTTTTACGTGAAATGTTATATTTTTACTAACTCTTAAATCGTGTCCAAATACTTTGCAATGAAGGTGTTTCATAAAATTTTAGCTATTAAAAAATCTGTGCTTGGGGAAGACTTCTTAAAAGTAAAAAATCACGATAAAAAATATTAATGAAATGTTAATAAATCGATGAAAGTGTATTTTTTCTCTTTAAACGTTGAGTTTTTGATAAATGAATCTTTTCTAAAATAGAGTTAATTTCTTTAAACTTAGGTGTTAGTTCAATTAAGTTGCCGTTGCTATTGGTGGTTAGCTGTTTTTTACAATGTGAACAGGTGTACTCTTTAACGTGGTAAGTTACGTGTTTTGTTATTTGGTAATCATGACCAAAAATAGAGCAGTACACTTTGGGTAGTAAAGCTGTTTTTTTAATATTTTCATTCATGGTAATTGGGGTTATGAATATAAACCTACAAAAAAAATATTAAATATCGACAAATAGTTAATTATTTTCGATGAAATGCATTATATTCGCTAAACAAGCACTTTCATTTTCAATAAAACTCATGTGTCCGCCATCTAAAACTACAACATTTACATTAGTGTCTTTAGTTTGAGAAATTAGGTTATTGTAATTCAAAATAGGATCGTTTTTTCCAATAATCATCATCTTTTTATAAGGCGAAAAATGAAGTAAAACTTCGCGGTCTTCACGTATTTTCATGCCTTCTAAAGCAGCAACAATACCTTGTAAAGGTGTTTTTTGGCAGTCTTTTATAAGTTGTTTTATTTGAGTTGCAAATTTTTTATGATTTTCTGGTATAAATAAATTTGAAACAGCATGCCTTATAAATGTTTTGTGATTTTGTTTAACGGCAATAATACCGCGCGCTCTGTTTTGTTTTTTTTCGGGAGTATCTGCACTTGCTGTAGAGTTAAGTAAACATAAACCTTTTACATTATCTGGGTTTTTTTCGGCAAAAGCCAAAGCCACATAACCACCCATTGAATGGCCAATAAATGTAGATTTTCTAATTCTTAAATGTTTTAGTACGGCTTCAACAGCTTCAGCCATGAGTTCCATGGTGTGAATATAGCCTAAACATTCGGTGTTGCCATGGCCTAATAAATCTATACAAACAACTCTGTTTTTTTTAGCTAGTTTTGGTACAAATGTGTCCCAAATTTTTGAACTTTCTAAAAACCCATGAAGTAAAACAATGGCGCTACCTTTGCCTGTTTCGGTATAAAAAATGTTTATGCCTTTGTGCTTTAAAATCATCTCTCAATAAATTAGCGGCAAAGGTAAAATACATTGTTTTAAATGCCTTAAGTTTTTACCCTTTTTATGGCAGCAAAGGCTTTGTCTACATATTCATCTTCTACCAAAATTGTAAACTCGTTTGTTGTTGAAAGTACTTCGTAAAGTACAATGCCTTCCCAGGCTAATCGTTTGAAGAAATGATAATATAGTCCGGCAATTTTAGAGTTGTCTTGCGGCAGGTTAATGCTAATAGCAGACAAGCCGCTTTGTACGGCTAAAAATGTTTCATTGTTAAGATTGGTTTCAACAAAATCTTTTAAACTACTTGAAATTATAATGTTGCTTTCATGAATACCTCTTGTAAACGTATAAAAAAGCTTGTTTTCTTCGTTTATACGTTCTAAAATTTTTGAGTGATTATCAATTAGAGTATCAGAGTTTTTTACTGTAAAATCTGTTAAGTTTGAGCGCACCGTTATATCTCCTAAGTTTTTAATAACACGTTTCATTTTAACCGAATTACTTAATGCTGGTGGCGGACTGTAACGCCTTAAAGCCATCATAATAGCCCCTGGTTTTACATCTTTTTTAAGCATTTTGCTTATAGGTTCTGTTAATTCTACAGCTAGGGCGCTATAGTTAATTATGTTTCTAGATAAAGCTTCTTCTAAGTAAGGTTGTGTAATTAAAATATCTTCAACACAGTTTGATACGGTCTTCATGTTAACTATTTAACAATTTGTGTAAAAGTAAACATTTTTTTATAAAAATAAGTTTTTAGTCACTTTGTATTTTAGTTTTGTACTTCAAAATAATGAAAATGAAATAAATAGATGTTGCATCTATTACATATAATACTATAAATATGAAGGTTTTAAAATTTGGTGGTACATCGGTAGGTTCAGTTAAAAACATGAATAACGTAAAATCTATAATTACTGATGGTGATAAAAAAATAGTGGTATTATCTGCTATGTCTGGTACTACCAATGCGTTAGTAAGTATAGCTAATAAAATAGCTACCTTAAATAAGGTGGATGCTATTACAGAAATTAATAATTTACACGCCAAATATATTGATGTTGTAAATGAATTAATTACAGATAATACAATTAAAGCAAATGTTGAAGCTTATGTAGTTGAGCGTTTTGATTTCTTAAAATCATGTGCTGAAAATTCATTTACAAAAACTGTTGAAAACGAAATTTTAGCACAAGGTGAATTACTTTCTACCTTTATGTTTACTAAATTTTTACAACAAGAAGGTATTAACGCGCAATTGTTACCGGCTTTAAGTTTTATGAAAACTAACGCTGTTAAAGAACCAGCTATTGCTGCTATTAAAAAAGATTTACAGCATGTTATAGATAACACACCTGCCGCTGATATTTATATTACCCAAGGCTTTATTTGTTTAAATGCTGAAGGAAATGTATCTAACCTACAACGTGGAGGTAGTGATTATACAGCCACTATAATTGGAGCAGTTATAAATGCTGAAGAAGTGCAAATTTGGACAGATATTGATGGCATGCATAACAATGATCCTAGGTTTGTTGAAGGCACAAAACCAATATCTAATTTGTCTTTTGATGAAGCTGCGGAGTTGGCTTATTTTGGTGCTAAAATATTACACCCACAAACGGTATTGCCTGTTAGAGAAGATGGTATTCCGGTGCGATTAAAAAATACTATGGATCCTGCTGCTTTTGGTACTTTAATTAGTGGAAACCATGTTGAAAACGGTATTAAAGCTGTGGCGGCAAAAGATAATATTACTGCCATAAGAATTAAATCTGGAAGAATGCTTTTAGCACACGGTTTTTTAAGAAAAGTATTTGAAATATTTGAAACTTATGAAACATCAATTGATATGATTACAACATCGGAAGTTGCGGTGTCTTTAACTATTGATGATGATAGAAACCTTGATAAAATTGTAGCTGAGTTAGAAACGTTTTCATCTATTGAAATTGATAAAAACCAAAGTATTGTGTGTTTAGTAGGGCATTCAATTGCAGACCACCAAGATACTTTTAAGTTATTTCAAATTTTACAAGATGTAAAAATAAGGATGATTTCTTATGGTGGTAGCCGAAATAATATTTCGTTGTTAATTGATACTAAAAATAAAGTAGAAACTTTGCAAAAACTAAATGCATATTTATTTGAGTTAGTCGCCATTTAAACAACGTAAAATTTTAAACACGGTTTTTGCAACATAGAAAGAGGGATTTTTAAAAAATCCCTCTTTTGTTTTTTTCCGTTAATTCATTAAGTCTTCAATTTCATCAACTTCAATGGGTATATTTTTCATAAGGTTTATTGGGGCGCCACTTTTTTGAATTACAACGTCATCTTCAATTCTAATACCAAAACCTTCTGCAGGAATATAAATTGCAGGCTCCACGGTAAATACCATGTTTTCTTGCATGGGCTCGGTTAAAATACCATAGTCGTGTGTGTCTAATCCCATGTGGTGGCTAGTACCGTGCATTAAATATTTTTTGTAGGCAGGCCAGTCAGGATTTTCGTTCTGTACATCGGCTTTGTCTAGCAGCCCTAGGCCTAATAATTCAGAAGTCATAATTTTACCAACTTCAATATGGTAGGCTTCCCAAAGCGTTCCTGGAACTAACATTTTTGTAGCTTCATTTTTAACTCTTAAAACGGCATTGTATACTGCTTTTTGTCTTTCAGAAAACTTACCAGAAACTGGAATAGTTCTGGTCATATCACTAGAGTAATTAGCGTACTCAGCACCAACATCCATTAAAAGTAAATCGCCTGCTTTACATTGTTTGTTGTTTTCAATGTAGTGCAGTACATTGGCATTGTTGCCACTGGCAACTATTGGTGTGTAAGCAAACCCTTTTGATTTGTTTTTAATAAATTCGTGTATGTATTCTGCTTCAATTTCATATTCCCAAACACCAGGTTTTACAAAGTTTAAAATACGTTTAAAACCTTTTTCGGTAATATTACATGCTTTTTGAATTAAGTCTATTTCAATGGTGTCTTTAACAGAGCGTAAATGTTGTAATATTGGTGCGCTTTTAGCAACATTATGTGCTGGGTATTTTTGCTTTAGCCATTTAGTGTATCGGTCTTCGCGGGTTTCAACTTCAACATTGGCACGGTAATGTTCATTTGTGTTAATGTATACAGTGTCACATTGCGTCATTAATTCAAACATAATGCGTTCCATGTCTTGTAACCAATAAACTGTTTTAATACCGCTAACTTCAAAGGCCTTTTCTTTGGTTAGTTTTTCGCCTTCCCAAACAGCAATATGCTCATTAGTTTCTTTTAGAAATAAAATTTCTCTGTGTTTTTCTTTAGGGCAATCAGGAAAAATTACTAAAATGCTTTCTTCTTGATCAACACCACTTAAATAAAAAATATCTCTGTGTTGCTGAAATGGCAGCGTACTGTCTGCACTTATCGGGTATATATCATTAGAATTAAAAACAGCTAAACTATTGGGTTTCATTTTTGAACCAAAGTTTTTACGGTTTTTTATAAAAAGGCTACTATCTATAGGTGAATATTTCATGTTAAGTACATATTAAGTTTTTAATTATGTAAAAATAAAAAGAAAAAGTAGATTAATTATTGGTTATATTTGTGGCTATTTTAAGTGTTTGATTTTTAATTAATTAAGTTGTTATGAAAGAAATAGGTAAGAAACTTCTTTTGGGGATTTTGTTTTTTACACTCGTTATAGGTAAGAAATCAGAGGCGCAAATTCATATGAAAAAAGTCTCTTTAGAAAATCAAGTACAAAAAAGTGATATGGTAATTGAAGGTAAAGTAGTTAATAAATACGCTACTTGGGATGCAAACTACAGTTTAATATACACCATAAATACAATTGAAGTATTTAAAGTATTTAAAGGCAATATTGCCAAGTATATTGATGTTGTAACAGTTGGCGGGGTAGTTGGCCTAAATGCTGTAGTAGTTAACCCCAGTTTAAATTTGCAAACAGGCGATGTTGGGGTGTTTACTTTAAATTCAAACACTATTAAGTTTTCAAAAAAAGCCAATAACTCAAGGTTTAAGCCATATGCATTAAATCAAGGTTTTTATAAATACAATTTAATAGATAATGTGGCGGCAAATGCATTAACTAAAAAAAAGGGTATAACAAAAAGTTTATACAGTGAAATTACCAAATATACCAAAAAGCCCTATAAAGAGGTTACGTATTTTAATGTTGAAACCATAATAGCTAAGAACAAGACTGCTAAAGCTAGTTTGTTAGCACCAAGCAGCTTAGTTTTAAATAAAACAGTAGTGAGTGCTGGTAATAAAGATGTTTTAACAATCTCGGGGTCAGATTTTGGAAATACCCAGGGTATAGTGTGGTTTAGTAATGCTAATGATGGAGGCGCTACTTTTATCAGGGCTTTAGATTCTCAGGTTTTAAGTTGGAATGATACGCAAATTACTGTTGAAGTGCCATCATTTGCTGGAACAGGAAATATGTATGTTGAAGATGCTGTTGGAGATCCTTCGCCCCAAACACCAATTACTGTAAGTTATGCAGAGTATAATGTAGAATATGATATTGATGACCAAACCCAAAATAATCCACCTGGTTCAAATGGGCCTCAACCATTAATAGCTTATCAGGTACAACATTCTTCTTTTTCTGGAACAGATGATAATGTAACTTGGCATATGGAAACCGGTTTTAATAATGATGCACAAGTTGCTGGTGCTAAAGCTGCTTTTCAAAGGGCTTTTGATACCTGGATTTGTGATACACAGTTAAACTGGTCTATAGGTACACCAACAAACACTGATGTTATTGCCGATGATGGTATAAATATTATACGTTTTGATAATGGTGAGTTAGATGATCCTACATTGGGTATTTGTTACACATATTATTCAGGTTGTGTTAATGGTGGTGTTTTAAATTGGTATGTGAGGGGTCATGACATTGAGTTTGATGCAGATGAGCCTTGGCACACAGGTTTAGATTTGCCAGATTTAGGAGAGTTTGATTTTCAAAGTGTAGCATTGCATGAATTAGGCCATGGACACCAATTAGGCCACGTTAATGATACTAATGATTTAATGAATTATGCAATATCTATTTCAGAAGATCAACGTGTTATAGGGCCAACCAATAGTACTGCAGCTAATGTTATACAAGATAGGAGTTTGTCTAGTGTTTGCGGCAGAGTTGCTTTGGTTAATAATGCTTCATGTCCTTTAAGTACTGAAGAAAACCGGTTGCAAGAAGCAATAACACTGTATCCTAACCCATCAACAGGTAAGTTTCAAATACACAATGCATCTCATGTAGGCTTAACTAAGGCCGTAATTTATGATTTAAGTGGACGTAAAATATCTACTCATAAATTAAACAATAATCACATAATTGAAATTAATATGTTAAACACATCTTCGGGTGTTTATTTTGTTAATATACATTCTGATTTTGCAACAATAACTAAAAAGTTAATAGTAGAATAACGAGCATTTTCATTAATAAAAATACTAAAAGAGATGCGTTATGTGTCTCTTTTTGAGTTTATGATAAATATCATAGTTTAAAAACTAAGTATTATTACTTAAAATAATTCTAAATTAGAAAATAAGCAAGTTACTTATTGTCTATCAACTATTAGTAATTTACCTTTGTAACATACTACTAAATTATATAAATAATGAGCGGATTTTTAAAATCTTCGATTGGGAGGAAAGTAGCCATGGCGCTATCTGCATTCTTCTTAATGTTTTTTTTACTTCAACATTTTGCAATAAATATGTTATCGGTTTTTAGCCCAGAAACGTTCAATGAAGTATCTTATTTTATGGGAAATAATCCTTTAGTTCAATATGGTTTACAGCCAGTTTTACTTTTTGGTGTTGTTTTTCATTTTGTTATGGGATTTATTTTAGAATTGAAAAACAAAAAAGCCCAAGGTGTTGCCTATGCAAAAAATAATGGCGCAGCTAACTCATCATGGGTAAGTAGAAACATGATTTACACTGGTGTGGCAATTCTATTGTTTATGATTTTTCATTTTAATGATTTTTGGGTTCCTGAAATTGTTGAAAAATATGTAGAAGGAAAAAGTCAAGTTGGAAAAGATTTTCATGCGCATGTAGTACACATGTTTGAAAATCCAATACGCGTTGGTGTGTATGTTTTAGCTTTTGTTTTTTTAGCGTTGCATTTAATGCATGGGTTTACATCGGCATTTCAGTCTGTTGGCGGAACTGCAGGTCGTAAAAAAACATTACAAAACATTGGTAAAGCATATTCTATAATTATTCCTTTAGGGTTTGTAATTATAGCTATATATCACCATTTTAATCACTAATAACATACAAATATGAGTGTTTTAGATTCAAAAGTACCAGAAGGTCCTCTTAAAGATAAATGGACGTCTTATAAAGATAAAATTAACTTAGTAAATCCTGCTAATAAACGATTAATTGATGTTATTGTTGTTGGTACAGGATTAGCTGGTGGTTCAGCAGCTGCTACACTTGCAGAGTTGGGCTACAACGTAAAAGCATTTGCTTATCAAGATTCTCCGCGTCGTGCGCATTCAATTGCTGCGCAAGGAGGTATAAACGCCGCTAAAAACTATCAAGGTGATGGCGATTCAACATACAGATTATTTTATGATACCGTAAAAGGTGGCGATTACCGCTCACGTGAGGCTAACGTATACCGTTTAGCTGAGGTTTCTGCAAATATTATAGACCAATGTGTGGCCCAAGGCGTGCCTTTTGCTCGTGATTATGGCGGATTATTAGATAACCGTTCATTTGGTGGTGTATTAGTATCAAGAACATTTTATGCCAAAGGACAAACGGGCCAGCAATTATTACTAGGTGCATATTCGGCAATGAACCGCCAAATAGCACGTGGTAAAATTCAAATGTACAACCGTCATGAAATGTTAGATGTTGTAATTGTTGATGGTAAAGCAAGAGGTATTATTGCAAGAAACTTAATAACTGGTGAAATTGAACGCCATTCAGCTCATGCTGTTGTGGTTGCATCAGGTGGTTATGGTAACGTATTTTTCTTGTCAACAAATGCTATGGGGTCAAATGTGTCTGCAGGTTGGAAAATTCATAAAAAAGGTGCGTTTTTCGCAAACCCATGTTACACACAAATTCACCCAACATGTATTCCGCGTTCAGGAGATTATCAGTCTAAATTAACATTAATGTCTGAGTCTTTACGTAATGATGGTCGTATTTGGGTGCCCAAAAACATGGAAGACGTTATTGCCATTAGAGAAGGACGAAAAAAACCTACAGATTTATCTGAAGAAGAAAGAGATTATTATTTAGAGCGTCGTTACCCAGCCTTTGGTAATTTAGTACCACGTGATGTTGCTTCGCGTGCAGCTAAAGAACGTTGCGATGCTGGTTACGGTGTAAATGCTACTGGAGAAGCTGTGTATTTAGATTTTGCTTCGGCAATACAACGCTATGGTAAAGAGCAAGCCAAAATACATGGTATTGCAAATCCTTCAGAAGCTAAAATATATGAGCTTGGGCAAAAAATTGTTGAAGCTAAGTACGGAAACTTGTTCCAAATGTATGAGAAAATCGTAGATGAAAATCCATACGAAACACCAATGATGATTTATCCAGCAGTTCACTACACCATGGGAGGTGTTTGGGTAGATTATAACCTAATGACAACTGTACCTGGTTTATATTGTATTGGTGAGGCAAACTTCTCTGATCATGGAGCTAACAGGCTAGGGGCTTCAGCACTAATGCAAGGTTTAGCCGATGGGTATTTTGTATTGCCTTACACCATTGGAGATTATTTATCTGATGATATTAGAACAGGTAAAATACCAACAGATACACCAGAATTTGATGCTGCTGAAAAAGAAGTTAAAGATAGAATTGATTTCTTTATAAATAATAAAGGAACAAAATCTGTTGACTATTTCCACAAGAAACTAGGAAAAGTAATGTGGGATAAATGCGGTATGTCTAGAAATGAACAAGGCTTAAAAGAAGCTATGGTTGAAATTAAAGCCATCCGTGAAGAATTTTGGAAAGAAGTATCAGTGCCTGGTGGCGCAAATGAAATGAATCCTGAATTAGAAAAAGCAGGACGCGTTGCAGACTTTTTAGAGTTAGGTGAATTATTTGCTAAAGATGCTTTAACAAGAGAAGAATCTTGTGGTGGACATTTTAGAGAAGAATCTGCTGAAGAATCAGGACCTCAAAAAGGCGAGGCAAAGCGTAATGATAAAGATTTTGCATTTGTATCTGCTTGGGAATATAAAGGAGAACCAGCTGATGCGGTACTTCATAAAGAAGAATTAGAATTTAAGGATATTGAATTAAAACAACGTTCATATAAATAAGAAAGATATGTCAGGAAAAGGAATGAATTTAACATTAAAGATTTGGCGTCAAAAAGATGCTAAATCAAAAGGTAAGATGGAAACTTACAAGGTAAATGATATTTCAGAACATATGTCTTTCCTTGAAATGATGGATGTTTTGAATGAACAATTAATTGCTGAAGGCCAAGAGCCTGTTGCCTTTGATCATGATTGTCGTGAAGGCATTTGCGGTATGTGCTCAATGTATATAAATGGTGAAGCTCATGGGCCAGATAGGGGCGTAACAACTTGCCAATTACATATGCGTATGTTTAAAGATGGTGACACTATAACCATAGAGCCTTTTAGAGCTGCAGCTTTCCCTGTAATTAAAGATTTGGTAGTAGATAGAACTTCATTTGAGCGTATACAACAAGCTGGTGGTTACATTTCAGTAAATACATCTGGTAATACACAAGATGCCAACGCTATTCCAATTTCAAAACATGCAGCAGACGAGGCTATGGATGCAGCAACATGTATTGGTTGTGGGGCATGTGTGGCAACATGTAAAAACTCATCTGCCATGTTATTTGTTGGTGCTAAAGTTTCACAATATGCTTTATTGCCGCAAGGACAAGTTGAAGCTGCAGACCGTGTTAAAAATATGGTAGCGCAAATGGATTTAGAAGGTTTTGGTAACTGTACAAATACAGGTGCTTGTGAGGTTGAATGCCCTAAAGGAATTTCATTAGATAATATTGCAAGAATGAATAGAGAGCTAATTAAGGCGTCTATTTAAGCAAAAAATATAAATTATTTCGAAAAAAACCATACCTTGTATTAGGTATGGTTTTTGTTTTTAATACAAAACGTTAACTGAAAATTGCTGAATATGAAAAAAACTACAATAGTTAAATATGTGTTTGCTTTCTTTTTTATGTGCTTTTTATCCGGTTTCTCACAGCAGGAAAAAGTAGTTTTAGAAGGTTTGGTAAAAGATGAAAATAACTATGAAGTGCCTTATGCTGCCGTAGGTATTCCAAAAAAATATTTAGGTACAGCCACTACCGAAGACGGTAGTTTTTATTTACAACTTAGTAAAAGTAATCTAGCTGATAGTCTAGAAGTATCTAGTATTGGATATTTAACTTATAAAATCAAAGTTGAAGATTTTTTAAACTTAAGTGAAAAAGTTATTGTTTTAAAAGAGGATATTGTATCGTTAGATGAGGTAAACATTTTAGCAGCATCAGATTATGTTAAAACAGCTTTTAAAAACATAAAAAATACATCTTTAAGTAGCAATCATCAGCTCAATATGCTATACAGAAGATTTTCAACAGAAGCTGAAAAAGCATGCTTTCTAGTTGAGCATTATATAAAAGTGCTAGATAGAGGTTTAAATTCACCACAATACACAAGAGTTGAAGTTATTGAAGGGAGAAAATCTGCAGACTACAGGTTTGTTAAAGATAAATATCCTGGGCATCAAGTACTTAATGTAGCTAATACAAATCCTGTTAGAAAAGGTATAAACAAAAATAATTATAATTGGACTAAAATAGGAGATACTTCTTATGACGGTGAAGATATTGTAATTATTGAGGGTAAAGGCAAAAAAAATAAATGGCAATGGTTAAAACTATATATTGGTGTTGATACTAAAGGTATTTATAAAATAGAATCATCAAATTTAAATTCTATATGGATATATAAAAAAGGCCCTAATGGAAAATTAATTTTAAGCTACCATAATAGAGTTTGGGCAAAAGATATGTCTATTAATGCTATGCAAAAAAAGCTCTTACAAACAACTAGTAATAAGGTTCCAGTGTCTTACAGGCATGAGGTTTTTGTGTTAGGAGTTGAAACCAACAAAAAGAAAATTAAAGTTGGAAATTATGAAGGTTATAAAAAAGATATGGGTGATATTGATGTAAAATATAATCCTAATTTTTGGAACAACTTTAGCTTACCTCCAGAAACAGCCTTTTATAAAAAAAGCGTCAAGCAGTTAGAGTCTATTTATGGTGTGCCTCTTGAGCAGCAATTCAAAGCCGTAAACTAATAAAGAGTATAAACCCAAGCTACCTAAATGTTTAAAATTAAGCTTTTATTAGTATTTTTCGTGCTGTTTAAAACAGCGTTTGGTTACTCTCAAAATGAAAAGAATATATGTTTTAGTCACGAAAATTTATTAAGGCATATAAAAACATTATCTTCTGATGCTTTTGAAGGAAGGCGTACAGGAACACAAGGTGCCAATAAAGCTAAAAAGTATATAATTAATCAGTATCATACATTACAAGTTAAGCCTTTTAAGCAAGGATATCAGCAAACATTTTTATTTAACAAAGGAAAAAAACAGTACAAAGGCGTAAATGTTATTGGCTATATTAAAGGAACATGCGTACCTAATAAGTATATTGTAATTAGTGCACACTATGATCATGAAGGTATTAAGAACGGAAAAATTTACAATGGTGCAGATGATAACGCTTCTGGTTTGAGTGCATTATTCAGTTTTGCCGAATATTTTAAAACGCATCCGCCAAAACACTCCGTTATTTTAGCGGCTTTTGATGCTGAGGAATTAGGACTTAAAGGGTCTAGTTACTTTGTAAATAATTTAAATGTTCCATACCATAAAATTCTACTAAATATTAATATGGATATGATTAGTAGAAGTAATACCAATACTTTGCACGTGGCCGGTTCAAATATTTATAAGCAATTTATACAAGCAGTTTGTTGCGTGGCGCATGAAAACTTTACTTTAAAAAGCGGGCACGATGGTTTTGATGAAAATGATAGTTGGGTATATGCCTCAGATCATGCTAATTTTCATAAAAAAGATATTCCGTTTTTATATTTTGGAGTAGATGATCATGATGATTACCATGAACCTACTGATGATTTTGAAAACATTCACCCAACGTTTTACATTGAAGCTGTAAAAACAATCATTTCAGTGTTTAATAAAATTGATAAAAGTTAGTATTAGTGTGCATGACCACTGCCTTCAAAATTATCACCAAGCATAAAGCCACCAGCTATTAAAATATCTTTATCAGCAAATTCATTTGCGTTAATTATTTCTGTGTGAGTTTCGGTTTGTGAGCCAAGTTTTAAAGCTATTTTTTCAAAATAATATTGGTTGTTTTTCTTTTCTTTTAAAACTAAAGCAAAAGCACCTTCTTCATCTTCATTAACAGCGTTATTTGCTAAAGCTAAATTTGTAGTGGTAGTGGTTAAAATTAAAGCTTCTACAAACATACCTACAATAAAATTGGTATTGGCTTCATTTAAAATGTGTGCATGAACCTTTACAACCCTAGTTTTGTCATTAATAGTTGTACCTACAAGGTGTACATTGGCATTAAAAGTTTCATTAGAAGCCTCAGGAATTTTAAAGCGTATATTTTGCCCTTTTTTAATGCGTAAAATATCTTTTTCAAACACTGAAAGTTCTAAATGAATATGATCTGTATCAATAATTTCCATTATTACATCATCAGCTGCTACATGCATACCGTTACTAATATTAACTTTTGTTATATAGCCTTCAATAGGAGAATATATATTGATTTTTGAAGATATATGTCCTTTTTCAACACGTAAAGGATTTATATGAAGCATTAATAGTTTTTTACGTAAACCGTTATAATGGGCTAAGTTACTTTTATATGTGCTTTCAGCTTTTAAGTAATTTTTTTGCGATGTAATATTTTCATCAAAAAGTGTTTTTTGTCTATTAAATTCAGCTTTTAAATAATTGAGTTGTTCTGAAATTTCTAAATAATCTTGCTGTAATTCTATAAAATCAGGATTTTCAATGGTAGCTAAAACTTGTCCTTTTTTTACTTTATCGCCTACTAAAAGTGGTGTTTTTGTTATATAACCACCCATATAAGTGCTTATAACAGCTTTGTTTTTTGGAGGTACATCAATAGTACCATTTACTTTAATGCCTTTGGTAAATGTATAATTAGTTAATTTACCCAATTGCATATTGTTACTGTTAAATTGATGTTGTGTTATAACTAAATTGTTATTTTGGGTGTCTTCATTTGAAGCATTGCTATTGTTTTTTTCAGTGTTTTCGCAAGCCATTATAATAAGCGCGAATAAAAAGGTGTATATAGGTTTCATTATTGTAAAATTAAGTGGTTTATAGCTATTATTGTTAGGTTGTATTTATTTAGGTTTTCAAGGTAAGTGAGTTCAATTTCCGTAGCGGTTTCAAGGCTTTGTATGTATTGAAAAAAGTCAATTTCACCTTCTTTAAATGAGCGTTGTGCTGTTTTTATAATTTCTTTAGAAAGCTTTTTTCCTTGGGCATTATAATAATTTACAGCAGCTTCATGTTGTTTTAGTTTTGCTGATAATGATTTATATGCTGCGTTTAACTTTATTTTATACTCTTTTTTTTCAGCCTCTGCAGCTTCTATAGCTAGTTTGCTTGCTTTAATTTTTGAAGCATTTCCGCTAAAGAAAATAGGAATTTTTAATCCCAATTGATAGCCTTTAATATTTGTGTTTAAAGTATTGTTGGTACCCTGAAAATATTCGGCAGTTATATCTGGTAGTAAATTTTGTTTTTCTTTATTATTTAAAGCTTTGTAATAAGAAGTAGTGGTATTATACAAGGATAGGCCGATATTGTTTTCAATTGAAATAGATTGTAACTCTACTTTTTGTAGTGTATTGTCAATAATTGTAATAGAATCTAATTGAACTAGTTTTTTTAAATCTTCGTTAGCCAGCACAATGTCTTGTTGTGCTTGTTTGTAAAGCATTTCTAGTTGTTTTTGTTTTGATTTAGCGCTAATCATTTCTAAATAGTTAGTTTCTCCTAATTCAAAACGTCTGTGTGAAGCTTTTTCAAACTGATTGTAAAGGCTATCTAAAAACTTGTAGGTTTTAGCTTTGTTTTTAGCATAAACAAGATTGGAATATGCAGTGAGAACATTACGTTTAAGGTTTTTTAAAGCTATGTTATATTCTGTTTGTTGAAGATTAAATTCGGCTTGTTTTACTTTTTTATCAGCAAAATAAATTGTTGGAAACTTAAACGTTTGTGAAATGCCAAAAACATTTAAAGGTTCATTATTTATGGCTAAATTATTTTCATCATAACTGTAATAAATTGATGTCTTGTCAAAGTTAAAAGCGCTACCAATTAATGATTTTGATTCTTTACTTTTTAATGCAGAAGCTTTTAATGCAGCGTTGTTTTTAATAGCTAAATGTATGGCTTCATCAACAGTTAAATTTTTTTGTTGTGCGTGTATTTGTAAAGAAAGTAATGTTACAATTACTAAGGTACTTATTTTTTTGTTCATTTTTAATTCGATTTTTTTCTCAAACCATGCGTATAAAACGGGTAAAACTATTAATGTTAAAATAGTTGCTGTAACCAATCCGCCAATAACTACGGTTGCTAATGGCCGCTGAACTTCGGCACCGGCGTTGGTTGAAATTGCCATAGGAAGAAACCCAAGTGTAGCTGCCGATGCTGTTAATAAAACAGGGCGTAGGCGTTCAGTTGTTCCACGTTTTATGCGTTCATCAATATTTGAAATGCCTATTTTTTTAAGTTCTTTAAAATGCTCAATAAGTACAATGCCATTAAGTACAGCTATACCAAAAAGCGCTATAAAACCAACACCTGCCGAAATACTAAAGGGCATACCTCTAAACCATAAAAGGAGCACACCTCCAACAGCCGAAAGTGGAATAGCGGTGTATACCATGGCGGCTTCTTTTACAGAGCCAAAAGCAAAATATAGTAAAATGAATATGAGTACAAGTACAATAGGTACAGCTACCATTAATCTGTTTTTAGCGCTTTCAAGATTTTCAAATTGGCCGCCATAGGTAATATTATAACCTGCAGGTAGTTTTACCTGTTCATCAACAATTGCTTTAACATCATTAACAACCGATTGTAAATCTCTGTTTCGTACATTAATTCCAACTACAATCCGTCTGCGTGTATCATCTCTAGAAATTTTAGCAGGACCTGTGGTGTATTTTATTTCGGCTAACTCACTTAATGGAATTTTTGTACCACTAGGCGTGTCTACATATAAATTTTGAAGGTTTTCAATAGTTGTTCTGTGGTTGGCATCTAATCTAACCACCATATCAAAACGTTTTTCGCCTTCAAATACATTACCTACTATTTTACCTGCAAACCCCATTGAAATAAGTTGGTTTACATCTGCAATGTTTAAACCATAACGAGCAATTTTATTTCTGTTATAATTTACACTCATTTGAGGTAAGCCTTCAACCTTTTCAATTATAATATCTGAAGCACCTTCAATATGCTGAATGCGTGTTTTAATTTCATCGGCTTTACTAGCTAAAATTGATAAATCTTCTCCAAAAATTTTAACGGCCACATCGGCACGTACACCAGTAATTAGTTCATTAAAGCGCATTTCAATAGGTTGTGTAAATTCTACTTCCATTCCAGGAATTATGGTAAGTGCTTCTTTAAATTTATCGGCTAGTTCATCTTTACTATCAGCAGAAACCCATTCGTTTTTAGGTTTTAGTTTTATAATTACATCACTTTCTTCCATACTCATTGGGTCTGTTGGTACTTCGGCTGCACCAATACGGCTTACTACCTGTACAACTTCAGGGAAGTTTTCTAATAATACCTGTTCTATTTTTGTTGTAATTTCAATAGTTTTTCCTAATGAAGTGCCTGTTTTTAGTACTGGCTGAATTACAAAGTCACCTTCATCTAAAGTTGGTACAAACTCACCGCCCATAGTTGTAAAAACCCATATGCTTATTGCTAATAATGTGCCTGCAAATGATAGTACTATTTTTTTGTTTTTTAAAGACCAATTGATGGTAGGCTTATAAAGTTTATTTAAAAAATTCATGAGCCTATTAGCTATGTTCTTTTTAGTTTGTTTGCTAGGTTTTAAAAATATTGAAGAAACTACCGGAACATATGTTAAACAGAAAATTATGGCACCCATAAGCGCAAAACTAAAGGTTAGTGCCATAGGCTTAAACATTTTACCTTCAACACCACTTAATGAGAGAATGGGTATAAACACTATAAGAATAATGATTTGACCAAAAATTGCCGAATTCATCATTTTTGAAGCACTTTTTAAAGTAATAGAGTCAATGGCTTGTTGCTGTTCGTTTTTAGAAAGCGCATTTGCAGTGGTGCTTTGTGTTGTTATTTTAAAAGCAATGAATTCTACAATAATTACTGCGCCATCTATAATAATTCCAAAATCAATAGCACCCATGCTCATAAGGTTAGCATCAATACCAAAAATATTCATTAACGAAATGGCAAATAATAAACTTAACGGAATTACAGATGCTACAACAAGCCCAGACCTTATGTTTCCTAATAGTAGTACAACAACAAAAATAACAATAAGTGAGCCTAAAATTAGGTTTTCGGCAACGGTAAAGGTTGTTTTATTTATTAACTCACTACGCTCTAAAAAACCGTTAATGTAGATGCCTTGGGGTAATGATTTTTGCACAGATGCTACGCGTTTTTTTACAGCATTAATTACTTTTTTAGAGTTGCCATCTTTTAACATCATTACTTGCCCAAGTACTTTTTCGCCTTCGCCATTGCCTGTAATAGCGCCAAAGCGTGTGGCGCTTCCAAAGTGTACTTTGGCTACGTCTTTTATAAAAATAGGAATGCCATTATTTTTAACAACAATATTTTCAATATCGGCTTTTGAGTTTACTAAACCTTCACCACGAATAAAAAAAGCTTTGTTATTTTTTTCAATATAACCACCACCTGCAACACTATTATTTTTTTCTAAAGCATTAAAAATATCAATGTAACTAATATTCATGGCGTTTAATTTTTGCGGATTTAAGGAAACTTCATATTGTTTTAAATAACCGCCCCACGTGTTTACTTCTACTACACCCGGAATGCCAGAAAGTTGGCGTTTTACAATCCAGTCTTGAATAGTGCGTATTTGGGTAGCAGAATATTGGTTTTTATATGCTGGTTTTACATCTAAAATGTATTGGTAAATTTCGCCTAAGCCTGTTGTAATTGGGCCCATTTCAGGTGTGCCAAAACCTTCGGGTATTTTTTCGCTAGCCGATTTTATTTTTTCTGAAATTAACTGTCTTGGTAAATAGGTGCCAAGGTTGTCTTCAAAAACAATAGTAACTACTGATAGCCCAAATTTTGAAACAGAACGTATTTCTTTTACACCCGGTAAGTTGGCCATTTCTAACTCTACCGGATATGTTATAAATTGTTCAACATCTTGGGTAGATAAATTTTTTGATGTTGTAATTATTTGTACTTGATTATTGGTTATATCTGGTACGGCGCCAATTGAAATTTGGGTTAGTGAGTATAAACCAAAACCTATAACTGAACCTATAAAAAGGAATATGAATAGCTTATTTTTTAAGCTAAATTTTATAATGTTTTCTAGCATAATTCATTTTGCTGAATAATTAAAAAAGTAACATGTTCAAATTGTTAAATTTGAATTGTTTGTAAATGTATTTAGACGGTGAATTATGCTAATTTAGGTGGTTGAAAAACTGTGGGTTTCTCAAAAGAAGAAATAGGCTCTTTGTAAAAAAAGTTTAATTGCGTGTTTTGATGCATTTGGTTTTGAAGCGGAAACTCTAAACTTGTAACTAAAATACATGCAAAATTAACTTGGCAAAAAATATGTTGATGACTTTTAAAGGGTAAGTCGTCATGCTCTTCATGATCATTTTGTGTAGAAACGGCTTGCTCACCGTAATGTTCATACAAAAACTCTAAAAACGTATCGCCATACATTTCTTGATGATACTGGGCATGCTCTATTAAAACACCTAGTTTAGATAGCTCTTCAATGTTTATATTTAAACTTTGAAAAAGCATTAAAATAGAATATACTATGGCTGCCGTTTTGCTCATACTTTTGCAAAATTACAAAAAATAAATACTGAAAATATTTAAAGAAAACTTAAAAATAAGCTTTAAGCTGCACTGCACCTGTGTGTATGGTACTGCTTGTGGGGGTTTTTCGGCCAAAATAGCTTAAATTTAAATCTAAAAACTTAGTTATTTTTTTTTGTGCAAGCAGTGTCCATGTAAAATTTTTACCAGGTTGTAAACCTTCTAACATTTGGTAAGCTACGGGTGTATTTGCATTGCCATTGTATGTGTTTGAAAAATAATTAAACTCACCATTTATAGCGCTTTTAACGTTTTTAGAAAACATAAAAGAAACACCGTATTTGTGTTGCTTAAGTGTTTCAAAACTACCAATGGTGTTTTCTTTTTTTGCGTATTCATAAAACACATCAAAACTAGAATTATCATTAAATAAATATGATAATTTGGGGTTTAGGCTTTCTTCTTTAAAATTATAATTTTTGCTTGAAAAGTTTTCGCTAACACTTTCATTATTTGCTAATGTGGTTAGTGTGTTAAATAACCAATTGTTAGTTATTTTATGGTTGAAGTTTATTTGATGGCTTTTTAAATTATTTTTAATAAAACCAACCGATAGTATGTTTCGTGTTTGGTTATTTAAATAGGTGTATGATGTTGTGTAGTGTTGTTGCCCACGGTTAAAAAATAGTACATTTCTAAAGTTTAATTGTAAACCTAGTTGATCATCAGTATTATTTTCAAACGGATTTACATTAAAAGCATTGCCTTCGCGTTTCATTTTTCTATCAATTAAATAACTGGTTTGATTGTAAAAATGCGACCAAAATTGCTGTGATTTATTTTTACTAACACGCCATTGTTGCGGGTTAATGGTTAAAGTTTGGCTTAAACGGTTTTGGTGAGTTTTTATAAATATACGGTTTGGTAAAAGCACTCTTATATACTTGCCTTGATCTTGAAACTGCGCTGTTTCAAACTCTTCTAATTCTTGTATTCCGTTTTCATTATAGTCTATCCATGTGTAGTTGCCTTGGCCAGCTTCAACTTCAACATATGTAAAATCTTGTTGTGGTAAGGTGCCCGAGTTGGTTTCAAAAACAGTATGCCATTGCACAATATTTTTAAATAATTTTTGATTGAATTGTAGTCTTGAATTTACAGATTGCTCATTATCAACACCTGCTTCTTCACTTTTTAAATGGCGGTAATTAGCATATAATAATAAGTTGGTGTTTTTGTTTTGAATAAGTTTAGAATTTAAATAATACGTATGCGATGTGTTTACCTTTTGCAATTGGTTGTTTCTAATACTATCATTAACTCTGTTTTTATAGCCAACTTCAACAAAAACCTTACTGCTATCTCCAACGCCAACATACGTTTGGTATGATGTAAATTTTTGGCTTAAAGGTGTTAATGTGTTGGTACTGTCTTGTTGTTTATTGTTTTCAATAGCTAATTTAGTACCAATCCAAGCTTTTTTTAAGCTGTAGGTTATAGTATTGTATGAGCGAAAAAAAGTAGATGTATTTATGTTTGAAGCGGCATTTAAGTAGCTGCTGTTTGAAGCAATTGTAAAGTTATTTAAAATAACATTAGCATTGGCAACATGCCTATTGCCTTTAAAACCATCAGAAAAATTTAAATGCTCAAATTGGTAGTTTATAATGCCTTTTTTATGATGGTTAAATTGCACACCCGAAAATAAAAGACTTTGGTTGCCTGTAACATTTACTGTTGTGTTATTGGTAGATGATAAATTCCAATCGCGCGAAAACTCTGGGTTATACAAGCGTTCAATGGTTTTAAAGTTTTCTTGAATGTAATCAGTATTTGCAAAAACATGCACATTCCAAACACTATCATTTTTTGTTAATTTATGGTTTATGTTAAATTTACCGGCAAACCCGTTATTATTGTCATCATCAATATTTGAAAACAGATTTAAATCGTTTTTGCTTCCCGCTAATTCAAATGCCATTTGTGTGTTGTTGCTTGGTTTATAGCTTCCGTTTATAACAGCCAATTGTAGTTTAGTTGGTGCTACAAGTTGCACAATAGGTTCATAATTACCTTGGCCAATGCCCACATACTCATAAATATTATTAATAGCGTTGCTGTTACTAATAACATAGCTGCCTAAGTTGGTGCCAACTTGGGTAAATGTAACGCGGTAAAGTACATCATTGGGGTTATTTGAAAAAACAAAAGCCTCAATACCGTTAATAAGTTCTTTTTTATATAGAATACGGTTTTCGTTAGCCGATTCTTCAATTTCTGAAGGTGCAACCATTTGCGTTCTATCATCACCTGCTGCTGATAAAATTTGTACTTGTTCTTCTGATAGATTTTGTTGTAATGGTTGGTTTTTTGCATCGTTTTCAGAATATACTGAAACGCCAATTTTCAATTTTTCATTTTCAATACGGCCACCACCAAAGCCAACAAAGCGCGAGTAATTACGTTCGCTAAACTGATAATCAACAGTAATACGCATTTCAGAAGTAATAGGAAATGTAGCATTAAAAATAATTTCGCCAGCATTATAATCAATAATATAATCTTGGTCTTCACCACGTTTTACAGCTACGCCATTAACGTAAACGGTTTCACTACCCGAAACAATAAGTACAAAAAGCTCACCGTTTGGCCCTTGTAACTTGTAGGGGCCTTGGTTGCCCTCTTGTGCTGTAAACTGGCTACGGGTAAATTGACCACGTACTATAGCACCAGCAGCAAATAGGTTAGTTTTGGTGTTTTGGCCTTCTATATTGGCATTAATTGATAGGCCTTGTACGCGTTTTGAAAAATTTGCAAAAGTAGAATTGCTATTTTGTAAATCAATATCGCCCGCTCGTATATTCCAAGTATCACTAAATAACTCAATAAAAACTTGGTCAAACTCATCTAAACGTTGGCTATAGCCACTTTCTTGTAAAGGTATGTTAGCATCTTGTATTGAGGCTCTAAGTGACACTTTTTCGTTTAATTTCCCTGTAATTTGTAAATCTAATTCACTATTAACTACAGCATTTTGGTTGTTTCCAATGGTTACACCTCTAGAAATACTGCCCGATGTTGTTAAACCATCAAAAGGCGTAAATGTATTTTGTGTATTGGGTTGGGTAAGTTTGTAAAGTGTTTGGGTATTGCTATTATTCACAATAACAGATTCATTGAGTTGCTGATAGGTTTTAGTTAAAAACTCTGGGAATTTCAAGTAGTTTATAATTAAAGTATCAGTTTCAATAGGCTTTTTAAATGTAATTAAAGCTTTAGAAAAATTTATATTGTAAAATGAACTATCAATTAAAACGCCTTGTTTGGTTTGTAGTTTAAACCAATTAGAATTAATACTAACACTATCTATTTTAATGCTATTTGATACCGCTACTTTTATACGCTTATAGTTTGATTTGGGTTGTTGTGCAACCCCAAACAAAGTCATGAATAATAAAAGTGTTAGTAAAAAATATTTCATTTGATACTTAAACTACAATACGCTTAAAATATTTTGTTAATAGATTTATGTAAAATGCTTACCAAAGCAATAGCGTAAAAGTAATGTATTATTTATTTTAGCTGAAAATGATAAAGCTATTTTAGTAGTATTACCTAATTTTGAAATATCAAAAGGTATTGGCTACTCAAACTTATATCAACAAAAGACAAACATGAAAATTATATCATACAATGTAAACGGCATAAGGGCAGCATTAAATAAAGGGTTTATAGATTGGTTAAAAGCTGCAAATCCTGATGTTATTTGTTTACAAGAAATAAAAGCATTAAAAGAACAATTAGACCTAAGTGTTTTTGAACAAGCCGGATACAAATATCAATACTGGTTTAGTGCACAAAAAAAAGGCTATAGCGGTGTTGCTATTTTAAGTAAAACAGAGCCTAACCATGTTGAATACGGCACAGGTATTGAATCTATGGATTTTGAAGGTAGAAATATTAGAGCAGATTTTGATGGTGTGTCAATTATGAGTTTATATTTGCCTTCTGGCACAAATATTGATAGGTTGGAGCATAAGTTAGAATACATGGATATGTTTCAAAACTATATTGATAACTTAAAAAAATACCTGCCAAATTTAATTATTTGTGGCGATTATAATATTTGCCATGAGGAAATTGATATTCACAATCCAAAAGGATTAAAAAACGTTTCAGGATTCTTACCTGTTGAACGAGCGTGGATAGGTGGTTTTATAAACAGTGGTTTTATTGATTCCTTTAGGTATATAAACCCTGAAACACAACAATACAGTTGGTGGAGTTACAGGGCCAATGCGCGAGCCAATAATAAAGGTTGGCGTTTAGATTATGCCATGGTAGCAAAACCATTACAAGAAAACATAAAAAGAGCCGTTATACTCAGTGAAGCAGTACACAGCGATCACTGCCCAATATTAGTAGAAATAGATAAATAACCTATAAACAAATCAAAAACAAAACCTAGCCTAATGATTAAAAAAGTCGTATTATCAGTTGTAACAGTATCCGTTTTAGCATCGTGCGTGTCTCCTAAAGTTTACAAGGAGTTAGAGGCTAAATACAATAACTTGAAAAAAGAAAACAGAAAGCTTTACGATGAAAATGAAGAGCTTTTATATGAAAAAAATCAAGCAAAAAACGAGTTAAAACAACTTAAAACAGCTTATGATGAAGCTGTTGCTGAACGCGATAAACTTCAAGCAGATTATACAGCAACCAAAGCAAATTATGATGCGTTAAAAGCTTCATATGATGCCTTAGAGAAAAATAGTTCGGCTGCTATTGCAAAAAATTCACAAAAAAACCGAGAATTGTTAGCTGAATTAGAAGCTAAAGAACAAGCCTTAGCTGCTGAAAATGCACGTTTAGAAAAACTTAAAAAAGAACTTGAAGACCGCTCAAACAGGGTGGCTGAATTAGAAAAAGTTATTGCAGATAAAGATGCTGCTATGGGTGCTTTAAAAGATGCTATTTCTAGAGCGCTAACAGATTTTGAAGGCAAAGGTTTAACTGTTGAACAAAGAGACGGAAAGGTTTACGTTTCTATGGAAAACAAACTGCTTTTCAGTTCGGGTAGTTGGGCTGTAGGGTCTGAAGGTCGTAGAGCAGTTCAACAATTAGGTAGCGTATTAGCCGAAAATCCTGATATTGCCGTTTTAATTGAAGGCCATACTGATAATGTGCCATATGGCGGAAACAGCGTATTAACAAACAACTGGGATTTATCTACAAAACGCGCCACTTCAATAGTTAATATTTTAAGAGAAAATGCAAAAATAAATCCTGAAAACTTAACCGCTGCTGGTAGAGGTGAGTATGCACCAGTTGCAACTAACGATACTGCAGAAGGAAAAGCAAAAAACAGACGTATTGAAGTTATTTTAACACCTAAGCTAGATGAGCTTTCAAAGCTTTTAAATGATAACTAAAAAACAATTAACGTTTCTGTAAGTTGTAATTTAACAAGAAACGTTAGCACAATAAAAACCTTTTAGAAACTTAAAAATTCTGAAAGGTTTTTATTTTTACACAAACGAATAAGCATGCAATGTATGCTAAAGCAGAAATTTATAATAAAACTACTTTAAAAAAATATTTCTGTCTTAAATGGAATAAAAAAAGAAATAATGAAATACATAACACTACCCAATACCAATATAAAAGTTAGTAAAATATGTTTAGGTTCAATGACTTGGGGAAACCAAAACACTGAAGCTGAAGGACATGAACAAATAGATTACGCCCTAGAACAAGGTGTTAATTTTATTGATACAGCCGAATTATACCCAGTACCAGCAACAGCTGAAACCAGTGGCAGAACCAGTGAAATTATAGGATCTTGGGTTAAAAAATCAGGAAAAAGAAATGATGTAATAATAGCATCAAAAATAGCTGGTCCGGGCGATTATACGGCGCATATTAGAACAACAGGTTTTAGTCCAAAATCTATTCAAGAAGCTATAGATTTAGAACTTAAAAGACTACAAACAGATTATATTGATTTATACCAATTACATTGGCCAGAACGCGATACTAATAAATTTGGATTAAGAAATTTTCCGCATGAAACTAGTTTACAATGGCAAGAAAATTTTGCTGAAGTTATTGAAGCACTTAACAATCAGGTAAAAGCAGGTAAAATTAGGCAGTTTGGTTTATCAAATGAAAACTCTTGGGGCACCATGCGTTATTTACAGGAGGCTAAAAATAAAGGTTTGCAAGGGCCAGTAACAATTCAAAATGCGTATTCATTACTTAATAGATTGTTTGAATATGAGTTGGTTGAGGTTGCTATGCGCGAAAAGGTTGGTTTGTTGGCGTATTCGCCTATGGCATTTGGCGTACTTTCTGGAAAATATATTAAAGGTACAGCAGCCAAAAATTCACGCTTAACATTGCACCCGCGTTTTGCACGTTACAGTAGCGAGCAAAGTACCGAAGCTACAAAGCGTTATTTAAAAATAGCCGAAGATAACGGATTAACTTTAGCGCAAATGAGTTTAGCGTTTATAAACCAACAACCGTTTGTTACAAGCACTATAATTGGTGCAACAACTATGCAACAGTTAAAAGAAAACATAGAAAGTATAAACGTTACCCTTAGCAGTGATGTTATAGAGGCTATAAACAGTGTGCATAATGCTATGCCAAATCCGGCACCTTAGCATATGTAATAATTAGAATAAATTCCTGTTTTTTAGCAGGAATTTTTTTTAGGCCATTGCTGGCTTTTCTCGTGTTTCAGGATTTAATGAATACTTAATAAGTAAATCGTGTAGTTTTTTTACTTCAATAGGTTTTGATATAAAATCATCTATACCACATTGGCTCGCTTTTTTTCTATCGTCTGTGTAAGCACTAGCAGATACGGCAATTATTGGATACGGGTTTTCTTTAAACTTATTTGAAGCCTTTATTTTTTTAGTAGCTTCTAAACCATCCATTATGGGCATTTGAATATCCATAAAAATAATATCATATGCTTCGTTTTTTGCCCTTTCAACGGCTTCTAAACCATTGTTAGCATAGTCTATGTTTAAATTGAATTTTTTAAGCATTAAGCCTAAAACTTTTTGGTTCATTACATTATCATCAACAATTAATACGCGTATTTCGTTTCCAATTTTAGGAAGGTTGGTAAATAAACTAGCAGTATTATCATTATAAATTTCAGTATTAGCTCTTTTAAGTTTTACTGTGAAATAGAAGCAAGAGCCATCAGTGTCTGATGGTTTATATTTTAATTCGGTATTCATTAGTTTAGCCAAATCATTTGATATGGTTAAGCCTAAACCAGTACCACCATATTTTCTGGTAGTAGAGATATCTTCTTGTTCAAAAGCTACAAATATTTTAGATGCTTTGCTTTTTTCAATACCAACTCCAGTGTCTTCAACTGTAAAAGTAAACTCATCTTCTGTTTGGTTATGTTTTTTTTGATTAATGCTAAGCTTCACCCAACCAGAATCTGTAAATTTAATAGCGTTGTTTAGTAGGTTTATAATTATTTGATTTATTCTTATTGAATCTCCATAAACAAGTTCTGAAGCCTCAGGCGTTTTATTAAATGTGTACAATAAATCAATACCTTTTTCATTGGCTTGAAACTGAAATATTTTAATAAGGTTGCTTAAATCTTTTTTAAGATTTACAGGTCTAATTTCAAGCTCCATTTTACCTGCGGTAATTTTAGAATAGTCTAATATTAAGTTTATTAATCCTAATAAATGGCTAGAGGAGTAGTTGGCTATTTCTAAAAGTTTTACTTGTTCTTTGTTTAAGTTAGATTGGTTTAAAAGGTTTAATACGCCAATAATACCATTTAACGGCGTTCTAATTTCATGGCTCATATTGGCTAAAAAACTAGACTTGTAGGCGGTTGTACGTTCTAGTTCTCCAATAGTTAATTTTAAACCATCAATATTTTTTAGCAGATTTTTTTTAAGTAAATCATAAGCTTTGTACAAAAAATTAATTTCAAGAATTTTAGACTTTTCGGCGTTAGGATCTATATTTTCTTTAAAACCAGATTTTATAAACTGATGCATTGATAGTTGCAACTTCAAAATATCTCTAGTTAAAATTCTTGATAGGTATAGAATTACCAAAATTATAAATAGTACCATTAATGTAAATGATATTTTTACGTACTGATCTATACCTCTATTTTTTATTAAAATACCATTTTGGGCAATCGCCTCAAGCGCTTTAATTTGTGTTTTAATATTGCTATTTAATTCAAAAATTTCACCATATAAACCACTGTTGGTACTGTTGCCAATATTTAAAGTTAAACGGGCTACATTATTAAAAGTTTTTTGGTAATTTTTTAGTGCATTTTTTGTAGTGCCACTGTTTTGTTTGTCTTCAATAATTTTATTGGCAAGCGTATTAAAAGCGTTAATATAATGAGCTTCGGTACGTATAAAAAAATCTTTTTCGTGGCGCCTTAATTGTAGTATGCTTTCGTTTTTAATAATATTATTGTCTTCAATTTTATGGGCAATATTTCGCATGTCTCCAATGCCGCCAAAATCTTTATAACCCAATAAATAGCGCTGTTCTTTTAAGGTTTTTGAAATAGAATCTAAAGCATTAAAGCGTGTAATTATATCATTATAAAAAAGGCTATGTGTACTAATGTTATTTGCCTGAAGTTCATTAACAATAGCATTAAATTCATTTTTAAGTAGTGTTGTGTTACTTATAAAATTATCTATAGTTTCTTCTTTTTTATTTAGATAAAAACTATCTGATTTATAACCATACAATAAAAATGATTGTAAATGTTTTTCGTTGTTAGAAAAATTAGATTCTAAATTATAAATTCTAGTAATTATATTTTGAAGGTTCTGACTTTTAGATTTAAAATAATTATAGCCAATAAATATTAAAATAGTTGGCGCTATTATGAATAAAAAAGACAGGACAATCCTGAATCTGTAAGAATTGTAAAAATTAAGTTTCATTAGGGACTTAGGAAATAGGCAACAAAAATATTTAATATTTAACGCTATTAAGTTACGCGTATGTTAAATATTGTGAAGCTTATTACAGTGCGTACCCTTCATTAAATTTAATACTTAACGCTAAACCGTGGCTGTTACCTAAAGGCGAATTATTGGTGGCCATATTGTAGTTGTAAATAACTCTAAGATTTTTTATTAGATATATTCCTGCTAATAAGTTAAAACTAGAGGTTGTTCTGTACCCAGTACCTACTTCAAATTTATTTTTAAAACTAACAGCAATATTAAAATCGGCTTGCATTGGTGCGCCTTTTTCATGTTTAATTAGCATATTAGGTTTAATCATAATATTATCAAACTTATTACTAAAAAAACGATAGCCTAAATAGGCGTATACAGGACTAGAAAGTTTAATATTTTGCTCGGTAGCTAGTTTGTCGCCAGCAATATTTGGTGCCGAAACCCCCACATAAAACAAGGCATGGTTATACAAAAAACTCAAACCTATAGATGGTATACTTGCATTAACATCTTGTGCAAACGTGGGGTCGTTAGGTATGTTTAATTTGGTTAAATTATCTTGAAATTGCTGCAAACCAGCTGTTAAACCAAATGATAAAACGTTTGGTGAATAGTGTTGCCAATATGGACGATTTCCATTAAAATCAAAAAATATTTTATATGAAAATGCAGCAAACACACTGGTAGAATTAGTTACGCCAATTTCGTCTCTAATAATACCACCACCTAATGCTATTTTTTCATTGTTTAAATTTCCATGACCACTAAACGAAAGTGTACGCGGGCTACCATCAAAATCGTTAAAATAGCCATTGTTACTTAGTGTAAATTCGGTATTTCCACTAAGTCCAGCATATGCGCTATTTATAATAAACGGATTGTAATTATACTCTGCAAACAACGGACTTTGTTGGGCGTTTACGTGCATAATAACTAAAAGAATTACTGCTGTAAAAAGGGGTTTTAAAGTATTTAATTTCATCATTTTTTAGCGTTTTATAACTACAAATCCTTTTAGCTTTTTTAAATTATGTGTTCCTGATATTTTTATATCAAAAAAGTACGTGCCATCGGGCAACTTGCCAGCGCCAGATTTACTCATACGGTTGGCTATACCTCTAAAAACGTTTGAGGTGTTATTGTAATTAGCAATACTAAACACTAAATCGCCCCAACGGTTGTAAATGTTAACCGTATTATTTGGGCTATTTTCAATACCAACAATTTCCCAAAAATCATTTATGCCATCATCGTTTGGTGAAAACCCGTATTTAGACTCCACTAAAGGAATAGTGATGGTTTCAGTTGTAAAAGATTCTTCAGAACACCCCGTAGCATCACCCACCGCGTTATACGGAACAATAGTGACGAAAATTTGAGTATTCTCAGGTAAATCAGCAGGTACATCAAACGTAGATACATTACCAACATCTTGGTTGTTTATAATATCAGTTCCTCCAGAAGTTGTGCCTACTGTTAGTCTGTAGCCTGTGGCATCAGTAATGGCATTCCATGTTAAATCTGTGGCAATTGAAACATTGGTAGCCCCGTTAAGCGGACTTGTTAAACTTGTGCAGGTTGGTACTGTTGGAAGTGTTTCGGTAGTGAAAGCTTCTTCGGTACACCCCGTAGCATCACCCACCGCGTTATA
>NZ_VOSC01000008.1:0-673 GCF_007997385.1 Seonamhaeicola algicola
AATTAAGTATAAATATCGTTTCTTCATAATTATTGCCAACGGTCTCGTATAACCGTCAGTTACGGGTTAAAGTACGCAAATTTTTCGGTTTAGCACTGACGTTAGCAATTCCGAGTGGATTCGGACGTAGTCGAATCCGCCGTAATTGCGGTTATACATTGTTGGCAACAGTTTTTTTCGTAACTAATAATATTTTAGTTTCCGAATACTTTTTAAAATTCAGATTCCGAAAATAGTTCTTTAGATTATTTCTGAGCTGATGTTTAATTCTGTCTGTTTGATTTTGATCAGTATAATTTAAAAAAAGGTTTATTCTTTCCGCCTATTTTATGAAATTCCGCTTTTGTTCGATTCTAATTACGAACAGTTTTGAAATTTCCAAAAATTAAAGAGGTAATTAAAAGTCCTATTCCAATTCCGATAAAAGAACCCTTCGCAAAATCAGGTAATTCAAAAAATTGAGATACAATTTGTGAAGTTGAAATTATAATCATTCCAATTGATAATAAAATTAATGCTCTTCTTTTCGTTATTTTTTTCATTTGATATTAGATTTTAAATAATTAGTAACTCAAGTAAAGTATTTGTTACATTAAGTTCTTAGTTTCTCAACGTTTTGGCTAAATTGTTGCCAACGGTTAACGGCTATAAATTCGTTGCGGGAAAATCCGCA
>NZ_VOSC01000008.1:724-5233 GCF_007997385.1 Seonamhaeicola algicola
GACAGATTGCGTATCTGTTTAATTTTATCCGCAACGTTTAGTAAGTCGGAAGTAAATTTTGAGTTTTTTTAATTCCGCAACAGAAGTTTTTTCGCGTAAAGTTTTTTGATTTTTTAAAGATTTCGAGTGATTGTCGTACGCCGTTTTTTTCAGCGTTTTGCTGAGAGTCGGTCGCAAATGAGTGTTAAATTTTAATCGGCAATTAGAGATTCGGAATTTTAAAGCGTCCGAGTGAGCGTCGGCCGCTATTGAAAGCAACGGGTTTGCATAGAAGTCAGTTTGGGAGAAAAGAGCAACGCCTTTTCGACCTTTGTACTGACCTTGGTTAAAAGTACTTGATTTTCGTTAGAAAATCAACCCCAAATTGCTTTTATGCAGTGTTGTGTAAAGTAGTTTTTTTTCATTAAGAATATTTGTCAAATTATTGAATTTTTCAATTTTCAGAACTACGATAAATTCGAACACGTTTTACTGGTTTTTCACGTTGTTACTTTTCCATTCAGCCTTGCTACTTTTTTTTATGATTTTAATTTATTGGATTTCTAAAGATTTTTCAGCAGTTACATTTTTCGCGTGATTATTTTTCAATTCAGCATTGCTACTGTTTTGTCAATATTTTTTATTTATCGGGTTTTAAAAGATTTTCAGCAGTTACAATTTTCGCGTTGCTGATTAAAATTCAAAATTGTTACGTTCAATTCAGCGTAATTACGTTTCAAAATCGCACGTTTCTACATTCAATTTTCATGTTGTAGTTTTTTCAAAAATAGGAGAGAAGTCAAATTTTCAGAAACTAAAATTTATCGAATAAAATTCTTTTCAAAACTTCAAACACGTTGCTACTGTGCTATTTTACAGAACGGTTCGGCTATGAGTAGTTGCGTGGTTTAGCACTTAACTTTGCAAGTACACACCAAACTGAAAATCCGAAAGGATTTTCGTAAGTAGAACTAAACAAGCAATGAATTATAGCCATTGTTACCACACGTTTTTTTTAATCAGATTATTAATTTTTAAATCAAATATTATGAAATTTTTCAAGTCAGATTCTCAAGAGATTAGATTTTGGGTTATTGTTATGGTAATTTCATTTTCCATTCAATTAATTCTTTCAATGCTAAAACAATTCCAATGAAAGCACCAATCCTAGCAAACCATTTAGTTCGAGGAAATTCCTTTAGTGTTTCTTTAGATAGTTTTAGGTCAGTACGTTTTGATTCTATCTCTAACCATTTATTGGTCATTCCTCCATTTTTTAGAAAAGAATGTATTTCGTTTCTATTAAAATTGTGCGATAATGTTTTATCTCCTCTATTATTTTTAAAAGAAACTAGGTTTAAAATGGCTAATTCGGTTAAAATGAAGTTTATTCTATTTTCGTTTATTCCAGATTCTTTTAATAAAAACGGAAACCTATTTTGGTATATAATTTCCTCATGGAATAAGTCCAAATATTTTTTTAATGCGTTGTCTATAGATAAACATTCTTTTTCAGTTAATTCTAATTCCATAAAGTTAATTTATCAAATGTGTGGTAACGGTTTCGTATAAGAATAGTTGCGGTTTTGTGTGCGAGGATTTTCCGCAGGAAAATCAGACGTAACAAAATTGCAACTACCTTTGTTTAAGCACTAATGTAGCAATTATTTTTATACATTGTTGGCACACGTTTTTTTTAGTCCGAATATGATAAAGTCCATTTTTATTATTCTTTGTCAAGTTTTATTATGTCTGTTATAGGAATTGTTTTTTGGTTAGTCATATTGGTTTTATGTTCCTTATTAGTTTACTCAAGAATTAATTATCCCGAAAAATTCCAACAGCTTTATGATGTACCAAGTAGAAACCAAAACAGCGGTTATAATTCCGATTGGTTTAACGACGATATCTACATAGTCAGAGATTTTTTCGGCTAATTTTTTTCTTTTATAAATCTTATGTTCAAATGTATAACCTCCATTATCTAAAAAACAATTCCTTGATATTTTATTCCGTAATAACCTTCGGTTGTATGTTCATAAACATAACCGTCATCTAATAACATTCTAAACATCATATATGATTCCGATTTATCAAAGTTCAGATTTGCTTTCTCAACAATTCGGTCAGGTCTTTTCGGTATCTCACCGATATTTTCAGACATATATTTTAAAATCGAATCTAATTTTTGATGTTTAGTCATTTTTCAAATGTGTGCCAACGGTCTTGTATATGAAAAGTAGCCGATTTTAAGCACTAACTTTTCGGATTATATCTGAACTCTAATTTATTCATTTTGTTTCGATTAAGCGATTAAGCCGCTATTTTTTATATACGTTGTTGTGCTTTCGTTGTTTTTTCATTCAGCTTTGGTGTGAAAGCTCTTTGTAACCGTAGGAACGAGGATTACATTGTGCTTTAGCTAGTAGCTAGTTATTTGATTTCATTAGATTTTTAACATAAAAGCCGAAGCAAAGCTTCGGCTTCAAACAAAGTTTAAATTACTCATTAACAAGTTCTGCAAAGCCTAAATGCTCTTTAAAGAAAGGTGCTAATTGTGCAACAGCTTCATCTAAATATTTAGGAATATCATATAACTTCATATGATTAGCTCCTTCAACAATATGTAGTTGCTTGTTGTCTGTTCCTGCTCTTTCCATAAGGTCATCACTCATCCATTTAGATTCTGCAACACTACCTGCCACTACAAATAATGGTTGCGTTAAATAGATTTCTGCCATATTAAAAGCATCATAAGTAACCAATTGTGTTAAACTTCGTGCAGTACCATAACCAGGCGCTGTACTGCATTGTGCTCTATCGGTATGGTAATATTCCCAAGCTTCTTTTAAATCGGTATAAGGTGTATCTTCCTTTTTCATAGGTGCCATAGGCATTTGCACTACATCTTTACCATTGGCTTCCTGGGTACGCGCCGATGCGCCATATTCTAGCCACTTGGTAGCATCTTTCATATCTTGGTCGCCCAGCCAACCTTTGCTAAACATATGCCCGATATTCACTGCACTCACCGTACCAACTGCTTTAATGCGTTTGTCATTAATCGCAGCATTTACCGTATAACCACCACCAGCACAGATACCCCAAGCACCGATGCGCTCGTTATCTACATAAGGTAAGGTTGTTAAATAGTCTACTGCTGAGCTAACATCCTCTGTTCTGACATAAGGATTTTCCAATTGGCGTGGTTCTCCACCGCTTTCACCTTGGTAAGAAGCATCGGTGACTATAGTAACAAAACCGTGTTCTGCAAATTTACGTCCATAGATACCGGCGGTTTGCTCTTTAACACCACCACCTGGGTGTGTAATTACTATTGCAGGATATTGTTTGCTCTCATCAAAATCGTTTGGAAGGTCTAAATAAGCGGACATTGTGAGTCCGTTATTGGTGTTCTTGTAAGAAATTTTCTTTTGTGACATTGTATTGTGTTTTTAGATTACTATTAATTTGTTATCCAAAATTACCCTATAACAATAGCTTGGGGCAGTAACATTTACTGACCAAAAAGAAACATTTTACTGATTATTTGAGATTTAACTATTCGTTAACTTTTGCCTCATTCTGAACTGTTTAGGTGTCAGCTGTGTTTGTTTTTTAAAAAACTTGGCAAAATAATTGGGATAATCAAAACCCAACTCAAAGGCTATTTCGGCATTGGTAAGATTGCTTTCGAGAAGCAATCTTTTGGCACTTTGTGCAATGTACTCGTGAATGGTTTCTATTGCAGATTTGTGGGTATAAGCTTTTAAAACGTCACCAAGGTAATTGGGTGTAAGATTCATCTTTTCGGCAAAATAGTGTACGGTAGGAACACCTTCAATCCTGTCATTATAATAGTCTCGAAGTAATTGTTGAAATTCGCTCACAATGTAGTTGTATTTTTTAGTTTCGCTGGCAAACTGCCTTTTGTAGAAAGATTCTACCAAATTCAGGATTAAATTTACGTAGGCCAACAGTACATTTTGATTGGTACTTTTATCACTGGATTTCTGTATAAGATTTTCATAAAGTAGCACAATTTCTTTTTCTTCCTGTTTTGTTAAAAACAAGGCTTCGTGATAACCATATTCTAAAAAGTTTTGAAACAGATAACGGTTCTTTTCAATAATCTCTTTTGATAGTTGAAGATAGTAGCCTTCAAATGTATCGGTCAGTTCCCATTCATAAAGTTTACCTGGGCTATTAAAAAATACAGCGGTTATGGGTTTCGAATTTTTAGGATCGAAATCAGGTAAATCGGGATTGATGTAATTTGTTTTAAAGGAAATTCGGTAAAAGTCAATATAAATTCCCTGTGATTTTAATAAGGTATTTTCAGGGTATTTGCCAATGTCTATATGATTATCAATTGGTTCAGGGACACCAATAAAACTATTGAATGTTTTAAAATTTGTAAATCTGTTCGCTTGCATTTTCAAGTCAAAATAGTGTTTTTTAGCGGTGGAAAAAGCAATTTGTGCGGTAGCACTCTTTGCTTTGCGCGTTGGCTTTCCACAATGAAGCACA
>NZ_VOSC01000008.1:5330-9713 GCF_007997385.1 Seonamhaeicola algicola
TCAGATTGCGTATCTGTTTAATTTTATGGATAAAGTTTAGTAAGTCGGAAGTAAATTTTGAGTTTTTTAATTCCGCAACAGTAGTTTTTTCGCGTAAAGTTTTTTAATTTTTTAAAGATTCCGAGTGATTGTCGTACGCAGTTTTTTTCAGCGTTTTGCTGAGAGTCGGTCGCAAATGAGTGATAAATTTTAATCGGTAATTAGAGATTCGGAATTTTAAAGTGTCCGAGTGAGCGTCGGCCGCTATTGAAAGCAACGGTTTGGTATAACCGTCAGTTACGGGATTAAAGTTAATGTTTTTCGGTTAAGCACTGACGTTAGCAATTCCGAGTGGATTCGGACGTAGTCGAATCCGCCGTAATTGCGGTTATACATTGTTGCCAGTAGTTTTTTATGTCTCATCAATAGGAAATTTGTCGTGCAATTTCAAAACCTCATATGCTATAATCTTTCCGTCTGATGTTTTAATTTTTACGTCTACTTGAAATGCAAAATTATTAGGATTGTCATCTCCTTTTAATATTTGTTTTTTTAGTTTTTTGTCAGCGAAAACAACATTTAAAGCTTTGCCTTCAACAGCATCGTCTATTATTACTTTATTGCCACTTTTTCCGTCGATTTTATTCCTGGTTTGATAAAATACCATAATTGCATTTTCTATCAAATCTCCAGTTTTTGGTTCTAGTTTTTCTTTTATTTCTGTTTTTAAAATATTTTGTAAAGCATTTGCATCTCTTGAGTCTAAATGTATGTGTTGATGAAAATCTCCATCTATTTTTACGCTCATATTTAATTGTGAGCCATTGTCTTTTGCAATCGGATTTACGATTTGGCTTAAGTCTTTACAATCTTGAATTGATAATTCGGGTTTATTTCCTTCTCCTTTTATGAAGTGTTTGACTGCTTTTCCGAAATATTCTGTAAATCCAACAATAGTGTTTACATTTTCTGCAAAAGGTATCACACCAATAGAAGCATATTCCATTAAGTCTAAAATTACACTTCCAGATTTAATTTCTTTAACGTATAATTTTGCGTGTCTTTCTTTTTCAGTAAAACCATTACTTTCGGTATAGGAATTGTATTGATTAGAAAGAGAAGTTAATGATTTAGTCAGTTCAATGAGTTCTAAAGGTTCTTTGTTCTTAATCTCAACTCGAAGACTTATGTTCTTTGCTTCAGCAGTCATTTCGTTTATTTTTTTTCATTCCGTTTTGGTTGGTCAAATTACTGGCAACGGTCTCGTATAACCGTCAGTTACGGGTTAATATACGTTAATTTTCAGTTTGACACTGACTTTAGCAATTCCGAGTGGATTCGGACGTAGTCGAATCCGCCGTAATTGCGGTTATACATTGTTGTACACCGTTTTTATTCAATAGTTAATCTTATATTGTTTTTGTCCGATAAATTCTCAATGTTAGTTTTAAAATAATTCCATTGAGGTTCCGACAATTGTTTTCCATCGTATAAAGAGTCTAATAGAGCTAACTTGTCTTCTTTCTCTAATAAATCAAAATCATAATCTTGTTCTTTCCCCCAAATTTTATATTCTTCTTGCGAATCATATAGTCTTTTGTACTCGGATTCTAAGTTAACCATATACATATTTTTTTCAGGAAAATACCTTTTGGCTTTTATCCAAAAATCTTTGGAACCAAATGTTGTGTGAGTGCTATCACTCAAAAGATTAAATCCATTTTCTATACAATGCGAATAAAGTAATTTCATTATTCCTTTTCCTCTGTGTTTTTCTATTGTGCAAACTCTTTCTACCATTTTGTAGTCAACACCTCTAAAATTGTAATCTGACATTCGTATTGCTCCATAAATTTCATTTTCATCTGTTCCTAATTTTATACAAGTATTTTGGTTAAAATCAATGCAGGTATAAAAATTCACGTTTTCAAAAGGAATGTCTAATTCAGTATGAGACTGTATAAAATCATCTCGTAAAACTTTAATTTCTTTAGTAAATCCAAACATATTGAACTTTCTTGGACTGTATAAATTCGGCATTCATAATGTTAGTTTCAAATGGTGTACAACGGTTAACGGCTATAAATTCGTTGCGGGAAAATCCGCAGGATTATTCCGCCGTAAAACGAATTTAAAAAAAAGAAATGAATTTTCGGAAGAAAATTCAGTCGCAATGATTTTTAGCCAATGTTGTTTTTAGTAGCGGCCCACAAGAGTGAGCAGAAACAGATTGCGTATCTGTTTAATTATATCCGCAACGTTTAGTAAGTCGGAAGCAAATTTTGAGTTTTTTAATTCCGCAACAGTAGTTTTTTCGCGTAGAGTTTTTTTGTTTTTTAAAGATTCCGAGTGATTGTCGTACGCAGTTTTTTTTCAGCGTTTTGCTGAGAGTCGGTCGCAAATGAGTGATAAATTTTAATCGGTAATTAGAGATTCGGAATTTTAAAGTGTCCGAGTGAGCGTCGGCCGCTATTGAAAGCAACGGTCTAGGCTATGGTTTCGTTGCGTGGTAAAGCGATAACACAGCAAGTAAACTACAAGTAGAAAATCCTAAAGGATTTTCGTAAGTAGAACTAAACAAGCAATGAATTATAGCCATTGTTACCACACGTTTTTTTATTAAGATTATTAATTATAAACATAAACAAGTTCTCCATTTGGTTTTAAGTAGCCTTTAAATGACACGACTTCATTTTTAATATTTGGATAATAAAATGGAGTTTCAAATGAATAAGTAACATCAATGGATAATTTTCTAATTTTTTTATAAATAGCACCCTCATAAATACCAATGAAAGACCTTTTATCAGTATTAATATGTTTTGAATCACTGGGATTAATTTCTTTTATGAAATGTCCAAATGATACAGGGCCTCCTTGCAAGGTAATACCACGTTCAAAATCTGCGTCTATTGATGATTTTAAATTGATGTTTAGGTTTTTAATTTTGTATGCATTTTCGTTGGTAAAAACAATTGTGGTTGATAGAATGTCTTGCATACTTATTACTTGAGGTTTAACATCTAATTTTTTAGGATAATATGAAATATAAAACGGAATTAAAAATGAAAAAATACCAACAGGAAACCATTTCTTATATCGCAAAATTTTTTGAAAAAAAGTTAAATCCTTGGATTGATTTTGCTCTTTATTTAGTTGAACTTTTTTTAATGATTGTCGTTTTTTGGCAAGTGATGTATTGGATTGCTTTTTTCTTTTTTTAGATTTCCTTTTTTTACCCATGTTTATTCTCAAATGTGTGGTAACGGTCTCGTATAACCGTCAATTACGGTTTTAAAGTTAATAATTTTCGGTTAAGAACTAGCGTTAGCAATTCCGAGTGGATTCGGGCGCAGTCGAATCCGCCGTAATTGCGGTTATACATTGTTGTGCAAAGTATTATTTCATTACATTTAATTTTCCGTCATTAATCGTAAATTTCACTTTTAAATCATCTGTCAAATAATGTTCCATTAAGTTTAGGTTTGGATTAATAAATCTTAATTGTAACATTCTCGTCAGTATTAAGATGAAATTCAGCAATGTTTTCCCTTGGTCTACTAAAACATCTTCATCTCCAACTTTTGTAAATGGATATAAACTGTCCTTATAACTGTGGAATTTTTTTCCATTTATTTCAACAATAGGGTTGTCCTCTGTTGTTTGAAATATATCTCCCTCAACAATTGGGAACACTAATGGTAATTCTTTTTTAAGTCCAGATTTTAATGCCAATAAGCCTTGGTCTAAAGCACAAACGTGACTTGGTATATTTTTAAACTCTTTATTATTTTCTGCACTAAACCAATTTAAGAACGTGCTCAAATTGTTAGTTTCAGTTTCATATGAAAAAACTAATCCAAGAGGTGGTCTCGTAGGTTCGTCTTGAAATAGGATTGTATCATTATTCATTTCTCCAATCGGTTCTGTTGGAAGCACTCTGAACCTTTCTTGAATATAGTCCAATTGCAAAACTGAATCAATGTTCTGTATGGCTATTTTGCTTTTTTCTGAATCAAGACTTGTTTTCACCTCTATAACTGCATAAACAATATCCACTGGATAGAATTTAGCAGTAGACATAGATAGTAATTCAGGATAATTGTAGTTGTCATATATTATTATATCACATTGTCTACTTTGATTACCTTTTCTATCTATTACGATTCCTGACCCAACTCCATATTTTTTGGGAATAAACTTTTCAATCAAGTCTCTAATTGCCGATTCATTCCCATCTCCTTTTAATCCATTATGTTTAAATAATCGATTAATAAGTTGCACTTCAGAGTTTAATCTGCCAAGTACACCTTTATAATATTGAGACAGGACATCTTGATTCATACAGCTTCATATTTTGCACAACGGTCTCGGCTATGAGTAGTTGCGTGGGTTAGCACTTAA
>NZ_VOSC01000023.1 GCF_007997385.1 Seonamhaeicola algicola
TTGATTTAGTAATGCTTTCAAGTGAGCCTTATCCGTTTAAAACAGCGCATAAAAAAGATTTGAAAACATGTTATCCAAATGCAAAAATTATGCTAGTAGATGGCGAAATGTTTTCTTGGTATGGCTCTAGATTAATAAAAGCATTTGCTTATTTTAAAGCGCTTCGTTTAAATCTTTAGTAAATTCAACTTTGCTAATATCATCAACAAAATTAGCAATAGTTCTTTCAATTTCTTTAAGGCTAATAACTTTGTTTAAATTGGGCTTAATCTTGCCAACTCTACAGAAATGCTTATTCATAACGTTCTCTTTTTTTTATACTATAAAGTACGATAAAGCATGTAATTTAGATGTAAGAAAAAAGTTAAAGAATTACTAAAATTTTTAGGCTGGTTTTGCAGTATCTCTAGATAAATATTTAAGCTTATTAATTTTATCAAGTAGTTTTATGGCGCGGTATTCTGAAATGTCACTTAACGCAGAATCTGTTTGCCTAAAATTATAGGCTTCTTCAACAAGCTCTTTGTAGCGTTTGTTAAGCATGTTTTTTTTATGGGCTATTAATAAAAGTCTATCCATAATAACTGTTTTTAGCTTGAGAGCGTTTTTTAAATGTACATTTTTTATTTAAAAATTCAAAATTTATATTTCGTTAATTTATTTGTTTACAATTGTTTGCGATTAAAATAAAACCCTGAATAGTCTTGCTATTCAGGGTTTTTTACAAATATATTTTTTAAGTATTAGTCTTGTAGTGCAAATACCTTTTTAAGTAAATCTGTTGTTCTAGATGCTGTTTTATTTCTAATATCTTTTTCTTCAACCGCAATCATGGTGTAAACACCTTTTAAAGCTTGGTTAGTAACATAATCTGTTAAGTCTGGGTTTACATTGTTAGTAAGTGGTAAAGCATTGTATTTTGTTATTAAGTTTTTCCAAATATCATCTGCGCCTACTTTAGCAAAAGAGTTTTTTATTACCGGATTAAATTTATCATATAATGCAGTTTGTGTTTTACTTGTTAAATATTGTGTAGCAGCATCATCATTACCCAATAAAATATTTTTAGCATCAGTAAAAGTAATGCCTTTAACAGCATCAACAAAAATAGGGGTGGCTTCTTTTACAGCATCTTCTGCGGCTCTGTTTAAAACTTTCAAACCTTCATCGGCTAATTTACTTAGGCCAATGTCTCTTAATGTTTTATCAACTTTTTGTAATTCCTCAGGTAAAAGAATTTTAACTAAACTATTTTTATAAAATCCGTCTTTTTGGGTGAGTTTTGTTACTTGCTTGTCTATGCCAAAATCTAAAGCTTGCCTTAAACCAGCAGCAATGTCTGTATTTGTAATGCCGCCACTTTGTGGTAGCTGATTTACAACTTGTTGTAACTCTGCACAAGAGGTAAGGTTAAGTATTAATAAAAGAGCAATAATTTTTTTCATAATATATATTTTTCATTAAGAAATTTCAGTAAAAATAATATAAAAAAAGACATCAAAAGGTATTGATGCCTTTTTGTAATTAATCATATAAAATCCCTCAAACTACATCTAATAGAATGTAGTAATTGAACATAAGACACTTAATTATTTAATTAGTCACTTAATAGTTTTATAACCTGAATTATAATTTTTTAGCATGATATTTGTTATACTTGTAAAAATGAATTTAGTATGACATTGAAAAAAACACTTTTATTAATTTGCTTGTTTATTAGTAGCATATTTTCATATGGGCAAATAAGAATTTCTGAAGTTATAAAGCAATCTGAAATAGTTAGTAACAATCAAAGTAAATTATATTTTATAGATTTTTGGGCTACTTGGTGCGCACCATGTATTAGTGCTTCAAAATATTTAACTGTTTTACAAAAACAACATGCTAATGATTTGCATATTGTTTCACTATCTCAAGAAAACGCAGCTATAGTAACCAATTTTTTAACCAAACATAATTTACAATTAACTACGGCTATTGATTATGATGGCGAAACATTTAAAAAATACAATGTGCAAAGTTTGCCCTATGGTGTTTTAATTGATGCTAATGGTAATAAACTTTGGGAAGGCCATCCGGCTAATCTAAAAGCACATACGTTACAAGGTTTTGTAAACAATAGTAATTACATGAAAACTTTTGAAGATGTTTTTGAAATTATAACTTCTGAAAACACGGTGGCTGAAAGTTATTTACCTAGAGAAGATATTGAAATTGAAGAAACTAATGTTATTGAAACTGAAGATTTTCAAATAATAAACAAACATACTTATGTTGAGCTGCAAGGACGTTTAAATGCCATTTTAGCTTATGGCTGGAAGGTTAATATAAACCAAGTAAATGTTGATGAAGCTGATAACAAGTATTACAAATTGTATTTGAAAAAAAGCTCAAAACATTACAGAAATTTTCCTGACACTTTTTTAAAGAAACTTAAAATGAAGTTAAAAACACAAACTGTTTTAACTGATAGTTATGTTTTAGATATGAATGCGTCAACCTTATGGGATACGTTTCAAATTGATTGGGAAGATAACCCGGAACGTTTTTTAATTGGAGATTCTGATATTAAGGCAGATAATGTGTCTGTAAACGATATGGTTTACATGCTTAGTAAAGTGTTAGAAAAGCCTGTAGTTGTAAAAAACAGTAAATCAGTTAATAATGAGCGTTTACACGATTGGGATATTCATTATAAGTTTTATGATTTGATGGTTTCTAACCTATCAGATAATTATGGTATTAAACTAGAAAAAACTAAAACACCACTAGAAAATTATTTAATAATAAAAAAAGCACCTTAAAAAGGTGCTTTTTAATATATATTAAGTAATAGTTATTAGTTGCTAATAACTCTAAATTCAGTACGTCTGTTTTTCTTATGCTCACCTTCAGAACAGTCAACACCATTAGAACATCTATTTACTAATCTAGTTTCACCATATCCTTTAGCAATTAATCTGTTTCTAGAAATACCTTTAGAAACTAAGTAGTTTACAACAGAGTTGGCTCTTTGTTGAGATAAAGACATGTTGTAATCATCATTTCCTCTAGAATCTGTATGAGACATTAACTCAATGCTTACAGGTTTGTTATTTAATAAAGGTAATAAAGTATCATCAATTACTTTTTTAGAAGCAGGTGTAATTCTAGCGCTACCTAACTCATAAAAAATAGGTAATACGTTAGCATCTAATAAACCACAATCAACTTCTTCCCAAGTAGTAATACCACCTTTTTTAGCTAATACTGTTCTTGTAACAGTTTGTGTTTTAGCTGGTACAGTTACACTTTTAGTGTAAGCAGGCTTATCAACAACTTGTTTTTTAATAGTAGCGTATTGTGCAGGAATTACTTGCTCTTCCATTCTAGCAGGTGTTTTAATAACTTGCTTTTTGTAAGTAGAAGGAATTTCAGAAACAGGTACGTTGCTAGTGTTAGCATCAGTAGCTAAAGTTGTATAGCTTACATCTCTGTATTGTGCTGGGTACTCAACAAAACATGCTACAACACAATCTTCTTTGTTTGGTGAGCTACAAACAGTTTCTTTGTATTCCCATCCTGAAGTTTTAGGGTACGTTTCAAAAGTTCTAGAGCTTTTGCCAAAAGTAGCAGGATTAATAGTTATATCACTTCTACCTTCTTTTTTAATATAAGAAACATCAACAGTTTCATAAGTAGCAGGAACATAAGTAAACTTTTTAGTAGCTTCTTTCACTAAAACACGCTCTTCAACAGTTTTGTATGTAGCAGGAACAACTTCTAAAGTAGTGTAAGCAGGATAAACTTCAATAGTTTCCTCTATTGTTTTAAACTCATCTTTTGTAATACATTTTACATAACATTTACCAGGCTCTGGGTTAGCTGGTAAGTTTTGAGCTTGTGAGAATCCGAAACCTAAAAGTAAAGTTAGGCATAAAATAAAATTTGATTTCATAAAAAAAAATTTAGTTAATGGTTTTAATTTTCTTGCTTATTAGACACAAACAAAATAATTAAGTCACATGTGTTTTATGAAATCGTAAGATTATCTTTTCGTAATATGTATGTTAATTATGAAAAAATAACAGTTTTGTTGTTGTAAACCATCACTTTTCTGTCGGCATGTAATTTAACAGCATTAGCTAAAACTATTTTTTCAAGGTCACGGCCTTTGGCAATTAAATCGGGTATTGAATGTGCGTGTGTAACACGTGTAACATCTTGTTCTATAATTGGGCCAGCATCAAGCTCTTCAGTAACATAATGGCTTGTAGCACCAATAATTTTTACACCGCGTTTGTAGGCTGAATGATATGGTTTTGCACCAACAAAAGCTGGCAAAAATGAGTGGTGTATGTTTATAATTTTATTTGTGTATTTATCAATTAATTTAGCCGATACAATTTGCATGTAACGTGCCAAAACAATAAAATCAATATTATGTTCTTCTAATAATTTTAGTTGGTCATCTTCGGCTTTCGCTTTAGTGTCTTTTGTTACAGGAATGTGGTAAAACGGAATATTAAAATTATCAGCAATAGTTTTTAACGTATTATGATTGCTAATAATAAAAGGGATTTCTAAATTAAGCTCACCAGAATTGTAACGTCCTAATAAATCATATAAACAATGATCGTATTTTGATATAAACAAGGCCATTTTAGGCTTCTTTTCCGAAGAATATATACGCCATTTCATATCAAAATTATCAGCTAAAACATTTTTAAAGGCGTCTTTAAAAGCATTTGTAGAAAAAGCTTCCGATGTAAACTCGCTCTCTAAACGCATAAAAAATATATTTTGTTCCCTATCAACATGCTGGTCTATATAAACAATATTCCCGTTTTGTTGGGCAATAAAATTGGTTACAGAGGCAATAATATTAGGTTTATCATTACAATGTATTAAAATGGTAATCTTATTCATAAGGCATAAAATATATAAACGCCAGTAAAATTATATTAAAATTGAACTAATGCTATTTAAAATTATATTTTTTGAAAATAATTTGAAATAATATTATTTTTTTGAATATTTCGTAAATTGCAAGCGTAAAAATGATATTTCTTTAAAAATGAATCAAACAGATATATACAAACCACAACATAATATTAGAGTTGTAACTGCTGCTTCGTTATTTGACGGACATGATGCTTCTATTAATATAATGCGAAGAATAATTCAGGCTACAGGTGTTGAGGTTATTCATTTAGGGCATGATAGAAGTGTTGAAGAGGTAGTAAATACAGCAATTCAAGAAGATGTTAATGCTATATGCATGACTTCTTACCAAGGTGGGCATATTGAGTATTTTAAATACATGTATGATTTATTGAAGGAAAAAGGTGCTGGCCACATCAAAATTTTTGGCGGTGGCGGCGGCGTTATTCTACCAAATGAAATTAAAGATTTAATGCATTATGGTATTGCAAGAATTTATTCGCCTGATGATGGAAGAGCTATGGGTTTACAAGGTATGATTAACGATTTGGTTGAAACATCAGATTTTGCAATTGGCAATGTTTTATCTAATGAAATTGAATTGCTAAAAGAACAAAACCATGGCGCTATTGCTAGAATAATTTCAGCTATTGAAAATTTTCCTGAAGTTTCAGAAAACGTTTTAAAAACAATAAAATCGTATACCTCAAATACACCTGTTTTAGGCATTACGGGTACTGGTGGTGCGGGTAAATCATCACTTGTTGATGAATTGGTAAGACGTTTTTTAATTGATTTTCCTGAAAAAACTATTGGTATTATTTCTGTTGATCCTTCAAAAAGAAAAACTGGTGGCGCCCTTTTAGGTGATAGAATTAGAATGAATTCTATAAATAATTCCAGGGTGTACATGCGTAGTTTGGCAACACGTCAATCTAACCTATCACTTTCAAAACATATTGACGAGGCTATTCAGGTTTTAAAAGCTTCAAATTTCGATTTAATTATTTTAGAAACCTCTGGCATTGGGCAATCGGGCTCTGAAATTGTTGAACATTGCAATGTACCAATGTATGTTATGACACCAGAATTTGGTGCAGCCACACAGCTTGAAAAAATTGATATGTTAGATTTTGCCAATATTGTAGCTGTAAATAAATTTGATAAACGCGGAGCTTTAGATGCACTGCGTGATGTAAAAAAACAATACGTACGTAACCATAATTTATGGGATGCTGAAGAAGATGAATTACCAGTTTACGGCACTATAGCATCACAGTTTAATGACCCTGGAATGAACCGATTATACAAAGCGGTTATTGATGCTTTAGTTAAAAAAACAAAGGCTAATTTGCAATCGTCATTCACATTAACACATCATTTAAGCGAAAAGATATTTATCATTCCACCATCAAGAACGCGTTATCTTTCTGAAATATCTGAAAGTAATAGAAATTATAATAAAACAGCACAACAGCAGGCCAATATAGCGCAAAAATTATATGGTATTTACCAAACAATTTGCTCAGTTGCTGAAATTTCAAATAACAATGAAAAATCACTTTTAAATAGTAATGGATTAAATGAAGAAACCATTCTCAGTATTAGCCAAAGTAATACTACTATTTCTAATGAAGAAGAAACAACTTGTAATACATCTCAACTTTTAAAACTTTTATTTAAAGAGTTTGACCGTGTGAAAATGAATTTAACACCCCAAAATTGGGAGTTAATTATCAATTGGAAATGTAATGTTGAAAAATACAAAGCGCCTATTTACGCGTTTAAAGTACGTGATAAAGAATTAAAAATTGAAACACATTCAGAGTCGTTATCGCATCTTCAAATACCCAAAGTTGCACTACCAAAATACAGGGCTTGGGGCGATTTATTACAATGGATTTTAAAAGAAAACGTACCAGGGCAATTTCCTTTCACATCAGGGTTATATCCATTTAAAAGAGTAGGCGAAGATCCAGCAAGAATGTTTGCTGGTGAAGGCGGCCCCGAACGTACCAACCGAAGGTTTCATTACGTAAGCAAAGGCATGCCTGCTAAACGATTATCAACAGCTTTTGACAGTGTAACACTTTACGGAAACGACCCAGATTACAGACCCGATATTTACGGTAAAATAGGTAATGCTGGCGTAAGTATTTGTTGTTTAGATGATGCTAAAAAACTGTATTCTGGTTTTAATTTAGCTAATGTTAAAACATCGGTAAGCATGACTATTAATGGGCCTGCACCAATGTTACTTGGGTTTTTTATGAATGCAGCTATAGACCAACAGTGCGAAATTTATATAAAAGAAAATAATTTAGAAGCTAAAGTTGAAGCTAAAATAGCTGAAATTTATAAGAATAAAGAGCGCCCAAAATACAATGGCGAATTACCTGAAGGAAATGATGGATTAGGACTTATGTTACTTGGAGTTACAGGAGACCAAGTGTTGCCAAATGAGGTTTACAAAAGCATAAAGAAAGATACCATTGCGCAAGTACGAGGTACTGTACAAGCAGATATTTTAAAAGAAGATCAAGCACAAAATACCTGTATTTTTTCAACCGAATTTGCATTGCGTTTAATGGGTGATGTACAAGAATATTTTATTGAAAATAATGTTAGGAATTTCTATTCGGTATCCATCTCAGGGTATCATATTGCCGAAGCTGGTGCTAACCCAATAACACAATTGGCTTTAACCCTTTCCAATGGTTTTACTTATGTAGAATATTACTTAAGCAGAGGTATGGATATTAATAAGTTTGGGCCTAATTTATCTTTCTTTTTTTCCAACGGATTAGATCCTGAATATGCAGTAATTGGGCGTGTAGCAAGACGCATTTGGGCCAAAGCCATGAAAGATAAATATGGCGCTAATGAGCGTGCACAAATGCTAAAATACCACATTCAAACATCGGGTAGAAGTTTACATGCACAAGAAATAGATTTTAATGATATTAGAACCACACTACAAGCACTTTATGCTATTTATGATAACTGTAACTCATTGCATACCAATGCGTATGATGAAGCTATAACAACACCAACCGAAGAATCTGTACGTCGTGCTATGGCTATTCAGTTAATAATTAATAAAGAATTAGGTTTGGCTAAAAACGAAAACCCAACACAAGGTGCGTTTATAATAGAAGAATTAACAGATTTAGTTGAAGAAGCTGTATTACAGGAGTTTGATAGAATTACTGAGCGTGGTGGTGTTTTAGGCGCCATGGAAACCATGTACCAACGCAGTAAAATTCAAGAAGAAAGCTTGTATTATGAAACCTTAAAACATAACGGCAAGTTTCCTATAATAGGCGTAAATACATTTTTAAGTAGTAAAGGATCTCCAACCGTGTTGCCTGCCGAAGTTATTAGAGCAACTGAAGACGAAAAACAATTTCAAATTAAAACATTAGAAAACCTTCATAAATCACATGATACTGATGCGTTGCTTAAAAAGCTTCAAAATGCAGCAATAAATAACCAAAACATTTTTAATGAACTTATGGATGTATGTAAAGTTTGCTCATTAGGTCAAATAACAACTGCCTTATTTGAAGTAGGCGGGCAGTACAGGCGTAATATGTAAGCAGAACACCTTTTTTTGTTTTCAAAAAGAATATGTAAATCGTTTATTCCGAGAATGTTTCGAGATAAAATTGATATAAAATTTTCGCCTAAATAGGAAAAACAAAACATTATAACGCAACCAATACAAGGTTTTAACGTCTTTAAAACAAAAAGCTATGATAAAAAAAATAGGCGTTTTAGTTGTTTGTTTTGTAATGTTTGCTTGTGGAGATGATGGTGTTTCAGGTGAAAAATATGAATATCATTTTTTTTCTGAACGTGAACTAACTGTTAATACTGTTCAGGAATCTTACATGAAATACGGTGTTGTTTCTCAAGGCAATAATTTAGTATTTAAATACCATTACAAAGCTAAAGATGATGAGCAAATTGCTGATGATGAATATTCAGAATTTATATATTTTGAAGTAGATGCTAACTTAAATAGTTTTGAGTTAACAAACGAGGCTTTAACTGGCGCTAAAGTTATTTTAACAAAATCTTGCTTTTGTTTTTTTGGTGATACTCCAGAAAAAAATGTTGAGCCAACTGGTATAATAACAGGTGAAAAAATATCTGATTCTAAATGGAAAATAACACTAAACGTAACGTTTTATGGTGATGAAACTAGGCAATTTGATAAAGTGTTTGTGTTACAATAAATTCATTTAAAAAAATATAAATTTTTTGCATCTTTTTTTAAACATGTACGTCTATTATATGAACTTTAAAAATAGATATCATGAAAAATAACTGTACATGCAACTGCACTGGTTGCAAAAGTGGAAACTGTAAAAATTGTACATGTACCAACTGTACGTGCTCAAATTGTAACTGTTAATCATTATTAAAATATAAATGAATTGCGCTATTTTTAGTAAATTTATACTAGAATTAGCGCTATTTTTTATTGATGATTTATGAAGACTAAAGATGTTTGGAATACTTATGCTGATGCTATTAAATACTTTATTGTAAGTAAAGTAAATGATGCTGTAGTTGCTGATGATTTATTGCAGGAAACATTTATTAAAGTACACACAAAACTTAATACTTTAAAAGATGAAGACAAGCTAAAATCTTGGATTTTTTCAATAGCCCGATATACTGTTTTAGATTATTTTAGAAGCAAAAAAATAGTTTATGAAACAACCGATGATGATTTTGTTTTTGAAGACCAGAAATTAGAACATACCAAAGCCGATTGTTTGCGCGGTATTATTAAAAGCTTACCAAAAAAATACCGAGATCCGTTGTTTTTAAGTGATATACAGGGTTTAAAACAAGCGCAAGTTTCAAAGCAATTGCAATTACCTTTGCCCACAGTAAAATCTCAAATACAGCGTGCTAGAAAATTAATAGCTCAAGGTTTTATGGACTGTTGTGATTTTAAAGTAAATGAAAACGGTTATTTAGTGGGTGAGTTAAAAGAAAAAGCCGATTGTAAAGTATGTAATACACACTAAAGTGTTAACATCCAATTACGTTGTAGTTTCTTAAATTTTCTTAATTCATACCTTAAAATGGGTAAGAAATCTTTACCATTACTGTTAGATTTTTCTAAGCGGTAAGAGTTCTTGTAAAGCAAATTTGTTAAACGCCTTAACGAGGCTACGTGTTTATGCTTCCTTTCAGTATGGCGTTGTAATTCAGCATTTGCAATTTCAGGAGCTAAGTTTACAGATTGTTGAACAATGTCACCAGAAAAGTAAATGTTTGAATCTTCAAAACCATTTTCATTTAATGGTGCTAAATCATCATTTAAGTAGGTTGAAATACTTTGCGAAAGCGCTAAAATTTCTAGAGCTTTTCTATAAATCGGTAATTCCGATAGGTTTGATGGGGTATTGTGTAACATGGCTTCCTTTTTCACTACAATTTAATCAAAATTACTCACAAGTAATTATTTTCAACTTTAATATTTAAAGTAAATTTGTATTTTTGCTTTAAAATGTATGTTTTTATAGTTTAAAATCTTTAAATGCAAATAGACGAGCTTAATAAGAAGATTTTGAGGTGTTTACAGCAAAACGCTAGACTCTCTAATGCCGAAATTGGGCGTCAAGTAGGCATAAGTTCGCCTGCTGTTTCAGAGCGCATAAAAAAAATGGAAGATTTGGGAATTATTGAAGGTTATAAAGCTTTGGTGTCTCCATTTGAAATTGGGTATCAGCTTAAAGCTATTATTACTTTGCGCGCTTTCATGGGAAAATTAAAACCGTTTTTAGAGAAGGTGAAAACCTTTGATGAAGTGGTTAATTGTTACCGGATAACAGGCGATGAAAATATTGTAATGGAAGTGGTTTTAAAAAATCAAAAACACTTAGAAACATTTATAGATCAGCTTATAATTTACGGTGAAAGTAAAACGCAAATAGTACTTTCTAGAGTTGTAAAACAAAGTGAAATAAAACCTATTTAAGGGTTGTTAATTGCTTAAATTTAATTTAGTTTCAATATGTTTAGCTATGCGTTTTGCATGTATTCTAGAGTTTTCAATAAACCATTTATGCGTTTCTTTTCCGCCACAAATAACACCTGCCAAGTATAGGTTTTCAATATTAGATTCCATAGTGTCATTATTATAAATAGGAATTTGCTTTTCATCATCTGTCATTGTAATACCACTATTTTTTAACAAATTAAAATCTGGTAAATAACCTGTAAGCGCAATAACATAATCATTAAGTAAAGTAACCAAACCTTTAGGCGTTTTTACGGTTACTGAGTTTGGTGTTATTTCTTTAATTTCAGAGTTAAAATATGCTTTAATACTGCCTTCTTCAATTCTATTTATAATATCTGGCCTAACCCAATATTTAACGCGTTCGCCTATATTTTCGCCTCTAACAACCATGGTTACGCGGCCTCCTTTTCGCCATATTTCTAAAGCGGCATCAACCGCAGAATTACTAGCTCCAACAACCACAACATCTTGTAAGGTGTAATTGTGTGCTTCTTTATAATAATGTGTTACTTTATTTAGGTTTTCACCAGCAACATTAAGTAATTTTGGTATATCATAAAATCCTGTACATATTATTACATGTTTAGCGGTGTATTGACGTTTGCTTGTTTTTACCTGAAATGTTTGTGCAGTTTTGTTTATGTTTATAACAGTTTCATATAAGTTTATATTTAAATTATTTGAAGTGGTTACACGCCTATAATACTCTAAAGCTTCATCTCTATTGGGTTTGGGGTTGTTGCTTATAAAAGGAATGTTGTCTATTTCTAACTTTTCAGATGTAGAGAAAAACGTCATGTTTTTGGGGTAATTAAAAAGTGAGTTAGCTAGAGTACCTTTTTCAATTACTACATAATTCCAGTTTCTTTTTTTACACTCTAATGCGCAGGCAATACCAATAGGGCCGCCACCTATAATTATAATATCTTTTTCTGTTAGTATAGTTTCTTTTGTCATATAAATAGAATTAATTTATGCGCCACGGAGGATTTTTACGGTTGTTTCCTGCGTGATATAAAATTATTTTGTTACCATCTAAATCATATAAATGAGCTTCACGCCAAAGCCATGTTTTGTCTTCTGGTAGTTGTGCAAAATTAATGCCTTTTTTCTGTAAGTTTTTAACTAAAGTATCCAAATGATCATCTTCAAAATAAAGCGTTATACCGTTGCCTTTGGGCAATTTATCAACTTTATGAATAGAGAAAGTGCTATGTCCGTTAGGGCATTCAAACCTTACATACCTTGGGAGTGCATCAACAATAAGATACAGCCCCAAGGTTTTGTAAAATTCAGTAGCTTTGGCAACGTTAATTGAAGGTATAGTAATTTGGTTTAAATCCATAAAATTTCTTCGTCTTCAATAGCTATAAATGATGATTTTTGTTTCTTTTTTGCTTTTAAATATAGTTTTAAACCAACTAATAAAAATACACAAACGGCTGCTAGTGCTGTTATAAAAAGCCAAGTGTTATCAAACCCAACTTTAGCTGTTAGTTGCAAGCCCATGTTATGACCAAATATATGTGCTATTGAAAAAGCTATTGAGTATAATGCCATGTACTCACCTTGGTTACCTTTTTTAGCTCTATCCATAGCAAAAGCATTTGAAAACGGAAAGGCAATCATTTCGCCAAAAGTCATTAAAAGCATGCCAATAACTAATACGCCAACCCAACCAGATAGATTTAAAATTAAAAAGCTTAAACCGGTTAAAATTGCGCCAAAAAGCATGAGGCTTGTTTTGTTAAAACGGGTGTTTTCCAACCATTTTATAAGTGGCATTTCAAATACAAATATTAAAAAACCATTCATACCTAAAAGAAAACCAATTTCTAATTCGGTTAAAAAATGCACGTCTTTATAGTAAATAGGCATGGTTGAAAAGTATTGTAAAAATACAATGCCAAAAAACAACATGGCTACTAAAAACATTAAAAATGCTTTATCTGCGTATGCCGATTTGGGGTTTTTAACCTTAACCTCGTCTAATGTTTTTGTTGTTTTAGGGTTTAATACATTAATTAAAACCAACGTTGCGGCTATACATGTAATGCCATCTACCCAAAATAAACCACCGTAACCCAATGATGTAATTATTAAACCACCAACAGCAGGACCTGCCGAAAAACCTAAATTTATTGCTAAGCGTATTAATGTAACCGAGCGCGTTTTGTTTTCTGGTTTGCTGTAAGCACTTAACGCTACAAACATTGCAGGCCTAAAAGTATCTGCCACTAGCATAACTAAAAATATGCCAATACAAAAGGCAACAAAGGTACTTAAAAATTGCAGTGCAATAAATAAAATACCTGTGCTAATTAAACTGTAGCACATTACTTTGTAATAGCCTATTTGGTCTGTTAATTTACCACCTAGCCATGAACCCACTACTGAACCTAAACCAAAGGCACTCATTATCCAAGCTACATTGCTAACCGTAAAACCTAAGCTTTTGGTAAGATACAATGATAAAAATGGAATTACCATGGTGCCGGCTCTGTTAATAAGGGTTATGAGCGCTAACCACCATACTTCTTTTGATAGTCCTTTAAACGTGTTTACGTAGTTGTTAATTAGTGTTTTCATGTGTTCTAATTTTCTAAGTCATAAAAAAATGTTTGATTAAAATGTTGATTATCAACTAAAAATAAAAAGCCCGACTTAATAGTCGGGCTTTTTAATATTGCAATATTTTATAGTAATATCACCACAATATATAATAAGCCCAACATGATTCCTTGGTTAAGGAAATCATCCACTGCTTTTTACAAATTGCGACGAAATATCTCATTATCTAATTATTTTGAACAACAAACCTACATAAAATATTTGTAAGTTGTATTTTTGAAATGAATTTTTTTATATGAAACGTTTTTTTATTATTCTAATTTCAAGCATTTTACTGTGTGCTTGTGGCAGTAGTTTTCAAGGGTTTTACAATAATCATAAAGCCGATATAGGGGCAACAAGTTTTCAGGTGCCCAATTTTATGAAAGCGGTTTTAAGTAATGTATCTCATGATGTTAAACATGCCATTGGCAATATTCATGATTTTAAATACATAAAACTTACCAACGTTACTGAAACTAAAAGGCAGCTTTTAATTGCAGAAATGAATGCCGTTACCAAAAACGGATATTTAGATGTTTTTAGAAAAAATGAATTAGATAAAACCCGTATAATTTCAGTTAAAGAATTAGGTAATGTGGTAACTGATGCCATAATTTTTAATAGTACAAAGGCAGGTACTTATGCGTATTATTTACAAGGAAATTTTGATCCGGAAAAAATAAAATCTTTTGCAAATGAAAATACTTTTAACGCATTTTCATCAGATTTGTTACAAAACTACAACACTAATTTAAACCCTTCATTTAACCCTAATAACTAATGAAACAATTTTTTGTAGCATGTTTTTGTTTAATGATTTGTGTAAGTTGTTCTCAAGATAAACAGCCAATAAAAGGTGAAACTGCTTACCAAAAAGAGCAAAATGCTATGTTTAAAGACGTAACAAAATCGCCTTTAAAAGAAAAAGATTTAAAACATTTTACAGGATTAGATTTTTTTAAAGTAGACTCTAGTTACATTGTTACTGCAACTTTGCAAAGAACTCCAAATTCAAAATGGTTTACAATGAAAACCACTACAGAGCGTGTCACTAAAGAACGCATTTATGGTGTTTTACATTTTGAGTTAAAGGGTGTAAAATGTAAATTAAACATATATCAAGGCAAAGATTTAATGAAAAGTGAAGGTTATGAAGATTATTTGTTTTTACCTTTTTTAGATGAAACCAATGGTATTGAAACCTATGGCGGTGGCCGATATATTGATACTAGAATACCCGAAGGTAATACTATGGTTATTAACTTTAACGAAGCTTACAACCCTTATTGTGCATACAACGAAAAGTATTCATGCCCTGTTGTGCCTAGAGAAAATTATTTAAAATTAAGAGTTGAAGCAGGAGTAAAAGCCTTTAAAAACCACTAGATTTTATAAGGTAATTTGAAGTGTTTTGTAAACATCATCAAAAACGTCGCGTTTATCGGCTAAAACAATAAGTGTATCATCTGCTTCAATTTTTGTTGCGCCATTAGGCGTTATATAGCTGTCGTTTCTAATAATCATAGCTATAATGGCATTTTTAGGAAAACCTAATTCAACAATTTTTTTATCAACAGCAAAACAATTAGGTGTAATTGAAATTTCTTTCATTTCAGCCTTGGGGTTTTCTGTTAAAAGTAAATCGGTTGCAGTTAGTTTTTTAGCTTGTTCTGGTAAAGCAACACCTAGCCATTTAGCAACAACCGAAAGTGTTGTGCCTTGAATTAATACTGATGTTACTGAAATAAAGAATACAATATTAAATATCATATCAGCCTTATCAATACCTGCTAATAACGGATAAGTAGCAAATACAATAGGTACAGCACCACGTAAACCAACCCACGATATGTAAAAGCGTCTTCTGGTTGGCATTTTAAAAAATAGTAAACTAATAAAAACCCCTACGGGTCTGGCTACTAAAATTAAAAATATTGAAATTAATAGACCAATACCAACATATGGAATTATTTGTTTTGGAAACACCAAAAGCCCCAGCGTAAGGAACAAAACTATTTGCATTAACCACGCTAAACCATCATACATCTTTAAAATGGTTTTTTTATGAATTAAATCTTGGTTGCCTAAATATACCGCACAAATGTAAATGGCTAAAAACCCGTTGCCACCAACAAAATCTGTTGCTGAAAATGTAATAAACATAAGTGCAATTACAAGTACAGGATACAATCCTTCAAAATCTAGTTTTATTTTATTTATTATTATTTTACTTAATTTACCAAAACCAAAACCCAAGGCTGCACCTAAAATCATTTGTTGTAAAAACAAAGGAATAACAGAGACTAAACTTTGGTCTTGGTTTATAACCAGCGTTAAAAAGGCAATGGTAAGCACATAGGCCATGGGGTCGTTACTTCCACTTTCAAGCTCTAAAGTTGGCCTTAAATTTGTTTTTAAAGCTAAATTTTTTGAACGTAAAATTGAAAATACTGCAGCCGCATCAGTTGATGATACAATAGAGCCCAACAACATACTTTCATAAATAGTAAAATTAGTAATGCTCCACACAAAAGTGCCTAAAGATAATGCTGTAAGTAAAACACCTAAGGTTGATAGTGCTAGCCCTTCTTTTAAGATGGGTTTTACGTAGTTCCAGTTGGTATCTAATCCTCCAGAAAATAATATGAAATTAAGTGAAACAATACCAATAAATTGTGCCATTTGCGGGTTATCAAAATGAATACCACCAACACCATCAGAACCCGCAAGCATACCAATAGCTAAAAACAATATTAAAGTTGGTACCCCAAACTTGTATGATGTTTTACCAGCTACAAGACTAATAAACAACAGTAACGAGCCTACTAATAATATGTTTTCTATGGTTAAATTCATTCTACAATATAAATTTTTTAAGTACAAAGTTATGCTTTACAGCTGGTTAAAGCATCAAAAAAAAATGTTAAAAATAGCAGGATAGTACTTGCTTAAATTTTTTAAAATAAATATAATTATAGCAAGTTGTAGTTGTAATTATTTTACTAAAAACATACCAAGAAACACAGCTAAAAAACCAATAATAAAACTGGCAATTGTGTAAAAGGCAAAGGTTGTAAAATCGCCCGATTTTAAAAACACATGATTTTCGTAAGCAAAGGTTGAAAAGGTTGTAAAACCACCACAAAATCCTGTGGCCAATAATAGAGTTTGACTTTGGTTAAGGGTGTTGTTTTTAACAGCTAAGCCTAATATAACTCCAATTAACAAACTTCCTAGAATATTAGCGGTAAAAGTGCCGTAAGGTATACCTGTTGTAGCACTGTTTAAATATTTGCTAATTACATAGCGTAATACACTACCAAAGCCACCACCAATAAAAACCAATAAAAGTTGCTTCATGCTATTTTATAGGAATATAAATTTCTGTAATCCAATCGGCCGGATTTGGAAAATCGCCAGGGTCATTGGTGTAAACCTCAAACGGACTAAAATTGGCTGCCTCTAAACCATTTTCGGCAATATACTTATATGATGCTTCCCAAGCTTTTGGTAAATTAGTGTAATTACCTTTCAGTGTAGTTTTTAAAGTTTTAATATTTGGTATAAAACCACATAGTATTTCGCTACCATCTTCAACAGTAATTTTATTCATAACAGGTATAGCATTACTCATAATTATATTACCGGTTTCAGGGTTCATTTCATTATATATTGTAAATGGCATACCGTTAGCAACAATATTGTTTTTTGCCATATATGCCATAATTTCACCATATTGTTTACCCATTATTTGGCTAATGTTAGCACCTGTGGCCGATGTTGTTTTGTACATATAAAAACCACCACCATATTCTGTTTCGCCATTAATATTTATACTAAATTTTTTCATGCTTGCTGTAATAATACTATCTAGTTTAAATAAACCCCTATCAAAATCTGGTGCTGTATTTTCTTCAATAGATCCCATAAAAGTGGTGAATAATTTAGTCATAAAATCTTGTTTTCCTTTCATGGCCCAAGTAACTTGTGTACCAGTTTGGGTGGTTTCAAAATGCCATGTTATATCAGATTCAGACTCAAAAGGCTTAATAAACTCAATACGTTGTTCAATATTTGAATTTGGTGTAACAGCCAATGTTTCCATATTACCTTCACCTAAAATGTCTCCACTCCAAGCGTAACTTCCGCCAACACCACTGGTTTTATTGCCGTAACTTAAGCTAGCATTTGGTTCATGCTCCATCCACGGAGAAAATTCAGGCCAATTTTTATAGTCGTTTACTTTATTAAATAGTAATACTGCAGGCGCATTAATGTTTCTACTTCTAGAAAATTCATATTCGTTTGGTTGCACAGCAACATATATAGCAGTGCCAATAATAGCTATTAGTAAAAAGAAAAGTATGTACTTTAAAAATTTCATATTCAGTGGTTGAGAGATTAGTATACCAAAGATACAGTTTTTTTATTTTGGTTAATAAATTGTTGGAGTATACTGTGTTTTTAGTGTGTAATTTTTATTGATTTACCGTATTTTTGTTTTAATTATTAATTAATATACTTTTAAATATAAGTAATTAAAAGAATATTGAAACTTATAAATATAAAAATGAAGTTGAAATTTATTTTAAGTGCAGTATTTGCTGCCACATTGTTTATTGGTTGTGCCAATGATACATCAAAAAAAGAAGCAAAAAACACCAATGTTAAAGTTGAAGAAACGTTTGATTTTAACGTTGAACAGTTTGCCGATATTAAAGTGTTAAGATACCAAATACCGGGTTGGGAAAAATTAACATTAAAAGAGCAAAAACTTGTTTACTATTTAACGCAAGCAGGGTTAAGTGGTAGAGATATTATGTGGGACCAAAACTACCGCCACAATTTAACCATTAGAAAAGCCTTAGAAACTATTTATACAAATTATAAAGGTGATAAAAACACAGCTAATTGGAATAATTTTGAGGTGTATTTAAAGCGCGTTTGGTTTAGTAACGGTATTCATCATCACTATTCAAATGATAAATTAAAACCTGAATTTTCAGCTGAATATCTAAAGCAATTACTGGCAGAAACCAATACAGTTTTAGAAGGTGAAGCGTTTGATGTTATTTTTAATAATACCGATTTTAAAAAAGTTAATCAAGCAAAAGGTGTTGATAATGTAGCGCTTTCGGCAGTTAATTTCTATGGGCCAAATGTTACAAATAATGATGTTGAAGCATTTTATGCAACTAAAAAATCACCAAACCCAGAAAAGCCTTTATCATATGGTTTAAACTCGCAATTAGTAAAAGAAAATGGTATTGTAAAAGAGCGTGTTTATAAATCTGGCGGTCTTTATGGCAGTGCTATTGATGAAATTATTAAATGGCTTGAATTGGCAAAAGGTGTTGCCGAAAATGAAGCACAAGCCAATGCTTTAGCGTTATTAATTTCTTATTACAAAACAGGTGATTTACAAACTTGGGATGATTACAATGTGGCCTGGACCAACGCCACAAAAGGAAATATAGACTACATAAATAGTTTTATTGAGGTTTATAATGACCCGTTAGGGTACAGAGGTTCATATGAAACTATTGTACAAATAAATGATTTTGATATGTCTCAAAAAATGAAAGTAGTATCAGATAATGCACAATGGTTTGAAGATAATTCATCAATAATGGATGCGCATAAAAAAGAAAATGTTGTAGGGGTAACTTATAAAGTAGTTAATGTAGCAGGTGAAGCTGGCGATGCCTCACCAAGTACACCTATTGGCGTTAATTTGCCTAATGCAAACTGGATTAGAGCTGCCGTTGGTAGTAAATCTGTATCTCTTGGAAACATAATTCACGCATACAATAATGCAGGTAGTACAGGCAGGCTTAAAGAGTTTGTGCATGATGATGAAGAGTTTGAGTTAGAAGAAAAATATGGGCAATTAGCCGATAAATTACACACAGCATTACATGAGGTTATTGGGCATGCTTCGGGTAAATTAAATCCGGGTGTTGGAGAAACCAAAGAAACACTTAAAAACTATGCATCTACTTTAGAAGAAGGTCGTGCAGATTTAGTTGGGTTATACTATTTATACAATTCTAAATTACAAGAATTAGGATTAGTTGATGATTGGAAATCTGTAGGTAAAGCCGCTTATGATGGGTACATACGTAACGGTTTATTAACCCAATTAATTAGACTTAATTTAGGTGATGATGTTGAAGAAGCACACATGCGTAACAGGCAATGGGTAAGTGCTTGGGTGTTTGAAAAAGGGCAAGCAGATAACGTTATTGAAAAAGTAACCAAAAACGGAAAAACCTATTTTAATATTACAGATTATGATAAGTTGCACGCACTTTTTGGAGAATTATTAAAGGAAACACAACGTATAAAATCTGAAGGCGATTTTGAAGCTGTTGAAGCTTTGGTTGAAGGTTACGGTGTAAAAGTAGATCAAGCAATTCACGCTGAAGTTTTAGAACGTAATAAACAATTTAAATCGGCTCCATATTCAGGTTTTGTAAACCCTGTTTTAGTACCAGAAATTAATGCATCTGGTGAAATTACAGCTATAAAAGTTACGCAGCCAAAAACATTTGAAGAACAAATGCTAAATTACAGTGCAAACTATAATTTTTTACCAGAAATAAATTAGTAATTTATTTTTAAATAAAAATAAAAAACAGAACTTTAACTTATCAAGGTTCTGTTTTTTTGTTAACACTAAATATTAGCAGTAGTAAATTAACAACTAATAGAATAGAAATTACTAAAAGTGTTTTCATTTTGTTTATTGGTGTTTGTTATAAAGTAGATGTATTACACACAAAAAGGTTGCGTGAAAAATCGTGCTTTATTATATAACAAGTGTATTATTATTTTTCCTAGCTTGAGTTTTCTTTTTTTCTAACTGCAAAAAAAAATCTAGAAATCTACTTAAAAAAGAATTTAATAGCAGCAATAAATAAAATGAAGGAAATAAAGGCTAGCAATATCCAACTACTACCTTTGTAAAAACGTTTATGAAGTTTCAAGTCTTTACGGTACATAAACCCTATTATTATTGCAAATACAATAAAAAATAAAACACCAAATACTATTTGACCCTTACTAAACATATAATTACTTTTATGCAAATTTAATTAATAATGATGAGATTTTCGCTTTTGCGTTAATTACAAAATATAAAATTTATGAAAGACAAAATAGAAGCAGTTAAAGCATTTCATACGGCATTTAAAATAGGGCATAGAGAAACTCCAAAAGCAGATTTGGGTAGCGATAAAAATACATTACGCTATAAGTTAATGCGCGAAGAAAACGAAGAGTACTTAGATGCAGTCAATAATAACGATTTAGTTGAAGTTGCTGATGCCTTAGGTGATATGCTTTATATTTTATGCGGTACTATAATAGAACATGGTTTGCAACATAAAATAGAAGAGGTTTTTGAAGAAATACAGCGTAGTAATATGAGTAAATTAGGGGAAGATGGTGAGCCAATCTACAGAGAAGACGGAAAAGTACTTAAAGGCCCAAACTATTTTAAGCCAAATATAAAAGCTATTTTAGAAAAGTAATATAAACTTTTATTTAAGGAATACAGTTTAGTATTTACTCATAATAAATTGAAAATAAAAAAGATAGCGACATTGCTATCTTTTTTATTGTGTTATATACTTTGCTTAACCAAGCAATCGTTTTTTATAATTTATAACGCCATCCAAATGGGTCTTCAGCTTTGTTTGTTTGAATATCGGTAATGCGTTTCTTTAAAAAGTTGGCGTAAGTATCGTCCATTTTAGGTAAATCATAATCTTCACCTTTGTATCCAAATCCGGCAATAGGTGAAATTACTGCGGCTGTTCCAGCTCCAAACATTTCTTTTAACGAACCATTTTTAGCGGCTTCAACTACTTCATCAACTCTTAATTTTCTAACGTCAACATTTATACCTTCAGCTTTAGCTAATTCTATAATGCTTTTACGGGTAATACCATCAAGAATTCTATCACTTGTTGGGCCTGTAATTAGTGTATCATTAATTCTCACAAAAATATTCATGGCACCAGCTTCTTCTATATATTCGTGGGTATTATCATCTGTCCAAATAACTTGTTGGTAGCCTTTTTCTTTAGCTAATTGCGTAGGGTAAAACTGGCCGGCATAATTACCTCCTGCTTTAGCAAAACCAACACCACCATTTGCAGAGCGTGAGTATTTTTCTTCAATAAGTACTTTTACTTCACCAGAAAAATAAGAACCTGAAGGCGCTGTACAAATTAAAAACTTGTATTCATCAGCAGGTGATGCGTGAAAACCTTCACCCGATGCAAATACAAACGGACGAATGTATAATGAGCTACCATCCTTTTTAGGAATCCAATCTTTATCAACTTCTAGTAAAGCTTTTAGGCCTTCCATAAAATAATCTTCAGGCAATTCAGGTATTGCTAAACGTTTTGATGAAATATTTAAACGCTTGCAATTATCTAACGGGCGAAATAACCAAACATTATCTTCGGCATCTTTGTAAGCTTTCATGCCTTCAAAAACAGATTGCCCGTAATGGAAAATTTTTGCAGATGGATCTAATGTAATTCCTTGGTAAGGCATAACTTTTGGTGCTTGCCACTTACCATTTTTATAATCACATACCAACATATGGTCTGAAAATACACTTCCAAACTTCAAATTATCAAAGTCTACTTCATTTATTTTAGAAGACTTTGTTTTTATAACCTCAATATCATTGATTATTGTGCTCATAAGCCTGTAATTTTATCGAACAAAGTTAAATAAAAGGTTTGTAAAAAAAGGGTATCTTTACATAAATCATTTAAAATTGAAATTTTTATACTATGAGGCTATTTATTGTTGCAGTTATTAGTGTGTTAATGTTAAATTCTTGCAAGAAAAAGGTTGAAGAAACTAAAAAAACAAAAGAAAAGCTTACTTATGCATCTTTTGGAAAAGAAATTATTGCAGATGATGCTATTGCGTCTGCATCAATGTTGGCGCATTTTAAAGATATGAATGTGGGCGATAGTATAAATTCTAAAATGGTAGCAACAGTTAAAAATGTATGTCAGGCAAAAGGCTGTTGGATGACTTTAGATTTAGGAAATGGTAATGAAACTATGGTAAAATTTAAAGACTACGGTTTTTTTGTACCAAAAGATATTACTGGCAAACAAGTTATTGTAAACGGCAAAGCATTTGTTAATGAAGTACCCGTTGAAGAATTGCAACACTACGCAGAAGATGCAGGGAAATCTGCCGAAGAAATTGCGGCTATAACACAGCCTAAAAAAACATTTTCGTTTGAAGCCGATGGCGTATTAATAGTGCAATAAAACGTTACATTGAAACGCGAAATTATAATTACTGCCGATGGTTCTGCAACCATTCATATTCCTGAATGGAATGAACAATACCACTCAAAACACGGAGCAATTCAAGAGGCATATCATGTGTTTATTAAGCATGGTTTACACTATATAAGCCATTTAAATGCATCAAATTTTGTTCAAAAAAGTATCAATGAAAATGTGCAAAACGAATTATCTATTCTTGAAATTGGTTTTGGCACAGGTTTAAATGCATTAATAACTTATATTGAATCTAGTAAACTTAAAATACCAGTAAATTATGTTGGGGTAGAAGGTTACCCTGTTTCTTTTGATGAAGTTACTAAACTAAATTATGCAGAAGCATTACATGTTGAAACATCATTTTTCAATGAATTACATGCTTTAACTTGGGAAAAAACACATCAAATTTCTAATACATTTACATTAACCAAACAAGAAAAGTTTTTTGATGATATTGATTATGAAAATAAGTTCAATCTTATATATTTTGACGCTTTTGGAGCTAGAGTTCAACCCGAATTATGGACGGAAAGTATATTCAAAAAAATGTATATAGCCTTAAAAAATGAAGGTGTTTTGGTTACCTATGCCGCTAAAGGAAGTGTACGAAGGGCTATGCAAGCTGTTGGTTTTTTGGTTGAAAAATTACCAGGACCACCAGGAAAGCGCGAAATGCTTAGAGCCACAAAACATGTTATTTCTTCAGTATAAAGCGTCACATATATACTAATATCTGCTACATTCATATGTTAATGGTAATTTAAATTAAAGAGAAATTTCTTAAATATTTAACAATAAATAACTTAAATTTTTACGTGTCTACTTATAACTGTTAAACCTTAGCTAAATAGCTAGTTATTGCAATAATGGTTTTGTATTTTTAATTAAAAATTGAATGATGAAAGTTTTAATTACAGGTGCTACGGGTATGATTGGACAAGAGATTGTAAAACGCTGTCATGAAAAAGATATTACCGTAAATTATTTAACCACAAGTAAATCTAAAATTAAAAGTACTGAAAACTATCAGGGTTTTTATTGGAATCCTGAAACTAATGATATTGATACAGCATGTTTTAAAAATGTTGATGCTATAATTCATTTAGCAGGAGCCACAGTAGCAAAACGTTGGACAAAAAGTTATAAGAAAGAAATTTTACTTAGTAGAACAAAATCTGCTGAAGTACTAATTAATGCATTAAAAGGCGAAACACATGGTATAAAACAAGTAATTTCGGCTAGCGGAATTAGTATTTATCCTGATTCTCAAACTAATTATTACGAAGAAGATTTTAAAGGAAAAGATAGCACATTTTTAGCAAATGTTGTACATGCGTGGGAGCAAGCTATAGATGGTTTTTCAAAAGTAAACATACCTGCTGCTAAAATTAGAATTGGTTTAGTTTTAGCAAACCAAGGTGGTGCGCTTCAACAAATGGTAAAGCCAATTAAACTTGGTGTTGGTGCTGCTTTTGGTACTGGTAAGCAATGGCAGTCATGGATTCATATTGATGATTTAGCCAATATTTTTATGCATGTTTTAGAACATAAATTAGAGGGTGTTTACAATGCTGTATCGCCTAATCCGGTGTCTAATAATGAGCTTACAAAAACCATAGCAAATATTTTACACAAACCGCTTTTTTTACCCAATATTCCTAAGTTTTTTATGAAATTAGTATTAGGTGAAATGCACACTATTTTGTTTGATAGCCAGCGCGTAAGTAGTAAAAAAGTTGAAGATAGCGGATTTTATTTTCAACATCATCATTTAAAACCAGCATTGGTAGATTTACTTAAAAGTTAATTGGCGTAAACCTTCATAAACAATAATACTTACAGCGTTTGATAGGTTTAAACTGCGTACTTTTTCATTATAAATAGGAATTTTAAAAAGTGAAGATTCATAGGTTTCAATAATATGTTTGGGTAAGCCAACAGATTCTTTTCCAAAAATTAAAAACATATTATCTTCAAACGGAATATCCCAATGGTTTTTTGTTCCGTGGCTAGACAGGAATATAAGTTTTTTTGATCCGTTTATATTGAAGAATTCCGAAATGCTATCGTAATAAATAACCTGTAAATGTGGCCAATAATCTAAACCAGCACGTTTTAATTTGGCATCATCTATTTCAAAACCAAAAGGTTTAACTAAATGAAGTTTACAGCCAGAAGCCAATGCTAATCTTCCAATATTACCGGTATTGTTGGGTATTTCAGGTTCAAATAAAACAATGTTTAATGGCATGTTTATTTGGTTTTAACACGGTTATTTACAGGTTTCATTAAAATACGCAAAGTACTATCATTACTAAAGTAGCTTATACTCCAATTCATAAAAATTAGAAGCTTGTTTTTCACACTTAAAATAAGCATAAGGTGAATAAACATCCACGTAAACCATGCTAAACGCCCTTGAAAACTAAATTTTGGTAAATCTACCACGGCTTTACGTTTTCCTATGGTTGCCATTGAACCTTTATCTATATATTCAAATACTTTTTGAGGTTTGTTTTTAGCACTATTTTTTAAATTTTTAGCAAGAAGCTTAGCTTGTTGTAGGGCTACGCCTGCTAGTTGCGGATGCCCTTTTGGGTAATTAGGCGTTTCCATATAAGCTATATCTCCTAAAGCATATACACCGTTTAAACCGTCAATTTTATTATGCCTATTAACTACTAAACGATTACCACGTGTAATACAATTTTGGGGTAAACCGTTAATAATATTACCTGTAACGCCAGCAGCCCAAATAACATTTTTTGAGGTTATTTTTTCGCCAGTATTTAAGGCTACTACATTACCATCATAATCATTTACTAGGGTGTTTGTTTTTACAATAACTCCTAAATCTTCTAAATATTCTTGTGATTTTGTTTGTGAACCTTTACTCATAGGGTTTAAGGTGTGTGGAGCGCCTTCTAAAAGATAAATAGTAAGTTTTGAAAAATCTTTATCAGGGTAATCTTTAGGTAAAATGTTCTTTTTCATTTCGGCTAAAGCACCCGCTAACTCTACACCCGTTGGTCCGCCACCAACAATAACAAAATTTAGTAATGCTTGTAGGTGGTTATCATCTTTACAATTTAAAGCATCTTCAAAAGTTTGTAAAATTCTATTTCTTAGCTGAATGGCCTCCGGAATGGTTTTCATTGGGTAAGCATAATCTTCTAAATTTTTATTATTGAAATAGTTAGTGGTGCATCCTATAGCAATAACTAAATGATCATAATTAAACGTACCAATGGTGGTTGAAATATAGTTTTCTTCAGTATTAATATTTTCAACTTTTGTTATTCTAATTTTTACATTTTTAGCTCGCTGAAAAACTTTTCTTAAAGGAAATGATATACTTGCGGGTTCTAAACGTGCCGATGCTACTTGGTACATTAATGGCTGAAATTGATGAAAATTATGTTTGTCTATTAAAAGTACATCATAGGCCGGATGATTTATTAAATCTTGTGCAATACGCAAACCTGCAAAACCTGCGCCTATAATTACAACCTTTTCTTTTTTAGCCATTATTTTTGTGTTTTATTTTAAAATTGAATTTACAAACGCATCAATATTTTGTGCGTTGTTAGCGGTAATATGTTTCACAAAAGCACTACCAATTATGGCGCCCTTAGCATATTTTGTTGCGGCTTTAAAAGTGCTATTATTACTTATACCAAAACCTACAATTTGCGGATTTTTTAAATTTAAGCTATTAATACGCTCAAAATACGCTGCTTGCTCATTACCAAAGCCAGATTTTGCACCAGTTGTACTAGCACTACTTACCATGTAAATAAAACCGTTAGATACAGAGTCTATGAAACGAATACGTTCATCACTAGTTTGTGGTGTTATTAAAAATACGTTTATTAAGCCATATTTTTCAAATGTTGCTTGGTATTCTTCATGGTAAACATCAACTGGTAAATCGGGTATTATTAAACCATCAATACCAATTTCTTTACATTTTTTACAAAACGCTTCAACACCGTATTGTAGCATAGGGTTAAAGTATCCCATAATTATTAATGGAATATTTACCGTTTTACGAATGTCTTTTAACTGGTTGAAAAGCACTTCAGTTGTCATACCATTTTTTAAGGCTTGCGTTGAGCTATCTTGAATGGTTGGCCCATCGGCTAATGGGTCACTAAAAGGTAGGCCAATTTCAATCATATCAACACCATTTTTTTCAAGGTCTTGAATTATAGAAACGGTATCATTTAAGCTTGGATAACCTGCTGTAAAATATATAGACAGTAGTTTTTTGTTTTCTTGTAGTTTTTGGTTTATTCTGTTCATTGAAAATGAATTTTTTCATTCCCTCGTATGAGGGAATCTATTTTAAATGTAAGATGAAAGATCTTTCCAGTCTGGGTTTAAACTATTTATTAAACTGATTTTCCATTCTCTATTCCATTTTTTTATTTGACGTTCTCTTTTTATGGAGTTGTTAACGTATTTTGTTGTTTCAAAATAAACAAGTTTTGTTACGTTATATTTTCCAGTAAAAGATTTTGAATTATTGTTTTTGTGCTGTTTTAGTCTTTCTTTCAATTGTTTTGTTCTTCCAATGTATAAAACTGTGTGGTTTTTATTTGTTAGTATGTATACATAATGAACTTCCATAATCTCTTAGATTCCGATTTCTCGGAAATGAAAAAAGTAACAAATTTATATTTTAAAATACTCAATATAATTATTCAAATCCTTATCGCCTCTTCCCGATAAACTCATTACCACCACATCATTGGGTTTAAACTGTTTTTGTTTGAAAATAGCTAGTGCATGCGAACTTTCAATGGCAGGTATAATACCTTCTAATTCACACAACTCTAAACCGGATTTCATGGCTTCGTCATCGGTAATAGACATAAATTCTGCACGACCTGTTTTTGCTAAATGTGCGTGCATTGGGCCAACACCAGGATAATCTAACCCTGCCGAAATAGAGTAGGGCTCGGTTATTTGTCCGTCGTTAGTTTGCATTAACAGTGTTTTACAGCCATGAATAATGCCTTCTTTACCTAATACAGATGTTGCTGCACTTTCGCCAGAGTTTACACCTAAACCAGCTGCTTCAACAGCAATAATATTTACATTTGGTTCATGCAAAAAGTGGTAGTAAGTACCAGCGGCGTTACTACCACCACCAATACATGCCACAACGTAATCTGGGTTTTCTCTACCTTCATGTTCTTTTAATTGCCATTTAATTTCTTCGGAAATGACTGATTGAAAACGCGTAACCATGTCTGGATATGGATGCGGACCAATAGCAGAACCAATAATGTAATGCGTATCTACGGGATTGTTAATCCAATCGCGAATGGCTTCGTTGGTAGCATCTTTTAAAGTACGACTGCCTGATTTTGCAGGAATTACTGTTGCGCCTAGCATTTTCATACGGGCTACGTTTGGTGCTTGTCTTGCAATATCAATTTCACCCATATAAACAATACACTCTAAGCCCATTAATGCACAAACGGTTGCTGTAGCTACACCGTGTTGGCCTGCACCAGTTTCGGCAATTATACGTTTTTTGCCCAAACGTTGTGCCATTAAAATTTGGCCAATGGTATTGTTAATTTTGTGTGCGCCTGTGTGGTTTAAATCTTCGCGCTTTAAATAAATTTTGGTATTATATTTTTCTGAAAGGCGTTTTGCAAAATACAACGGCGATGGACGCCCTACGTAATCTTTTAAAAGCTTATCAAATTCTTTTTTAAATTCTGGTTCTGCCATAACTTTAAGGTAGTTTTGGCGTAACTCTTCAACGTTGGGGTATAACATTTCAGGAATGTAAGCACCACCAAAATTGCCATAATACCCTTTGTCATCTACATTATAATTTTCTTGCATGGTTTTATCACTCAATTTATTTTGAAATTCTTTTAAAATAGCTATGTTTTTTAGGCCGGGAGCTATTTCAAATTTACTATTTACATCTAAAGCATAGCAATATTTTGCAGCTTTACTTTCTTTAAATTTTTTTATGTCATCAACTTGATCTAGCCCTATGCCACCGCTTAAAAAATAAGGTTTTGTTGAAGGGTAGTTGTTTAATAGGCTCCAATCAAATGTATAGCCATTGCCTCCAGGTAGTTTGCCTTTTGTATCAAAAAGGAAGTAATCACAAACGTTTTCATATTGTTTTAAAACCTCAAAATTAAAACCATCTTTAACAGAAAACACTTTTATAACTTCAACGGGTTCATTTAGTTGTTTTGAAGTGTTTAGCATATTGCAATAAAACGCCGATTCTTCGCCATGTAATTGTACTGCTTGCAGTTTAAATTTGTTAACAGTTTCAATAACGGTGTTTAAATTTTCATTAACAAAAACGCCTGTTTTTTTTATGCCTTCTGGTAATTGTGGCATAACACCATCAAAATGTCTCGGTGATTTTTCATAAAATATAAATCCAAGATAATCTGGTTTTAAAGCAGCTACTTGCTTAATGTTATCTTGGTATTTCATGCCGCAAATTTTAAGCTGCATGTCAGTTTTTGCAGAATTACTGAGGTTTTGTTGCATTGTTTTTGTCTTTTCCATAGTAAATTTAGCGTTTTATTAAACTGTTTCCATTTAAAAAAATTAGATGAGGCTATTAATAAATACTGTTGCACTTTCACCTGGGTTATTGGTTTTCATAAAATTTTCTCCTATTAAAAAACCTTGGTATCCGTAAGGTTGTAATTCTTTAATAGATTCAATATTGCTTATGCCACTTTCTGATACTTTTACAAAATCGTTTGGAATTATTTTGCTTAATGCTTTGCTGGTGTTTAGGCTAACATCGAACGTTTTTAAATTTCGGTTATTAACACCTAACATATCTAAACTTGGCATTATGGATTTGTGTAATTCATCTTCGTTATGAACTTCTAAAAGCACATCTAACTTTAAACTTTTGGCTAATTCTGAAAATTGTTTGATTTCGTCTCTGGTTAAAATAGCTGCAATTAGTAAAATAACATCGGCGCCGTAAGCTTTGGCTTCAAGAATTTGATATTCATCAATAATGAATTCTTTACGTAATAGTGGTAAATTGCAACTGGCTCTTGCGGTTAGTAAATCGTCTAGAGAGCCACCAAAATATTTTCCATCGGTTAAAACCGACATCCCGCAAACACCTGCGTTTTCATAACCTATGGCTACATCTTGAACATTTAAACCGTTATTTATTACAGATTTTGAAGGCGAACGTCGCTTATGCTCAGCGATTATTCCAGACTTGCTATTTTTTAAATTTTGAGCCAATGAGGTGGTTGTTCTTGTAAATAAAACAGATTGTTCTAGTTGCGAAGTAGGGATTAATGATTTTCTTAAATCTACTTCTTTGCGTTTATCTATTACTATTTTGTCTAAAATATTCATTTCATTTTTTATTAGTAATTCATTTTTTGCTTGTCCAAAAAACGAATCAAAAAAGGACATTCAAGTCGAGGAATTTTTTCTTCAGATTATGTCTGAAGAAAAACCGATTTGAAAACTCCGCGTCGAACTACGTTCTCCTGATTTCGGAGCTTTTCTTCATCTATTCTGCGCCTTGACAATCAATTCTACGAATTGAAAAGGGACTTGAATTTTTTTAATTTTTGTTTCTTTTATTTCTTGTTCTATTCTAAAATTTTAATCTTTCTAACTTCTAACTTCAACTAAATCTATTTACTCAATTCAATTAATTTATCTAAACTTTGTTTTGCTTTACCAGAAAATAACGATTCTTTGGCTAGTTCAAAACCGGCTTTATGTGTAATTTGTTTGCTTGTTGCAATGGCTAATCCTGCATTGGCACAAACCACATTGTTTTGGGCTTCGGTACCTTTACCAGATATTATATCGACAAATATGTTTGCAGCATCTGCAATGGTATCGCCACCATAAATGGCTTCTTGCTTTATGGTTTTAAGCCCTAATTGTTCTGGCGAAAAAATAGTTTCTGAATGATTGGAAACTATTTTAGCTTTTCCGGTTAGCGATATTTCATCATAACCATCAAGAGCAAAAACTATATTGTAATTTTTATCGGTATTTTGATATAAGAAGCTATATAAACGCAACACCTCTAAATTAAAAACACCTAATAATTGATTTTTTGGAAACGACGGATTTACCATTGGCCCTAACATGTTAAAAAATGTTTTTACACCTAGTTCTTTTCTAATTGGAGCTACATTTTTCATGGCAGGGTGGAAGAGTGGTGCATGTAAAATACATATTCCGGCTTGGTCTACGCAGCGTTTTAAAAAATCTTCGTTGTTTGAAAATTTAACACCCAAATGCTCCATAACATTTGATGAGCCCGATGTTGATGACACGCCATAATTACCATGCTTTGAAACCTGAACACCGGCGCCTGCTGTTATAAAAGATGATAACGTTGAAATGTTAAATGTGTTTTTACCATCGCCACCAGTTCCTACAATATCAATGGCATTAAACTCACTTAAATCGATAGGAATGCAAAGTTCTAAAAGCGCATCTCTAAAGCCCTGTAACTCATTTAACGTAATGCTTCGCATCATAAAAACCGATAAGAAACATGCAATTTGGCTAGGGTTGTACATATCGTTGGATATGTTTACAATAATTTGTTTTGCCTCTTGTGTGGTGAGGGTTTCGTGGTTTATTAGTCTGTTTAGTATGTTTTTCATGTCCTTTGTTAAATTCTCTTTAATAGAGAGAGTTTACTTCCGTTTTCGTATTTTATTAATTTAAATGTTCATTTTGTCTTGATACAAAACGAACCAAAAAATCAAATCAATCTGAGGAAATTCCTCCGGAACGTTCACTTTAAAACTTCATGCTTGAAGCTACGCTTCGCAGTTACGTTTTACATTCTCTATTTCTGCAGATTGATGTTTTCGACTATGTCGAAATTAGGGACTTGATTTTCTGCTTAATTACTTTTTTAACTTAAACTGTTTGATGAATTTCCATCTTCCGTCTTCCGTCTTCCATCTTCCGTCTTCCATCTTCCGTCTTCTAATGATTCACCCAGTTTTCTAATATTTTTTTTCCGTCTGGTGTTAAAACCGATTCGGGATGGTATTGCACACCGCGAACATCATAGGTTTTATGGCGTAATGACATTACTTGCCCGTTTTCATCAAAGGATGTTGCTTCTAAACTTTCTGGTAAATTTGCATTTACAACCCATGAGTGGTAACGGCCAACTTCAATGTTTTTATTTAAACCTTCAAAAATATATTCATCATCAACGCTTAAAGTTACGTTGGTTGCAACGCCATGGTAAACATCATCTAAATTTTCTAAAGAACCTCCAAATACTTCACCAATAGCTTGTTGCCCTAAACACACACCAAAAATACTTTTTGTTGCTGCGTATTTTTCAATAATAGCTTTTAAAAGGCCAGCTTCGTCTGGAATTCCTGGTCCTGGAGATAATACAATTTTATCGAATGGTTCAACATCTTCTAATTGTAATTTATCGTTTCTAACAACAGTAACTTCACAGTTTAAATCTTCTAAATAATGTACAAGATTGTATGTAAAACTGTCGTAATTGTCTATAACTAATATTTTTTTCATTTTCTTGTTCCTGTAAAAACAGGAATCTTTTTTAATTAAACTTTTATTGTTTTAAGTTCATTTTGTCTTGATACAAAACGAACCAAAAAATGACATTTCAAACTTCAAACTTAGGCTATATTTCCTCGGCCACTTTAATAGCTTTTTTAAGCGCACCTAGTTTGTTATAAACTTCTTGGGTTTCACTGTCTTCATCCGATTTTGAAACCATACCAGCACCTGCTTGCCAGTTTAGTTTGTAATCTTTACTTAAAAAAGTGCGAATCATTATGGCGTGGTTAAAGTTGCCTTCAAAATCCATAAAACCAATAGCGCCACCGTAATAACCACGGCTAGTTTTTTCATATTTTTCAATAAGTTGCATAGCCATATGTTTTGGCGCACCACTTAATGTTCCTGCAGGAAAGGTGTCTGCAACCACTTGCATTGTAGAGGTAGCGTTGTGCTTTTTGCCAGTAACTTTACTTACTAAATGAATAACGTGCGAGAAAAATTGAACTTCGCGATAAGTTTCTACATTAACGTTATTACCATGTCTACTTAAATCGTTTCTTGCCAAATCTACAAGCATAACGTGTTCGGCATTTTCTTTGTCATCATTTTTTAGTTTTTCGGCTAAAATTTCGTCTTGCTCTTCATCGCCAGTACGTTTAAAAGTTCCTGCAATGGGATGAATTTCGGCTAAACCATTGGTAACTATAAGTTGTGCTTCGGGTGAGCTGCCAAATATTTTGAAATCGCCATAATCAAAATAAAATAAATAAGGCGATGGGTTTATGCTTCGTAGGGCGCGGTATACATTAAAATCGTCGCCAGTAAATTCTTGAGAAAAACGGCGCGATAATACTAATTGAAACACATCACCACGTTGGCAGTGTTTTTTAGCCAGTTTTACCTGTTCTTTAAACTCATCATCCGTTAAGTTAGATTGTATATTGTTTTTAGCGGTAAATTTATATGAAGCAAAATTTTGAACATTAATTAACGCATCAATATCATGTATGTTGTTATCCATATCATCATAACAATGTGCAAAAATGTAGGCTTCGTTTTTAAAATGATTTATGGCTATAATGTTTTTATAAACCGCGTAATACACATCAGGAATACTAACTGAATCTTCTTTTTTACTAATTTCAATATCTTCAAAATATCTAACAGCATCATAGGCTGTGTAACCAAAAATACCGTTGTTTATAAATTTGAAGTTTTCATCACAAGATGTATTAAATCGTTTTGTGAATTTATAAATTTCATCAACCACACTTACATTACTATCAATGGTAGTTTGGGTAGTACTTCCATCAGGAAAGGTTTGAGATATAACTTCATTTTCAATTTTAATAGAAGCAATTGGGTTGAAGCATATATATGAGAAATTTTTATGGTTGCGGTGGTAGTCACCACTTTCTAACAATATACTATTTGGGTATTTATCGCGTATTTTATAATAAACGGTTACCGGCGTAATAGTATCGGTTAATATTTTTTTATGGTGTGTAAAAAGATTAAATGTTTTCATTTTGTTTGTTTTTTATGCCTACATATTGGTAATAAGCAAAGAAAAAAGGCTTGTCGTGAATGACAAGCCTTTATTTATATTTCAATTTTAAATATACTAGGTGTTACTTCACGAATTTTAGTTTCGAAAGCACCACCACCAAGTATTATTTAAAGATATATTCATTGTAAATTATTTTCTGCTTCAAATATAAAAATGAAAACATAATTATACAATACTTTACTTGAATTTTTAATTAAAAAAATGTTAAACGATGAATGTTTAAAACATCCATTAGTTATTTTTATACGTATTTAAGAATATGATAATGCAAAAGTTTAAAGCAAGCATACAAATGAAAATAAGCGCTTCTGTTTTTTTAGCTATAATTTTATTAAGCTGTAACAGCAAAGTAGAACAAAAAGCTGTTGATAAAACTGATAATGTAGCGCAAAATGAAGCCGAATTAAAAACACAAGATTTTGATTTAGAAGTTTATGATTTTGAAGGATTAAGTCCGCTTTTAAATAAAACCGATGGAAAAACATATGTAATAAATTTTTGGGCTACTTGGTGTGCGCCATGTGTAAAAGAATTACCTTATTTTGAAAAGTTACAGGCTAATTACAACAGCAAAAATGTAGAGGTAATTTTGGTGAGTTTAGATTTTCCGCATCAATATGAAACCAAGTTAAAACCTTTTATAAAAACACATAATTTAAAAAGTAAAGTAGTAGTTTTAGATGATGCAGATGCTAATAGTTGGATACCTAAAGTAAGTGAAAATTGGTCTGGTTCTATACCAGCAACTATCATATATAAAAATAACAAACGTGGTTTTTATGAGCAATCATTCACGTATGACGAATTAGAAAACGAACTTCAAAAATTTTAAACAAAAAACAATGAGTACAACAATTAAATTATTAACGTTAGCTTTTGTAACTGTGCTATCGGTTATGTTTACTACACCAACAAATTACACAACAGATGGTTATAAAATTGGTGATATTGCTGAAGATTTTTCACTAAAAAATATTGATGGTAAAAAGGTGTCGTTATCTAACTATAAAGATGCAAAAGGTTTTATAATAACCTTTACTTGCAATACATGCCCATACGCTGTAATGTATGAAGATAGAATAGTAGCTTTAGATAAAAAATATGCGCCAAAAGGGTATCCGGTAATAGCAATTATGCCCAATAATACCAGTGTAGTACCAGGTGATAATTTACAAGCAATGAAACAACGCGCTGCAGAAAAAGGATTCACATTCCCGTATTTAATTGATGAAAACCAAGATGTATACCCAAAATTTGGAGCAACTAAAACGCCACATGTTTTCGTATTGAAAAAAACAGGAATAGGCAACATAGTAAAATATATTGGAGCTATTGATGATAATTATAAAAATGCCAAGGCTGTAACAACTAAATATGTTGAAAATGCTGTTGATGCTTTAATTAATGGTAATGAAGTACCAGAAAAAGAAACAAAAGCTATTGGTTGTACTATAAAAAATTAATAAAAATCATATTTTATTTTAGAAATCTGAAGTGTAATGCTTCAGATTTTTTTCGTCTATAAATTATATAAACACTAATTTTGTTATCAAAATATTTAAAATGGAAGATTTAACACAAGAAGAATGGGCAGAACAACTAGCCAATGATGATAATGCAGTTGTTTTAGATGTAAGAACAGATGCCGAAGTTGCAGAAGGTATAATACCAAACGCTGTTCATATAGATTTTTATTTAGGTGATGCCTTTATTGATGAAATAGATAAACTAGATAAAAATAAAAATTATTACGTGTATTGCAGATCTGGAAATAGAAGCGGACAAGCATGCGCCATCATGGAAGAAATGGGCTTTGAAAATGCCTATAATTTAGAAGGAGGCATGTTAGATTGGACTGGTGATGTTGTTGAAAAAAACTAATTGTATGAAACTATTTCAAATGGTAGTTTGCACACTCTTATGTGTATTGTTTTTTAGTTGTAATAGCATAAATGCTCAAAATAATTATACAAATATATCTGCTGAAGAGTTGGCTGAAACTCTTAGTAAAGAAACCATACAATTAATTGACGTAAGAACACCCCAGGAGTTTAGCCAAGGGCACATTGAAACCTCAGTGAACATAGATTTTCTATCTGAAAATTTTAATAAAAACATTGACGTTTTAGATAAAACAAAACCAGTATATGTGTACTGTAAATCAGGCAGAAGAAGCGCTAAAAGTACAGAGGCTTTTAAATCAGCAGGATTCAATAAAATTTACAATTTATACGGTGGATTTTTAAATTGGAATGGAAAAAAATATAAAATTGTAAAGTAAAAATTATACCACAAAAAGTAGTCTGTAATTCATAAGTTACTTTCAGCTAGTTTTTTAGGTACTTTACCTTTTTTATTTTACTCACAAGCCAATATTTTTTAACTTTATTCATGATTAAGGGCTTTGTTAAGAAAGTCTTAAAATAAATCACTAAACAATTAATTTATAGCATTTAAATCATGGATAACGGTTATATTATTTTGGGGATAATAGCACTACTGTTTCTAAGCATGTACGGTTTTGCGTATTTATCTGTAGTCCAAGAAAAAATAAAACAAAAAAAGAATCTCAAAATTCAGCAAGAACAAGAAGAGCTTAAAAAGCAACGCCTTATTGCTAATCAAAAAATAAGAGATGAAAAATTACGTAAGTTCAACCAGCGTAAAGAAGAAATTCAGCATGAGCTTATGTTATTAGAAAAAATGAAACTAAAACAAAGTCAAAAAGTTAGCTAATTAACTAGCAATTTTATAAATTAAAACCCATATAGTTATTTGTATGGGTTTTTTATTATAATATATATTACTTTTATGCAATATAAATTATAATTTGTAGCCCTAAATCTATAAAAATAAACTTTTAAAACGCAATGTTATTAGTATCATGCGTCTAGTTATATCTATGGTAAAACATATTTGCTTTTATACAGTTCTGCTTTTTTGTATGATGTCTTTTGCGCAAGATGTTAGTATATCCTCACGTTTTTCTCAAGAAGGGAAACTATACAAAAATGTAGATGAAACCAAAAATCAATTAACAAAACCTATAGCTAGTTTTAAAGAAGGCCAAAAATGTATTGTAATTGCTTATTTAGGTAATGATAATTATAAAATTCAATTTAAAGACTGGGTTGGTTTAGTTACTATAGAAGATTTAGAAGTTAATGATGCTATAGAAGATTTATATTTTGATTTTCAAGATAAAGAGCATGAGCGTAGAATACAAGAAGAAGAGGCGCGTAGACAAAAACTATATCAAATTGTTAACAAAGACAAGATTGAAAAAGAAAAACGTCGTTTAGATTCCATAGCCAAGGTAGAAGCCGCCGAACGCAAACGCATTGC